>JAFTKW010000027.1 GCA_017453065.1 Lachnospiraceae bacterium | reverse complement strand
GGAATTAGTTGAAGTTATTGCAAAAGCGCTTGTTGATAATCCGGAGGAAGTTGTAGTAACAGAAAAGACAGAAGGTAAAAATGTCACTGTTGAACTTCATGTTGCATCTACCGATATGGGTAAAGTAATCGGCAAACAGGGTAGAATTGCAAAAGCAATTCGTTCTGTTGTAAAAGCTGCATCATCCAAAGACAATAAGAGAGTGGATGTAGAAATCATCTAAGACACTGGAAGGGGCGCTTTTTTAAGTGCCCCTTTTTTGTGATGGTGCTCGCTGGCACTCATCAATGTAAGATTTTAATCTTACGATGTGGATGTCAACGAAGTGATAAGAGAGGGAAAATGGAAGATATATTTCAAGTTGGAGCAATCACTTCCACGCATGGCGTAAGAGGTGAAGTAAAGGTATTTCCTACCACAGATGATGTGCGTAGATTTAAAAAATTAAAGGAAGTGTTGTTGGATACCGGCAAAGAAATGCTTACACTGGAGATAGAAAGTGTGAAGTTTTTTAAGCAGTTTGTTATTTTGAAGTTTAAAGGTATCGATTCACTGAATGATGTAGAAAAGTATCGCTCTAAGAATTTGTATGTCACACGTGAAAATGCAGTGAAACTTCGCAAAGACGAATATTTCATCGCGGATTTAATCGGTTTATCTGTCCTTACAGATGAGGAGGAACCTTTTGGGGAACTAGTGGATGTGATTCAGACAGGAGCGAATGATGTATATGTTGTAAAGATGGCAGATGGCAAAGAAGTGCTTTTGCCTGCTATCAAAGAGTGTATCCTCAGTGTGGACATGGATGAAAGAAAGATGATGGTACATGTGATGGATGGATTGCTTGATTTGTAATCCATGGAAGGAGACTTATGAAGTTTCATGTTTTGACTTTGTTCCCAGAAATGATTATGCAAGGACTTGGAACAAGTATCATAGGTAGAGCAGCATCTGCTGGGACGATTTCGTTGGATGCAGTGAATATTCGCGACTATTCTATGGACAAACATAAAAAAGTGGATGACTACACCTACGGTGGCGGTGCGGGCATGTTGATGCAAGCACAGCCAGTTTTTGATGCCTGGAAAGCGGTTTGTAAAGGTCAGAAAGTTAGGTGCGTTTACCTAACACCACAAGGAACTCCTTTTACACAGCAAATTGCGCAAGATTTGGCGAAGGAAGAGGAATTGATATTTCTTTGTGGACATTATGAGGGAATTGACGAAAGAGTTCTGGAAGAAATTGTGACAGATTATGTGTCAATTGGCGATTATGTCCTTACAGGTGGAGAATTGCCTGCTATGGTAATGATTGATGCCATATCCAGACTTGTTCCAGGTGTGCTCAACAACGAAAGTTCTGCTGAAACAGAGAGTTTTCAAGGCAATCTACTGGAGTATCCTCAATATTCTAGACCAGAAGTATGGCATGACAAGCAGGTTCCTGAGGTTCTATTGTCAGGAGACCACAACAAAATCAGACAGTGGCGATTGGAGCAGTCTGTGGAAAGAACCAAGCAGAGAAGACCGGATTTGTTCCAGCGTTATGAAAGAAATCTAAAGTGTATTGAGCAGTTAAAGAAGGACAAACTGAGTCATATTGAAATGATTGAAGTGATTCGCAGAGGCAAAGCAAGGCTGATTTATTTCAAAAAAGATGGAGTCCTTTTACAAGATATAGAGAGTGGATATTTTATGGCAACTGCGACCAATGAACAAGGTGCAGAACAAATTGTCAATTCATTGAAGGAAGAGATGTCAGATGCGGCGAAAGCACCATCCTATATTGTAGCTCATCAGGATTTCTTGAAAGAATTGATAGCTTTCGAATTTGACTATGATGTATTGATGGAATGCAAACAGGCTGTGTATACTCGTAAGGAAGTATTACCTATTAAGAAAGTGGTTGCGGATAAGTACCAGTTTAGAAATCTTACTTTGGAAGAACTTCCTATTGTCAGTGAGATCTATTCCTATGGAGATGAGGAATCCATGAAAGAGCGCATCCAAAAGAAAGCTCTTTTTGGATTATACCAAGAGGATAGTCTTTGTGGGTTTATAGGAATCCATCCAGATGGAAGCCTTGGTATGTTGGAGGTAATGCCTGAATACCGAAGAAATGGCATTGGATCTTTGCTAGAATGTTATTTGATTAATTATGCCTTGAAACAGGGGTGGACTCCATTTGGACAAGTTGATGTCACTAATTTGGCATCATGGAAATTACAAGAAAAGTTAGGACTATGTTTGTCCAAAAACAGTTTGTGGTGGCTGGAAAAGAAATCCAGTAAATAAGCCTATAAAAGGAAAATAATGCTTGCATTTGCACTCCCTTTGTGGTATAGTACCAATGTTGCGATAACGAGATGGTCCTCTGTTACTGATGTATTAAGAACATCCAGGTTAAAAAGGAGATATAAAAATGAACGAAATCATTAAGAGCATTGAAGCTGAACAGCTTAAGGCAACAGTTGAAGAATTCAACGTTGGCGATACCGTTAAAGTATACGGTAAGATCAAAGAAGGAAACCGTGAAAGAATTCAGGTTTTCGAAGGCGTTGTTATGAAGAGACAGGGTGGAAGCAACAGAGAAACTTTCACTGTTAGAAAGACTTCCAATGGCGTAGGCGTTGAGAAGACTTGGCCACTTCATTCTCCTAATGTAGAGAAAATCGAAGTTGTAAGACGTGGT
>JAFTKW010000006.1 GCA_017453065.1 Lachnospiraceae bacterium | reverse complement strand
CTACGATTATGTTAAAATTAATGCGGATTATCGCAGTTAAGGAGAAAAATTATGCAGGACAATATCAACAAAAACTTAGCGAAAGCAGAGGTGCTTATCGAAGCCCTTCCTTATATTCAGCACTTTAATAGAAAGATTATCGTGGTAAAGTATGGCGGAAGCGCTATGGCCAACGAAGAACTTCAGAAGAACGTAATTAAAGACGTGACCTTGCTGAAATTGGTAGGTTTTAAGCCGATCATTGTGCATGGTGGTGGTAAAGAGATTAGCCGCTGGGTGGAAAAAGCGGGTAAAGAGGCGAAATTTGTAAATGGTCTTCGTGTGACCGATGAAGAGACCATGGAAATCGCTGAGATGGTACTCGGCAGAGTGAACAAAAATCTGGTTACTATGGTACAGGAACTTGGTGTTAAAGCAGTGGGCATCAGTGGCAAAGACGGCGGTCTTCTGCAGGTAGAAAAGAAATACGCAGGTGGCGAAGATATTGGATTTGTTGGTGAGATTACAAATGTAAATCCTAAGGTATTGTTTGATCTTTTGGAAAAAGATTTCCTTCCAATCGTAGCACCTATCGGTTTGGATGAGAATTTCCAGACCTACAATATCAATGCAGACGATGCTGCATGTGCAATTGCAAGAGCAGTGGGAGCTGAGAAGTTAGCATTCCTGACGGATATTGAAGGTCTTTATAGAGATATTCAGGATAAGTCCAGCTTTATATCCAGATTGACAGCCTCTCAGGCAGAAGAACTTTTGAATAGTGGATTTATCGGTGGAGGTATGCTTCCAAAACTTACCAACTGTATTTCTGCCATTCGCAATGGCGTAAACAGAGTACATATTATGGACGGACGTATTCCACATACACTTCTTTTGGAAATCTTTACCCATGAGGGTATTGGTACAGCAATTATCTCTGATGATGAAGGGGACAATATCTAAAAAGATAACATCATATAAAAGAAGGTGACATCTAATGATGAAAAAATATATTGAGCAGGCAGAAAGTGTACTGCTTCATACATACAATCGTTTTCAAGTGGTATTGGACAAGGGAGAAGGAGTTCACCTTTACGATATCGAGGGAAAAGAGTATTTGGATTTTGTGTCAGGAATAGCTGTATTTGCGCTGGGCTATGGGCAGCAGGAGTACAATGATGCCCTCAAGACACAGATTGACAAGCTGCTTCACACCTCCAACTACTATTACAATGTGCCAGCGATTGAAGCGGCAACCAAATTGAAAGAAGTTTCCGGTATGGATAGAGTGTTTTTTACTAACTCTGGAGCGGAAGCGGTAGAGGGTGCACTTAAAGCAGCGAGAAAGTATGCTTATCTAAAAGATGGTACTACAGACCATGAGATTATTGCCATGAATCATTCTTTCCATGGCAGAACCATGGGCGCTTTGTCTGTAACAGGTACTCCTAAATACAGAGAGGCTTTTGAACCCGGTATTGGCAATATTAAGTTTGCCGAGATGAATGATTTTGACAGCGTGGCTGCACTTGTTAGTGACAAAACTTGTGCTATTATTCTAGAGACTGTTCAGGGAGAAGGCGGAATTTATCCTGCGACTGATGAATTCCTAAGTAAGGTGCGTGCTCTCTGTGATGAAAAAGATATTTTACTGATTTTGGATGAAATTCAGTGCGGTATGGGACGTACAGGAAAAATGTTTGCTTGGCAACACTACGGAGTGAAGCCAGACATTATGACCACCGCTAAGGCTTTGGGCTGTGGCGTTCCAGTGGGAGCTTTTTTGATGACAGAAAAAGTGGCAGCAAATTCCTTAGTTGCTGGAGATCATGGAACTACCTACGGTGGCAACCCATTTGCCTGCGCAGCAATCAACAAAGTGCTTGATTTATTTGCCCAGAAACATATAATAGAACATGTGGGTGAAGTTGCACCTTACCTCGAGCAGAAACTGGATGAACTGGTTTCAAAGCATGATTATGTGCTGACTCGCAGAGGTATGGGATTGATGCAGGGCCTGGTATGTAAGGGGCCTGTTTCAGATATATTAAATAAAGCCTTGAACAAAGGACTTATTTTAATCAATGCCGGAACTGATATTATACGTTTCGTTCCACCCCTTATCATTACTAAAGAGGACGTGGACCAGATGATAGAGATTTTGGACCAGTGCCTCGCGTAACCGTGGATGGAGGTATATATGAGTCTGAAGCAAAGACTTTTAGCAATAGTTTTAATAGCCTGCGTGCTGATAGGAATCAGCATCGTGGGCCTTTCTGGTTTAAAGATGCAGGAAGAACCGGTGGATATAATTGTAGACAATACTCCTAAGAAGGAAACCATTTACTTTTGGTATTCCGATGAGGAGATGTCTGATTTGATTGCCAGCGCAGCAGTTGCATTTGGCGAGGAAAGAGATGTACGAGTGATACCGGTTTTGGTTTCAGCGAGCAACTACTTAGAAACCATCAACGAAGCTACTATGACAGAGACACAGATGCCAGATGCCTATATTATTGACAATGATGCTTTGGGTAAGGCATATTTGGCTGGTCTAGCTGATGAGGTTGAAGACACATTGGGCGTGCTGAGTGATACCCATTTCCCTCAAAGTGCTTTGTCTGCTGTTACCTACAAGGACAAATTGGTTGCTTATCCTTACTATTTTGAGACCAGCGCTCTTTTGTACAATAAGACATATCTTCAGGAGTGGACCGCTGCTCAGATGGCAGGTGAAAGCGGAGAAGATGTAGATGTGGAGTTTACAGATGATGCAATCGTAGATCCAGAGGACCCCAATTATGAGGATACCGATGGCAAACTTGTGATTTCCCAGGCGCAGTTGGAAGCTGGTATTCCAACGACCCTTGATGAACTTCTTGCGTTTGCAGACAACTACGACGCTCCTGATGTTGTAGAAGCGGTGCTTAAGTGGGATGTTTCTGATGTATTTTATAATTACTATTTTGCTGGTGCATATATGAACGTTGGCGGTCCCAACGGAGATGACAAAGAGCAAATCAATATTTACAATGACGAAACCAAGCAATGCTTGCAGATATTCCAGAACTTAAATCAGTTTTTCTCTATTGATGCGGATGACGTAACTATGGATGGAATCCTGCAAGAGTTCATAGAAGGCAAACTGGTATTTACCATCGTAAAGCCTGATGCAGTTGAAATATTGGAGACTGCGAAGACAGAGGGCACATTTACTTATGATTACGGTATTATTGCAATGCCTAAACTGAGTGAGCAGTTGGACGGAAGTACGATGGCAGTAACGAACTGTGTGGCTATCAATGGATACTCCAAACACAAAGAACTGGCCAACGACTTTGCCACCTTCTTAACTACGATGTATTTGGAAAAACTGTATAGCAGAGCAGGAAAACTTTCTGCATGCTATGGAGAAAATCAGTCCAATTCCAATTTAAATGCGTTCATGACAGAGTATGAAACTTCCGTTTCACTTCCAAAACTTTTAGAGACAGAAAACTTCTGGCTTCAGTTGGAAATCACTTTGGCGAAGGTTTGGAGCGGAGAGGATATCGACACTCAGCTGAAGGCGCTGGCAGATCAAATAGCGCTACAGTTACAATAAAGCAAGAATAAAAACCGGCTTGTAGGAAATACTTATCAAAAAAGATAAGGAGATTACTATGGTCGGTTTTTTAATTGCACTTTTGTCTGGCGCGCTGATGAGTATTCAAGGGGTTTTTAACACGCAGGTAACGAAGGCTTCTTCTGTATGGACGGCAAATACCTTTGTGCAAGGTAGCGCATTTTTGCTCTGCCTTTTTATATGGGCATTTACAGATCGCTCCAGCATGGCCGCTGTTTGGAAGGTGGAGCCAAAGTATTTGCTGTTGGGTGGATGTATTGGTGCGTTTATTACTTATACGGTCATCAAAAGCATGGAGATGCTGGGACCGGCAAAGGCGGTGTTGCTGATAGTAGTTGCCCAGATTGCGGTGGCATATCTAATAGAACTGTTTGGCCTTTTTGGGACAGACAAACAGCCTTTTGAGTGGAGAAAAGTATTGGGATTGGCGCTTGCAGTGGCTGGCATAACGATTTTTAAGTGGAAGTAAAATCTCTTGTAAAAACCAGTGGATTAGCATACAATGAATTCAGTCAGCGTAGAGAGGCACTCCTTTTGTTTTGAAAGGAGCTACGGCATGAACAAAGAAGTCAAATGGAATAGAGAAATGCTTTTTGGCATTTTGTGTCTGGGCGCACTATGGCTATGTGGCTGTGACGGTCAAGGGCAGACCATAGAGGAGATGCTGATCCAGGAACAGGTGTATGAAGTGGAAGAAACTTGTGAAAGCGTTGCAGAAACAGGGGAGGAAATCCCAACCCTGTGGGTACATATATGCGGATACGTTCAGATACCTGGGATATACGAACTGCCGGAAGGAAGTAGAGTTTATGATGGTCTGATGGCTGCTGGTGGGTTTGCCAAAGGGGCAGACGAAACGGCACTAAATCTTGCGGATTTTTTGCAGGATGGAAGCCAAATTTATGTGACGGGAATGGTTTTGGAGGAAGGAAATGAGAACGCGTTTTCCGATGGAAACATTACTTTGTCAACTCAGACTGGCAATGCAGCGGGCAAAGGAAAGACAAATGCTCCAAATCAGTTGGTCAATATCAATACCGCGACTTTGGAGCAACTTAAGGATTTGCCTGGCATAGGGGAAAAACGTGCCAGGGATATCGTTTCATATCGAGAGAGCAATGGACCATTCGCCTCCATTGAAGATATCCAAAAGATTAGCGGTATCAAGGCTGCTATTTATGAGAAAATAAAAGACTTAATAACAGTTCGATAGATAAGTTTTATCAATGACTGTGGAGGGGCATATGTCTAAGAGAGTTTTGGTTGTAGATGATGAAAAATTGATTGTAAAAGGAATTCGCTTCAGTTTAGAGCAGGATGGTATGGAAGTGGATGTGGCTTATGATGGAGAGGAAGCATTGGCTCTGGTGCGAGAGAATGCGTACGATATCATACTGCTTGACGTGATGCTACCTAAGTTAAATGGCTTTGAAGTGTGTCAGCAGATTCGCGAGTTTAGCAATGTTCCAATCATTATGCTGACAGCCAAGGGCGACGATATGGACAAGATTTTGGGCCTGGACTACGGCGCAGATGACTATATGACCAAACCTTTCAATATTTTGGAGGTTAAGGCTCGTATCAAAGCAATTTTGAGACGAATCGAACCTAAGGAAGCAAATAAAGTCAGATTCCTGGAAAATGGAGATGTGAAATTAGATTTAGAAAGTCGCAGAGTCTATGTACTTGGTCAGGAGATTGCGCTCACGGCGAAGGAATTTGAAGTGTTGGAATTGTTGATAAGCAATCCAAATAAGGTTTTTGGCAGAGAGAGTTTGCTTCATACGGTTTGGGGGCCGGACTACCCAGGCGACGTGCGCACGGTGGATGTGCATATCCGCCGACTCCGTGAGAAGATTGAACAGAACCCAGGTGAGCCCAAGTATGTGCACACCAAATGGGGAGTAGGTTATTATTTCTGGAATATGTAGGGATATATCATGCAGAAACAGTGGTTGCAGGAAAAATGGAAAAAACTGCTTGAACATTTATGGAACTTGCGCAGCTTAAAGGTGCGCTTGTTTGTGTTGATTTTGGTAGTGGGAACCATTCCAAGCATCCTCATGTGTAATGTGATAGTATCCAACTATGAAGAGCGCTCGGTAGGGTTGCGTGTCAATACAGTGCAAAATCAGTTGAAGATTTTAGCGAATCATTTGATTTATTACAATTATTTGGAGAGCAGTACCTCTGAAACTATCAATGCAGAATTGGAAATGCTATCAAATTTGTACGATGGGCGTGTACAGATTGTTGGAGGAAACTTCAAGGTTGTGAAGGATACGTATGGGCTTAGTCAAGGGAAGATTATGATTTCGGAGGGGGTTATTCGTTGCTTTAACGGTGAGAGTACCTCTAACTATCTTCCGGATTTGGGCTATATAGAGATGACCACTCCGATTACAGAAAAAGTAATAGAATTGACACCGCAAGGTGAAAAAGAAACAACGGTGGTAAGGGGAGTGATGCTTACCAGCATTTCAAATGAAAGTATTGTGTCTACCAGGGAGGTGTTGGAGCGCAATGCAATTATATTGCAAGGCGTGATGCTTGTTTTTATTATTGGACTGGCACTCGTTCTGGCAGAATTTTTGACCAGACCTTTTGAAAAAATCACTCAATCCATTAGGGGAGTAAAAGAGGGCCATGTGGACAAAATGGTCGCGGTGCCAGATTACTCTGAAACAGTGCATATCGTGGATGCTTTCAACCAATTACTTGGACGAATGAAGATGTTGGATGAGTCCAGACAGGAGTTTGTGTCCAATGTGTCCCACGAACTGAAAACACCTTTAACCTCTATGAAGGTTTTGTCGGATGCACTTTTGTCAAATCCTGATACTCCTGCAGAAATATATAGGGAATTTATGGAGGATATTGGTGCAGAAATAGACAGAGAGAATCAGATTATCAATGATTTGTTGGCCCTAGTTAAAATGGACAAAACAGCAGCAGATCTCAATGTATCTGCCGTTAATATGAATGAACTGACAGAACTGATCCTAAAAAGGTTACGTCCTTTGGCTAGAAAAAGAGATGTAGAAGTTTTGTTTGAAAGCTTCAGAACGGTAATTGCTGATGTGGACGAGGTGAAGATGACCTTGATTATTTCGAACCTGGTAGACAATGCAATTAAGTACAATAAGGAACATGGTTTGGTCAAGATTTCTCTCAATGCGGACCATCAGTTTTTTACGATTGAAGTGCAGGACACTGGAATCGGAATCCCAGAAGATGACTTGGCACAGATTTACGAGAGATTTTATCGTGTGGACAAATCCCATGCCAGAGAAGTGGCTGGAACAGGACTGGGTCTAGCTATCACAAGGAACGCTGTGTTGATGCATAAAGGAACCATTACTGTCAGCAGTAAGGTGGGAGAAGGAACGATTTTTGTGGTAAAGATACCACTGACACACATTGTGGGTTAATATTGCGGGAGATTTCAATGAAAAGATTTCTTAGTATTTTATTGGCGCTGCTGATGGTGGGAACTGCGGGTTGTGGGCAGGATGCACCGCAGGCAGATGGCGAAAGTATAGATTTGTATTTTTTAAGCAAGTCTGGAATGAAGGTAGAAGCACATAGCTATGTGTTGGAGACGGATACGTTAGAAGCACAGGTGGAGGAAGTGATGGCGAAACTATCTACTTTGCCTGATAAACTAGAGTATCAGCCACCGCTGGCACTAGAATTCAAGGTGAACAACTACCAGATAGAGGACGGCTGTGTAAAGATGGATTTGACGGCTGATTACAAAAACATGACAGCTACCAAGGAGATTCTGGTTAGGGCAGCCTTGGTGAGGAGCTTTACTCAAATCAAAGGGATCAATTTTTTGTCCTTGACTGTGGAAGGGGAGCCTCTTAAGGATAGTTTAGGGAATTTGGTTGGAATGATGTCTGCAGGTCAATTTATTGACAATGCAGGAGATACAACCAATATTTATGAAAAGGTTCGACTGAGACTGTATTTTGGCAACGAAGCGGGTGACAAGCTGGTATCAACCACTAGAACATTGGATTACAATACTATCATTCCGATGGAAAAATTGGTGCTGGAGGAACTAATCAAAGGTCCTGACAGTGGTATGAGCGGGGCTTATGCCTTGATTAATCCATCAACCAAGATTGTAAGCGTGTCTGTGAAGGACGGAATCTGTTATGTGAATTTGGACTCTACTTTTACAACTCAGATTTACAATGGAACGGCAGAGGTTGTGCTTTATTCTATAGTCAATTCTTTGACGGAGCTGAGCAATGTAAAGAAAGTGCAGTTTTTGATAGATGGAGTTTCTGAAATCACATACAGAGAGAAATATAGTTTTACCACTATTTTTGAAAGAAATTTAGATTTGATTGAATCAAAGTAGGAATAAGAAAGGCGAATATGAAAAGACCACTTTTGGCGGTATGCGCTTGGGTGGTCTGCCTGATCGCTTTGTGGCAGGCCCTGTTTCCGCCCGAACTGAAAAACCACGACGTGGCGGGACAGAAGGTCTATGTATATGGTCAGGTGGCAGCTAAGCAATACCGAATATCTAACGGGCGGGAATCGTCCATTCTTTTTTTATCTAATGTGACAATTTGCTCTGTGGAAGCAATTGTGCGCGAGTCAAAGGCCTCGATGGAGGTTTTCAATTACCCAACTTCTTGGGATATTATTTCAAAACAATCTTTAGAAAATTTAATAGAGAAGTCAAACTGGGACAATGGCAGATTAGGAACACAAGTCATGGTGCATTTAGATGGGGAAGAACCAGCCATGGGCAGCTATGTCTTGGTAGAAGGAATACTTTCCGATTTTGATCTTCCTACCAATCCTGGAGAATTTAATAGCAGGTTGTACTATGCCAGTATGGGAATAGGTATGCGCATGTATGATGGAACCTTGTGTTGGGTTAGCCAAAGTCATAGTTTTGTGCGGGAATATATGTGGAGGTGTAAATGTAGCTGGTCTGCTATTTTGGAGGAACGTTTGGGTAAAGAGCAGGGGTCTGTGCTTAGCACAATTTTGTTTGGAAGTAAGGATCGATTGGATACAAGCATGAAAGGTCTTTATCAGCAAAGTGGCATCTCACATATTTTGGCTATCTCGGGACTACATATGTCTCTCGTGGGCATGAGTTTTTATAAATTGCTTAGACGACTGGGCATACCACTGTGGGCTTCGGCAATATTGGGGATATGTATAATTGTTACTTATGGTGTTTTTACAGATGCAGGCGCTAGTGCTTTCCGCGCAGCAGGCATGTTTGTGATTCGAATGTTGGGGATACTTCTGGAGAGAAGTTATGATACGATGACCTCTTTGGGAGTATTGCTGTGCTTGATGGTAGTCCAGAACCCGTTGTATTTGTATCAGTCGGGTTTTTTACTATCTTTTGGGGCTATGATTGGAATTGGGTGCATTTTGCCGCTGCTTGAAGGAGACGGAAAGGGCGATAGATACAGAGAGGGGATGGCAAAATTTCTGTTTGGAGTCTTAAAAGGAGTGAAACAAGCATTGTTGGTTAGCTTCTCTGTAACTGTGACGACGTTGCCTATAATGGCGTTGGCTTTTTATGAGATAGCTCCTTACAGTATGGTGCTAAATTTGATAGTGATACCATTACTTCCGACGCTGTTTGTGCTGGGAATAACACTAATTGTTGTGTCTCCGTGGAGCGTAAGCACCATAATTTGTGCATTGACCAAGTTGGTCTTAAATTTGTACTCCAGTTTGGCGAAGTTGAGTTTGACTCTTCCGGGGAGCAGATGCATAGTGGGAGGCGTGTCAACATTTCAGGTGTTATTTTATGTATTGGTGCTAGGAACGCTGATTTTATGGGGAAAAAGGATTACCCGACAGGGATGTTTTAAATTAATTTTGATTGGCATTTTTACCATGACTGTTCCGGTCAATTTTGGAACTGAAATTTGTTTCTTGGATGTGGGTCAAGGAGATGGTGTTTTTCTGCGTTCTAGCACGGGGAAAGTTTACATGGTTGACGGAGGGAGCAGTTCTGAAAGCGACGTGGGGAAATACACCATTGCCCCTTTTCTGAAGAGTAAAGGAGTAAGAGAGATAGAGGGGTGGATTATTACTCATCCGGATGCGGATCATTGCAATGGACTAGAGAGTGTGCTGGAGGCTGGGTATGGAGATAGGGTTAAAAGAATTCTATTGCCAGATGTGAAGAAAGAGGTTAAAGAGGAGGCGTACATAGAGATAGAAGCGTTAGCTGAAAGCTACAAAATACCTGTGTACTATCTTTCCGAAGGCATGAACTGGGCAGAAGAAAGTTTAAGTCCATGGGCAGGAAAGATGTTTTGGGATGAGAATCTGTGGCAGGAGAGGCTTACTTTCTTGTGTCTGCACCCACCGGTGGGTTACGGACAGGCGGATAGTGCCAATGAATATTCTTTAGTCCTTTATGTGACGGTGAACGAGTATTCCGTCCTGTTGACTGGGGATGTGGAAGGGCGTGGAGAACGTCTTCTGGTAGAGCAGTTGAAAATGAGAGGAATTTCACATGTAGATGTGCTAAAAGTGGCTCATCACGGCTCGAGGTATTCCACCTTGGAGGGCTTTTTGGATGTGATAGATGCAGATGTGGCGGTTATATCTTGCGGTGAAGACAATTGGTATGGCCATCCGCATAAGGAGACACTAGAGAGGCTTTATGCGGATGGAAGCATTGTGCTGACAACACCGGAGTGCGGCGCAGTCCAGATGAAGGTGGGGAAAGAACTAAGAATTCGGCGTTGGAAAGAGCAGTGGTGAGGGACATAGGAGAGGGATACTGATGAAAAGGGAACTTTATTAATGGAAGATATCGTGTTTTGTCTGATTTTCCAACTGCTAGCGTAAAAGATTCTTTCCGGTCGGTATGAAAAAAGAGTGATTACCGACTAGAGCCAGTTTTGAAAGATTAGAGTTGGAGAGTATGATAGAGTTTTTCCGACTTGTGAAGTAAAAAAGGGCTTGAAGTAGGAAATTGTGAATTTGAGTTTCCAACTAGAGATAGAAGGAGTTTCAATAAGTTGGAAAAGAAAAAACAATTATCCCGACTCGAGGATGGAAAAGTAATAATCAGTAGGGAGATGAAGAAAAAATATACCCACTAAGAATATGATTGTGAGAGATCAGTGGGAAAAGAAGAAAGATGAACCGACTTAGGTAGAGCATATAAGGCGAAATAACAATAAATAGGATGAACTATGAGAAGGAGTTTTGGTATGAATGTTGTAGTAAGAATATTAACAAAAGAGATGCAGAGATTGAAAAACCAGGTGCGGATTAGCCGTGAAAGGATAAAAAAAGCACCTCAGGGTTTTTTGCGAATTGCAAATAAGAGAAGTGGAGTGGAATATTATATAAAGGCAAAAGGAGAGAGAAAAGGGAATGGGAAATATATAAAGAAAAAGGATGTTGAAATAGCGCATAGGATTGTGCAAAGAGATTATGATACTCAACTTTTGAATGTTGCAGAAGAAAGGATGAGGGCAATTGAACGATTTCTTGTTGTATATAATGAGACTGAACTAGAGAGGATATATGAGAAATTGAATTGTTATCGACGAAGACTGTTGAGAGATGCAATCCTACCTAATAAAGAGTTTGTGAGACAGTGGGAAGATATGGAGTATCAAGGGAAGCCTTTTGGAGACAATGCTTTAGAACTTATAACAGAAAAGGGTGAAAGGGTTCGCTCAAAATCAGAGAAAATTATTGCGGACAAGTTATATTCTTTAGGAATTCCCTATCGATACGAGTGCCCATTGCTATTAGATGGGAATCTAACAGTATATCCAGATTTTACGATTTTAAAGCTACCTGAAAGAAAGGAGGTTTATTTAGAGCATTTTGGAATGCTTGACAATGAAAGTTATGTAGAAATGATGATGAGCAAATTAGATATGTATGCAAGAAATGGAATATACATAGGCGTTAATCTGTTTTTTACATATGAATCCGGTAAGAGACCTTTGAATACGCGACTGCTTGATGAATTTATTAAGAAGGCATTTGTTGATGCATAAGGGGAAGAAAAAGCCCTCCATCGTAATAATGATGGAGGGCTTGATATTTGATTCATATCTGCTAAATAAGTAATATGTTGCAGAAGTTATTTTTCCAACTTGCGCTGAATGAATTTTACGATTTCTACGATTGGAATAACCATTAGGCCTAAAACAATTGCGATGATGTACTCTGTGAAGTTGATAGCTGTGAAGCCGAATGCGTTTGCAAGTACAGGAACTTCGCATACCAATGTAGTAGCAATCAAAGTAAATACTGCGGCCCAAACAAGAACCTTGTTCTGTCCACGGAGGCGGAAGATAGAACCGCGCTGTGAACGCATGTTGAAACTGTGGAAGATTTCAGCCATGGACATGGTTAAGAATGCCATAGTTGTTCCGTCAGGACTGTTGGTGATCTCCCAAACACCAGATTCCATAAAGTGTCCAATGAAGTAGGACAGAAGTACAAGACCAGATACCATGAATCCCTGATAAGCGATATCAACGCCCATACCACCAGAGAAGATGCCTGCTTTTGCTTCACGAGGTTTACGTCTCATGATGTCTGGCTCTGCTTTTTCCATACCAAGTGCAAGAGCTGGGAAACAGTCTGTAACCAAGTTGATCCAAAGAAGATGAACTGGTTTCAAAATAGTAAATCCAAGCAGAGTTGCAGCGAAGATACTGATAACTTCACTCATGTTGGAACCAAGCAGGAACTGAATTGCTTTACGGATGTTGTCATAAATACGACGGCCTTCTTCAACAGCACCTACGATAGTTGCAAAGTTGTCATCGGTAAGAACCATATCTGCAACGTTCTTGGTAACGTCTGTACCTGTGATACCCATACCTACACCGATATCAGCAGATTTAATAGAAGGAGCATCGTTTACACCGTCACCTGTCATGGCTGTTACATATCCGGCATCACGCCAAGCGTTTACGATACGAGTCTTGTGTTCAGGCTGAACGCGAGCATATACACCAATGTTAGCGAGTTCTTTTGCGAATTCTTCATCACTCATTTCGTTGAGCTGAGAACCTGTGATGGCTCTTCTGCCACCTTCTGCACTAAGAATTCCAAGCTCTTTTGCGATTGCGATAGCGGTATCGATGTGGTCACCTGTAATCATGATAGCCTGAATACCAGCACCGTTACATTCGGTGATAGCGTCTTTAACTTCAGGGCGAACAGGGTCAATCATGCCGCTCAAACCTACGAAGCAAAGTTCATGTTCCAAAACATCAGCTTCGTATTCAGGCTCACTATCCCAGATGCGCTGTGCACATGCAAGAACACGAAGAGCCTTGTCAGCCATAGCCTTGTTGGCTTTTAAGATTTCCTGACGATATTCATCTGTCATAGGAACAGGCTGTCCATCTTTCAAGTAGGTAACGCAACGATCCAGAATAACGTCTGGTGCACCTTTGGTGAACTGAATGTATTTGCCATCTTTAGGATGTACTGTAGACATCAACTTACGTCCGGAGTCGAAAGGAGCTTCGCCGCTACGAGGATATGCTTCTTTCAACTGTGGTTTAGCAAGACCTAATTTGTTAGCCCAGATAACAAGAGCAGCTTCAGTTGGTTCACCGTTTACGTTGTCATCATCAACCAATTCAGCGTCACTGCAAAGTGCCATAGCCTGTGCGAGGTATTTTTCGTCTTCGCCGAAGTGGTCAACTACTGTCATCTTGTTCTGTGTAAGAGTACCTGTCTTGTCGGAGCAGATAATCTGCGCACAACCAAGAGTTTCAACCGCTGTCAATCTGCGGATGATAGCATTTCGCTTGGACATGTTGGTAACACCGATGGACAATACAACCGTTACTACGGCTGCCAATCCCTCAGGGATAGCGGCAACTGCCAAGGAAACAGCGATCATAAAGGAAGAAATGATTCCTTCAAATGAAAGTCCGCCAGAGCGGAGAATTTGTACTAAGAAGATAACAACACAGATACCAAGAACTAACCAAGTAAGAATCTTGGAAAGCTGACTGAGCTTAATCTGTAAAGGAGTTTGTCCTTCTTCAGCCTGAGCAAGAGCGTCTGCGATTTTACCCATTTCAGTGTCCATTCCTGTAGCTGTGATAACTGCTTTACCACGGCCATATACGATAGTGGAGCCCATGTAAACCATGTTCTTTCTATCGCCAAGAGGAACGTCCTTGGAAGAATCTGTTAAGTTGATAATGTCAATAAATTTGGTTACAGGTACGGATTCACCTGTAAGAGCTGCCTCCTCAACTTTGAGGCTGGCATTTTCAATTAATCTACCGTCTGCAGGAACTGCGTCGCCTGCTTCCAGTAATACGATGTCACCTACAACTAAGTCTTCGCTGTGAACGGTCTGAATTTTGCCGTCACGCAATACTTTAGATGTAGCAGCAGACATTTCCTGCAATGCTTCGATTGCTTTTTCTGCTTTGTTTTCCTGATAAACACCAAGCACAGCGTTTACAATTACAACTGCAAGAATGATGATTACATCAGCAAAACTTTCCCCCTCTACCACAGCGAGAACTCCACTGATAGCGGCTGCTGCTAAAAGGATCAAGATCATTGGATCCATCAGCTGATCTACAAAACGCTTAAGCAGGGAATCTTTTTTGGCTTCTGCCAGTTTGTTTTTGCCGTTTGCCGCCAAGCGAGCTTCTGCTTCCTGAGTAGATAAACCTTCGGAAGAGCTCTTTGTTTCGGTCAAAACTTTGGCAATGTCTTCACAATAATGTTTCAATATAGTTTCTCCTTTCGATAATCATTATAAAAAGAATTACCCAACCTTATACTAGCGTAATTTTGAAATATTAACAAGTTTACTTATGTAAAATCTATTTTACATAAGTCGATATAGTAAATTTTGGCTTTATGTGCTATAATTGGCTTTGATTTGAAATTTTTTTTATTATGAAGGAGGAAATGTTATGGAGTACTTATTGGAGGGTATTCTAGCACTGTGCGATTTTCAAAATGGCGGTTGGAAAAGTTTAGTAATGATCGCTGTTGGTGTCCTATTGATTTGGTTGGCTATCAAGAAGGAGTATGAACCTTCTTTATTGCTTCCTATGGGCTTCGGTGCTATTTTGGTTAACCTTCCACTTTCTGGTGTACTTAACCAGATGGTAGGTGGTGTAGAAGCACATGGTATTATTGAATGGTTATTTGAGGTAGGTATCAATGCATCTGAGGCAATGCCAATTCTGTTGTTTATTGGTATTGGTGCGATGATTGACTTTGGACCACTTCTTTCCAAACCTTCTATGTTCCTGTTCGGCGCAGGCGCACAGTTTGGTATTTTTGCAGCTATCCTTTTGGCTGCAGTATTAGGATTTGACATTAAGGATGCTGCTTCCATCGGTGTCATCGGTGCAGCAGACGGTCCTACAGCTATTTTGGTATCTCAGGTACTTAAATCTGAATATGTTGGTGCTATTGCAGTTGCGGCATATTCTTACATGGCTTTGGTTCCAATCGTTCAGCCTATGGCAATCAAGCTTGTTACTACTAAGAAGGAAAGATGTATTCATATGGAATACAAGCCAGAGTCTGTTACAAAGACTATGCGTATTATTTTCCCAATCGCAGTTACAATTATCGTAGGTCTTGTAGCTCCTCAGTCTGTAGCATTGGTTGGATTCCTGATGTTCGGTAACTTGATTCGTGAGTGTGGTGTTCTTGGAACTATGTCTGACACAGCTCAGAACCAGCTTGCTAACTTGGTAACACTTTTGCTTGGTATCACAATCTCCTTCAGTATGAAGGCAGAAGATTTCGTAAGATGGGAAACAATCATGATCATGGTAATCGGTTTGTTCGCATTCGTAATGGATACTATCGGTGGTGTTCTTCTTGCGAAGTTCATGAACCTGTTCTTGAAGAAAAAGTTCAACCCTATGATTGGCGGTGCTGGTATCTCTGCATTCCCTATGTCTTCTCGTGTTGTGCAGAAACTTGCTATGGAGGAAGATCCTACAAACATCCTCATCATGCACGCAGCAGGTGCTAACGTATCTGGTCAGATTGCATCTGTAGTAGCAGGTGGACTTGTAATCAGTTTGGTATCTCAGTTCTTATAAGAGAAAGGATGGTTCTGTTATGAATATGGAAGTTGTTATGCAAGCATTAGAGATTATGTGGAAGGGTATGCTGGGAATCTTTGTTGCTTTGGTCGTTATTATGATTTTTGTATGGATCATGGCAAAGCTTGGCACCAAGAAAGATAAATAAGTATTCAATGCTATGAATAAGAAGAGAACGTCCCAGGGTTGGGACGTTCTTTTTTGTTGTAAAAAAATTTTTACATACTTTTTACATATCTTTTGTCCATTTGAAAAAGAAATGTGTTATGATGTTACAAGATGGAGAAATTTGGATTTCCTTCATTCAATATGGTTATACAATAGTATACTAGAGAGAAAGAGAGATATATTATGGCACTAATGGATTTTTTAAGCCAGATGCTACAAAATCCCATGCTCTTGGTGTCAACTTTGTTGACATTGGGTGTTATTCTGGTAAATGGATGGACAGATGCGCCAAATGCAATTGCCACTTGCGTTTCCACAAGGGCGATTGAAGTTAGAAAAGCCATCATTATGGCGGCGATATTCAACTTCCTAGGCGTTTTTGTAATGACGTCAATTAATGCATCTGTTGCTACTACTATTTATAATATGGTTGATTTTGGTTCTGATTCCAATGCTGCTTTGATTGCACTTTGCGCAGCAATGGCAGCCATCGTAATTTGGGCTACAGCAGCTTGGTATTTTGGTATTCCTACCAGTGAAAGCCATGCGTTGATTGCTGGTATTTCAGGTGCAGCAGTAGCGGTACAGGGTAATTTTGGTGGACTTAGAGGCGAGGAATGGATTAAGGTTCTTTATGGAATCGTTCTTTCTACACTTCTTGGTTTCGTGATGGGTTTCATATCAGCAAAATTGACAGTCTTCATGTTCCGCAACCAGAACCGTATGAAATGTGAAAAATTCTTCTCCGGTGCACAGGTTGCAGGTGGTGCCGCAATGGCATTTATGCATGGCGCACAGGACGGACAGAAGTTTATGGCAATCTTTTTGCTTGGAAATGCACTTGTACAGGGAACTTCTACTGGTGCATATGAGGGAACACCTCCATTTTGGCTTATGATTGTTGTATCCCTTGTCATGGGACTTGGAACCTCCATTGGTGGTTATCGAATTATTAAGTCCGTGGGAATGGATATGGTTAAATTGAAACCTTATCAGGGATTTGCAGCAGACTTTTCTGCAACACTTTGTCTGTTGTTGTCTTCTCTTACTGGTATTCCAGTAAGTACCACACATACCAAAACCACTTCTATCATGGGTGTTGGTGCTGCCCGCAGAATGAGCAATGTTAACTGGGGCGTGGTAAAGGAACTGATTTTGACTTGGGTATGTACTTTCCCAGGTTGTGGCCTTTTAGGCTTTGTAATGGCAAAACTCTTTTTGATGTTATTCGGTTAAAGACATAGGACAAGGAGAAAAGAAATGGCAAAAGTTAAAAATGATTATTTTAAAATGGTTGAACAGCAGGTGGAGTTGTGTGTAGAGGCTTCTGATTATTTGCAGGAAATCCTTTGCAACTATTCTGAGGCAAATCTGACAGAACAGCGCACAAAAATGCATGATATCGAGCACAGAGCTGATGAAGTGCATCACGATATTTTGAGAAAACTTTCTGCAGAATTTATTACCCCAATCGATCAGGAAGATATTCTCTGTCTGGTACAGATTATTGATGAAGTAACAGACGCTTTGGATGAAGTGGTATTGGATTTCTATATGTATCACATTGACAGATTGCCAGCTGCAGCGCCTGAACTTTCCAAGATTATTAACAAGTGCGTAAAAGCTTTGTATGAAGCTGCAAAAGAACTGAAAAACTTTAAGAAACCTGAGAACCTTCGTAAGAAGCTCATCGAAGTAAACACAATTGAAAGTGAAGCGGATGAAGTATTCCTTGAAGCAGTTCACAATCTTTTTGGAACTGAAACAGAAAGCAAGGTTCTTATCGGACACAAGGCTATTTATGAAAGTCTTGAAAACTGCTGTGACCTTTGCGAAAATGCAGCAGACATCATTGAGCAGATTATCATTAAGAACACCTAATATCATATTTTTTACTTGGCGTATGAACGAAAGAGCTGATTGGAGATTTCCAGTCAGCTCTTTTTGCGATGAGGAGATATCACGCTGTGATAGCGACGAGGCAAGCGACAGAAACTGGGGGTTTAAAAAAGCGGGTTTATCGTTTAAACTGAATATGTTACGGAGGCTAAATATATGAAAGTGATAGTGGTATTGGACGACCAAAACGGAATGATGTTTAACAACCGCAGACAGAGCCAGGATATGGCACTTAGAAGCAGGATTTTGGATTTGACGAAAGAAAGCAAACTGTGGATGAATGAATATACAGCAAAACAATTTGAGTGTGTAGAGCAGTGGATGCGCGTGGATAACCTATTTTTGGACAAAGCGGGAGTGGGAGAGTATTGCTTTGTGGAAAATGAGAGCCTACTGCAAGTGAAAGATAAAATAGAAGAAATGATTATTTTTCGATGGAATCGCAGATATCCAGGAGACCGTTTTCTGGACGCCAATCCGGAGACTTTGGGGATGACATGCAAATATATCGAAGAGTTTGAAGGGACTTCTCACGAAAAAATCACCATGGAAGTCTGGGGGCTTCTTGTCAATGCCTAGGGAAAAGGTTATGATGGGAAAATAAGGAGAAAAAACATGCAGCGCATTAATGAGGACATTAAAACAGGAAATTTTGGACAAGTGTATTTATTGTACGGTAAGGAGGCTTACCTGCGTAAGCAATATAAAGACAAATTGTCTGCTGCTCTGCTGGGTGACGGAGATGCGATGAATCTTCATTACTTTGAGGGCAAGGACATTTCTGTGGGAGAGATTATTGATTTGGCAGAAACAATGCCATTTTTTGCAGACCGCAGAACAATTGTTGTTGAAAATAGTGGTTTGTTTAAATCAGGTGGCGAACAATTGGCGGAATATATGGGGCAGATTGCGCCTACCACTTGCTTTGTTTTTGTGGAGCAGGAGGTAGATAAAAGAAGCAAAATGTACAAAGCAGTTCAAAATCAGGGTCATTTAGCACAATTTGAGGAGCAGGATGAAACAACTTTGAAACGTTGGGTTGCTTCTATATTGAAGAAGGAAGACAAAAAGATCTCAGAAAATACTGCGAATTACCTTTTGTCCAAGACTGGAACAGATATGGAAAATATCCGCATGGAGCTGGAAAAACTTGTGTGCTATTGTTTGGACCGCGAAGTGATTACAGTGGAAGATATCGATGCCATCTGTACTAACCGTGTGACCAGCCATATCTTTGAGATGATCAACGCGATTGCGGAGGGCAAACAGACGAAGGCGCTGGATCTGTATTATGAACTGTTGGCGCTGAAGGAACCACCCATGCGAATTCTGTTTTTGATTGCCAGACAATGTAACATGTTGCTCCAGGTGAAAGAACTGAAATCCAAAGGATTTGACAACAAGCGCATTGGGGAGAGATTGGGAATCCCTAGTTTTGTGGCAGGGAAGAACGTTTCACAGGCGGCAAGGTTTAAAGTGGACGAATTAAAGAGAGCAGTAAATCAGTGCGTTGAGGCGGAGGAAGCAGTAAAAACCGGGCGCATGAATGATGTAATGAGTGTTGAAGTGCTGATTATGTCAGTGCTGAGAGCATAAATGTCTTTTGCATAATTTCTTTCTTAGGAGGAGGTACGAAAGATGATTAAGATTTTGATAGTTGAAGACGAGGAACCAATTTCCAATCTAATTAGAATGAACCTGACCAAGGCTGGGTATCAGTGCAAGTGTGCATTTGATGGAAATACAGCGGCAGATCTGATGGCTGAGAACAATTTTGACTTGGCTCTTTTGGATATTATGTTGCCTGGCATCGATGGATATGAACTGATGGAATATGCCAGAAGCCTGGAACTTCCAGTTATTTTTATCACTGCTATGGACAAGGTAGATGACAAGGTCAAGGGCCTGCGCAGTGGAGCGGAAGATTACATTGCCAAACCATTTGAAATAGCAGAACTATTGGCCAGAGTAGAGACTGTCCTTCGCAGATACAACAAGGGTGAAAAAGTGCTTAAGGTGCTGGACATTGAAGTGGATGTGCAGTCCAGAACAGTAGTTCAGAATGGACAGCAGATTATGCTGACCTTGAAAGAATTTGAATTGCTTCTTTTGTTTATCAGAAACAAAAACGTAGCTTTATATCGCGATATTATTTACGAAAATGTATGGGAAAGTGAATATATGGGCGAAAGTAGAACTGTGGACTTGCATGTGCAGAGACTGAAAAAGAAATTGCACTGGGAGGATCACATCGTAGCTGTTTACAAAGTAGGATATCGTCTTAACGTAGGAGAAGCGTAAAGTAGTATGAAATTTTTCTGGAAAATTTTCTTTTCATTTACAGCTCTTTTGACTATTATATTTAGTATTTTTGGTATTTGGGCGATTTCCCAGTCCTTCAACTCTGCATTTCAGCAGGAAATCGAGGAGGGAAATCGAGAGAATAGAATGTTCCAGTATGCATTTGAGATGAATGTGGGAACGCTACCTGTCAGTTACCAAAGAGATGAAATTTTGTTGCAGATGGTCAAAGAGATTTTGACAAACTTGAATCAAAATGAATATACCTATACTATTTTTGATGAAAAAGGGCATACGGTGTTCTCTAGCAATGAGGTAGGAGAAAGCATGTTGGCCAATGAACTTTTGGATGCTTTGTCTGAGGAAGACAACTGTGCCTATGAAATCGTAACTTCCGGGGAACAGTATGTGCTTTACTTTATGTGCCGAAGCCAGGTTGGCGGGGAAGTGTATTACTTAGAGACAGCCAAAGATATTACCGGCGTGTATCAGGACAGAGAAGACTTCTATGGTGCTTACAGAGCAATCATGTTTACGCTCATTGGTCTTACAGCAGTGATTATCTTTATTACTTCTCACATGCTTACGAAGTCTATCGTGACACTTTCCGAGACTACCAAAAAGTTTGCTGAAGGTAACTACGACAGTAGAGCCAAGGTTATTGGGGAGGACGAAATTGCACTTTTGTCCGAAGATTTCAATAACATGGCAGATTCCTTAGAGGAAAAAATGGTGGAGCTGACGGATGCAGTGCGCAGGCAAGAAGATTTCACGGCATCCTTTGCTCATGAATTAAAGACACCTCTTACGTCAATAATAGGATATTCAGACATGTTGCGACGTATGGAGATGAATCAGGAAGAGACGGCAGAAGCGGCGAATTATATTTACACACAGGGAAAGCGTTTGGAGAGTTTGTCCTTCAAATTGCTGGAATTGATTGTTGTTGGCAAACAAGAGATTGTAAAACGCAACTTGGATACACTTTCTCTTGGCGAAGAATTGGATCATATTATCCGACCAGTGATAAAGAAAGAGAAAATACAGTTCCATTGCGATTTGCAGGAAGGCTATATTCTTGGAGAACATGACTTGATTCTGTCATTGTTTTTAAATTTGATTGACAATGCCAGAAAAGCATTGGCCCAAAGTGGTGCTATTTGGATAGAAGGTCATCAAGATGGGGACTACTATCATGTGGAAGTCAAAGACAATGGCTGTGGTATGCCAGAAGATGAGATTCACAAGATTACAGAAGCCTTTTATATGGTGGACAAATCCAGAGCCAGAAAGCAGGGTGGAGCAGGTCTAGGTATGACACTGTGTAACAAAATAGTAGAAATACATCAGGGTAGATGGGAAATCAAGAGTAGTCTGGGAGAAGGCACTACAATTAGTGTATGGCTTCCTGCTGGAGAGGAGGAATTAGAAGATGAACTGGAAATTTAATCCTCTCGTAGATAGAAAAAAGCCAATTGATTTTGGATTGATTCTCAATTATACCATGTGCTTTATTATGGTAGGTATTTTGATACTGGGAACATTTTTGCTTCCACAGTTCTACGGCTACCAGCTAGATAGAAATACCATTGGACGTGTCATCTATACACAGCGAGATGAAGTGGCTCTGTCAGGAGAACTGATACTGACGGTTTTGGATAGAACTGCCATAGTCACCAACTTGGTCAGCGAAGGCGGTATGAGTATGTACCTGAATTTAGATAGCGATCAGCTTAAAAACGGAGACTTGATTGACAGGCTAAAGGAAGAAATTGCCTGGGCGGTGAGTTGGGGCGTTTTGCCGCAGGAAGTCCAAAATGTGGATTTTAATGCTGAAATTGGAAATCTGCAGGTGGATTATTTCTTGCTGGGAAGCAATACTACAGAGTATGGAGATATGGCTCTCTGGCGTGTTTCCTACAATGATTATGAGAAGTATCAGGTTGATTTTTTGCTGGATGCAGAAAACTACAAAATTTATTATGCAGAGCTAGGTGGTAGTGCGTTGTCTGATATGTGGTTGGTGGACAAACTGACCAAGGTCGATGGTACCTACATGATGGCTTGCATGTCTTATTATGAAGCTGAAAACGCAGAAGATGTATACAAAGAAAAAATATTCAAAATAGAGGATGCAGGAAGTTTTGGCTGGTGGGATGAAAGAGAAGACAAAACCAAGCTGAATCAAAGAGCAATTATCTTTGGATTTGACGTTTTTTGGGAGTATTTTAGAGGTCAATCCCTGTATGATATGTATCAGATCGAAGAGGGAGATGATACAACTATGATACAAAATGCCAACGATTAAGATACAAATTTTGCATATCCTATTTGTGTTATTATGTATATATTACGTTTAGGAGGAAGCAGCGATGAAGAAAAAGGTCATTATCATTGTTCTCGAATTGGCCGTAATCGTAGCTATGTTAGTAGCACTTTATATGTTTAGAGATTTCGGTAAAACCAGTATTCCAAGAGTAGAATTTACGGATACGGATATTGAAATCAACGAGCCTGTAAAAGAGGACGAAGAAATGAAGGGATATTTGAATATCGCTTTGTTTGGTGTTGACTCTAGAGGCGGAAGAATTAAAGAAAAAACAAGAAGTGACGTTATGATTATCGCTTCTATTAATCAGGATACAGGAGATATCAAACTGGTATCCGTATATCGTGACACTTATCTGAATTTGAGTACAGACAAATATCAGAAATGTAACGCAGCTTACATGTATGGTGGACCAAAGCAGGCCATCAACATGCTCAACCAGAACCTTGACCTTGATATTCAGGACTTTGTTACTGTAGGTTTTGAAGGGCTTAGAGATGCGGTGGATGCTCTTGGCGGTGTAATGATTGACGTAAGCAAGAGTGAGATTGTTCACCTGAACAACTATCAGTTCACTATGGCGGAAGACTTGGATTGTGACTACACACCTGTGAAAGAAGAAGGTTATCAGCTTTTGGATGGACTTCAGGCTGTAGCATATTGCCGTATTCGTTATACAACTGGCGGAGACTTCAAACGTGCAGAGCGTCAGCGAGAAGTAATCAAAGCTATGATTGAAAAGGCAAAGGAAGCTGATGTTGAGACTTTGGTTAAGGTAGTAAACGAAGTTGCAGAATCTGGAGTGGTATACACATCTTTGGATATTCAGAAGATGTTGGAATTGGTACCAGATTTGGCGAAGTACAAAGTAGTTGATGAGGGTGGATTCCCTAACTCCGATTACCGTTCTACTGGTAAACTTGGTTCAGACGGTGACTGTGTACTTGCACTTGACTTGGTTAAGAACGTGGAATGGTTGCATGAGTTCTTGTTTGACGATGCACATCATGAGGCATCTGAGACTGTACAGACCAACTCACAGTATATTCGTGACAAGATCGCAAAATACTTCCCTGATATGAAGTATCCAGAATAAGGAAAATGAAAGAGACCCCGAGGTGGAAAACTTCGGGGTTTTTTTGTGATGGCGACGAGGCGAGCGCCATCATGCTTGCATGAAATGGCATTCGCCGACCGCTCATCAGAGCGAGATTCGTGCGAGTCTCGCTCTGTCGAGCACATTCAAAGTCCTGAAAATTGGACTCTGACTATGATATTCTTACCTCAGATAAAGAAAACAACCACCTGCAAGTTATACTTGCAGAGACAATATTTATCAACAAAAGGAGGAAGATATTATGAAAAAGAATGTGAAGTTTTTGGTAGGAACAGTAGTGCTCATCCTTGTTTTGGCATTAGGTATCAAGGGAACAGTGACCAGCAGAGAATATGGTCAGGACAAAGTGGACAGGGCGGTTCTTAGACAGTTAGAGCAGACTTATATTTCAGATGTAAAGACGCTTTTGACCAACAGCGGATATGAAAATAGTGGTGTTATGCTGAACTATGTGAAGGACGGCGATACCATGTACTACACGATCACAGTTCATCACGATGCAATCACTGCTTTGACAGATGCAGAAAAGTCTATTTTGAAGGCACAGATTTTGGCACTTGCTTTCGAACTTCCAGAGTGCTTTTTTCAGCAGGAGTTTCTTTCCATTTCATAAGAAAGGAATGACAAAGCTTTGGTTTGGGATTATAATGTAGAGTATAAATTTTGAAAAATAAAGGAGTCCAAAGCATATGTCAAAGACACCAAGAGTATCCGATATTTACAGACATTTTAAGGGGAATCTTTATCAGATAGTTGCTATTGCAGAGCATTCTGAGACCAGAGAGCAGATGGTGGTATATCAGGCTTTGTATGGAGATTTTCGCATATACGCAAGACCGCTGGACATGTTTTTAGAACCAGTGGATAAAGTTAAGTATCCAGATGCTACCCAGCGGATGAGATTTGAGTTAGTGGATAGAGAGAAGCTACAGCAGGCTGTCAGCCAACCTGTGGAGCTCCACACGGCATCCACCAAACCAACCGCACCAGTGCCAGCACCAACTGCTTTTGCATCAAGCAAGGTGGCGCCAGATGCCCCTGTCTACAGCGACGAAGTGTTAGAACAGGTGGAACCAGGGGTACTTAGGTTTTTGGATGCAGACACACATGAGCAGAGATTGGAGATACTGGTTTCTCTCGCAGGAGAAATTACAGATCATATGCTCAATACGATGGCAGTGGCTATGGATGTAGAACTTTCAGAGGAGACTTTGGAGGACAAATACGAGGAACTGAAGAGCTGCTTGATTACATTGGAAAAATACGAGCGCAATCGTCTTTATTAGGGCTTATCCTATGTAGGCGAGTGCTTCGCCCGGGAGGAATAGGATATGGCATACGATTTAGAACATAGACTGGTAGTTGGCGTTTCGTCCAGAGCGCTGTTTGATATGACCACGGAAAACCAAATATTTGAAACTCAGGGAGTAGAGGCCTACAAAAATTATCAGGTACAGCATGAGAATGAGGTCATGAAGCCTGGCACAGGCTTTGGGCTGGTGAGATCTTTGCTTGACATTAACAAATTGCCCGGACATGAGGGGAGAGTGGAGGTCATTGTTATGTCGCGCAACAGTCCAGATACCTCACTTCGTATGTTCAACTCCATCAATCACTATGGGTTGGATATCACGAGAGCGGTTCTGTCAAGCGGCGGATGCTTAGCTCCCTATCTGGAAGCCTTCAGAACAAATTTGTTTTTGTCTGCTCATGAGGATGATGTGCAGTCAGCTATAGATGCTGGCATTGCAGCAGGTATTATTTGTACAGACAACAAATATGATTTTGATCCAGAGGCTCCTAGATCACCAATCAAAATTGCATTCGACGGTGACGCTGTTCTTTTTTCGGAGGAATCAGAGATGGTTTACCAGGAAAAAGGCTTGGCAGCTTTTGAAGAAGAGGAAAAGAAAAATGCAGAGAATCCCCTTTCCGAAGGACCCTTTGCCAGTTTCCTAAAGATGATTTCCAGATTGCAGGCGGAGTTTCCCGCGGAACAGGCGCCTATTCGCACGGCATTAGTTACAGCCAGAAGTGCACCGGCTCACGAAAGAGTGCTTCGCACCTTGAGAGCCTGGAATGTGCGTGTAGATGAAGCTTTTTTCTTGGGCGGTGTTAGCAAAAGAGATATTTTGGAGGCCTTTGGCGCAGACATCTTTTTCGATGACCAGAAGGTACATACCAATGCCGCTTCCCAAGTAGTTCCATCTGCTAGAGTGCCTTATCGCAAGAAGTGCAAGAAGGCAGAGTCAGACAAGAAGTAAGGAACAGATATGAAATATTCAGAAATAGTAAGAGGGCGGTTTGTTGACCGCCCCAATCGTTTTATAGCCCATGTTGAGATAGACGGAAATGTGGAAACCGTGCATGTAAAGAATACGGGAAGATGCAGGGAACTATTAAAGCCTGGCGCAACGGTCTATCTGGAAAAAGGGCAGAATCCCGAGCGCAAAACTCCATACGACCTAGTGGCGGTGATGAAAGGTGATGTACTTTTCAACATGGATTCACAGGCCCCCAACAAGGCGGTAAAGGAATGGCTTGAAGAGAGCGACTTCTTCGCTGACTTGTGTTTGCTATGCCCAGAGAAGACCTTTGGCAATTCCAGATTCGATTTTTATGGAGAAACCAAGCAGTGCAAATTCTTTATGGAGGTAAAGGGTGTAACCTTGGAGGAGGATGGAATCCTGCGATTCCCAGATGCTCCGTCTGAAAGGGCGGTAAAGCATTTGGAGGAACTTGTTAAGGCAGTGATGCAAGGCTATGATGCCTATGTAATGTTTGTGGTACAGATGAAGGGGGCAAAATATTTTGCGCCTCACTGGTCCATGCATCCAGATTTTGCAAGTGCATTGGAAAAGGCCGCCCACGCAGGAGTTAAGGTACTTGCTTATGACTGCCAGGTGACGCCAGAGTCTATGACCTTGGACCAGCCTGTAGAGGTTAGACTTCGAGAAGATGGAACCTATGATATGGTAAGACCTCTGCTTGCTTGGTACAACCAAAACAGACGCATTTTGCCTTGGCGTGAGGAACCGACGCCCTATCATGTGTGGCTTTCGGAAATCATGCTACAGCAGACAAGGGTTGAGGCGGTAAAGGGATACTTTGAGAGATTTAGAAGTAAGCTTCCAGATATTCCTTCCCTTGCAAACGCTCAGGAAGATACGCTATTAAAACTGTGGGAAGGACTGGGATATTACAATAGAGTTCGCAATCTGCAAAAGGCAGCCATCCAGATCATGGAAGAATATGGCGGAGAGATGCCCGCAGAATATGATGAGATTTTGAAGTTAAAAGGTATTGGAAGCTATACCGCTGGCGCTATCTCGTCCATTGCCTTTGGAAAGCCATACCCGGCGGTAGATGGCAACGTGCTCAGAGTACTTTCCAGACTTCGTAAAGATGATAGGGATATTGCAAATGGCGTGGTAAAGACTCAGATAGAAGCGGAACTTAAGGATGTGATGCCACTAGATAGACCGGGGGACTTCAATCAGGCAATGATGGAAATTGGCGCCACTGTGTGCCTCCCAAACGGAGCTCCTAAATGTGCCGAATGTCCGCTAAATCATTTGTGTAAATCTTACATAGATGGCACCATGTTGGACTATCCAAAGAAAGCACCCAAAAAAGGAAGAAGGATAGAAGACAAAACAGTACTGATTCTTTTGGATGAAGATAAAGTTGCCTTACACAAACGTCCTGACAAGGGATTGCTTGCAGGCTTATATGAATTTCCACTTTTGGAGGGGCATCTAAAGAAAAGCTCTGTGCTCAAATACTTAAAAGAGATTGGTTTGGAAACTATACGCATTACACCACTTAGCGAGTCGAAGCACATTTTTAGCCACAAAGAGTGGCATATGATTGGTTATCAGGTGCGAGTGGATGAACTGACGAAGGTGGAGGTTTCTGACTGGATATTTGTGGGCCCTAAAGAGACTCAGGAGAAGTATCCTATCCCATCCGCATTCAGTGCGTACACCGATTATTTGAATATTAAACAGGGGAAAAACAATCTTTAATTAAAAACCTCAGGTTAACTAACCTGAGGTTTTTTGCTACGTGAAGGTCTGAAATTGCGAAAAGCATTAATGATATCGCATTTGTAAACTATGACGAAAAGTACAGTAGCCATGATAAAGGCTGTGATAACATCAAACACAGAATGCTGCTTGATGAGCATAGTGGACAGGATAATGGAAACACAGAGGATTCCAGATGCCCAGCAGATGGCTTTGTTCTTGGAAAGTCTTTCACTTTGCATAACCGCTATGTGTGCTCCAAGAGAGTTGTACACATGAATGCTTGGCCACAAATTAGTGGAAGTATCCGTTGTATACAAATGTGAAACCAAATATGTAAAAATGTTGTCCCTTGGCATAACATAAGGACGAAGGTGATGTCCATTGGGCCATAGCGTCGAGATGATTAGGAAAATGGTCATTCCGATTGCCAGAAAAAGGCAAATGCGATAGTAGTTGTCTTTGTGTGTAAAAAAGAAGTAGGCAATGACAACTGCTACATAGCCATACCACAGTAGGTAAGGAATGATAAACACCTCTACGAAAGGAATGTGGTCATCCATAGACATGTGTATGACACGGTACTGTTTGGTAACAGTAAGTTCCAGATACCCAAACCAAGATAGAAAAAGTATGCTATACAAGATTAGTGGTACGATGTGTTTGTACTTGGTAAATAGGTCTTTTAATTTATTCATATATACTCTCCCTCAGTAAAGCATTTGTGCTTCAACGAGGATGAGTATACTATTTAAAATGAAAAAAACAACCACTTTTTGAAACTATTAATACATCTTAATAAATTCTTTAATTTTAATACATAAAATGCAATTTTTGGTCTTTCAAATTCACTTTGATTTCTTTTTCCTGAGAGAGTACTTCGCCGTCAGTGTGCACCCACATAGGACGAGAGGATTTGACTCTGACACTGGTAGTCTGATAAGCGTTCATACCAGGGAAAATAAGGTGTTTGCCATAAAATGCTGTTGGAAGAGCAAACAAGATGAGTAAGCTAGGAAGTCCACTGGCTACAAATACATCGAGGATGCCATCCTGCGCATCCGCAGCTGGACAAAACTTAAAGCCACCGCCTTCATATCGGTGATTCATAACTGCAACAAACAAGGTGCGCTTGGTGCGAATAAAGCGACCATTGTCTAATTCAATATCACATACAGCGCGCCGGGAAAATAATAGGTTCTTGAGGGCTTCTCCTAAATAGGTGAGTTTGCCCAACCCAAGCTTGTTGAAAGTAGATTTGACCTTGGAGTGCAGAGTGCCGTAGCATACTGCGGCGTCAAAACCAATTCCACAACTGACAGCAAAAGCACGATCGCCTTTGGAGGTAGTTAACTGTCCTACGTCCATCAAAAAGTCCATAGGCTGATTGAGGATGCCAGCCAGAACCTGTTCCTTGTCCTTGGGATATTCCAAGTCTCTAGCCAAGTCGTTGCTGGAACCAGTAGGGATGTAACTGAAGTATACATCATCAAGATTGGAGATGCCCTGCAATACTTCATTGACAGTGCCGTCTCCACCAACAACCACAAGGTGTGCCTTATTTTTGCCGTATTCCTTTGCAAGCTCAATCAAGTCGCCAGGTTTTTTTGAAAAATGAACTTCATACTGGACCTTTTTCTGCTCGAGGATAGGTTTGATAGTCTCTTTCCAAAGCTTTTCCCCTTTGCCCGAACGAGAGGCAGGGTTTACAATAAAGTGGTACATAGTATTTCTCCTAAACTTTTGTACATAGATTTATTCTAACAATAAAAAATGAAAAAAGCAACGCTTTATGATTTCACAGAAACTTCACAAAATGAACGGAATTTAAACACATTTGCGATATATTATCAAGTGGTACTTTGGATAGGAAGGAGAAGACATGGCTCAGGAAACATTCAAAAGATATGAAAAGAAATATTTGGTCAGCCAGTCTCAATACGAGGCTTTTTTGAGTGATTTGCAAGAATACATAGTGGAAGACAAATATGCCAATTACACGATTTGTAACATATATTATGATACGTCTCATTACGAATTGATCCAAAAGTCTATATCCAAACCCTTTTACAAAGAGAAACTTCGGCTTCGAAGTTACGGAAGGGTGCAGGAGGACGGAAAAGTATTTCTAGAAATCAAGAAAAAGAGTGACGGGATTGTTTATAAGCGAAGAAAGCAGATGCCTCTTTCGGTTGCTGTAGATTATGTGCAGGGAAATGCAAAACTGGAAAATGGCGGACAGATAGGACAGGAACTGGATTGGTTCCTCAGGCGGTATCAGGTCATACCTAAGGTGTACATTGCCTATGACAGAGAGGCCTATGTGGGAAAGGAAGATGACCGGCTTAGAATTACATTCGACCGGGCAATTCGTTACAGGGAAGAACGGTTAGATTTGGCGGAAGATACAGAGGGAAGCTTGCTCTTACCAGAAGATCAGATGGTTATGGAAATTAAGATTCCGGACAGTTTTCCATTTTGGCTGGCAAGGCTTTTGTCAAAGCACAAGATTTATCCTACGTCTTTTTCAAAATATGGAACTTATTACAAACAAAAAATGTTAAAGGAGAGAAAACATGTTAGATAATTTTTGGAATATATCCACACCAAATTCCTCTATGGGGGGTTATATCGTTTGCGTACTTGCATCCTTAGTTTTGGGAGCAGTCATTGGTTGCATACATATGTACCGCAACAATTATAGTAAGAACTTTATTTTGACGTTGCTTATTTTGCCAGCAGTGGTGCAGGCGGTAATTTTGCTTGTCAACGGAAACCTTGGAACAGGTGTGGCAGTTATGGGTGCGTTCAATCTGGTGCGTTTCCGTTCTGTGCCAGGAAATTCAAGAGAGATTGCCAATATTTTCTTGGCTATGGCCACGGGACTTGCAACCGGAACAGGATATTTGGGCATTGCGGTGCTGATGGTAGTTCTGATTGGCTTGGCACAGATTTTGATGGTGACGCTAAACTTTGGAAATTCCAAAGGAAGCTTGCGTGATTTAAAGATTACGCTTCCAGAAGATTTGGAGTTTGATGGAATATTTGATGACTTATTTGCCGAATATACAACTAAGCATCGTTTGATCAAGGTAAAAACAGCCAATATGGGAAGCTTGTTTGAAATTCATTACCAGGTAGCTTTGAAGTCAGACGAGAGTTTGAAGAAGTTTATGGATGCAATTCGTTGCAGAAATGGCAATCTGCCAGTAGTTTGCAATTATGTTCCAGAGGACAAGGAAGAACTGTAAGCAGGAAAGAGTTTCTAGTAGAAAAGAGGAAAAGAAATGAGAAATAAATGGATTTCGGGGGTGGCTTTGTGCATGACCTTTGCTCTGGTTTTGACCGGATGCGGGGCACAGGATAACGAAATCACAACGTCTCACCAGCAGGGAGTAAGTAACGACAGCTACGGCAGCGTGCTTAGCGGTGAGATTACGGAGGCAATAGCCAATATCAAAACCAAAGAAGCGGATTATGACAAGGCAGTTTATGTAGAACTGGATGGAACCAAAGCATTGATTTCATCTATCGGAAATGTTGCTGCAAATATAGAGGTGGGAGAAACGGCTACAAATGGCCTTTCTCTTGCAAATGGTGTGCTCTGCATCGGAAGTGCTGGTGACTATGTACTGTCTGGAGAGTTTGAAGGACAGGTGCAGGTAAACGCAGACAAGGAAGACAAGGTGCATCTGATATTGAATGGGGTCTCTATTCATTGTGCAGATAGCGGTGCCATTTACGGTGCGCAGAGCGATAGAATATATATTACTTTAGCCGAGGGCACTGTAAATGAAGTGTCAGACGGAACCGTTTATGTATACGAAGAAGAGGGCCAGGATGAACCAAATGCGGCTATTTTCAGCAAGGATGATTTGACCTTCGATGGAACAGGTAGCCTGGTGGTAAAGGGCAACTATGGTGACGGTATCCGCAGTAAAGATGATTTGGCAATTGTAGGCGGAAACTATGAAGTGGAAGCGGTCAAGGATGGACTTCAGGGAAAAGATTCTGTTTGCATCACTAGTGGAAACTTTATCTTAAAGGTTGGCTCAGATGCCATCAAATCCTCCAATGATACAGAGGAAGAAAAAGGCTATGTTGTTATTGACGGCGGCACTTTTTCTATTCAGGCAGAGGATGATGGGGTACACGGTGAAAGTGGACTTCTGATCAACGACTGTAAAATGGATATTTTGAATTGCTACGAAGGCTTGGAAGCGAAAGTAATTGAAATAAATGGCGGAGAAATCTCCATAGTGGCATCAGACGATGGATTGAATGCTGCCTATGGCTCTACTGATGAAACTAGCGGAGAGGTTGCGTCGGACGCAGAGAACACAGACACCACAGACACCACAGAAGACGCTGGCTGGGGAAGAGGCCAGAAAGGCGGTTTTGGTGGCTTTAGCGGCGACGCAGGAGGCGGAAAGGGCTCTATGATTCCAGATGCCAATTGTAAGATTGCTGTTAACGGCGGCGCGATTACAGTGTCTGCAGGAGGCGATGGTATTGACTCCAATGGTAGTTTTTATGTCACTGGCGGAGAGGTTTATGTCAACAGTTCTCCTAGAGGCGCAGATGGCGCGCTGGACTGTGGCACGGAAGCCATTGTGACAGGAGGCGTTGTGGTGGCATTGGGCGCATCTGGTATGGCGACAGGTTTTTCACAGGAGTCATCACAGTGTTTCATTCTTTATAACATGAATACGCAGGCTGTAGCAGGAGAGAAGTTGAGTCTGGTTGACAAAGAGGGTCAGGAACTTCTATCCTATACTCCAACGGATGCTTACAACTCCGTGCTAGTTTCCTGCCCAGATATGGTGGCGGATGGAACCTATACTTTAAAGTGCGGCGAGCAGGAGATGGAGATTACACTTTCTGGTAACTTTTATTCTGACGGTGGAAACGGTTTCGGTGGCTTTGGCGATTTTGGAGGCGGTAAATTTGGCGGCTTTGGAGGAGACGACCAGGGCAAAGGAAACGGTGGCTTCGGAGGCGGCAGAGGAAACCGTGGTGACGAGAACGCTACTCCTCCAGAGGGAATGACCCCACCGGAAGGCTGGGAGGAAGGACAGATGCCAAGTATGCCGGAAATGCCAGAAGGCATGACCCCACCGGAAGGCTGGGAGGAAGGACAGATGCCTCAAATGCCAAGTATGCCAGAAATGCCAGAGGAAGAGGAACAATCTTCAACAGGAGATGTGTATTGAGAAATAAAATAGCAAGAATGACTTGCAATCCCCTTTTTTTATGATATAATTGAGCACAAATGTTTAGCGCTTTAATGTGAGAAACTATTTTGAGAAAAGAGGATTAGCGAGGAGGAAGGATATGTATTCATTAGACGAGGTAAAGGCTGTGGATTTAGAAATCGCTCAGGCTATTGAAGACGAGCAGGCGAGACAGAACAGTCACATCGAATTGATTGCATCAGAAAACTGGGTAAGCAAAGCTGTTATGGCAGCTATGGGAAGCCCACTTACCAACAAATATGCGGAAGGATATCCAGGAAAGAGATACTATGGCGGATGTGAAATCGTAGACGTAGTAGAAACTCTTGCCATCGAGAGAGCGAAGGAACTGTTCGGTTGCGATTACGCAAACGTACAGCCACACTCTGGAGCGCAGGCAAACATGGCAGTGCAGTTTGCAGTATGTCAGCCTGGCGATACTATCATGGGTATGAATCTGGATCATGGCGGACATTTGACACACGGAAGTCCAGTTAATATGTCTGGTAAGTATTTCAACATCGTTCCTTACGGCGTAAATGATGAAGGATTTATTGATTATGACGAATTAGAGCGCATCGCTTTGGAGGCAAAGCCAAAGATGATTATTGCAGGTGCTTCTGCTTATGCTAGAACAATTGATTTCAAGCGTTTCAGAGAAGTGGCTGATAAGGTTGGCGCTGTACTTATGGTTGACATGGCTCACATTGCAGGTTTGGTGGCAGCAGGTCTTCATCCAAGCCCAATTCCTTATGCAGATGTGGTTACAACCACTACTCACAAGACACTTCGTGGACCTAGAGGCGGACTTATTCTTTGCAATAAGGAAGCGGCTGACAAGTTCAACTTCAACAAGGCAATCTTCCCTGGAATTCAGGGTGGTCCTTTGATGCATGTCATTGCTGCAAAGGCTGTATGCTTCAAGGAAGCACTTTCTGATGAGTTCAAGGCTTATCAGCAGGCTATTGTTGACAATGCACAGGCACTCAGCAAAGGTCTTATGAACAGAGGAATCAAGATTGTATCTGGTGGAACAGACAATCACTTGATGCTGGTTGATTTGACTCCATTTGGTCTCACTGGTAAAGCAGTTGAGAAACTTTTGGATGCTGCTCATATCACAGCAAACAAGAACACCATTCCTAACGATCCTCAGTCCCCATTTGTAACCAGCGGTATCAGACTTGGTACTCCAGCAGCTACATCTAGAGGACTTAACACAGAGGATATGGATCAGGTGGCAGAGGCTATCGCTCTTGTAATCAAGGGTGGCGAGGACAAGGTTAAAGAGGCTAGAGCCATCATCCAGAAACTGACAGACAAATATCCTTTAGACTAATCTTAATATAGAATTACAGATGCCCTCGGCGGATTGCCGGGGGCTTTTTGCGTACTTAGTTAAAATGCACAAAATGTATGCAAAAAAATACATCGATATAGACAATTTAAGGGTTGCTTTTAACACTTTACTATGCTAGAATATCTTCCGTGGAAAGACATGTGTCTTTCAAGGAAAGACAAAACATGGACAATGTATTTTGGGTAAGGACACATGTGCGCAGGCGAGAGAATGGATGAAGGGAAGTAAATCAGAGAGGATTTAAACAATTCAAGCCACTTAGACACAATTCAAATCCAAGCGCAGACAATTAATTGAAATAACGAAAAGAGGTGTAGCATGGGAGAGACAACTACATATTTCGTCGTGAAGGAAAAAGCTGTCCCAGAGGTGCTACTGAAAGTAGTAGAAGCGAAGAGACTTTTGGAGACGGAAAAAGTAATGACAGTACAGGAAGCTACAGACGCAGTGGGAATCAGTCGTAGTTCCTTCTACAAATACAAGGATGACATTTTTCAGTTTCATGACAACGCACAGGGCACAACCATTACATTGACCTTCCAGATGGACGATGAGCCGGGGCTTCTGTCCGATGTACTGAAAACTATCGCAGACTATCGAGGCAATATATTGACCATCCATCAGAGTATACCGATCAATGGTATGGCATCTCTAAGCCTTAGTATTCAGATACTGAGGGATACAGGAAATGTATCACAGATGATTGGTTCCTTGGAGCAGCAGAAGGGTGTGCATCGCGTCAAGGTACTTGCCAAGGAGTAAGAACAGGGACGAAAAGGTTTCTGAGCGAAAACAGAAATGTAGGGCAAAGCAATGCCAAAGATAATTAAGCTGGGGAGCTTTAGATATACAAGAAATAAATGGAAACGAGGAAATAGATATGATTCACGTAGCAGTTTTGGGATACGGCACAGTGGGAAGCGGTGTTGTAGAGGTAATCGAAAAGAATAAGGATATGGTCAACAAGAAGGCTGGGGATGAGTTGGATGTGAAATACATTTTGGATCTTCGCGATTTTCCTGGAGACCCATATGAAGATAAAGTGGTTCACGATTTTGATGTGATTGTAAATGACCCTGAGGTGGGTATCGTCTGTGAAGTTATGGGCGGTGTTGGTGCAGCATACACATTTACCAAGAAGGCCCTAGAAGCAGGCAAGAGCGTTTGTACTTCCAACAAAGAATTGGTGGCTGCTCATGGACCAGAACTGATCGCACTTGCAAAGGCAAACAATTGTAACTATCTGTTTGAAGCCAGTGTAGGTGGTGGTATTCCAATCATCAGACCACTTAACTATTCTCTTACAGCAGAAAGAATCGAAGCGATTACAGGTATCTTAAATGGTACTACAAACTATATTTTGTCTAAGATGGAAAATGAAGGTGCTGACTTTGAATCCGTTCTGAAAAAGGCCCAGGACAAAGGCTATGCAGAGCGCAATCCAGAGGCTGATGTGGAAGGTCACGATGCATGCCGTAAGATTGCCATTCTTTCTTCTCTGATGCTTGGACAGCATGTAGATTCAGACAAGATTTATACAGAAGGAATTACCAAGATTACAGCAAAGGATTTCACATTTGCAAAGAAGCTTGGCATGTCTATCAAGCTTCTTGCTATGAGTAAGGCTCTGGAAGAGGACAAGGCTGTGGCTATGGTTTCTCCATGCTTGATTCCTGCAGACCATCCACTTAAGATGGTAAATGGCGTATTTAATGCTGTTTTTGTGAGAGGTAACATGCTTGGCGACTCTATGTACTATGGAAGAGGAGCGGGTAAACTGCCAACGGCCAGTGCAGTTGTATCTGATGTCATCGACTGTGCGAGACATATGGGCAAGGTGATTATGTGCTTCTGGGATGCCAAAGAGGCAAACTTGGTAAGCATTGACGATACTAGCCGCAAGTTCTTTGTTCGTATGGACAACAAGGGAGAAAATCTTGCAAAGCAGTTGTTTGGCGACATCAAGCCAGTTAGAGTGGAGTGGATTGAAGATGAATTCGCATTTATCACTCCAGAGATGACCGAAAAAGAATTTGCTACCAAATATGCGTCTCTTTCTGATTATGCTTATGGAAGAATTCGTGTAGAAGAATAAATTGAGGAGATGTGAGCCTGGCGGGATGAGGAGCCTGCTGGATTCATAGTGTGATAGTATGAAGTATGTGATTGTGCTTGGAGATGGAATGGCAGATGAACCTATCGAGAGTTTGGGTGGCAAAACCCCTCTTGAGTATGCCAATACTCCGGTGATGGATGCCATCAGTAAAAAGTCAGAGCTTGGTATGGTACATACCATTCCAGATGGAATGAAACCGGGATCTGACACAGCGAACCTGTCTGTAATGGGCTATGACCCAAAGATTTATTACTCTGGTCGTTCTCCACTTGAGGCTCTCAGCATTGGAGTGTCGATGAAGGATACCGATATTGCTCTTAGATGTAATATCGTTACATTGTCTGAGGAGGATGTACCTTTTTGGCAGAGAACCATCATAGACCATAGTTCTTCGGAGATTAGCACTGAGGAATGTGCTGTACTGCTGAAAGCAGTTGCGGATCAGCTGGCAAACGAAGAATTTCAGTTCTACGTAGGAACTAGTTACAGACACTGCCTGATTTGGAATGAAGGTCGCGTTGTAGAATTGACACAGCCACATGATGTACTTGGCCAGGTGATTGACCAGTACAAGCCAACTACAGAAGTATTTGCCAAGATGATGGAATTAAGTTATGATATCTTAGTCAATCATCCGATCAATATTGAACGTAAAAAGAAAGGCTTAAATCCAGCCAACTGCTGTTGGTTCTGGGGAGCAGGAACCAAACCTATGCTTTCTTCTTTTGAAGAAAAGACAGGAAAAAAGGGTGTAATGATTTCTGCAGTTGACCTGCTGAAAGGTATCGGCGTGGGCGCTGGTATGGAGGTTGCAAACGTAGAGGGTGCAACAGGCGGTCTGGAGACCAACTATGAAGGCAAGGTAGAAGCGGCTTTAGATGCTCTTGTAAACAAGGATTTTGATTTTGCATACATTCATGTGGAGGCTCCAGATGAGATGGGCCATCAGGGAAGTGTAGAGCGTAAAGTCAAGGCTATTGAATATTTGGATGGCCGAGTGATTGGCCCAGTGATAGAAGGACTTGAAAAAGCGGGTGAGGATTTTAGACTTTTGGTACTCCCCGATCATCCAACCCCAATCAGACTTCGCACACATACTGCACAGGATGTTCCATATATGCTCTACGACAGCACCGCTCCTAAGGCGGAGAATTGGAATTACAATGAGAGAGAAGCAGTGGAAACTTATGTGCGAGTGGCACAGGGTCACACATTGATTGACCATTTGTTTGAGAAATAAATTAACCAGGAGATATGTTATGAAAAAAGTAGTTAAGTTTGGCGGAAGTTCACTTGCAAGTGCCGAGCAGTTCATCAAAGTAGGCAATATTATCCGTGCAGACAAGGAGCGCTCATTCGTGGTTCCTTCCGCGCCAGGAAAAAGATTTAGCGCAGACACCAAGGTGACTGATATGCTTTATGGCTGTTATGCTTTGGCAGAAGAAGGAAAGGATTTCAAGAAAGAATTAGAAGCAATCAAGGCTCGTTATCAGGAGATTATCGATGGCCTTCACTTGGAGCTTTCTTTGGAAGATGAGTTTAAAACCATCGAGAAACAGTTCAAGGATAAAGCAGGAAGCGACTATGCAGCTTCTCGTGGTGAATACTTAAATGGTATTATCATGGCGAATTATCTTGGCTTTAACTTCATCGACTCTGCAGAAGTGATTTTCTTTGATGACAATGGTGTTTTCAATGCAGAACTTACCAACGAGGTGCTGTCTGATAGACTTAGCAAACTTGACAATGCAGTAGTGCCAGGTTTTTATGGAGCCTATTCTGATGGAAGAGTTAAGACTTTTTCCAGAGGTGGTTCTGATGTAACAGGTTCTATCGTTGCAAAGGCTGTAAAGGCAGATGTATATGAAAACTGGACAGATGTATCTGGATTTTTGATTGCAGATCCACGCATCATTCCAAATCCAGAAGCCATTGAAGTAATCACATATAGAGAACTGCGTGAGCTTGCTTACATGGGTGCAGGCGTACTTCACGAAGACGCAATCTTCCCAGTTCGCCAGGAAGGCATTCCAATCAACATCAAGAACACCAACAAGCCTGAAGACAAAGGAACTTGGATTGTAGGTAGCACATGCCAGAAGTCCAAATATGTCATCACAGGTATTGCGGGTAAGAAGGGCTTCTGTTCTATCAATATTGAAAAAGATATGATGAACACAGAGATTGGTTTTGGTAGAAAGGTGCTTCAGTCCTTTGAAGAAAATGGCATTTCTTTTGAACATATGCCATCTGGCATCGATACCATGACTGTATTTGCTCACCAGGATGAGTTCCTTCACAAGGAGCAGAAGGTAGTTGCTGGTATTCACAGACTGGCAAACCCAGATTCCATCGATATCGAATCTGATTTGGCATTGATTGCAGTAGTAGGTCGAGGCATGAAATCTACTCGTGGTACAGCAGGTAGAATTTTCTCTGCTCTTGCACATGCCAATGTCAATGTAAAGATGATTGACCAGGGATCTTCTGAGCTCAACATCATCATCGGTGTGGCAAATGAAGATTTCGAAACAGCAATTCAAGCAATCTACAATATTTTCGTAGTAGCACAGTTATAAGAGGAGTATATTTATTATAGAAGGCAGGCGAGATTTTTCTCGTCTGCCTTTCTTGCTTGGTGCGCAACTCTTTATAAATTTCTAAGAATTTCATGTAGAAATATAGTGTAAAATAGGTTATGATTACAATATATGGTGTTTTTTGCCGATAGTGGCTACAACATCTCAATCCTATAATTAGCCGTGGGAGACGATTCATGGGAAACAAAGAAGTAAAAGAAACACAATTGAATGATAGAGAACTGTTGGCGGAAAGAAGGCAGCTTCGTAAAAAGAGACGTATTCGCAACCAGATTATGGCTTATGTAACATTGGTGTTAGTGTTTGTTATCGTGGCTTCTGGTGGCTATTTGACTTGGAACTATTTTGGCTCTGCACCTGAAGTGCCTCCTCAAGAGGAAGAATCAAACAGTGTGATGCAGTCTCAAGTAGAGGAACTGATTCAAAATGAACCAGAGATTTCGAAACCAGAGCCAACTGTAGAGCCAGAGCCTGAACCAACTCCAGAAGAAAAGTTGAATGAGATAGTAGATGCAGCTATTGGCATGATGCCTTTGGAAGATAAAGTGGCAGGTCTCTTTATCGTTACACCTGAAGCGATTACAGGGGTAGGAACCGCTATCAAGGCAGGAGAGGGAACCAAGACCGCTTTGGAAGCAAATCCAGTTGGTGGACTTGTCTATTTTGAAAAAAATATCAAGAACTCTGAGCAGTTGCTGGAGATGATTAGTAATACAAATTTGTATAGTCGCTATCCGCTATTTATAGCCATTGATGAAGAGGGTGGAAGTGTAAGTCGTCTGGCGAAAAAGAAATTGGTTACAAATGTTGGTACGGCAGCAGATATTGGTGAGACAGGTGATGCGGCCAATGCTTATACAGCAGGGGAAACTATTGCATCCTATATGTCGCATTATGGATTTAACTTAAACTTTGCGCCTGTTGCAGATATCAACAATGTAAAGGACAGCTTTATTGGAGACAGAGCCTATGGTGATGACCATGAACTAGTAGGGTCCATGGTGGCTTCTGCGGTGCTCGGCATGGAAGATGGTGGAGTCAGTGCTTGCCTAAAACATTTCCCTGGAATTGGAAGTACCACAGACGATACGCATAAAGGACAGGCGGTTACATATCGCACAGCGGATGAATTTAGAGAAATCGAATTCATGCCTTTCCAGGCTGGTATCGAGAGCGGGGTTGATTTCATCATGATTTCCCATGTGGCTGCTCCAGAGCTTACACAGAACAACTTGGAACCTTGTGTATTCTCTAAAACGGTAGTTACCGATATACTGCGAAACGAGCTGGGCTTTACGGGCGTTGTTATCACAGATGCGATGAACATGAAGGCCATTTCCGAATACTATGATTCAGCAGAAGCATCTATCAAGGCTATCAAAGCAGGTTGTGATATGATTTTGATGCCTGAGGATTACAAGATGGCTTATGAAGCAGTCCTGCAGGCAGTGAAGGATGGAACAATTTCAGAAGAAAGAATCAACGATTCTTTAAGACGTATCTACCGCATCAAATATGCTCACATGGTGGCAGACCTTGAGGAAGAAATCCAGAGTAGCGAAAGTGCAGAGAATAGTGAAAGTACTGAAAATACAGAGAATTAATAAGAAAGACATCTACTTTGTGTAGATGTCTTTTTGTTTACATGAATTACAACAGCTGGCAAAAGCATGGCTCTGCTTTTTTTAATCTTTATGATTTTGGAAAGTGGAATGACCAAGGGCTTGAATTCATCAGGAATGGTAGCAGTTTGGTTTCGCCCGCTTCTTTTTCGGGGAATATTTTTCTATTACTGTGGTGAACAAAAAGTCAATGATAACGCCAAGAAAGGCGATAAAGAGAAAGCATAAAACGAATACAATAACTCCTACGATTTGCATCAAAATCCTCCTTTAACAATAGCTATCAATGATGTAATATTATAAGGTAATGTTTATCGCAAGAAAAGGGGAAGTCTAAATGAAAAAGAAATCGAAGTTTATTATTTTAACTATTATTTTGTTTTTATGTATTTCAGGAGGGGGGATTTGTTTCTTTGGTTCCGCTAACATAACAGGGGATGCGGCAAACACGAATGAGGTATCTACGGATGTGCCTGTAGCAGTGCCTACGCAGGAACCAACAACTAAACCAGAGGATATAGATGATAACTCACAAGAGATGACATTAAAATTAGAATTAATGGAGACAGACGATCCACAAATTATGGATATTTTGTTTGTCTCTGGTATTTATACGGACAGTGTGAATAATATAGCAAGTTATTCGTACAAGATTCCACAGTTTAATGCGGATTCGGAAAGTGCGAAAATGGTGAATCAAAGGATAGTTGATGATATTTATCCTCTGGTTGAGGGGGAGTTTGAACTTATGTCCATGGGTGGCTCTTTGATAAATTGCGCCATTACCTATGAGGTAATGAAGTATGGAGATATTGTAGCGATTCTCGTTTCCGTACCATATGATAATGATGTTATGAATTATTATGCTTACAGCTATGACTTTAAGAATGATAAAGAATTGCGCAATCAAGATCTTTTAGGTTTCCGGGGAATGTCAGAAGAGGATTTCGTAGAAAAGGCATGCGAAATGGAATTGGCGTATTTCAAAGAGATTTCGGAAGGTTTATCGGAAGAGATCAAAGAAGGGTATAAAGACATAATAGAAGAAGCCAAGGCAGTAACTACAATAGACCTTCCCATGTATCTGGATGAGGAAGGAATCTTAAATGTGTATATTCCTTTTCCTTCTCTTGCCGGTGCAAGTTGGTACTATTATTTGTGTGAGTTTTAATATCGGCACCACTGCGTGCAAACATCGACCGCGAACGCAATTTCTCTGCCACTCGTCTTGTGGTCTCAATAAAAAAAGGACATCCGACGGGGAGTCGAACAAGAGACTTTGCAAGCAAAGTCTCTATCAAGTTTGTGCTTTTGCCCAAACTTGCCCGCAGGCGAGTGAGAACCAACATCTCACAGTCTAACAAAAAAAGAGATATCCGACGGGGAGTCGAACAGCATACTTGCAAGCAAGTATGCCTCGAGTTTACACTGCGTGCAAACATCGACCGCGAACGCAATTTCTCTGCTACTCGTCTTGTGGTCTCAATAAAAAAAGGACATCCAATTGGATGTCCTTTTTTTATTGAGAGCGCGAGACGGGGATCGAACCCGCGACCCCCTCCTTGGCAAGGAGGTGCTCCACCGCTGAGCCACTCGCGCATGTATGTGTTGCTTCAACAAGCAAGTATTAATATACAATAGGTCAATCGGTTTGTCAACACTAAATTTTAAAAATTTTTTGTAAAATTTACACATTTTAAAACAAGGCATTTTTTGCATGTTTTAGAGCAAGCATTTGGTTGACGGTAGGGTTGTAAGAGCAATACAATGATTGTATTGGAATGAGGTGGAGTATGAAAACTGGAATTGAGAAGATATGTTTAATATATAATTTGGGCACGCCATTACAAGAGCCTATCAAAGTGACAGGTGGGTTGCTGCACAAGATGTATCAAGTGGTTACCGACCAGGGAGAGTATGCCATCAAGATACTGAATCCTGATATCATGAAACGAAGTGCTGCTTTATCCAATATGGTTAACTCAGAACTTGTGGCAAATCAACTTAAGGGGATTATTCCGCTAGTGGCTGCGAAGAGTTTTGATGGAAAGCATGTGATAGAGCATGAGGGCTCATATTACATAATATTTGATTGGCTCAAGGCCTTTTCTGTCTTTGCCCCTGAGATTACCAAGGAGCATTGTGCACAGATTGGAACGATTTTAGGGAGAATCCATGCAGCGAACATTCATGTGCCCCGTGTAGTCAAAGAAGAGGCTGGCAGAGAAACGTACAATTGGAAGTTGTATCTTGAGAAGGCAAAGGGCGAGCATGAAGAGTGCTATGAACTTTTGAATGAGAATCTATCTGATATCGTAAAGTGGGATGAAGGAGTAGTGAGCAACTGGAGCAAGTTGTCACAGTATCAGGTCATCAGCCATAGAGATTTGGACCCTAAGAATGTGCTCTGGAAGGACAATATGGCGTATGTCATCGACTGGGAGTCTGCAGGATATGTGAACCCTTATCAGGAACTGGTAGAAGTGCTGAACTATTGGATAGGAAATGCAGAAGGAAAGTATGACAAAGATAAGTTTGTATCCTTGATGACAGCATATACAAAAAGCGTAAATATCTGTGGAGTGGACTGGCAAGCGGTACTAAAATGTAGTTACGACGGAATGCTGGGCTGGCTGGAATACAGTGTAAAGAGAGCGTTAGGAATAGAAGGTTCAGGATTGCAGGACAAGCAGGAAGGTTTCAATCAAACCAAGACAACCATCCAAGAACTTCAAAGGTACGAGAAGCAGATGAGTGTACTTTTGGAGTGGATTAAGGAGATAGAAAGTTAATGTACCTATATCACTAGCTTTTGCTTTCTTAGAGGAAAATTACTTTACTTCAAGTAGAATATGTGTTATTTTATGAATGAATAAAAATTCATTCATAAAAACAGAGGTGGATTATGCCTAAGTCAAAAGAGCGTTGTCAAGAAATTAGAGAAGAGATGAGAAATACTATCTTACAAAAATCACTATTATATTTTGCGAGGAACGGTTTCGCAGGGACAAAGATTAGTGATTTGTCCAAAAATATTGGAATAGGGCAGGGGACAATCTATATATATTTTGAATCGAAGGAGAATCTGTTTCAAGAGATATTAAAGATTGCAGATAGTAATGAGATGTTAAGAGAGATGAAACTATTGGTGTCCATGCCAATCTCTGCAAAAAAGAAGTTGCACATGTTATCCGAGACGGTGCTTAATCGGCTAGAGGAAGATGAAACTTTTGCGGCTATGATAGCATTAAATACGCAAATGTTACTGGAAAAGAATGAGGCGTATTCATCAGAAGAGACAACTTATCAAACAGAACTTTATAATTGTACGTCTCAAATCATAGAACAGGGACAGAAAGAAAAAAGTATGGTGGGTGGTTCGAGTATAAAGCTTGCGGATTACTATTGGGGAGTAGTTTATTTGTATTCCTTGAAGAGGCTTTTTACATCGGAATATGAAATGATTTCGGCGGCTGATTTAGAGAGAACTGTTTTGAAAGGGTAAAGCAATGAGTAAGATAAGAAAATATGTTGATTTGAGTTTGAGCATTTTGTTTATTACAAGCGTTATATTAGGATATTATAAAGATATTTCTCATATGACTGAATATTGCTTTGTATCTGGGATACTGGTGGGTATTATTTTTTTTATATCCTTTATATGGCAGCAAAGAAGAGAGACTTCATTACCGGCCTGTGTGTATTTGGCATGTTTAGTTGATATATTTGTTATTTTTATCGCGACAATAGTAATTGGACTAAATTTGGAAGGAGCATTTTGGTTTATACACATAATAAATCCGATTGCTATACTTTTTTATTGGTTTTTATTCTGTGACGAAAGAAGTATGGATTGGAAGGGTACTCTTTCGGTTGTGGCTTATCCTTTGTTATATATGTCATTTGCATTTATTCTTTTCAAGACAAGTGGGAAATGTCCATTTCCTGCTAGTCTGATTTTTATGGATTATAGAGGAATTGTCCCGCTTCTAATTCTTATCGTGCTTGCGATCATATTATGGGGGTTGGGCTACATACTTCATATGCTCAATAATTTAGTTAGAGGGAATAGGTAAAGAGACAGAAACCTCAGCCTTTTAGGATTACTATGTTACAATGGTTTGTATAATCATGGAGTTTTTTAGTGGGCTTATCATGAGAAGGAGGGAAAAGAAATGACAGAAGAGGCTTTGGCATTTGTAATATGGAGTGTGATTGCAGTGTTGCTGATTATCATGGGTATTGCCGCCTTGTGTTCAAAGAAACCAGTTGGCTTTTGGTCCAATGCAAGACCGTTTGAGGTTACGGATGTGAAGAAATACAACGCGGCAGTTGGCAAGCTGTTTATTGTGTTTGGCATAGTGTCTATTTTGTTGGGCCTACCACTGTTGGCTGAAGAGACCACTGCTTTCATTATCATTTCCATCTTAGGTGTGATGGCAGAGGCTATAATTGCCATGGTTGTTTATGTGACGGTGATTGAGAAAAAGTATAGAAGGTAAGAATATGACGGATTTGGGGTTAACTATTTTGGTTGTTATTATCTGTTTGGTTCTGGGTCTAATTGTATGTATCCTTTCAGGTATAGCAGGAAGTAAACATTATTTTGTGTGTAGGAATTGTGGTGAAATATTTAGACCGAAATGGACACAAATGTGCTTTAATGCGCATGTATTTGATGAACATTTGCTTAAATGTCCGTTTTGCAAGGTTAAAGGCTTTTGTGGAGATAAAGGTAAAAACTTCAATAATTGATTGGGAAACTTCAATTTGTAGAGATAACAGATATGGAAATAAGAGAGGTTAAAAAGAATAAAAAGCAATTTCTTTCACTGTTGCTATTAGCAGATGAACAGGAAGACATGATAGACAGATATATTGATAAGGGTACAATGTATGTTCTAGATGATGGTGGGGTTAAGAGTGAATGTATTGTTACAGATGAAGGGAATGGTATCCTTGAGATTCGAAATATTGCTACTGAATCAGATTTTCAAGGCAAGGGATACGGAAAGAAACTGATTGACTTTATTGTTAATAGATACAAGGAACAATATACTGTTTTGCAAGTAGGTACGGGCGATAGTCCATTGACAATTCCTTTTTATGAGAAGTGTGGATTTGCTCGTTCACATAGCATTAAGGATTTCTTTACAGATAATTATGATCATCCAATATATGAATGTGGTATTCAGTTGGTAGATATGATTTACTTGCAAAGAAAATTATAAATTTAAAGTTACGGAGGTGATGTGATTGAAGTGTGCATTGGCATCCATGGGATTTATAAATGAAAATATACAATACAATAAGAATGTCATCATTGAAACGATGGTCAAATGTTCCAATGAAGCAGATATTGTTATTTTTGGTGAAGCTTTTTTGCAAGGATTTTACGGACCGACTTTTGAAATAGAGCATGATAAAAAACTGGCAGTCAGTCAGGACAGTGCCATCATCAATGAAATCTGTGAGGTGGCCAAAGAACATGAAATTGCAGTATCCTTTGGATTTATTGAAAAGGATGGAGATTGCTTTTACAGTTCGCAGATTACCATCAATAATATAGGGGAAGTTATCGATATTTATCGTCGAGTTTCTGAGGGCTGGAAATTGCCCCATGCCAATGAAAAATATTGTGAAGGACACGGTTTTCATACTTTTTCCTATCTAGGCAAGGAAATAGCCGTAGGTTTGTGTGGTGACTTTTGGTTTGACGAAAACATTGACGAGGTAAAACGATTACTTCCAGATGTGGTATTTTGGCCTGTATATACAGATTATAACTATAACGAATGGAATACATCCGTGAAGTATGAATACGCTGAACAGGCAGGTATGATTGGTGGCAAAGTATTATATGTGAATTCGGTTTGTGTAGATAAAGACGAAGATGAGATTGCGCGAGGCGGTGCTGCTTTGTTTGCCGATGGAGAGATTAGTAGAGAGATTCCTTCTGGAAAAGAAGACATACTTCTTGTAACAATTTGATTTACTGAGGTGACTAGGAATGGCAATCATTGAAATTCATTTCAAGTATGAAATATCTCAAAATTGTGAGAAATTCTTAAACACTGTCCAAAGTCAAGTTGCACAGTATGGAATTAAAATAGAGGCACATATCAGTTGAAATGCTTGAGAAGTTTTATGTAAAAGTAGGTTGCCCATTAAATTATAGGAGCTAGTAAATTGGTAGAAGTTAAATTTCATGAACAAGTACAGGACGAACTTTTGAAGTTCGCAGTTATTATATCGAAAACAGAAGGCAAGTGGGTTTTCTGTAAGCACAGAGAAAGAGAGACTTATGAGGTGCCAGGCGGCCGCAGAGAAGTGGGCGAAACTATACTTGAGACTGCAAAAAGAGAATTGCAGGAAGAAACAGGTGCCATCAGCTTTGACATCAAGCCAGTATGCGTCTACTCAGTAAAGGGCAAAACGCGTATAAATGAGCATGTTGATGATGAGAGTTTTGGGATGCTCTATGTGGCAGAGATTTTTTCTTTTGAAAAAGAGTTACATAGCGAAATCGAAAGCATTCTTATTACAGACAAATTGGTAGACGATTGGACCTATCCGTTGATTCAGCCAAAACTGCTAAACGAGGCCAAACGGAGAGGGTTTTTGTAAATTGATAGGAGGGTTTTTATGAAATTCAGTGTAAGCAAACTAGAGTGGATCAGACAGCCGCAAGAGTATTCAATTACCGATGAGAGGATTGAGATAGTTACAAAGCCACACACAGATTTGTGGCAAAGGACATACTATCATTTCAGAAATGACAATGCACCTGTGTTGCAAATGAAAACGGATGAGAGATATTTTTCTTTTATCGTAAAAACAGAGTTTGAAAGTAAGCACAGATTTGATCAATGCGGAATTGTTATGTATTTAGATAGCGATAATTGGCTTAAGGGCTCTATCGAATATGAAAATGAAGAGTTTCAGCATCTAGGTAGTGTGGTGACCAATAATGGATATTCTGATTGGGCAACAACTGCTATCGATGCTTCCATTAAATCTATGTGGTATAGATTTAGCCGTAGAGAGGATGATTACTGCATTGAGTGCTCTGCAGATGGCGTGCATTTTAGCCAGATGCGTGTATGCCATATGTGGAATGGCAAAGGAACAATCCAATTTGGTATCTATGCATGTAGCCCAGAAGACTCATCATTCAAGGCTACGTTTACAAATATGGAGATGACGGAATGTAAGTGGCTGGCTCATGAAGGACAAGAACCAGACGATGAGCTGCTTTGTTAGTAGTGGAAAGAAGACTGAAAAGGAAAAACAAGGAGAGTAATTATGCTAATCAGACAGGCAAAGGCGGCAGACGCAGAAGATTTGAGAGTGTTGTATCATCAGTTTTTGACGCAGTACCCACCCAAGGAAGAACAGGATATGGATTTGTGGCGAAAAGTGATTGAGGAATGTGCTACCGATGAATCATTGTTTCTTTTGGTAGTGGAGGAGGATGGTAAGGTGGTTTCCTCTGTGCAACTAGCAATCATTCCGTCATTAACTCACAACGTGAAGCCTTTTGGTGTAATTGAAAATGTAGTGACGCACGGAGACTACCAAAGGAGAGGCTATGCTTCAGCACTTTTGGATAGGGCCTTGGAGATTGCAAAAGAGTTTGATTGCTACAAGGTTTTCTTGGAGACTGGTTCTCAGAAGGAAAGTACACTGAACTTCTATAGCAGTTGTGGATTTGCTATGGATCAGAAGCATTCCTTTCAGAAGAGGTTTATTTAGAGAGCAAAAAGGTATTGGAATCACAGGACGATATTTGTGCAACCCAAATCAAGTTAGTGGCGGACAAGTTCCATATAATGTTCCTATAACAGTCAAAAGAAGGCGCGCCTATGATAGAATGGTACAAAAACATTCAACTCATCGTGGATGAAGTTGACAAAAGCATAAAGAATCAAGATGACGAGGCATTGACCTTGACGCATCTAGCTGGGAAACTAGGCTATTCGGAGTTCTATGTATCTAGAAAGTTTAGAGAAATCTCCGGAATGCAGTTTCGGGATTATTTACGTTATAGAAGGCTGGCGTTTGCATTGAAAAAAGTGAGGGATACTGATGAAGGACTGCTGGATATTGCTATGCAGTACGGTTTTTCTTCTCATGAAGCATTTACCCATGCCTTTAAGGAAGCATACGGTATCAGCCCCAGTGAGTATCGTCAAAAACCAGTGCCTGTGGTGCTTCGTACTATACTTAGACCTTTCGACTGCTATTTGTTAGGAATAGGAGGAACAGGGATGCATGAATCAGCAGAAGGGGTAAAGACTTATTTTGTGACTATTCCAGCACATAAGTTTTTACATATTAGAAATTATGAAAGTATAGGCTATTGGGATTTTTGGCAAAAACAGAGCCTGATTCCAGGACAGGATTGTGAGACCATTTGTGGTCTTTTGGATAGTATCAAAGGCAAATTGGATGATGAAGGCGGCAACGAAGCCAACAGCGGAAGTGGTCAGGTGATGGCTTATATCAACGAGCCAGAGGGACGAATCTGTAGCTGGGGAATTCCGCTTGCTGAAAGCTACGGTGTTCGTTTGCCAGCAGACTACGACGGTCCAGTCCCAGAGCAGATGATGCTCATGGATGTCCCAGAAGGTGAATATATCGTATTTGAGCACGGCCCATTCGACTTTGAGACAGAGAATGTGGCAGTAGAGCAAAGAATCGAAAAAGCCATGAAGGAATTTGATTATGTCTCCTCAGGTTATGAGTTGGATTTGAGTCAAGGAAGAGTGTTTTATTTCTATCATGACTGCACTAGATTCTTTAAGTATGTAAGACCTGTACGAAAGAACGGATAATATTGAAGAACCTCCTTTTATCATGTGGGTAAGAGGAGGTTTTTGCGTATAATGGCGAGGTCATGTATTGTAATTTCCTTCCACATTTAGCCACAAAACCATTGTCAGAACACAAGATGTTGTGTAAAATGGAATCATGAACAAAAATCTACCACGGAGGTATTGCGTATGAAACTTACATTCGTTGGAGCTGCTCATGAGGTGACAGGTAGTTGTCACTATTTGGAGGTGGCAGGTAAAAATATCCTGATAGACTGCGGTATGGAGCAGGGCGTGAATCTTTTTGAAAACGTCGGACTTCCAATCGCGGAAGCACTGGTAGATTATGTCTTTTTGACACATGCACATGTAGATCATTCGGGTATGCTTCCTAAGTTGTATGCTCGCGGTTTTAGAGGTCATGTATTTACCACAGATGCATCTGCAGACCTGTGTGGTATCATGCTCCGTGACTGCGCACATATTCAGACCATGGAGGCAGAGTGGAAGAACCGCAAGGCAAAACGTTCCAACAAGCCTTTGGTGGAACCGGAATATACTATGGAGGATGCGGAAGGTATTATCAAGCGCATCGTACCATGTCATTATGATGAGATTATTGAAATTTGCGACGGAGTAAAGATTCGCTTTACAGATATTGGCCATTTGCTTGGGTCTGCCAGCATTGAAGTGTGGCTGGAAGAGGGCGGTGTTTCCAAAAAGATTGTCTTTTCTGGAGATATCGGCAACAAGGAGCAGCCGCTACTTCGAAATCCAATTCCAACCAAGGAAGCGGACTATGTGGTTATGGAGTCAACCTATGGCGACAGACTTCACGGCAAGGAAAGACCAGACTATATCAAAGAACTTACGGAAATCATCCAGACTACCTTTGACAGAGGTGGAAACGTAGTTATCCCTTCCTTTGCGGTAGGTCGTACGCAAGAGATGCTGTATTTTATCCGTAAGATTAAAAAGGACAATTTGGTAGTTGGACATGGAGATTTCCCTGTCTATGTAGATAGCCCAATGGCGGTAAGTGCGACTACTGTGTTCCAAGAAAATCGTATGGAATGCTTTGACGAAGAGGCTATGGAATTGATTCGAGAGGGAATCAACCCACTTAGTTTCCCAGGACTAAGGCTTTCTATCACAAGTGACGAGTCCAAAGCGATTAACTTTGATGAGACTCCTAAGGTGATTTTGTCTGCTTCTGGTATGTGTGAAGCGGGACGAATCAGGCACCATTTAAAGCACAATTTGTGGAGACCAGAATCTACCGTTTTGTTTGTTGGTTATCAGTCTGTTGGAACCTTGGGACGTGCAATATTGGAAGGCGCAACAGAGGTGAAACTGTTCGGTGAGCCTGTGCAGGTAAAGGCAGAGATTCGCAGAATGCACGGACTTAGCGGTCACGCTGACAAGGACGGCTTGATTGAATGGGCCAAATACTTTGAACCAAAGCCACGAAAGGTATTTGTAGTACATGGCGAGGACAATGTTTGCACAAGTTTTGTGGAATGCTTGATGGTAGAGCATGGTATCAAGGCATGTGCGCCATACAGTGGATCAGTGTTCAATTTGGCAACTGGCCAGATGGAATACGAGGCAATCCCAATTCCATTGAAAAAGAAAGAAAAACCAGCCAGTGGCGTTTATGCCAGACTTTTGGCGGCTGGAAACAGACTGCTTGCGGTTATTAAGAAAAATGAGGGCTGCTCCAACAAGGATTTGGCTAGGTTTGCAGACCAGATTATATCTCTATGTGATAAATATGATCTGTAAGAGATTAGGCTGACAATATTTGTGAAGCAAACATTAGGCAGTTTGGAGACTGGTAAGAGACTACTTAGAAACGACTTAGAAACACATTTTTAGTAGGATATTTCTAGCCGGCGAAAGTAAATGATAGATTAAGAGAGGGTACACTATGAGTTACGCAGATCAAGTCTTTATCGACATGTGTAAAGACATTTTGGAAAATGGAACTAGTACAGAGGGAGAAAAAGTAAGACCTCACTGGGAGGATGGCACCAGCGCATACACCATCAAAAAGTTTGGTGTGGTAAATCGCTATGATTTGTCCAAGGAGTTTCCTATTTTGACACTCCGAAGAACAGCGCTGAAGTCTGCTACAGATGAAATGCTTTGGATCTGGCAGCAGAAGTCCAACAATATCAATGATCTTCACAGTCATATCTGGGATGAATGGGCAGATGAAGATGGCTCCATTGGCAAAGCTTATGGCTATCAGCTTGGAGTAAAACATCAGTACAAAGAAGGTATGATGGATCAGGTGGAAAGAGTAATCTATGACCTGAAGAACAATCCTTTCAGCCGCCGCATCATGACCAATATTTATGTGCATCAGGACTTACATGAGATGAATCTTTATCCTTGCGCTTACAGCATGACTTTCAACGTGACCCAGAAGCCTGGCGATGCAAAGCTTACCTTGAATGCTATCTTAAATCAGCGTTCCCAGGATGTGCTTGCAGCCAACAACTGGAATGTGGTACAGTACGCTGTGTTGGTTCATATGCTGGCACAGGTATGCGATATGCAGGTGGGCGAATTGGTGCATGTGATTGCGGATGCACATATTTACGACAGACATATTCCTTTCATCAAGGAGTTGATTTCCAGAGAGCCACTTCCAGCTCCTAAATTCTGGTTGAATCCAGAAATCAAGGATTTCAATGATTTCACCAGAAACGATGTGAAACTGGAAGGCTATGAGTTTGGTCCACAGATTGAAAATATTCCTATTGCAATCTAAGAGTGATTCAGATAGATTCGGATGGATAGAATTTTTGCAGGCTTAAGCCTTGCGATTTTGAGGAGGACATATACATGAATTTAGTAGTTGCAGTAGATGAGAATTGGGCAATTGGAAACAAGAATCAGCTCTTGGTTCGCATTCCCAATGATATGAAACAGTTCCGTGAACTTACTACTGGCAAGGTAGTGGTACTGGGACGTAAGACTTTGGAGACTTTCCCACAGGGACAGCCGCTGAAAAACAGAACCAATATCATTCTGACCACAGATCCAAAGTATCAGGTAAAGGATGCCATCGTAGTGCACTCTATCGAAGAACTTTTGGAAACTCTGAAGAACTACGATGACGAAGATATCTACATCATCGGTGGAGACAGTGTTTACAAGCAGATGCTTCCATACTGTAACGTAGCTCATGTAACTCGAATCGATCACGCATACGAAGCAGACCGCTATTTCCCAAATTTGGATAAAGATCCGGAGTGGGTTATCACAGCAGACAGCGATGAGCAGTACTATTTTGACTTGACTTATCAATTTGTGAAGTATGAGCGTAAAAATTGATTTATTTTAAGGTGTTTTTGGGGGTGGTTTTGAATCACCCCTAAAAATTTATTGATACACTTTAACATGTTAAAACTTTTATGTGTTAAAGGTTGACTTTTGCTCTAAAAAGTATAATAATGGTTTTAGTTTTTTTGACAGGAGGTAAAAGACATGGAAAAGAAAAACATTGATTGGGCAAACCTGGGATTCGGTTATGTGGAAACCGACAAGAGATATGTCTCCAACTTTACAAACGGAGCATGGGATGAAGGTGCATTAATTTCTGACTCCATGATTACTATGAGTGAGTGTGCTGGTGTTCTTCAGTATGCGCAGACTATTTTTGAAGGTCTGAAGGCATATACTACTGAGGATGGTCATATCGTCACATTCCGTCCTGACTTAAATGCAGAGCGTATGGTTGATTCCGCTAAGCGCCTTGAAATGCCAGTGTTCCCTAAGGAGCGTTTCATTGAGGCAATCACACAGGTAGTAGCTGCCAACGAAGCGTATGTACCACCTTATGGAAGCGGAGCAACTCTTTATATTCGTCCATATATGTTTGGCATCAACCCAGTTATCGGTGTTAAGCCAGCCAACGACTATCAGTTCAGAGTGTTCTGTACTCCAGTTGGCCCTTACTTTAAGGGCGGCGTAAAGCCTCTTACCATCAAGGTAAGTGATTTTGACAGAGCAGCACCAAACGGCACTGGACACATCAAAGCAGGCCTTAACTACGCTATGAGTTTGCATGCGATTGTAACAGCCCATGAAGAAGGCTACGATGAGAATATGTACTTGGATGCTGCAACCAGAACAAAGGTTGAAGAGACAGGTGGAGCGAACTTCTTGTTCGTAACAAAAGATGGAAAGGTGGTTACACCTAAGTCTGACAGCATTCTTCCTTCTATCACTAGACGTTCCCTTCTTTATGTAGCGAAGGAGTACTTGGGACTTGAAGTAGAAGAAAGAGAAGTATATCTTTCTGAACTTGATGATATGGCAGAATGTGGTCTTTGTGGTACAGCAGCAGTTATCTCTCCAGTGGGCAAGATTGTTGACCACGGCAGAGAGATTTGCCTTCCAAGTGGTATGCAGGAGATGGGACCTATCACCAAGAAACTTTATGATACACTGACTGGTATCCAGATGGGACGTATCGAGGCTCCAGAAGGCTGGATTCATGTAATTAAATAGTCTTTTCAATGCTATAAGGGCGTGTGCTTTTCTTCATGCTTCATCTATTAGGTGGGTGTGAAGAAGGGTGCGCGCTTTTTTGCTGTGCGCAAAAGGAAAGTAAGCACAAACAAAGTTTGTATCTACTTTCCTTGGCGCAGCACTGACAGAACCAAAAGTAATGTGAAGCGTTACGAATGATGCGAAGCAGCATGGTTCTGGAAGTGGGACTTGGAAGTTCATTTGACGGTCGATAATCAGGCCGCATGCTTGCATGTGGCCCTGACGCGGATGGGAATTGGGCACAGGAAGGGCTTGAAAGTGTCACAGTGCCCAAAGGGTGGAAAGAATTGGGCACAGGAGGGATATGAAGGCGCCCCAGTGCCCAAAACGAAAAAGAATTGGACACAGGAGGGATATGAAGGCGCCTCAGTGCCCAAAACGAAAAGAATTGGGCACAGGAGAGATATGAAGGCGCCCCAGTGCCCAAAGGGTGGAAAGGATTGGGCACAGGAAGGATATGAAGGCGCCCCAGTGCCCAAAGGGTGGAAAGGATTGGGCACAGGAGAGGCTTGAAGGTGTCCCAGTGCCCAAAACGAAACAAGATTGGGCACTGAGAGGTGATAAAGAAGCAATCAGACCCAATTCACTAGGCATATAGGGATATTATTTCAATAAATCACTTCCAAAGACGCCACCGAGTAGCGTATAATTAGGATAGTGTTTTGACGGGATGAAAAGTGCGACTAAAGAAAGGGAAAATATATGAAATTTCTACACACAGGTGATTTGCATATAGGAAAAATAGTAAATGAGTTTTCCATGCTGGAAGACCAACGATATATATTGAACCAGATACTTGAGATTGCTGCAAATAGGCAGGTAGATGCGGTGGTGATTGCAGGGGATGTGTATGACAGATCGATTCCGCCAACCGAGGCAGTGCAGCTACTGGATGAGTTTCTGACTAGTCTTTTGCATATGGGCATCAAGGTGCTGATGATTAGTGGAAACCATGACAGCGCAGAGCGCGTGGCGTTTGCAGATCGCATCTTGGAGCACCAAGGGCTCTACATCGCAGGAGCCAGTGCAGGAGCAAATGCAGGAGCCATCGCAGGAGCCAGTGCAGGAGCCAGTGCAGGAGCCAGCGCAGGAGCCGGCGCACAAGTAGGAGAGGGCGCTGATGCAGGTAGCCCGGCAGACCGGGTCAAAAGAGTGGTCTTTGACGATGAACATGGCACTGTTGAATTTGTGCTTTTCCCATTTGTAAAGCCTGCAGTAGTGGGGGCAAAGGATGCCGCAGGGGCAGTGGAAAATGTATTGTCCAATCTGCCAACCACTATGGATTTAGCTACGCGAAGAGTGATGGTTACCCACTTTTTTGTGACAGGAGAAGGTGGAGAGCAGCCAGAACTTTCTGATTCGGAAACTACAGTGCAGGTGGGAGGCCTGGACAATGTGCCTGCATCCCTTTTTGCCCTATATGATTATGTGGCGCTTGGACACATTCACAAGCCACAGCGAATTGGAAAGGGGCATGTGTATTATGCGGGCTCGCCACTTAAATATTCTTTTTCGGAAGTGCAAGGAAACAAAAGCGTAAACCTTGTTACTTTGGGTGCTAAGGGGGATATTGATGTAGAAAAAGTAGCTCTAAAGCCTCTTAGAGAGATGCGAGTTTTAGAGGGCAAACTGGAGGAATTGCTGAAGACAGGCCTTGCAGATACATTAGGAAAAGAGGATTACATACAGGCTATTTTAACAGATGAAGTTGAGCTGTTAGACCCCATGAGTAGCCTTCGCAGTGTGTATCCAAATACCATGCAGATAGCGCTTAAAAAGTATTTAAAGGAACAGGAAGAAGCCTTTTCCTTGGGCGTCAAGGTGGCAAACCAGACGACGGAAGAAATGTTCCATGGTTTTTATGAGATGCTTAGAGGCGAACCTATGGATGAAGAGAGGGCAAGGATAGTGCGTGAAATTGCCCAGGAAGCAGAGGGCAAGGAGTAACAAAAGCTAGCGCAGAGAGTTAGCTGCGCAGGCGGAAGTGAGAAATAGAGGAAATTTATGAGACCACTTTACTTAACCATCAGTGGCTGGGGACCTTACAAGGACCTAGTAGAAATCAATTTTGAAAAAATACAACAGACAGGCCTTTTTCTGATTACTGGACCAACGGGAGCAGGAAAGACTACTATTTTTGATGCCATCAGTTATGCGCTATATGGCAATTTGAGTGGTGATATGCGCGAAAAAGGAACTGTGCGAAGTGACTTTGCAAGCGGGGATGTTCAGACTTTTGTGAAGCTTATCATGGAACATGGTGGCCAAATATATGAGATTTATCGCAATCCAGAGTATCTGCGCCCTAAAAAGCGCCGCAGTGGCGAGGCGGAATTTACCAAGGAAAAAGAAAATGCCATTCTTACCTACCAAGATGGAAGGGTATTGGAGGGAATTAAAGAGGTAAACGCCAAACTTTTGGAGATATTGGTGCTGGATTACAACCAATTTAAACAGATATCTATGCTGGCACAGGGACAGTTTTCCAAATTGCTGAATGCCAGTTCCAAAGAAAAAGTGGCTATATTCCGTGAAATATTTGGAACCCATATTTTTGACCGTTTTACAAGTATTTTAAAGTCCAAGGTAAGAGCCTTGGAGGACAAAGATAAGGCATTAAAGAACAAGCTCGAAGAAGCCTTGCAAATCTTGGGCGACAGACCGGGAGTTGCAGAATTTGAAGAAGGACTAGCATTCTTAGAGTGGTTAGGCAAAGACAACATCCATTATCAAAGTGTATTGGATGTTTTAAGCAAGTGGCACAAAGATATTGCTTCGCAGAAAAAAGATTTGGAACTAACCTATGAACAATTGGACAAACGTTTTCAGGAATTGGCAGCAAGAGAAAGTGCTGTAAAGGAATTGAATCGCAAGTTTGACCAGTTAACGCAGGTGAGGATAAATATAGAAGCATTGCAGGCCCAGGAGGCACAGGTGAAGTCCTGGCAGCAGGCTTTGGTTCTTGCTATGGCTGCTTCTGAGGTAAAGGTTTTTGAACAGGCGAGTGTAGAGGCCAATGCTCAGTATGACAAAACAGTCAGACAGGAAGAGGCACTTAAGGAGGAATACAGTGAACTTCTAAAAGAGCAACAGGGGCTGACGGTATTTGGCCAGTTTGGCGTTCAGATGGAAGAACTATTGCAGCTGCGGGACAAACTAGTAGAAACAGAACGAGCACTGGAGGAAAACACCAGCAAATTGGCGCAAAAGGCGGCGCAGCTTGAGAAGGCCAGAGAAGTCTATCTTCAGCTAGAACAGGATAGAGATCTGGCAAAGGAAGCGTTTGAACTGGCTGACAAGGCATACAAACGAGGTATGGTAGGCATCGTGGCGACCACTATGCTAAAACAAGGTGAGCCTTGCCCAGTGTGCGGAAGTATAGAGCATCCTATGCCTGCCACGTTGGCAAAAGAGGTTCCAACAGAGCAGGAATTAGACCAGTTAAATGAAACTTTTGTCAAGAAAGAAGAAGTTTTGCAAGAGAGCCATAAAGCCCTTTTGGAAAACCAGATGAGCCAAGAGAGTTTGCAAAAAGAAGCTTTCAATCTGCAGGAGGCGAAGAAAACTCAGCAGGAAGAGCTGGTTACAAGAGAAGCTTTTTTAGAAGAAAAAGAGATTTCTATTGAGGGACTTTCTATGTCTATGCTGCGCACCAAACAGCAGAGATTTGCTCAGATGGCAGGATTGCTAGAGGGCAAAGTGACAGAGATGAAGCGCCTGAGAGAAAGCGTATTGGAAGCCGAGAAGGAAAAAGATAGCAAAGCAGAAGCTTTAATGAAGGCACTGAAGGAGAAAGGCTTTCAGGATGAGGATGCCTATAGAGGTAGCCTACTGACTAGAGAAAAACAGTCTGAGATACAGGCTAGAATTGCAAGACATCAACAGGATATGGCAGCTGCAATTCAGTTAAAGGACCATTTGGAGGCAGAATTAGAGGGCAAAGAAAGACAGGAGGAAACCACTCTTTCAGAGCAGACGGCTTTGGCAAAAACGCAGCGTGAGAATCTTCGCCTGCAGATGCAACAGCTTGGCAGCCTGTCAGATGCGGTAAAAGAGACCAAGGATGCCATCAAGGACAAGATGGAAATATTGGTGCAGGTGGAAACAGAGTATGGTTATGTCAAAGACTTGGAGTCTCTAGCGTCTGGTAGAAACAGCGCAAATCTGGTCTTTGAACAGTATGTGCTGGCAGGATACTTTGATGAAATTCTGCGCGCGGCAAATCTCCGTTTTTCCAAGATGACGGGCGGAAGATATGAGATGGCTCGCATGGAAGAAGTGGGAGATGCCCGCAGAAAGGACAGCTTAGAGATAGAGGTAATGGACTACTATACTGGCAAGGCAAGACCAATCAAAACCTTGTCTGGAGGAGAATCCTTTAAGGCTTCCCTTTCTCTTGCACTAGGATTGAGCGATGTGATTCAAGCCATGAGTGGTGGCATCAAAGTGGATGTACTGTTTGTAGATGAAGGCTTTGGAGCCTTGGACGGAGAGTCCTTAGACCAGGCATGTGAGACCATGCAGAGTCTGGTAGAGCACAATCGCATGATTGGAATCATATCCCATGTGCAGGAACTTCGCGAGCGCATATCCAATCAGATTGTGGTGGAGAGAAGTAGTGGGGGAAGTACGGTCAAAATCGTGAATTAACTCTTCTCAAAGGCCTTGTTTTTTGCTATGATTTCAAGGGAAAATATTGTTTTTGGATAGGACTATGTGGAATAAAGTAAGAAAAGAGAGAACAAACAGAATAAAGATTGTGAGTTTGCTTCTTGTGGTAATGCTTCTCGCCACCGCTTGTGGTGAGGCTGGAAACGGAACCAAAGTGGTATTGACTACAGGATTTAAAAAGGACGAAGTTTTTCGAATTGAAACCGCATCCTGTAGTTTGCCAGAGATTATGGTTTATTTGACCAATACACAGAATCAGTATGAGAGTGTGTATGGCAAGGAAATCTGGGAGGCAGACTTAGAGGGTGAGACCCTAGAAGAAAATGTGAAGGAAACTGTGTTGGCTCGAATTGCGCAGGTGAAGAGTATGAACCTTTTGGCAGAGTCCAGAGGAGTGGCACTTTCTTTGGACGAGCAGGAGGCAGCGGCCAAGGCAGCAGAGAGGTACTATACTTCTTTAAGCGACAAAGAAGTGGAACTTTTAGGGATTACACAAGAGATGTTGCAGTCTATGTATCAGGAATATGCCCTGGCACAGAAGGTTTATCAGCAGATCATCCATGATATCAATCCGGAAATCAGCGATGACGAGGCCAGAACCATAGTGGTGCAGCATATTTTGATCAAAACCTATACTACAGACGGAACTGGCAAAAGAGTAGAATATACAGAACATGCAAAAGCGCAGGCCTATGAAAAAGCGCAGGAGATATTGGCCCTTGCACTGGAGGGAAAGCAGGAATTTGAGGCACTGATTTCTAAGTACAGTGAAGATCCGATCGCTAGATATTCCTTTGGCAAAGGGGAAATGGACCCTGATTTTGAAGCGGCAGCCTTTGATTTGGCTGGCGGAGAAATCAGTCAGGTGGTAGAGAGTGAGTTTGGGTATCACATCATCAAGTGCATCAGTACTTTTGACAGGGAAGAAACGGATCTAAACAAGATTAAGATTGTGGAACAACGTCGTAAGGAAGTGTTTGGCTTGGAGTACGATGCTTTTGTGGACAAACTGACGCGCAAACTCAATGACGAGTTGTGGCAGCAGGTAACCTTCCTGCATGACCCGCAAGTGGACACCAAGGATTTCTTTGACGTGTATGAAGAGTATTTCTAATACGTTACCAAAATTTGACAATTATTGCAGATAAAGCTAAACTGAGAGATAGAAAAATGCTTGTGATGTAGGTTTCTTCGCACACGCAAAGTATGTAAAAGCTATGAATGTAGAGACAAAGGAGATATGACATGGCAGAAGACTTTCTCACACTGACGATTGGCAAGACCAAAAACATTGCATTGATTGCCCATGACAACATGAAGCATACATTGATTGAATGGTGCAATGAAAACAAAGATATTTTAAAGAATCATTTTTTGTGTGGTACAGGTACTACTGCGAAGATGATTACAGAGCATACTGGACTTCCAGTGCGCGGATACAATAGTGGTCCTCTCGGCGGTGACCAGCAGATTGGTGCCAAGATTGTAGAGGGAAGAGTTGACTTTATTATCTTTTTCTCTGATCCGTTGACTGCACAGCCTCATGATCCTGATGTAAAGGCTCTTCTTCGCATTGCACAGGTTTATGATATTCCTATTGCAAACAACAAAGCCACAGCGGACTTTTTGATCACCTCCAAATATATGGAGATGGAATATGACCATGACGTGAAGAACTTCAAGAAAAATGTGGAGGATAGAGCTAAATCTCTGTAAATCCGAGGCGGTTTACAAAAATTTTAGAAACTGACAAATGCCCATTTTATCAGCATTTGAGAGATGTCATTAGCACTCGCGACCTGCGAGTGCTAATTTTTGTATTGACTTTTATTTTGGTTGGATTAAACTTATATTTAGTGAAGAAATTCCAGTGCTTTTTGGAATAATTTCAGGGTTTTTAAAGAAAGGAAGTGTAAGTTTTTATGGCACAAAAAAGAGGTAGTTTGTCAATCAACAGTGACAATATTTTTCCAATTATCAAAAAGTGGTTGTACTCCGACCATGATATTTTTTACAGAGAACTGATTTCCAACGGATGTGATGCTATTACCAAGCTTAAGAAGCTAGATATGATGGGAGAGTATACTCTTCCAGTAGACTATCAGCCTAGAATTGACGTGGTAGTAAATCCAGAAGAGAAGACTTTGACTTTCACAGACAACGGTCTTGGTATGACTGCGGAAGAAGTAGAAGAATACATCAATCAGATTGCTTTTTCTGGCGCGACAGATTTCATTGAAAAATACAAGGACAAGAGCAATGCAGACCAGATTATTGGTCATTTTGGTTTGGGATTCTATTCTGCATTTATGGTGGCAGATGAAGTGCATATCGATACTTTGTCCTACAAAGATGGTGCGACTGCGGTGCACTGGGAGTGTGATGGCGGTACGGAATTTACCATGGAAGATGGCACAAAGGATAGCGTAGGTACCACTATTACCTTGTTCCTCAATGAGGATGTGCTTGAGTTTTGCAATGAGTACAAGGCAAAAGAAGTAATCAAGAAATATTGTTCCTTTATGCCAACAGAGATTTATTTGTCCAAGGCACAGATGGAAGAGGGCAAGGAGCCAGAGCTTTTAAATGAGACCCAGCCTCTTTGGGCCAAGAATCCAAGTGAGTGCACCAGAGAAGAGTATCTGGAATTCTATCGCAAACTGTTCCAGGACTACAAGGAGCCTTTGTTCTGGATTCATTTGAATATGGATTATCCTTTCAACTTAAAGGGTATCCTTTACTTCCCAAAGATTAACATGGAATATGAGTCCATTGAGGGCGTAATTAAACTTTACAACAATCAGGTGTTTATCGCAGACAACATCAAAGAAGTAATTCCAGAGTTTTTGATGCTCCTTAAGGGTGTAATCGACTGCCCTGATTTGCCATTGAACGTATCTAGAAGTGCCCTTCAGAACGATGGCTTTGTGAAGAAGATTTCTGATTACATCACCAAGAAGGTGGCAGACAAACTGGCAGGCCTTTGCAAGACAGAAAAAGAAGAGTACGAGAAATACTGGGATGATATCAGCCCATTTATCAAATTTGGTTGCTTGAAGGATGACAAGTTCTGCGAGAAGATGACAGATTATATCTTGTTCAAGAATTTGGACGGCATTTACATGACTCTTCCAGAGTGCTTGGAAGTGAAGCCTGTGGACGTAGATGAGGAAAGTGTTACAGATGAAGCAGGCAATCAGGTGGAAGCAGAAGTGGTAACTGAGGATGGCGAAGATGCTCAGACAGAGGAGAATCCTGAAAAAGTCATTTACTATGTAACAGATCTTCAGCAGCAGAGCCAGTATGTAAATATGTTCAAGGCTGCCAAGATGGATGCTGTGGTTTTGACACACCACATTGACCAGCCATTTATCTCTCAGCTAGAGAGCAAGAACCAACACATCAAATTCCAGCGAATCGATGCAGACTTGACCGATACCTTTAAGGCGAAAACATCCAAAAAGGCTGAAAAAGAGATGGAAGAGCAGGCGGAAGTGATTGCAGCTCAGATGAAGAAATCTTTGAAAAAAGAGACACTTCAGGTTAAAATAGAGAAACTGAAAAACAAGAAGATTTCCTCCATGATTACCCTCTCTGAGGAGAGCCGTAGAATGCAGGATATGATGAAAATGTATGCTGTAAATGGTATGGATTTAGGTGCTTTTGGTGCAGAGGGAGAGACTCTGGTGCTCAATGCAAACCATCCGTTGGTACAGTATGTGGTAGCTCATCAGGATGGTGACAATGTAGATATGATTTGCCAGCAGCTTTATGATTTGGCAAAACTGCAGCATGCACCACTTAGTCCAGAGGAGATGACTAAATTTATCGCTAGAAGCAACGATATTATGATGTTGCTTGCCAAGGAAGACTAAGAGTTGGAACTAAGATGCGTAAGCTGCAAGGAGTAAACTCAAGCCTTTCCTAGGCGATGGCTAGAAAGAGGTATTATGAACAACGAACTTACCCAGAGTGATATTCGAAAGATGGAAGAGGAGATAGAGTTTCGCAAACTGGTGGAACGCCCTAGGCTTATAGCAGATGTGAAGGAAGCTAGGTCTCACGGTGATTTAAGTGAGAACTTCGAATATTACGCAGCCAAGAGAGAAAAGAATCGAAACGAAAGCCGCATTCGCTATTTAGAGCGTATGATACGTTCTGCCCATGTGATTTCTGATGCCTCCAAGGAGGATGAGGTAGGAATTAACAACACAGTCACAGTAGAGTTTGTGGAGGACGGGGAACAGGAAGTCTATCGCATTGTTACTACGGTGAGAGGAAATTCCCTGGAAGGCCTCATCAGCAATGTTTCTCCGCTTGGCAGTGCCCTGCTTGGCCACAAGGTAGGAGATGTGGTTCATGTCAAAGTAAGTGAAAGCGCAGGTTACGATGTAAAAATTGTAGCACTGGACAAGACTATGGATGATAGTCAGGACAAATTGCGCAGTTTCTAAAAATGTAGCCCCAGAGGTTGGTAAGCCAACTTCCGGGGCTTTTGTATTGTGCTCTCAAGGGCCTATGCTGGGCCAGGGAGATTTTGTGACGAAGGATAGAATTGTTCGATTTTGTTATTTTTGATATATACGCCTTGAGGAACTGTTTGAAGTAGGCGCTTGCGCATACGAGTTTTGCGAAAGGCGTATGAATAGATATCAAAAATCAAAATCGTGCACAATTCATCGTGAGGAACTCCATTTCCCTGGCCCAGCATAGGCCCTTGGGGGCATATAGGACAAAATACGAGTTGGCTTAGCTACCTGGGGTGAGGTGCTTAGCTACCTTTAGCGAGGGGCTCAGCCTGGCTCGGCGATACGGCTGACTCCTACATAGATGCGGGAGATGGCGTACCAAGTGGCAAAGTCTACCGCTCCGGTCTGTGGCAGAGAGAAGATTTGCTGGAAGATGCGCACAGCCTCTGCGGTTCGAGGGCCATAGATACCATCTGTCTGCAGGCGTGGGAGAGCGGGATAATTTTCCCCGATACGATTAAGCTGTTGCTGTATTTGACGCACTTTTTCGCCAGAAGACCCTTCCGTTAGCGTGTAGCCTGGGAAAGAGGATGGCACGCCAGAAATACGGTCAGCTGTGGCAATATACATGTCGTTGCCATAGTAGTAACGGATGATTTCGATGGCACTATACCCTTCGTCGCCCAAATACTTTGAACCCCACTGACTGAGGCCATCACAAGTGGTGTTGCGGCCGTCACAGTAAGAGGTAAAGATGGGCTGCAAAACCCCGGGTCTTGCCAGATAGTTGTTGAAGATACTGTCTACCAATTCGTCAATGCGTTCGTAGGTATTGCGACCACGCATCCATTTCTGGTCATAGGCGGTACTAGAGGTGATGGTGAAATCGTATCCACGACTCCTGTACCATTCTGTGAAGACGCGGTTTAGAGTAAAGGACATGATAGCTAGTATGTTGGCGTAAATGGATGACTCTGGCCAGGTTGCATAGATTTCAGAGGATGCCACATTTTTGATGTAGTCTGTATATTTTACCCAATAGTTGGGAGCGGAAGAATCATCAGGAACACCGTCATGTACAATGATGTATTCAGGGATGACAGCTCTGCTGAGTACAATTTCGCCGGTATCTGGTAGAGGCTTAATTTCTGCTTCTGGAATTTTGGGAGGATAGTCGCCATAGAGAGTATGGGGTGGAATGAGGATGATTTCCTCAGCTTCTTCAGCAACTTCTAAAGGATTCATCATTACCTGTTGGAGGGCCAGTTCGCCAGGGAGAATTTCGACTCCTTGGATGGAGACAGGTTCGTAGCCACTTGCTACAACCTCCAGATTGAAGATGGAGTAGGGACGGACTTCCTGATCGGAATTAAAACTGTATTCTAATGCGGGCGCAGGTAGAGTGATGATGTCGGATAGACCGGATTCGTCGGTGGTAAGAGTGTAATTGACTATATCAGGACCGTCGGTAGAAGAAAGAGTAAGTAGGGCTCCAGGAATAGGAACGATACCTAAAGTGGCCATTACCTGAATGCGTAAGGTGCCATAGGATGTGTTTTCGGGCATAATTAAGCCTCTGCAATACTTTTGGGATTAGTATATGCAGAGGCTCAATTAGTGTGATGTGTCCATTGTTAAAATGGAGAAGAATATAGCATTAATCCAAATTGAGTTTGCGTCTCATGATGTATTCAGATACGAAGTAAGAAACGACGCTAAACACAATGGTAGCTATCAAAGAAATAATAAATAAAGGTGACATCATTGCGTATGGTGCAAGCATACCTGCCATGATATCAGAAGATTCCATTATTGCGATATAGTCGCCATCCAGCATCATGGAGAAGCTGACTGGCATGATTGCAATGGTGAGAACAATCTGCATGACCGTAGTTACTACCAAGTAAGTAAGCAGAGATGCGATTACTTTGTGCTTCTTAAACAACTGTCCAATGGAGATGCACAAATAGATAATCAACATGGAGGAATAACTGCTGATGACAGTTATTACAATCATCAGTGCGATAAATGCCCAAAGAGGCATACCACCGATTTCGGCAAATACACGATTGGCAGCTTCCATGGAGAGATCTAAACCTGCAGCTTTAAGCTCTGCAGCACTAAGTTCGAACCCGCCAGTAAGGGTGTTGAAGAAGGTAACTAATAACCAAAACAGGGAGCCTAGCATCAAGATGGTCTCTGCCAAATACCAAGTGCCGGAAATCAAAGTCTTACTAAAGATGTGTGCACTTGGCTTTACAGGAAGTGTATGTGTAAGATAGCCTTCATCGGTGTACATATTTTTGTAAAAACGGATGGAGAAGTAAATCATTACTGCGTACACTGCAACGACGATATAAACAAAGTACATAACCAAAATGGCAAGTGCTGCCAAGTCGAAGAAAGAAAAACTTTCAAAGTTTGCGCTGGTCAACTTGGACCAGAAAGGCATTTTGAAAGACAAAACGCCGAGAATGGTCATGATTAATACGAACAGAGAGATTAAGGTAGGAAATTTCCAAGTGGCCTTCCATTCGTTTTTGATTAATTTTCCTAACATGCGAACACCTCCCTGAAATAAGCATCTACAGATTTGCCGTGGTTTTCTCTGATGTCATCCACGGAGGTCTGCAATACAAGCTGTCCGTAGCGAAGGAAGATAACCTCATCCAAAATGTTTTCAATATCTGTAATCAAGTGTGTGGAAAGCAAAATAGTTGCCTCTGGATTGTAGTTTGAGATGATAGTCTTTAAGATATAATCTCTGGCAGCAGGGTCAACACCTGCGATAGGCTCATCTAAGATATAGAGCTGTGCCTGTCTGCTCATAACCAAAATGAGCTGTACTTTTTCCTTGGTACCCTTGGACAAAGTCTTAAGCTTCGCCTTTGGATTGATGCCAAGGGAGGCAAGCATATTCATAGCTTTCTCCTTGGAGAAGTCAGCATAAAAATCTGCAAAATAGTCTACCAATTCAGTTACTGTGGAGCCCCCTCCAAAGTAAGTGCGCTCTGGCAGATAAGAAATAATAGTTTTGGTCTCTGGACCTGGTTCCATGCCATTGATCAGGATAGAACCCTGCGTAGGTGCAAGTAAACCATTCAACATCTTGATAAGTGTGGTTTTACCACTTCCGTTTGGACCTAAAAGGCCGATAATCTTGCCCCTTGGGATGGCAAGTGTGAGATTGTTTACAGCGATGGTGCGAGAGTCGTATGCTTTTACCAAACCCTGTATTTCTACTAAATTATTCATTTATTCTCTATTCCCCCTCTTTTTCTCCTAGAGATTTTTCAATAAATGCTTTGATTTGCTCTTTGTCAAATCCTAGTTCCTTCATCTTTGCGATGAAGTAATCCAGCTGTTCCTGTGCCAGATTCTGTCTAATGGCTCCAATCATTTCTGTGTCCTCCGTTACTGTGCGTCCATTGGTGCGCTGTGTAATAATCAGTCCGCTTCGCTCTAATTCTGCAAATGCCTTTTGCATAGTGTTTGGGTTAACTGCGGCTTCTGCAGCTAGCTCACGTACACTTGGGAGTTTGGCGCCCGGTGCATACATTCCTGACACAATCTGCATCTCGATACGCTCTACAAGTTGGGCGTATATTGGACGATCAGCATCTAAATTCCATGCCATATAATGTTTCCTTCCTTTCTAAAACTTAAGCAAGCATCACGACTGTACTGCTGTACTATGCTCTTAATACAATCATACACTAAAACAATTAAATGTCAAGTATTATTTTTGGGAAAATGTGTTTGCCTATGATATGCCAAAATGGTATAATTGTATAGTGCAAATTTTTAGGTAAAGCGTGGTGGCATGATGGAAGAGATACTCACAAAAATCATTCAAGAAAATTTTGAAGATGACAACGGTTCTCTGGACTTTTCATGCTCAAAAATCGAGATATTCCTACGCCCAGGCGAGGACGCAGAAGGTTCCTTCCAGATTTTTGGGGACGGTGGCAGATTAGTTGAGGGTCAGGTTTTGACCAGTGACGGACGCATGGAATGTCTTACGCCTCAGTTTGTAGGAACTGGGGAAACTATATCCTATTACTTCCATGCAGAGGGCATGGAAGTGGGAGATGTGCTGAAGGGTGATTTCCACATTATCAGCAATCAGGGAGAGTATTCACTTCCTTATGTGGTGACGGTAGAAGCTGCTCAGATTGAATCTTCCATGGGATACATCAAAAATTTGTTCCACTTCGCAAATCTGGCCAAGACCAATTTGGACGAGGCTCTCACTCTGTTTTATTCTCCAGAGTTCAAACGCGTATTTGTAGGCAATGACAAACAGTATCTGCCTACCTATTGCGGTCTTGCTACCTATCCTGGCAATCGCCAGAATATGGAAGAGTTTTTGATCAGTATCAACAAAAAGCAAAAAATTGAATATCTGACAGAGGAAGACAGGCTGTTTATAGAGGACCCGGAAGGGGTAGCTATGTCCGAAATCAACATTATCAAAAATGGTTGGGGCTATGTGAACCTTGAGATTTATGTGGATGGAGACTTTTTGTATACCGAAAAAGAGACTTTAAGTGACGATGATTTTCTTGGCAATTACTGCAAGTTGCCAGTGTATATAGACAGCGGTTTGCTTCACGATGGCAAAAATCTGGGAACAGTAGTTTTAAAGAGTGCCTATGATACTATTACTGTGCCAGTGGTGGTATGGAAACATGGAGCAAAGCTGCGAAGCAGACAGACCTTGGAAAAACAACGTCTCACGGTGCAGATGATGGATTATTATCAGGCCTTCCGTATGCGACAGATTGGAACCAATACCTGGCTTCGTGAAACAGGCAAACTGATTGAAAAGATGACAGCCATTGACGAGAATGATTTGTCCTGCAGATTGTTCCAGGCTCAGCTTCTTATTACAGAAGAGCGCAATCACGAGGCGGGATGGATTTTGGACCACGTCAAGGACTCTCTGGAGAGTCTGGAGGAGGAGCATCCAGTTCTTTGGGCTTACTACCTTTATTTGACTACTCTGCTCAGCCGAGATGAGACCTATGTAGACAAAGTCACTGGACAGGTTCAGCAGATTTACAAACAAAACAAGAATCAGTGGAAGATTGCATGGCTCTTACTTTATTTATCAGAAGAGTACAGCAAGAGTTCCACCAAAAAACTGATGTTTTTGGAAGCACAATTTGATAGGGGCTGTAGCAGCCCTGTGATCTATATAGAGGCATTGAGTTTGATCGGGCAGAATCCAGCCTTGCTGATGAAGATGGGCAGATTTGAGGAACAGGTGCTAGCCTATGCTGCTAAGAATGATTTCCTCAGTGGAGACATTATCAACCAGGCGGTATATTTGATAGGTAAGTCCAGGGATTATTCTGTGCATGCTTATCGTTTCCTGAAGGGATGCTATGCTCACAAGGCGGAGGATCATGTGCTACAGGAGATTTGTGCACTGCTCATTCGAGGAAACAAGATTGGGCCGAAGTATTTTGAATGGTACAAGAGGGGCGTGGAAAAGGGCCTTCGAATTACCAGATTATACGAGTATTACATGATGTCTTTGGATTTGACCAAGGAGATAGAACTTCCAAAGATTGTGCTGATGTATTTTTCTTATCAGAGCAATTTGGACTATACGCGCAATGCATATTTGTATGCCAACGTGATTCGCAACCAGCAGACATATCCAGAGCTGTATATCAACTACAAAGAGACCATTGAGCGTTTTGTGATTGAACAGATCACCAAACTTCATATCAACAAGGACCTGGCTTACCTGTACAAACAGGTTCTGACACCTGCCATGATGAACGAGCAGGTGGCGGATTGTTTGGCAAAGCTCATGTTTGTCCATTTGATTAAGGTTCCATCACCAGATGTAAAGAGTGTGGTAGTCTATCAGCCTATGGCTAGGCTGGAGTACAGTTATCCAGTGGTAGACGGAGTGGCTTATGTTCCTTTGTATGGACAGGAATACACCATTTTGTTTGAGGATGTAAACCAAAACCGTTTCCACTCCAGTATTTCCTATAGCATGGAAAAAATAGCAGTACCGGGCAAACTTTTGAAAGAGATAGAGCCTTTGGTAGGAGATGTGCTAGGCTTCCATATTCAGATGTGCTTGGGTGGCAAGGAACTTTTGGAGGTAACAGAGGAAAACTTAAAGAGATTTTATGGTCTTTTATATTCCCCTGAGATACGCAACTCTTACAAAAATGAGATTGCGCCTAAAATCATTCATTACCTCTATGAAAAAGATCTAATTCAGGAATTAGATGCCTTTTTGGATGAGGATTGCCTCAAAGAGCGTTCCGAGAAGGTGCGCATGGAAGTCTTGAAGCACCTGGTGCTGCTTGGCAAGATGGACAAGGCTTATGAGATGATTTGCACTTATGGCAAGGAAAAGGTGGATGCCAAGACCCTGCTTCGAACCTGCAATTATATGTTGCAGCAGACAGAGGACTATGATCCACAGTTGCTTGCTTTGGCGATATACATTTTCCGTCAGGGCAAATACAGTGAAAACATATTAAGTTACTTAGTGAAGTACTACGAAGGAACCAGCAAGGAACTGCGCAATGTTTGGAAAGCCGCCAAAGAGATGGAATTGGATACCTGGCAGCTAGAAGAGAGGATTCTGGTGCAGATTTTGTTCACTGGAGCGTTCGTCGGCGAAAAGATGGAAATCTTCGCATCTTATGTTGCGGGAGGAGCCAGAGAAGAGGTGGAAGCTGCCTTCTTAACGCAGTGTGCGTACGATTATTTTGTGCGTGAGAGAGTGACGGATTTGTATGTCTTTGAGGAAATCCTAAGGCAGATTAATTTGGGCGAGCCGATTCCGGTGGTATCTCGATTTGCGTTGCTTCGTTTCTATGCAGAAAACAAAGAGTACATGGATGAGCAGGCGCAGGCGGTTGTTCGTCAGCTGGTGCTGGAATTTGTAGGACAAGGGATTTATCTAAAGTGTTTCAGAGAATTTATGTCTTTAGATCCGATGCTAAATCGCATGCTGGACAAGACGATTATAGAGTACCGTGTAAAGCCAGGTTCGAAAGCGATTATTCACTATGTGCTTCAAAGAGATGAAACAGACAATGGTGAATATTTGACGGAGGAAATGGAGGAAGCCTACGGTGGTGTGTGCTACAAAGTGTTCACATTGTTCTTTGGGGAGAGCCTGCAGTATTACGTAGTAGAAGAAACGGATGGCGAGGAACAGCTGACAGAGAGCGGCACCATTCAGAAGAGTGATATTGAGAGCACAGAAGGCACGGGCAAATATGGTGTCATCAATGATATGCTTATCAGTCGTACGCTGAGAGATTATGAGACCATGGATGCGCTGATGGAGGAGTATTATCACAAGGACTTCATGGCGCAAGAATTATTTAAACTGATTTAAAAAAAGTATCGGAGAAAGGAGGGAACAGCATGCTTGGTGGTAAGTTAGATTTTATAGAAAAAAAAGGCGCAGAGCGCGTTTTGGTAGGTTTTGATTTGGGAAACAAGTATTCACAGATTAGTTATTGTGTGGAAGGCAGTGAGGTTCCCGAAACTCTCTCTTTGGTAGCTGGCAGTGAGAGCTACAATATTCCTACAGTGCTCTGCAAAAGGCAGGGTATTAACCAATGGTTCTTTGGAAGAGAAGCTTACAAATATGCAGAGGAAAATGATGGCATATTGATAGAGAATCTTGTAGAACTGGCGAAAAACGGGGAGAAGGTTTACATAGAGGCCAAGGATTTTGATCCAGTGGCACTTTTGACTCTGTTTATCAAAAGAAGTCTTTCCCTTCTCTCAGGAGTATGCTCCTTGGACAAGATTGGCGGCGTCATGTTTACCTGTGATGAATTGGACAGGGAAATGGTGGATGTGCTTGCAAAAGTGGCAGGGGCTTTGGAATTAAAAACCAAAAATATCTGCTTCCAGGGACATGTGGAGAGCACTTACTATTACAATCTTTATCAGCCTAGGGACTTGTGGAATCAGCAGGTAGTGGTATGCGACTGCGATGGGGAACGCATGAAAACCTATCGCATGGAATGCAACAAGAGAACCACACCGGTGGTAGTGTTCATTGAATCTTTGGAATTTCCATTTACAGCCATATCTCCACATCAGAAGGATAGAGACTTTTTGGAGATTTTGGAGCAGCTATGTGGAGACAGAATTGTGTCCTGTATTTATCTTCTCGGGGAAGGCTTTTACGGGCAGTGGATGCAGGAATCTCTGAAATATATGTGTAAGAATCGCAGAGTGTTCCAGGGAAACAACTTGTTTAGTAAGGGTGCCTGCTACACCTTGATTGAAAAACAGCATGTAAGCGCTGCAGGAAGAGAACATGTCTTTTTGGGCAAGGAGAAATTGAAGGCCAATATAGGCATGAAGGTGCTCCGCAGAGGGATGGATTCTTATTTGGCCCTCTTGGATGCGGGAACCAACTGGTTTGAGACCCAGAAGGAAGTGGAATTTATCCTGGAATCGGGAGACAGTTTTTCTGTTTTGATTACGCCTCTGAATGGCAGAGATGTAAAGGTGATAGAAGTCCCACTTGAGGGACTGGCGGATAGACCTGCAAAGACCACAAGGATTCGCTTAGTGGCAGATATGATAAGTGAAGACAAAGTACAACTTCGTATGGAGGATATGGGCTTTGGAGAAATCTTTCAGGCAACCCATATGAAGTGGAGAAAAATGATAGAGGTATAGGAAATACAACATGGGTAGAGTATTGCTATTGTGCGGACATGATGCAACAACTCCATATCGATTTCAAAATCCAGACATATATGTGTATTGCGTGGAAGAACTCTGTTTTGTGTTAAAGCAAAATGCCTTTTTGCTGGATGCAGATATTATGAACAAGACCTTGGTTTCTTGGTTGGATCAGGAATGTGGGCTCCATGATTTGGCTAATGAATTGTATCCAATGATTCACAAAAAGGGAACGGTTAGCGCCTTTGTGCTCACCATCTTGGAATACGTAGGTATATATGATGAGGAGGAACTTAGGGAAGTAGAAGAACTGCTGAAGCAGGGCGCAAACCTGAGTGCTTATGAGAAATACAAGACTCGCGTGGACCGCATGGTTGCTTCAGGCAGATATGCCAATGCGATTGAGGAGTACGACAAACTATTAGAGACTCTGCCGGACATGGAAACAGAAATCAGGGCGAAGGTACTTCACAACAAAGCAGTGGCACTGGCAAACCTGTTTTTATTTGACAAGTCTGCCAAATTTTTCAAGGAATCCTTTGATATGTATCCGCTTCCAGAGACCTTGGTAGAGTACTTGGCATCTATGCGTATGTTGCTTTCGGAGGATGACTATTTGGCCTTTGTGGCAGGAATTCCTGAGGCTTATGAAGAATCCTTGGAATTGGAGCACAAAGTAGAAGAACTTGCACTTGGATGGGAACAACATATTGAACGCCAAAGACTGAATCAGATGCAGGAGTGGAAGCAGAGCGGAGAGAGAAGTAAGTACTATCAGGAGGCAGACAGAGTGCTGCAGGCTTTAAAACATAGTTACCGATATTCGATAGGCGATATCTAGCCTGAGAACTATTAAGGAGTCAAATATGGGATTTTTAAAATGGCTATTTGGCAAAAAAGAAGCTCCAAAGCAGCCAGAAACGGAAGAATGGGGACAGACCGTTTATGAACGCGACAGAACCAATTTTCACGACAGGCAGGAGCGTATCAGATATATAGAGAACTGTTTGGAACAGATTGGCGAGGCACAGATTGAACTCAACCTATTACAGGGAGAGTATCATCTGGTGACTTCTTATCTCACCGACATGGAAGAGATTGAGGCACTGCCCAAGGAGGAGAGTGCGCAGCTTAAAGCGGCGGCGACGAATCTTTCTACCTTGGAAAAAGAACTTCTGCAGCACTTGAGCAAGAAAACTTCCATGCCAGATTCGGAGTATCGCAAGATAGACGCACAGAGAGATCAGGTGGAGGAAGCAATCGTCAAAATAAAAGACGCTGAAAAGTATCGCAAGCTGATCACAGGAGACTTGGGGAAACTGGATGGGGAGAGAAATGCCTATCAGTATCGCAAGACAGAGCTGCAAACTCTGATTGCTAATTTAAAGGGTGTTGCAACGATTTGTCTTACCGCATTTGGGGCCTGTATGTTAATGCTTGCTATTTTGCAGTTTGGCTTTGAAATGGACGCCGTTTTGGGCTTTTTGATTGCGGTAGGAATTGCAGCAGTTACCATTACGGTTTTGTACATCAAGTACATGGATGCCCAAAGGGAAATCACCAGAGTGGAGCAGGCGAGCAATCGACTGATACTACTTCAAAACAAAGTAAAGATACGATATGTAAACAATACCAATCTGCTGGAATATCTATATTTGAAATATGGAGTGGAAAGCGGAGCGAAATTAGAGAAACAGTGGAAACTGTATCTTCAGGAAAAGGAACTGCGAAGACAGGTGGCGGAGACAGAGTCCAAGATAGCTTATTATCAGGAGCAGCTTTTAAAGATTTTGCGCAGATATCAGCTTAAAGATCCAGACAGATGGATTCATCAGGTGGATGCCATCTTAAATCCTAAAGAAATGGTGGAAATTAGACATAGTTTGATTGTGCGCAGGCAATCTTTGCGCAGCCAGTTAGATTACAACCAAAAGGTTGCAGAAACTGGAATGAAAGAGATTAAAGAAGTGGTAACACTTTATCCTGAATATCAGGAAGAGATATCAGATATGGTAGAAGCGGCAGAGCATCGATTTGCTCAGTCGTAGCAGAGGGAATTATGAGTAATGTAAGAGAGGGCTACACAGGCAACCCTGTGTATGGAGGAGCCAGCAGAACAAATACACACGGAAGAAGAGGGCACGGCAGACGCCGCAGAAAGCAGCGCAGAAGAAATAAAATGTTGGCTATATTTGGCGTATTGGCAGTGCTGGTTCTCTTTTTGGTGGTTATGACGTCCTTGCATGGCAGAGTAGAGAAGACTTATACATTGGAGGCGGGACAGGAAATTGATTTGTCGAAATTGGTTTCTGGCAAGAAAGCCCCGGTGATGGTCAAGGATTTGACTGCAGAGGAGAAAGTGACTCCAGGCAAGTACAAGATGAAAGTGAAGTTAAGTCCATTTACCTATACCATTACGGTCACTGTACAGGACACAACGGCACCTAGCGGAACTGCGAAGGAGTTGCTGGGCCTTTATGGAGAAGCTTTGACAGCGGATATGTTTGTGGCCGATATGAGTGACGTTACAGGTGTGACAGCTTCCTTTGTCAGCCAGCCAGATGTAAACAGGGCAGGTTATCAGAATGTGGGAATTCAGCTAAAGGACGGTGCTGGAAACACCACTTTGCTGGAAACTAGATTGTGTATTTCCAACCTAAAGAGAGAATTGGTGTTGGAAGCGGGGGCACCTATGCCTGATGCACAGGCCTTTTTGGAGGAAGTTCCAGGGCTGGAAGATACGCAGATTAGTTATTTGACCATTGCAAGTACGATTGATACTACTGTACTTGGAACACAGAGCATTTTGATGTTGGTGGATGGAGTGGAATTGACGACATCTATCAATGTAGTAGATACTGTGGCGCCTGTGATTACCGTAAAGCATGTGGACGGCTTCGTAGGAAAAGTATTGGACCCATCTGCTTTTGTAGATGGCGTTACAGATATGACAGATGTAACCTATTCCTATGCACAGGAGCCTGATTGGAGCAAAGAAGGCAGCGGAAGTGGACGGGTTACTGTGACAGATGCCAGTGGAAATAGCACTACAGAGTTGATCACCTACAAGTTGGTGAAGGATACCGTAGCTCCAGAGGTATCCTTAAGTGTAATTGATATTATTATCGGAGAGCCTGTTTCTTACAAGAAAGCGGTAGGCTATTCTGACAATGCAGACAGTAAAGAAGAATTGAAACTAGAAATTGACAATTCCAAGGTAGACCCAGGCACAGTTGGAACCTACAAAGTGATCTACACAGTAACAGATACCGCGGGAAACTCTACTACCAAGGAAGGTACTGTAAAAGTATTGGCAGAAAAGCCAATTTACTATGACGAGGATGTAGTAAACGCCAAGGCAGATGAGGTGCTTGCATCTATCCTCAAGGATGGAATGACTCAATATGAGCAGGCTAAAGCGATTTACAACTGGGTGCATAGCCGTATTGGCTATATCAGCCATTCTGAAAAAGGGGATATGGTGCGTGGAGCCTATGAAGGTCTGGTAGACCGCAGGGGAGACTGCTTTGTCTATGCATGTACAGCAAAGGTATTACTTACCAGAGCGGGCATCAAGAACATGGATATTGTAAAGTCCACAGTAAATCCTTCCCACTATTGGAATCTGGTAGATGTAGGAGATGGTTGGTATCATTTTGATGCCACACCAAGAAAAGACAAGACGGTGTTCTTTATGTGGACAGATGCACAGCTGAAAGAATATTCAGAGAGCCACAAAAATACGCATATCTATGATGCAAGCCTGTATCCTGAGATTAATTAGGGAAAGATTACCAATGTGCATATTCTTGTATTGTATCTAAAAGTATGCTAGAATATCTGTTGCTTTTTGTGTAAAGCACAGAGAAGCTAAAGAACGAAAAACGCCTTGAAAGAAGGGTGAAGATGAAAGACAAAAAGACCTTGGGAGTGATTGGTGGATTGGGTCCCATGGCCACTGCTTATTTTATGCAGCTTGTCATAGAAATGACAGAGGCTGAAAACGACCAGCAACATTTCCCAATGATTGTATATAGCATGCCCCAGATTCCAGACAGAACCAAATATCTGCTGGGCGTGTCTGAGGAAAGCCCAATTGAGCCCATCATACAGTGTGGCCGCTCGCTTCATAGAGATGGTGCAGATGTGATAGCAATTCCCTGTATTACCGCCCATGCTATGCATGAGCAGATACAGGAGGGAATAGAACTTCCCGTTATACATGCTATTTGGGAATGTGTATCCTATCTCAAAGAGAGAAAAATTAAGAGGGTTGGACTGGAGGCTACAGATGGAACTGTCCAGACGGCGGTATTTCAGCGAGCGCTGGAGGCGGCTGGAATTGATGTGGTATTACCTGGAAAGGAAGGACAGGCCAAGGTCATGGATATTATCTATGGCAATGTTAAGGCAGGTGTTCCAGTCAATATGGAGGCTTTCTCACAGGTGGAAGAGGAACTTAGAGAAGCTGGAGCTCAGGTGATTATCCTGGGCTGTACAGAGCTTTCTATGGTAAAGCGAGATTATCCTTTGCCAGATATATATTTGGATGCTTTAGAGGTTCTGGCAAGAGCTGCGGTGCTCAGATGTGGAACGCTTCGAGCGGACAAAGTAGAATTGATTTTACAAAGAGGAAAATAAAATGCAGAATCATGTTTTGGACTATTTAGAAGGTACTGTCAAAAGGGTGCCAGACAAGATTGCTTTTGCCAATGAGTCAGAGGGCCTTACTTTTGCACAGGTGTATCAGCAACACAGAGCAATTGCAACCTTTTTGGCTGCAAAAGGAATTTACAAAGAGCCTGTAGTGGTGTTTATGAACAAGCATCCAAAGACCATAGTAGCCTTCTTTGGCGCTATAGCAGGCGGAAATTTCTATGTGCCAATCGATGAAGAGATGCCAAGAGTGCGTATTGATTTGATTTTGGACAACTTAAAGCCTAGAGCAATTATCTGTGATGAGCAGACCAAGGAGATTGCTGAAACTTTCAATTTTGAGGGTGAGATTTATCTCTACGACGAGATGATTAAGACGCCAGTGGACGATGCTCGCCTTCAGCATATTCATGATGTGGCAATTGATACAGACCCTATCTATGTGGTATTTACTTCTGGTTCCACAGGTATTCCTAAGGGTGTGGTGGCGTGTCATCGCTCTGTACTTGACTATATTGAACAGTTGTCCGAGACATTGGAATTTAATGAAGATACAGTGTTTGGAAATCAGACACCTCTGTACTTTGATGCCTGTCTGAAGGAGTTATATCCAACACTGAAATTTGGCGCTACCACATATCTGGTGCCAAAGAGCTTGTTTATGTTCCCAATCAAATTGGTAGAATTTTTAAATGAGCACAAGATTAACACTATTTGCTGGGTTGTATCTGCCCTTACTATGATTTCTGCCTTCGGCGCATTCGACAAGGTGAAACCAGAGTATTTGCATACGGTGGCATTCGGCAGTGAAGTATTCCCAATCAAACAGTTCCGCATTTGGAGAAGCGTGCTTCCAAATGCCAAGTTTACCAACCTTTATGGACCTACAGAAGGTACAGGTATGTGCTGTTATTATAAGGTAGATAGAGATTTTGAATTGGACGAAGCCATTCCAGTGGGAAGACCTTTCAAAAATACAGAGATTATTCTTTTGAATGAAGAGAACAAGAGAGCGGCAGCAGGAGAACCTGGCGAAATCTGTATCCGTGGTACTTCACTTACCATGGGTTATTACAACAACCCTGAAAAAACCAGTGAAGCCTTCGTACAGAATCCGCTGAATACCGCTTATCCAGAATTGATTTACCGCACCGGCGATATTGGAAAATTCAATGAGCGAGGAGAACTTGTTTTTGTATCTCGCAAGGACTATCAGATCAAGCATATGGGCCATCGTATCGAACTTGGCGAAATTGAAGTCAATGTAAATATGATGCCTGAGATTCGCTTATCAGGTTGTATCTATGACAATGAAAAGGGCAAGATTGTGCTGTTTTATGTGGGAGATATTGAGACTGGCGAGCTGACCAAAGCTTTGAAGGACAAGCTCCCAAGATATATGATTCCAAACTATGTAAAGAAATTGGATGAAATGCCATTGACACCAAACGGCAAAATCAATAGAGTGTATTTGAAAGAGTTATATAAAGAAGCACGCGGCTAAAAACGCGGGAAAGAGGAATAATATGGATAATGTTTTAGAAACCTTAATTGAGATTTTGACAGACTTGCACCCAGATGTGGATTTCGAAAATTGCGATACTTTGATCGACGACAAGATTTTGGATTCTTTCGACATCGTATCTTTGATTTCAGAAATCAACAATGAGTGGGATGTAACTATTCCAGCAGACAAAATTGACCCTGAGTATTTCAATTCTGCACAGGCACTTAGCGCTCTCATTGAGGAATTGCTTGACGACTAAGAATAGCTAGAAGATGAAGATAAAGGTGGAGCGACATGCTTTTTACTTCTTATGAATTTTTGTTTTTTGTGTTGATTACGGCCCTGCTGTATTACACTGTACCTAAGCGTTTTCAGTGGGGTTTGCTTTTGGTAGCTAACTATGTGTTCTACGCCCTTGCGGGACTTGAGTTTTTGCCATTTATATTGGTGACTACCATATCTACCTATTTGGCGGGTATGAAGCTTCGCGGTATGTTTAAAACGCAGGAGGATTACCTGGCTTTGCACAAGGCAGAGATGAACCGCGAAGAGAGAAAGGAATATAAGGCAAAGGAAAAAAAGAAGAGGTGGCATATGCTACTTCTTGTTTTGCTGTTTAATTTAGGAATTTTGGCAGTGCTAAAATACACTAACTTTGCCATCTCCAATGTCAATTCTCTGCTACATACATTTGGAAGTAGTAGCGAGCTTGCCTTTGTAGATTTTGTGTTGCCACTTGGTATTTCTTTTTATACCTTCCAATCCCTAGGTTATATTATTGACGTTTACAGAGGTAAATATGAGGCGGAGACCAATCCCTTCAAATTTGCCTTGTTTGTGTCCTTTTTTCCACAGTTAGTACAGGGACCTATTAGCAGATTTGATGATTTGTCAAAGACACTGTTTGCGCAGCATCATTTTGATACCAAGACGGTTTCTTATGGCCTTCAGCGTATGCTTTGGGGTTATTTCAAGAAGATGGTTGTGGCAGACCGCATGTTGGTAGCTGTCAACACCATTATCCGTGGACCAGAGGAATATCAGGGCGCATACGTGTTTGTGGGTATGCTGTTCTATGCACTGGAACTTTATGCAGACTTTACGGGTGGTATTGATATTACTATCGGTATTGCAGAAATGCTTGGTATCCATGTGACAGAAAACTTCAACAGACCTTATTTTTCCAAGAATATCAAGGAATACTGGAATAGATGGCACATCACCATGGGTAGCTGGTTTACAGACTATATTTTCTATCCAATCTCTGTATGTCAGCCAATGCTCAATATATCCAAGGCATCCCGCAAATTGCTTGGTGATGCGCTGGGCAAACGAGTTCCTGTGTACCTGTCCTCCTTCGTGGTTTGGTTTACCACAGGTGTTTGGCATGGTGCCAGCTGGAACTTTATCGTTTGGGGTCTTGGAAACTTTGTGGTAATTATGATTTCTCAGGAGTGTGAACCTTTTTACAGGTGGTTCCACAAAAAGTTCCCAAATGTAGGTCAGAAGTGGATTTACAGAGCGTTTCAAGTGATTCGCACCATTCTGCTGATGAGCAGCTTGCGTATGTTTGACTGTTATAGAGATGTACCATTGACCTTCAAGATGTTTGGCAGTATGTTTACTACCTTTAACTGGAGTGAAGTGCTGGGTGGAGGCTTGATGGAACTTGGCCTTACAATGATAGATTATGTAATATTGCTCGTAGGTTTCGTGATGCTTCTTAGTGTCAGCCTTGTGCAGCGCAGGGGAAAGGTGCGAGATCAGATTGCAGCAAAACCTGTGTGGGTGCGTACCCTGCTTTGGTATGGCCTATTCCTTTTGGTGCTTTTGTTTGGCGCTTACGGTGTAGGTTACGATGCCAGTCAGTTTATTTATAATCAGTTCTAGTGAGGATTTTTAGTGAAGGAAAAAAGACAGATGAAGACTAAAAAGTGGATAAGAATAGTGCTGACCACTATCTTCGTGGTAGGAACTTTATATTTACTCCAATGTCTGCTAGTACCCAAATATGCCAGCAGTGTGGTAGAGGGTAATCTGATTGCAGAGTACTATCAGGAAGAGATGGATCATGATGTGCTGTTTATCGGAGACTGCGAGGTATACGAAAACTTCGTTCCTGCCCATTTGTGGGAGGAATATGGTATCAACAGTTTTATCAGAGGCAGTGCGCAGCAGCTTATTTGGCAGTCCTACTATTTGCTGGAGGATGCGCTCAGATATGAAACTCCAGATGTGGTGATTTTTAATGTGTTGGCATTACAATACAATGAACCTCAAAAAGAGGCATACAATCGTATGTCTATCGAGGGAATGAAGTGGTCTATGTCCAAGGTAGGGGCTATCCAATCTTCCATGATGGAGGATGAAAACTTCCTGGACTATGTTTTCCCAATTTTGAGATACCATTCTCGCATTACCGAGCTTGGTGCGGAGGATTTTAAGTATTTGTTCAGTCGTCCTAAGGTATCTCACAATGGTTACTACATGCGTGTGGACAGTAAGCCTGCAGTGGATGTCCCAGGTGGTAAAATACTTGGAAACTATCAGTTTGGCGATAATGCTTACGCATATATGGACAAAATAACACAGCTTTGCAAAGAAAATGACATTGAACTTATTCTGGTCAAAGCACCTAGCCTGTACCCATACTGGTACGAGGAGTGGGAATTACAGATTGAGGAGTATGCCGCAAAGCATGAACTTACCTATATCAATTTCCTGGAACTTCAGGAAGAATGCAATTTAGATTTCAACGTGGATACTTATGATGCAGGTTTGCATCTCAATCTCTGGGGAGCACTGAAAATCACAGATTACCTAGGACAAGTGCTGACCGAGGACTTCGGCCTTACAGATAGACGCAATGATGAGCATTTGTCACAAATTTGGGATGAAAAGCTCAAAATTTATTATGCAGAAATCGAAAGACAAAAAGAACTTTATGGAGTAGAATAGAACTAGCGTAATTGGCTAATCAAAAAAGAGGAGACAAATGTTATGAAAAACTTTAAAGTTTTGGCACTGCTTTTGGCTTGCGTGATGAGTTTTGCGGCATGTGGTAGTGCAGACGATGGAAAAAGCGGAGATGATGTGTCAGAGCAGTCCAGCAGTAAGACTACAGGGGCAGAAGCTCAGGAGAAGGAAGAAGCGGGCTTCGTATTTGTGTACGGAGACACTGAAATTCAGATGGGCCATTTGATGAGTGAATATCTGGATGCACTTGGAGAGCCTATTAAGTACTTTGAATCTGCAAGCTGTGCTTTTGATGGTTTGGACAAGATGTATTCTTACAACAGTTTCCAGATTACTACTTACCCAGTAGATGACAAGGACTACGTTGGCAGCATTCTTTTCCTTGACGATATGGTAGAAACCAAAGAGGGAGTATCTTTGTTTGAAACCAAAGCAGATATGATTGCTGCTTACGGTGAGAACTATGTGGATGAAAATGGAGTGCTGGTTTATTATCCAGAAGGCAATACAGAAGGCATGAAACTTTGCTTTATTTTAAGCGGAGATGAGATTGTTTCTATTGAATATCAGGCGGCTGCATTAGAGTAGGAGAAGTAACACATGGGTGGTTTTTTTGGAGTCACTTCAAAAGAGGACTGCGTTTTTGACTTGTTTTTTGGTACAGACTACCATTCCCATTTGGGAACCAGACGTGCTGGTATGGCGGTCTACAGTAAGGAAAAGGGCTATGACAGAGCGATTCACAACATTGAAAATGCTCCTTTCCGTACCAAATTTGACAAAGATATCAATGAGATGGTAGGCAACATCGGTATTGGCTGTATTTCAGACTATGAGCCACAGCCATTGATTGTTCGCTCCCATCACGGAACCTACGCAATTGTGACAGTAGGTAAAATAAACAATACAGATGCAATCGTAAAACAGTTGTTTGATAAAGGTCATTCTCATTTCTTGGAGATGAGCGGTGGTGATATCAATGCCACAGAATTAGTAGCATCTGTGATCAATCAAAGAGAGCATATCGTGGAGGGTATCCAATATGCTCAGGAGCTGATAGAAGGTTCTATGACCATCATGATTATGACAGAAAAGGGTATCTATGCTGCCAGAGACAAAATGGGTAGAACACCTGTAGCTATCGGCCAAAAGGATGGCGCTTTTTGTGCCTGTCTTGAAAGCTTCGCTTATTTGAACTTAGGTTACCAGCCTGTAAGAGAACTGGGACCTGGAGAAATTGTGATTTTGACCCCAGAAGGCGTGCATACTTTGGCGGCTCCTGGAACAGATATGAAGATTTGTACTTTCCTTTGGGTTTACTATGGATATCCATCCTCTTCCTATGAGGGTATCAGCGCGGAGCAGATGAGATACAACTGTGGTGCCCTGTTGGCAGACAGAGATGATGTGACACCGGATATTGTAGCGGGTGTTCCTGATTCGGGTATTGCCCATGCCATAGGATATGCAAATCGTTCTGGAATTCCTTTTTCCAGACCATTTATTAAGTATACACCAACCTGGTCCAGATCTTTCACGCCAACCATTCAAGCACAGCGTAATCTGATTGCCAAGATGAAACTGATTCCGGTGCATGAATTGATCAAGGACAAGAGCCTGCTACTCATTGACGATTCTATTGTGCGAGGCACACAGCTTCGTGAGACCACAGAATTTTTGTATCAGAGTGGCGCAAAAGAGGTACATATCAGACCAGCGTGTCCTCCGATTATGTACGGTTGTAAGTATTTGAATTTCTCACGCAGTTCTTCCGAGATGGATTTGATTACCAGACAGACTTTGAAGGAAATTGAACGAGAGGGCAAATATATTGACCTGCAGGCATATACCAATCCAGAGACCGAAGAATACAAGGATATGATTGGCCGTATCTGTAAGCAGTTAAACTTTACATCCCTAAGATATCACAGATTGGATGATATGGTTGCTGCGGTAGGATTGGACAAGAGTAAGCTTTGTACCTATTGTTGGGATGGAAAGGAGTAAACGGTGAAGAAAGAAGAATCTAAGATGACACCAAAGCGTATTGCAGCTATTGTTGCACTGGTGCTTTTGGCTCTACTTTACATAGTAACCTTCTTTGTGGCTTTGTTTGCACCTGTAGACAAAGGAAATCTGTTTGCTGCCTGCCTGATGGCAACCATAGCAGTACCACTTTTGGCGTGGATATACATCTGGCTTTATGGACAGATGACAGGTAAGAAAACTATGGCTGACTTGAATCTGATGCAGACGGGAGAAGATGCTTTGGATGGCCAGGAGACTGGCGAAGAAGAGGCAGAAGAGATGCCTGTAACCAACGCAGAAGATACAGTAGAATAGACGACATAGTAAAATATGACATATGAAAACTGGGTGTAGATTACTCTACTCCCAGTTTTTTTAATGCTTCAATAGCATCTGCTTGATTTTTGAAAAGTATGGTGTGAATACCAAACTTGGCTGCGCCGTCCAGATTGGCTTGCAAATCGTCTAGAAAAACACACTGATCAGGAATTAGATTGTAGCGGTCGATGAGCAGCTGATATATTTCGGGCTCAGGTTTGATGACCAAGTCCTGATAGGACAAAATACCACCATCCATATAAGGGAGAAAGTCCAGTGCGTCTGCGCATTGTATATGGGCTGGACGATTGAAGTTGGACAGATAAAGCACCTGATATCCCTTGGATTTGAGCTCCCTAATCCATGGAATCGCATAGTCAAAACGAGCAAGCATACCGTTTACATTGGAAAAAGTGCTGCGAAGCTCTTTTTCTATATCGGGGTCATTGGCGATGAAGCCATTTATGATTTGCTCTTCTGTCCATCTACCTCTGTCCAGTTCGCCCCAAACGGGAGTGAATACAGTGGCTTTTTCGATGCGTTTCACCATGGCATCGTCATAACCTTTGCTTTGGATGAATTCTCGAAGGTAAAACCCTGTGAGTACGTTTCCGATATCGAAAATAATGGTTTTAATCATTGTGGTTCTCCTTTAAGTCTTGATATATGATGTCGATAAGATTCTGGGCGGCAAGGGACATTGGCGCTTTGCTTGCTGTGACAACGCAGAAATGTCTTTTTGGAATAATCTCATTAAAGCGAAGTTCGAACAGCTTGCCTGATTCGATGTGGGGCTTGGCAAAGTCTTTGACTATACAGCCCACACCCAGATTTCGAAGAGCAAACTGTACAATCATATCACTGGTTGCCAATTCAAATTCTGGGCGAATGTGAATGTTTTTGCCTGCCAAAAATTTGTCCATATAGCTTCGAGTACTGGTGTTGTGTTCCAAGAAAATCAGTGGAAGAGATTCTAAGGCCTGCAAATCCAAAGTGTGATTTTTGTATTGGGTAAAACGTCTGCCAGCCACAAATACGTCTTCGATTTCCTTTACTTTGACTGCCTTCATGTCGTGTGGAAGGTCTACAGGAGTGCTGACTACAGCGAAGTCAATCTGTCCATTTTGAAGATTGCGGATAGTCTCAGGGGTAGGTGCGTTGGTTACGATTACTTTGATGCCAGGGAATTTTTCGTGGAACATTTCTAGGTAGGGTAGCAGGTAAAACTGTAGGGTCATGTCACTGGCTCCGATGCGCACCTCTCCTAAGCCCATACCAACCATTTGCATCAGTTTGCGTTCTCCTAATTCTAGTTGCTCGTAGGCTCTAGCTACATAGGAAAATAGCAGTTCCCCCTCGGGAGAGAGCTTTATGCCCCTGGAAGCTCTGTAAAAAAGAGAAACACCCAGCTGATCTTCTAATTGCTTCAGCGACTGACTGACTGCCGGCTGTGAAATAGACAGTTGCTTGGCTGCAATTGTCAGAGAGCCTGCTTTAGCTGCATAATAAAAAACTTTGTAGTATTCTAAATTGGTAATCATATATGCCTCTTGCTGGTGAAATTTTGCGTTATTTTTTGAAAAAAACAGGAATAATCTAAGAAAAGTATAAAAAAGCACTGATTTTTTGTCAATCGTTTGATTTTAACGCAATAAAGTGATAGAATATACGTTGGGGAAAATAAAACAGTACTAAGAAAAACGTTTCTAATGACAGAATAACACAATGTCAGGGGATATGAAAGGGGGCAATTGTATGGGAGATGTCAGAGAATACTTGACATATGAGTTTGCCAAAGCGGTTATAGATGACTTAGAACCATGCATGGATGATTTCTTGTATGTCTATGATATTTTGAATGATAGATACAGCATTTCTGCTACAGCGGCAGAACGATTTAAAATGCCTGCAACGGAGTTCTCGAACGTTATTGAAACACATGAAAAGTTTGTTTATCCAGAGGATTTTCCAATGCTTCGCGATGACTTGAAAGCCATGGTTTCCGGCGAAAAGGATTTCCACAATCTGCACTATCGTTGGCTGGGCAAAAATAACGAAGTGATTTGGATTAACTGTCGTGGACGAGTAATGACGGGCGCAGATGGAAAGCCTGCTTTTATGGTTGGTTGTATCAATGAAATTGGCGACAAGCAGAAAGCAGATAACTTAAGTGGACTTTTGGGCGAAGCTGCATTGCACCAGATGATCAATGATTGTCAGGAAGAAGGCATGCATGGATTTATGCTTCGCATAGGCCTGGATGAGTTTAAAAAGATTAATGAGAGAAAGGGCGTTGAATACGGCGATGAAGTCCTGAAACAGACTGCAGTTGCTATTTCCTCTGTACTTGGGTCTGGGCAGACGGTGTATCGTATCGTTTCTGACCAGTTTGTAATCATGGACACTACAGGTGCGGGGCAGGAACAGGCCATGGAATTGTACCGCAGGATAGCCAGAGCAATCGTTCTTTCCATTCGCAGAAATAAGTATGAGGTATTTTATACTATTTCAGCAGGTATTATTTGTTTCGATGAGGTAGATAGCCAGAGTTATTCAGACTTGATGAAATATTCTGAGTTCGCCTTGGACGGAGCTAAGAACGAAGGCCGAAATAGATGTAAGGTATTTGACCGTGAGGAATATGAAAAGTTCCTACGCGAAAGAAAATTGCTTAGACTTCTTAGAGAAGCAGTGAACAAAGGATATGAGGGCTTTAATACGCATTTTCAGCCGATTGTGCGTGCACAGGGAAGAGAGCTTTCCAGCGCAGAAACGCTTCTGCGTTTCTATCATCCTGAGATAGGACATGTTTCACCAGCGGAGTTTATTCCGCTTTTGGAAGAGAGTGGACTCATTATTCCGGTGGGACGTTGGGTAATCAAACAGTCCCTGCAGCTTTGCAGTGCTATGCAGGCTATTGTTCCAGGATTTAAGGTAAGCTTTAATGTGTCTTATATACAGGTTATAAAGAGTGATGTGCTCTCAGATATTGTGAAGGGTCTCAAAGAGTATGAATTGGATCCGTCTCTTCTGATTGTTGAACTTACTGAGAGCGGCTTTATCGAGGCGGACGATAAGTTCCTGTCCTTCTGTTCTGGTCTAAAGGAGCATGGTGTTTCCCTGTATTTGGACGATTTTGGAACAGGATATTCCAATTTCCACTATCTGGCGGAAATTACACCAAAGACCATCAAGGTAGATAGAACCTTCACCATGAAAGCGCTGAAGAATACCTATGAAAACAGTTTGCTGAAGCATATCATCGACATGGTGCATGGCATTGAACTTGAGATGTGTGTAGAGGGTATTGAGACCGAGGAAGAACTAGCCAATATTACGAAATTGGGCCCGGATTACATACAGGGTTACTACTTTGGCAAACCTTGTCCAAAGGAAGAATTTATGGAAAAATACGCGTAAGCATAAGAAAAGGCGCTTCGATAGGAAGCGCCTTTTGTCTATCAGAATTTATTCGGTTATTCCATGACCTCTCGGCTGGAAAGTTCTTTGTATTCACTGGGAGAAATGCCGTATTCCTTTTTGAAAGCGCGATAAAAACTGGAGTAGTCTTTAAAGCCATACAGAAGATAGCAGTCGTTGATTTTGCCACCTCCCAGGATAGCCTCCTTGCAGGCGGCGAGGCGCTTTTTGAGGATGTATTGATGAACAGACAAGCCCAGATTTTCTTTGAATACATGAGCAATGTGATATTTGCTTACAAAGAAAGCTTTCTCCAATTGATCCAGGGACAAGTCATCTTCCAGATGGTCTTCGATATAAAGCATGAGATTCTGGTAGAGGGCCTGCCTTTCTTTTTGGCTTTCTGGATGGTCCATCTCATAGGCACTTCGATTTAAGTGAAGAATCAAGTCATCTACACACAGAGCTATTTTGGCAGTCTTGCCATAGCGATTGGAACCCAATTCCTCCAGCAGTGCAAAGACTTTGGATTGGAGTGTATTGAAGGAGATGGTGTCATAGTGATAGATGTAATTCTTGGTGGTAATTACATGCTGCATCAGATAGCCATAGGAGGGGTCTAAACTCATCAGTCGATTGCAGTAATCCTGGCTAATCCAGAAGACAAAACGCTGGTATGGAACTTCTTCAGAGAGAACCGTTGCTTTGTGTGAAACACCGGGTGGAATCAGAACCATATCACCGCCTCGAGGTTTAAACAGTTCGTGATCAATCTGCAGGGAGATGTCCCCAGATATAAAAAGATAGAACTCATAGTAGGTGTGAGCATGAGTTCTGACGGTTGGCATATGAGTGTCGCTATAGTAAAAAATCTCAAAATCTTTGGACAGCATGTGCTGTCTTGACGTAAATGTGGTTTGTAGATTTTTGCGCATATTTTGCTCTCCTCCACTCATTAGTTTAACATCAAATCGCAACTTTTGCAATGTGCACAATAAATGATAAGTTTCGAAAGCAAAATTTGATAAAGTTATGACAAAGCATGAGAAGAAATCGATGTGCAAATTAAGTACAATGAAAGTGGATGAGGAGTCAAATAATTATTGGAAAGGCAAAGGATTTATGAGTACAGAATTGACCAAAACCTACAGAAATCTTTTTGAAGAAGCGGGTATCGATCCTGCACTGGTAAAACAGCGATTGGAAGAAGTGAAACAGACATTTTTCTATGGGGCGGATGACGAGAGAGTCTATTTCCCTGTGGGAGAGGATATGGGGTACATCACAGATACTGGAAATGACGATGTTCGTACAGAGGGTATGTCATATGGTATGATGATGTGTGTTCAGCTGGATATGAAGGAGGAATTTGACAGACTTTGGAAGTGGTCAAAGACCTATATGTGGATGGACGAAGGCTTCAATGAAGGCTATTTTGCATGGTCCTGTCAGCTTGATGGTACCAAGAATGCCAATGGTCCAGCACCGGACGGCGAAGAGTTTTTTGCACTGGCGCTGTTTTTTGCAGCACACAGATGGGGCAATGGTGAGGGTATTTTCGATTATACTAGTCAGGCCAAGGATATTCTGCGTGCCTGCATCCATAAGGGGCAGAATGGCAGAATTGGAACTCCTATGTGGAATCATGACAATCATCAGATTTTGTTTGTGCCAGGTGCTGATTTTACAGATCCATCCTATCATTTGCCACACTTCTATGAGCTTTTTGCGCAGTGGGCAGATGAAGAGGACCGTGAATTTTGGAAAAAGGCTGTAAAGGCTAGCCGAGATTATTTGGCAGTAGCATGCCATCCTGTGACGGGATTTAGTGCAGAATATGCAGAGTTTGATGGCAGCCCTATGAGCAGACCCTTGCCATGGACCAAAGATCGTCATGACTGGTTTTACAGCGATGCTTACCGCACAGTAGCCAATATAGGCTTGGACTATGAGTGGTATGGTGTGGATGCTGGCCAAAGAATTGCGGCGGAACGCATTCAGGAATATTTGCTTCAGGCAAGAGCAAAAGAAGAATATTACATATATGAGATAGATGGAAGCGTGGTGGAAGGAAGTAAAGCACATCATCCACTGGCGATTCCAGCCACTGTGGCACAGAGCGCATTGGCGATTCCAAAAGGGGACACCAAGGCTTACGAGACAGCCCTTGGATGGGTAAAAGCTTTTTGGGATATGCCACTTCGTACAGGAAAGTATAGATATTACGATAACTGTTTGTACATGTTTGCATTTTTAGCACTCAGTGGTAACTACCGTATTTGGAGGTAAGAGTATGGGACCAAAGGCACCTAAGGATCCAACCAAGAAAAGACCGTTTTTTTACATCATGCGTGGCAAGAATGTAGCTGGTTCCCCAGCAGAAGGCGGCAAAGGTGTACAGTTTTTGTACATGAGTGATGGCAGATTGCTCAGCAATGCCAAGATTGTAGGCGGCATTGAAGATGAGAGCATGATTGAGTTATTAAAGACCGTGGAAGGCTTTCGCAAATTGGTGCACAGCATCGGAATTGAAGCTATGGCAGAGGATAAAGATGGCCATGTGGACTTTGTTTTCCAGATGTATGGCAAGGAAGATGTGTACGGTGGTGGCACCTGCTTAAAACAGAGAGTGACCACCAATGGCATGGAACATATTTTACAGTTAGATCAGGTTCAGTGGTCCGAACAGGACAATGTACCGGGGCAGATTCGCATCCACTTTGAAACTGCTGGCCAGATGGCTGAAATTACCGTGAAACTTTACTTGAACGATGGCTATGAAGCTCCAGAACAGGAGGAAGAAGCCAAGGTTGATTTGCAAGATCCACTTTATCAGCAGATGCTAAAGGGCTCCTTGGTAGAGCTTGGCAATGTGAAACGCTTCAAGAGAGCACTTGCGAAAGCAAGAGCAGGCGAAAAGGTTACCTTTGGGTTTATTGGTGGCTCCATCACGCAGGGTGCGGGAGCGGTGCCAATCAATACGCAGTGCTATGCATACAAGACTTTTCAGGCTTTTTGCAAACTGGCTGAAAAAGGAACAGAGGACAATATACAGTACGTCAAAGCGGGTGTGGGAGGTACTCCTTCTGAACTGGGCTTGATGCGTTATGAAATGGACGTGCTGAATTATGGAGAAGTGACTCCAGATATTATGGTCATCGAATACGCTGTAAACGATGCGGGAGATGAGACAGAGGGAGATTGTTACGACAGCCTGATTCGCAAGATTTACAATGGTCCTGGCAAACCAGCGGTTATCTTACTGTTCTCTGTATTTGCAGACGATTACAATCTTCAGGAGCGTATGATTCCAATTGGCAAGGCCTATGATTTGCCAATGGTGAGCGTGAAAAATGCGGTTACACCACAGTTTTATCTGAAGGCCGGTCAGGGAAAGGTGATAGGCAAGGGGCAGTTTTTCTATGACTGCTACCACCCAGCTAACGTGGGACATACCATTATGGCGGATTGTCTTAATTACTTTATGGAAGCAGCGGATGCTGCGAATGAGCCAGAAAAGGATAGCGATATTTCTGGAACACCAGCGCCTAAGAGTGATGAATTTGAGAACGTGAGGTTCTTTGACAGAAAGACCGTCCCACAGGATGCAAATTTGTCAGAGGGCGATTTTAAGGGAACAGATACACAATTGCAGTATGTAGAGAGAGATTTGGACCTAGGTGGTACAGCAGAGTTTCCAAACAACTGGATGCATGCAGGTGATTGTGGAAATAAAGCGTTTGAGTTTGATATCAAAGCAAGTGCTTTATTCTTGGTGTACAAGGACAGCGGCGAAGTAAATGCAGGTGAGGCACTTGTCTATGTAGATGGCGATGAAGTGCTTCGTGTAAACCCTAGAGAAGTAGGCTGGACTCACTGCAATGCTTTGATTTGCTTTAGAAACAGGGAAGAAAAACTCTGTCATGTAGAGGTAAAAATGGCACCAGGCCATGAGACCAAGGACTTTACCATCTTGGGATTTGGCTATGTAAGTAAAGACAACTAGGGTAGAGGAGAAGGTATGAAACTAGGAATTGGTGGAATAGGGATATACATTGAACCATCTGCTTTTGAAGGTGTGAAGCGCATCGGCGAAAGGGTGGCAGATGATATTGAACTGGTTTGCGGCAAACGCCCAAATGTGGTGTCTGACTCACTGAGGGCAGTAAGCGGCAATGGTTTGATTGTGTGTGCTACTGTGGGCAGAAGTGAATTGCTGAATCAATGGGCGCAAAAAGGATTGATAGATTTAAGTTCTTTGGAAGGCAAAAGAGAAGTTTACCATATCCAGTTTGTAGAGGGCGCCACCATAGAAGGCAATGAACCTTCTGGAAAGGTGCTTTTGATTGCAGGGAGTGACAAACGAGGAACAATTTATGGAATGTTTGCGCTTTCAGAATATCTGGGTGTTACACCGATGGTTTATTGGGGAGATGCCGCACCTGCTATGTGGGTGGAAGCAGAAATCAGACAGGATATCTGCGTTACTTCCAAGGAACCAAGCGTGAAATATAGAGGCTTTTTCATCAATGATGAATGGCCTTGTTTCGGCAATTGGGTATGTGAGCACTTTGGCGGATTCAACGCCAAGGCTTACGACCATGTATTTGAATTTTTGCTCCGTATGAAGGGTAACTATCTGTGGCCTGCTATGTGGAGTGCATCCTTTCCTTTGGATGGACCGGGAAGTGCCAACGAAGAATTGGCGGATCTATATGGCGTTGTCATGGGGTATTCTCACCATGAGCCTTGCCTAAGAGCCAGCGAAGAATGGGACAAGGTGCGTGGCGAAGGGACCAAATACGGCAATGAATGGAACTACGCAACCAATACAGAGGGACTTTTAAACTACTGGGAAGATGCTTTGATTCGCAGCGGCAAGTATGAAAACTTGATTACCATTGGCATGCGAGGAGAACGCGATACTTCTATGTTGGGCGAAGATGCCACTATGGCAGACAACGTAGAACTTTTGAAAGAGATTATTACCAATCAGCGTAGGTTGATAGACAAACATGTCAAGCGCGACGGAGAAGTGCCAATGCTGCTTGCTCTGTACAAAGAGGTAGAAGCCTACTTTTATGGCGACGAGCAGGTACCGGGCTTAAAGCACTGGGAGGGACTCGACGGTGTGACCTGTATGTTCTGTGAAGACAACTTCGGTCACATGAGAACCTTGCCAACAGAAGAGATCAGGGATCGCAAGGGTGGTTTCGGAATGTACTACCATTTTGATTACCATGGTGGTCCAGTGTCCTATGAATGGGTGGATTCCACTCCTATGACCAAGACATGGGAGCAGATGTGCACTGCATACGAACATGGTGTAAAGGATGTTTGGATTGTCAATGTGGGAGATTTGAAATTCCACGAGGTTCCACTGAGTTATTTCTTGGCGTTAGCCTATGACTTTGACAAGTGGGGAAGCAGCAATCCAGACAGCGCCAAGCAGTACACCAAACAATGGACGCAAAATGTATTTAAGGATGCCTGCAAGGATGGCTTAGGTGAGCAGATCGAAAAGGTGTTGACAGGATATATTGATTTAAACCATATCCGTAGACCGGAGTCCTTGAATGAACATATTATTTCTCCTTGTCACTATGGTGAGTGGGATGAATTAATGACAAAGGTTGGACAACTGGAGAATTTGAGTAACCATATCTATGACAGCCTTTGTGAAAGAGAAAAAGATGCTTATTATAGCATGATTCACTATTCTGTGATCGCCAGCGCAAACCTTTGGAAGATGCATTTGTATGCAGGAAAGAACCAGCACTATGCAAAACAAAGCAAGACCATAGCAAACCAGTATGGAGAGTTGGTAGAACAGTGCATTCTCAGGGATCGTGGATTGATAGAACAGTGGAAACGATTTAAACAGGGTAAATGGAATGGCATGCAATTGGCAGCTCATGTAGGATTTACCAGATGGAATGAGGATGATTCCAGATATCCATTGATTGCTAAACTATGGCCAATGGCAAAACCAAGAGTGGTAGTGTCCCGAGCAGATGAGGAGCCAATCGCTACTAAGACCTATGGCCCTCCAATGGAACTTAGACTTTGGGATTTCTTAAATCCAGAAACTAGGGAAGTGAAGGTTGAGATTGCAAATGCGGGCGAAGGGAATTTTACTTATCAGATTGTGGCTGAAGATGGAATCTGGCCTGCTTGGCTGAAGGTAAGTGAGGCGGAAGGAACTGTAACCTTACAGGAAACCGTTACAGTTAGCTTTGACGAGACTAAGCTTTTGGCAGATACAGGAACTTCCAGATTGTTGATCAAGGCTCTAGACACTGTAGTAGCACTCAATGTGAGAGCCCAAAAATGGGATAGGAGTTTGTATGAAGCAGGAACCAGCCTGCCAAATGATGGCGTTGTTGTCATAGACGCAGATCAGTATGTGAGCAAGCAGGATACTGCCAAAGGAAGCTTTTATCGAATAGATGGATACGGTAATTATGGAGTGGCAATGAAGGTTGCCCCATCTACAGCCGCTTTTGGGGAAGCGGAGGAGAAACCTTCTTTGACCTACCAATTCCTTGTAGAGCACAGTGCAACTTACAAGGTGGAATGCCTTACAGCACCAACAAATCCATCACAGTCTGGTGCTCAAATGCGTCTGCAGCTTTCAGATGCAAAGGGCCAAATCCAGACACTTTCCATGGTGCCAGCTGATTTTAAGGCTGGAGATACCAAAGATTTTAGATGGTGCAAAGGTGTGTTGGATCAGGTGCGCACGACAACCACAGAATGGGAATTTGAGGCGGGAGTACAGACTTTGACAGTGAGCCCTTTGGAGACAGGACTTGTACTGGAAAGATTACGTATCTATCCTGCAGAAATGAAATTGAAACAGTCCTATTTAGGACCAAAGACATCTAGTAGAGCATAAGATTAGCGGTCGGGGCCTGGTAACGGGCCCTGATCAGGGGAAAGAAAAAACGGGGATTACAACTATGAAAAAAATGAATATCTGCCGAAGAGTAAGTAGTGTTGTGGCTGCTTGCTTTTTAGGCGTATCTATCCTTGGAGGCTGCGGTCAGGTAGAGGAAAATGTGGATGGACCTGTAATCGAAAAACAGACAGATCCTATCACTTACGAACTGGCGGTAGTTGCACAAGGAACCATTCAAAAAACGCTTAAGGTGAAGTGTACCTATACGCAGGTAAAGGACCAAACCGTAAGCTTTTCTCTCAGTGGCAAACAAATATCAGATGTTTATGTTGAGGAAGGGGACCAGGTAGAAAAAGGACAACTACTGGCCCAACTTTCTGGTGCAAACAAGACTGCCCAGCTGGAAGCCTTGGAGTACCAAATCGCACGTAACAAACTGTTACTTGAACATGCCACAGTCAACGAGACGTATGACATTTCTACCCTTTGGCTGAAGGCCATTTATCAAGGGAATGCGTCTTTGTCTGTCATGGAACCCTTAGTAAAAAATATACAACAGAATTATCGCTATCAAAAAGAAGACTTACAGGATGCAATCGCCATTGACGAATTGCAGCTACAGCAGCTGAAAGAAGAGATTTCAGAGAGCTATGTATATGCTGATTTTGATGGGACAGTGACATGGGTAAAGGAAGGCCTGGAAGGGACTACCTCTGTTCGTGGTGAAAAAATCATGACTGTCATCGATCCAACCGAGTGCGTGTTCGTGACAGAACTGGAAGAATATGAAGGCCTTTTTGCGGAAGGCGAAGCGGTTCCTATGAGTATCACCTTCGGTACAGGAAAAGGTGATTATTCCTTGTATCCTCATCAGATGGATAAATGGGGAGAGACCCAGACTTTTCAGCTGCCGGAGGATATAGATGTAATCATGGAAGTGGGTGTCACAGGAACCATGCTTCTGGTGACTGAAGAAAGAGAAGATGTGTTGTATCTTCCTAGTAAGGTAATTCATAGGGCAGATGACAAAGCCTTTGTCTATGTGGTTAGTGAAGATGGAATGCGTCAGGTGAAGTGGATAGAGACTGGCATGGAAGGCGATGCAGAAACGGAAATTGTCAGTGGTCTTGAGTTGGGAGAGAAGGTGGTAATCAGATGATGAAGAATAGACAGAAGACTAATATTACCACAGCACTCTGCACATGGATGGCCTTGTGCCTTTTGCTCTGTGGTTGTGGTCAACAGGAGACCATTAATATGGCTGGCTCAGACCAGATTGAATTGCTGGACCCAGTTGGTTCAGTGGCTGCTTACGAAGAAGCGGCATGCCGCAATCTTTACGAGAGCAGGGTATATTCTGCCAATGTTTATCCTTATACGGTGGAGTATCATTTTGCAGTAAACGGAGATGTGGAAACCATAGACAAGCTGCCAGGGGAAGAAGTAAAGAAAAACACAACCTTGGCACAGTTGGACAAAGGTAATCTAGAAAAGAAGATTGAAGAAAAAGAAGATTATATCCAGAGCATGGAGGAATCCTATCTGGAGACCAAACAAAGTATTGAAGAATACATAGACTCCAAAATGGGAGAATATAGAAACTATAAATATGCTAAGGAGACATACGAAAATGTAGAACCAGCGGCATTTGTGTGCGCGCCAGAATATGCGGATGACCCAACCCAAGATCCAAACTATGAACAGTGGAAGGCGGAGTATGATCATTGGCAGACGCAGTACAAACACTGGGAGGGCAAATTCCTTATCTTGGATGACGATATCAATGCCAAGAAACGCAAATTAGAGCAGACAACAGCTCTTTATGAATTGGATTTGGCTTATCAGAAGAGTCTTTTGAAGGAACTGAAGGCAGATAGAAAAGATCATATCATCTCCAGTGGTATAAAGGGCAAAGTTGTATCCATCAATTTGCTGATGGACGGCAATTACCTGTCCAGTGAAAAAGCAATGGTAGCGGTAGGGGATGAAAGTCGCAAGATATTGAAGTGCGAATATATTACCAAAAGCCTGCTTAGCAAAGCGATTGATATTTATGCTTTGATCGACGGAGTTAGATACGAGGTAAAGCACAAAGAAATAGATTCACAGGAATATACGGAACTGACTGCGCAAGGAGAAACCGTATACTCCACGTTTGAAATTGTGGATGCACCAGAAGATGTCCAAATGGGAGATTTTGGAGTAATCGTATTGATTGAAAAACGTGCGTTAGATGTGCTTTCCGTTTCTAAAAATGCAATTCACAAGGATGAGTACGGCAATTTTGTTTATGTGCTTTCCGAGGATGGCAAGAGAGAGGTTAGACCCGTTGAAATTGGTATTAACGACGGTGTATATACAGAGATTAAATCCGGCCTCTCAAAGGGAGAAAGGGTAATGGTTTCTGAAGCACGCTCGGCAGGAACCAAAACACAGACACTTAAAAAGGGCCTGTCAAGCAACGAGTATACAGGCTATGGATACATTTTCTATCCATCCAGTGAAATGGAAGTCAATCCAGTGGAGTATGGAACAACTTACCTTACAGAAATATTGGTGAAACAGTATCAAACAGTGAAAAAAGGGGATGTCATTGCTACTGTGAGAGTTGCTGCGGATGAAGTGGAATTGGCTAGACAGGAACAAAAATTACTCCGCTTAAAGGAACGTTTGGCAGATTTGGAAAGTCTCAATCAGGAAAGCAATGCCAAATTGATTGAACAGAGAAAAGAAGCTATCGCTGAACTAGAAACGAAGATAGCAGAGATGAAATCGGATGCAAAGACCACAAAGATTAAAGCTACAAAGAGCGGTATTGCTATTTGGGTAAGTAATCATCAGAAAGAAGACATTCTGTTCTACAATGAGGAACTGGTGGAAATTGCAGATGCGGGCAGCTGCTATGTCATCGTTGAAAATACCAACCAGTTGCTCAACTATGGCGACGATGTGACCATTACATATACGGATTTGGAAGGGCAGACAAAGTCCACTACCTCTGTGGTTGCCAATCTGTCCAAGATGGGTGTAAGCAGTGCTTTGGCTACAGACTACTCTCTTTTGCTGATACCGGAGGAGAATGCTCAGAATTTGGCTGCCACACAGGTGGGGGCTAACAACTGGTGGAGCAGAACTCGCTTTAATGCTGCCGCAACCATTCGTGAAATGGACAATGTGGTATTGGTTCCAAAGAAAGCGGTATGGATTGCAGAGGGTAATACCTACGTAAATGTGAAGGATTCAGAGGGAAAAGTGTATGCAACCAGTTTTGTGGCTGGTGGTTTCAATGATGAATATTATTGGGTAATTGAGGGATTGACGGAAGGAATGGACGTATGTTTAGAATAATGCTGCAAAAGATTTGGCATAAAAAGTGGATGGGTTTTTCCTTGCTGCTGGGTAGTATGCTACTTATCGCAACAGTAGTAAGTTTTCCTATGTACAAAACTGCAGCTTTTGATCGAATGTTGCAGGATGAATTTACAAACTACCAGTCGGAAAACAGTGACTGGCCTGCCATGAATAAGATGGTGATCATCTCGAAAAAGGATGCTACAGGAAGTGCAATCAGACGAATGGAAGAGCTGATGGCAGAAATCAACACGAACCTTGGTGTCACAGAAAAAGAGACGATTCTTTATTATGCTGTGAGCAAAATGGAAGCGAAATCCACTATGAATCGAGATGATATAAAAGAAATTTCGCTTAGACTAGGCATGATGACGGATTTGCCAGCTCACGCAAAGATATCTTCTGGAGAGATGTATTCAGAGGACGGTCTGACAGACGATGGTTGCATTGAAGTGCTTATTAGCCAGGCAACTATGGTTAGCAGTAAATTACTTTTGGGTGAAGAGGTGGAATTCACAGCCCTGAAGGGCATTGATGGTAAGCCGATTCGCATCAAAGTGGTAGGAGTATTTGAAGAGGCGGATAGGAGCGACTTGTATTGGCAGGTTTCTCCAGATGAAACAGATGGGGTCTGCCTCATGCAAGAGGATTTGTTTAAGACTTATTTTACAGGGGAGAGAGCAGGGGGATATACCCTGACCTGTACCTACTTCCCAATGTTTGAATATGAAGACATAAAGGCAGAGGAGGTCTCTCAGATTCGAGAGTATACAGAGTATCTCACCCAGGACAGTCCTTATAGAAGTACCATGAGCGAGCCAACCTACAAGGTGATTTTGGATGAGTTTGTGGCAAAGCAAGATAGAATCAGTGCAACATTGTTTATTTTGCAGATTCCTGTACTGGTGCTTTTGTGTGCGTTTCTGTTTATGATTTCTACACAGATGTATGATATGGAGCGAAATGAGATTTCTGTCATTAAGAGTAGAGGTGCTTCTGGTGGACAGATTTTCAGACTCTATTTTTACCAGTGTATGTTGTTGACTTTGCTTGGCGCGGCGGTGGGTATTCCACTGGGAAGTGTTTTTTGTCGCATTTTAGGCGCGACAGGAAATTTCCTAGAGTTTAGCGTAACGAGAAGCTTGACGATTAGCTATACACAGGATGTGTGGACCTATGCGCTGGTAGCAGGGCTCGGGGTACTGCTTATTACTACCCTGCCGGCACTGAAACATAGCAGACTTTCTATTGTGAAATTGAAACAGCAGAAGGCGTTGAAACAGAAAGTGTGGTGGGAGACCTGCTTTTTGGATATCATTGCACTTGGTGTTTCCTTGTACGGATATTATAGCTTTAAGAAGAATGAGGAAGCGTTGGCTCAGGCGGTTTTGATGGGAGAGCCATTGGACCCACTGCTCTATTTGAGTAGCTCCCTTTTCATTGTGGGACTTGGTCTTTTGGGTCTGCGTTTACAACCGCTATTGGTACAACTTCTTTACCTCATCGGTAAGAGATGGTGGAAGCCAGCAAGCTATGCTTCCTTTATGGAAAACCTGAAAAACGGAAAGAAACAGCAGTTTATCATGCTGTTTATGATTCTTACAGTGTCTCTTGGAATGTTCCATTCCACAGTGGCACGCACCATTTTGTCCAACGCACAGGAAAATGTGGCTTATTTGGATGGTGCAGATATTATATTGAAGGAAGTGTGGCAGAAAAACGCAGCAATGCCTTCTATGGGAGACAATCAGGATACCTCCTATATTGAGCCAGATATTAGCAAATATGCTGGTGCTCCTGGCATGAAGTCTTACACCAAGGTAATCATGGATGAAAAAGGCTTTTTCAAGCTGAAGGGAAGCGTGGATTGGAAAGCCACTATTATGGGCATTCATACCAAAGAATTTGGATTGAGTACAGACCTTGACGATGCTCTTTTGGAGCAACCATACTATGCATACTTAAATGCCCTGGCGGTAGATGCACAGGGTGTACTGGTTTCTTCTAATTTTGCGGACCAGTTTGGCTACAAAGTCGGAGATGTTATTGACTTTGCAAACAGTGAAGAGGCGGAATGCCGCGGAAGAATCGTGGGTATCTTTGATTATTGGCCAGGCTATGCCCCATCTCAGACTACATTAAATCCAGATGGAACGGTAAACGATTCAGGTAATTTCCTTATTATTGCAAACTACGCAACATTGGAAGAAAAATGGGGTGTCGTTCCATATGAACTCTGGATTAGTACAGAAAGCGCGGAAGCTTCTGAGCAGTTCAAAGAATGGGTGGTTGCACAGGATATCCATATACAGAAGTTTGTAGATCGAGAAAAGGATTTGAAAGATGTGGTTTTGGACCCTCTTTTGCAGGGAACCAACGGCGTGCTGACAATGGGCTTTATCGTGACGATTATTCTCTGCGGAGTGGGCTATCTGATTTACTGGGTGATGTCTATTCGCTCCAGAGAAATGTTGTTCGGTGTATTGCGTGCTTGTGGTATGCACAAAAAGGAAATCTTCCATATGCTAATTAACGAGCAGATTTTTTCTGGCTTGTTCTCTATTTTGGTGGGCGTTGGCGTAGGTAAGATTACATCGGATATGTTTGTGCCTGTACTTCAGACAGCATACGCAGCAAGCAATCAGATTTTGCCAATGAAGTTGATTACCAACCCAGATGACTTGCTTCGTCTATATGCTGTAATTGGACTTGTAATGGTACTTTGTCTGCTGATTCTGTTGGTACTTGTACTGAAGATGAATGTGGCCAAGGCACTGAAACTGGGAGAAGAATAGGAATCCTCGCCTGATCGAATCGGCGCTTAGTAAGTTAATGAGGCAGATGAATGAGGCGAGAGTAAGAGTGGAGATAGAATATGGTAGAAGAAAAGAAAGAATTAGCCATAGAGGTAAAAGGCGTAAATAGAATTTTCCCAGTTGCCGGCGGAGAGTTTCAGGCACTGAAGGATATCAATGTGTCTGTGCCAAAAGGTAGCCTAGCAATTCTTAAGGGGCGCTCTGGTTCTGGTAAAACCACACTTATGAATATTGTGGGTACCTTAGATACACCAACCTCTGGAGAGATTTGGATAGATGGACAGAGCACTAAGAAACTGTCCAACAAGCAGAAAGAGATTCTTCGAAGAACAAGAATGGGCTTTGTTTTTCAGGCGGTATCTCTGATTCCAACCATGAATGCATTTCAAAATGTAGAGTTTTCCTTGCGCCTGGCTGGAATCAAAGATGGACGCAAAGAGAGAGTGGAACAGTGCCTTAAGATGGTGGGGCTGGGCAAACGTATGCATCACATGCCAGCGGAGATGTCTGGTGGTGAGCAGCAGCGTGTAGCCATTGCAAGAGCAATTGCGCACAGACCTAGTATATTGTTTGCAGATGAGCCTACGGCGGAACTGGATAGCGCAACAGCTGCCGAAGTAGTGAAGCTGTTTCAGGAAATGACCAAAAAAGAAGGGGTTACCATTCTTATGACCACCCATGATATGGGACTTATGGACGCTGGTGATATGGTAATCGAACTGGAAAATGGGGAACAGGTGTGTCAGAAGGACTGACACAGAAGAATGGGGAACTAGTATGTCAGAAATAATGGTACAGGCAGATGGCCTGGTTAAAATTTACAAGACGAAAGAGACTGAGGTGCTGGCCCTGCAGGGCCTGGACCTTACGGTGGAAGAAGGAGAGCTGACTGCACTCATTGGCAACAGTGGTAGCGGTAAGTCCACATTCCTGAACATGATTGGTGGATTGGATAGACCAAGTGCAGGAAGTCTTTTTGTGGCAGGTAGCAATCTTTTTACTATGACAGAGAAAGAATTGGTTCGCTACAAGAGAGAAACCGTAGGTTTCGTGTGGCAGAACAATGGACGAAACCTACTTCCGTATTTATCAGCGCTAGAAAATGTAATGCTTCCAATGCATCTTTCTAGCGAAAAGAAGAAAAAACAAAAAGCATTAGAACTACTGGAAATGGTTGGCATGAGTTCTAAAAAGTACAGTAGACTTAATACCTTGTCCGGTGGTGAACAACAGCGTATCGCTATTGCCATTGCGCTGGCAAACTCACCAAAACTGCTTTTGGCAGATGAGCCAACAGGTAGTGTAGATGCCAAGACTGCGAACTACATATTTGATGTGTTCTCAGAACTGAACAGACAGGGGCAGACTATTTTGATCGTAACCCACGACGTGGCTTTGTCCAAAAAGGTAAAACGTGTAGTTGCAATCAGAGATGGTAAAATCAGTAGTGAAAGAATCTTAAAAGAGAGCTATGCGCAGAGACTGAAAGAATCTGACATTGACTGGAGATTGGAAGATACACAGGATGAATATGTCATCTTAGACAAAGCAGGACGTGTACAGATTCCAAGAGACATCCTAAAGGAGATGAACCTGCCAGACAACAAGGTGAAGCTTGAGTTCGTAGATGGCAAGGTTGTGATAAGCGGCAGCAAATAAAACACAAGATATATTTTGTTAACCTCTTGCGATAAAAAATAAATACCCCCCAAGTTTTTTGTTTTTCTGTCCTTTTGCGACAGCTGAGAAGAAAAACAAAAACTTGGGGGGTATTATTATTCATATTCTTTATTTAAAGTAACGAGGCTGGTGGTTCTTGTTGCGGTATTCACTAGGAGAGCAGTTTTTCTGCTGCTTGAACAACCTGTTGAAGGTTGAAATACTAGGGAATCCAGCCTGAAGTGCAATCTCGGTGATAGACAAGCCTGGTTGAGCCAATAGTTCCTCCGCAACACGGATACGTCTATAGTTGACGTAATCGCAGAAGGTGAAGTTGGTGTACTGCTTGAACAATCTGGAGAAATGGTATTTGCTGAAGCCGACGGAGTCAGCCACTGCTTCCAGGGTCAAATCTTCCATATAATGTGTGTCGATGTAGTCCAAAAGTTCATTGAACTTCTGAACGTAAGCCTTCTGTTTGCCAGGCTTAACATCTGGGAAGATGTTGGCGGTGTTGATATGGTGATGACCGAGCGTAACGAAGAAGTTCAGGAGCATGGCATGAATGGTAAGCTCTTTGTACTCGTTGTCACCGAAATATTCATCGGTCATGCGCAGCAAGGATTGATAAATGCTGTCATAGATTTCTCTGTGACTTTCCTGCGTAATGTAAAGCGGGTCGATTAGCAGGGACTGAATGCCGGAGAAACCTTTCAACTTGGCAACAAAAGAAATATCAAATAGGAAGATAAATCTTCGTCCTGAATCTGGGGCTAGCAATGTATGCATAGAACCAGGAGGAATAATAAGTACCTCGCCAGGTTGGACTGTGTATGTGACGTCGTTGATGTTGACACCGTAATGATTTTCTAGAGGCATAATAATCTCTAAAGCATTGTGCCAGTGAGAACTATAGTTTGCTGTCTCTACATTGTGCCAGATACGAATAGTTGTTTTGTTCTGATATTCAATAATCTCCTGTACATCATGCAAGGAACGAGTACCTGAAAAGTCGTCATTCTTGGATGAATATGTAGGAGGAATAAGTTTAGGTTGATAAATTGCCATTTTGAAAAAACCTCCTTTCGAATAAATTGACAAAAACTCCCAAAAAACTAAAAAGGTTTTATACAATTTGTATAGTAACATTTTTGAACCGTCAAATCAAGGTGCAAAAAATGTATAAAAATGTAAGCGTTTACATGTTCTCACAGAGCAAACATTGAAAAACAAATAGCAAAATTTAGGAAGTATTTGTGCAATCTGTTTTATATAATTATAACCATAAAAGGTATATGTTTTTGAGTGACTACCATGTATGGAGGCAACATTATGAAGGATTCTGTTAAAAAGGGAATATTTTTAGGAGCAATCGCTGCGGTTATCGCTTTGTACTTTTTGATTAGCGAACTGACTCAGGTCGAGAACTTCTATCATAAATATGAGGGAGTAGATTTGACTGCAGACTCCGAAGGAGCTGTAAGACAAGGAACCTATTCCAGATATATGGTGGCACATCAGGATGCAACTTTGCCAGACACAGACGTTGTGATTGATGTGGCAGATTATACAGAAGGTGAAGATGTTGAAGTTTATTCTAATTATGAAGGACTGGACAAAGCACTTTACACTGGATCTGCTTCCACAGTTTCCTGGGACGTCGAAATTCCAGAAACTGGATTATACAATGTATGGATGAAATATTATACAGTAGAATCAAGAGGTGTAGCGGTTGAGAGAGCAATCTACATCAATGGTGAACTTCCTTTTGAAGATGCTGCCAACCTATCCTTTACTCGAATCTGGACCAACGATGGCGATGTGAGAGTAGACAACCAGGGCAACGAAATCAGACCTCCACAGATCGAGGTTTACGATTGGCAGTCTTCCTATTTTAAAGACGATATGGGTTATATCGTAGAGCCATATCAGTTCTACTTTGAAAAAGGTAAAAACACAATTACTCTCAAAGCAGTCAACGAGCCAGTAGTAATTGGTGAACTGATTGTCAAGGGAGTGGAAGATGTAGTTACATATGAAGATTATCTTGCAAGCGTACAGGGTAAGGATGCTACAGGCAAAGGTCTTGACCATTTGAAAATCTTTCAAGGCGAAGCTTCCACCATTCGCTCTGAATCTTCTCTTTATGCGAAATATGATCGTTCTTCACCAACCACACAGCCAAACAGTGTAATGAACACTGTAATGAACTATGTAGGTGGAGATGCTTGGCGTACATCTGGCCAGTGGATCGAATGGGACTTTGATGTTCCAGAGGATGGCTGGTACAACATCACAGTAAAAGCACGCCAGAACTACCAGAGAGGTAGCGTGTCTAGCCGTATCGTTTACATTGATGGAGAGATTCCTTTTGAAGAGATGAAAGAAATCTCCTTTGAGTATGACAACGACTGGAACTGCTTGACACTTGGCGAGGAGACAGGAACTCCTTACAAATTCTATCTTACAGAAGGTACACACACACTTCGATTGGAAGCAACACTTGGCGGTATGGGTTCTATCCTCGAGGCTTTGGAGGATTCCACATTTAGATTGAATCAGATTTACCGTGAGGTACTGGTTTACACCGGCGCTAACCCTGATAAATATAGAGACTACAAGATTGACCAGGTATATCCTGAAATTATCGAGGCTATGGATTTGGAATCCAAGCGTCTTTACAAAATCGTAGATGACATGGTTGCATATACAGGACAGAAGGCTGATAAGATTGCAACTGCACAGACCTTGGCTCAGCAGCTGGAAAGATTTGTAAAGAAGCCTGAAAAGATTACACTTGAATTCGTAAGTTTCAAAGACAATATTACTGCACTTGGTACAGCAGCGCTGAACCTTGCAGAAACGAAATTGGATGTGGACTATGTAGTAGTCAATGGTATGAATGCTACTGTAGAAAAAGAAAAAGCATCCGCGCTTGCATCTCTTTGGCATGAACTGAAATCCTTCGGCGCTTCCTTCATCGTAGACTACGATGCAGTAGGTGACGTTTATGAGGATGGCGACGATGTAGTAACGGTTTGGGTGCTCAGTGGTCGTGACCAGGGTACCATCCTTAAAACAATGGTGGACGATACCTTCACACCTAACACTGGTGTAAAGGTTAACGTAGAAATTGTTGCAGCAGACGCACTTTTGTCAGCGGTTGTGGCAGGAAGAGGACCTAACGTAGTTCTTTCTGTTAGTGCGGATCAGCCAGTAAACTATGCGCTCCGTAATGCGGCAGAAGATTTGTCTCAGTTTGAAGATCTTGATGAGGTTCTTTCAGAGTTTTCTGCAAGTTCTTATCGTCAGTATTGCTTGGATGAACATGTATATGCGATTCCAGAGACACAGATGTTCAACGTACTTTTCTATAGAAAAGACGTATTAGAGCAGTTGGAACTTGAAGTTCCACAGACTTGGGACGATTTGATTGAGATGCTTCCTACTATCCAGGGTAACAATCTTTCTGTAGGTATTCCTACAGCAACAGGTAGTAGTTCAACACAGACAGCAAATACAGCAGTAGCTTCCAATACACCAGACCTTTCTATGTACTTTAGCTTGCTTTACCAGAATGGTGGAGACTTGTACAACGAAACTGGCACACACACCATCGTAGATGAAGAGGCAGGTGTAAAAGCGATTGAAGACTACGTAATGTACTTTAACGATTATGGTATTCCTAGCGTATACGACTTCGTAAGCCGTTTCCGTTCAGGAGAAATGCCAATCGGTATCGCAAACTACACTACTTACAACACACTTGTTGTATCAGCACCAGAAATCAGAGGACTTTGGGAGTTCACACTTCTTCCTGGTACTGAAAAAGTAGATGAGAACGGAAATACATATATTGATCGCAGTGACTTTACAACAGGTAGTGCTACTATGATGATCAAGACAGAAGATGAACAGCTCAGAAATTTGTCTTGGGAATTCATGAAATGGTGGGCTTCTGCAGACACACAGGTGCGTTTCGGACGTGAGATTGAAGCACTCCTTGGTTCTTCCGCTAGATACGCTACTTCCAATATCAATGCATTCCAGAGACTTGCTTGGAGCGCAGAGGATATCGAAGTGCTGATGGAACAGTGGGAGTGGACAGTAGGTATCAGAGAAGTTCCTGGTGGATATTACACAGGACGCCACATTACCAACGCTATCAGAAAAGTCATCAACGACAAGGATGATCCAAGAGAAACAATTCAGGATTATTCCATCACCATCGACGAAGAGATTACCAAGAAGAGAAACGAATTTGGTTTGCCGGTGGAATAGGAGGATAGATTGGAATGAAAGAATACATTCAAAAATATTTCGCATTGCGTAAGCATAATTTCCAAGTAGGTCTGAAAAAGGCCGCAAGAAGTAAAAACTGTTATTTGTTTTTACTTCCTTACGCAGTACTATTTATACTTTTCTATATCCTTCCAGTAGGTACATCCATTTTCTTTAGTTTTACATATTACAACATTTTGGAAGCACCTCGATTCTTGGGATTAGATAACTACATCAACTTGATATTACAGGACGACATTTTCCTGATTGGTGTAAAAAACACCTTCCTCATTGCGGTTATCACAGGACCAATTGGATACTTGGGATCCTTCCTGTTTGCTTGGCTGATCAATGAATTGCCTAGATGGCTCAGAACCATTGCGGTTGTAGTGTTCTATGCACCATCTATCGCAGGTAACGTATTTGCAATTTTCTCCGTATTCTTCCGCGGTGATGTATACGGATATGTAAACGCAGCACTCATGAATATGGGTATTATCAACGAGCCAATTCTCTGGCTTATCAATCCAGACTGGATGCTTCCAATCTGTATGTTGGTTATCCTCTGGATGAGCTTGGGCGCAGGATTCCTTTCTTTCGTAGCTGGTCTTCAGGGCGTAGACAAATCCCAGTATGAAGCAGCTTACGTAGACGGCATCAAGAACAGATGGCAGGAACTTTGGTATATCACACTTCCAAACATGAAGCCTATGCTTTTGTTTGGTGCGGTTATGGCAATCACAAACTCCTTTGGTGTGTGTGACGTAACCATGGCTCTTTGTGGTTATCCAAGTACAGACTATGCGGCTCGTACCGTTGTAACTCACCTTTTTGACTATGGTTTCTCCAGATTTGAGATGGGTTACGCATCCGCAATCGCAACCATGTTGTTCCTTGTTATGATTTTGTGTAAGAAAGCAATTCAGAGTATTTTGGGAAGAGTAGGAACTTGATGATATGAGTAAAGTAAAAACTTTTAAATTAAAAAAGAGAAAACCGAACCGCTCTAGAGCAGGTGATATTGCTTTATATATTTTCCTACTTCTGGTGGCAATCATCATGATTTTCCCTCTAGTGTTTGCGGTGAGTAGTGCCTTGAAACCTTTGGATGAATTGTTTAAATTCCCACCAAAGTTGTTTCCACAGAACCCTACCTTTGATAACTTCTCAGACCTTGTGGTTACCATGGGTAAATCCTGGGTTACCTTTTCCAGATATTTGTTCAATACCATTTTTATCACTGGAGTTGGTACATTAGGACATTTGATTGTTGCTTCTATGGCGGCATTCGTACTTGCAAAGTATGAATTCCCAGGTGGAAAGACTTTCTTCAACATCGTTGTAACAGCACTGATGTTCAACGGATATGTAACAGCGATTCCAAACTATTTGATTATCAATGGACTTAATTTGATTGATACACCTTGGGCAATTATTATTCCAGCCTTTGCAGCTCCTATGGGATTGTTCCTTATGAAGCAGTTTATGGAAGGCTTGCCTATGTCACTGATTGAAGCGGCGAAGATTGATGGAGCCAACGAATGGAAGGTGTTTACCAGCATCGTAATGCCAAACGTAAAGCCTGCTTGGCTGACACTGATTATCTTCTCTGTACAGGGACTTTGGAATAACAGAGCCGCAACATTTATCTATTCAGAAGAAAAGAAAACTCTTGTATATGCTATGCAGCAGATTCAAGGTGGCGGTATTGCCAGAACCGGTCAGGGTGCAGCAGTTACAGTAGTACTGATGATTGTTCCAATTGCAATCTTCATTGCATCTGAAAGCCAGATTCTTGAAACAATGGCTAGTTCTGGACTGAAGGATTAATGTGAGGTGGAGTATGAAGAAGACACTTAAAAGACTAAGCGCTTTGCTCTTAAGCGTCCTTATGTTGGTAGGTTCTTTCATGACAGCATCCGCTGAGGAAGGATATACCTACAACTATGACTGGTGGGGAGACGTACAGTATTCTCCAGATGCATACAGAACTGTCGGTGTATATACCGCTACGGATCTCGGCTTGGACAAAAACTTCAACCAGGCGGAAGGCATGTTTGTATGTGGAAACAGAATTTATGTCTGTGACACAGGCAACAACCGAATCATCGAATTTGAAAGAACAGACACTGAGAGCATCGAATTAGTAAGAATTATTGATGAGATCAAAGGAAATGTAGAAGTAAAAACCTTCAATTTCCCTTCAGATATTTCAGTAACAGAAGATGGTTTCATGTATATCTGTGACCAGAACAATGGCAGAATTTTAAAGTTGGATATGGATCTCAACTATATTTCTGAGATTACCAAACCTACAGATCCAAACTTTGATCAGGATTTAAACTTCTTGCCAGACAAAATTTGTGTAGATACAGCAGGTCGTGTTTACTGTATCGCAGTCAATGTAAACAAAGGTACAATTAAGTTTGAGACAGACGGTACTTTTGCAGGATTTGTAGGTGCTACACCTGTTACCTACAATTTCATGGATTATGTATGGAAGAAACTTTCCACAAAGGCACAGAGAGAACAGCTTGCATCCTTTGTTCCTACAGAGTATGACAACGTGTACATGGATCATGAAGGATTTATTTATGCAGTAACATCCAACGTATCAGAGACAGATTTGGACGCTGGTACAGCAAATCCAATTCGTAGACTCAATATGATGGGAAATGATATCTTGGTTCGCAATGGTAACTGGTTTATCTTAGGTGACCTTTACTGGGGCGAAGGTGGTGGATACGAAGGCCCATCCCTTATGACAGATATCACAGCTTTTGACAATGATATTTATGTAGCAATAGATAGAACCAGAGGTAGATTGTTTGCCTACGATGATCAGGGAAGAATGTTGTTTGCTTTTGGTGGCAACGGAAATATGGACGGTTATTTCAAGAGCCCTACCGCTTTAGATCATATGGGCAGAGATTTGTTGGTGCTTGATTCAGTAGATGCCAGCATCACCATTTTCACACCTACCACATTTGGTAATTTGATTTACGATGCAATTGAGCAGTTCCAGAATGGTTTGTACGAAGAGTCCGGCGAAACCTGGAAGGAAGTTATGAAACTGAATGGAAACTATGATTTGGCATACGTAGGTATCGGAAGAGCATTGCTTCGCCAGAAAGAATACAAAGAGGCAATGGAGTATTTCGAACTGAAATGGGATGATGAAAACTACTCCAGAGCATTCAAGCAGTATAGAAAGATTTGGGTAGAAGAAAACATCTTCTGGATTGTAGTAGCTTTGTTCATGGTACTTTGTGTTCCACTTATGGTTGGAAAAGTTCGCAAGGTTAAATGGGAAATTGATACTGCAGACATTTTTAAAGAATAAGAGACAAATGGTAGTAGAACGGAGGCAGGTATGTTAGCTGCATTAAAAAACAAACAAACCTATATACGCTATTGGGCGTCGCTGAAATATGCCCTTTACGTGTTGACACATCCCATGGATGGTTATTGGGATCTGTCTCACGAAAAGAGGGGGTCTCTTGCGGCCGCAAATACCATACTGATTTTGACATTAGTTGCAAGAATTGCAAATCTGCAATATACCAGCTTCATTTTCCAGGCAGTATATTGGGAAGACATTAATATCTTCCTTTATATCGCAAGTATCGTGTTCCCATTGGCGCTTTGGTGCCTTGGAAACTGGGGACTTACTACCTTGTTTGATGGCAAAGGAACTCTGAAGAATATTTATATTGCAACCTGTTACGGAATGACTCCATATCCACTTTTCCAGTTCCCTTTGATTTTGTTTAGTAACATGGTAACGGTGGAAGAGGGCGCTTTCTATAGTGTGATGAACGTACTTGCCCTTGTTTGGTGTGCACTGTGGATTTTCCTTGGAATGATGCAGATTCATGAGTTCTCCTTGAGCAAAAATGTATTGTTTACCATAGGTTCACTTTTTGCCATGTTGGTAATGATATTCATCCTGTTGCTTTTCTTCAGCATGATTAGCCAGGGTATTTCGTATTTCATTTCTCTGGGACGAGAAATCATATTCCGAATGTAACGGTTGGAGGAAAGATTCATGAAAAAGGATTTCAAACAAGCATTGATAAATAAAATCAAGAGTCTCATTGGTCCAGTGGTTCTTCTTCTGATCATGGCAGTGGCGGTTGTATTTATCGTGTTTTACCAGGAAGAGCCAGAACCTGAAGAGATTGTTAAGGTAAATGGTTATGAGGGTAGCGAAGAGGAAATCGTACTTGAAAATGACGATCTCAAATTCGTGATGGACCCTACTACCACGCAGTTTTATGTGGAAGTAAAGAGCACAGGTGAGAGATGGCTTTCTAATCCGGTAGGAGCAGCAGAAGATAGCAAAGCTCTTACCATTGAAAAAGAAAAATTGCAGTCTACCATTCTCTTGACATACAGTACTAAAAATGGCGTAGATACACTCTACAACAACTACAAATACAGTATGCAGAATCAGATTTATGAGATTGAGACTGGTGAAGACTACGTAAAAGTTTATTATTCCATCGGTGATACAGAGAAAGAGTACATTATCCCTCCAGTTATCACAGCAGATGAATTTAAGCAGTGGCTTGAGAAAATTGACAAAGCTGGAGCCCTTCTTGCTGAAGAATATTACAAAAAGTATGACATCAATAAACTTAGCAAGCGTGACAAGGAAATCCAGGACGAACTTCTTGCCAATTATCCAATCATGGAGACAGAAGTGATTTATGTTCTCCGTGATACTACTAGAGACAATATCAAATTAAAATTAGAAGAGTACTTTACAACTGCAGGCTACACTGTAGAAGATTTGGCAGCACATAAAGAATTGGATATGTCTTCCAAGACCAGTGATAAGCCAGTATTTAATCTGAATATTGTCTACAAACTCGATGGCAAAGATTTGGTGGTAGATGTACCACTAAGTGAGATTGAATACAAAGAAGACAAACCTATTCTTTACCTCAGCCTTCTTCCTTATTTTGGAGCAGCTGGTGTAGAAGATGAAGGCTATATGTTAGTTCCAGAAGGCGGTGGAGCAATCATCGACTTCAACAATGGAAAGACTAGACAGACCAGTTATTATGCGAACCTTTATGGTTGGGATATGTGTCTTGTAAGAGACTCATTGGTACATGAAACCAGAACATATTACAACGTATTTGGTATGGCGAAGGGTGACAATTCCTTCCTTTGCATTATGGAAGAAGGTGCACCTTATGCAGCAATTCAGGCAGATATCAGTGGAAGAAACCACAGTTACAACTTTGTAAATGCTGTATATTCTGTGACACACAGAGAACAGTTCGATGTAGCTGAGAGATACAATGGTTCCATGTTTGTATATGAACCATCTCTTCCAGACGAACATTATACTAACAGATATCGTTTCATAGATTCTAGCAGTTATGTGGATATGGCAGAGAACTACCATGATTATCTGGTTGAAAAGTATGGCGATGAAATGCAGCTTCAGGATGATACTTCTGCTCCAGCAGTGGTAGAGATTCTTGCAGCAGTAGATAAAGTAAAGCAGATTTGCGGTATTCCACTTTCTAGACCACTGAAGCTTACAAGCTTTGAGGAAGCACAGGAAATACTTACTCAGCTTAATAGCGAGGGCATGACCAACATAGATGTAAAACTCACTGGTTGGATGAATGGTGGTGTAAAACAGGAAATCTTAAATAAAGTAGATATCATAAACGATCTTGGAAGCAAAAAGGATTTGAAGAATTTAATTTCCTATGTGGAAGAGAACGGTATGAATATCTATCTCGACGGCATCACGGATTACGCTTGGAATAGCGATATCTTAGACGGCTTCTTCTCTCCATTTGATGCGGCAAGACTTGTTAGCAAGGAGAAAGCAGAGTTGTACGAATACTCAACGGTTACATACTCCCAGAGAGATGGCCTTGATCCTTATTATCTGCTCAACAACGCGAATATTCAGAAAGCAGTTGAGATTTTGGTAGAAGAAACCGCTGAACTTGGCGCAGGTGTTTCTTTCCAGAATTTGGGTAAAGATATTGCTTCCGACTTTAACCGCAAAGCGACAGTTACCAGACAGGCAGCTTTACAGCAGCAGGAGGCTACATTCCAGAAGCTTGCTTCTGAAGGCAGAAATGTAATGGTTAATATGGGTAATGATTATGCGATTGCCTATGTTGATACAGTAAGTAACATGGACCTTGCGGGCTCAAGTTACACCATTCTTGATAGAACCGTTCCTTTCTATCAGTTGGCAATTCACGGATATGTGAATTATACAGGCGAGTCCTTGAACCTTACACAGGACTTTGAACAGGAAATTTTAAACTCCGCAGAATATGGTGCAGGTCTTTCCTTCACAGTGATGAATGAAACAGCATTTATTTTGCAAAAGACTTTGTATACTCAGTATTTTGGAGCGGACTATTCTGCTTGGCATGACCGCATGATTGATATCTACACCAGATACAACGAAGAGTTAGGACACACCTTCAACCAGCGTATGGCAGATCACGAATGGGTTACTGAAAAAGTAGCTTGTACTACATACGAAGATGGCACAAAGGTATACGTAAACTACGGTTATGATGATATGACTGTTGCAGGCGTAACTGTTCCAGCAAGAGACTACAAGGTTGTGAAATAATAGGAAGAAAGGATTGTTGATATGAAGAAGCAAAGTAAATTAGCGGGTCTTCAGAGACGAAAGGCAATATCAGGATATTTGTTCATTATGCCTTTCATTATAGGATTCCTAGCCTTCATGGTGAAACCTTTTTTCCAGTCTCTGTACATGAGCTTTTGTAATGTAGAAGTTAGCCCTCAGGGCATCAACCCAGTATGGAACGGCATCGCAAACTATTTGAGAGCCTTTACCGTTGATACAGAATTTAACAGATTCCTGACAGAAGAGTTGGGAAAAATGGTAGTCAACACATTGGCTATCACCGTATTCAGTTTCTTTGTTGCGTTGATTCTGAATCAGAAATTTAAAGGAAGAGCCTTCGTAAGAGCGGTGTTCTTCCTGCCAGTTATCGTATCTTCTGGTGTTATTCTTGGCATCGAGTATGACAACACACTTTTGTCTAGCATGCAGGAAATCATCGAAGAGACTGATGCAGGCCCAAGTATTACAGATGCAATCGAAAACATCTTGATTACTTCAGGTATCGGTGCGAGTGCTTTTCAGGTGGTATTTGATGTAGTAGATGGTATCTATGATATAGCTATCGCATCCGGTATTCAGATTATTATCTTCCTTTCTGGTCTTCAGACTATTCCAGAGAGTATGTATGAAGCAGCTGAAATCGAAGGGTGTAGCGGTTGGGAAAGTCTTTGGAAGATTACCTTCCCTATGATCAGTTCTCTGCTGTTAGTAAATCTGGTTTATACCATTGTAGACTTCTTTATGAGGTCGGATAACCAGATTATGGAAAAGATCAGCGATACCATGATTACAGATTTGAACTATGGTTTTGCATCAGCAATGGCATGGATCTACTTCTTGATTGTAATAGCGATTATCGGAGTAAGTTCATTACTTCTTTCAAAGGCGGTGTACTACTATGAGTAAGACAATAGCTAAATCACATAGTTTTGCGGAATTCTGGGAAAGAAACCGCAAGTCAGGTGGACATCTCCTTAAGAGAACCATTTATGACAAAGGTTACAAATTCATTCGCTTTTTCCTCTTGTTTGGAATGTGCTTTATGATTTTGCAGCCAATCCTGAATAAGATTTCCATCAGTTTCATGGCGGAAGAGGATTTGTACAATTCTATGATTGTTGCAATTCCAGAACATTTCACTACGGACAACTATAAATTGGCAGCTCAGTTTATGAGTTACGGAGAGACCATTATTAACACCTTTGTCATCTCTCTTACCATAGCAGTACTTCAGGTTGCAGTTTGTACCTTGGTAGCTTATGGATTTGCCAGATTCCAGTTTCCACTGAAAAACTTCTGGTTTGCCTGTGTTATCTTGATGATTGTTATTCCACCACAGACGTTGTCTACATCCTTGCATTTGCACTTCAGATACTTTGATATATTTGGAATATTCGAAGCTATCACTGGAGAGGCACTGAACCTTCGTGGCTCTGTACTTCCTTACTATATGATGAGTGCAACCTGTATGGGTCTGAAGAATGGTCTTTACATCTATATGATTAGACAGTTCTTTAGAAACGTACCAAAGGAATTGGAAGAAGCAGCTTATGTAGATGGATGCGGAACGTTGAAGACTTTCTTCAAAATCATGCTTCCAGATGCAAAGCCAATCTTGACATCCTGTTTCCTTTTTTCTTTCGTATGGCAGTGGACAGATGGATTCTATTCAAGAACTTTCCTTGGAAACACCAAACTTCTATCCTTGCAGGCAGAGATGATTGCAGAGCGACTTGACAGTTATATCAAACTGGAACTTAGCAATGCTGCAGGTGCTTCCGTGGGTTATACCAACTGTATTGTAGCAACAGGTACCTTGATGGTAATTGCGCCACTTATTGCGATTTACCTCTTCGCTCAGAAGGGATTTGTAGAGAGCTTAAGTAGTACAGGTATTAAAATGTAACGGATATGTTTTTGTTCCACTTGGCTGGAAGTATTCCCGGAAAGTGCTGCCAGCCGAAGGAACGAGTAAAAATATATTATATAATGTATTTTTTAAAAGGAGGATATTTACTATGAAAATGAAAACTGTTAAGAGATTCATGGCAACTGTTCTTGCAACTGCTATGACAATGAGCGTTGCAGCATGTGGCAACAATGCACCTGCTGATGCTCCAGCTTCTTCCGATCCAGTGGAATCTAAGGAAGAAAGCAGCGAGGTTGTTGAGTCTTCCGAAGAAGATCTCGGCGCTTACACTGTAATCAAAGATGAGAACGGCAATCCAATCGACCTTGGTGGTATCGAAGTTATCGTTCGTGACTGGTGGTCTCCAGCAGAAGCTGAAGAACCAAAGAACGCTTATGAAGAAGCACGTCAGGAATACCGTGACTGGATTCAGGAGACATACAACTTCACAATTAAGAACGTTGGTATCTCTTCTTGGGCATCCACTCCAGAAGATTTCGCTAACTATGCAACAACAGGCGGCGACGAGCACTATGTATTCGTTCTTCGTCAGGGTAGCGAACTTGTTTCTGCTATGAACTCTAAACTTATGTATGATCTTTCTACACTTGATTGCCTTGATTTCTCCGAAGACAAATGGAAAGATGGCGTACACAACATGTTCTCTAAAGGAACAGCTATTTATGGTATGAGAGGTGAAACACCTGAACCACGTGGAGGCTTGTACTTCAATAAGAGACTCCTCACCGAAGCAGGTATCGATCCACAGTCTATCTATGAACTCCAGGAGAACATGGAGTGGACATGGGCTAAGTTTGAAGAAATCTGTGAAGCAATCAACGCAGATACAGACAACGATGGCGTTATCGATCGTTATGCACTTGCTTGTGTAAACCAGGACTTCTTTGAAGAAGCTGTTTACTCCAACGGCGGTGAATACATCGGCAAAGATGAAAATGGTAAATATTACAACAGACTTGACAGCCAGGAGACACTTGATGCTCTTAACTGGTCTCTCGATGTAATCGGCAAATATGCGAAAGTATTCGCATCTGACGCTTCTTGGGATTATGCTTACACAGCATTCTACAACGGCGAAGTAGCTTTCATTCCTCAGCAGGCTTACAAAGCAGGCGAGTGGAAAGATATGGAAGATGATTTCGGTTTCGTATGCTTCCCAATGGGACCAAATGCAAGTGATTACACAAACTGCTACACAGACAACGTAATGGCTATCCCAGCTTGCTACGATGCAGAAAAAGCTTGGAAGATCGCTTTCGCTTACAACCTCTGGACAGAGCCAGTTCCTGGTTACGAAGATGAACCTGTTTGGAAACAGAACTACTACAGCAACTTCAAAGATACAGAAGCTGTTGACCTTACTCTTCAGAGAATGACAGAAAACGGTATGGTTACATATCACACATTCATCAATGGCTTGTCTATGGGTTCTGACCTTTACTGGAAGATCAGCAAAGAGAACACACCAGCACAGCAGGCTGAAACAATCAGACCTACATGGGCTTCTTACATTGACACAGCTAACCAGTAAGAATTAAACATATTTAGTTTTATCAGACTACTAATTAGTCTATAGGAAAAGGGATGGTATTTTCCGGATATCATCCCTTTTCACTAAATATAAATTTTTGAAATTCCAATCAAATGAAATATTTTTAGACTTAGAAAGGAAGCACGTCATGACTGTTATAGCTAACAATCCTATTATGCCAGGATTTTATCCAGATCCTTCCATCTGTGCTGTTGGAGGAGACTACTATTTAATCAACTCAACATTCGCTTATTTTCCTGGGCTTCCTATTATGCACAGCAAGGATTTAGTCCACTGGGAACAGGTAGGCAATGCAATGGATAGAGCCTCTCAGCTACCACTAGGCAACTGCGGACATTCACAGGGCCTTTTTGCTCCTACTATTCGTTACCACAAGGGAACATTTTATGTAATTTGCACCAATGTTTCACACGGTGGGAATTACATTGTGACGGCTAAGAGCCCAGAAGGACCTTGGTCAGAGCCTTATTATTTAGAGGGGGCTCAGGGTATTGATCCAAGCCTATTTTTTGATGAGGATGACAGATGTTATTACATCGGAACCAGACCTTGTCAGACAGGCGTGAAATACAACGGGGATTGGTACATTTGGATACAGGAAATTGATTTAGAAAACATGAAATTAATTGGGGAACCAAAGGACGTTTGGAATGGTGCAATGAAAAACATCTGTTGGCCTGAGGGACCTCATCTATATAAAAAGAATGGATATTATTACCTCATGCATGCAGAAGGTGGTACAGGCCCAGATCATGCAGTATGTGTATGCAGAAGTAAGGAGATTTGGGGACCTTACGAGAACTGTTTTTGTAACCCGATTCTTACGCATAGACACATGGGCTGGAACTATCCAGTGAGATATGTGGGCCATGCCGATATGATAGAGACTCCTGCTGGAGAATGGTACATGGTGATGCTGGCGGTGAGACCGTTGGAATGCCATACCACCATGGGAAGAGAGACCTTCCTTGCCAAAGTAGTGTGGGAGAATGACTGGCCAGTAGTAAACCCAGGAAAAGGTAGACTGACAGACCAGGTAATCATTGATTTGCCAGAATGGAATCCAATGGAAGACAAACATTCCTACACCAACAAACTTGGCAAATCAAACTGTATTCCAGGCAGCAGCAGAGAATACGATTTTTCTATGATGGATACTTTGGGAGACGAATTTTTGATGATTCGTAATCCAAGACCAGATATGTATGATCTTCAGAAAAAGGAAGGCTTGTATCTAAGCTTTGGCAAAGATGATTTAAAGGTACAGGGTAGTCCTTCCTATATAGGAGTAAGACAGCAACACCATTTCTTTATGGCGCGCACTACACTGGATACGAAAGGTCTGGTGGGTAGCAAAAAAGCTGGTTTGGCTCTTATACAGAGCAATGAATATCATTTGCGCCTGGAAGTGTGTGATGGAAAGGTGACAGTGATTTTGTGCAAACAGGGTCAGGACGAAGTGCTTGGTCAGGGAACCGCACCAGAAAGTGAAGTGACTATCTTTATGGCGGTTAGTGGACTTCAGGCCTCTCTTGGAATTGCCCATGGCAAGGATGAACTTTTGATTGTTAAGGATGTGGATATTAGAGCCCTTTCCACAGAGGTGGCTGGTGGCTTTGTAGGATGCACAGTGGGTATGTTTGCAGTAGATGAAACAGATGAAGCAAAGCAGGTCGAAGAGGATGTAACGATTCTCGACGCAGCATGTTTCAGGAGTTTTTCTTATGAAAGTATGTAGATTGTTTAAGAAGGGAATTCTTTGGGCTTTCTTGTCCTTGAGTTTAGTAGCAGGAGGCTGTGCGCATGAGCAGGAGTCATTTGGGGAAGTGAACTTAGAGCAAAGCGTGCAGGAAGGAAGTACTGAAAAATCTTCAATCGAAGAGGCATCTGAGGATGTGTCTAAGGCGGAGAATGAGCAGGAGACAGAACAGTCCACGGAAGCGGAAGAAGTTATGGAAATTGAAAAGTTAAATCTGACAGAGAGTTTTAAAGGAATGGCAAATACCAATCCTTTGATTAGTCAGGATTTTGGTGCAGATCCTTTTGCTATGGTATATGGTGACAGGGTTTACATCTATATGACTGCAGATGCTTTTGAGTATGACAAGGATGGCAACATCATTGAAAACTCTTATGGCAAGATTCAGAGCATCCACGTGATTTCAACAGACGACATGGTCAATTTTACAGATCATGGATGCATTCCAGTAGCAGGTAACAACGGTGCTGCCAAATGGGCAAGCAATTCTTGGGCTCCTGCTGCGGCATGGAAGAACATAGATGGTAAGGACAAATTCTTCCTTTATTTTGCAGATGCAGGCGGAGGAATCGGTGTTCTTACTGCGGATAGCCCTACAGGACCATTTACAGATCCTCTAGGCAAAGGTTTGATTCGCAGAGATATGCCTAACTGCGGAAATGTACTATGGCTTTTTGACCCAGCAGTTTTGGTGGATGATGACGGTCAGGCATACATTTATTTTGGCGGTGGAGTTCCAGAAGGCAAGGCTGCAGATCCAGGCACAGCCAGAGTGGCGCGCCTTGGCGATGATATGATTAGTATTGTAGGAGAACCAGTTAAGGTAGACGCTCCGTATCTGTTCGAGGATTCTGGAATCCACAAATACAAAGACAAATACTATTATACATATTGCTCCAATTGGCAGGTGGATGAAGCTGGCACAGAAAAGTACGGTTTCCACAATGCAGAAATTGTATCTATGGTAAGTGACAGCCCTATGGGACCTTTTGAGTTCAATGAGGTAATCCTGGTAAACCCAGGCCGTTTGGTAGGCCTCTACGGAAACAACCACCATGCAGTATTTGAATTTAAAGATCAGTGGTATATCACATACCATGCTCGTAGCTTGGAAAAGGCTATGGGAGTGGAAAAAGGATATCGCAGTACACATATTGAAGCCTTTGAAATGGGCGAGGATGGCAAGATTGGAAAGATTTTGCAGACCTGGATGGGAAGAGAACAGTTAAAGTATGTGGATGCTTACGGCGACAACATAGCTTCTAACATTGCCAACCAGGCAGGAATCACTATGGTTCCCGCAGATGGCACAAGTAGCTATTTTGGTTGTGGCAACTATGCCGTGGGAGATATTCACACGGGAGACTGGACCAAGATAGCTGGCGTGGATTTCGGTAAGACCTCTCCAACAAGCCTAAGCTTCTTTGCACGCAATGTGAAGACAGAGGCGCAGGTACAGGTTCGAAAAGGAACGCCAAATGGAGAAGTGATTGCACTTGTCAATTTAACTCCAATAGAAGGAGATGACTTTGTAGAGTACAAAGCAGACCTTTTACAAGATGTAACAGGAGTAGACAATCTGTTCTTTATCTTTGATGGAGAAGGATTTGAATTTTGCTCCTGGAGTTTTCACAAATAATATCTAAAGGCATAGGTGGCTTTTATGGGCAAGGTTTTGGTCAGGAATCCTTTGATATGGGCAGATGTTCCAGATGTAGACGTAGTGAGATACAAAAATGCTTTTTATATGATTAGCACCAGTATGCACTCTATGCCGGGCTGTCCCATTATGAAATCTACAGACCTAGCTCATTGGAAATTAGACCACTATGTGTTTGAGACCTTTGATGATGGCGCAGGACACACTTTGGAAGACGGAAAGGGTGTCTACGGCAACGGAAGTTGGGCTGCCAGCTTAAAGGTATTAGGTGACACCTTTTATGCGGTATTTAACTGCAATGACACGAGACACTTCTATGTCTACAAATGTGAGGATATTGACAGCGGTAAATGGGAGCAGATTGCCAAGATTGATGACTTTTTCCATGATCCAGCACTGTTTTTCGAGGCGGATGGAACACCCTATGTCATCTATGGTGGTGGAGATATCCAGATTGTAGAGTTAGAAAAAGATTTGTCCAAAGTGAAAGAAGGCGGTATACACCAGTTTCTTTTGTCTACTCCGAGAGAGAATATTGGACTTAGGTGTGAAGGCGGTCACGCTTACAAGATTGGTGAGTATTACTATTTGATTTATATAGAATGGCCAACGGATGGCCATGGCCGTAGAAGAGAGATTTGTTATCGTTCTAAGGATTTACTTGGTCCTTACGAGAGAAAGATTATTCTGGACGACGACATGGGATATGCCAATCAGGGTGTGGCACAGGGCTGCATTTTTGAGGATGGTTTTGATCACTGGTATGCGATGCTGTTTCAGGATCACTTTGCGGTGGGGCGTATTCCTTACTTACTTCCTTTGACATGGAAGGATGATTGGCCTATGCCTGGCGTAGATGGAAAAGTGCCAAAGGAATTTGTGGTAGAACTACCTTGGATTAGAGAGGGCGAAGACATAGCTGGGGCGGAGGCAGAATATGCTCTCGTTATCAGTGATGAGTTTGACTATACAGATAACAAATTGTCACTACAGTGGCAGTGGAATCACAACCCAGATAATGGGCTGTGGTCTGTGACTGCAAGGCCAGGATATCTGCGTTTGATTACAGGTAGACTGGTGGAAAAAGGTGTGCAACAGGCACGCAATACCTTGACCCAGAGGACCGAAGGACCAGAGTGCGAAGCGTGCACCAAACTGGATTTTGCAAATTTGAAGATTGGCGACAGTGCAGGCTTAGTTGCTATGCAGGGCCAATTTGGATGCGTGGGTGTTCGAAAGACGCAGGAGGGATCTATTCTTTGCGTAACCTTCAACGACGGACAGTACGGTGAGCAGGTAGTTTGGAGCAAAGCTTTGGATGAGCAAGTAACACAGCTTTTTCTAAAGATAAGATATGACTTTAGGTTGGGTCAGGACAAAGCGTATTTTTTCTATAGTCTTGATGGCGAAAACTATGAGCAGGCGGATGCTATCTTACAGATGAGATATACGCTGGATCACTTTATGGGATATCGAACAGGTATGTACTGCTATGCTACCAAAGAAACAGGTGGATATGCAGATTTTGATTTCTTTAGATACACAGGGGTCCAATATTGGATGTAAAAGAAGAAAAAATATTGTGAGAATACGCGGATGTAGAAATAAAATTACAGGAATATTAAGCCGCGTGGGAGGTTGAGAAAGTGAGAGACAGACAAAAAGCAAGAGAGTTAGCAAAGCAGTTGGTTGCCAAAATGTCCCTTGAGGAGAAGGCAAGTCAGCTTCGCTACGATGCCCCAGCAATCGAGGCTTTAGGGGTTCCAGCATACAACTGGTGGAACGAGGGCTTGCATGGAGTGGCGAGAGCTGGTGTTGCAACTAGTTTTCCACAGGCTATTGGTATGGCTGCAGCTTTTGACAGAGACCTGATGCATCAGGTAGGAGATGTGGTAGCTACAGAAGGCCGTGCAAAATACAATGCATATAGCAAACACAATGATAGAGATATTTATAAGGGACTTACTTTCTGGTCTCCAAACGTAAATATTTTCCGAGATCCAAGATGGGGCCGCGGACATGAGACCTATGGTGAAGATCCATATTTGACAGGTGAACTCGGTAAGGCCTTTGTAGAAGGCTTGCAGGGTGATGGAGACTATTTGAAAGCAGCAGCATGTGCAAAGCACTTTGCTGTGCATTCTGGTCCTGAAGCAGTGAGACATCACTTTGATGCGAAAGCTTCCGCAAGAGATATGAGAGAAACTTACCTTCCAGCATTTGAAAAGCTTGTAAAAGAAGCTGGCGTAGAAGCTGTAATGGGTGCTTACAATCGTACCAACGGAGAAGTGTGCTGTGGAAGTAAAACATTGATGCAGGATATTCTTCGTGATGAGTGGGGATTCGAAGGCCATTATGTTTCTGACTGTTGGGCAATCAGAGACTTCCATACCAATCATATGGTGACAGATACTGCGGAGGAATCAGCAGCATTGGCACTTAAGACTGGTTGTGATGTGAACTGTGGTAATACCTATCTTCACATGATGAGTGCTTATCAGCAGGGTCTAGTAACAGAGGAAGATATCACAATTGCATGTGAACGTCTATTTACAACTAGATTTTTACTTGGCTTGTTTGACGAGACAGAATATGACCAGATTGGTTATGACAAAATAGAATGTGCGGAGCATCTTGCACTTGCAGATGAGCTCACCGCAAAGAGCGTTGTTCTCCTTAAGAATGACGGTATCCTTCCACTGAAGAAGGAAGAACTTAAGACCATCGGCGTCGTTGGACCAAACGCAAACAGCAGAGCTGTACTGGTAGGAAACTATCATGGTACTTCTTCCAGATACATCACAGTTTTGGAAGGTATCCAGGATGCAGTTGGTGAAGATGTGCGAGTTTATTATTCTGAAGGTTGCCATCTGTTCAAGGACAGAGTAGAGCACTTGGGATGGGAGCAGGACAGAATTTCTGAAGCAGTAGCTGTTGCAGAAAACAGTGATGTGGTAGTTGTAGTGGTAGGTCTGGATGAAACCCTGGAAGGTGAAGAAGGCGATACAGGTAACAGCTATGCATCTGGTGACAAAGTAGATTTGTTGCTTCCAAAGGTTCAAAGAGAACTCTTAGAAGCTGTTTGTAAAGTAGGCAAGCCCGTTGTAGTGCTCAACATGACAGGTAGTGCTATGGATCTTCGCTATGCCCAGGAACATGCCAATGCTGTAATGCAGCTCTGGTACCCAGGTGCTAGAGGTGGTAGAGTGATTTCACAGATTTTGTTTGGTGAGATTTCTCCATCCGGAAAGTTGCCAGTAACCTTCTACAATGATACAATGGATTTACTGGATTTCGAAGATTATTCCATGAAGGGTAGAACCTACAAATATTTGGAAAAAGCACCTCTTTATCCTTTCGGATATGGACTTACATACGGGGACTGCTACGTGGAGAGCGCATCCTTTGACAAAGAGGCAGGCGTAGTTAAAGCAGTAGTGTGTAACAAAGCAGATGTAGCGACAGATGATGTGGTTCAGGTGTATGTCAAATCTGAGAGCCCATTTGCTCCAACCAACGGCAAATTGTGTGGATTTGGAAGAGTAAGCCTTGGCGCCAACGAAAGCAAGGAAGTAACACTTTCTATCTGCCCTAAGTCCTTTATGGTGGTAAATGAGGAAGGCGAAGAAATTCAGGGAGGAAACAACTTCACTATCAGTGTAGGTGTGGGTCAGCCAGATGAGCGTACCGCAGTACTTACTGGTCATGAGGCAGTTTCAATAGAAGTATTACTTTAGGAGGAATACCCTGATGAAGGTTAAGTTTCATCTGCCAGGACTTCGTTATAATTATCCATTAAATATGTTATTTTTGAGTCTTTTAAAGACGCAGCCAGAATACTTCAGAGAGGGTGTGGAAATTGCTTCCTTTTTCGGAGAGTTTCCAACTTCCCTTTGGAGTGGTGGTCGCTACTGCAATGACGACCAATGCGATGCTGCTTTTGTAAAAGGCGTTGTCAAGAATATAAATGAGCAGGGGGTTCCTGTAAGATTCACTTACACCAATCCGTTGCTCAATGAGCATGATTTGGACGATCCATATTGTAATTTCTGTTTGCAGGTTGCAGACAATGGTATGAATGAGGTGTTGGTGGTTTCTGATGTGTTGGAGAAATATATCAGAGAGAAGTATCCAAGCTTCAAAATCAATAGTTCTACCTGTAAGGAAATTCGTGACATGGATGAACTGAATAGGGAGATTGAGCAGGATTACAACCTAGTAGTTTTGGACTACAACTGGAACAATCAGTTTGATATCCTAGAGCAAATCAACCACAAAGAAAAAGTGGAAATTCTGGTCAATGCTTGTTGCGTTCCAAACTGCCCTCGTAGAGGCGAGCACTATAGAACCATCGGAAAACAGGAGCGTATTGCACTTGCCAACCGTAAGAATCCAACAGGCAAAAAGATTCCAGTTCCAGGATGGTACTGTGAGTACGGTGACAAGAACACCATTTACAGTATTCAGGACTATGTGACATACATTTCTCCAGATGCAATCTGGGACAAATATGTACCTATGGGATTTTCAAACTTCAAAATAGAGGGACGTACTGCCAACATCTTCCAGTTGGTGGAGACATATTGCCTTTATATGATTAAGCCAGAAAAGCAAGGAGAGGTTAGATTGCTCCTTTTGGCAAACCTTGAAAAAGCAAATGTCATTACAGTAAATAAACCACGCAAAGGAATTTGGCCATAAGAATTGTGTTGTTTTTGAAAAGATTTTGGTATATACTATCAAAATGAAGTCGCGATGTGGTTTTGGTGAAGAATTCTTGAATGGGAGAATGGGCGCTAGGCCGCAAGCAATGAATTAACATGAGTTTAAATGAAAGAGGTACAATGATATGGCATTATTAGAGCAGTGGAGAAGTATGGCATACAATGAGGATGCTGACAGAAACCAGCTTCAGAAGATGTGGACCAATTACTTCAACGAAGAGAAGGGCATCTATATTGAACTTTTAAAAAATCCTAGCGAAGTTGTAAAGGGAACCGTAAAAGAACTTGCTGAAAAGTACGGTGTAACTGTCATGACTATGACAGGCTTCCTTGATGGCGCAAATGATAGCCTTGTGACTCCAAACCCAATCGAAGAGATGGAGGAGGACACCGAGGTTACACTTGAGTTTGATCTTGAGCGTCTCTACAAGAACATGGTAGCAGCAGAAGCTGACTGGCTCTACAACTTGGAAGAGTGGGAACCAATCTTCGATGCTGACAAGCGTAAGGCACTTTACAAAGAGCAGAAATCTTCTACTACTATTGTTAAAGGTGACAAGGTATATCCTAACGATCCATGCCCATGTGGTAGCGGCAAGAAGTACAAGAAGTGCTGTGGAAAGAACTAATAGAACATGATTTGTCCACCCTCTGGGAAACTGTGAGGGTGGGCTTATTTATTATTAAGGTGTAATTGTACGCATATGGTACGCGCTAGTACCTATAGAACAAAGATTAGATATATTTTTTGTGGGCATTGCTTCTGTATATGCTACGTTTGATGCAGGGAGTCAGAGATGGATGTAGAACAGATCAAGTCATATTGTATGACCAAGAAAGGTGCATATGAGACAACACCCTTTGGAGATGTGCCTATATGCTATAAAGTGAATAACAAAATATTTGCGCAGCTATATCCTTATGAGTGGGATTTTAAGATTACGCTGAAATGTACCGCGGATGCAGGGCAGTTTTACAGAACGGTTTATCCTGGCAAGGTGGTGAGAGGCTATCACTGTCCTCCAGTGCAACAACCCTATTGGAACACTATTTATTTGGAGGATTTCCCAGAAGATGAACTGCTAAATATGATAGATCTGGCTTACGAGACAGTGATTCGAAAGTTTAGTAAGAAGGTACAGAGGAAGATTGTGTTGGAAGAATCAGGAGATGGTGATTCTAAGTAAGGGAATTTGAAAACAAATGAAAGTCAATTATAAGGTGATTGTCGAGTGACTTGAGACGGAAACGGGGAGTGTAGTATGAAATTACGATTAGTGAAGGCGACAAAAGAATACCAAAGACAGATATGTGAGATGCTTGAGGAATGGTATGCCACAGGAGAGAAGATTATTCCTTATGCCATTCGTAGATTAGATTTCCACGATTTTGACTATTATTGCGAAAATCTAGAAGTGCCAGCAGGCAATGACCTTGGACTGGTGCCAGATTTTACTTTTTTTGCGTATGATGAAGAACGAGATATGGTGGTCGGTGCAGTAAACATCAGACACTATCTCAATGAATCTTTACTTTTGAATGGTGGTCATATTGGAGATGGTGTAAGACCATCTGAGAGAAGAAAAGGCGTAGCTACACAGATGATTGGGCTTGCTTTGGAGGAATGCAAGAAACTAGGCATCAACAAGGTACTGATGGTTTGTGACAAAGAAAATATCGGCTCTGCCAAGAGTATCAAAAACAATGGCGGAGTGCTTCAAAATGAAATAGAAGTGGAAGGAAACATAGAACAAAGATACTGGATTTCGCTGGAAAGCAATGCGCATTATCCGACCATAAGAATCAAAAGCAGAGTGGAGGATGCAGTGGCTAACTTTATGTCTGGCTTTAACTGCGCACAGTCTGTTTTTATTACATATGCTGATTTGTTTGGAATGGATAGAGAGACTGCCCTTCGTATCTCCTGTCCTATGGGTGGAGGAATGGGACGTATGCGTGAGGTGTGCGGCACAGTTTCCGCTATGTCCATGCTTGGAGGTCTGAAGATAGGCAATACAGATCCTAGCAATCAGGATGCCAAAACGGCAAGCTATGAACTTACCCGTTTGATGGCAGATGCTTTTAGGGAAGCCAATGGAACTATTATTTGCAAAGATATATTGGGCCTTTTGGAGCGTGAAGCAAGTGCAGCTCCTTCAGAGCGTACCCCTGAGTACTACGCATCTAGACCATGCGTTAAGATTGTAAGATGTGCAGCCCAGATACTAGAGCAGCATTTGTTTGAGGTGGAACATGACGTACATAATAGATAGAGTGAAACTTGGCGAATTAGAGGTTACTGGAGGCGTTGAGTTTGTGAAAGTGAGACTTGATGAGTTGCAGACGAAGGGAAGCACTTACTTTGCGCACCAAATCCTGGAAATAGCAATTTGGTGCGCAAATCAACCCTTTAACAAAACAATAGAAGTATTATGCTAGAGTATCTAGCGTACATCTGAGCCGGGCCCGGCCCAAAACTGTTAATCCAGCACTTTCTGAAGTTCGTCGATGATGCACTGGATATCGGATTCTACCTTCTTTGGATCACCAAACAAATCGGCAAAGAGTGTGTTTAAGTTTGCCTCAAAGTTGGCAGGGAGAATGGATGGCAAGCAGTTGGAGGTGTTTGCATCAGTAACGCATCCAGGTCTAGTGGTGCCAGACAGAGCATATTTCACCATACGTTTTTCGCCTGGATGAGTCATCTCGTTCATAGCAAAGATGATGTCGAAGTAGGATTCCAAGAAAGCAGCTGTTCTGTGATTGACACTTACAAGGTCGCCTCTACCCACGGCCTTTTTGATTTGGAAATCATAGGAAGGCAGATTGCCAGTTAAAAGGCGCATATTTTGTTTGATGATATTGGATTTGAGCTCGGCGGGATAGGAAACATTAAATCTTTTCTGTAGAGCCTCAAAGCGACCTGACTCGTCATAAAGAATCTGACTGTTGAGCAGGTTGTGCCACATGCAAGTGGTGTATCCGTTGTGGGCGATATGTTTTTCTACAACACTACTTATGTCTTGGGCAAAACTGTCAATGTTGCGATATAAGATGTCAATGTCGATGCCATCTTTAAGAGTACAGTCGTCTTCTAACTCCCAGAAACTATTGCCGATTTCCATATACTGGCAGCACTGCTCCAAAATGGATATTCGAACACTTTCCTCTGGGATAGTTTTGCAGTAAATGTACAAATCATAATCGGACTTTTTGTCGTAGTTACTGCTTGCTCTAGAACCGCCAAGAGCGATGGCTTCCACTTCTGGCAGTGAAGCAAAAGCATTCCATAGTTTTACAAAATACATAATATAAATTCCTCCTAGGTTAATATATAGTACAAAGAAAAAAACAAAAGCGACGGGACACCCCGTCGCTTCAATACTCTAAATTAAAGACAATGCATCTTCATCAGCAATCAAAACTACATTTGGATGGAGCTGAAGAGCAGAAGCCGGAACCTGTGGTGTAACAGGGCCGAAGAAGGCTTTTTTTACGATTTCAGCTTTGTCTTTGTCGCTTACAACAACGACAATCTTCTTTGCAAACATGATGTTTTGGATGCCCATAGTGTAAGCCTGCTTAGGAACATCGTCGATAGTTTCAAAGAAACGAGCGTTGGCATTGATGGTGCTTTCGGTAAGGTCTACGCAGTGAGTTACCTTGTCAAAGGCATCACTTGGCTCGTTGAAACCTATGTGGCCATTGTGTCCAAGGCCAAGGAGCTGAAGGTCAATTCCACCAACTTCCTCGATGATTTTGTTGTAGTCAGCGCAAGCCTTGTCGCTGTCTGGTTCTAAACCGTCAGGCACATGTGTGCATTCTGGTCTGATATTTACATGATTGAACAGATGAGTGTTCATGAAATAACGGTAGCTCTGGTCATGTTCGCCGGAGAGGCCCTTATATTCGTCCAAGTTTACGGTAGTAACCTGAGAGAAATCTAAATTTCCCTGATTGTACCAATTTACTAAATTTTCGTATGTACCGATAGGTGTGGAACCTGTAGCCAGTCCCAAAACGCAGTTTGGTTTGCTAGATACCTGTGCTGCAATTACATTTGCTGCCATAAGGCTCATGTGAGCATAATCTTTTGCTTTAATAATTTGCATATATTTTTGTCTCCTCTGCAAAGTTAGGATAAATTACTTTTACATAATATACCAATCATTTCAAAAAGAAAATATTTTTTTTCGTATCATGAAAAATTTTTTCTGATTCCATAATTATCCTTTTTTGATGCGTATCTATTATATCAGAGGAATACATAAGACTTTGATGCTGGGAAGGGAGCCTGGCGAGAAGCAATTTCTCGGTGATTTAGTATAAGCATTTTATGGAGGGAAACTTATGAAAAAGAGAAAAGGTTTATTGAGTGTACTTTGTATCTTGGCAATTTCACTTACCGCATGTGGAAGTGCATCCAAGATGGAATCTTCTGATATGGCAGTTAACGATAGTTACTATGACTACGGCTATGCAGAAGAGTATTATCCAGAAGCAGATTATGTGGAAGAAAAAGCTACCGAAGATGGAGCTTATGGAGTACTGGCTAGTGGAAGTTCTAGCAACACCTCTAGCAAAGAAACTGGTCAGACAGGTGCAGACACTGATACTACAGTAATCAATGGAGAAAAACTGGTCTATACCTGCAACATCGTAATGGAAACATTAAATTATGACCAGTGTATTACTAGACTGAGAGAAAACATTGAGAAATACGATGGCTTTGTGGAGTCTGAAAACGAGACAGATGATGCAGGCCGCTGGTATTATGAAAACTACAAAAAGACATCAGGGACCAAGCATATGTCACTTACTGTCCGCATCCCAACTCAGTACTACAATGACTTTTTGAGTGGCATTGAAGGCCAGGACAAGATTACTTCTAAGCGCTCTTATGTGGACAATATCAGCAGACAGTATTACGATACCTCTGCTCGAATTGAAGCGTTGGAAATCCAGCAGGACAGACTCCTTGATATGCTTGCAGCAGCCACAGAAATTGAAGATATGATTACCATTGAATCCAGACTTAGCGAAGTGCAGTATCAGTTAAATTCTGCTAAGACTTCCTTGGCTTCCATGGATGCAGACGTAGCTTTTTCAACTATCACAGTAAATGTATCTGAAGTAATGGAATATACGCCTCAGACAGAGCCAGTGAAGAGCAACACCTTCATGGATCGACTGAAAAACACTTTGTCTGAGACCTGGGATTTCTTCTGGGAGATGTTGGAAGTTCTGCTCTTTGCAGTGATTCGTCTGATTCCTATCGCGTTGGTAGTAGGCGTAGTGGTATTGGTAGTGGGTCTCATCTTTAAGGCAAACAAAAAGAAGATGATGAAAAAGGCAGCTGCGCAGCAGGTGGCAAATCCACCTCAGAATTGACAGAACTTCACGACAGATAGAAAAGGCGATTCTACAACGAAGAAGTGAGAAAAAACACTTTACAATTTGAAAAATAAAGGTTAAGATGATTTGGAAGATGTCCGTCGCAGATAGACATCATATATCTTAACACGTTGATGGGAAGAGTAGGAGATGTGAATTACTCCAGAGAGGGTCACCTGGGAAACCAGTGCTGGAAGTGACCTAGTATGGAACTCTTTGAAGACCACCCCTAAGTGGCTCTAATACAGCCCGGGTAACTGCCGTTATACAGTAAATGAGAGGTTTTCCTTTACGCAGGATGGAGCTTGTGAAGTGACCACGCGTAAAGAAGACAACTAGGGTGGAACCGCGTAACTTACGTCCCTTGTGTCAATATTGACACAAGGGGCTTTTCTTTTTTTAAAAAAAAGAAAAGCAGCATGCGCACCTCGCCGAAATGAAAGAGTTTGCTCCGCAAACCAGCTCGGACGCGGCGAGTTTGCATGCAAACTCTTATTTTGTAAGGAGGGTATCGATGAAGAACAAAATTTCTGAAACATGGCGCAAATTATTTCACGGAGAAGTCACCATTGGAAAAAGAGAATTGTGGTTGATTGGCACAGTTTGTCTGCTGGCAGGCATCGTGTATGGGCTGAAGAAGGCTCCATGGACTCACGGCGTGACCATTGGAAGCAACAACGGCAACAACAGTGGAAATTGCACTGAGAAGCCAAAGACCATAGAAGATACGCAGGAAGGCATGGAGCAGGACGCTTAGCCAGCGAAGCAGTGCAGTTTGACCAAAGAAATTTACACAGCAATTTATAGGTAAATTGCATGTGCAACTATAGTATGCAAATAAAGAAAGAAGGAAACATATTATGAAGATTACATTGAAAGATGGTTCCGTAAAAGAATACGGACAGGCAATGAGCGTATATGAAATCGCTCTGGATATCAGCGAAGGCCTTGCAAGAGTAGCCTGTGCTGGTGAAGTAAACGGAGAGGTGGTAGACCTTAGAACAGTAGTAAGTGAAGACTGCAGCCTTAGCATTCTGACTCCAAACGATGCGGAAGGCCTTAGAGTGATTCGCCATACTACATCTCATGTGCTTGCAGAAGCAGTGAAGAGAGTATTCCCAGATGCAAAACTTGCCATTGGACCAAGTATTGATACTGGTTTCTACTATGACTTTGAGCATGAGCCTTTTTCCAGAGAGGATCTTGACAAGTTAGAAGCTGAGATGAAGAAAATCATCAAAGAAGGCAACAAGCTTGAGAAGTTCACACTTCCTAGAGAAGAAGCAATCAAGTTTATGGAAGAAAAGGGCGAGCCTTACAAGGTAGAGCTCATCCGCGACCTTCCAGAAGATGCAGAGATTTCTTTCTACAGCCAGGGTGATTTTGTAGACTTGTGTGCAGGTCCTCATATCATGAGCACAAAGGGAATCAAGGCATTCAAACTCATTTCTTCTTCTGGTGCTTATTGGAGAGGTAAATCTGAAAATGCAATGCTTCAGCGTATCTACGGTACAGCTTTCAACAAAAAAGAAGAGTTGGAAGAGTATCTTGCTTACCTTGCAGACATCAAGAATCGCGACCACAACAAATTAGGTAGAGAGATGGAGTTGTTCACAACTGTTGATGTTATCGGTCAGGGACTTCCACTCCTTATGCCTAAGGGAACAAAGATGATTCAGACACTTCAGCGTTGGATTGAAGACGAAGAAGAGAGACGTGGCTATGTTCGTACTAGAACACCACTTATGGCTAAGAGTGATCTTTACAAGATTTCTGGACACTGGGATCATTACAAAGAGGGTATGTTCGTACTCGGAGATGAAGAAAAAGACAAAGAAGTATTTGCTCTTCGTCCTATGACTTGCCCATTCCAGTACTATGTATATAAAGCAACACAGCATTCTTACCGTGATTTGCCTATCCGTTATGGTGAGACTTCTACACTTTTCAGAAACGAAGATTCTGGCGAGATGCATGGACTTACTCGTGTGCGTCAGTTCACAATTTCTGAAGGTCATCTTATCGTTAGACCTGACCAGATGGTGGAAGAATTCAAGGGCTGTCTGGCACTTGCAAAATACTGCCTTGAAACACTTGGTGTTGGCGAAGATGTAACATACAGACTTTCCAAGTGGGATCCAAACAACAAAGAAAAATACATTGGAACAGAAGAAGTTTGGGAAGAAACACAGGGACATATCAGAAATATTCTGACAGAGCTCGAAGTTCCTTTCTACGAGGAAGAGGGCGAAGCAGCTTTCTACGGTCCTAAGGTTGACATCCAGGCGAAGAACGTGTACGGCAAAGAAGATACAATGATTACTATCCAGTGGGATGCTATCTTGGCAGAACAGTTCGATATGTACTACATTGACCAGAATGGGGACAAGGTGAGACCTTACATCATTCACAGAACAAGTATGGGCTGCTACGAGAGAACTCTGGCTTGGCTTATCGAGAAATATGCTGGCAAGTTCCCAACATGGCTTTGCCCAGAACAGGTTCGAGTACTTCCTATTTCTGAAAAATATGCAGATTACGCTGCTCAGGTAGAAGCAAAACTGAAAGACAACGGAATCCTTGCTACAATGGACAACCGTTCTGAAAAGATTGGCTTCAAGATTCGTGAGGCTAGACTTGCGAAACTTCCATACATGATCGTAGTAGGTCAGAAGGAAGAAGAGGAAGGTCTTGTATCTGTAAGAAGTAGATTCGCAGGAGACGAAGGACAGAAGTCTTTGGACGAATTCATTGATCAGATTGCAAAAGAAATTCGTACAAAAGAAATTCGCAAAGAAGTTCCACAGGATCAGGAATAATTGATTTTTTAAATCGAATAAAATGAAATTCAGCCATCCATACTATTAGTGTTGCAAGTAATATGTAACAATGAAAGGAGATAGTAGGATGGCTGATTTAAAATGTACAGCAAAAAATTGTGTCTACAACAAAGATTACCTTTGCGCAAAGGGTGATATCATGGTAGGCGGAAAGCACGCAGATGCTGAAAAAGAGACAAGTTGTGAGAGTTTTTCCCCTAAAAAGGAAGGCAAAGAGAGCTATATGAGTTCTTTGGAGCATCCAACTCACACAATTAGTATTGACTGTGAGGCAGAAAAGTGTAAATATAATAGAAGCTACAAATGCGTGGCAGAGCATGTAGACATTCAGGGCAGCAACGCTTGTTCAAGCCCAGAGACTATGTGTGGTACTTTTACAGAGAAATAAAAAAATGTGTTGACACATGATAAGAGATGTGGTATTCTATCAAAGCATGTGAGTGCTATAAGTACCGTGCAAGTAACAATAAAGCAGAGTATCCACTCTCACCTTACGGCGATAGGGCTAGTAAGTGTTCATGATTTAGAACCCTTTTGGGACATCGGGAATTACGATAAAGGTAGGTCTTGATGGAGGTCTGAGTTTAAGTGGATAGTTATGCTATCCACTTTTTTATTTTCCTGCAATGCAGGTTCTTATGGAGGGTACGACCATTAGCGATTTAATGATTAATGAACAGATTAGGGACAAAGAAGTTCGACTCATTGGCGAAAACGGCGAGCAGCTGGGCGTTATGTCTGTAAAGGAAGCTATGAAATTGGCTGACGAAGCAGGACTTGACCTGGTAAAGATTGCTCCAAACGCACAGCCACCAGTTTGCAAGATTGTAGACTACGGCAAGTTCAAATATGAGCAGATGCGTAAAGAAAAGGAAGCCAAGAAGAAACAGAAGGTGATTGAAGTCAAAGAAATCAGACTTTCACCAAACATTGACACCAACGATCTGAACACCAAGGTGAATGCTGCTAGAAAGTTCTTATCCAAGGGCGACAGAGTAAAGGTTACACTTCGTTTCCGCGGAAGAGAGATGGCACATATGAACAACAGCAAACATATTCTAGATGATTTCGCTGAGGCACTTGCAGATATCGCAGTGGTTGAAAAAGCCCCAAAGGTGGAAGGCAGAAGTATGACTATGTTTTTAACTGAAAAACGCTAGTTGGCACAGTTAAAAATACAACAAAAAGTTTAGGAGGAACCAGATATGCCAAAAATGAAGACAAGCAGAGCAGCTGCAAAGCGCTTTAAAGTAACAGGAACAGGTAAATTAAAGAGAGCAAAAGCTTATAAGAGCCATATCTTAACCAAGAAATCTACAAAGAGAAAACGTAATCTGAGACAGCCTGCTATCACAGATGCAACAAATGTTAAGAATATGAAGAAGATTTTGCCTTATCTGTAAGGTGAACACAATAGTTGGTTAGGAGGAAATAAGAATGGCAAGAATTAAAGGCGGCTTGAACGCAAAGAAGAGACACAATAGAGTATTGAAACTTGCAAAAGGTTATAGAGGAGCTAGATCCAAACAGTACAGAGTTGCAAAACAGTCTGTTATGAGAGCTCTTACTAGCTCTTATGCTGGTAGAAAAGAAAGAAAGCGTCAGTTCAGACAGCTCTGGATTGCTCGTATCAACGCAGCAGCTCGTCTCAACGGACTTTCTTACAGCAAATTTATGTATGGACTTAAACTTGCTGAAGT
>JAFTKW010000005.1 GCA_017453065.1 Lachnospiraceae bacterium | reverse complement strand
CCATTTTGGATAACCTCCTTTGTATAATCTCGTGCGGTTGGCGAACCTGCACTCATTATACTACAGGAGGTTTTTTCTTGAAGCTAAAGCCATCTGGGAACACACCTGCATAGCAGGTGGTTTTATTGGTTCTCAAACCAATAAAAGGCCAGATACTCTACGGTATCTAGCCTTTTTTATCATACTGAAATCTATTTCTTTTTACTAATCAATCATTGCTAGCTTTATTCATCGCTTGCTTCATAAACTCTTCCAACATATCCAGCATCGCCGAAGACCAAAACTCTCTTTCCCCGTGATGCGCCCCTTCCATCTGATAAAGGCTTGCCTCATGACCATTTGCCACGAGCGCCTCATACAATTGACAGCTTTGACCGAAAGGCACTAATTCATCGTTGCTTCCATGAAACATAATAACTGGTGGCAACTTACGTCCATCCGCTACATAGTTCTTGATAATAGTCGGCTCAGACAAATCTCTTCGCTCTATCACATGGTTCTTGCCAATAGCGCATCCCTCTGGTGACTCTGGCACACGGTGATCCTGTATAGATGGTTCCTCGTTCATGGTTGTAAAGTCTGTAGGACCATAAAAATCGATAACGCCCTTTACAGAGTAATCCTTGCCCCTGCTAATCTCATCTTCCAAACTATCCACTCCCAAGGTAAGTCCTGTCATAAGCGCAGTGTATCCACCCGAGGAATCTCCCATGACAAACATCTTATTAGGGTCTCCGTGATACCTCTCTGCATGCTCTTTCATATACAAGACTCCCGCCTTGGCATCCAGCACAAATCCTGGAAACGCTGCATCCTCAGAGCCTCTGTACTCCAGAAGGGCTACAACATAGCCTCTCATGGCAAGCATAGAAAGCTGCGCCACTCTTCCCTTTACATCCTGCTTATAAAAAGCAGAACCTGGCACAAACACCACCATTGGCAATCTTTCTCCGCCAATAGGCTCTATAATCTGTAAATAAAGGTCTCTCTCTGGCCTCTCTACATACTTCACATCACTGTGATAATAAAGTTCATAGTTGTCAGGCTTCAACTTTAGTACCTTCATTCCCTGTACTGTTACTGTACTCTTTGGGAACTTCTGTCTGGTTACCTTTAAAGGTTCTATCATGCGCTTCTCCTCTCGCTTACATGCCTTATTTCATAAACGCCCCCAACACATTGACGCTGGATGCCATCTTTTTCAGTTTCGTCAGTTCCCTCTTCATATAGGTTTCAAGTAGCACTGCTTCCTCTTCGCTAAAGCCCTTGTTTGCCACCAGCACGCACTCTGGAATCCTGCCCTCTGCCATCTTCTCACCAGAGGTAAAGGTGACAAAGGCATACTGTTTTCCATCTTTCACACACACCGGTGATACCGCCATGTCCATTTCCATGTCAAGCAGCTTGTCCTCTTCCTTTGTCGGTATATCCACATTTACAAGATTCATCTTCTCACCCACTTCATACCTTCCTGCTTAAGGCCCGCCTGCTTGGCAAAAGCTATGGTTGCCGCACTGGCCTGGTCATACTCCGCCTCCGTCTGCAAATGCTCCAGCATAGCTGGGACTTCCTCAGGAAGCTTTGCTATCTCGTCCATCAAAGTCACATAATCAATTCCACCGGTTCCCACCAACACTTCTTCAAACCCACAGGTGGCCCAATTTGGAATCAACCTAATATCCTTTAGATGAAGCGTAATGATATGTTCCCTTAACAGGTCAAAGGTATGCCTGATAAAGCTTGTGTTGTCACAAAATCTGGCAGGCTGATTCATGGTATTGCAAATATCCAAATGCACGCCTGTCGCCTTACGATCAACCGCCTTTAAGAACTCAAGGTAAGCTTCAGGACCATCCAAGAAATAAAAAGGCATCATCTCAAAAGAAAGTTTGGTATGCTCTGGCTTTACTGCGTCTACCACTCTTTGGCTAATCTCAACCGCCTCATCGAAAAAGGCTTGGCTATAGCCCTCCATACACGGGCCATCCCAATATTCTCTAGATTTACTTCCCAGGATATTGACACAAGTGCAGGCCTGCAGTTCTTCTGCCAGTTTCAGTCTTTCAATCATATATTGAATCTTGCTCTCTGCCTCCACCTTATCTGGGTGCATCGGGTTGCACCATGCGCCCACTTCTGCAATGGTCACATCATGCTTTTTCATGGCATCCTTAAAGGCCTTAAGCTCTGCTGGCTTTTCCAGCGATACCCAGTGCGGGCATACTGCCGCCCCAAAGCCCTTTGCCACATGGGCAAGTGCATACTGCTCTGGATCTGTTCCATTGTAAAAAACATAACCGCCTAATCTCATCCCATACCTCCTATGGCACTAAAGTGCTTTCTCTAGGATTTCTACTACTTTCATAAGTCCCGCTTTGTCTATCTCATCGAATCGTCCCACCACAGGACTGTCGATATCCAGCACCCCTATAATCTCTCCATCCTTGTGGATTGGAAGAACGATTTCAGATGCAGATGCCGCGTCGCATGCGATATGACCTGGAAACTCATGTACATCCTTCACAAGCATCACTTCATCCTTGGCAACGGCTGTGCCGCAAACGCCTCTACCAACCTTGATTTCCACACAAGCTGTCTTTCCCTGAAATGGTCCTAATACCAGCTGTCCGTCCTGCATCAAGTAAAAACCAACCCAGTTGATTTCCTTAAGCGCCTGATTTAGCAGTGCTGAAGCATTGGCCAGATTGGCAATCAGATAAGGAACCCCATCTAACAAGCCAGTCAAATGCGTAGCTACTTCTTTGTACATTTTTTCTTTATCTTTAGAATAGGTATATTCGATTGCTGACATAATATCCTCCATGTTTTGCTAATTTTATCCATTGTATTTCACAATTATATTTATTGTACCATACCCATAGAATTACCTCAATTACTGTTGCCATCTAACCTTGTCTAAATCTACGTTTTCGTGGTACTATATTTCATAGATAAGCATTTGTTTTTTGCCAGGCAGGACCTTGAAACAATTTGCATACAAAATCATGCACAATTAAATCCAAGTAAAGGAATCTAATTGAACTATGACCGAGACTACTATGAGCAAAACTTCGTTAAACAAACAGCATCTTTTAAAATATATCCTGTGGGCCCTGATTCTAATCTATGGTGGCTTTTGTATCTTTTTGCACTACAAGCAAACTTTCCATGTGGATGGCATGCCATACGAATCTGATCTGCCTTACCACATCAGCATGGCAGTGGAAGATGGCTGGGCATACAGTTTGACAGGCATCTTGTATCGACTGTTCTTCTCCACTCCTTTTGGGAATGCACTAACTGCCATTTTTCTGGGCATGGTTACGATTGCTACCATCTTTGTCACCTACAAGCTGATGCAGGAACTTTGTAGCAAATGCGGACTTCCAAAAGTAAATGAAGCCTTCCTGATTGTAGCGGCCTTTCTTTCCAATGTGGTAATGCCATTCCATTTAGAATGGGCATACTATCGTTGGTATATTGGCTGGCAATCTGCCAGTGCTTGGCACAATTCCACCTATACCTGCATGAAACTCCTAGGTGCCATCGTCTTTTTGGTATATCTGAAATTGGAGCCAAAGTACAAAGATGGACTTTCTATCAAGGATTGGCTTTTGATGGCACTTCTCTTTATCCTGGTCAATGCCGTGAAACCAAGTTTTATCTTGGTATTTGCACCAGCTATGGCTATTTATCTGCTGGTAGATTTGTTCCAAAAAGTAAAGTTTGGCAAGATTTTTATCTTTGGACTAACTGTGATTCCTTCCCTATTGGTGGTTCTGTGGCAAAACGCAGTTTTGTTTGGAGAGGATACAGGCAACGGCATCATCTTCGCCTATGCTCACACCATGTCTCTACACGGCACTCACCCAAAGGTTTCCTTGCTACTTTCCGTGGCTTTCCCTATCTTTGTAGCGGTAATTTTGTGGAAAGAGTTTTTGACTGACAAATGGTATCGTTTCGTCTATATCGTTTGGGGTATGGGACTGTTCCAATATGTGTTCTTGGCTGAAGACGGGGCAAGATCCCGCGATGCCAACTTTAACTGGGGCTATGCCTTTGGCATTTTCCTCATCATGGTTTACAGTGTCATCAAACTCATCCAAGTCTATAAAGAGCCAAAAGGAATCTTTGTAAACAAAGTCCTTCGTTATAGTTTCCTTGGACTTGCTACTTGTATCTTCCTTTATCAGTGCTACTGCGGACTGTATTTCTTCACACAGCTCTGTCAAGGCGTCACCTATTGGATGTAACAACATAGAAAGAAGAAAAATATGAGACCAATCATCAAAAAAGAAAATGTAAAGCCTTTGCTGGAAACAAGGTTTTTAAATGTATATGACTTGCAATACGAAGAGGGAAAGCATTATTTTGATGCTTCTAGAAAGCCCTTAGAGCAGCTCACGGCGATTAAGTCAGATGAAGAATTCTTAAACGCCACCCCAGATGCAGTTACCTGCGTGGTCGTACTCAAAGTCAGCGACTTAACTTCCACAAACTCTACCTCTGACCATGGCGCTGAGCCCCTGCTTCTTCTTACCAAGGAGTATCGCTATCCCACAGGACAGTTCCTACTTAGCCCACCTGCTGGACTTTTGGATGCAGAAGACCTTTCATGTGCCGAACCACTTCTCTCCGCTGCACGCAGAGAGATATTAGAAGAAACAGGCATTTCCCTCAAGGAATCTGATACCCTAAAGGTTATCAATCCTCTTCTTTTTTCTACTCCAGGTATGACTGATGAAAGCAATGGTCTTGCCCTTGCCGTAGTTTCTTTGGACAACTTAGATGACCTGACACAAGAAGGTGCCGTAGGCAGTGAATGCTTTGATGGATTTTGCCTCTTGACCAAAGCCCAGGCTTTGGATATTCTTAAAAATGGTCGTGATGCGGATGGACGCTTTTACTCTGTCTACACCTGGGCGGCTCTGATGTATTTTGTGACAGATATGTGGCAATAGGAGGAATTATATATGCTATACCATTACACAGACTTTACAGCCTTTGATGGCATTATCCGCAATGCGGAGCTTAGATTGAACAATATCCTAAATATGAATGACGCTGCTGAGATGCGCCTGTTTATGAATGGCATCTGCAAAGCAGTGGTACAGAAACTAAAAGCCAGCGGCAACAAAGAAAATGCTGCCTTAGCAGATACCTTTTTCAAAAAACAATTAGAGGAAGAATTCCACTACTCTGCTTATGCAGCCTGCTTTTCCAAGTACCGTGACGACGCTTCCCAGTGGGAACGCTATGGTCATCTTGGACAAGGTGTTTGTATCGCCTTTCACGAAGACTTGGTTGAGAAAATGACTGGTGGTGCTATCTCCCTTCAGGAGGTGTTCTATCAGGCCGATATGCGTGAGCATCCACTGGTAGACAGTTTCTATCACACTGTCAGCGAGGCCAAAGATTTTGCCGAGGCATTGCCTGCCATGCAGGATTTGATGAACAGCGCATGGCTTCAGTCCGCTGCCTTCAAGCACCCTTCTTTTGCATCCGAAAAGGAATTCCGCTTGGTAGTATCCCCCTTCATTATCAACAATGAATTTGCAGTAGAACCTAAATACCATGTAGCTATGGATCGCATCAAGAAATATTATCCTTTGGATTTAAACAAGATGTGTGGCAAGGCAGGCATTCATCTGTCTGACCTAGTTGGCGAAATCATTATCGGCCCTACCTCTTCCCAATCTATTCCTATCTTGGAAGACTATTTGGCAGACTGTGGATTGTATATGCTCAAGGACCGCATTTCCCTTTCCGACTGCCCACTGCGCAAACCAACATCATAAAAAAGCCTGCGAATCAAATCGCAGGCTTTCATTTTGCACATTTCTATGTAATTGACTTATTTTACAACTACGTTTGTGATGTGTGGGTTTGCACCTTCGTACCAGTAAAGGAAACCTTCGCAGTCGATTACATCGCCAACCTTAAGGTTCTTAACTGCTGCATAAACATCTGTTGTGTTGTCACACAAGTAAGACTCAACTGTGAAAGAATATGTCTGTCCGTTGTAGGAAACGTTGAAGTAAAGGTCGTTTCCGTCCTGACCAGAACCATCCCAGTTGTAAAGAAATGCATCACCATTGTCGTTAGCTGCTTCTACAGTAAGACCTTTGAAAGCAACGAACTCGTTCTGATGCTTTGCAAGATCTTCTGTTCCAAGAAGGGAAGTAACGTCTTTTGCTTCTGCTACATAGTTACCTTCCATAATTTCAAATGTTGCATCGATGATTTCAACTTCGCCAGACCACTCAGCCTTGTAACCAGTAACTTTGATCTTGGTTCCTGTAGGAATCTTTGCGTAGTCTTCTTCGCTACAAGCCATTCCGTATACGAAGTAAGCGCCGTCCTTGTCCTGCAAGTAAACAGTAGCTGTGTTGTCCCACCAGGACTGCTTAGCCTGAACGTAGGCTTCAATCACTACTTCACTTTCAAGAGCTGCTGCCATGTACTCTGCATGAGTCATAACACCTTCAGACTTAACATCCGCATCGCTGCCAGATCCGCAAGCTACTGCAGAAAATGCAAGTACGAGTGTAAGCAATAATGCTGTAAGTTTTTTCATAGTTTTCTCCTCCACGAAAATGTTTTGAAAATTTCAAAGTTAATTATACCGAAAAAACGGGATAAATCAATACCGTTATTTCTTCTTTTTCTTATTTTTGACAAATTCTCTTCCCACATAAAGGCCGATCAGTACCCAAGCAAGCATCAGCGCAGACAAAAGAAGCACTGCCGTCTGAGGCAATTCACCCAGCTGTGTTTTGCCACTAACCTCAGAACCCGCCTGCACACTTAATTGGTCTAAGCGATACAAAGAATTCACATCCGCATATAATTTGGTCACAAAAGCCTCGTCCACCGTCTGGCTTCTGCGCACAGCCTTTACTGTATTTTCGATCAACTGTCCTGCTGCATCCCTGAGGGAGGCGGAGCCATTAAATACTGGAGTTACAAAGGTATTGTCTACGTTTTCTAGTAGCAACTGGGTGGCACGAATCTTGACATCGTAGTATTTGTTGTTGTCTTCACCTGCTCTGGACAGATAGTCCTGATACTCTGCACTCTCTCTCGCCTTGCTGGTGACAGGCACATATCCTTCTGTCTGTGCGTAAGCAATCTGCACGTCGTTGGTAAGCAAATACTGTGCAAACAGCCAGGATGCCAATACTTCGCCTGAATCTTCTTTGTTGAATACACATACCGATGGTCCCTGAGAAATCATCTGTGGATTTTCGGTATCAAACTGAGGAAGCTCCATGACTACAGTTTCAAACTGTACAAGTTTGTCCTCTGCGATATCGCACAGCGGCGCATCACTTCCCATCCAAGTCGCGCCGGCAGTAGAGTCGATGGCAAAGATACACTGACCCGCATTCAAAAAGTTGGCTGGGTAACTGGAAATCTTAAAGGTGGAAAACGCCCCTGTTCTGCCATGCTCAGCAACCGTATACAAAAGTTCCTTTGTTGTATCGTTAAAGAGCTGAATCTGACCATCATTGGTAGAATAGCCAGCACCTTTCTGGCGCAGCATCTGAATCATCATGTTGTCGGTAGACTTGTAGATAAATGGAATCATAACCTTTTGACCATTTACCAAAAAGTTCTCCTCGCCGTCCTTAGCCATAGCGGCTTCAGAAACCTGCCATACAAAATCCCAAGTCAATTTCTCAGGCAAGGTATAGCCCAATCTTTCCACATAAGTCTTGTTCACATAGCACACTTCAGAAGAACGCATATATGGGATTGCATAATAATGTCCATTGAAGGAGCACTCCTCCAAAAACTTTGGAATCATCTCCTCATAAGTAGGGCCGTCAAATCTAAGCTCCGATCCCCCAAGTCCATACTTGTCATCTGCAAACAGTTCCTCCAGTGGCACCACTTGATTGACACCTGTCAAATAGGTAGCGATATGGTCTGGATAGGTGATACACACATTTGGTGTGGTGTTCGTTGCAATATTGGTAATGACATCATTGTAAATTCTGCCATAGTCTGTATAAAGGCGCAGACTTACCTTAATGTTTGGATAAAGCTTCTGAAAATCTGCGATAGCCTTTTCATAAATCTCCGTCTGCGTCTTGTTGGTATCGTTCTTCGCCCAAAAAGTAATCTCGTATTCCTTGCTGGTGTCAAATTCCTCTGGGATCGCAAAAGCACTGAGGCCCTTCGTTCCGTGACAGCCTGTAAGTCCAAGGCAGCTGCCCACAAGTAGCACTGCCAAAGTCAAAGTAGATACCAGTTTCTTCCATCTCATCATCCCTTGGTACCTCCTCTTGACACGCCCTCCATGATCTTGTTGCGGAACACCAAAAACAGCACAATCAGTGGAATAGAAATCACCACTACCGCTGCCATCATGGCAGGGATATTTTCACGTCCAAAGCCGTTTTCACGAATCTCCTGAATTCCGTTGGAAACCAGATAATACTCTGGATTGTCTGTAATCAGTCTAGGCCATACATAAGAATTCCAGCATTCGATAACCTTGAGGATCGTCACGGTCACCAATGTAGGCTTGGAAATTGGAATCAGCACTCTTCTTAAATACTTAAAATCTGAAGTTCCGTCCACTTTCGCCGCATAGTAAAGATTGTCTGGAATCTGCTCAAAGTTTTCTTTCAGCAAATATATATAGAATACACTTGTCACGGATGGCAAAATAAGACCCGTGAAGGTATTTCTCAAATCCATATTTGTGATGGTTACAAAATTGGTAATGATAACCAGCTCATTTGGAATCATCATCAAGGACAGGAATATCACAAAAGCTGCATTTTTGCCCTTAAAATCTAGTCTTGCAAAAGCAAAGGCCGCAAGAACAATCACCACCAGCATGATGGCGGTGGTCGCCAAAGTAAAAATAGCTGTATTTAAGAAATATTTGCCCAACTGAACCTCTGTAAAGGCATCCACATAGTTCTGGAAGGTTGGAGTCAAGGTAAAGAACTTAGGCACATACTCAGAGGTGTAAGCCGAGTAACTTTTCACACTGGTCAGTACCATCCAATAAAAGGGAAATAGCACAATCAACGCCCAAAATCCCAAAAGTCCATAGGTGATACCGCTGGCAATCTTGCTACGCACCTTCGCTCTTTTTTCAATTAAGTTGTAATCTATCTTTCGCTCCATAAAATCGCCTCTTAATAATGAACGTTCTTCTTGCTAATCAGCAAGTTAATCACAGTAATCGTCAGCACGATAAAGAACAAAATAATTGCTGCTGCCGACGCATAGGATGGATAACCACCGCTATTGCCGTAAAGCATGTCGTAGATATAACCCACAATGGTATTCATCTCTGCTGCATTCAGGTCTGTGCCAAACAGGGCAACTGCATCACTGTAGGCCTTGAACGCACCGATAAATCCTGTGATTACCAGATAGAATATCATTGGAGAAATCATAGGCAATGTAATGCGTCTAAAAATTCTGAATTTGCTGGTTCCATCTACTCTGGCCGCATTGTAGAACATAGGATTTACGGAAGCCAGCGCACTGGTCAAAATCAAAATCTTAAATGGCATTACTACCCAGATGGTATAGATGCAGAGCACCAGCATCTTGGCCCAGTACGGTCCATCGATGAAATCCACGCTACTGCCACCAAAAAGGTTAAGCAACAGATTGATCATTCCATCGGAATATGGTGTCTTTTTAAACAAAATCATAAATACCAGCCCCACTGCCAGAGTATTGGTTACATAAGGCAAAAAGAAAATGGTCTGGAAGGCATTGCGTAGTGCCTTGATAGAGCTTAAGCCCAAGGAAATCAACAGTGCAATTCCCGTAGAAAGAGGCACTGTAATAATTACCAAAATAAAGGTATTCTTCACCGCCTGCAAAAAGTATGGATCATGCAGAACGTATGAGTAATTGTATGTTCCCACTCCAAAGAAAGTCTGAGAGGCGGAATTGTAGCCCTCCTCAAAGGAGTAGATAAAAACGTCGATCAAAGGATAGACCATAAAAGCGCCCAAAAATAAAATCGCAGGCAAAAGATACAGCCAACCCTTTAGGTTCTGGTTGTGTATGAGTTTTTTTAGCATAGTCTATAGCTCCTCTGGATTAAAAGTCGATTCTTTCTTCAGTTTCTTTGTTAAAAATCATTACTTTATGAGGTACCAGAGCAAACTGAACCTGTCTTTCAAACTTCTCTAATTTGTTGGCAGTGCTGATGATTGTTCGCACGGTAGGATTTAAGGACAATTCATGTGTAGAAATTACACTGATGTCTCTACCCATCACTTCCACACCCACCAATTCACAGGTAAGTGGTCCATCCTCTTTGACAATAAAGCCCTCTGGGCGAATGCCCACATATACCTTCTGGTCTGCCACCCCAGGAACTGCTAATACATTGTCGTAGCCTAAGAATAAGTGCTCGCCTCTCACTTCTCCTTCAAACACGTTGATCGGTGGAGTGCCAAGGAATTTTGCTACAAAAAGATTGATTGGATTGTCATAGACCTCCTGTGGCTTTCCAATCTGCTGTACAATACCATCCTTCATCACTACAATCATATCGGAGATGCTCATGGCCTCTTCCTGATCGTGAGTTACAAAGATTGTGGTAATCTTGGTTTCTCTCTGAATACGTCTGATTTCATCTCTGGTCTGCAGACGAAGTCTTGCATCCAAGTTGGACAATGGCTCATCTAAAAGAAGTACGCGTGGCATCTTTACAAGCGCTCTGGCAATGGCAACACGCTGCTGCTGGCCACCGGAAAGTTCCGCTGGCTTTCGCTCCAAAAGTTCATCAATCTGAACCAGTTTCGCAACTGTCATTACTTTTTCTTCCATCTCTTTTAAGGTAAGCTTGTCCTTGCCTTTTAAGTTCTGCAAAGGAAAAAGAATATTTTCTTTAACAGTCAAATGTGGATAAAGGGCATAGTTTTGGAATACCAGACCGATTCCTCTATTTTCTGGTGGAAGCTGCGTCACATCGTCCTCTCCAAAGAAAATCTTTCCTTCGGTAGGTTTCTGCAATCCACTGATGAGATTCAGTGTGGTACTCTTTCCACATCCAGATGGTCCCAGCAAACCGATGAGTTTGCCGTCTGGAATGGTAAAGTCAAAATCATTTACTGCCACCACATCAGGCTTTTTCTTGTCTCTGTTTGGAAAAATCTTGGTTAAATTCTCTAATCTAACTTCCATGGTCTTCTCCCTTTTATGCCGCCAATTTCTTTTGGTTCATCTGAAAAATAGTTTTCTTTGGTTCATATTTATCCTTCATCATCAATGTCATAACAAGTTCTTCCAAGGTAGAAAGAATTGCAATTCCACCAATAACTAAGCTATGTGGTACAAACAAATCTGTGATGATGGTATATGGAATGGTAAACACCGCAAAACCTGTCAGTTTGTTCATGTAAGTGTGCATGGATGCAAAGCAGCGGAAACGAATGGCTGTTACCACGTAACAAATCACTCTTCCAATCAGAATTCCTGTCACCATGCACCATATAGATAAAGGTAAGATGCGAATCAAATCTGGCAACAGTTTAAATCCCATCACGGAATAAAACAATAAATCTGCAATGCTATCCAGTTTTGCGCCCAAGCTGCTGACCGTATGTGTCATGCGAGCAATACATCCATCCACCACATCACTAAAACCACAAAGAGTAAAGACGATGTAGAACATCTCGGAATAGTTCTCGCAAAACACCAGTGCAATGGTTCCTGCAATTCGAAAAGTTGTAATAATGTTCGGTATATACTTCATATTCATACTTCTAAAGCCTCTTTTATCCTAATATTTGTATCCCCACAAATTTCCCTCCATGTCCCCACTATGGAAAGAATTTATTTTATCAGGTGAACCCCTCTTAAGCAAGTCCTATCACCTGTATCAACAATAACCACGCCAGCCCAAAGTACGCAATTACCGCTACCAGGTCATTGATGGTCGTAATCAATGGTCCAGAAGCAACTGCCGGGTCTATTTTCATGCGGTGCAACACCAAAGGCACCACGGTTCCCACCATGCTTGCAATCAGCATGGAAACCACTAACGCTATGGCTACACAACCTGAAACTGCAAAAGAAAAGAACAAATCATATTCCTTAAGCAGGTACACATATCCTCCTATAAAAAGGAAGGACAAAATGCCAAGCAATATACCATTGCACAAACCTACTTTGATTTCTTTAAAAACCAGTCGCAACTTATCTGCTCCACGCACCTGCTCATCCATCAGTACTCTGATGGTGATCGCCAAAGACTGTGTACCTGCATTACCAGCCATACCTAATATAAGGGACTGGAAACAGACGATCACTGCAATCTGGTCTACTACCTGTTCAAACATGCCCACCACTGTGGAAACTCCCATGCCTAAAAACAGCAGAACAGCCAGCCATGGCAGACGTTTTTTCATACTTTGCAAAAGACCTTCATTTAAATCTTCCTCAGAAGTCAAACCAGCCAATTTTGCGTAGTCATCGTTCATCTCATCTTCCACCGCTTCGATGATGTCCTGAGATGTGATAACACCCAATATCTTGTCCTCTTCATCCAAAACAGGAATGGAATCTTCTGCGTATCCTCTGATCTTTTCCAGACAATCAGATACTTTTTCGTGGTCTCTGACAAATGGGTACGCCTGACTGATGAATTCCTCCAGATCCATATAGTCTCTGGCAGTAATCAAATCCTTCAAATCCATAGCGCCGTAAAAAGCGCCATTGTCATCACACACATAGATGGTGTAAATGTTGTCGTTTTCTTCTGCCTGAGCAACCATCTCTTTCATGGCTTGTCTGACAGTAGCGCCTTGCTTAATCTGGATAAAATTGGTGGTCATCATACTACCGATTTCATCTTCTTCATAAGACTGAATCAGTTTGATGTCCTGACTGACTTCTTCGTCCATCATACTGACTAAAAGTTCACCCATTTCTTCGTCGATGGTTTCCAGTACATCGACTGCGTCATCGGCATCCATGAATTCCAGAATATCGACTGCATTTTCCAGTTTCATCTCTTCCAGATAAACACTGGCATCATCTAAGAATGCAAAAATCTCAGACGTTCGTTCTGCACCTAAAATTTGATACAAATTCTTACGCTCATGCTCGGTTAAGTATTCCAAAGCTTCTGCTATGTCATTTTCATGGTAATCTTCCAACTCCTGTAAAAGCTTGGTTGAATCCATTTGACTTTGTATCAAACACACTATCTCATGTACATAAGTCATTTCCATTCCATCAATTTTTTCCATATTCACACCATCCTTTCTTCATATATTTGCCCAAAAAAGGGCATAATAAATCATCATAAGTTAGTATACTACTAGACGAAAAAATTTACAACGAAAAAGGTACATGGTATGATAGAAAAAAAGATTGTTTTTTTTGAATACATAGGAGGAATTATGAGAGGCGATTCAAACCAGATTACCAGAGATTACTTTGATTCTCTATTGTTGGAAACTCGTTACATTGACGCTATTTTGCCAAATACAGAATACAAACTTTTTGGTGAAACTTTTGCCACCCCTATCATGACCGCAGCGCTCTCCCATCTACACAACATTTGTGACAATGCCATGGTAGAAATTGCCAAGGGTGCCAAAGATGCCGGTGCTGTTCATTGGGTTGGCATGGGCGAGCCAGAGGAACTGGAAGCCATCTTGGCAACTGGTGCTCAGACCATCAAAATCATCAAGCCCTACGCAGACAACGAGGAAATCCTCTATCGCATCAAGCATGCGGTCAACCATGGTGCCTTTGCTGTGGGTATGGATATCGATCACGCTTTCACTGGCAATGGCCGTTACGATTGCATCCACGGGCTACATATGCGCCCCAAAACTCAGACAGAGCTAGCCAGCTTTGTACAAGCCGCCGATGCTCCCTTTATCATAAAAGGCGTGCTGAGTGTCTCTGATGCACTGAAATGCGCCGAAATCGGAGTGGCTGGAATCGTCGTCTCCCATCACCATAGCATCATGCCTTACTCCATACCACCACTACAGGTGTTACCTGACATTGTAGATGCTGTGGGTGATCAGATGGAGATCTTTGTAGACTGTGGTATTGAAAGTGGAATAGACGCCTTCAAGGCTATGGCTCTTGGTGCCAGAGCTGTGTGTGTAGGCCGTGATTTGATGGGACCTTTAGAAGGTGGCGCAGCGGGTGTCACCAACCGTATCCTGGAATTGACCGGTGAACTGAAGTCTACTATGGCACGCACTGGCATGCGCAGTCTTGACGATATGGAACCTAGTGTAATCTGGCATAGACCGATTTAACTTCGCTAACACCGCAGAGCGCAACGAGCTCATCTCGTCGCTATCACACAAAAAAGGGAATAGCCTCCCTAGAGGTTATTCCCTTTCTTTTTTCTATTCAGTTATTCTTGCTATATGCTACTGTGCATCTGTTTCAGACTGCTGAATTTCTGGTGTAGCAGCCTGCTGTGCTTCTGCAGCCTCTGTCTGAATCTGCTGCTGCATTTCTGTTGCAACCTGCAACTGATCCAATGCATCCTGTTTCTTTAGCTTGCTGCCAAAGTTACAGATAGGGCATGTAATATAGTACTTGCTACTAAATGGGAAAATTGGAATCCAAAACAGAGTAAACCAGTTTCTTCTTCTAAAAACCCTATAACGATTTACATTGTTGCAATGTTGGCACTGATAAGATCTCTGTGTCTCACCAAGTGTTTTGTCCATGCTTCTTGATCCCCAGATGATTAACATATTCATTTCCTCCTTTGTTATATCAAACCCTCGAAATTATCTTAGTCCTTCTTTCAAAACTCGTCAAGAATTGACAAAGGATTTTTTCCTTTTTTTGTCGAGCCACAAGATATATAATAAATATAAGATTATCTTTAATCAACATAATTCTTAACCACATAGGAGTGCTCTTTATGGATAAAAATCAAAATGCTCAGGCAAACATGATGGCAACGGGCAATATACCAAAGCTTTTAGCCAAGCTTGCCATTCCTGCCGTAGTGGCACAGATTATTAATCTTCTTTACAATATTGTAGATCGAATCTACATCGGTCACATCCCAGACATTGGCGCAGATGCACTGACGGGCGTTGGCTTATTTATGCCAATTCTGATGCTCATCAATGCCTTTGCCATGCTATGTGGTGCTGGTGGCGCGCCAAGAGCGGCCATTGCCTTGGGGCAAAAAGACAAAGACGGTGCGGAGCAAATTATGGGCAACTGTTTTGCCTTACTGCTATGTTTTTCGGTTGTATTAACCATAGTCTTTTACTTTAGCGCACCCGCCCTTCTTTCTTGGTTTGGTGCCAGCCCTGATACTCTCCCTTATGCCATCCAATATGCTCAAATCTATATATTAGGAAGCGTTTTCGTCTTAGTAGTAATGGGGATGAACACTTTCATCACCGCTCAAGGTTTTGCCAAAGTTAGCATGATGACCACCATTATCGGTGCAATTATTAATATTGTCTTGGACCCGATCTTTATCTTTACATTTGATATGGGTGTTAAAGGTGCTGCTATTGCCACAGTATTCAGCCAAGCAGTTGGAGCAATATGGGTTTTGATATTCCTATCCGGCCCTAAAACAGTGCTTCGCTTACGAATTCCAAATATGCGCTTAAAGGCCTCTGTCATTTTACCCTGCCTAGCGCTTGGTATTTCCACCTTTGTAATGCTTTCCACCGAAAGTATTCTTTCTATCAGTTTTTCTTCTTCCCTATCAAAATACGGCGGAGATTTGGCTGTAGGTGCTATGACCATTATTACTAGTGTCAGTCAACTCATCACCATGCCCCTGCAGGGCATTTGTCAAGGTGGACAGCCAATTGTCAGTTTCAACTTCGGAGCTGGCAACAAAGAACGTGTGCGCAAGGCATTCTTTACAGTTTTCAAAGCATGTATCACATTTGCAGGTTTAGCATGGCTTCTCATCATGCTACTCCCTTCCATTTTCGCCAACATTTTTACCAATGATGCTGCGCTGGCAGACTATGCCACATGGACGATTCGCATCTACATGGCCGGCATATTCTCAATCGGTTTTCAGATTAGTTGTCAGCAAAGTTTCATGGCACTTGGACAAGCCAAAGTCAGTCTATTCATGGCATGCCTTCGAAAGATTATTTTGCTGATACCACTGATATTCCTTCTGCCTAACTTTATGGACAACAAGGTATTTGCCGTATTCTTGGCAGAACCAATCAGCGATATCATTGCTGCAGCAGTCACAACTGGAACATTCCTCTGTATGTTCCCTAAAATATTGGAGCGTGGGCCTGTAAAAGTAACAAAACAATAAATAATCTACAACTAATTAAAAAAAGCCTCCCGTTTGCACGGGAGGCTTTCTCTATTTGCATTAGTAAGGTCTAAACAAATGTCTTGGAATACCATCTACCATAATAGGAGCCACATCGCCCTGGATAAGTGGTCTTACATATGTGATAAAGTCATCTGTTACATATGTTCCCTCTTTATTTACCCAGCTTCTTGGAACAACACGCTCATCGTTGGCAATCTTGTGTACATCCTTAACTGCTGTACCAGACTGGTAAGGATCATCAGAGAATCTCTCAATAACAACCATCATACCGGAGTCGCCTTCATCTGCTGCCTTAACAGCTGCACCACCTACCTGGAAAGCTTCCAAGATATCTACACGAGATGCGCAGTGGGATGCTGCTCTCTGCAATGTACTAAGTTCGATAGATCTAGTCTTACATCCACATTCGCCAGCAACAAAGCTTGCCAAGTAACTTGCTGTACCAGAAAGCTGTTTGTGGCCAAATGCGTCTACAAAATCTACGCTAGAGCCAAGTTCGCAGACATATCTTCCATCTTTTAATTTGATACCTTCAGATACTGCTACTACAACAGAACCTTTCTTCTTAAGGAGTTCTTTGATTCGCTTGCTAAAGTCATCCAAATCAAATGGGATTTCTGGCAGATAAATAAGGTCTGGTCCTGGACAATCTTCGCCCTTCGCAAGTGCAGCTGCACCTGTAAGCCAACCAGCATTACGTCCCATAATCTCAACAATAGTAACAACGCCGTTGGAATATTCCAAACAGAATCCATCACGGATGATTTCTTTTACAGATGTACCAATGTATTTTGCTGCACTACCATAACCTGGTGTATGGTCTGTCAACGCAAGGTCGTTATCAATTGTCTTTGGGCAGCCTACGAATTTGGTTCTTTTTCCAGTAACGATGGCATAATCGGACAATTTCTTGATAGTATCCATGGAATCGTTACCACCAATGTAAATAAATGCTTCAATATCTAATTTCTCTAAGATTTCAAAAATCTTCTCATAGACGTCTTTATTTTGATGAATCTCTGGAAGTTTGTAACGACAAGAACCCAAATATGCAGCTGGAGTACGTTTCAAAAGTTCGATATCCAAATCTGTCTTGATATGCTCAGACAAATCAATGTAGCGTTCCTGCAAAAGGCCCTGAATACCATGAAGCATACCATATACTTTCTTGGCACCACGGTCTTTGGCTGTACGATAAACGCCCGCCAAACTTGAGTTGATTGCTGCGGTAGGTCCACCAGATTGGCCTACGATTACATTACCTTTCATTGCTATATCCTCCGTAATTTTGAATTTCGCTGAACACTGTAAACCCCTTTAAAGTGTCATGCATTAATTGTATAATATTTTGTCATCTTAAGCAAGGAAATGTCATTCATTTTCTGATTTTTTTGAATTTATTCTATCCTCTTGGCTTTTATCGCTTTAATTTACTGAAGTTTTGTTTGCTCTTTTGGCACAATTAAGTGTTATTTGCACGCTTATAGACACATCTTTACACAAAAAAGGGAGCCTAAGCTCCCTTTTTTCAATTTTTCTTCTTTATGAAATTTTGCGAGCATCCCGCTCAATTTGGGTAATTCAATTCTAATGTAGTATTCCTATCCTTAGTCGTACAAGGAACCGCCAACAGTAATCTTACGGAATATCTTGTAAATGATAGTTGCAAAAATACCAAATGTAATACCTATGGTAGAAATAATTCCGATTGCTCCTCCCACGATAATAATAATCCACTGTATAATAGCCATAATTTTTCTCCTTTATATATGGCACGCTCTCTGCGCGCCCTATCTTCTTGCCTCTTTTTGGCAACACTAATAAGCGCTGCTTTCCTGCAACGCAAACAAAGAAAAACTATGCTCTTTTCTTTCCGTCCGCCCGTTGGATAAAATAGACTACCTCAGCCTCTGGGTGCTTCTGCTCAAAAGTCACCACATTGACTGTGGAAAAGAAGGTGGTAAATGCTCTAAGCAATTCCACCATTGGAGTTTCTAAAACGAAGGTACGAAGTTGCCTTCTTCCTGGAAGCATGCGCACTACATTTCGTCCCAACAAATTGCTGTTTCTCAGTCCTAGAGTCTCATTACTACAATCTGTTACAAATTTAGCTTCCAATTCCTTAACAAAGGCATCTTTTTGAAATCCAATAGTGTACTCAAAGAAGGACTGTACTTTGATTTTTTCATAGCACACCCCAGAAAGAAGCATGACTGCAGCCAAAACCAGACACACAAGCTTTGTACTCTTAAGCAATTTAAATCTTAAGTTCATCTCTTCTTCCCCTTTCTCGTACACATATGTTTTCATTATATGGTTTAAAATCGATATTTTCAAGGTGCAAACTTTATCTCTTCATATTTAGCAAGATTTGAGCAATTGTTGACTTTTTTTTAGAAGATTCCACTTTGAATAAATGATATTCTGTATGTAGCGAAAAGAAAACAAACGTGGGGGCGTTATTTCTTTGAGGAGGTATATATGAAGAATTTTTTCAAAAAACTCGTACTGGGTACAGTCACACTTGCAATGACTCTTACCCTACTGCCACAGGCGTCTATGACTGCACATGCAGCCAACCCAAACTTTATTGACAACTGGGATTTTTCATCCTCTGATATGTCCAGTTGGGCAGTTGCTACAGATGCAAGTAAGCTGTCTGTCGCAACCAGCGACACACCCATCTATGGAACCGTGTCCAGCTATGGTATCATCTCTGGGCGTACATCACCTTATGAGTGTTTTGCACAGGACATCACTGCTTACATCGAAAACGGTAAAGAGTACGAATTTTCCTTTTATGTATGTTTATCTTCTGATTACGCAGGCGCTCCTGCCGATCAGCGCACAGTAGATTTTGCTCCTTATGTAACTGTAGGTGGAGCAACCAGTTATCTTGGTTCCTACTCACCAGAATTGAAAGGAAACCTTTCCCAGGTACTTGAGCCCGGCGTGTGGACTAAATTCGAAGGAACCTTTAGCCCAGATTTTGCAGCACCAATTGAGCAAGTGGTTATCCGACTTTTGGAGCAGGGAACCAATTATGGACAAGGCGAGTGCACTCTCGGTGATTACTATGTAACAGGCATGGTTATGCGAGAAAAATCTGAAGAGCCTGTAGTAATCCAAGATGATGTTCCACGCTTAAGTGATTCTATCACATCTGTTCTCGGCGAAGACACTATCGTGGGCTGTGCTATCACAGGCAACGATATCTCCGACAAAAAAATCATTGCTTTGGTTCGCAAGCATCACAATGCAATCACCATTGGAAACGAATTAAAGCCTGATGCTTTATTTAATTACAGTAATGGACGTTGTCCCGGAACCACCACAGCAGAGTTAAATGGCGAAACTATCACAGTTCCTGTAATTGACTACTCTAGAGCCGAAAAGATTTTAAATCAGGTTTTGAAATGGAACGAAGAAGACCCTGAACATCCAATCAAAGTTCGCGGTCATGTACTTGTTTGGCATTCACAGACTCCTGAATGGTTCTTCCACGAGGACTATGACCCAAACAAAGATTATGTTAGCAAAGAAGAAATGGACAAACGTCTGGAGTGGTATATCAAAACAGTCTTAGAACACTTTACTGCTCCTGATAGCAAATACTACGGTTTGTTCTACGGTTGGGATGTTGTAAACGAGGCTGTCAGTGATGGCACTTGCACCTATCGTAGCGACAAAGAAAATTCAAACGAGCCTTTGAGCCAGTCCACTCACGGAAGCAACTCCAGTTGGTGGCACGTATATCAAAGTGAAGAATACATTATCAATGCGTTCCGCTATGCCAATAAATATGCAGATCCAAATGTAGAGCTTTACTACAATGATTACAACGAATGTTCTAGCGGCAAACGAATCGGTATCTTCAATCTTTTGACCGCTGTCAAGGAAGCAGAAGGTACACGTATCGACGGTATGGGCATGCAGGGCCACTACGGCATCGCTTCCCCTACCATGAATGACTTTGAAAACTCCGTAAGGCTGTACACCAATGCAGTTGGCAAAGTACAGATTACCGAATGGGATATCAACATTGGTTCTTCCTACGATGGTACAGAAGAATCTCTTGAACAAGTAACAAGAGATGTAGCAAACCGCTACTATCGTTTCTACAACAAAATACAGTTACTTGCACGTGAAGGAATTGTTATAGATGGTCTTACTTTCTGGGGAACCATCGATAGTCGTTCCTGGCTTCAGTCCTCCTCCAATGTAGGTGGCGGTTCTGACGGCAAAGGCAGACAGTTCCCACTTCTTTTTGATGATGATTACAATGTTAAGCCTTCCTTCTGGGCTTTCGTTGACAAAGATAAGTACTTGGAATTAACAGAGGTTTCCACAGAAACTCCTGACACTTCTAAAGAAGAGACAAAAGACACAGAATCAACTACAGATTCCAAGACAAACAGCGATGTTTCCAAGGAAGACCAGACTGCTACAGACACTTCAAAAGACGACGATGCCAACGCGGATACCAATGTAAAGGTTGATGCAGACGTAAAAGTGGATACTGATGTAAAAGTCGATGCGGATGTCGCAGTTAACACTGGTGTCGATGCCGCTACTGGCACTCCCGCTTTGGGAATTATTATCGGCGTAATCGCAGTTGTAGTTGTCGCTGCTATCGCAATCGGCGCAGTTCTGGCTATCAGATCTCGCAAATCAAAAAGTGACAATTAATTAGCTTATCACATCCTCTGAAAATATATATTGCATGGGAGCCTCCCTTCAGGTTCCCACTCCTTACCTTCCACAAGCAGGTAAGGGACGAATCTTTCAGATGCCCCAAGCTCTGATGGATTCAAACGAGCTACCCGAGCTCGGGAGTTTTACCCGAAAACTCCGCTTCCGAAAGGAAGCAGAAAAGACGTGTGCCATTCGCTCTGGCACACGTCTTTTTTGCTTCAATATTTCTTATCCAAACACCTTCACTGTTACATTCAGTTTGCCCTTCTTGGTCTCATAGGCTACGCCTTCATAGATAAATTTGCCATAGCCTCGTACATTGACCACTTCACCTGGCTTTAGTGTTTTGCTATTGTTCTCGCAAAGCCTTCCATCCACGAACACTCTCTTGGCTCTAAAATGCTCTAGCGCGTCTCCTCTGGACATCTGATATACCTTGGCTATGACACCATCCAATCTTTCAGAAGATACCAGCACCTTTTGTTCTGTCGGTTCTTCCTGTGGAATTTCTGCCATATCTTCCACTACCTGACAACGCACATTGGTATGCTTAATCTTGGTCAGATTCTCACAGATAAAATCTGCGATACTATCTAAACAATACAGATACCCTTCTTTTTCTCCTACTACGATATCGCCAAGAGTACTTCTATCAATTCCAAGATTCATCAGCGAGCCCAAGAAATCTCTATGAGAAAGTCTATCAACAAACTTAGCCAAAAGTGGTGTGATATGAATACACACAATTGGGAATTCCTCTTCATATCCTAGTTCTGCTGGGTTTCCAAAGCGAATCACCTTGCGGTCGCGCATATCATCACATAGTTCATAGCCCACATGCTTCAGTTCTCTCTCCATCTGCCAAAAAATATCCTGCTCAGGCAATCCAAGAAAAGTCGTAAAGGTATAAATATTTTGTTTGTAGGATTTATCCGCCAAGTCTCTTAGGCGGTTTTTAAACTGCCCTATATCTTTTTCTGTATCTATAGCCATAGAAGGCTCTCCTTACCCTAGCGCCACATCAAGCGCCATCATAATGACAAATCCAATTGCAAAGCCGATAGTTCCTAAGTTACTATGCTTGCCCTCCGATGCCTCTGGAATCAACTCTTCCACTACCACATAGTTCATAGCGCCAGCTGCAAAAGCCAGCATATAAGGTAAAATAGGCTCAATAAAGGTAGCCAACAAAATAGTAATGATTGCCGCCAATGGCTCTACAATACCCGAAAGCATACCATAAACAAAGGCCTTGCCTTTGCCCAATTCTTCCTTAAGTGGCATGGAAATAATGGCTCCTTCTGGGAAATTCTGAATCGCAATACCGATAGACAAAGCAAGTGCTCCTGCCAAAGTCACATAGTTTCCTGTACCGTGTGCAGCCGCCATAGCTCCCGCCATTACAATACCTACAGCAGCACCTTCTGGTACATTGTGGATGGTAACAGCCAACATCAGCATGGTAGATTTGCCCAGACTACTCTTAGGTCCCTCCACTGAATTGTCCAAATGCAAATGAGGTACAATTCGGTCAATCAAAAGCAGAAATGCTATTCCCAGCAAAAAACCTACTACTGCTGGCATAAATGCCATCTTGTCTAAATGAGCCGACATATTCATCGCAGGAATCAGCAAAGACCAAACAGAGGCTGCAAGCATAACGCCTGACGCAAAACCAAGCAGTGCTTTTTGCAGATTCGCATTCATTTCTTTTTTCAGTAAAAATACACAGGCACTACCCAAGGTAGTGCCTATAAATGGTAAACAAATTCCAATGATCACATTCGGATTCATATTCTTCTCCTCTATGCGAAATTAATAACTGGGGCTTTTGGTTCTTTTGTTTTTTCAACAGAAATCGCATGCAGAACAGGGCCTTCACCTTTGTAGTCTGCCCAATATTCTACTTCAACCTTAGCCTTGACTTTGATCCATTCCTTCTGTTCTAACTTTTTCGCTCCATCATATTTACACACGAAGCCAAGGAATGCCATATCGTCTGCACAACATGTCATAGCCATGCGGCCTGGAACAAAATAACCGTCAGGATAGTTTTCAGGATGAAGCACCATAGCCGTAAATTCTACAGTTTTACCTGCATATCTCTCCAAGTGGTCTAAAGAATCCAAGTACCAGATTCCATAGCCATAATTATCAAGCACCAAGGTCTCCTGGCTCAAATCATAAGGCAAATCATCTTCAAAAATCTCGTTGATTTCTCCATCTTTTCCCTCAAAAATAATTTCTGCCTGAGGGTTAACTGCCTTGATATTGCGCTTGTAGGTTGCCAAGTCTTCAATTCCGTCACAGCGATTAAAGATAATCATCTCAGACTTGCGCACCATCTCTGCCAGCAAAGATCTCATATTGTTGTAATACATGGGGAATGTAGAGCCATCGATAGTTGTAATCTGCTGCTCCATTTTCCAATGCCATGGCAACTTCATGTCTTTGAAATTCCACATGCCATTATATTCTATGATAATTCGATCTGGTTTGTGTTTCTTCTCCAGTTCCAGCAGCTTGGATGCTGTAAATTCTTCTTCCTCTTCAATCAGCTCCACTACTGTATTGCTCTTTTTAAGCAAAGTCGCATCATACTCAACTTCACCCTCTTCGCAGAGCACAATCAGAGTCTTCCCTCTAATCTGAAAATATGGCTGACTAAGAGTGTAAGTGATAAACTCAGTTTTTCCACTCTCCAAAAAGCCATTTATAATATATACGCCCTTCATAAATAAGGCTCCTTCCTTTTGTCATATCTAAAGCTGTCTCTATTAGGTGCAAGCGTTTACTTGAACAACTGCTCCAGCTTGTCCTCTTTCAGTTTAGAACCAATTACGCAGATTTTGCCAGTAACCTCTGGTTTGCCGCTTCTGATATCGCACTCTTCTGGTACATAGTCAAAGTATACCCATGTGCCATCTGCAGAAGGAACCATACCTTTGGCACGAAGTACAAATCCATACTCTTCTTCTGCTCCAAGCTTGTCCAAAATCTCCTGAATCTCTTCCTTACTGTAGGTTGCAGGTGTCTCCTTACCCCAGCTTGTGAAGATTTCATCTGCATGGTGGTGATGATGACCGTGATGGTCATGATGATGCTCATGATCGTGGTCATGGCAACCACAGGTGCAGTCCTCGCCATGCTCATGATGGTGGTGCTCATGCTCGTGGTCGTGATCGTGGTCATGATGATGGTGATGTTCATGGTCATGGTCGTGGTCATGGTCGTGGTCATGATGATGGTGGTGCTCATGGTCATGGTCATGGCAACCACAGGTGCAATCCTCGCCATGCTCATGATGGTGGTGCTCATGATGGTCATGCTCATGCTCGTGGCCATGGTCGTGATGGCAGCACTCATGGTCATGGTCGTGGTCATGATGATGGTGATGTTCATGGTCATGGTCATGGCAACCACAGGTGCAATCCTCGCCATGCTCATGATGATGGTGCTCATGCTCTGCATGCTCTAACATTTCCTTCATCATGTCTTCCAATTTATTTGCTCCTTCAATAGTCTGAAGGATATCCTTGCCGTCCAAGTCCTCCCATGGAGTTGTGATAATGGTAGCCTCTGCATTGTGCTCGCGAATAAGTGCAATTGCGGTCTCTAATTTTTCCTGAGTCATCTTACCGGTTCTGCTAAGAATGATTGTTCCGGCATGCTCAATCTGATTGCAGAAGAATTCACCAAAATTCTTGATGTACATCTTGCACTTTGTTCCATCTACTACTGCAACTGCAGAACTAATCTCCACTTCCACTTCGCTAGCTACGCCTTCTACTGCTTTGACTACATCAGACAATTTGCCAACGCCAGATGGTTCAATGATAACTCTTTCTGGTGAATAGGTAGTCAATACTTCCTTCAAAGAAGCACCAAAATCACCTACCAAAGAGCAACAGATACAGCCTGAATTCATCTCTTTGATTTCAATTCCAGCGTCCTTAAGGAAACCGCCATCAATACCAATTTCGCCGAATTCATTTTCAATCAGCACTACCTTGGTATCTGCCAAACCTTCCTTTAAAAGTTTCTTTATAAGTGTAGTTTTTCCAGCTCCCAAAAAGCCAGAAACGATATCAATCTTTGTCATGTATATACCTCTTTTCTGTGGGCTTGTTCCATTTTTACCCACCATTTCTTATTTTCCACCTATTCGAAGAAGATGTCAATACTACTGTTTTTCAATTCTCCCAAAATGATATTCATAGGGAGCACGACTACTTCTGTCTCATTTCCGCCACATAGGATTCCTGCCAAGCGACCTTCTCGGTCAAACACGCCACTTCCGGACATACCGCCTTTGGAATCTTCTGCGGTTCCCCATATCATATGATAACCAAAGTCTTCAATGTAAATCCAAGGGCTTTTAACCTGGATTTCTAAATTTAAAACCTCTTCATCGAAATAACTCCACGCCCAAAGAATATCTCCCTCTTTTAAGTTTAAATATCCATCTTGCGAAAGTCCAGTGGTCAACTTTCCTTCCCAAAGATCTTCCTTTGCATCGTTATTAGAGTCTTTAATCTTTGGAATTTCCAAAAAAGCCACATCATAGGTCTCACTAATCCAAATACTTCTTACATCGACCAATTCATCTTCTATCTTAATTTGTTGCTGCTTTTCTGTTCCCCTTTGTAGTTTTGAAACCACATGCGCCGCTGTACAAAGAATATATCCATCCTCTTTTTCGCACAAAAAGGTCGCATTTCCTTCATTTCCTTCACAGCAAATCGGTATCACCATATTTTGACAGCCTAAAACCATTTCTTTGTCACCCTGTTGTTCAGTTCCATTACTTATGATCAGCGAACGCCAAACGGTCACAATTCCTATGAATAAAATGAATAGAACGCAAAGAATTAACCGTAGTTTTTTATTCATGCTTCTTCCTCTGTAAAATCACCATATATGCTATTTTATTCTATCTGGCTTAAAACACATCTGTTCCCACATTGCAGGTGCTTCTATTTTTTCTACTATTTCCTCATTTTCAAATTTTTCCAATACAACTGTGCCGCTCATGCGATGATAGGAACCTCTAAATCCTAATAAGTAAAACATAACTGCCAAAGGTTTACCTACAATATCCTTCATGATTTGTCTTTCAATATCTTCGTCGCCCTTTTTATAACTAATTCGATAGTGTACATCATGTTCTTTATCCTCGTAATCATACACTAATATTCTGGCAACATGACGTTTTGTATAAGAATCCTTGATAAAATCTTTTTCCTCATATTTCAAATATTTACTTGCTTCGTCTGTCAAAATCTTTCCATTTTTAGCAAGCATAAAAACTGGAGTAGCTTTATATCCGTCCTTCTTATTTGCATAGATGTATGAGGAAACTACAACATATTCTCCGATTTTCGCTCTTCCCCAATACCAATCATTCATGAGTAAAATCATTAACTTATTGCCCCAATTATGGTCATGATAACCGGTTCCCAATAAATCAATTATCTCACCTTTTATCTCTAACGAGCCATTTACGACACCTTCAGGAACAGAAGGAAGCCACGCAAAGTAATCCTTTTCACCAAAATAAATGTGTCCAGACTCTGGCCTCCAAGAAGGAACACTTCTATCTAAAGAAAGCTTACATTCCGCTTCTTCGTTTTTGAAATATATTTCATAGTGCTTCAAGTCTCCCTTAATATAGCATTCTCCAATTCTGACATCACAAATATCTTTCGAAAAAGAATACTCTTTGCTTTTCACCTTTGTACGGATTTCTTTTCCGTTTGGATTCACATAATTTAATGATACAAAAGGCTCAAATCCTTTTCCAAATGAAGTGACCGGTTTTGTATAAAAAATAATTACTAAGCTAGATCCATCCGCATATTTTGAATCAAAATACCACCATTCATAGCTACCTGATTTTTCCTCAGTTCTTAGACCGTCTTCAAACACTTGAACTTCATTCGTCAATCCTATTTCACTAGGTTTTAATAATCTTACATCACCCATTCTGACATGTCTCCCATAAAACGAAACAACTCCGCAAACGGTATACACCAGTCTACGGAGTCTAGATTCCTTAAGCTATAAGCAGAACGATAAGCCGGGTTATGTCGTTGAGCGATCATCTATCTAGCACTATCGTTACCGATAGCGTCGAGCGACGTACCTGAAGACAGGTCGGGCAAACCTATAGTCTTCTTTTTGTCTTGCTTCGGATGGGGTTTACATGGCTCCCATTGTTACCAATGGGACGGTAGTCTCTTAAGCTGCCTTTCCACCCTTACCAGACACAAGGTCTGGCGGTATATTTCTGTTGCACTGGCCTTGGAGTCACCTCCACCGGACGTTATCCGGCATCCTGCCCTGCGAAGCCCGGACTTTCCTCACCCACTAAAAAGTGGCCGCGATCGCCTGTTCTACTTATAGAACCTGTGTATTTTAACACATGAAATATCTTTTGTAAACTGTATCAAACACCTTACACATTAAAACAGCTTCCGCCTACAAATTCTCTACAGATAGAGTTGTTTGGCAGATTTTCGCTGCTCACACCAAGGAAGTAATCCAAAAACTTGAGCAATCTCTTTGCTTCATAATACTCTGGTTCTCCTGGCTGAATACTAAAGAGCAATGGTTCTGCAAACTGCTTCAGTACTGCCAACTCATAGAGCAGAACTGAATTAAACATTGCATCTGCACTCTCCTGGAATGGGAAGATATTTTCTTCCTCGCCTCTGCGAACAGATGGCCACATCTCAATCGTACGTTTTGCACTTGCGCCTCTGGTTCTCGCATCGCGAACCATACGTCTTAAAAGTCTTCCATCTGTAGTTGGAATACGGTTGTGATCATCGATGTTAAGGCTGGTAAGTGCACTGATATAAATCTTGTATTTAGATTCACTAGGAAGAGAGTATGACATCTTGTCATTAAGTCCATGAATTCCCTCAATAACCAGCACATCTTCTGCTCCCAGTTTCTTGACATTGCCTTTGTATTCACGAAGTCCTGTCTTAAAGTTAAAGGATGGCAATTCTACTGTCTCTCCATTTAATAGAGCGGTCATATCCTTGTTGAACTGCTCTACATCAATCGCCTCAAGACATTCAAAATTGTAATCCCCATTTTCATCCCTTGGAGTAAATTCTCGATTGACAAAGTAATCATCCAAAGCGATAGGATGTGGAACCAATCCCAGGGTGCGAAGCTGAATGGATAATCTGTGTGAAAAACTGGTCTTCCCAGAAGAGGAAGGGCCTGCAATCATAATAAACTTTACACCACCGCGCTTCACGATATCCTTGGCAATCTCGCCAATCTTGCGCTCCTGCTCTGCTTCCTGCACTAAAATCAGTTCACTCAAAGAGCCATGGCAGATGCGGTCATTGAGATCTCCTACGGTTTCAATTCCAATCTGCTCATACCATTTTTGGGAAGTCTTTAGTGTCTGGTAAAGCATTGGCCTATCCGCAAAGACTTCCACCTGCGTTGGATTTGCCTTCTTTGGCAGTACCAGCATCATTCCTTCATCATAAGGAATCAAATCAAAATATTTTACGTAGCCTGTATGAGGCAACATATATCCATAGTAATAATCATAATATCCATCTAGTTCATAGATATTTACATAGGAACTACGACGATAACGGAACAACTTTTCTTTGTCTGTCATGCCCTGTTCCTTAAAGAGTTTCATAGCCTTGGCCAGCGGATATGCTTTCTTTTTGAAAGGAATCTGCTCCGCAACCATCTGGCACATTCTTTCCTTTGCCTGTTCCACCAACTGAGGGGTGATTTGATGCGCTCCAGTGGAGTGCACATAGTATCCGCGCCCAATCGCGAACTCTACTCGAAGTGTCCTTGCAAGCTCTACTCCCGCCACATCCTGCATGGCCTTAATGAGCATCATGGTTGCGGTGCGAACGTAAGTCTTGTGACCCACATCGTCCTTCAGAGTAAAAAACTTTACTTCACAATCCTGCTCCACAGGCTTAAACAATTCACGAATTTTACCATCTGCCGCGCAAAGTGCAATTTGGTTCTCATATTTTTCTTGGTAAGCAGATGCAACATCCTCAAAGGTAGTTCCTTCCGGATATTGTCTTTTGGTGCCTTCTACTGTCAATGTATACATAGCTCCTCCAATCTGCCGATTAATGGACTACTACCTAGTTCCTGCCAAGGCACGCATGACTTTACATATACTTCATCGCCAAGCGAATGTCTTCCATTTCAGCCAAAACTTCTGCTCTTTTACTTTCGATTTTGTCACTGCTTCCTTCTTTTAGGTGCTCAAGGATTTCCACACAAATATGTAACTGAAACTCCAAATACTGCTTCAAAGTTTCGTCTTTGGCCTCCAAAAGAAGTGGGCCAAATTTGTTCTCCAGACGCTGCCACACTTCCAAAGACACATCCAATGGTTGCCTTTGATTTTGCGCCGCCTCGTCCTCCTTCAGTTTATGCACCTTCATCATCGGATAAAACTTGCCCTCTTCCAGTATCATCTTTTCTTCTACGATAGACCACTGGGCAGTTCTTAAGAATCTACGAAATTCTTCTATTTCTGACTGGGGTTGTAAAATGAGTTCCTTCATCTTTGAGGTCACTTCAGCCCCTTCTGTCAGTATTTTGATCATCAGTGGGCCTCCCATGCCTGCACAGACCAGTGCATCCGCCTCGCCTGGCTGCATGGCAGTCAATCCATCTGACAATCTAGTCTCTATCTGCTCCTCTAACCTATACGCTGCGATATGCTCCTTAGCCCTATCTAAGGGTCCTTTGCGCACATCCATAGCATATACCTTGGGAGAAATCCCTTTTTGAACTAAATATATGGACACAAAGCCATGGTCACAACCCACATCTGCCACCCTTCGGCCTGAGCTAACCATATCTGCCAGTGCCTGTAGTCTCTTTGACAGTTGCACCATTTCTCTAATCCAATCCTACAATTTAATCCAAGTAATCCTTCAACTTGCGGCTACGGCTTGGGTGACGCAATTTGCGGAGTGCCTTTGCCTCAATCTGACGGATACGCTCACGAGTTACGTTGAATTCCTTACCTACCTCTTCCAAAGTACGCGCTCTTCCATCGTCCAAACCAAATCTAAGGCGAAGTACTTTCTGCTCTCTGTCGGTAAGTGTGCTAAGCACTTCTACCAACTGTTCCTTGAGCAAAGTAAACGCCGCTGCATCTGCTGGCACAGGTACGTTGTCGTCCTGAATAAAGTCGCCAAGATGGCTATCTTCTTCTTCACCGATAGGAGTTTCCAAAGAAACTGGCTCCTGGCTAATCTTGAGAATTTCTCTTACACGCTCTACTGGAATATTCATCTCAGCTGCGATTTCTTCTGGAGATGGCTCTCTTCCAAGTTCCTGAAGAAGCTGTCTGCTGACACGAATCAGTTTATTGATGGTTTCAACCATGTGTACTGGAATACGAATGGTACGAGCCTGATCCGCAATAGCTCTGGTGATTGCCTGACGAATCCACCATGTAGCATAAGTGGAGAATTTGTATCCTTTACGATAATCGAATTTTTCTACAGCTTTAATAAGACCCAGGTTACCCTCCTGAATCAAGTCAAGAAAAAGCATACCTCTGCCCACATAACGTTTCGCGATACTTACTACCAGACGAAGGTTTGCTTCTGCAAGACGTTTTTTCGCTTCCTGGTCTCCAAGTTCCATCTTCTTGGCCAACTCAATTTCTTCCTCTGCAGAAAGAAGTGGCACCTTACCAATTTCCTTCAGATACATTCGAACTGGGTCTTCGATGCTGACACCATCTGGAACAGACAAGTCGATATTAGAAACATCCACATCCTCTTCTTCGATGAGAATCATCTCTTCTTCGTCTACGTCATCTTCCTCTGTAATGCGAAGCACGTCTACGCTATTCTGCTCTAAAGTCTCCAGGATTTTTTCAAACTGATCTTCTTCCAATGGAATATCGGAAAAATGATCTGCGATTTCCTGATACTCTAATACATTCTTTTTCTTTTTAGCTGTTGCAAGGAGTTCTTTCATTTTCTCCTCAAATTTTACTTGTGTGTTTTCGTCCATACCTTTGGTTCCATCCTTTCAGTGTAGTATCATTATGGCCCTAATCTAGGGAAATATGCGTTTTTTCCAATTCTTGCAATGCTTTCTTGGCTTCGACCACCAAAGTCAAGGCCTCGATATCTGCTCCTAGGTTCTTGGAATAAAATTCCATACTATTCTTTTTCACGGCAAGCAAAATATCGCGAAAAGCTTTTTCTTTTTCTTGGCTGGTATTGATTGCCTCCAGTTTGGCATTGAACAAAGACGCAACCTCGCTCTGCTGCTGTTCGTCCTCAAACATGTTGATGATGGCTGCTGGGTTGTAATTGCCCTGCTCAATACCGGTAAACAGTCTCTCTGCAACCTGCCTGTATAGTTCCTCTGTAAAATCCTTCGAAGAAACATATTTGGAAATCTTTGTGTAAAGCGCTGGCTCGTCCGTAATCCAGGTAAGTAGAAGTCTCTGCACCTTCTTGGCGTTCTCCTCTGGGGATACCTTGCTGCTAACTCCAGACTTTGGTCTGCTCACTGGTCCTACATCTCCCGTCTGCAAAGCATAGGTGTTTACCAGTTTGCGCAGATTGTCAAAACCGATGTGGTACTTCTCGGCAATGGCCTCCAAATAGTTTTCCCTCTCTACTTCTACGGAAAAACCACAAAGTTTCTTGGCAATTTCCTTGTGAAACTTGGTCTTTTGCTCAGGGTCCTTTAAATCGAACTCCCGCTCTAAAACTCGAATCTCGAAAAAGAAACTGTTTTCTGCCTGGTCAATGCGCTCCTGGAAAGCCTCTTTTCCAAGATTCTTGATAAATTCATCTGGGTCCTTGTAAGGCTGCAGACTGATGACCTTTCCAGTCAGTCCTACTTCCTTAAGAATCCCAATAGCTCGTAGTGCCGCCTTCGTTCCTGCGCCGTCGCTATCGTAGGCCAGCAGTACATTTTCCGTATATCTGCGAAGTAGGTTGGCTTGTCCAGCCGTAAAGGCCGTTCCCAGGGATGCCACCGCCTGCGTAAATCCCGCCTGATGCATGGATATTACATCCATGTAACCCTCACACAGAATGATATTTCCTGCTCTTGCTGTACGGGCAAAGTTAAGCCCGTATAAATTTCTACTCTTATCAAAAATTTGTGTTTCTGGAGAGTTTAAGTACTTCGGCTCACCCTGTCCCATGACACGTCCACCAAAGCCTATGACTCTGTGATTGATATCCTGTATTGGATACATCACTCTATTCCAAAACTTGTCGTGCATTCCATAGCGTTCGTCAAAACTGGCCAGTCCTGCATCCTGAATGGCTTTGTCCTCGTAGCCTTTGCTTTGCAGATACTTCACCAGGTCATCACTGGTCTTGTTGGAAAAACCAAGTCCAAACTTACCGATGGTCTCATCAGAAAGTTGTCTATCTTTCAGGTACTTCATGCCGCCCTGACCTTGTGGGGCTCTAAGCTGATAGAAGAAATACTTGGCAGCCTCCTTGTTAATCTCCAAAAGAAGCGCTCTGTAATTTTCCTTTTTCTTCATCTCCTCAGAGTACTCCATCTCTGGAAGATTCACTCCCACTCTGTCCGCCAACATCTTGGCAGCTTCTCCAAAGGTATAGTTTTCATAATTCATCACAAAAGTGAATACATTTCCACCCGCTCCACAACCAAAGCAGTAATACATCTGCTTGCTTCCTGATACGGAAAAAGATGGAGATTTTTCATTATGAAATGGGCACAATCCAAAATGGCTTGCACCCTTCTTTTGAAGTCGCACGTACCCCGATATCACATCCACTATGTCGTTTTTTGATCGAATCTCTTCGATTACTTCTTCTGGATATCTCACGTTGCCTCCTTAGCCATGCCAGCACTTTGGTATATAAATCTCCTCGTACTTGGCAATAGCAAATCTATCTGTCATAGCACCGACATAGTCACAGACTACCACCTCGCGGTGCTCTCCCAAATCTATCATCGCTTTAAATTCTGCTGGCAACAAATCTATGTTGTGAAGGTAATAATCGTACAGAGTTTCCATGAGCATCTCTGCCTTTCCCTCTTCCCCCTTTGCCTCTGGGTTCAGATATACACTTTCAAACATAAACTGTCGCATCTTTTTCATGGCCGCGTCCACCTCTGCAGACATACAAACCATGTTCTTTCCCTGGCTGTTGGTCACAATATCATGGATAAAGTGGTCCAATCTCTCGCCAGTGGTATATCCTATCACATCCCCGATTTCCTTTGGCACGTCTGCCTCCGTCAAGATTCCGCCCCTAATGGCGTCGTCCATATCGTGATGAATATATGCAATCTTGTCAGAGAGTCTGACAATCTGTCCCTCCAAAGTCTCTGGCTTACCGCTGGTCTGGTGGTTTAAGATTCCATCCTTGACTTCATAGGTCAAATTCAGCCCCTGTCCCGATTTCTCCAAAAATTCCACCGTTCGCACACTCTGTTTGTTGTGCTCAAATCCATAAGGGCACACTCTATTCAGTGCTCTCTCGCCTGCATGCCCAAAAGGGGTGTGGCCCAAATCATGTCCCAGAGCAATAGCTTCCACCAAATCCTCATTTAATCTAAGCGCTTTGGCAATAGTCCTGGCATTTTGGGAAACCTCCAGTGTATGGGTCAATCTAGTCCTGTAATGATCGCCCTCTGGGGTCAAAAAAACTTGCGTCTTGTCCTTCAATCTACGGAAGGATTTGCTATGTATGATTCGGTCTCTGTCTCTCTGAAACACAGGTCTGATATCACACTGTGGTTCCATCTTGGTTCTTCCCTTTGAATTCATACTGAGTGCAGCATATGGGCTGAGATACTCTTTTTCCCATTGCTCAAGATTTTCTCTGATCGTCACGGTAGGTCCTTTCTGCGGATATTGGCTCCGCCCACCTTGGATACGTCAAAAAAACATTCTAATTTTAATATTCCACGTCCAATTGTTTTTTCCTTTTTTATTTTTCGATTTTTTTTAAAAATTTGATGTTTGAGCCAACGCAATCATGCGTACTCAACTCATCGCCATCACAGAGCGGTCGGCAACGCAAGAAAAAGGCACGGTGCGATTGCTCGCCCATGCCCACCTATATTGAACTTATTTAAAAATGCAGTCTTCTTCGCACCTCCGCGAGTAGTCTTCTACTGCTAAGCAGGGTGATAATCACCGCATCAAAGATAATAAACACTGTGGCCACTACCGCTGACCAGCTTGGTCTAAAAGTCTTTGTCAGGAAATAATCGATCTCCCACTCCAGTCCCACACACAATACTGCTATAGCCGTAAAAATGTATAAAGTAATGGTCAAAAAGCTTCTTGGAAGCACCTTGATTGCAAAGGCAAGCAATTCCGCCACCACTGTAATCAGTGCCACAATTGGAATGCCCAAGCCCCAGGCCCAAGTATCATTGATAGTCATAATATTAATCGTCAATATACTTACGCCAGCCATGAAACCATCAAAAAGGATATACAAATACACTGGCAGTTTGCCATAGAGTATGATTGGAAAAAGGGTAGCCCAAATAAAGCCACAGACTCCCATAACCGTAGAGGACCATGCAACACCATCGAAAACAAACAGATTAAGGAATCCACAAGTTACTGCCGTAGCAATTAAAAAAATGGATACTACGACTCCCACATCTCTTCTTTTTACTTTTTCCACCTCGCCCTTACTTTTGGGGAAGGCTTCGTTTTCATGAATGATTAACTCGTTTGGATTAACGACTCTGGTCTGGCACAAAGGGCATGCCTTTAAATTTTTGTCTAATTCTACTCCACAATTCACGCAATAAGACATTAGTTTCCTCCCTCCATATCTCTGTTCGTCTCAATCTTTACATGAATACCGTCCTGTACCAACTTGCAGAAAAAGTTTCTTTCTACATCTGCCTCCACGATGCTGCTGGCAAAATTAATCGTCATCACATCACCAAAACTGATAATTGCACAGTTAGTTCTGTTGGAGAAAGGCTGACCCATACAAATGTCAAAACGTTCGATAAAAGGTCTCATCTCCTCCGGCACATACAGTGCGCCCATGTTTGTTAAGCCTGCAGAGGAGTTTTGGTCCTGCACTCTACTGTAAAAGGCGCGCACCACAATGTCTTTCAAAAACAACGGAACCACTCGAATCAGAGGATGACTCTGGGTTGCCGCATTGGTGGTAATATCACCTTTCAAAAACTTGTCATTGATGTAGTACTGCATGTAGCGATGTACATGGGCTACTATTTCTTCAAAGGTGTAATCTCCAAGTCTTGGGTCCACACCAGGGTATATCATTGTAATAAAGTTGCGCAATGTCTTGGAAGGAAAAAATCTGCGCAAATTTACAGGCATAGCAATCTTTACCGGCTTTAAGCGGATTGGATTCTCCTGAAGCTGTTTTTGCAAAAGAGCATAAATCAGCACCGCATTCAGATATTCCGTAATGGTTACCTTGTAGGACTTCGCTACCTGCGCCACCTGACTACTGGACATGATTCCATCCACAATATTCAAGGTATAAAAAGGCTCCTTGGTGCCTCTAACACGGTAGGTCGGCTCCTGTGGGCGTGGAGGTCTTACCTTGGCATTGGCATAGCGCATGTATGCATCTTCCAGTTCCTCCGGGTCTGGCTTTTCATGGATATCCATTACCAGTCCATCTGGTTTGATAGGGTGCCCCAAAAGCCCCAGGTACTGCGCTATGATGGTATGCAAAACAGCCATTCCACCTGTTCCATCTCCCAAACTGTGATGTGCTTCAAGCGAAATTCTTCTCCCATAGTAGTACACTCGAATCAAGTAGCGGTTGTTTGCCTTAAAAGGCATAGGCATACAAGGATTTTTGATATCCGGCTTTACAAAAGGACCTGGTCTGTGGTTTGGTTCTAAATATCTCCAAAACACTCCCTTTCGAATAGCGGCCTTGTAGGTCGGAAATCTGGGCAAGCTTAAATCTACAGCCTGCTGTAACACCTCAGGCTGCACCTCTTCTTTCATCAAGGCAGAAAGTCTATATACAGAAGAAAAATCTTTTCTTTGTAATGTAGGATACACGATAGCCGACAGGTCTAACTTGTACCATTCCTTTACTCTGTCCATTGGCCCCTCCAAGATACCTAGAATTTCACTCTTCCTTTTGCGGACAACTCCGTTCACAAAGAGCACCTATAAGAAGAAAACGGCAGAATCGAAAGCTTCTTAGGTTCTCGTATTCTGCCGTTTAACTACAATTTACTGGTTAAACTTTTCCTTATTCATATCATACACTATTTTTCTGAGTTTTAACACAAAAATTTACTATTAAAACTTATTTAAAGTAAGCTACACCAGATTCAAAGATTCTCAAATCCTGTTCTCCGTAGATGTTCATAGCCACGCTAGCGTCTCTTCTCTCTGCATGAGCCATCTTACCGAAGCATCTTCCATCTGGAGATGTGATACCTTCGATAGATGCGTAAGAACCGTTTACGTTCCACTCTTCATCCATAGAAATATTGCCATTTAGGTCTGCGTACTGAGTTGCAACCTGACCATTTGCAAACAACTGGTCAATCCACTCCTTAGGTGCTACGAAACGTCCTTCACCATGGGAAGCTGGGCTGCAGTAAGTCGCACCAAGCTGCGCGCCCTGAAGCCATGGGGACTTGTTGGAAACAACCTTTGTATAAACCATCTTAGAGATGTGACGGTTAATGGTGTTGAAGGTAAGTGTAGGTGAATCAGCCTTCTGGCCTGTAATCTCACCGTAAGGTACCAAACCAAGTTTGATCAGCGCCTGGAAACCATTACAGATACCAAGTGCCAAACCATCTCTCTCCTGAAGAAGTTTCATAACTGCTTCCTTCATCTTTTCATTCTGGAATGCAGTTGCAAAGAACTTCGCACTACCATCTGGCTCGTCACCAGCGGAGAATCCGCCTGGGAACATAATAATCTGAGCCTGCGCAATGGCCTTATCAAACTCTTCTACGGACTCTCTAATATCCTGTGCTGTCATGTTGCGGAATACCTTAGTAATCACATTTGCTCCTGCACGCTCGAAAGCCTTAGTAGAATCGTATTCACAGTTTGTACCTGGGAATACAGGGATAAATACGGTAGGTTTTGCTACTTTATTCTTACATACATAAATGCTGTCTGCTTTGTAAATTCCTGTATCTACTGGAGTAGTATCCTTCACAGCCTTGGTTGGGAATACTTTTTCAAGTGTCTTCTTCCAAGCATCCAGAGCCTCTTCCACGCCAATTCTGGTAGTTCCATATACAAATACAGGTTCTTCTGTTACTTTACCAACAAACTGGAATGGAATGTTCATCTGGTCAAGCACTGCCACATGGCTATCTTTGATTTCAGCCACGATATCGCCAAGCCCCTGTCCGAACAATTCTTCCATATTCAAGTCTTCATTCAGCGCAACACCCAGCTTGTTACCGAATGCCATCTTGGAGATTGCTGCTACTACCCCCTTGGAATCAAGTGCATAAGCAGAAGCAATTACGCCCTTGAGATTAAGCTCATGAATCTTGTTATAAAGTTCCATAACTTTTTCGTATACAGGTACATCGTAAGCATCTTTTTCAATCTGGAAGCGAACGATAATATTGCCTGCCTTCTTAAGTTCTGGAGACACAATCTCGCCACTCTTTGCAATATCTACTGCAAAGGAAACAAGAGTTGGTGGTACATCAATATCATTGAAGGTACCAGACATAGAATCCTTACCACCGATGGATGGAAGGCCAAAGCCCATCTGTGCATCATAAGCACCGAGAAGTGCTGCAAATGGCTGACTCCAACGGCTTGGATCTGCTGTCATACGTCTGAAGTACTCCTGGAATGTGAAACGAACCTTACTGAAGTCCCCACCACTGGCAACAATCTTAGCCAGAGATTCGGTTACTGCATAAACAGCTCCGTGGTATGGGCTCCAAGTGGACAAGTACGGATCAAAGCCATAACTCATCATGGTTACTGTGTCAGTCTTGCCTTTAAGTACTGGCAATTTCGCAACCATAGTCTGTGTTTCAGTAAGCTGATATTTACCACCGTAAGGCATGAATACACTGCCTGCTCCGATGGAAGCGTCGAACATCTCAACCAGACCCTTCTGGGAACATACATTTAAGTCTCCCATAAGTGCCAGCCATGCCTTCTTCACATCGCCAGTCTTCGCAGCTTCGCCAACCTTTTCTACGGCATATTTCTGCAAATAATTGTCTCCCACATCTGGGATATCCACCTTAACAGTAGTCTCCTGATGCGCACCGTTGGTATCCAGGAATGCTCTGGAAATATTAACGATGTCTTTGCCTCTCCAGTTCAGTACCAAACGTGGCTCTTCTGTAACAGTTGCAACTGGAATTGCCTCCAGGTTTTCTTCCTGCGCGTAGCCAAGGAATGCATCTACATCCTTAGGGTCTACCACAACAGCCATACGCTCCTGAGACTCGGAGATTGCAAGTTCAGTTCCATCCAAACCTGCATATTTCTTTGGAACCTTGTCCAAATCTACCACAAGACCTGCTGCCAACTCACCGATAGCAACGGATACACCGCCGGCACCAAAGTCATTACATTTCTTAATAAGAGAACTTACTTCCTGACGTCTAAAAAGTCTCTGAATCTTTCTCTCTGTAGGTGCATTACCCTTCTGAACTTCTGCGCCGCAAGTTTCGATAGAACTTTCGGTATGTACTTTGGATGAACCAGTAGCACCACCGCAGCCATCTCTACCTGTACGTCCACCAAGCAGGATAATGATATCGCCTGGGTCAGAAGTTTCACGAATTACATTTTTGCGAGGAGCAGCGCCCATAACAGCACCAATCTCCATACGTTTTGCTACATAGTTTGGATGGTAAATTTCTTTTACCAAGCCTGTTGCCAAACCGATCTGGTTACCATAGGATGAGTAACCGCTTGCAGCACCACGAACCAGTTTCTTCTGGGACAATTTACCCTTGAGAGTATCAGCCACAGGAACCGTTGGGTCAGCCGCACCAGTTACACGCATTGCCTGGTATACATATCCTCTACCAGAAAGTGGATCACGGATTGCACCACCGAGACAGGTTGCTGCGCCACCAAATGGCTCGATTTCAGTTGGGTGGTTGTGAGTTTCATTCTTGAAGAATACAAGCCACTCTTCTGTAACTGTTTCACCTTCGTATTCCATCTCTACAGGAACAACAACGGAACAAGCATTGATTTCGTCGGATTCTTCCATATCGTTAAGCTTGCCATCTTTTTTCAGTTTGCGCATAGCCATCAACGCCAAATCCATGAGGCATACGAACTTGTCGCTTCTGCCTGCAAAGATTTCCGCTCTGGTATCCAAATAATTCTGGTATGTGTTTTTCAGAGGTGCTTCATAGTAGCCTGTGCCAAATTCTACATCCTTCAGTTCTGTGGAGAATGTAGTATGACGGCAGTGGTCAGACCAGTAAGTATCCAAAACTCTGATTTCGGTCATGGATGGGTCTCTGTCTTCTTCCTTCTTGAAGTAATTCTGAATATGTAAAAAGTCTTTAAATGTCATCGCCAGGCCCAAGGAATCGTAAAGTGCCTTAAGCTCTGTTTCTGGCATATCCTTAAAACCATCAAAAACGAGTACGTCTGCTGGCTCTTCAAAGTTCGTTACCAAAGTTTCAGGGACCGCCTGTTCTGTCTCTCTGGAATCCACTGGGTTGATACAATATGCCTTTATCTTTAAAAATTCATCATCGGAAACTTGTCCACCAATTACATAAGTAACAGCAGTCTTGATGATTGGTTCTTCGTCTTCTTTCAGGAACTTAACACACTGAACTGCAGAGTCTGCTCTCTGATCAAACTGTCCAGGCAAAAATTCAACGCTAAATACCTTCTCATCTGCTGCGACCTCGATGTTGTCCAAATACAAATCATCTACTGGTGGCTCAGAAAAAACTGTTTTGCAGGCTCTTTCAAAGACTGCATCAGAGATATTTTCCACATCATAACGGATAAACTCTCTTACTTTGGTGATTCCCTGAATACCTAAATAGTTCTTCAGTTCCTCGTGCAATTCCTTTGCTTTTACAGCATAAGCTTCTTTCTTTTCTACATAGATACGTCTAACGTTTCCCATGATTTCCTCCAACTGTCTGGTCTTCTAGGCAAGATATGCCCACACATGTCTCATTTTACCAAACCTTCCCATGCCTTGCAATGTGACAATCATATAAAATTTATGCAAAATAAAGCGATTTCCTATAAAAAATGCTTCCAGTTTAAACTGGAAGCACTTAATTTTGTGTATTTTTAATCGTCAATTCCAAGACCCTGAAGAATGTACATCAATTCCTCATCCACTGTATCAGAAGATACACCAATAGTTCTAGCAGTAATCTTTAGACCTTCCAATACAAACATAATATTTCGAGCTGTCACGCGGCAGTCTTCACATTCAAATTCGCCGTTTTCTACGCCAGCTTCAATCAATTTCTCGATAATCTTCACTGCAGAGTCAAACTGCTTTTTCAAGATATTGTCCTTCTTTGGTACATCTGTAGAAAAGAAATATTCATAAGTTGCAACTGTCAAATTGTTTTTCTTGCGAAGGAGTTCTCTTTTTTGTTCCTTTAAGAACAGCATCAAGATATCGGACGCTGTAGCATCCTCTGTAATATTGTCAGAGAAGACATCGTCTGCTTCTCCCGCTTCCATCTTTAGTACTTCCAAAAAAATCTCTTCTGTACTCCCGAAATATAAATAGAGACCACCTCTACTGATATCGCAGGCTTCTACTATATCCTTCATAGTAACGTTTTTAAAGCCCTTCTCCATAAAAACCTTACGCGCAGTCTCCAATATATACTGTTTCTTTTGTAGTGATTTTTCGCCCATAAATCCTTATACTCCTATGCCAATGGTTGATCCCAAAATTCTAATATTTCTTTCATCTTCAGCAATAGCTGTAAAAAAATGCCGTTCTCCACAGCTTCAGGCCAAAGCGCTGCCTTGGTCATGCCTCCCATGACATACTTTGCCAAAATCCCCGTCAAAACATCCATCTCGCGAAGTGTAGCGCTAGCAATCGCGCGACGCTCGTCTTGAACAGAACGAATTTTGAGTCTGGAATATACATACACATAATTTCTATCCAAAAGCTTTGTTCGCTGAACATCCTTAATAAAATTCATCAAGGTTCCATCGTACACTGGAACTGGCACAGAATGCTCGCTTAAGCCATCTCCCGCATAGGTACTGGACGCTTTCGCACCCTGTTTGTTTTGAAGCCATGGAATATATTTAAGCAATGGCTCTACCTGTTCTCTATATTCTTTTACGACACGCTGTCTATATTCGATATCTGTATTCAAAACATTACCTCCACAAAAGTGACACTCATGTATTATTTATTTTAACATAATTTTTTGAAAAGTACAGTTAAAATTACGAAATATTCGCCAAAATACCATGTTTTTTAGTTGTATTCAACAAAAACTCTCTGTATAATAAAGTTAGTACGTCTAAAAGGAGGCAACAAATGAAGGCGAAACAGTTAGCAAAAGGTCAAATCCTGTGTGAAATTGGCCAGCCAACCACTAATCTTTATCTACTTACCAGCGGCTCAGTCAGTGTAACTTTTCCTGGCGGCAGTTTTATCATAGGCAAAGGCGACGTTGTCGGTATTTGCGACATCTCTTCGGAAACCTATCAGTTTACCTATACTGCTTTGGAAGATATAACATTTGAAACCTACGATGTGGAAGGTATTCAGTCTTTCCACGCTATGTTTGGCGCGCTTCCTCAGCTTGCTACTTTGTTTTGTCAGTCATCCTTTAGACAAATCAATTATTTATTAAACGGTTACAGCACTATTTGTTTTGAAAGTAGTATGCTTTCAAACAATGTTTCCTCCTACTATGATCAATACGTCAAGTCCTGTCAGGTACTGGGTGTCACCGTTCATGATTTTTTAGAATTGGAAGAATTCTCAGACTTTGATCCTACGGTTGCCTTGGATGCCTGGGTAGCCGGTTATTATGGTGGCTTAGAATCCATGTATGCTGGCGTTGGCGGGGCTGTTCTATCCTCCCAACCAGGAGTTTCTATCGGTTTCCTTTACAAGGCCTCCTTAGATTCCCATTGGTTTTTAAGTGCTTACCGCTATATTTATGATTATCGAACCAGTTATTACAAATTGTTTATACAAGATGGCGGTACAGATTTGTTCGGACTATACCAGAATCTTTTTGTCCAGACTCCTTCTGGTCATCCAGAGCGTGATACCATCATGACTCAAGTAAATCAGATGAGCCTAGAGGTACGAAACTGTCCTTATTTGGATGCCAATGTAGTAGAACAACGTATTGCTATCTTCCAAAAGCCTATTGCAAGTGTAGATTTAGATGAATTGGTTGATCCTACTGCAGTACCAGACGTAGCAGAAATCAATCTATACGAGGAAATCCTCAAAAACTCTTTAGGTACATTGCTTAAATTCACAGAGGCAGAAGAAGAAATCGCCAACAACTTCAGCAATGTGGTTATGAGCCTTCGCAAAGTAACAGACCTTGCTTCCAGCGACGATTCTGTAAGCCATTTGAGAAAGCGTTCTGCAGATGCCTTCGTCGCTTTCTATCAGGCCACCTTCTTAAAGAGTGTCACTGTAGCAAGCCTTCCTCTTCCAGTCAAACTATTCCTCTATTTTGGCTATGCCGATGAGGAACTGGTAGGCAAGGAAAACCTAGAATATCTTTGCAAGTTAGCAGACACACTGGATGCCAACAAAGCGCCACGCGTGTATACACTCTACGATTGGCTACGCGCTATATATACCGGCAAGAAGTTGCCAAGCCGTAACCAATACGAAGAAGACTATGTGGATTACGTTCACAATCTCAAAGTCACCAAAAAGATTACGGAAGCGCAGGAACGCAAACTGATGGACGACTCCATTCAGCGTGTGCAGTATGAATTAAAGAACATGTTCCCAACGGTAAACAAGATTACCTTTGGTCGTATTTCTACCTACTGCCCTATCCTCCATCGCGATCACTTTATCAAGCCTTTGGATAAATGCCTGGTAACAGCACAGTTACTTGAGCAAAACTTAGACTTTGTTCGCTCCATCGACTTTGGTGCCTACTATAGAGAAACGCTTTACACCCACGACAAGCTTACCAATCTGCGCGACATGATTCACGTTGAATATTTGCCTGAATTTATCTTGATGCCAAACGTAGGTACCCGTGGTGTAATGTGGCAGGAAATCGAAGGACGCAAACGCACTACTCACGCCCGCATGATGCTCCCTATCTTCTTCTTAGAAGATTTGCAGGTAGCCATCATTCGTATGACAGGCGACTATCGTTGGGAAATGTGCAAACGTATCCAAGGTGCGAGATGGAACGATCTTTCAGAACGTTCTCTTACCAGCGAATATTTTGATTACATACAGTTCTACAAACGCAACAATGAATTGTCTCCAGAGGCCAAGGAAAAGATTAAAACTACCTTGCTCAAAGCCAAGAACAATTTCAAAGAAATGTTCATTCTTGACTATCTTCTCTGGATTATGTATGAAGGAGCTGGTTCCCCTCGAATGAACAAGGTTGCCAGAACCATTCTCTTTGCTCACTGTCCATTCAGCGCACAAGTGAGAAACACACTTATGGCCAACCCACTCTACAAGGAAATGACAGAGCGTTATATGTTCCAGAACAAGAAACGTTTACACCATTTGGATGTACTTTCCACCAAGATCACCAATGCAGGGCTCCCTGTTCCTCAGGAAATCTTGGACGAGCAAGCATTCGCACAGCGCTAAAGCAAATTGCTCATGGCATAAAATGTATTTCACACCGCACTCGGCCCATCCAAGTGCGGTGTTATATTTTCCTCGCATACATCGACAAAAGTGGACAAATATGGACAAAAGCACCCCTATTCTCCCATTATTTACTGGTTCTTTTAAGAATATTTTGGTGGACAAACTCCCTACCATGGTATATACTAAAATTGTTCCAACGAGAGTTGGAGAGCTATATAGCAAGAATTCCGGAAGAATTCCCCTTTTACACAATCGAAGGCCCTGCAGGTAACTGCAGGGCCTTTGGTTTTTTGCATTTTATTTATTTGTAATCTCATACACAAGTACTGAGTACGCTGGAACAGTGATGTTATCACCTTCAACACTCATCAAGGTCTCTCCTGTGTAAAGAGTCGCTTTTGGGTCTACCTTGCTTAGGGATTTACCTCCGATAGTCAATGTGTCAGCCAATGCCGCGCAGTCTAACACGCTATCTTCTGCTGAGAGGTTGAAAACAAGAATCACTTCTTCCTTTTCATAGGTCTTACGCATCACGCCAAGCTGTACATTGGAAGCCTCTTCGATATACTCCACTTGGCCTCTTGCAATAGCTGGGAAGGCATTTCTTACTGTAAGCACCTGTTTTACAAAATTGTAAACAGAAGTCTCATCCTGCACCTGAAGTTCCAGACTGTCAAATTTCTGTTTTACAGAATCTGCATCCTTTGGTCCATCACACATGCCTTCTGCATTTGTGTCCTCGTACCACATCATACCAAGACGTTTGTTTTCGTCCTTGCCTGCGCCCTTCATACCAAGTTCTTCGCCGTAATAAAGGAAAGCACTACCACTCATCAAAAGATTCATTGCATGCCCCATCTTGGTCTTTGCAATACTATTCTCTCCCGCATAATATCCAGCACTTCTACCCATATCATGGTTTGCATAGAACGGAGCATTGATATAGTTTGGATTGTACTGGCCAAACTGCTCCTGAATTTTTTCACATTTCTTGGCATATCCAACGGCACCTGTATCTGCTTTGCCATTTAACACCTGCGCGATGACACCGTCCTGACTTGCGAACTGGAAATCAAAGCAGCTGTCAATTCCGCTTGCATAATACTCATCATAGCTGCCGTCATTAAACCATACTTCTGCTACAATGTACGCATCTTCCTTCTGCGCCTTTACCATGTCGTTAAACCAAGTCAGAATCTCCACGTTGGCCTGATTTGCGCCAGATTGATATTCCTTGGCAGCATCCAATCTGAAACCTGCCACGCCTTTGTCAAACCAAAACTGAGTGATCGCTTCAATCTCTGCTCTTACATTTTCATTGTACAAATTAAGGTCTGGCATACCACTCCAAAAAGGAGCTTCATAGTACCAATCTGTACCTGGCACCTGATACCAAACTCCACTGGCCTTGGTAGTAGAGAAATTGTAATAGCCAAAATATTTGCAATCTGCCTCATCTGGAGCCGCATTGCCTATGGTTCTTAAATAATCGCAAGCCTGTTGAAACCACTCATGCTCTGTGGAAGTATGGTTGATAACCAAATCGATAAGTACATGAATATCTCTTGCCTGACACTCTGCCATAAAAGCATCAAAGTCAGCCATAGAGCCATACTGAGTATCAATATCCATGTAATCAATTACATCATACTTGTGATAGGTAGTAGATGGCATAATTGGCATCAGCCAGATACCGTTACATCCTAAGTCTGTAGATGTAGAAGGATCATTGTCATATATGTAATCTAGTTTTTGGGTCAAACCCTGAAGATCGCCGATTCCATCTCCATTGCTATCGAAAAAGGAATAGACAAACACCTCGTAAAAAGTACGGTAATTGTCATCAATAATGTTCTCGGTTAAAGCCTTATCCTTTGATGTACAACCAGCCATGGTTGTAAAAACCATGGCTAGAATACAAAGGACTGCTAACAGTCTCTTTTTCATATAAATATCTCCTTTAGCCCTTTACAGCTCCGCTCATTCCATCTGCGTAGAACTTCTGAGTCACAATGAACAAGATGGAAATAGGAATGGAAATAAGAACCGCTCCTGCCGCAAAAGAAGTAAACCACTTCGCGATATACTCTTTTTCAAGCATTCTCCACAATCCAACTGAAACTGTAAAGTAATCTGCATTTGCTCTGCAAATAACCTTCGCAAAGATAAAGTCTGTCCATGGTCCCATAAAGGAAGTAAGAACAGTATAAACGATGATTGGCTTACTGAGTGGCATAGTAATCTTGGTAAAAATCTGCCATCTAGTTGCACCATCAATAAGTGCAGCCTCGTCAAGTGCCTTAGGAATCGTATCAAAGAAGCCTTTGGCAACATAGAAGCCAATACCCGCACCACCGGAATAAACCATAACAAGTGCTACACGAATCATTGAACCTTCGGAAAGTCCAAGAGACTTCAAGATGTAGTAAACAGCTACCATGGACATAAATCCAGGGAACAGGGTAAGAATCATAGCCATGTTCATATAGTTCTTACGCATCTTAAAACGCAGTCTGGACATACAGAAGGATACTGCAAGTACCATGAAGGTAGAAACCAAGCAACTAAAAATCGCTACGATAAATGTGTTCTTAAACATCTGTGGGAAGTTAAGTACTGTTGTATCAGTAAACAATCTCATGTAGTTAGCCAAAGTAAATTCTTCTGGGAAGAATGACTTGGAATAAATACCAATATCGGTAGAAAAACTCTTCATCACTACCCAAAATACAGGAAATAGCCAAACAATAGCAAGGGCTGCCAACAAAATGTGCACAATGCTGTTACCCAAAAAGCGTCTCACTTTTGCAGATGATGATATATTCTTCATTATTGGAATCCCTCCTCATCTTTGTAAGAATTTGTATTTCTGTAAGTCACAAGTGCTACAACAGCAAGCACGATGAATGTCAAGATACCAATAACCGCACCTAAGTTGTAGTACTGCTGGTCAACGGTTAGTTTGTAGAGCCATGTAACCAAAAGGTCCGTCTTACCTGCGGTAGAACCAACCGGAGTCGGGTTACCACCTGACAGAAGGTAGATAACGTTGAAGTTATTTACGTTACCAGTAAACTGTGTAATCAGGTATGGTGTCATTACGAACATCATGTAAGGAAGTGTAATCTTGAAGAAAGTTACAAATGCATTCGCACCGTCTACCCTTGCAGATTCATAAAGTTCTGCTGGGATATTCTGCAAGATACCTGTCGCCTGAATCATGGTATATGGAATACCAACCCAAAGGTTGATAATGATTACCATTACACGAGACCATGTTTCGTTTGTAAAGAATGGCAAGGACTGTTCAATCCAGCCCCACTCCTTAAGCATCATATTGATTGTTCCATCTGCACTGAACATGGAACGAACAATAAGTAAGGATACGAACTGTGGAATCGCAATAGAAACCATGAAACAACAACGCCAGAAGGCTTTGAATTTTGTTCCCCTTCTATTGATAACGATAGCCAGAATCATACCAAGTATATAGTTAAGTCCGGTAGCAAATACTGCCCAAACCAAAGTCCAGCCAAGTACGCCCCAGAAAGTCTGTCCAATTTTATCAGAAAAACTGAGAACCTTTGCAAAGTTCTCAAGACCTACCCAATCAAACAACACAAGATGATCATCTACCTTACTGTAGTTTGTGAAGGCCATACAAATCATGAAAATCAGTGGAAGCACTGTAAATGCAAAAATACCTGTAAGTGGAATCGTCATCAGGGTTTTGTGCAAATTCTCATGTCTTAAAGCTTTTAAATCGTCAACAAATGTATTTACATGTTTACCTTCTTTATGTAAACACTGAGCCTTGTAAGCACTCTTGATACAAGCTCTCCAGTAAATAACGAACAAAATAGTAAGTGCTATAGCAATAACACCGTAAAGCAAAATCTGGATGGACTGATGTCCTGCAGTATACTCATAGACACCCTTTGCATCATTCCACACCTCTTCCTGCTTGAGCCATCCGAGAGATGGTAGCATCTTAATGCTTTCCACACCAGATTTAATCATATAATAGATGTATCCTATTTCTACCAACAAGAACAGGATACCCTTTGTGATCTGTTTGTGAAAAATATTTCCAAACCCGCAGATTAAAAAGGTAAGTCTTGTGGCAAAGTCACCTTTTACCAATGCTTTGATGAGTGAAAACTCAGCACTGACTCTCTTCAATTTCTTAACTTTCTTATCGCTTCCTGTCTCGCTCATTTGCGATATCCTCCTTTACCAAAGGCTTACTAGGGTTATGTTAATTCCCTACATAAAATGTATGCTCCAGTGGCCCTAAAGCCACCGGAACATACTTTCATTGTATTATTCTTTACTAAAAAAGTCTAGATTATTCAACTACGCTGCCGTTCATAGCATCGTTCATAGCTGCTGTCTTTTCAGCTGCGTTGTCATGTGTAACTTCGCCAGAGAAGATAGCGTCAGCCATGCTTGTAGCTGGGGACCAGTAGTTACCCATAGCACCAACGATTGGCTGCATGATAGATGTGTTAGCGATTGTAGAAGATTCTGCTGTAGCTACAACGTTGTTCTTAACCGCATCAGAAGCTGCAACTGTTGTGTTTGCTGGAATTGTTCCACGAAGTTCAAAGTGAAGCTGCTGACCTTCCTGTCCACCAAGCCATGCTGCAAGAGCGATAGCTACATCCTGATCTGGGCAGTTAGGGTTAACACCGATTGCTTTAGAACCAGCGAATGCTTTAAGCTGTTTCTCAACACCGTTAAGTGTGTAAGTAGGAAGCTGGCAAGCGCCTACGTTTTCAGCACCGATAGCGTCTACTACGTTCTGATAATCCCAGTTACCGGAGAAGATAGCACCGATAGAACCGTCTTTAAGACCAGCCATACCTGCACCGTTTACATCGTGAACGAAGTTAGGATTCTTAACAAGGTCGATAAGGTAGTTTGTAACTTCTACAGCATTTTCGCCGCCGAACTGGATGCCAGCTGCTTCATCTGTACCGTTACCAAACAATGTACATCCGTTTCCTGCATAGAAGGAAGCGAAATACCAAGAGTTGTTAAGAGGGAATGCAACTTTGCCTTTTGCAAGCATTGTTTCAAGGTTCTTAACGTCTTCTTCTGTGAAGATGCTCTTGTTGTAGTACATGAACCATGTGTTAGATGTGAAAGGAATTCCATATACAGCATCGTTAACAGTTACAGAGTTAACCAAAGATGCAGGAATGTTTTCGTTTACATAGTCAAGTGTAGAACCACCAAGTCTAGCGATTGCGCCAGCTGCAAGAAGATCATTTACGTTGTCGTTAGCGAACATGTAAACGTCAGCTGCTGCTTCGATATCCTGAGTTACTGTGGACTTAGCATCGCCTTCTGCACATACGCCGTATGTGAAGTTGATTTCCCATTCTGGATGAGCTTCGTCGAACTGCTCACACATTGTCTGCAACCAGTTACCCTTGTCATCAGCCTGGTCTTCAGATGGAGACCAAACAAGAAGGTCTACTGTTCTTACTTCAACTTCTTCTTTGCCGTCTTCTTTGTTTTCTTCAACTTTGCTGTCTTCTACTTTGCTTTCGCCTGTAGAAGGTGTGTCTGTTGGTGTGCTTCCGCAACCAACAACTGTTGCTACCATGGCAACTGCCATAAGTAATGCTACGAGTTTCTTTTTCATAACTAATTCTCCTTTTTTTGTTTTACCCTTTTTCATTATAGGTTCTTTTATATAAAATCCTTTCGGACTTCATACCGTTAATTGTTTTAGGTCCTAGCCCCAGTTTTTTCGGTCAGCCTTCTATCTGCGATAGATAGTCGCCATGGTTCTAAGCCAAGTTCTGCGCTCCTCGGACAAACCGTCTTTGGTGTATCTCCATCTCCAGTTGGTTCCAATGGTGGATGGAAGGTTCATGCGGGCTTCATTGCCCAAGTGCAAAATATCCTGCATCTGCATAATTACGATATCTGCAATGGAGGAGTAAGCCAGCCTGATGATGGCATCAGGGATTTCGTCCTTACTATTGATATCCAGATATTCGTACAAAAATGCCAATTCATATTCTGTGCGATCTCTGAAGTAACCTACAATAGTATCATTGTCATGAGTTCCAGCGTATACAGCAATGTTAGTATCTGTATAGTTGTGAGGTAAGTACTCATGGGCAGTATTGCCATCAAATGCAAAAAGTAAAATCTTCATGCCAGGCCAGCCTGTTTTTTGCATGAGTTTCTTTACACCCGGAACGGAAACACCCAAGTCTTCAGCAATCACCTTGCTGCTTCCTACAGACGCCTCAATGGCATCTGTCAGTTTCTTGCCTGGTCCCTTGTTCCATTTACCACCTCTGGCATCTTCATCACCAGCTGGGATGCTATAGTATTTCACTACGCCGATAAAGTGGTCTATACGAATAACATCGTACAATTTTGCATTGGCAATCATGCGCTTGCGCCACCAAGGGAAATCTTCTTTTTCCATCTTGGCCCAGTTGTAAATTGGGTTGCCCCATTTCTGTCCCAAATCGGAAAAAGCATCTGGTGGACATCCTGCAACAACATTTGGTCTTCCGTCAGCTCCTAACAAGAAGTCTTCTCTGTTGGCCCAAACATCTGCACTATCCAGCGCCAAGTACAAAGGAATATCTCCAATGATTTGAATGCCTCTGCTGTTGGCATATCTGTGTAATCTATTCCACTGTTCGAAGAATTTATATTGACAGAACTTCCAGAAAGAAATCTCTTTGGAAAGTTTCTGACGATACTCGTCCATGGTCTTTGGCTCTCTATCTCTAAGGCCTGGTTCCCAGAGGAGCCATTCCTTGTTGTCAGAAAACGTTTTCAACGCCATGAAAAAAGAATAATCATCTAACCATTCTTTCTGTTCCTGACAGAAGGCTTCAAACTGTGTGGCTTTTACATCAAATCTTTCAAATGCCTGCTGCAGTACGCGGAAACGGTTTTCAAAAATCACTGCGTAATCTATATCCTGGTCATCACTTCCCCAGTTGAACTCTCGAACCTCTGCTTTAGTCAACAACTGGTCACGAATCAAATCGTTCAAATCAATGAGATAAGGGTTGCCAGCGAATGCGGAAAAAGATTGGTATGGGCTATCGCCAAAACTTGTAGGTCCAAGTGGAAGCACCTGCCAATATCTCTGTCTGAGGTCTACCAGTAGGTCTACAAAGTTGTATGCTTCATCGCCCAATGTTCCAATTCCGTATTCAGATGGTAAACTGGTTACTGAAAGTAATATTCCAGCACCTCTCATGAAGCTCTTCTCAGACACTTTGTCCGTCCTTTCTAAACATCTCGAAAAACTGTTCCTTCGCATTTAAAACGCTTGGATGCTTTGTTTCTTCAATGTTCGCTGCTTATTTTGCTTCGAAACTTTCGATACAAAATTTTCGTAAACTTTCGTATCTGCTTATGTTTTAACATTTTTATGCGCACTTTGTCAACCATTTGCACTGTTTTATCTTCACTTTCAACGTTTTTAATATTTTTTGCGCAACTTTTTTGTACACTTTCACCAAACCATATGTTTTCGTTCTTTTTTAGTATTTCAGCACTTTTTCAATATGTTCTTGCATCATTCGGGAATTCATTTTATACTATTTTTAGTGAATTTTCGAGGGATTAGCGTATCTTTTGACAATCGTCTGGATACGCTTATTTTGAGGGAAAAGAGGAAGACATGGCAACCATCAAAGACATTGCAAACAAATTGGGAATATCTGTGAGTACCGTATCCAAAGGACTCAACGGAGCACCCGACATCAGTGAAGAACTCAGACAGGTAGTTTTAGATACTGCCGTAGAAATGGGTTACAAAACCAAGAAGATGCAAAAGCAGGAACACAAGAAATTGGTTCTTTTTATAGAAAACATGGATTACGAAACCGCCAACCAGTTTGGTTACGAAATTATCCTTGGATTCAAACAGGCTGCATTTAGGGACAATTGGGAGGTTGTAATTCAACCAGTCACTCCAGCCTTTCAGGCAAATGAGAAATACGATACATATATGTTAAAAAATGGCTACTCTGGTGCCTTTCTGGTAGGCTTTGCCCTACATGACGACTGGCTCTCTCAGCTTAGCACAACCAAGATCCCTACCGTACTTTTTGACAACTATATTAAACACAATCCACTTGTAGGTGCCGTAGGCACAGACAACTTCGAGGGCATCGAATATGGTGTAGAGCACTTGGTTGCACTTGGCCACAAAAAGATTGCCTTCTTGAATGGTTCCTTAAACTCCTTGGTGTCTGACCAAAGACAGGAAGCCTTTGTAAACTGTATGCATGAGCATGGTTTGGAAACTCCAGACTCCCTGCTTGCCTATGGTTTCTATGTGGCAGACAGTGCCAAATACCATGTGCCAGGATTTTTGTCCGAAGGTGCTACCGCCATCATGTGCGGTAACGACTTGATTGCCATGGGTGTTATCGCTGAATGTCAGAACCGCGGTTTCAAGGTACCAGAAGATATCAGTGTCATCGGATTCGATGATCTGCCAATTTCTTCCCATCTCACTCCTCCTCTGACAACGGTCAGACAGGATAGAACTGAACTTGGCAAAAGTGGCTACTATACTTTGAATTCCTTGCTCAACAAAGTATCTATCAGCCGCACTACACTTAGAGCTCAATTTATTAATCGCAAATCTACAGCAAAAGCAAAAGAACGTAGTCTCTCATAGAGTCTACGTTCTTTCGCTTAGTACCTCTCTTTATAAGTAATGTCAATTACTTCTGTTTCCTTTTGGATTCTCTAAGTGCAATCCCATTCAAAACTTATTTAAAATCGCGAATCACTTCTAAGGCTGGCAACGCATGACCGTCATAGTCAAACAATGCCTGATTGGCCCATTCATTTCCACAAGGGCCTTTGTCCTGTATATACTCAAGTGATTCAGGAGTCGCCCAGCCGCTTCCTGGTACAGGAATCCATGCTGGCTCCCAATAATAGAATCCTTTGCCAAGCCCATTTGGAACACTCTTTACTCGATTCAGGAAATCTTCCATGAAATCGCACTGTCCCTGCTTGGTCATAGGATATTCAATCTTTTCGATAAGAGCCTGTCTGGTTGCATATCCTTTACGCTCGGATGGAGATAGTTTCTCATATTCTGCATAATCTTCCATGGTATATCCCATAGAAACCTCTGCTACAATCAACTCTTTTCCATATCGAAGAGCAATGTCATGCATATTGTCCTGAAGACTCTTAAGGCTTCCATGCCAGAAAGGATAGTAAGACAGACCAATCACTTGGAAGTCCTCTCCTCTCTTTATGTATTCATCGAACCATCTGCGATAAAGTTCATTGTTTCCACCGTTGTCCAAATGAATCATGATAGGAATCTCTTTGTCTACGCTGCGCACGCCCCTAATACCAGCACTGACAAACTTTGCAAGATTGTCGTACTCTGGCACTTGACCGTAAGGCCAAAGCATACCATTGGAGAGTTCGTTTCCTACCTGTACCATGGTTGGGAATACTCCCTCGCTCCTAAGCTTTTCCAGTACAATCTTGGTAAAATCATACATTGCCTGTTCCAGCTGTTCTACGCTATAGCCTTTCCACGCTTTTGGAATAAACTGCTTTCCTGGGTCTGTCCAGAAGTCGCTGTAGTGGAAATCCAGCAAAAAGTCCATACCCTTGTCCAAAGCTCTCTTTGCCAGTGCAATAGTGGTTGGCAGGTCGTTGGTTCCTGCCCCATAAGGCCTTCCATCTGCTGTATAAGGATCATTCCAAAGACGCAAACGCACCGCATTGACGCCGTAGGACTTAAGGATGTCAAGGACATCCCCCTCCTTGCCGTGGTCAAAAAATTTGCCGCCGCACTTTTCTACCTCAAGCAAGGTAGAAATATCCATACCTTTAATAAAATCTTTCATATTACTCCGTCCTAGGGCTTATTGACCTTAGAGGTCAAAGCTTTCAAATCTTTTACTCATAGCACGATAACGGAAACGAGCCATTTCGTTCTTTTCAAGTACATCTTTTTCTGTGCCTGTATACTGGCAACGAAGGCAGTAATATTCGCCCTTTTCTTTGTCAAAAAACATATCAATGTCCAAATCTCTCATAAAGCAGGAAGGACATCTAAAATTTAATTTTCCCTTTGTAGCTTGAGCCATGTTGAAAATACCTCCTTATCAGATAGAGACTTGGTGTAACCTAATGTAAACATTGGGGAGAATGCATATCCCTCTTTGACATAACCTGTGGCCTCCTGGCTGCTAGCTGTCATGGTTACTCTGGTCTTGATTGGTGGTACAATAGCATATACGCTGTCTGCACCAGCAATCTGAGCATCTCTACATTTATATTCATAGCTAATAGTCTCCTGCTCCTGACCCTTCACACATCCAAGTGTAAGAGAAGTCATATCCTCAGAGTATTCGGTAGTACCATAGCATGCTACAATGTACTCGTTAATTTCTACTTTTGCATTTGGATCGCTCATCTCAAGGATTGTTCTTTCAATCTGGATATCAGAGCTGCCTTCTGCAAAGATTACTCTAGTCTGAAGTTTCACTGTCAAGTCAGCGAATTCGATATCTACTGGTTTCAGTGTCAGAATACGTTTCTTTTTGCCCTCTTCCATCACTTCTTCAGAGAATGCGGCGCTAGTTCTACACAGGCAAAGATCTACTTCTTCACCATTGTAAGTCAGTTTTGCACTGCGAACAGTACCTTCACCAGCATAGTGTGTGAAGTAACCTGCACGATATTTTTCCTGAATCAGGAATGGGTAAGATGCATCTGTTACGTGTGGGGTGCCGATACCTACTGGCCACTCAAGCTTTGCAGCATAAGGACGAAGGTCAACAATAGCACCACCCTGATCCATGTTTACACATGCTCTCATGTAAGGATCACAGTACCAGAAAAGCTGCTTGTCAGAGCCGTAAAGAATATCTCTCCAAAGAGCACACTCTGGCTCTGTGTAGGTCTTTTTCTGACGATAGTAGTCTGCAAACTCAGCCATAGTCATATCATCTAACTGGCCGTCCTTCTTGAGCTGTCCATAGTAAGCCATGCCATCTTCATAAGACTTCTTGAGAAGTTCGTATGGAGCCTCCCAACGTCCCATCTTATTCAGCCAGCCTGGTCCTACAAACATCATGTTGTAAGCATAACCATTGTTATATTTTTCCAAATGACGATACTGGTCAATGAGGTTGTACAAATATGGGTACTCCCATGTGCTGGTATCATAAATCATACCGCGGAGTACGTTCTGTGGATGGGTACCAAAGTTGGAACCATTTCCGTCGTAGCATGCAAGCAAGTCTCTGGAAAGGTGTGGGATTGCTACGATACCACTATCTTCTGCCTCGTTTGCAGCTGGTGCATGTACGTTAGCTTTGGATGGAATCCATGGGTTCCATGGGCCACCATCCATAAAGGTGTACCAAGAGTTGTTACAGGTGTGGTAAGCCTTAGGGCCTTCCTCCCAGCAAGTAGCAACTGCACATTTCACGCTTGGATAGGTCTCTTTGATGTAGTTGATCAATTCTGCATCCATATAGTAGGAACCAGTGGATTCTGGATAGAATCCAAAGATGTCATGGAATTTACCAAATACGTCATCCACGATAGATTTCTTGTCCTCCATGGAGAACATCCAGATACAGAAATCTTTGGTTTTGTATTTCTCACGGAACTCTGTACAAGGAAGTCCCAACAGAGAAAGTGCAATTTCATCGCCATATTTTTCATGATGCTCTTTTGCAAGTGCTACTGCTTCATCGTTGAACAAACTTGCATAAGTCATCTGAATGGTAGTCTTGAGACCATTTTTGTGAGCAGTTTCCTGCTGGAATTTAAAAATGTCTAAAGACTCTGTAAGAAGTGCTTTTCTTCCGATATTTTCTTCTTTTCCATGTCCGGTTACTTTTTCAGCATATTCTGGTACCATCTCTGGACGATGGATAATATTAACAACAAACTTTTCCATTTTTCCTCACATTCTGCCGCTATGCGGCTAAGCCTCTATATTAGACCGCCCGGCTGGGTTATTTACCAGCCTGCGGTTTCTAACCTATATGAATCTAATTTAGCCCTTAACTGCACCACCGGTAATACCTTCTACATAGAACTTCTGCATAATGATAAACAGGATAGAGATTGGAATACTTACAATCACACCGCCTGCACAGAATCTAGCAAAGTAGGTATTAATCAGAGTTTTCTCAAGCATATTGTAAAGACCGATTGCAACTGTCCAGTCTTTGGATATTCCAGAGTTCAAAATAAGTTTCGCATATACGAAGTCCATCCATGGAGCCAGGAAGGAGTTGATAACGGTATAAACGATGATTGGTCTGGACAAAGGCACTACAATCTTGGTAAAGATGGTAAATTCATTGGCACCCTCAATCTTTGCTGCCTCTCTGAGAGAAACAGAGATGGTATCGAAGAAGCCCTTCGCAATTAAATAGCCCAAACCTGAACTTGCAGAATAAACAATGATAAGACCGATATGAGAATTGGTAAGTTCCAATGTCTTAAGTACAAAGTACACTGCAATCATAGCAAGTACACCTGGGAACATGCCAAGGATAATACCTACGTTCATAAGGAACTTTCTGGATTTAAATCTCATACAGCTGGTTGCATACGCTACCATCAGGGTAAAACATGTAGAAATAATACATGTAAAGATAGCAATTACAAATGTGTTTTTGAACCAGTTAGGGAACTGCGCAACAGTATCTGCGCTGAACAACAAAAGTTTGTAGTTGTTCAAGCTCCACTCCTCAGGGAAGAAATGGCTGATGTTGATACCTGGGTTTGCACTAAAGGAGGTACATACAAGCCAAACGATAGGAATCAACCATACAATTGCCATAAAGGCAATAAACACGTGACGAATAATAGGTTTTACGACTCTCTTCATCATTGGAAACTTTCCTCCTTATCTCCCTTAATCATGCGGTTAAACATAATCAGAGTAAATACGGAACAGATTACAAATACAACGCAGCCTACTACAGAAGCCATCTTGTAGTTGTAATATTCACTGGTCAATCTAAACAGCCAAGTTACCAAAAGGTCGATTTCCTTGGCGTTGGAGCTTGCCAGTTTTTGATCCATGGTCGTGAATACATCCTGCGTCAGCAGATATATTACGTTGAAGTTGTTGATGTTGTTGATGAAACCGGTAATCAAACTTGGTCCAGTTACGAACAACATATATGGCATTGTAATCTTCACGAAAATCTGGAAAGAGTTTGCTCCATCGATACGAGCACTTTCCATCAAATCGGAAGGAATATTCATAAGTACGCCTGTTGCAATCAGCATCTGATAAGGAACACCTACCCAGATATTGATTACAATAATCATAAATTTCGCCCAGCCTGGAGATGTCAGGAATGGAATATATCCAAGACCTTCTCTCACGAGACCTAGCTGTGTGAGCAGATCTGTAAGACCGATACTGCTACAAATACTGTTTACGATACCCTGATCAGAGAAGAAGTTTCTTACCAAAAGCAGGGATACGAACTGAGGAACTGCGATTGTGATTACAAAAAGAGTTCTCCAGAACTTTGGCCACTTTGTCTTTGGGTTGTTGAGGAATTTCGCAAGAAGGATTCCTCCAAAATATGTAGTAAAGGTTGCAAAGAAAGCCCAAATGAGTGTCCATGTAAGTACCTTACCAAAGGAATAACCGAAGGTGATTGTGGTACTGGTTGTAAACAGATTTACAAAGTTCTTCAATCCAACCCATGTAAACAATGCTGCAGGTGGCATGTGCAACTGATCGTAGTTGGTAAATGCTACCGCAATCATAATAATCAGAGGAATAATGGTGAATAGCAAAATTCCTCCCACTGGCAAGAAAAGCAAAGTAATGTGGAACTTTTCATTGAGCAACATCTTCAAATCTTCTTTAAAGGTGTTGATCTTTTTGCCAGCTTCTTTGAGCAACTGTAATTCATATACAGATTTGATATTTGCCATGTAGATTGCTACAAAGGCAAAGATAATAACAATAGAAATAACTCCGAAGAGCAAAATCAAGAATGAGTTGTCGTAGTCATTGGTTTCATTTTTCATAGTAACTACGTTGAATATTCTCTCTAACTGAACGGTACCAAGTGTACCAAACTTACTCAGATATGGAACCCCAACAAGTACCATATACAGTGCAAATACTGCTTCCAATGCAGTCATCAGAAAGCCTTTAACGAACTGTCCTCTTGCTGCATAGCCCAAGCCCATAATTACGCAGGATCCTTTTACCCAAAGATCGCCTTTTACGAAAGCTGTGCCAAAGGACGCAAAGAAACTTCCTATAGTTTGTAATAATTTTTTCATTGGGCACGCCCTTTCAAATCCAAAAAATGTTGACATTTACCTATAAAGAGGGCCCACATCCACTACGAATGTGGGCCTTGATAATTCTACGTTGTTTCGTAGTCTTCTTGACAAATCAAGTATTTAATTACTGTACTGTAGGCTGAGAAGCACCTGCTACAAAGTTGTCAAGGAGTTCCTGGAGAGCGATACCATCTGGGTTACCTGCTGCGAGGATTGTACCAAATGTTTCTGCTGTAGACCAGTAGTTGTCACCTTCACATCCATCAAGGATAGCGTACTGAGACTGCATAGCCAAAGCTGCGATAGCTGGGTTAGCTTTAACAGCGTCGGAAGCCTGAGCTTTTACGTTTGCAGGGCCAGCCTGACGAAGAGCGAATCTTTCAATCTGCTGATCTTCAGCTGTGAAGTACTCTGCAAGAAGCATAGCCCATCCAGCGTTCTCAGAATAAGCGTTTACACCGAACATCTTGTAACCAGCAACGGAAGCCATCTGAACCTGTTTGCCAGCAACTGTGTATGTAGGAAGGCATGTAGCTGCATAGTTTTCGCCCCAAGCGCCTTCAGCAACTGCTGCGTTCCATGTACCGTTTACACCAGCGATGATAGAACCATCCTGAACACCTGTTACGAATTCAGCATCCTTAAGGGATACGAAACCAGGATTCTTAGCGATATCAAGCATAGCCTGAGCTACGTCTACACCTGCGATACCATCAGCAGATGTTGCGTTCCAGTTCATTGTTGTAGAACCATCAGCGTTTCTGGAAAGTTCAAATCCAGCGCCTACGAAGAAGGACAATGTATACCAACCAGATGTGTATTCCAATGTGATCTTCTTGCCAGCTGCTGCTGCAACTTCCATCATCTTGTCAAGGCTCTTAACATCTTCTTCAGAGAAGTACTCTTTGTTGTAGAACATGAAGTAGCCGTTGTCTGCTGTTGCAGGGTAAGCGTACAATGTTCCGTCCATTGTTGCTGCCAAGATAGCACCAGAGTTTTCACCACCCATAGCTGCTACAACTTCATCTTTGTGAATAGATACTGGCTGAAGTGCATTTGCTGCTACAAGAGCGGAGAGCTGGTCACCTGCGAAAGAGTAAACGTCAGCTGCTGCTTCTGGGTCTGTAAGTACTGTATCTTTTGCTGTAGATTCAGACTGAACACCAACTTCAAATGTGAATGTTACATCTGGATACTGAGCTGCGAAATCTTCGCACCATCCTTTAACCATGTCCTGATCTTCTTCAGCTGCCCAAACAACCAAATTAACTGGTCCTTCTGTAGCTGCGATCAAAGCCTGTACAGGATCTGTTGTAGCGTCGCCGCCTTCGCTTACCTGTCCACCATCGTTGGATGCAGGTGTGTCGTTTCCAGCTGGAGTATCATTTCCGCCACAAGCTGCGAAACTGAATACCATTGCTGTCGCCATAAGTAATGCTAACAATTTTTTCTTCATTAACTTTTCCTCCCATTATGTTTGCATTTTTTGCTAAGCTCCGTTGCGCTCTTGCGCAATCGGTTGCTCTGTATGTTAAGGATAACATTACAGTCAGTTTGTTGTCAATGTAGGTACTAAACTAAAAATTTCTGTAAAATATGTTACATTTTGCCAATTGCTATTACGTTTAAGTTGCGCTAGTTGCGCAAGTCTTAAAATAGTACCTTTTTCCTATACTAAATTTAACCTTGGCTAAGTACCTATACTGTGTCTTGCGTTTTCACGCTCTATAGTACATTCTGTGTGGATTCTTTCATGGAAACTTCATATCCTAGCAGTGTACGGCGCTGAACCGTTTTGCCTTCCATGCGATCCAACAAAGTTCTGCAGGTGATCATTCCAAGTTCTTTTACATCGAAGTTCAAAGATGTAATAGAAGGAATGTTGCTTTCCAGCAAGCTACTGTTGTAGAAAGAAGCAACCTTGATATCCCCTGGAACTCGGATTTTTTCTTTGCGCAACTTATTGAGTACGTGAGTACAAATAGAATCATCCATACAGATGACACATTCCACTTGGCGTTCCACCATCTCTTCTACTACCTTTTCAATCATGACATTGTGCTCTACGTCCATGTAGATTAGGCTGTTGTCTGGACTAAGTCCCTGCTCTAAGAAAGCATCCTGAAAACCTTGCAATCTCTTCTGCGTAACCACATGTGTTTTGTTTCCGCCAATCAAAGCCAACTTGCGGATACCGCGCATCAGCAGGATACTAGTCAACTCTCTACAAGCACTGCGGTGATCGTTGTCAATCTGAACAATCTCTTTATTTAAAGAAGTACCAATTGTAACAAATGGAACTTGATTGGCTTCCAGATATTCAGCAGGGCCATCCTTTACCAAAGTTCTAGTAAGAATTACACCATCTACCTTGTGATTCTCCACAAGGCGTTTGAGCTGCCCCATATCATTTTCAGTGACCATAGAAATAAGTACATCATAGTCATAACTGGAAGCAATCTCACTTACACCCAGCATGCACTCCTGGAAAAAAGGCAAATCCACCAAGCTGTAATCCCCTGGCATCACAAAACCGATATTGTAGGTTTTGGATTTCGCCAAGCCTTTGGCAATTACATTTGGCTTGTAATTGGCTGCCTGGATATATTCCATCACTCGCTCTCTGGTGGCTGTACTAATTCTTCCTTTGCCAGATATGGCTCTGGATACAGTAGTCTTGGACACATTCAGTTCTCTTGCAATGTCATCAATAGTGACTTTTTTGTTTTCCATTTCGTCCCCCAAAATTCTCCCAATTGCACACGCAATCTGCGCAATCGGTTGTCCTAATTAAAGGTTAACAAAAAAATAACTCGCACGCAATGGTACGAGTTACTAATTTAATTCTTTCTTTTTTGGGGAAATGTCACAAGATAAGTGACTCTTTTATTGCACAACTAATTGCGCAACTGAAATCTCCATAGTCCATTTCCCACTTTGCTAGCGTTCTACGTTAATCCTCAATATGTGCAGTAATATACGCTGGCATATCTGCCTTTGCTACTCCAAGAGGAATCGAAAGTTCTGAATAAAGGTTGTCTTCTGCTATCTTTAGATATCTCTCATCTGTAGCAGTAATCTTCTTACCCTCTCTGATGCGCTTTTCTTTGCGCAAATAAAGAGTCTTAATGATCTTAACCAAATCTCTGCACTCACAGGTACGGATACATTCTTTGTATTTCTCCTCGCGCACCTTTTCATTGTCCAGCCACAATTCTTCAATCTGTGGAATCTCTTGCACCAGTTCTTTCGCCTCACTGGCGGTAAGTATTTTTCGCATGATGGTCTTTTGATTGCCAGTAGCTACATAAATCTTACTTCCCTTCTGTCCCACAGGTTGAAGTACATAGTACTGACTCTTTGGCATATCTCCCATCTGCATGGTAGTGATGTCCTCTACCTGACAGACTCCTTTGGTTCCATATACGATATATTCGCCTACTTCAAACATGCATACCTCACTTTACTACAAAACGTTGCCTTAAGTCTTTTTCCACTTAATGGCGATTTGTTCCCTTTATATAGTAATATTACCACTTTTTCGAGGTTTTCGTCAGCGTTTGTTGGGTTAACATAAAATTTTTGTGAAAAGTGTACTATGTAGCGGCATTCGTGTGTTGTGCAAAATATATATTACATTTACTTTCATGGCAACAAAAAAAGCCAGAAACCGAATCTCAGTTCCTAGCCCTTCGAGCAGGGGAAGAGGGGATCGAACCCCCGTTAACGGTTTTGGAGACCGCCGCACTACCGCTGTACTATTCCCCTATATGTTGTTGGTCTCTCAACCAACGAACATCATTATAGCATAGCCCCTTACCTTATGGCAAGTACTTTTTTCACTATTTTCCACTCAATTTACGCAAATATCTTTCCACCCTAATTTACGCTGATATTTCCACATGTATGCATCCTTGCTGGATACTTTTATGCCGCTCTGCAACCTTACTTGCTTCCCTGCTGCACATTTCTGCGGTACTCTGTGGCAGAGACTCCGCACATAGATTTAAAGGTCTTCATGAAATGTTTTTCATTTTCATAGCCAACCGCCTGGCTGATTTCTACGATCTTCATGTCGGTATCGCCCAAAAGTTTCTTCGCTTCACCTATACGAATCTCCTTTAGGTAATTGACAAAATTGCTTCCTGTATACTGCTTAAACATAAAAGAAAACAAAGAGTAGTTCATGGAGATTTCATTGGAAACCACCGCCATATTTAAATCTGTATGATAGTTCTTTTGAATATATGCAATCGCCTGTTTGATTTTTTGCTCATTCTTGTGGTCATCAAAATGGCTATTGATGGTATCACACACCTGTTCCAGCCATCCCATCAGTTCATCTTCCATATCATTGAGACTGTCAAAGCCATAAATCTCAAAGAAAGTCTTCATATCGCTTTTCTCTGCTGGAATCACCTTGCGATAGGTCCTTAAGATTTCTTCAAGCAGATACTCCATACCGTTTTCTAAGACCGTCTTTCCATAGCTTCCCAATCTGGCATTTTGGAAAATGCGCTGCAGCGCCTTCAGGCCATCTGCATATTTCTCTGTTCCAAGCTGTTGCGCAATCTGCTCAAGCATATTGGTGGTAAGTTCCAAACCAGACCCTGTCTCTTTCTTTTGACTATAGTAAACAGCCGACCTACAGGTCCAAAAAGCCTCTTTTCTGCTATGCCAAGCCTGTTTAAACGCATTGCGAAGCTGATTGACAGAACGAAAGGCTTCACTGACGCCCACGAAACGATCCATCAGTTCCTCTTTTAACAGGGTTTCCAAATAATCCTGACTTACCACGTAGATTTCCTGTTTGCGGTCTTCTCCCAAAAAAATGTATTCCTTTTCTGCTCGGGTCTGTGCACCTGTAGCACTGAGTACGCACACATGATACATTTCAAAAGGAAACTGCTCTGCCAGAGTTGCCTCTATGGCCATAGCTTCCCCGCTTTCCATTTCAGGCTGTGTCATATAGTACTTTAGTTGTTGCAAAAAGATCGTCTTATTCTTGTCATTGCTAGCCTGTTTTTCTTCCAGCTCAGCATTTAATTTTTCCAAGATGCTCTTAATCTGGTCTCTGTCCACCGGTTTAAGAATATACTCTCTTACGCCCTTGCGAAGCATCTCCACGGCATAGGAAAAATCATCATATCCGCTGACTGCCACGGTAAGTGGAGGCTCAGGGAGCTGCTGGATGGCATTGACCAGTTCAATCCCGTCCATTTTGGGCATACGAATATCTGTGAACATAACATCCACATGATTTGCCTTCAATACCTCCATGGCATCCAAACCATTGTTGCATTCCAGTATATGCTCCACCGGAACGCCACTTCGCTGAATCATGGTTTTGATTCCCTGTCTGATTAACTTTTCATCTTCTACTATCAATAAAGTATGCATACTAATCCCCCTATCTTTGGGATGCAAACATCACATTTGTCATCAGTCCTGTTTGTATGGAATACGAACGCCAATCTTGGTATAACATCCCAGTTTGGAATTGATACTGATTCCATAGTTTTCTCCAAAACTCATCTTGATTCTATCCTGTACATTCTTAAGACCGATGCTATTGCCCGAGCCGCCAGAGGCTTCAATTTCACCGGCAATCTTTTTGTACAGATTTGCAACTTCCTTCTCACTCATGCCTCGTCCAGAGTCAGTGATTTCGATGATACAGTCATTTCCGTCCATGACGCCTTTGATATAGATACTGGTATCCTCTGCTAGCTGCTCAATTCCGTGATAAATGGCATTTTCCACAATTGGCTGCAGAGTCATCTTTGGAATCTCCAAAGCCTTGATGTCTTCTGTCAGATTCTCTGACAGATAAATCTCGTAGTCGAAACGTAAGTTGATAAGACTCAAATAGTTGCGAATATATTCTAGTTCTTCGCCCACAGTTACATTGGCTGAAGTCCACCTCATACTATAGCGAAGCAGTTTGCCCAATGCTGTGATAGCATCCGAAATCTCATACTTTTCATCAATCTCTGCCATCATCTTGATGGATTCCAGTACATTGTAAATAAAGTGAGCATTAATCTGGTTTTGAAGAGCTCGAATCTCCGTATTCTTCACCAATACCTCATGCTTGATATTGTCATCCATCAACTGCCTGATGCGAATCAACATCTTGTTAATCTGATTGCCCAAAAGGCCGAATTCATCTGTACCATTTCCCTCAATGACTACATTGAGGTTACCTGCCTGCACCTCGTAAATAGATCCCAAAATGCTATAAAACTGCTTTAATACTGTTTTAACTGCCAGATTGATACAGCCGACCAATACTATCAGCAGTGCAAAGGCGACCAGGATAAAGAGATTTCTCTCAAAGCCAATCTCACCAACTGCAACGCTAATATCCTCTACAATAACCAGCTTGCCGCCCAGTTCTTTGACGTTTATGTAGCCAGCAACACATTTCTTTCCGCCTACAGCAAGCTCCAAAACCTCTTGCGTAGAAGTACTTTCTGCAATCTCACCTACAAATCCTTCCACCATCTGCTTTGCCATCTCTGGCTCTTTGTCACCAAAAAACAAATTGCCCCTCGGGTCTACGAAGCAACTCCACTGGTTGTCCACAGTTTCATAAAGAAGCGGGAACATGACATTCATCTTCATGGCAACTTCCAACACGCCAATCTGACCACTTCCATACTGTTCCATTACTGTCACAACACTTAAAATTCTATCCTGCTGGTTCATCGTATAACTGTCAAAAATACTGTCCTTGTAGTCAAACTTCCAGCCTGCCAGTTCCTCATCACCAGACCAAGAAAGACGCCCCATACGGTCACTGCGATAGAGGATCGGCATCATTTCCTGCATATCCTTGCTGTCTACATATACTCTGATTTGATACAAGGAAGGGTTATTGTTCACCATTCGCTCCAAGGAAGCGATATCTTCCTTATAAAACTCAATCAGTTCCTCTGCGCTGATGTGCTCATCATTTTTCTCCCGCACAAGGAAGTCTCTTAAACCCTGATCGCTTAGAAAAAACTGAGTAGACATGTTGATAGAGTCTACGTTATTTTGTACCGTGGCATAACTCTGACTCAATTTGTAGGTCAGTGCGTTTTTGCGCTCTGAGATTACGTTCTGCTCCATGCTGTAAAACAGCCAAGCAGAAAGAATGACAATTGGCACCAATACGAATGCCACGATCAAAACCGTAAACTTAGTATTCAGTTTTAAGCCATTATAAAATCGCAGCAAACGTTTCATCATTTAATCAATACCCAGTCGTTTTTTATTCTCTTTAATCTGTTCGGTGCAGGCCTTAATTACCTTGTCATAGCCAAGTGCCTCTCTCGCCTGCAAAAACTCTGCAAAAATACGATCAAATTCTTCTTCCGTAGGCGCCAACAAAAGTTTCGGCAACGCCTTACTCCAAAGTTCCTGGACCTTGGTGTAAATGCTACCTTCTTCGGTATTGGCATCAAAACTAATCTCATACTGTCCCAAATAACTACTATATGGGTAAGTCCATTCCTCTAACTGCCCATTTGGCTCTGTCAAAGGCTGTTTCCATTTGAGCTGAGCAATATTGTCCTGCATCATCCAGTATGCATTGTCCGCCCCATATAGTCTGTCATACTCTGCCCGGTTGGTGTTGATTAGATCCTGTATTTCACTTTTCAGTTCCATCTGCCCATCTACAATATCATAGGTTACACCTTCCACACCTAGGAAAGTGGCAATCTGTCCTTCTTCACTCATGAGATAAGACAAAAATTCGATGGCCCTGTCTGGACGCTCACAATTCTTGGAAATCAGAGTTACTGTCCATCCGTTAATGCCAGCACCAGGAAGCACATGGTCATCCCCTGCTGCATTCTTTGGTCCATCAATTGCCATGTATATCTTGTCTGGATTCTCCGCATACAACTGTGCTTGCTGTGCCGCCATATCTGTACGCTGATAAATCATACAAAAATACTGACCTCTAGCAAGTTTTTCATCCATCTGAGTTCGTTGGTCAATGAAGATATCTTCTTTCAGATACCCATCAGCTCCAAGTTCACGAAATGCCTTAAGCCATGTAATATAGTCTTCATTGGTATATCTGTCGTAATAAACGCCATCCTGTTCATAAGGAACAGCTAAAAAGTTCCACAAATGCTTATCAAAAGAATCGCATCCTGTATCTGTAAAGATATGGGCTCCGATTGGAATCAACGGATAGCCATCCACCTCTGGAAACATCTCTGCAGCCTTGCGAACCGCATCTATGAATCCCTGTGGCGAGCTCATATCTGGACTTCCAATGGCTTCATAGATATCCTTACGAACCAAAAAAGTCTGATTGGATGCAATGTTGTCATACTCCTCATAGTCCTGTGGCACATAAGAAGAGTTCGGATAGCAGTACAGATTGCCATCTGCCGCTGTATACCAATCTACTTTGGTGGGATCTGCCACCTGCCAAAAATAAGCATCGTAATCATCTGCCAGCTGATTGAGCGCATAAACCATATCTCCGCTAATCATTTCGTCCAGCTGAGATTCCCACCAGCCTAAAGTAATCAAATCTGGCAAGGTATTGGAAGAAATCAGCGCATCGAACTTCTCTGCTGCATTTCCAACAGGAGTAATGAAATTCACTGATACACCTGTATCCTCTGTAATCTTCTTGGAAACCGCATTGTTTCCCCATGGTGTGTTGTACCAGGAGAAATTAATGTACCAATCCAGCACTACCTCATCATCCGCATGCTTCATCCATCCTGGAGCATCTTCTGGTATCTGCTCAGGCTGTGATACCTTAGAAGAAGCCTCTGCATCCTGCTTTGGAGTATCTGTCTGTCCGCAGCCGCAAAGCAACATAGAAAGAGCTAATCCTAATGCCCCAAAGGCTGTTGCTACGCTTTTTACTCTATTGTTTTTTGATTGATTTTTGCCTTGTTTCATAGGAATCTCTCCCGTCTTTTTCTCACTTATACTTTAGCAAACAACACGCCAAGATGCAAGGACTCTACGCCCTTGCACCTTAGTGTTCTATTATATTAGGAGAAGTTAAAGTATAACTCGTACTTATTCTTTCACGCTACCTGCAGAAATACTACTAATGATGTATTTAGAGCAGAATGCGAAAACAATCAAAATTGGCACTACAGAGATTGCCACTGCAAGGTAAGTCGCACCAAGATTGGTAGATACATCCTGAGATGCAGAAAGAGAAGCAATCATAACTGGCAGTGTAAATTTCTTTGGTGAGTTAAGCAGTACCAATGGAACTAGGTATGCATTCCAGTTTCCAATAAATGCGCCGATCGCCATGGTGGCAATAGCAGGTGCCATGATAGGCAATACGATGCGATGGAAAATGTGAATTTCACCAGCACCATCGATTCTTGCAGCTTCCAGCAATGATTTTGGAAGTATCGATAACACATACTGACGGAGGAAAAACACGGTACCGGGAGCTGCAATAGCAGGTACAATCAATGGTATGTATGAGTTCACCAATCTAAGGCTGGCAACCAAGTCATAAAATCCAAGCAAGCTGAGCTGTCCAGGAATCATCATAAATACCAGAATTACTCCAAACAAAAGGTTTCTTCCTTTGAATTTGTAAATTGCAAGCGCATACGCTGTCAGTGCGGAGAAATAAGAGGTCAGCACAGTTGCTGGCACTGCAACCAAAAGGCTGTTCCACATACCTTTAAAAGGATTGAAATAACCAAATACAGTCTTCCAGTTTTCCACCAAATTTGTTCCTGGCAAAATTGCGAAGGAAGTAGAAATCTCATTTGCTGTTCTAGTGGAGTTGACAATCATCATCCAGAAAGGAAGCAAACAGATAAAAGCAAGAAAGGTTACGCAAAAATACAAAATACCTTTTTTTATCTTATAACCCATGATTACTCCTCCTTTCCTAAGAATCTAACCTGCATCACTGAAATGATAGCAATGATAAAGAACAGGCAGTATGCGATAGCTGCTGCATATCCCACGTCATAAGTCTGGAAACCGAATCTGTACATGTACATTACCACGGTTCTGATAGGTCCATCATGCATATAAGCATTTCCCTGTGTCATCAAATGTGGAATATCGAACATCTGAAGACCACCAATCAAGGATGTCACTGCCACATAGAGCATAATCGGTCTCAACAGTGGCATGGTAATCTTTGCAAAAATAGTCCATCTACCAGCCCCATCAATAGCAGCTGCCTCAAAATAATCTTTGTTGATACCCTGTACACCAGCCATCAAAAGGATAAAAGAGTTACCAAACCACATCCAAGCTCCAATAACAGCAATCGAGTTAGATGTCAACGTTGCATCGTTCAACCAGTTCAGTGGTACTTCTAAGTCAATCCAGCTAACATTTTCACTTAGCCAAGCAAGTAATTTGTTTACACCCAATTCATTGAGCATGATATTCAAGCTACCTGTCTTCCAGTCAAGAAGCGTCTTAAACAGGAAGGATACCGAAGTAGCAGCAATCAGGTTTGGCAAATAGAACAATGCTCTGTACACACCAAGACCACGCATTTTGTACTTCATATCATTAAAGATGATCGTAAGCAGGAATGCTAGACCAAGCTGAAGTATGATATTTACACTCCAGATACGCACTGTGTTCCACAGTGCCTGCCAGAAATATTTGTCCTTAACTACACGAATATAGTTTGCCAGACCAGTCCATTTTGGTTCTCCATATCCTGGATATTGGGAAAAACTCAAATAAAGCGTACGAAGCACTGGATATAAACTAAATACTAAAAACACAACAACAAAAGGCAAGACAAAAAGATAGGCTACATTGTCCACATTCCTTCTCTTTGGTTGTTTATTCTCTTTGACGGTCTTTGCCATATGTATTACCTCCATTGGTCCGTTCTCAGTAACAGGGGGAGGGCTATCCCCTCCCCCTCAATATTACTTTAGCTTTAATTATCTTTCGATTGTAAGATCTGGATATGTAGCTGCTACTACATCATAGAATTCGTTTACTGCTTCTTCTTTGGACTTTTCACCAGTCTTAACTGCTGTGATTGCTGCGCCCCAAGCATTTCCGATTTCTGTATCGTATTTTGTAACCTTGGAGTAGTCAATTCCCTTAGCCTGCTCAAGCCAGAAAGCGTAAAGCTTCTGTCCGCCGTAAACAGCGTTTTCATCGTCTGCATGTTTTTCAAGTGCGGATACCAAAGAAACTGTATCTCCCTGGGACTCTTCAATCCACCAGTCAGCTGTATCTTCGTTCAAAGTACAGAATTTAAGGTATTCCCAAGCAAGTGCTTTGCAATCGGAGTATGCGCTGATACCGATAAATGTACCACCACCGAATCCGTATGCAGGACCGGAGCAAACGCCCCAAGAACCGGATGTATCGCCACAGTTGTCTTTAAGTGTAAGTACGCCCCATGCTGGAAGACCAAATGCGAATACTTCTGTTGTTTCCATACCTTCTGTAGCTGCTGCGAAAGATTCAGCATCCCAGATGTTCATTTCGTCTGTTCCCCACTGAGTTTCAGCTGTAAGAATAGGAACCTGACCCTTCATAGCCATGTACCAAGGAGTCGCCCACTGAGAAGCGTAAGCTGTAAGATCTTTCTGGTAAAGTTCTACACAAAGATCCATGTATTCATATCTGCCCTGGTCAACGTTAAGTTTGCCATCAATTACCCAAGCGCTATCGCCGGAGAAGTAGTTTGTTTCAGCGTCAGAAGCAAAGATTCTGTATCCAGCATCTTTCAACTTGATACCAGCGTCTACGATGCTGTCATAGCTTGCGAACAATTTGCCGATTTCTTCTGGATCATCTGTACCAAATACTTTAGTAGCGATGTCTCTTCTGTAATAGAAACCAGCTGGTGTAATCTGGTAAGAGATTGCTCTCTGGATACCGTTGGAATCCTGACCAACTTCCCATACATAGTCTACGATTTTGCCTTCGTAGTCTTTTGCATTGTAAGGATCCTGTGTAAGGTCCTCAAAGTAACCTGCGTCGAAGAAGTTTCCGAGCATCTGTGGCTCACCAACGATGATGTCTGGTTCATCAGACTTACCGTTAAGAGCTGCTGTAAGTTTTGCAGGGTAATCACCTGGTGCGATTACAACTGTTTCAACTTCTACGTTTGGATTCATCTCAGCGAATCTAGCAGAGAATTTCTCAAGGTCTGCTGCCAATGTCCAAACAATCAATTTTCCTGTCAAGTTACCATCTGCGTCATAGGCATCACTCTGCTTGTTACCCCCACAAGCTGCTACGGAGAGAGCCATAACCCCAGCCAACAATAAAGCTGTCAACTTTTTGAATTTCATAATTCATCCTCCTTTTTGAACGGTTTACTCGTTCCTTGTTTGTAAGTTCATTATATTTCTTACGATTTTGCAAAAAAACGTTTTAAATTTTATTATGGTGTTCTTTTTTTAGGTGTCTAAAATTTAGGAACCTTCTTAGTGTCCCTTTTATGTAAGACTTCTCAGTCTGCAAAGCAAACCGTCGCTATGCTATGTGGTGCAAGCACATGATATACACCCTGGCCGCCTTCATTGTGTCTAATGGCCGCAGGAAGTTCCTTATCTGTTGGATTTAAAAGAACTACCACTTTTTCTCCATCTGGATTTACAAAGCCCACTACTTCCAAATCCTTACAGTAGCAGCTTGTAAGCATCATACGAGCACCAGGCCTTACATATCTGGAAATCTGACCTATATAATAATATGAAAGTCTTTTCGTCGCTTTATCTCCCTCAAGCATCATAGGTGCTGCACAAAAGTTTCCCACATGGTTAGGACCACCTTTTTCATCCAAAAGCAAGTTCCAGTCGAAAAAGGCCTCCACGCCTGCCCCAAAGTTTCCAATCATATCATGGGCATACATCTCTGCCATATGTACTTCGTCAGATGGTGAGAATCTGGAAAACTCTACGCAACCTTCCGTAAAGAATACCGCTTTGTCTGGAAAAGCCTTGCGCACTGCTCGGATTGCATCAAAATGATCTCCCGTGTACCAATGCACCGCTACGCCACCAATCAAATCTTTGTCCTGACCAATTGCCACTAAAGCCTCCTTGGTTCTGCGGTACATACCTTCTTTGTTGTGATCCCATACCAAAATCTCGATGTAATCCAGGCCCGCCGCTTTCAATTCTTTAGACAGGTAATCTCTGATAAATTCCGCTTCCTCCCAAGGATTGTACTCACAGGAGTCCCAAGTCTGTGTAGCTTCCTGCTCATTCTGAATAGTCAAGAAACGGATATCTACGCCCGCCTCTTTGTATGCCAGGAGGAACTTCACATAGTATTTGGCCCAAAGTTCATAACACTCTTTTTTCAATCTTCCACCATGGTTCATATCTCCATTGGTCTTCATATACGCTGGTGGAGACCAAGGTGATGTCAGAAACTGCATCTGCTCATTTCTTTTTGCTGCTTCCTCGATAGCCTTACGCAACATAGGGAGAATCTCAGCCTCATCATGAGCAATAGAAAAAGATGCCAAGGTCTCATCGCCTTCCTTCACATAGGTGTAATTCCCAAGTGCGAAGTCGCAGCTATGAACATGGATACGGCCAAGATTGTAACAAAGACCTTCTTCTCCAAAATAGGCTTTAATCACTTCTTCTTTGCCCTCATTAGTCAGACCACTCCAGGTATGAGCACTTGCCTCTGTAAATGCTCCGCCGAAACCTCTCATGGTCTGTTCCTGTAAATCCGGATAAAGTTCCACCGAATGCATACAGTCCCCTTCAAACTTTACCTCTTTCGTTTCCTCCTGCCAGTAAATCCCTTTTTCTGGCACAGTCTGAATAATTCTGCTATTCATCTATATCCTCCTTACCATTTAGCCATTTGGCTTTGCTCGTCAAACTATCGATTACCATTTTTGCAGGCAGATGTGTTTTTACTCCAAATCTTTCTGTATATATGGACGTTTTGTATTTATCTAACACTTTCTTGCCGTAGGATTCTTCCTTTAGCAAATCCTCTCTATGGGCCAACAGCACATCTAACTCTACTGCTATCTCCAAATGCCTTGTACAGTACCCATCCTGTAAATCTTGTATCCATGCAGCCACACAGTTCAAACTATCTGACAACTGCTGTGCTTTGTCAGCCGTCTCTTTTGCCTCATCCACTATCTCGTAGAATTGCACCAGTTGTAGCACTAAAAGGTGCTCTATGATTGTTCCTTTATATACGGCTCCCCTTCGCTCCTTTTCTGTTTTTGCATCCAGACCAAAATGGTGGGATATATCGTCAAAATAAGTCCTCTCCTCCATCAACACGGATATATCCTGGGTTTGCTCTATGTACTGCTGCAAAGATTTCGTGATTAGTATATTGGGAGCATCTGTCCCCGAAATAGATGCCATGGTTCCGTCCATGCGAACGTCCGCAATGGTATCTAACAAGGCTTCTCTGGCTCTCCGTTCATTCCACATAGCCTATCCCTCCGTTTAACCAAAGTTTCCTTTTTTCACAATTATAAAAAAGACCCATTTCCAAAGAAATGAGCCTTTTTTCATTAAGGTGTTATTTTTTTACTTAATTAAATCTACCACATCCTGTACCGTTTTAACTCCGATAACCTTGATGCCTTTTACATCCTTTAAATTCTGCGCACTGACATAAGGGAGAATGCAAGTAGTAAAGCCAAGTTTTTGTGCCTCTGCTACTCTCTGTGATGCCTGACTTACGGCGCGCACCTCGCCAGATAGTCCCACCTCGCCAAACACGATAGTGCCCGGGTCAATGGTACGATTGCGAAAACTGGAAACCACTGCCATCAGAATGCCAAGGTCAATGGCTGGCTCTGCAATGCGAATACCACCTGTGATATTCACATAAGCGTCGCAGTCTCCCATCTGAAGACCGATACGTTTTTCCAGCACTGCCATCAGAAGGTTTACGCGATTGAAATCTGTTCCGATAGCCTGTCTGCGTGGAATACCGAAATTGGATCTGCAAACCAGCGCCTGAATTTCTATCAAGAGTGGTCTGGTGCCCTCCATAGAGCAGGAAACCACACTTCCGCTGGCATTGTCTGGTCTGCCGCTTAGCATATATTCCGAAGGGTTGGCCACTTCCACCAGTCCCTCTTCTCTCATCTCAAATACACCGATTTCGTTGGTGGAACCAAAACGATTCTTCACGCCTCGAAGGATTCGGTAAGAAGCATGTCTATCACCCTCAAAGTAAAGCACCGTATCTACCATGTGTTCTAACACTCTTGGACCTGCAACAGTACCCTCTTTGGTCACATGACCCACGATAAAAATGGATACGCCCATTCCTTTGGCAAGCTGTAGTAGCACTCCCGTAGACTCACGCACCTGCGAAACGCTTCCTGGCGCTGCGCTGACATTTTCATTGTACATGGTTTGGATGGAGTCTATCACCACTACCACTGGGTTCTCACGGCGAATTACTTCTTCGATGATTTCTAAGTTGGTCTCGCACAACAGAAGTAAATCGTCTGTGAACTGACCAATTCTGTTTGCTCTAAGTTTAATCTGCTTTAGGGATTCCTCTCCCGAAATATAGAGCACTTTTTTGCCCATAGAAGCAATATTCCTACAAGTCTGAAGCAACAAGGTGGATTTACCGATACCTGGGTCTCCTCCTACTAAAGTAAGGGAGCCAGCAACGATGCCGCCTCCCAGTACTCTATCCAGTTCTCCAATTCCTGTATGCATTTTGTCTTCGTCTGTAGTCTCAATCTCTGCCAATGTAGCTGGTTTGCTACTGCCATCGCCCATAGCATTTGCTTTGCGTCCCGCTTTGGCACTGGTCTGGCTTACCGTTTCCTCGACAAAGGTATTCCACTCTCTGCAACCTGGGCACTGTCCCATCCACTTAGTAGATTCATGACCACAATTCTGACAATAAAAGATATTTACGAGTTTTCCCTTAGCCATACATTCTGTCCTCGCATTTTTAGACCTTACTTATTTGTATCATCTTGATAGGCTAAGCCTGAACCACCTTGATTTGTACTTCGCCTTCGCCTGCCAAGCTAGCAGAAAGACTAAGTTTGCCTCCAAAATTGGTGGTCATGGTTCCCATACTCTCTCCTGCCACAAACACTTCGTAGTCTGTATCGTTTTGAAGACCAATCGTAATCTGAGCGTCACTGTCCCCTTCTACAGTGAACTCTACTCCTTCTGGAGTCTCTACAAAATGTACAACGCTGGTTCCTGGTACGGACTCATACAAAAACATTCCGTTCTTTTCCAGTTTGGTCATTGTACTGTAGGTTTTTACTTTGAGCAGATCACCCTGACACTGGAAATCCTCCAGCTTTGCTTTTTCTGTCAGAGTGTGGTTTCCAAAGCTGATGGATCCATCTGCCTCTATTCTGATTAGTTCGTTAACTACTGCCATTTCAGTTTCCTCCTAGGTTCCCAAGCAGAGATTGCCTCTGCCTTTTGGTTCTTTCATTATAATATATTTGGCTTCCAAAGACTACTTTATTTTACGGTGAAGACCACTTTTCCACCCTTGTATCCAGCCACCACCTGGTCGCCAGATTTGACATTGCCAAGCAAGATTTCCTCCGCCATAGCATCCTCTACTACTGTCTGCAAGGCACGCTTTAGTGGACGAGCACCCATCTTTTTGTCACTGTAGGTTTTTACCAAATGTTCTTTAAGGGCTGGGGATAAAGTTAGATTAATATCCAACTGCTTTTTACAACGTTTGCTTAGATTGGATGCAAGAAGCGTAATAATAGCCTTCATGTCCTCGCCTGTTAATTGATGGAATACCATGATTTCATCAATACGGTTGATAAATTCAGGTTTGAACAGTTTCTTTACTTCTTCCATCACACCACTCTTCATCTTGGCGTAATCTTTTTCTGCAGAGGATTCCGCTGCAAAGCCAAGATTCTTTGGATCTACAATACGGGATGCTCCTGCATTGGAAGTCATAATCAGCACTGTATTTTTAAAACTAACTCTTCGACCCTTTGCATCTGTGATATGTCCATCGTCCAACACCTGTAGCAGAATGTTGAATACGTCTGGATGAGCCTTCTCAATCTCATCAAACAGAACCACAGAATATGGGTTGCGGCGAACTTTTTCCGAAAGCTGGCCACCGTCATCGAAGCCTACATATCCTGGTGGTGAGCCAATCATCTTGGACACAGAGTGACCTTCCATGTACTCAGACATATCTACACGAATCAAAGCATTTTCAGAGCCAAACATAGCCTCTGCCAAAGCTTTACTGAGTTCGGTCTTACCTACGCCAGTTGGGCCCAGGAATAAGAAGGAACCGATAGGTCTTGCAGGATCTTTCAGTCCTACTCTACCTCTTCGCATAGCCTTCGCCACTGCCTTAACTGCCTCTTCCTGTCCTATAACTCTCTGATGCAAAATACTTTCCAGTTTCAGAAGTCTCTCGGCTTCTTTTTCAGCAAGCTTCTTTACTGGAATCTTGGTCCACATAGAAACTACGCCCGCAATATCTTCCTCGCCGATGACATATTCTTTCTTGTTCTGTGCACTGGCTTCTCGCTTTTTCAGGTTGGCAAGTTTCTTAACCAGCAAGTCTTGCTGTTTCTTAAGAGCCCCTGCCTGCTCAAAATCTTCTGCCAAAATCGCTTTTTCAATATCTATCTCAAGCTGACAAATCTCCGCTGTCAGTTCCTCTTCCTTATTGGAAGTCTTGAGATTTTTCAGTCTCACTGCCGCTGCTGCTTCATCAATCAAGTCAATTGCCTTGTCTGAGAGATTTCTGTCATTGATGTATCTGGCAGAAAGTTCTACCGCTGCTTTCAACGTTTCCTTGGAAATCTTTACCTGATGGTGGTCTTCATATCTTGAACAGATACCTTCCAAGATTTGCATCGCCTCTTCCACCGTAGGTTCTTCCACGGAAACAGGCTGGAATCTACGCTCTAAGGCGGCATCTTTCTCGATGTGTTTGCGATACTCTGTGATGGTTGTAGCACCAATAAGCTGTATCTCACCTCTGGCCAGAGATGGCTTTAAGATGTTCGACGCGTCGATGGCCCCCTCCGCTCCTCCTGCACCGATAATGGTATGCAGTTCGTCTAGGAACAAGATTACATTGCCATCGCTGATCACTTCGCGAATCAATCTCTTAATGCGCTCCTCAAACTCACCTCTGTATTTACTTCCTGCCACCATACCGGACAAATCCAAAGTAAGCACTCTTTTGTCTTTTACGGTAAAAGGAACATCTCCACTGGCAATACGAAGCGCCAAGCCCTCTACCACTGCGGTCTTGCCAACGCCAGGCTCACCGATTAAACATGGATTGTTCTTGGTTCTACGGCTGAGGATTTGGATCACTCTGTTGATTTCGTCTGTTCTTCCGATGACTGGATCCAACTTGCCCTCTCTGGCAAGCTGTGTCAAATCTCTACTATACTGTTCCAGCGTAGATGGGGTAGCCGCTGCAGCCTTTTTCGCCTTGGCTCTTCCCAAATCTTCTTTGCAGAGGTTGGGATCCTCACCCATAGCCATCAGCAAATCCGCATAGAGCTTAGGAATAGAGATTCCCAAGGTGTTGATTAGTCTGGCTGCCACATTTTCATTGTCCTTCAGCAGAGCCATCAATATATGCTCTGTGCCTACTTCACCCACTCCAAAACGCCCAGCCTGCGCGCCTGCTTCTTCAAGCACTGCCTTTGCTCTTGGAGTATAGCTTTCTTTGTCTTTAATCAAGATTGGACTCTCTAGTGCAATCAAGTCCTTAATCATATCCATAACAGCGCTTTCCGTCACACCATTGTCCGCCAGGACATGGGCCGCCACGCCTGTCTTTTCTCTAAGTAATCCTACCAGTAAATGTTCTGTGCCCACGTATCCCTGTTTAAGAGATTTGGCAGCACGCTCTGCAAGGATTAAAGCTGTCTTCGCTTTGTCTGTAAATTCAAAACCCATTAGCAGATTCCTCCCATATTTCTATATATATCGTCTACCAGCTCATGTATTTCCTGTGGAGAAATATCCATACAACTACTCTTGGCAAGTATTACCTGTAATTCTCTCCTCAATTCCTGCATGGCACGTATTTTGTTCACGTCCAGTGCTACCACAGCACCATGTCTGCGGTCCACCTTCACGTAGCCTTCTGACCGAAGTACACTATAAGCCTTGTTAACAGTATGCATATTGATGCCTATCTGCTCCGCCAACTGTCTTACAGATGGAAGGGACTCACCCTCCCTGATGCGGGACGACGCAATGCCCAGGATAATCTGGTTTCGCAGCTGCATATAAATCGCCTCGTCGCTATTAAAATCAATCTCAATGATTACCATGTAAATGCGCCTCCTTTGTTATACATATCATATCACACCTAGCATGGCAGTCAAGTTAAGAAATTATAAAGAAAAGGCTACCAAGCCACATGGAGCCATTGTAGTAAAAACATAAAATTACTTTTGAACTCTTTTGTGACGAATGATAGAATTGTTCGATTTTGCGATTTTTGATATATACGCCTTGAGGAACTGTTTGAGTAGGTGCCTAGAACTTCTAACAATTCCCATTGGCGTCTCGCTTCCGCTCCGGTGAAAAACGTAGCGGTACGTAAGGTTGCGAAGTACGCAACCTAAGTGCCGACGTTTTTCGAGGGACGCCATAGGGAATGTTTAGAAGTTCTTGTGCCTACGAGTTTTGCGAAAGGCGTATGATAAATATCAAAAATCAAAATCGTCCACAATTCATCTTGAGGAACACTTAAGTTCAAAAGTAATTTTTGATTTTTACGTTATGGCTACATGTGGATTTGTGGTTCTGTAATAGAAAAGGCATCCAACTTTCATTGGATGCCTTGCGAAATTATTCTTCGTCTTCTTTTTCTTCCATGTTGAGGAATTCGAATTCAAACTCATCTTCCTCAGTCATGAAATTCTTAGGTTTCTTTGCAGATGTATCTTCTGCAGCTACATTCTTTTGAATGTTCTGCTCTTCTACACTTCTTTTGGTTGCACTTGTCACATCAGCGGATGGGGTTGCTGTCATGTCAAATGCAGTTTTGATTCCCGCTAAACTGGGACCGTCTGAGTCAGATGCTTTTGGAGCTGTTGCTGGCTTCTGACCCTGTGGTGCTACTGGACGCTGACCTACTGGTCTCTGGCCCTGTGGTGCCACTGGGCGCTGACCTACTGGTCTCTGGCCCTGTGGTGCTACTGGACGCTGACCTACTGGTCTCTGACCCTGTGGTGCGCCTGCTGGTCTCTGACCCTGTGGTGCGCCTGCTGGTCTCTGACCCTGTGGTGCGCCTGCTGGTCTCTGACCCTGTGGTGCGCCTGCTGGTCTCTGGCCTTGTGGTGCGCCTGCTGGTCTCTGGCCTTGTGGTGCGCCTGCTGGTCTCTGGCCTTGTGGTGCGCCTGCTGGTCTTTGACCCTGTGGTCTTGGTCTGTGACTTGCTGGTGGCAATGGTTTTCTGTTTGCAGGTCTCTGAGGCTGTGGTGCACCCTTCATACCTGTCAATTCGTCCATAATCAAATCTTTGAAACGAAGAACTACCAATGCTACTGCTGCAAGAATCAGCACAATAAGGATTACCAATACGATAATTGTTCCCTTCTGGCTCTTGATATCTTTGTTTGCTTCTTTTAACTTCTCTGCATTGTCTGCAGAAAGTTTCAGCAAACCATCCAATTCATAATTGTCACCACTTTCATTGTTGGTCAAATACCATTTGCCATCAATTTCTGTAGTTTCGTATTTCTTTGTTACAGTTGTATCTGGTTCTGGATCCTCCTGTACTGGTGGTGTATCCACTGGGTCATCCTGAACTGGTGGAGTTACTGTTGGCTCCTGATATGGTGTCAGTTCGCCTTCCACCTTTACAAAGTCAGAACGAATAAATCCTGTTACATCTTCATTGTTATCAACGAAGGTTACCTGATACCAAACTTTCTTGTCTGCTCCTGTCACTTTACCTACAATGGTAAGAACTGTTCCCTTATCCACTGATGTTACTTTGTCGCTCTTTGCGTCTGCTTTCGCACGCACATTTACTGTGGAGCCTGTAACCGTTGCGGACACTGGATTCAGTTTTGTAACATCCGCAGTTGAAGAACTGCTGGAGCTGCTGGAACTTGAACTACTGTCAACACTTGGCACTGTTCCCTCTACCTGAACTAGGTCAGAACGAACATAGCCCTTTGTATCTGCATTTACATGGATTTCATACCAAACTTTTCCATCACTGCCAGTTACCTGTCCTACGATAGAAATGGTATCACCCTGTCTTACACTTGCAATCGCCTCACTGTCGGTACTTGCTGAAGCACGAACCTTTGCCGCTGTAGCAGTAACTTTTCCAGTTCCCTGCGCATACGCCTGCAGTGGTCCAATCATAGCCATAATCACTACTGCGAACACTACAGCTACAGCAGTCTTGGCCAACATACCAACTACTTTTCCCAAATTCATTCTAGTTTTTCTCATTGTTGCCTCCATTCTGTTCCTTTCGGAACCCCTTCTCTTTATTTGTCTCGTTTAAAGCGTTTTTCTCCAACTGCTACTTCGTTCATTACCGAGTGACCCGACATAATCTTCCTCTTTCGCTCCGTCGCTCCCTCGCGTAAACTCGCTTCTACGTCATGATGATATCTAGCTTCACAAGCACTACAAAATCTACCTGCTCGAATCATTCTATCGCATACTTCACATTTCAAAAAAGTTTTGGACTCCGCAGACACCTGTAATCGCTCATCTTTCAGCATCTGCATGATTTTCCCTCTGGGAACTCCCGTTGCTATTGCCGCTTCAGCAGCCGTAGCTCCTTTATTTTTTTCCACGTAAAGTCTTACTTTTCCGTAATCGTCATAGTCTACTGCTTTGCAGTCCTCACATTGATATTCGCCTACACCCTTATACACCATTACACCGCCGCAAGTCTTACAAAGCTTGGGCCTATTGTATTGATCCATCTGAAGTAAGTCCATATTTTATCCCCCAAAATCTAAGCTTCGTCAATGGCCTTTCCGATATCATTTCTCTTGTATTTGTTGTCAAAATGAATCCATTCTGTTGCCATATATGCATTGGCTCTAGCTTCCTGGAGAGTAGCACCTTTGGCCGTGATACCAAGTACTCTTCCTCCGTTGGTTACAACCTTGCCATCATGAAGTTTGGTTCCTGCGTGGAAACAGTAATAACCGTCTTTATCTCTGAAATTGTCAAATCCGGTAATTTCTTTTCCTTTTTCATAGGCAAGTGGATATCCATCCGATGCAAGCACAACACATACCGCTGCATTGTCCTCAAACTGCAAATCCACCTGATCTAAAGTTCCGTCGATACAAGCTTCCATTACTTCGATGATGTCATTCTTCATACGTGGAAGCACCACCTGTGCTTCAGGGTCACCAAATCTAGCATTGTACTCAAGCACTCTAGGTCCCTTTGGTGTAAGCATCAATCCAAAGAAAATGATTCCCTTGAATTCTCTGCCTTCAGCCGCCATAGCATCCACTGTAGCTTGATAAATATATTTCTTACAAAAATCATCCACTTCCTCTGTGTAGAATGGGCTTGGGGAGAAGGTTCCCATACCACCTGTATTGAGTCCCTGATCTCCATCCTTTGCACGCTTGTGATCCTGTGCAGAGGTCATAGTCTTGATGGTCTTTCCATCTACAAAGGAGAGAACGGATACTTCTCTACCTGTCATAAATTCTTCGATAACCATGCGGTTACCAGCACTTCCAAAGTTTTTGTCCATCATGATGGACTTAACACCCTCTTTGGCCTCTTCCAAGGTATTGCAAATCAATACTCCTTTTCCAAGAGCCAAGCCGTCTGCCTTAAGTACAATAGGCATGGAAGCGATCTCCAGATAAGCAAGTGCTTTCTCTGGGTCGTCAAAATTCTCATAAGCTGCTGTAGGAATCTGATACTTTTTCATCAAGTCCTTGGAAAAAGCTTTACTTCCTTCCAAGATAGCAGCGCATTTTCTAGGTCCAAAGGTTCTGAGACCTTCTTTTTCAAGTTCGTCTACTAAACCACCTACTAAAGGATCGTCCATACCCACGATGGTCAAATCCACTTCTTTTTCCTTTGCAAAAGCAACTATCTTGTCAAATTCCATAGGAGAGATAGGTGCACACTCTGCAAGTTCTGCAATACCTGCATTTCCAGGCAAGCAATAGATTTTGTCTACTTTTGGGCTCTTTGCTACGCTGGTAGCTATAGCATGCTCTCTTCCGCCGCCGCCTACAATCAGTACTTTCATGTTAACTCCAATCCGCTGAACCAATGAAAGGTTCCAACTTCCTCTATTTGTCTGTGTAAATTACTTTTCCATCTACTACTTTGATACGTCCATTGGCAAAGTCATCTATGGCTTTTGGAAGCAAAATCCATTCTGCCTGTTCCATCACACGTCTCTGCAACACTTCCGCTGTATCTCCGTCTTCTACCATCACTGCTTTCTGTGCAATGATTGGTCCCTCGTCCATGCCATCATTTACGAAATGCACAGTTGCACCTGTCACCTTTACGCCGCGCTCCAGTGCTTTTTCATGCACCTTAAGTCCATAATAGCCTACGCCACAAAAAGATGGAATCAAGGATGGATGAATATTGATAATACGGTTTCCGTACTTTTCCGTCATGGCAGGTGGAATGGTTACCAAAAATCCTGCCAATACAATAAGGTCTGGAGCAAGTTCATCCATCTTTGCAACGAATGCCTCATTGAAGGCACTTCTATCTTCAAAATCCTTTGGAGAAAGAGCAATATCCATGATTCCATGGTTGCGTGCTCTTTCCAAAGCTTTTGCATTCTTGTTGTTACTAATAACTGCTGCAAGCTCTACATTGGTAATCTGTCCAGCTTCCAACGCATCAATAATCGCCTGTAAATTGGTGCCACCACCAGAAACACAAACTACAGCTCTTAGCATAATGTAACTCCCTTTTCACCAGCTACGCATTTACCAACCACGTAAGGTGTCTCGCCAGCTTCTTTTACTGCAGCCATCACTTTGTCTACATCTGCTGGATCAACTGCAAGAATCATACCAAGACCCATGTTGAAGGTGTTGTACATCATATCTTCTTCAATGTTTCCAGTCTTCTGAAGAAGTCTGAAGATTGCTGGAACTTCGTAACTGTCCTTCTTCACTTCTGCACGGATACCTTCAGGAAGCATTCTTGGAATATTTTCCTGGAAACCGCCACCTGTGATGTGGCTACAGCCCTTGATAGTAACACCTGCATCCTTCACTGCCTTGAGTGCTTTTACATAAATTACAGTTGGAGCAATCAAAGCTTCGCCAAGTGTCTTGCCGAGTTCATCATAATATGTATTCAGACTTTCTGTAGTCATTTCGAATACGCTTCTAACCAAAGAGAAACCATTGCTGTGTACACCAGAAGAAGCGATACCAACCAGCACATCACCGTCAGCAATATTTTCACCTGTGATCAAATCTTTTCTATCAACTACGCCAACTGCAAAACCAGCCAAATCGTATTCATCCTCTGGCATAAGTCCTGGATGTTCTGCTGTTTCGCCACCAATAAGTGCTGCGCCAGACTGCTTACATCCTTCTGCAACGCCCTTAACGATGGTAGCAATTTTTTCTGGGTAGTTCTTGCCACATGCAATGTAGTCCAAAAAGAACAATGGTTCACCGCCAGCACATGCAACATCGTTTACGCACATAGCTACTGCATCGATACCGATGGTATCATGTTTGTCCATCAAAAATGCCAATTTAACTTTGGTTCCACAACCATCTGTACCAGACAAAAGAACAGGATCTTCCATGTTCTTGATTGCGTTTAAAGAAAATGCACCAGAGAAACCGCCAAGACCACCAAGTACTTCAGGTCTCATCGTCTCTTTCACATGCTTTTTCATAAGTTCCACTGATTTGTAGCCTGCTTCAATATCAACGCCAGCTTTCTTGTAATCCATTTTTCATATCTCCTCTTTATCTTTGAATTTGGTAAATATATCCTACTTCTAGTAGTTCTTGTAGCCTACTTCCTGAAGACGCGCATCCTTTGCCTGCACCTGTTCTTTCAGGTTCTGAGAATAACTTTTCAGTTTTGCCAAAAGGTCTGCATCTGATGTAGCCAAAATTTTGGCTGCCAAAAGTCCTGCATTGGCACCACCGTTAATCGCTACGGTTGCCACTGGAATTCCAGAAGGCATCTGCACGATGGAATAAAGGGAATCTCTTCCGCCTAAAGATGTGGTGTGCATTGGAATACCGATAACTGGCATAGGGAAAATTGCTGCACACATACCTGGCAGATGAGCTGCCATACCTGCTCCTGCAATAATCACTTTAAATCCCTTGTCCTCTGCTGTCTTTGCATACTCAAAGAAAACATCTGGCTCTCTGTGAGCGGAGATAATTGTCATCTCGTAAGAAACGCCTAATTCCTCCAAAATATCTGCAGCTTTCGCCATAACAGGCATATCAGAATCACTGCCCATTACAATACCAACCTGTGCCATTATAAATCCTCCAAATTCACTTTTTTACGACATAAATATCCAAATATAGTTTACTAAAAATCTACTTTGTTCGCAATCTTAAATTGGCTTTTTCTAAAATTCTATAGGATTGCACAAAAACCACCAAAAAGGGTCAATTATTTTAGTTATTTTCCAAAGGAAGGTTCAACTGCTCGCATCCAGGAAGCACAAATCTGCCCTCTTTGATGATGCAAATCTCACTTCCATCTGCTCTAACTGCTGTCAGTTCACCAAGTTCATCATAAGGAATGGTGATATCGGTGTGACAGTTCAAGTAAGCCTTGGCTGGATCTGTCTTTCTTAGTGCAGAAACTTCATTTTCTCTTGCCACAATCTGTTTTCCATCTGGATTGTAGGTCACCAATTCTTCCTCGTGGGAATAGCAGGTATCACCCACTGCAAAGTGAGGACCTGTCTTCTCTGCAATGAGGATAGGAAGTTTGGCTGCAATATCATACTTTCTTCCTACCACATAGGCAGTAGTATTGGTGCCGATAGCAAACTCGCCCATTGGGAGTGTGTCATGGTTTGCCAAGATATTCTCTTTGATGTATTTCTTTCCTTCTGCCGCATCCGCAAAGTTAGAGCAGGAGTATTCGCCAATCATACCATCCACAAACTGGATATCCAAATCTCTGTATTCGAAGCCATGAAGGAATACCTTGGTTACATGAAGCACACCATTGGTACCTTTCAACTTAGGAGAAGTGAACACTTCACCTACTGGAATATTTACATCTGCCACGCAGTTTTCAAAGATAGTCTCCTTGCTTGGGTCCTTCATCTCATACATGGCAACGGTCAAATCTGTGTGATTGCCATTCATGCCCTTGATGCGCACAGTCTGTGCAGTATCTAAAGCATCTATAATGGTCTGCTGAATTCCCTGGTACAATTTGTAATCCAAGGTGTTCAGACCAATGACTTCATCAAAAATGGTTTCAAACTGCTCTCCGATGTGTGTATCTGGGAATGCGATGATAGTAAAGCTTCTCTCCTCTGGATTGATATACTGCATCTGAAGCATCATGGACTGACTTCTAAACTCTACCTGCATAGCCTGCTGCTGACTGGACAACTTGCAAGCGTTAGCCTTTGGCACTGGGCTGAATGGCTCCTTACCAAAAGTCTCGATTACCGCTGGGCCTGCCAGATATGCTGCCCACTTTTTGTTCTCCTCAAAAGCGTTTTTACGCACTTCCAGTTTGCGCTGAATCAACGCTTTGTCAAACACAAGAGCAATATCATCTTTGTGGTCAAAGCCATACTGCTCGTTAGGATCATTTCCAAAGAAACCGCCTACACTACCCTGAAGTAAGCTCATCACGCCTCTTCCCATCAAAGCCTGAAGACCAATGGCCTCCAAGTTGAGCACCGCTTGACGCACCATGGCCTCAAAGCCAATTGGGAATATCACAGTGGCAGTCTTCTTTTTGCTAAGGTCCTTGCCTGTCATTTCAAAACCAATGCGATAGCCCTCTGTATAGGTGTCTGCCATCAGTTTAATGCGCTCTGATGGGAGACTGTTTAAATACTGAGACATACGAATCTCATTATCGGACACATGGGAGCCATAGCGGAACAAATAACGTGGATCAGACAAATCACTGTTCATCACAATGTCTCTTCCATATCCCACCGAAGGGTCCACCTGAGCCGCCACCGCTCTCTCTGCTGCAATGTCTGCATAGTCACTGACAAACCAATAGAAAATCTGGCGGATAGTCTCTTTGTCAGGAAGTTTACCTGTCTCTGCCATAGCATCTTCGAAACTGTGATAAATCTCTATAAACAGTTCCATGTATATAACCAGCATCTCCAAATCCTTGGCAAACACTGGAACAATCAGGCTACGAAGTTCCGTATAAATAACACAAAGTAGCTGACCCATTTCCTCTCCAAGGACGCTCACTGCATAGTCTGGGTTGGCATAACTGTGGTCGTAGTTTTCCACCATGATGTCTTCATACATCTCATGGTTCCACTGCTTTAGGGTCTCTAATCCTTCCGTCTCATAAAGTCCCTGCTGCAATCTTTCGTAATTAGTGCACATGAGTTCAAGCCAATCCACACACTGGCCAAAATATCCCTTCAAGGCCTGGTCTGCAAAGTCTTCCTGTGCAATTTCTGCAAGTCGTCCCTTGGCCAAGTCATATCTTTCCATCAAAAAATCTAAATTCTCCATAGTTCCTCCTTAGGCATATACGCCCAAATAAAATATAAATGCCACTATCGCAATGGCTGCTAAATTAAACACAATTCCCAAAATCGGAAACAGTTTGAATCTTTCTCGCTCCAGCACTGTCTTGATGCCTAAAACCAATCCCACGAAAGACATGACCAGTGCCAGAAGGCCTGTCAGTCCGTAGGAAGCAGGTGCCTGTCCTTTGAGCAAAAAGCTTAGGTATATGACCACCAGCATGGATGCTGTGCTAATCACTCCCAAAATAGTGGACATAATTGCCTTTTGTGAATGTCTTCTGTTTGTAAATATATACCCTTTATGACGTTTCATCCCTATATCCTCTCAACATTGACACTTGATTTGGCGTGTACATCTACCCTTTTCATTTCTATTAGCACGACTGCTAGAAATGGAAAAAGGGCACCTGTGCATTTCGCACAGTGCCCACTTTTGTTTAAAACAGAATCTTGGATTTGTCTCCTAAAAGTTTTGCACCACCAATAATGAGCAACACTCCAGATGCAACTCCAACTACCAATACAACTACACCCAATGCAATATTCAGGGCTCCAGTCCCTCTCATAGTTTTAAAAACTCTTTCCATACCAAATCTCCTATATCTTGCAGATTACTTCACGCCATACTGCTCATAGTATGCATCTATAGCTGCTTTTAAAGTATCGTCGATGTATACCTGTCCTTTGTATGGTCTGTTGTAGAGGTACTCTGTCACCTCTGCCATATCTACAATCGCATGTGCATCAAAGCCATAGGTTTCTTTGATTTCATCCAAAGCACTCTTTTGTCCGCCAAGGCCAACTTCCATACGGTTCAAGGAAACCATCAGACCGATAATTTCTACATCTGCTGCCCCTCTTACCTTTGGAACAGTCTCTTCCATGGATTTGCCAGATGTGGTTACGTCTTCAATCATTACCACTCTGTCGCCATCTTTCAGCTTACTTCCAAGGAAACTTCCCTTGTCTGCGCCATGGTCTTTTTCTTCTTTGCGGTCGGAGCAGTAACGAATTTCTTTGCCGTACAACTCGCTAAAAGCGATTGCTGTCACAACGCTGATTGGAATACCCTTGTAGGCTGGTCCAAAGAGCACGTCAAAATCATCTCCGTACTGGTCGTGAATTGCTTTGGCATAGTATTCACCAAGTTTCTTAAGCTGTGAACCGGTCACATATCCACCTGCATTCATAAAGAATGGGCTCTTACGTCCACTCTTCAAAGTAAAATCGCCAAATTTCAGCACCTGGCTGTCTATCATAAACTCAATAAATTCCTGCTTGTAAGCTTCCATATTGTTTAAACCTCCTGTATTTACGGGCTTTTCGCCGTTTTCTCTTTTCTAAAAAATGTGTTACTACACCATTTTTACACCATTCACGCTAGCTACGAGCCATGCATGGATAAGATTGAATTGTCCGTTGGGTGCTCGCACACATAAGGACATATTCAAGCTTAGACATATACGGCGACAGCCGTGACCGAGAAAGCTTCGCTTTCGAGGTGCATGCTCGTACTGCCATCACACTGCCTTTTCCATCAACCTCATCGCCTCGAACAAGGTATCATCTGTCACATGACAATACAAATCCATCGTCATCTGCAAAGAACCATGCCCTAATATCTTTTGCAAAGTTTTTGGCTGCATTCCGTTTTCAATTGCTCTTGTAGCAAAAGTGTGGCGAAAACAATGTGGTGAGAACTTCTCAAACTCCGGATGTTGTTTTTGTATGTTGCGAACACAGGCTTCGATTCCTTCCTGTACGATAAACTGCTGTATCGGTCTGTTATTCCTAGTTACAAACACTAAATCCTCGTATCCTTCAGGAGCCTTTCTGCCTTTCAATTCGATTTCCAGTTTCTGAACCTTCTGTTTCCGCAAAGCCTCATAGGCTTTTTGTGTAAGCGGAATCGTTCTTCTACCGTTCTTCGTCTTGGTGTCGTGCATTTCAAAGGTGTATTTTCCATCCTTACGAAAATAGCACAATGTATGCCGCACATACAACACTTTCTTTTTCAAGTCTATATCTGACCAAGTCAATGCCATCAATTCTCCGATACGAAGTCCTGTCTCTAACGCTACGACAAAAAGATTGTAATAAATACTCGATTCTGCCTGCTTTAGAAAAAGTTCCGTTTCTTTAACCGTAAGTACACGACGCTCTTTTTTATCCTCTTTACTAACCTTGGTGTTGATTTGCTTCGCCACGTTCTTGATTAGCAATTCTGCATCAATGGCTTTCTCCAACATATCTGCCAAAATCTTTTTAGAGTTCTTACGCTCATTGTCACTTCGAAGTTCGTTGAACACCTGCTGTAATACGATGAGATTTAGGTTGGTCAGTTTTATCCAACCTAGCTCCTTTTGGATTCTTCTGTAATGACCTGCATACGTCTCTTTTGTAGAGCTTCTGCAATTCTTCTTACAGGTATTCATCCAAATCTCATACCATTCATCCAGAGTCATTTCCTTGCTTATGACATTAAGCATCTTCTCGTCTTCGTACTGCTCTGTCCTTAATTGATGTCGAATCTCGTTCAACGTTTTCGCATAAATCGTCTCTCTTTTACCGAAGCGATTTACGAAACGTGCCTGATACAGACCATCCTTCCTCTGTGAAATTCCTTTTCCTAATTCTTTACCATTAAGGGATTTCCCCATTTGTGCCTCCTTTCTAGGCTGTAGCTTAGATAAGGAAACATCAAATATCCCATCTATATTACCATAAAACCTTGAATTTTTCAACCATTTCAGCGTGTCGTTTGGTATATATCGCAAATACATAAACGACACATTTTTCACTTATAAAATTTGATTCAGTAGCCATGTATCCAGCCTTCCTTTGTGTGCATATAGTCTGTTACCGATACGGACGGTAAAACTGTTTTTCGGATCAGCAAGGAGTTCTCTCGCCTTGGTCTGACCGATCCCCAAATACTCACACATTTCTTTTACATTGAGTAATGCCTTTTTATCAATCTTATCCGTCATCAATCCACCTTCACTCCTCTCTCTTCCAGTTGCTGTTTTAACTTAATTGCCTGTCCCAACAGTTCATCCATCTTATCGAAATACCTACACGATTCCGTTCCGTTACCTTGCGCCTCTGCCAAGTCCGACTTTGCATCATAATACCATGCCTGTGTTTCTAAATAATGATAACGGAGCAACTCATACTTCAGCTCAAGGGCTGCACATTTCCGTTTCATCTCCATCAATCCATCCCTTGCCTCTGTTTCCTCCTTGGGCGGATATGGATAAGGCTTTAACCTGATAGGATAGATGGAACGCAAATCCTCTATAACCGCTTTGAACTTCTCTTCGTCCAAATAGAATTTCCAACCGAAACTTTTGACGATTCCATCCTCATCCTCCAATGCCCTCTGCATCTGATACCGGGCAGTTGCCTCCGGCAGCCCCAACTCCTGTATCAGATACTCTTTGATTTCCTCTTTCTCCTTGCCCTCATTGCCAAGGAACTCACAAATATGTCTGTACTTACAAAAATGTTCTAACCATCGCTTTTGCATTTTCTTTACCTCCTTCTGCTTAGTACTTAGGGTCAAAAAAAGCTGATTGCAAAAATTTGATAAAATTTTCCTCAACTTTTTCTCCTGTCAGTTATTACTTGGAGTCAAAAAAAGCTGACGAAAAAAATCTGACAAAAAAATTTAGAGTGAAATGCAAAAGTCACCAACATTTCTGCTGATGACTTTTGATTCATACATATTCGCGTGTATTCTCTTGTTGCAAGTGACACTTTCTATGATTCCAGAGCCTCTGGAAAAAGAGTCTCAAAAAGTGAGACTGCCTTGATTAACGTCTCCGACCGGAATCCGGCGCCACTGGACATATTTCAAAATCGTTGGATTGAAAAACCTAGTAAAATCAAGGTTTCCAGCCATTCTGTCCACAGTCTCGAACTTTGGAATTTGTCCAACGTAATTGGACTGCGAAATAAACAGGATACGCCTAAAGTTGCATAAACTTTACGCGACAGTACCGCTGAACAGCTAGGCTGTTCACTTTAGGGTGCCCCCTAAAACCCGAATATTGGTTAAGAGAATGAAAAGGACACTTTTGGTCACGATGAGGTGCGGACATAAAGTTGGACTCATTTCGAAATGAAAGGAGCAACTTATGCCAAAGAAAAGAGCCAAATATACGGAGGAATCTCTTAATTATCTGAGTCCAATCAAGTATCGCAAACGTCTTGGATTAGCATGTTAATCAGTCCAAGAAATCATCCTCCTCCCTCATCTATTAACTCCGCTTTTACAAAATTCTATTTTAGTTTACTTAATGAATAAACAACTAGTATTTTAATTCATCAACCTGGTACTTGCCACATACTCTTTTCACTATAAGTACAAAAATATCATTTTCCTATCCCCGTACTACCACACACTAAACACTTTAATTGATCGTCGATATCTGAATCCTGAATTCTCCAAAAATTGCATTTTGTAATTGTTCTCAAAAGGTCAATTCCATTCGAATCTTTCAATATACCTTGTGCTCCCATATAGCTACATGCTACTGTAGCCAACGTCTGCGCTCTTTGCAATTTTTCTATTACTTTTTCCTCTGGGATCCTTTGCTTCACTGGATATTCTGACAATAGCCCATGGAGAAATCCAGCTGTTAACCAATCACCCGCACCAGCTGTATCCACCACATTTTCACTACTCCTACTTGAAAGATAATTCCATGCGCCCCACTCCTTATCCTTTTTTACACAAAATCTCAAACCATCTTTCCCCATAGTTACTATAACAATTTGGGGCATAGAACTCTCTAAATCAAGAAGTAATTGATTACAAACTCTGTCCGGAATTCTTTCTGCAGAAAACTTAATAATGTCAGCTGCTCGACAACCGTTTAACAAATTCCCATACATCCGAAATGCATTCGGCTCATAAACATTCCACCCATCTACGTTTGCATTTGCCAAAAAATTTATTCCTGCCGAAAAACGATCAAAAAATAGTAAATTGCAATATTCCATTTGTGACCTAAATCCCACTACTTTTTCTACAGATGGCAAGATAACATTAATCAAACTATTTCCACAACGAGGACATGTCGTTCTAAAAAAATGAGTACCATTGGTTGAGTTAACCTCTTCTACAACCACTGAAATTCTCTTATTACTTTTTTGAAAATATATAGGGGTTATATTCCTTATTTCCAATGCCCTTTTATACCAATCCCCAAGTTCACCAGAATAGTCCGCCGTCAAAAGTCGTGTTTCATAACCCAATTGTGATAATATTGTTATAACATTACCCGTAGTGCCACCAAAACTAACAAATGAATGTTCTATCATTTTTACTATATCCACACAAGAAAAACCTACACCTAAAACTTTTATTGTTTCCATATATCACTCACCAACCAAATATTTCATCATTTATACACAAACAATACATCTTGTTATTCTTCTCAGAATACTCTTCATTCGAAGAATATCCCTGATTCTCAACAACTACTATACCCACTTTGATCGACTGTTCCTCCAAACATAAAATTGCAAGCAACATTCCTAAATCAATCAATTTACTTGATTGCGATGAAAAGGCATACTTATACCCATTCCCACTATGTACTTCTCTCGCTAAGGCTTTCTCATAATAGCGAACAGTATCATATAACTTCTGATAAATAAGTACCGGATGATTTTCCGGCACATAGATAATATTTCTTTTATCAATGTTATGAACTCTAAACAATTCCTCACCATATGATCGAAGAATAGCTTCTCCTCGGTGAATATCCGTTGAAGGAAAAGGTACTACTGGACATATTTCTACAGGATCCAAAAAATTATAAATAATTTGAAATGCATTCTCTTCATTCATCCCCAACATCGGAATCCATATTGTTTGTTCAATTGAATTATCTTGAGACATCGAAAAAGTATTAAAACCCTGCAAATACTCTGCCGATTCTTCCACTATCACCGGATTGATTTTCTCATCCCATTCACTATTCTCACAAACAACAATATATACTTTTTGACATTCACTCTTAATTTTTAGTACTCTTTTTATCAAGCTAAATACAACTGCTCTAGGCATAGCACTAATATCTATAATAATATTCTTATACTGTTGAATACTTTCACCATTAAATGCTTCTCTCACGCTTTCTGAGATAACAAGGACCTTCGAGCTATTCTGTTTCGAATATTGCGGAACTTTTCTATAAAACAATTTTTTATTCTTACATATCTGCTCTATACGCTTCATATTTTCTTCGCTACGAGACTCATGTAGTTTATTCTCTCTAATTCCCTTATCTTCATAATCGATTATGCAGACACTCAATTGTTTTACAACATTTTGAATACACTCTAAACCTTTCGTCGCGCGGGGATCAAATCCCTTTCCTGCAATTAATAACGTCTCATTTTCACCTTCGAAATGCGCTCTTATTTCATCTTCTCCTTCAATAAAAAGACAATTTTCAAATGAAAACATTATTCTCTTCCCCCTAAACTTAATTCCAGTTGTCCATCCTCCACAACATCCGTCTGTTGACACATTTTCAAAAGTTTATTCAATGTACAACGTTTAAAACCTCCATATGCCAATGGCAACTCATAGTAAACACATAACCATCTGTTCAAATATAACGTTATTTCACCGCTCTTTTTGCCTTCTCTTCTTTCCAAATACCGTGAAGAAATACACGCTCCCAGCACTTCGATTAGTAATTGATACTCTGGATTGTGCAAATTTTGTTTCAATTCCTGCTTATTGATTGCAATTCCTGTATATGCCCCTCCTTCATAAGAATTTTTACCTAAATCTCTAGCATCTTGACCTAATTTACCAATATTATTTAAAAACAGTTTTATCGTCTCAATATTTGAATACCTAAAATCCATGTCATCCCAGCGTTGTTTCACAATATTGCTTATTGTTTCCATTTGTTCTTCTGGCGATAAAGCAATTTTTTTCCGTCTTTTATAATTCCCGAGTGACTTAATACGACAACTGTCAAAATAGGCACCTGCAAACACAAGAAATTGTTGGACATTACAAGAAGAAAGTATCTGTAAATTACTTATTCCATAATAAAACGGAATTTTACATTTATGGCACACATAAAATCTAGCTCCTTTTTCATTCAAAGATACAAAATTTCGAAAGGATTCCAAAGATTTTATCTCCCCAAGAAAAAACGAAAGTTGACCGCTTTGTTCTCTTCGCTCCATTATCATAATACATTCATACCAAACCGCTTTCTCCATAGCATTCATTTGCTCATTCTCTTTTAAGTATGACAATATCTCTGAATATTTCAGTTTTGTTTCGAAATTATTTACCAAATACGCATAAATGTCCGCACAAAACTTTTTCAAATTTTTAGTATAAGCCTTTAAATCTATCTCTTCTGAAATGCAATCCGAAAAATTTGAAAGTGCATTTATTTGTGCCTCTTTAACTCTTCGATCTGCAATCCTCCCTATCATTGAATAAAAGGCTGCGTATTTTTCTGCCCAATAATTATCTATTACAATATTCAGATGATAATCTCTATCTAAACTACCATCCATTGAAATTACTTGTGCACTCTCAACGCCTTCTAATCTTTGTCCAAACCATACACCCGTATTCGTCTTTAGAGTCAACACTGCTTCAGACATATATCTTCTCTGGTTTTCTGCCAATTTGTGAAAATCATCAAAAATCATTAGCGATTTTTCAAAATATTGTTCTTCATTAATTAAGATATTACTTGGTTCAAATAACTTCAAAATCAAAAGTGTAGTATGAATAAACGAAAGCGCTATTCTCTCAGATCTATCACTATCTAAATACCTGCACAATTCTCGTTCTCCGTTACAGGCCCAGTCATATACAGTCCTTCCATTTTTAAAGTACTCTGATTCCGCTTCCATTTCTTCCGGTAAATTTAAAAATGTAACTTTTTCATAATCTTCCAAGGACCAATCAAACACCTTCTCAATTCCACGCATAAAAGATATTGCAATTCGATAATTTAACAAAGCAAAAAAAACTTGTTTACGTCTTCCATTTTGGAACATCTCCTCTATTATACTATAACTACGAGCGCACGATAAATATCCACTAAATAGTAGTATTTTATCGTTTCGAATAACCCCCAGTTTTTTCATATAATCAAAATATTCCTTGTTATCTTCTTTCTGTTCTTTTTCTGCAGTTCTGCCTAATATATCGTTAGAAAACGCCCGAAACAAAGAGGTTTTTCCCGCCCCTGGAGTACTGGACACATAACTCACACCCGAAAAGTTTTTATCTTCTATCATCTGCAATACGGCACTTTCAAATAAAGTTAAAAAATCCGATTGCTGTTCTGTATTTTTTGCTAAAAAAGGATTTTTCCAAACCATCTTCTACATCTCCTTATGCCGCGTCACTCTAGGAAATAAAGCATTTACCTGCTCTCCCCAAGAATACCATAATACAGGTAACGAGTTATTAGGTGTGTTATGTGATAAAATCAAAGGTAACGAGCAATCTGCAAAACCAAGATACGGATATTTCCCATCTCCTTTTTTAAAGTGTTTATCTTCATAACTTTTATAACCTAAATCTATATATTTTTGATAATTACTTTCCAGTAATTTCAGCAACTCTTTTTGTCCTTCTAATTCAATTGGTTCTACAATTTGTACTGCTTCAACTGTAATCGCTTGCAATTCTTTTTCTGCCACATAACTTTCTAGTTGTTTTTTTATATATCCCAGAGATTTTTCGGTTGATATATACAGAATTACATGTATATCTGCACTTTTATAATCAAAATTGTCTCTTTCCAATAACTCAATAAATTTGTTAATTTTTCCGTGCCACCCACTATCATCCCGTCGAATAAAACTTCTACCGCTCCCAGTAAAATCATCAATCAAGAAAAAGGTACTAAAATCTTTGCCTTCTAACTCCGCATAGCTATTCTGTATTTTTTTTACTTGTTCATCATCGCAGAATTCTTTGCGCATGTCATCTGCCTTTGCTTGTGAAAAATCGTAATGTACAAATACTTGTTCATTGCTTAGTTCCGGATTCTGTCGTCTAAAAAAATCCATATGCGCTCCATCACTCAATCCCAAAAAAAGACTACTTCTACGAAAATAGCTATATATACCTTTACGCTCTTCTACACTTTTTATCTCCTTTTTATCACAAAATTTCCTTGTCTTGTCCAAGAGATATTTTTTCATTTTTAATGGGAACACATACATCACCAGTTGACGCATTTCTTCTTCTGATATGTATATAAGCTGATTTTTTACAAATTCATATGCTAATTGCTTTTCTTCTGGGGTATCAAATTGACGTAACCACAAGGCAATACTTTCAATATATCTCATTCCTTGGGTATATTGCTGATAATCATCATATTTTATTTCTGAAATAATCTGTATATTTTTTATTTCTGAAACGGTTTCGACGATTTTCCAATTATGCATCTCATCTTTTAGTATTGCCTGCGCCAATTCATCTTTCATGCTTTATCTCCACTTTATTCCATCCTGAGTAATTTCAAGCCTTTCCGATAGATAATATAAGGTTGCTTCTAAATTACGCATCCCTTGTTTTGCATAATTCCAACAATACTTTGGCGATGTTGATATACTATCAACACTTATCCCATAAATACTCTGCAATAATTCATAATCATTTCCGCCAAAGTGCCCCGCATCACCAAATCGCAAGAAGTCATCTTCATTGTACTGCTTCCATAGTCCCCAACTAAAAATATTATTCTTGCTGCTCTTTAATGGTATGATATCTATAGAATGACTCGATTCTAATATCTTTACAGTTGATTTTTGTCTAACAAATTCTTTGATTACTTCTAAACAAGCTTTTCCTCTTTCGTCGTTATCATTAATAATTGTAAGTTGAAAAGGATTTCTGTCCTTAATGCCATCCACTTTTAGTGTTTCTTTTGGAATTGATGTTTCCAAAAAAACTTTAATTTCTTCAAATTCAATCGGAAAACCTTTCGACTTTTTATCTGGTTGCATGTTATCATCCAATGTTCCAATGCATCCACCATTATAATACGCAATCACTACATCCTTCCAATACTGTTCTTCTATTACTTTTTGCAATTCTCTTCTTACGGATTGTCCTCTGCCAGTTGCTATGCCAATCTGAATACCTGCTGCCAAGAATTCATTAATCCGGTCAAAAATTGCACTTTCTGTCGATGTATACTTTTCTTTATTATGCAATGTCCCGTCATAATCAAATATAATTCCACGAAAGCTATTCCTTTTAAGTCTTTTATAGTTTTCTTTTCCTTGCTCGAAATATTCTGCCATACAACTATTCATGCCTACAGCTTTTTTCCTCTCTGCGGCACATAAAACGACATCGTTTCTTTTATTACCCATACTATAATTTATATGGTACATTTTTCTTCCAAAATCTGGCACTTTAGGTTTCCCTGGATCAATTCCCCTTAGCATTCCGGCTTGATATACTATTTCGAAAATAAAATGAAAAGCTTCAAAAAGTCCCATAATGGTACTATCATCAATATCCACACTAAAGATAGGAATACTTTCTGGTACAACTTGTAACGTTTGCTTTGCTATTTTTTGTTCCTTGGAAGATACTAAGGCTATAATCCCTGTACTATCCTCCCTATCACTCAGCCAAAAGTGACGTCCATGTGCAAAATTACGAAAATCCACTAATTGAATATTTCCCAAAGAAGTTTCACTAAATTTTGATTCCAAGTCTACAGCAGCCGGAGTGGTAATGCCACCATGTAAAACAATGATACTTTGCTTTTGTAAGACTCGGTTCAGTATATCTATATCTATCTTACGATTTAACCAATCGTCATCCTCCGATATCTTGAAAAAAGAATTTCTTGTTGCTTTCCAAAAGGCATTAGACAATATAGTCAAGAAGGAAATCATCGATTCTACCGCCAAATAACCATCTTTGGCAACTGGCATCTGATACTCAAAGAAATAATTATGCAAATTTTCTTTTTGCATTTTCTTGATTGGAGAATTCTGCTTCATACAACATGTTAAAATCCCCTCCATCTCATAATTACTTACATATGTATAAGCATTGCGAGAATCATTATTGCTCCCACCTGCGGTAAATAATACCGCAACGTTCTGCTTTAATTGGTCACTATAATGTCCTAATTCTAATGGAGTAATACTCTTACTCATTCTGCCTGAAATTGTACACATATACTCAAATATTTTAGCAACAGAAAAAGACCCACCTGAACCGATTGCCAGAAAAGTCTTTTGGCAGTATTTATTTATAAAATTTGAGATTATTTCACAATCACAACATATAGCCTTTCTATAAATTTCTGATAATGAATCAAGCTCTTTTCGATAATTCTTCCCCATATTTATACCTCTATTTTCTTAAATATATTCCACTTTGGTATATCCACAGTCTTCTTTCCACTCTATATATAGTTCAGAATACTTATTGGTAAAAAAAAGAGGCAAGCGATATTCCATTCCCTCTGCTAATTGTTGCATTTCTATAGAATCAATATTTATCCAACTTATCTCTCCCTCTTCACACTGTTCTTTCAAGCATCCTTCAAATGAACTTGTCACATAGTTAAATATAATATGCCTTTTTAATAATTCTGGGTTATATATATTTGTTATACCTACAAACCGTGGGGCTCTTATTTGTATCCCTGCTTCCTCGTATATTTCTCTTTTTACGCACATCTCCACACTTTCTCCAGCTTCCAAATGCCCGCCTAAGAAAGCCCACCCTTTCCAGTTTCTCTTTCGATTAATCATAAGAACTTTTCCTTCATTTACAACGGCGCACATAGTAGTTATTTCAATTTCCATATTTGTTTTTTCCTATCTAATTGATGTTCTTCCTTCTATCAAGTACTATAACATATTAAATCGTTTTTTTCTATAGAGAAGTCCGTTTTTCGCTGTTGCTTTTTTAATGCTTATCACTTTTCCACCACAATTTATATATTCGTACACGAAAGAATCCAAAGCATGATAGTTCTTTGATTTAGGGCTCAACGTATATCCGCTTGCATTCATATACTTGCTAATTTTGTCTGTAATAATATCTCTGTCTACAAGCATTTTCTCTCTATCAATACTTCTGCAATAATCCAAATCAATATCCACAGATAATCTCGGCAAATCAAAAATAGTAAGATTGATAGCTGTTCCGCCCTTTAGGGCAATCGCCTCTGACAAAAGTTCATCCGATTCCATAAACTTAAGCACATCCGCCAAACGGCAAACCTTCTCCAATGTATCTCTTACAAAGCCTAATTCTTTTGCCACCCTACCGAGTGTCAATCTATCCAATTGCATCATAATCCCCTACCCCTTTATCTATTAGTCCTTTTAATGATGGCGGCACATAAAGTTTCCATCGTTCACAATACACAGTATTCTGTGATTCCTTCATCAAATACTTTCTTGCATCCGAAGAATGTGCCTCACACTCTGCAAAAAATTCAATCGAAAAATGAAATTCCTCGTTCAGTTCCTCGAAAATATATCCACACTTTTGATACAAAAATCCGTTATCATTTCTGGCAAGGCATGATAGAACCTTCTGCTCATTCAATCCCGGAACCAACATCATGCATCGTATTACTTCTTCCAACCCTGCTATCTTTTCAAAATCCCGAATGCTATCCATCACTGTCTGTTCCATAGATGTAATACACATATTTCCTTGCCGAGTCACCTCTATATCAGGCTTACGTTCTACTCGGCGATACACTACCCCATCATATTCGAAATCCGAAAATCTCTTATCAGTTGCCACAAAACATTCATAGAAAACTTGACTTCCGTATCCATATACCTCAAAGGCACTATGATGCGTGATACAGGCATCAGCAAACAAATTCGAGCCTATCTGATAGCGAGAGAGAACCGGCTGTTTTGTCTCCAAGCTGATTACCACATAAAAATCTCTTTTTACTTTTTCAATAAAACCTTTCGTCTGATAATCATAAATAATACTATTTGCGGCCCCTGCTGTTCCTACAATTTCTATCAATTGTTCTCTCGTAAAATATCCCTTTTCCAGCAAATTTTCATAGTGCTTCATTTCACATTGCCTCTCATTTTGATTTTTGCACAAAGTATTTGCTTTTCCCAATACTTTGTGCGTTTTTTAAAATTTCTATTTTAATTTTATCATAAAGTATTCCTTTTTTCAAATACTTTATGCGCTTTTCAAAATACTAATCGCTAAAACGGCGGTGAACCACAAAACACTTGCCTTCACCGCCGCTTTCGAAACTATAAAATTTTTATATTTTTGAAAAACATGCACCAAAATTCTTTTTGATAGATAATAGGTGATTATCAGTTACGTATATGATATGCACACTAGAATGATTTTTATTTATCAATTGATTACATAAATAAAATACAATGCATATTGTAGTAAATAACATAGGAGCGATACAACATGAAAAAGAAAAACTTTGATAGAAAACAGTTATTTATACTAAT
>JAFTKW010000045.1 GCA_017453065.1 Lachnospiraceae bacterium | reverse complement strand
CAAATGAATCAACTGGAACAACAGGTAATTTACATTCATTGAAACCGTCTTGCTGTCTGTACCAGTAGATTCCATTTCCGCAAAAAAGCTGTTCACACTGTCTACAATATCTGCTTCTTTATTCTGCTCAATCGCTACAATGAGACGATCCAGACTCTTTTTGCAAATCATGACTCTTCCAGAATTTGCCTGCACTTCATCCTCGTAGTAATAGACACGTTTGCGTTCCTTGAATCCTTTCAGGGTCCTAAGAGCGCAAGCAGAACTGTAGGAATTGGATAACTTGTTAATACCCGAAACCCCTTTGCCTACCAGCAGAGAGACCTTTAAGTCCGGGTGATATACTTCCATGTACGCCTGCATCTTTGAAAGATATTCTTCCATAGTGATGCCTTCGTCCAAAGCCATATAGTCACAATAAACCAGTCCCACATCATACGTCTCTTCTAATCCATATATATCATGTAGCAAATGATCTGCATTGTCTCCCAAAAAGGATGCACATGCCTCAAAAAGCTTTTTCTTCAATGCATAGACCTCATCATCCGCCAATTCCTTTAGGCTTGAGATATCATCCAGCGAAACATGTACAAAATGAATCGGCACACTCAATCTCATATTGCTTCTGACATATTCTGCAGCAATTCGATCTTCTTTCCCTTTCAACAAAGTTCTTAGATTGTTTTCCAAATCAATCCTGCTTAGACGTCTTCTGTCTTCTTGTCTCTTGATTGTAATCTGCTTCTTGGCAGCCACAGACCTAAGACTATCCACCAAAGCTTTCTCCTGAATCGGTTTTAATATGTAGTCTGTGCATCCGTACTTTATAGCCTGTTTGGCAAATCCAAAATCTCCATATCCACTGAGTAGCACAATATAGGCATCCGACAATGCTTTTTCGCGAATCTGCTTAATCATCTCCAAACCATCCATCTCTGGCATTCGGATATCCGTAATGATCAAATCAACTGGTTCGCTTTTCAAATATTCAATTGCTTCCACACCATTGATTGCTGTTTTGGCAATCTCATATCCTTCCGCCTCCCAGTCAATCAATTTTTGTAACCCACAAGTGATAATGGGCTCATCATCGACCAGCATCACTTTCAAGTTCATTTTCTTCACCCCTTGCACTTTTCAAATACTTTGTAGGTACCTTAATCAAAATGAATGTACCAATCCCCAATTCACTTTCTATTTCAAACTCTGTATGTCCATCTGTCAGCATCTTTAAACGCAGGGCTGCATTAATGATACCCACATGCTCTTCTACCTTTAAATCACTTATGGTATACTGCTTGATTTTGCGAAGCCACTCCGCGGTCATCTCCTCAGTCATTCCACATCCAGTGTCTTCAATCTCAAGACAAAGATTGCTCTGTTTTTTGTAAATTCTCACATATATGTGTCCACCAGCCGTTTTGCCTTCCATTCCATGAACACAAGCATTCTCCACAAAAGTAACCAAAGTCATCTTTGGAATCAAATAACTGCCACATTCTTCTGCCAGTTCCAAAGTATACTTTAATCGGTCCTCAAATCGATATTTCTGTATTTGCAAGTAAGCCTCAATAAGCTGCATTTCCTCCGAAATAGACACTTGGTCAGAAGACCAATTTACATTTTCTCTCTCCAGAAGCGCCAAACTTTCTATCATCTTGGCAGTCTCCGCCTCGCCCTTCAACATACTATGCATACGAATGCTCTCTAGTACATTAAACAAAAAATGTGGATTGATCTGAGACTGCAAAGCCAAAAGTTCCGCATTTTTTCTAGCAATGTCATTCTCTTGCCTCTCCAACTTATTCTGATATGTAACTCGCACTATCATGTTTGGAATTACAATATTTACTGCCAGAACTAGCAAAATGTACCATATGTTTTGAGTAAGAAAGTTTAAGAAAGTATGGTTTGGTCTTACCACCATAATCTCAAATTCTTTGCCGTAAAGCTGCAATGTGTCTGAGTAACTGATTTGCAAAGACGTATCCATCGTTTCAAAATCTTTTGCATATTGCAAATGTCCATCATTGGTAAAAATGATTTTCCCATTATCGCAAACATAAACCAGTGCTTCATAATTACTGTTGTTCATTTTGCGAACAATGCTGCTGTAATCTATATCTACTTTGACAAATTTTGTGTGCTTTAGATTTTTAAAATAATCCAGTTTTCGCACCAGTGAAATCTTTCGCTTCGCAGACCCCCAAAAGTCACTTGGATCGTAATAACACATCAACAAAGTACTGTACTTCGAATCCTCCCAAGACGGATACCAAACTTCCTTCTGTGCCACTTCTATTTTCTGAAAGTGGTCACCATTGATAATGCTAGGATTGTCCACATAAATATTTAATATATAATTACTCGAACTAAAAAAACTATCATACAACGTATCCTTGAAATACATTTTTCGTTCGAAATAATCCACTGTGGACTGATAGTCATAATCCAAAAAATCATTTATAGCCTGACTTAAATAAACGCTATTTCCTTTCTCTGCTGCGGCCTGTATCGTATTGGTCAAATCGTACTTTACAGCGGAAACTATATTCTGCGCAATGTACAGCTGTTCACTTTTTTCCTTCTGAATAAGTAACCCCAAAAGGAACCCATCTGCCACCACAAGAGGCAATATAAATATAAGGGTATAGAACAGCCCCATCTTCTTTTTTTTCGTATATTCCTTCTTAACTAAATTGAGTTTTTCTTTCCATTTCCCCATAGTCTTGCCCTCTATGTTCCCCACTATTTCATTTTACAGTTAACCAATCTGGATGGGCATCTCATCGGTTGCTTTTTTCTTCCTAGGAAATGCTTTCTTTATCGTAAAAAATTGGGCAATATTTGCATTTTTACATAAAATAAGCCTTGCCACTTTCGTAGCAAGGCCTAAATTCATAGCAATATTAGAGAAATATTAGAAAGCTGTCAACTGTTTTGCAAGTTCGTAGATAGACTCGAAAATCTCTTTACATCTTGCCAAATCTCTCACCGCCTCATTGGTTGCAACCAATGCTTCGTTGGAAGAAGCAGCCACCTCTTCACTAGTTGCAGAGAGCTGTGAAATATGATCGTAAATCATGTCTGCAGAATCCATAGTCTGCTGTGAACCACGCTGTACCAAATCCACTTTATCAGAGAGTTTGCGAACTTCCGCTTCAACCTCTTCGAATTTTTCTTTAGTCTTAGCAATCAATTCGTTCTGTTTCTGAACACTCTCAGTAGAGTTATCAATACTTGTATTTGCTTTCTTCATATCATCATTCAGCTCTTTGATGATATTGGTGATGTTGGTAGATGCTTCCTGAGTATCTTCAGAAAGTTTACGAATTTCTTCCGCAACTACGGAGAAACCTCTTCCAGCTTCACCTGCTCTAGCAGCCTCAATACTTGCATTGAGTGCAAGCAAATTGGTCTGACCAGAAATATTGATGATGGAGTCTACGAAACCGAGCACCTTGTCCACTTTAAGAGTAAGTTCTGCGATTACTTCTTCCATCTGCTTACTATAGTAACTTACATTGTCTGCCTGTTTGCCAAGTTCAATTACATACTCGGAACCTTCTGCTACAGTTGCAACTGCAGTCTGTGAAGAACCAACCATCTCATTAGTAGCTTCATTTGCTTCCTGTGTGTAATCACGGATTTCACTACAGATAGTAACCTGACCCTGAATTGCTTCCGCTGTACCTTCTACGCTATCTGCGATATTGGACATTGCAACGTTGCTGTTTGCAAAGCCTTCATCCAGATTGTGAAGCATGCCCATAGCTTCGTCAAAGTAACCATTGATCTGATTAGCAACATTCAGCATCAACTTGTTGTTTTCTTCCTGCTTCTTCGCATTTTCCATCAAGGCTTCTGCGTTTTCAGCATTGAACTTAACCATCAGTTTACTAATTAAAATTGCTGAATAACCAACCAATACGCAAATGAAAATAGTAACTACCATGGTACTTCCATCACTACCATCAATTTTGTCCATGTTTATTACCAATCGAGCAATATTCGCCACGAACGCACAGCAACACATGCTTATAATCATCTTGGTATTGCAGTACACCATGGCAGCTATAACGATAGGGAAGAAATACATTCCTGTCGCTTCTGTGCCGTTTACTAGACGAATTACAACATACATAACAGTTGCAGAAATCAGCATACCATATGTACAAATTTCTGTGTCCTTTTTTGCAACGAACAACACAATCGTAAATATGGTTGCAATTGCAGTTACAACAAGCTGTAGCAGGACTTTACCTGTCATCGCTGCTGCACCACCGACAGCCACAAACGCTGCCAACGTAAACAAAACATACAACATAATCACAATGATTACTGGGAACACTACCCGGTTCGCTCTTTTGATTTGATCCTTTGACATAGCTTTACTTCCTCTTTCGCTTTCTATTTTCAGACAATGTCCGAATTTGTTTGTTAATTCATTTTAGCACGTCAAAGCGAAAATGTACATACAAATTTAAATAAAATTTGTATTTTTTCGACTTCTTTTTACTTGTTTATATTTTCACAATTTTTTGCTTTATCTGAGCACTTCAAAATTTTTATAAAATAATTCCCAATTGGCTCTCCACCACCTCATCAACTGCCAGTAGCCACAGCCGCCTAGATTAAACTCCTTGATAAGATTGAATTTGCCTTGAATACTTCTTACGTCCTCAAACCACACCTCATGCTGTACTCCTGCTACCCCATAAGTAAAAAAAGGACTCTGTGCCAGTTCATCAAACTGAATCGGCACGCCTTGCTGTAGTGCGATTCGAACCGCTTCTACATTTCCAATAGTGGTAGCAGCAGTTACTCCCCTTTCATAGGGCAAAGGCCAATCATAACCATAATTTGGAATCCCCAAATCAATCTTGGCAGGTTCTATTTCCGTCACCGCATACTCAATTACTCTGCGCACCTGATTCAGCGGTGCAACAGGAAGTGGTGGTCCATAGGTGTATCCCCACTCATAAGTCATAATTAGAGCATGGTCTACAATCTCCCCCAATGCTCTATAGTCCTTACCCTCATACAAAAGGCCTCTTTGGTCTGCACTAGTC
>JAFTKW010000044.1 GCA_017453065.1 Lachnospiraceae bacterium | reverse complement strand
GAATACAATTGTAACAGTTCCTTTTTCACTATCGTAATCACAGATAGTAAGTGGAATTCTTTCCCCTTCATCATCCATGCGAACAATAACGAACTGACCAGGTTTGCAAGAAGCCGCAACCCTTTTTGCCTCAACATCCATCAGATAAATGTTTTCAGCCAATTTTTCCGCTTTCAAAATCTTGTACATCTCTCAATTCCAAACCTTTCTAATTATTTATCAGAATCCTTCTAAAAGGTAATTCCCAGACTCATCTTTTGATAGCTTATAAATATTTCTATCATCGATATTCACGCCATAATAAGTACCTGTTTTTTCTCTGTTTCCTGAAATATCCTGAAGAACTTCTGCTATCACATAGAAATCTCCTTGTCCTTCTATCCTGATTGGATATTGGAACTGGTATTTATACCAGCCATCCACTCCAACAGCAGTTCCTATCGTATCCGATATCTTTCCTATATCCATCATTTTTTTAATGACATCATAGCAAGCAGAATCAACTGTCAAATTTGTATCCAAAACTAGAGAATATTCTCTCTCCGTGACTTCTCCTGCAACGCCATCTTCATTGTAACCTACAAAACGGAAAACACTATTTCCTAATGGCATAGGTATCGGGCCTTTGTACAAAGTCGACTGATTAGAGGGAAAAGTCCCGTCAACTGTATAATACACCGTAATGTCATCAAATTCCAGAATTTCAATCATGGTAGGTGAATTATAGGTGCCACTTGACACATAAACTTCAGGAGCTCCAGGTACAGCTAATTCAACAATGTACTCTTTAGAAACCACATCACTAACTATACCATATTCATTTACAAATATTGCACTTACCACGTGTTCTCCAGCTTCTAAGAAAAGAGGGGCTGTATATAACATATCCTCTTGCTCTTTAGGAATACTTCCATCCACTGTATAATATATCTTTCCTGTTGTATTAGAAGAAAGTTTCAGCGGAACCATGGATTCATATTCCCCTTCTGGGTAACTAAATTCCGGTGCCAAAGCAATATATCTTTGGTATTCAATGGATATTTGACTAATGCTACAGCCATCCAACAATTTTACAATCGCTTCATACTCTTTCTTACTATCATAATAAGAAATTAATTTCGTATACGCCTTTACTTGTTGAGCTTCTGTTGCCTTTGATTCAAGGATGACTTTCTCTAAAGAAGCAACAAACCTTTCAATCTGCTCTGATCTTAGATAACTTTCTGCCAAATCCAAGAGCAAATCCATATCAGTTTCATCAAAAGCATATGCTTTTTCTAAATAAACAGCAGCCTCTTTATAGTCTTCATTTTGAATCGCTACGTTTGCTTGCTTGATCTGATAAGAATAAGATTTCGTATAAATCGAATAACCAAGCAAAGAGCCAAGTAAAAGAATACCTAGCGCAACAGCCCCAAATAAGGCAAACTTGATCTTGCGTTTTCGAAAGGCGATCCTTTCCGCTTGTTCCTGCGCTATTCTCTGCTCACTTTCAATCATTTCTCGAGCTAAAACTTGGGCAGCAAAGTCAATATCAATATCAAAATCTGGAACAATATGAATTTCTTCACCACAATGTTCGCAGTAAACTGCACCATCTTCTATGGCTTCACCACATTTTGGGCATATCATAAAACTGACTCCACGCAGTTGTTCATCAGCATTGCAATTGTCATAGGTCCAACTCCACCTGGCACAGGAGTAATCGCACTACACAAAGGTGCAACACTTTCAAAATCAACATCTCCACACAATTTGTTCTGGGTATCTCTATGAATTCCTACATCAATCACAACAGCGCCTTCTTTGACATAATCCGCAGTCAGGAACTTTGGTTTGCCAATCGCAACAACCAAAATATCCGCTCTCTTTGTGATCTCTTTTAAATTCTGAGTCTTTGAATGTGCAACTGTAACTGTTCCGTTCTCACGAAGAAGCAACAAAGACATAGGTTTGCCTACAATATTACTTCTTCCAATCACTACACACTGCTTACCAGCAATTTCAATTCCACTTCTCTTCAAAAGTTGAATAATTCCAGCTGGTGTACAGGATAAAAAGCCTGGTTGTCCAATACAAAGTGCCCCAACACTCTGTGGATGAAACCCATCTACATCCTTTGCAGGATCAATTCCTTTGATTACTTTGTCTTCATCAATATGCTTTGGCAATGGCAACTGAACCAGAATGCCATTTACGTCTGCTCTTTGATTTAATTCCGTAATCAAATCCAATAATTCTTTTTCTGTTGTCTCTTCTGGCAATTCATAAGCAAGGGAGCGAATTCCAATAAATTCACACGCTTTCTTTTTATTGCCTACGTAGACTGTAGATGCAGGATCGTTGCCAACCTGAATAACCGCTAGCGTAACTTCTTTACCAGCAGCCCTGAGTTGTGCAACTTTTTCCTTTAACTCTTCTTTGATTTCTGCCGAAATCTTCTTTCCGTCAATTAACTGTGTCATGTTTTTTACCTTCAGCGCTATATAGCACTGTCTTCCTCAAAGCAATTTTATTTAGAACAATCCTACGATTTTTCCTTCTTCATTTACGTCAACATTGTAAGCCGCTGGAGCCTTAGATAAACCTGGCATGGTGACGATAGAGCCCGCAAGAGCAACAACAAATCCAGCTCCTGCAGAAACATATACCTCTCGGACAGTGATCTCAAAATCAGAAGGTCTTCCAAGTAAAGAAGGATCGTCAGACAAAGAATACTGTGTTTTAGCCATACAAATTGGAGTTTGACCAAAACCATTGTCCTCTAAGGTCTTAATCTGTTTTAGTGCAGCTGGTGCGAAATTAACGCCTTTTGCGCCATAGATTTCTTTGGCAATAATTGAAATCTTTTCTTTGATTGGCAATTCCACATCATACAAAGGCTTGAAGTTGGATTCTTTCTTTTCAAGGGTATCTAATACCTTGTTTGCAAGGGCAATACCGCCTTCTCCACCAGCACCCCAAACATCTGCCAGTGCAAATTCACAATCTCTTTCTTCACAGAATTTCTTTACAAACTCAACCTCTGCTTCTGTATCTGTCACAAATTTATTCAATGTGACAACCACTGGAACACCATACTTATGGATATTTTCAATGTGCTTTTCTAAGTTTACAATACCTGCTTTCAAGGCCTCTAAATTCTCTGTATTTAGGTCTGCTTTTGCTACACCACCATTGTATTTCAGTGCTCTAATCGTAGCAACCAAAACAACCGCATCTGGATGAAGTCCAGCCATACGACATTTAATATCAAAGAATTTCTCCGCGCCTAAATCCGCGCCAAAACCTGCTTCTGTCACAACATAATCCGCCATTTTAAGAGCAGTTTTGGTAGCTCGAACAGAGTTACATCCATGGGCAATATTAGCAAAAGGTCCACCATGAACAAGGGCAGGTGTATGCTCTAAAGTCTGAACCATATTAGGCTTTAATGCATCCTTTAAAAGAGCTGCCATTGCACCTACTGCTTTTAATTGTCCAGCAGTAACTGGCTTGCCATTAAAATCGTATGCTACCACGATGCGGGCCAATCTTTCTTTCAAATCCTTCATGTCCTTTGCTAGACACAAAATAGCCATTACTTCACTGGCAACTGTGATTACAAAATGGTCTTCTCTGACAACACCATCTAATTTGTTGCCCATTCCAACCACGATATTTCTAAGTACTCTGTCATTCAAATCCAGACACCTTTTAAACACTACGCTTCTTGTGTCAATTCCAAGTTCATTGCCCTGCTGAATGTGATTGTCCAAAAGTGCTGCCAAAAGGTTGTTTGCTGTGGTAATTGCATGAAAATCACCCGTAAAATGCAGGTTTAAATCCTCCATTGGAACAACCTGGCTCATGCCGCCGCCAGCGGCTCCGCCTTTGATACCAAAACATGGACCTAAGGAAGGCTCGCGAAGAGCAATAACCGCCTTCTTACCAAGTTTACCAAGGGCTTGGCCAAGACCTACGCTCACTGTTGTTTTACCTTCTCCTGCAGGAGTCGGATTGATTGCAGTTACAAGAATCAATTTGCCATCTGGATTTTGTTCAACACTCTGCAAAAAATCATCACTAAGTTTTGCTTTGTATTTGCCGTATAATTCCAAATCATCTTCGCCAACGCCAATGCTGGCTGCTACTTTTGTAATTGGTTCCATTACTGCCTCTTGGGCAATCTGAATATCACTCTTCATGTAGTTCTCCATTTCCATATCTTAATCTCTATTGTTCATTACTGATTTGATCCAGCAACTGTTCAAACTGTTCCATTGTAATCAAAATCTTACAAGGTTTCTTATCAAACTCTTCACTGATTACACCATATTCCGTCAACTGGAAAATAATACGTTTGGCACGTACAAATCCAATTCTGAAGTAGGTCTGCAACATACTCGCTGATGCCTTGCCTTTTTCAATGACAAATCTTCCTGCATCCGCAAAAATAGGATCTACCACTTCTTCTCTAGAGTCAGAAGAATCATTGTCATTGTCATTTACATCTGATTCACAACTCTTCATCTTCTCTGCAAAGTCATCGGAATAAACATTGCCCAGAACTTGATTTTTAATAAAGTCAACCACATTGGCAACTTCTTCATCTGACACGAATGCGCCCTGCAATCTGGCTGGCTTGGAATAATCCTGTGGTAAGAACAACATATCACCTTTACCAAGCAATTTTTCTGCGCCATTCATATCGAGAATCGTTCTGGAATCCACACCGCTGGATACACTAAAAGCAATTCTACTAGGCATATTTGCTTTAATCAAGCCAGTAATAACATCTACGGACGGTCTTTGTGTTGCCAAAATCAAGTGAATACCTGCAGCGCGCGCAAGCTGAGCCAAACGGCAAATAGCTTCCTCCACTTTGTTTTTGTCACCACTCATCATCAAGTCAGCAAACTCATCTACAATAATTACAATCTGTGGCATCTTTGGAGGTACATTGTCTTCTCCATTGGCTTTCATAGATTCAATCACCTGATTGTAACCCTCAATATTGCGGACATTCATATCTGCGAACTTGGAATAACGATCCAGCATTTCGGCCACACTTCCTTGAAGTGCATTTGGTGCTTTCTTAACATCTGTAATAACTGGATTGAGCAAATGAGGAATTCCATTGTAAACCTGAAGTTCAACCACCTTTGGGTCAATCATAATCAGTTTTACGTCATCTGGATGCGCCTTGTAAAGAATACTCATAATCAAAGTATTGATACAAACGGACTTACCGGATCCAGTAGCACCGGCAATCAACATATGCGGCATCTTTGCAATATCAACAACCGTTGCTTTTCCTGCAATATCTTTACCGACGCCAAAAGCAATATTGGATTTGTGTTGCTGGAATTCTTTGGTTTCCAACAAATCCCTCAAATATACAGGTGAACTTTCTTTGTTCGGCACTTCAATACCGACTGCTGCTTTTCCTGGAATAGGCGCTTCAATTCGAATATCTGTAGCTGCCAGATTTAATTTTATATCATCAGCTAAACTTAAAATCTTGTTTACTTTCACACCAGGTTCCAGCTGCAGTTCATATCTGGTAATAGTTGGTCCTTGTGTGATATCTGTAATGGTCACATTTACGCCAAAATTCTTAAGTGTACTCTGAAGTCTTTGTGCGGTAGCTCTTGTATCTCCTTCAGCCGCGCCGGACCCGCCACTCTTTTTCAGCATGGAAAGTGGTGGAAATACATACTTTTTAGGAATCGCTGGGCCATCCGTCTGCTTGGCAGAAATTGACTCTTCCTGCGAAGGCTCTTCCTTTGCTAGTTTTGCAACAGGTCTTCTATCGCGCACCTTTGTTTCCACTTCTTTTGGCTGTGGAATCACTGGTTCTGAGAAGAGAGGTTCTTCATAAGCACCCACCTCTGGAACTACTTCCTCTAAAACAGGTTCTAAATACATACTTTCCTGTGTAAACTCTGTTATATTTTGAGGCATGGTGCTTTCAAACTCTGCCATCGCTTCCAACGGAGATTTGTCATGAAGCGTAATTTCATGCATATCATCTCTTTGGTTAGAATGTTCCTCTTGAGAAAAATCTTTTAAGCTGGTATCCAGAGAAACACCTGTCACTTTCTTTTCCATACGGAGAATCTTTTCTGTCTCTTTCTGTTCCAGTCGAAGCTGTTTTTCGGCTTCTTTTTGTTCTTCTCTCAGTCTTCTGGACTCTTCACGTTCTAGGCGCAACTGCTCCTGGCGTTCCTTTTTAATTTCTAGTTGTTCTCTGCGTCGCAGTGCATCTTCTTTAGACATTGCCATTACTTTTTCTTTGCCCATTTTCATGTCAGAGACAAAAGAATGCTCTGTCAAAAGTACAACACCTACAATACTCAGTACAATAACAACCAAAATAGAACCTACGATATCCAGCAGAGAATACATTCCATACGCAAGGCTACCTGCAAACACACCGCCTCCGCTTCTGTTTTCACTACTATATAAATAAATCTCCTTTATATCATAGGCTTTCAAAGATTGATATGTACCACCTACAAATTCAAAAATGACACCAACCATAAGAAACAAGATGACACCTGCGCATATTTTAATAATAGCAGCATTATTCCCTTCGTTGGCACGCCAGAATAAAGTCGCCACTAAAATAGCAACAGGTGCAATATATGCTGTGACACCAAAAAGGCCGAACATAACAGCACTGATGGAATCACCTAAAGTTCCAATCACTCCAAAATTACACAAGAAAAGAATCACCACAAGTGCAAATAAAACAATCAATCCAACTTCTTTAAAGATTGCGCTTTCTTCTGGTGTATACCCTCTGCTTTGTCTGCGATGATTTTGAGATGTCCTAGAAGTACGATTGCGATTTGATCCATTTCTAGATGTAGTCGTTCTCTTCCTATTGTTTGACGGCATAAGTTTTACTCCTAACAAAAATTCTCATTACCGCTTATTATAGCATTTTTTCTAAGGCTTGTCACTAATTTAACATTATTCTCTTGCTTTTAAATTTTCATCCCTTTTAATCAAATGATGCAGTTTATTTAAAGCCGTATTAATTCCGCCAATTTCATCAATCAAACCTTCTTTTACTGCTTCTTTGCCAACTAAAATACTTCCCACATCCTTAGTCAACACTTCTGTCTCCATAAGCAGTTCCTCGAATCTGTTATGATCAATTTTACAATGATCACAAACAAATCCTGTGATTCTCGCCTGAATCTGTCTGAAATAATCAAATGTTTGAGGAGACCCGATGACAGTGCCATTTACTCTAACTGGATGAATTACCATAGTGCCTGTTGGCACAATAAAGGAGTAGTCCGTGCTTACAGCAATCGGAAGACCTATCGAATGGCTTCCTCCAAGGACAAGAGAAACCGTAGGCTTCGATAAAGAAGCAAGCATTTCTGCAATTGCAAGCCCTGCCTCAACATCTCCTCCCATCGTATGAATCAATACCAACACACCTTTAATATCTTTGCTGTCCTCAATTGCTGCTAAAGAAGGTAAAATGTGTTCATATTTCGTTGTCTTAGATGTTCCACTTAAATTTTCATGTCCTTCAATTTCTCCAATAATAGTTAATAGATGTATTCTGTCCCCATCTTCATTATTGTTTAAGGATACTTGCCCTGTCTCTTCAATTCGTTTTTCTCTCTCCGCTTCTTTTTCTCCACCCGAAGTATTATTTTGCTTATTTTTACCCATATTCATGCCTCCATTTCAACTCTATAACATCAAAAAAAGAGAACAGTTTTCACTGTTCTCTTAGGATTCACAATTGTAATTTTTTTATTCCATTTTGATATGTTAAATATCAAAATCATCGTCTTCTGAGACTTCAATATCAAAGCACATCTGTTCTTTGTCAACATCCATACCATATCCCATGGTTTTTTTGACATGTTTCTTGGGAAGTGGTAGAGGATTTGGAATAAATTGAATTTCTTTCTTAGGTTCTGTAGTTTCCACCGCTTTAATCTCTTCTTCCACTTTAAGTTCTTCTACTTTAATCTCTTCTTCCACCACAAGAACCTCTTCTGCTTCCAAGCTCATCGTTTTAACTTTAGTAAAGAAAGTTTGTATTCCACCACTAGCAAACGCAATAAGCATCAGTGTACAAAAATAACTTCTGTTCATTTCCATGGACGCACTACTGTTATATTGCATCAAAAGAAGCAAGAAAACTACGATACCCCATCCAAACTGCGGATTCGTGTATCTACACTCCCAAAAGCCCAAAACGCCTAACAATAATGCCCCAAAAAGGATAGCAAGATAAATCCACATCTGTAAATTGTAATTCGAAGGAATTCCAGCATACCAGTTTTCGCCAATAGCAGGAGTAAAAATACTTTCCCAGTGGAGCAAAGTGTCTATAAACCCAGAGTCCGAAGCAAAAGCATCAATGCCCAGCAAAAGAACAAATCCAAGAAGAGTTCCAACTGCAAACAATATCAAATACATTTCTCTGCTTTTTATCTGAATATATGGCTGCTTATTGCTTACAAGCCAAAAGAAAGACAATCCAAGCAAAAGAACAAATGCTCCAATAATGTCCAAGTAAATAATTACACCACAGAGCAAGCCAATCATAAAGGAAACAAAGAATTGGTAAAACTTAACCTTCTGATTTTCAAAGATAACCAGTTGGCTTTCTGTCAAAAAATAAAGAGCTAACACACATAATAGAAAATAAAACACACAAGGATTTAATCCTACGCCTGCAGAAATCATTTGTGGCGAAAACATAGCAAACGAAAAACTGATTAGCGCGGCGACAATCCCTGTCGTTTTACGAATCACAAAATAAAGCAACCCCAAACCAATCAGCTGCATCACAATCTGTAAAACAACTGCCGAAGGCCACGAATTCCCCACATAATAAAATAGATTTCTCAACAAATAAACATATACGCCAAAGGCGCCATGTGAGGTTTCAAACTCTGCAGAGTTTTCAGAAATACTGGCTAAATTAAAAAGACTTGTATCGCTCAAATCCGTAATAGAATACAATCTTGCAAGTAATCCACCCGCCAAAAGGCCGACAAAAATCAAACTTTCAAGTGTAATTTCAAAAGACTTTGAAAATTTCATAGCTTCAAGCTTCTTTTTGCCCAATTTTAGGATCAGATAACAGCACAAGACAATGACTACTGGGAGCGCAATCCAAAATATAGGCAAAGCAAACTGTTTTAGGCACGCATCAGCCATGTATACGTACGCCAAAACAATTAATATGCTACTTAATCCCCATAAAAAATAGCTAAACCAAGTTTTTCTCCAGGTCATAAATGACTCCTTTAGTCTTCAAGAACCTTTTCAATGTTATATCTAGGTCTATGTTTTACTTCCATGTAAATCTTTCCAATATACTGGCCCACCAAGCCAACTGCTAAAAGCTGAACACCACCGATAAACCAAATGGAAAGAATTAATGAGGTCCATCCAGGAACTACATTTCCAGTAAAGTATGATACAAGTGCATATATTGCAGCCAAAACACAGCAAATAACGATGGTAATACCTAATCCGGTAATCAAAGTAATCGGTTTGATACTGAATGAGGTAATTCCATCGAAAGCCAGAGCAAGCATCTTCTTCAAAGGATATTTACTCTCTCCAGCCACTCTTTCCTTACGCTCGTAATATACGCTATCCGTTTCATAGCCAATCAAAGGCATCATGCCGCGAAGAAAAAGATTGGATTCCTCATATTTTGCGAAATGCTCCAAAGCTCTTTTAGACATAAGGCGAAAATCCGCATGATTGTAAACAGTCTTCACACCCATCATCGCCATTACTTTGTAAAATGACTGGGCAGTAAAACGCTTAAAAAATGTATCCGTCTTTCTCTCACTTCGAACACCATAGACTATATCTTTTCCTTCATGGAACTTGTCTATCATCTGTTCGATTACATTCACATCATCCTGTAAATCTGCATCAATAGATACCGTTACATCTGCCATATCTTTGGCTGTCAAAAGCCCTGCTGTCAAAGCAAATTGATGTCCAACATTTCCAGCTAATTTCACACCTTTTATCTGAGTAGGATGTGTCTGGTGTTCTTGTTCAATCAATTCCCAAGTCTTGTCTTTACTGCCATCATTTACAAACAGAACAAAACTATCCTGTGCAATTTTGTTTTTGGCAATCAAATCATCTAAAACTGCTCGTAATGCATCTGCAGCAATATGTAGCACTTCTTCTTCATTGTAACAAGGCACTACAATAGCTAATCTATCCATAACTTCCTCCACAAGCTAGCTTATCCTTTAGACAAAAGACAACGCATGCTCTAAATCTGCGATAATATCTTCTACGTGTTCAATTCCAACGGAAAAACGAATCAAATCTGGTTGTACACCAGCCTCAATCAACTGCTCATTACTCATCTGTCTATGAGTATGGCTTGCAGGGTGAAGCACACAAGTTCTTGCATCTGCCACATGAGTTACAATCGCAGCCAAGGACAGGTTGTCCATCATTGCGCTAGCAGCTTCTCTACCACCCTTAAGTCCAAAGGAAATAACACCGCAGGTACCCTTTGGCATGTATTTCTGTGCCAAGTCGTAATACTTATTTGATTCCAATCCCGGATAATTTACCCAAGCAACTTTCTCATGTTTTTCAAGATATTTAGCTACTTCCATAGCATTGTAACAATGTCTTTCCATACGAAGTGGTAAGGTTTCCAAACCAACATTGAGTAGGAAAGCATTTTGAGGAGACTGTATAGAGCCCAAATCTCTCATGAGCTGTGCAGTTGCCTTCGTAATATATGCCGCTTTGCCAAATTTTTCTGTATAGGTGATACCATGATAAGATTCATCTGGTGTGCAAAGGCCTGGGAATTTGTCAGGATACAAGCTCCAGTCAAAGTTTCCAGAATCCACGATACAACCACCAACGCTCATAGCATGACCATCCATATATTTGGTTGTAGAATGAGTAACGATATCTGCACCCCATTCAAAAGGATTGCAATTGATTGGAGTCGCAAATGTATTGTCCACAATCAAAGGAACATTGTGACTATGGGCAGCAGTCGCAAATTTTTCAATATCAAGCACAACAAGTGCTGGGTTAGCAATCGTTTCTGCTAACACGCATTTGGTATTGTCCTTGAAAGCTTTGTTTAACTCTTCCAAGGTCATATCTGGATCTACAACTGTGCACTCGATGCCCATTTTAGCCATAGTAACAGTAAGCAAGTTGAAGGTTCCACCATATACTGTAGAAGACATGATTACATGATCACCAGCTTCACAAATATTGAAAATCGCGTAATAATTCGCAGCCTGTCCAGAAGATGTGAGCATTGCGGCAACACCGCCTTCCAATTCACAAATCTTCTGAGCTACGCAATCATTGGTAGGATTCTGTAAGCGTGTGTAAAAATATCCAGATTCCTCTAAATCAAACAATCTGCCCATTTGTTCTGAGGTTTCATACTTGAATGTAGTAGACTGATATATAGGTAGTACTCTAGGTTCTCCATTTTTTGGTTTCCATCCAGATTGGATGCAGATTGTCTCTTTTTTCACTGTTTTTCTCCTTATTCATCCCAGTTGTGATATACGTTCTGAACGTCGTCATCATCCTCAAGCAAATCCAGTGTTTTCTGCAGATTCTTGATTGCAGTTTCATCTGTAAGTGTCACATAATTCTGTGGAATCATTGTCACTTCTGCACTTACCATAGGAACACCAGCTTTTTCCAGTGCTTCTCTAACCATTTCAAAGGAATCAGGGTCTGTGAGAATTTCATAGCTATCTTCTTCCTCTGCAAAATCTTCTGCTCCAGCGTCCAAAGCAAGCATCATCAGCTCATCTGGATCTGTTTCATACTCTTCTTTGTCGATAATAATCTGACCACGCTTATCAAACATAAAGGATACGCAACCAGGTGTTCCAATATTTCCCTGTCCTTTTGTAAATGCACTTCTTACATTTGCAGCAGTACGGTTCTTGTTGTCTGTAAGCGTATCAACAATAATCGCAATACCATTAGGGCCATATCCTTCATATGTAATATATTCATAGTTAACATTTCCCACGTCACCAGCAGCCTTTTTGATACCTCTTTCAATCGTATCGTTAGGCATATTGTTGGATTTCGCTTTCGCAATAACAGCAGCCAATTTAAAGTTGTTTGCTGGATCAGGTCCACCTTCCTTTACCGCTACTGCAATTTCTCTTCCAATGATTGTAAAAATCTTACCTTTTGCTGCATCATTCTTTTCTTTTTTGTGTTTGATGTTTGCAAATTTTGAATGTCCTGACATTTCAAATCTCCTTTATCTTAAATACTTTATTTTATGATATTTCACCGTCTTCAAGATTGCTTGAATCCTCCGATTCCATATCCAATTTTTCAACTAATCTGGTTACCAATACGCTTTGAACCATATTGTTTTGCACAGATAAAATCTTAAAATTATAGCCAGCATAATCCGTGTCAAACTCCACACCTTCTTCTGGAATACGTTCCAACCTGGAAATCAAAAAACCGTTGATGGTTTCAAATTCTTCCTCTTCAAAAGAAATATTCAATTTCTCTTCTAACTCTTCCAGCGGTGTGACGCCCTCAATAATGTACTCATACTCGCCTTTTTCTTCGATATATTCTACATCTTCATCGTATTCATCCAGAATATTTCCTACGATTTCTTCCAATATATCTTCCATGGCAATCAATCCACCTGTCTGTCCATATTCATCTACAACAATAACCATCTGAACTTTTTGTGATTGCATCTGTTTGAAAAGTTCATCGATATTTCGAGTAAGAGGAATATATGTAACATCTCGATTCAAATCTACCATGTCTTTGACTGGACCATCTACAAATTCTTTACTAAGCACAGCCTGCAAGGCATCTTTCAGATGTAAAATACCTATAATGTGGTCAATGTTCTCCTCGAAAACAGGGTATCTGCTTTTGTGTCCATCCAGCATAAACTGAAGAACTTCTGAAATTGGCATCTCACCATCTATTCCAACAATATTGTTACGATGAGTCATAATATCCTGAGCTTCTTTGTCGCCATACTCAAAAATATTATTAATCATCATTGCTTCGCTTTCTTCCAAAACACCTTGCTCTTGACCTTCGTTGACCATAGAAAGAATTTCTTCCTCAGTCACATCATCCAAATCTACTTCCTTGCGTATGCCAAAGCACCACAAAACTACCTTGACTGAATTTGCCACAATCCAGGTAAACGGCCAAAACAAAATGGTCAACATATACATGAAATTCACTAATGTATATGCCCATTTGTCAGGGTTGCGTGCCGCCAATTTCTTTGGCATCAATATAGCAAAGGAAAGCATTACATAAAAAATCAATCCTAACTGCCACAAACTCAAGGTAAAGAAATAACCCACCAAGAAATTTAAAAGCAATACCACAAACTGCAGTGTATTGACAAAAATAACCGGGCGATCCATAATCCTGTTCATTCGAATCGAGCGCTTGTCACCAGCTTCTGCTTTGCTGTCAATCAGTTTTCGGTTGACACCTCTTAAAGCTTCTCCAAATCCATAAAACAGAAAATCAATTATTAAAACAAAACAAATAAACACTATATAGGCAGTGGGGCCTATCTCCATTTCTATTCTCCTTCTTCTTTTGCATAAAATAACAAATTAAAATATACCATTTACCTATTGGTTAGTCAAGAAAAGCAGCTCAGCTATGTACACAGTTCCAAGCTTACTTTCAGACCTTGATTTACCTTTTCCATAATTTTGTCGTCCAAATGACAAACCTTGTCTTTCATACGTTTTTTGTCTATGGTTCGTAGTTGTTCCAAAAGAATCACCGAATCTTTATCCATTGCATATTCTGAACATGGTAATTCAATATGAGTTGGTAATTTTGCTTTATTCATTTTGGATGTGATCGCTGCTACAATTATGGTTGGACTATGCTTATTGCCAATGTCGTTTTGAATAATCAGTACAGGTCTGATTCCACCCTGCTCTGATCCAACCACTGGCCTTAAATCTGCATAATATACATCTCCTCGTTTCATAAAACTAGCATCCCTTCTACATAAATCTGGTATTAAGTATTTCCAGTTTATCTGAAGGTATTCATTGCAAGATTAGATGTAATGTCTAGGAATACGGTTGCCCAAATCACATACCAATTCATAATTGAATCTTCCAGACAGTTCACCGAGAGCATCTGCTGTGATTTGTTCTTCGCCATCCTTTCCAATCAAGGTAACTTTATCCCCTTCTTTTGCTTCTTTAATTTCTGTTACATCCACCATCATCTGATCCATGCAGATGCGGCCAAGAATCGGCGCCCTCTGTCCATGAATAAGTACATATCCTTTGCCCGAAAGACTTCGCGGATAGCCATCTCCATATCCGATTGGAATAGTAGCAATACGCATGTTCTTGTCAGTCACAAAGGTACTTCCATAGCTTATAGGAAACCCTGCTGAAACTTCTTTAATAAAGACAACAGAACTATAAAAAGCCAATGCAGGTTTTAAATGATGTTCTTTCAAATCAATAATGGAGGATGGTCTTAATCCATACAAAGTAATTCCTGCTCTCACCGCATCCATATTAGCTTCTGGCATTGATACAATGGCTGCGCTGTTGGAACAGTGGCACATAAACCCTGTGATCCCTGTATCCTTTACCTTAGCGACAAATTCCTGAAACACCTTTAATTGCTGATAAGCAAAAGATTTGTCTGCTTCATCTGCGCTTGCAAAATGAGTAAATATGCCAGCAATCTCAAGACCTTCTATTTTATTTACCTCTTTCACAAAGGAAAGACCTGTTTCATCTGGGAATACTCCAATTCTTCCCATTCCAGTATCAATCTTGATGTGTACTCGAAGATTTCTGCCAGCCCTTAAAGCAGCCTTCCCCATTTCTTTGGCCATGTCAAGACGAAAAACCGTTGGCTCAATACCATTGAGCGCCATCTCTTCATAAGCATAAGGAAATGTATAGCCGAGGACAATAATTGGCTCCTTTATCCCCTCTCGAACCAATTCCATAGCTTCCTCATCTGTCGCAACTGCAAATCCATACAATCCTGCATGCCCAGTCAAAGCTTTGGCAATTGAAACACTACCATGACCATATCCATCGGTTTTAATAACCGCAATCATTTTGGTATCCGGGCAGATCTCTGTTTGCATATTCTCAACATTTGCAATAATATTTTGCAAATCTACTTCAATATATCCACGTCCGTAACGTTCAAGCATTCTTATTTCCTTTCTGTATCTGCTGCACTCCTTCTATGATATGTGAGGCCATCAAGGCTCTTTCACCCACCATCTCTGCAGCATAGTCCCCTGCACAACCGTGCAGATAAACAGCTTTAAGTACATTTCTATATAAATCGCCTTCTAAAGCAGCATAGGCACCAATTATTCCAGCAAGTACATCTCCACTACCCGCTGTGGCCATACCATGATTTCCCGAAAGATTCAAATATCCTATTTGGCCTTCCTTTGCAACAACGGTTTTGGCATCTTTACAGACAGCAATGCAATGGTACAAGGCACTTAACATAGTTGCACACTCGTAAGCTTTTTCTTTGATTTCTGTCGTAGAAAGACTCAAAAGCCTACCAAGCTCACCTACATGAGGCGTCAAAATCAAATCTCTGGCAAATTCTTTGCTGGTTGCAAGCAAATCTTGTTTTAACCCCACATTTGTGGCAAGTATATTTAATGCATCTGCATCAAAAACCATAGGTACTTTAGCATATTTCAGAATCAAATGCAAAATATCTAATGCCAGCTTATCTATTCCGATTCCAGGACCTACAACAACAGAATCTGCCCAGTGCAGGTCTTTTTGAATTTGCTGCTCCAAAACATCAGAATCCACATCATGTTCATAACAGCTGAGCATAACTTCAGGAATCCGCTCTAAAAACAATTTATCATACTCTTTTGCGCAAAGCACTTTCACCATGCCAGCTCCGGCACTAAACGCACTTTTCGCGCATAAAAGAGCCGCTCCCATGGTATCTTTACTTCCTGCGTAAATATATACTTTACCGAAGGTTCCTTTGTTTCCGTTGGGATTGCGATATGGCAGCAGTTGTGGTATTTGCTCATCAAAAGCATAGAGATACTTATGGGTGGCATCCAAATCTACATGCATAATCCCTATTTCACGGCATACTACCTTTCCAGAATACAACGGTCCATCTCCTAAAAAGAGTCCTCTTTTGAGGAATTCAAAGGTAACTGTCATGTCCGCTTTAAAAGCTATGCCTTTTACGATTCCAGTGTCTGTGTCTAAGCCAGATGGAATATCCACTGCAACCTTAAATCCAGGCATACGATTCATAGATTCCACACACTCATAATATTGATCTTGCAAAGACCTTTTCAATCCAATGCCAAACATTGCATCTACAATAATATCATATTCCGCATCCTTGATTTGCGCGCCAACAGACATCCCCATATTTTGCAAAATATAAAGTTGCTTTTTGCACTCCTCAGAATATTTCTCCTCATCTCCAAGAAGAATGACTTGCACTAAAGCCCCGTAATTATAAAGTAAGCGGGCTACTGCCATTCCATCTGCACCATTATTACCGCCTCCACAGACAATTAAAACCTTAGTCTTTGAGGGTTTCAAATTTGTATCCACAATATAAGATTTAATCTCATCAAAAACTGCCAAAGCTGCTCTTTCCATCAATACCATAGAGGGGATACCGATTTCCTCTATCGTATATCGATCCAAATCCTTCATCTGATTTGCAGTTAAAATCTTTTTCATCTATGGGCTCACTTCCTTTGATTTTGGCACAAATAAACTCATTATTATCATACCATATTCCAACCACGAAAAAAAGAGTTGCTCTGTAGAACAACTCTTTTTGCATACTAATTGTCATTTTTTTCTAAGCGCATGTGAAGATCAAACAAGTCAACTACATCAGCCCCAAAAATATCGTGCATATAGGAATAAAGTTCATGGTTGTCCTGTTCCATCTCCTGTTTGCGAATTAATTTCTTTTTCAGTTCTATACGAACCTCTGAAATCCACTCAGATATTTCCTGAATATCCGCTTCGTTGACAGCTATACGTTCATAGCACGCTTCCATTGACAGAACCATTAATCGAAAATTAATCTGTTCGATTTCTGTAGGCAAGTCCAACAGTTCATCCTGATAAGCATCCAGTTTGTCATTGCAATCCTGTATTAATTTTTTGTGTTGATCGATTTTGTCCTCAATGTCTGAATGATTGGTTTGAATAGCCTCATCTCTCAAAGTGACAATCTCATCCATCAACTTTTTCTTAAGATTGCGAATCCCTTTGATATCTGTGTTGAGTTTCCCTTGCTTTTTTAAAAGTTCGTTTAATTCGTCAGAAAGCCTTTTTATTTCTGGCATCGTTTTTGTTTGTGTAAAAAGCTGGTGCCATTTATTGTCTAAAGTTAGAATTGGAATCTTTTTACCCTGTAAAGCATTCTTGTAGGCTTCTTCCTTCGACTTTTTGTCTTTCTTCCCCATATAGGCTACTCCTATTTTTGTTCCTGACTGTATCTCTCCAGATTGTAGGACAATTTCATTAAGCTATCAGACAAGTGAACGTTTTCAACCTGAATACCTTCTGGTACATTCAAATCAACATGTGCAAAATTCCAAATCGCTTTAATACCATTGTTAACAAGTACTTCTGCCACTTCTACTGCACTTGTCTTTGGAATTGTGAGAACTGCAATGTCAATATCATTCTCTTTTACAAAAGCTTCCACTTTGTCCATTGGCTGAATTGGAATACCGCGAACCTCTTTGCCCCATAGTTCAGGATTTACATCAAACATTCCTTTAAAAATAAATCCTCGATTCTTAAAATTCATGTAATTACCAAGAGCCTGTCCTAAGTTTCCTGCTCCAATAACGATTAAATTATGTTCTTTGTTCAGGCCTAAAATATTTCCAATTTCTTTGTGCAGAAAATCTACATTGTAGCCGTATCCCTGCTGACCAAAGCCCCCAAAATTATTAAAATCCTGTCTAATTTGTGAAGCAGTTACTTTCATCAATTCGCTCAATTCCTGTGAAGAAATTCTCTCCACACCTGCTTCTTTCAAATCTCCCAAATATCTAAAATATCTAGGCAAGCGACCAATGACTGCCTGTGATATTTCTCTCTCTTCCACAGTAATATCCTCCTCAAAGCTATAATAAACTTATTATATAAGAATGTTAAAATAATGTCAATGACGAAAGTCTCTATATTCCCTAAGGAAGACGCTGGCTTGACAACGTATCATAAAGCCATTTAATGTATTGTACTTTGACCGCTTCCGGTGAGGTAACCACAACATCCTTTCCAAGCCCAGCCAGCCAGCCAAAAAATTGACCACTGACTACCACTTGAATACGCGTTTGCAATTGTTCTTCATCTATTTTACGTATCGCAACATCTTTTCCAAAATGATCAATGATGACACCAATTAAATGATTTGGGAAACGTATCGTAACCGTTTCTTCGTTGCCTCCAAACATACCTAATCTTTGGTTGGCATATTTAGCCAAGTCCGTTTGTTCAAAAGTTTTTAGTCCTTCTCGTGGAGTTTTCTCCAATGTAACACTTCCCATTTTGTCCACGCGGAAATGTTTCACTACCCCATCAACATACGCAGCCAAATAATAATACTCGTCCTTCCAAATCAAAGCCCATGGACTAACCACATATTTTTGGCCTTGCCTGCGTGGAACCAATTCTTTGTTCACACTCCACTCTAAATACGTGAAGCTGATCTGTACATTGTCGTGAATTCCGCGATGAATGGCATCTACATTGTAATAAATTCCTTCATTTTCGGTTTTGACGCGGCTTGCAACATAAACCTGTCTTTGAAGATGAGACGCTTCATGTTTACTAGTCAATTCTTCTAACTTACGAATCAGTTCTCTGGACTTCTTCTCTGTAATAAATTTAGAAGATTGGACGGCATCTACAAGGAGTTTTAATTCAGCCAATTCAAATCTACGACTGGCCAGATAATATCCACCATTCACCTTTGAACGCACCTGTATGATATCATATCCAAACTCAACTAGTTGATTGATATCATCATAAATACTTTTACGTTCTGCACAAATGCCCTTGCTATCTAACATATCAATGAATGCCTTGGTGCTAATGGGATGTTCTTCGCTAGACTCTCTCTCAAGCATATCTATGATGTACAGCAATTTTAACTTTTGGTTTGATGATTTAGCCATATACTATTTTACTCCCAATATTGATAAAACCTCATAAAGGCTTTGAATTTGGTATGTTACAGTCTTTTCTCTTTCCACAAGGGTTGGCGCATAAAAGCAAGTATCTATTCCAGCATTAATTCCACCTTGCATATCACTGCTTAGGCTATCTCCCACAATCAGCACTTTTGTAAGGTCAAACTCTGTATCTTGCTCTTTTATCTTTGAAAAACATGTATCAAAGAAATCTATATGCGGTTTTGGTACTCCTATCTGTTCGGAAATAAATATTTCATCCATTAACTTATCAAAGCCAGACAAAGATAATTTTGTCTTTTGTGTACTAGTAACACCGTTGGTTACCACATATTGATGGAATCCTAAATTCTTCAATTTGTCACAGACTTCTATTGCACCCTCCATAGGTACAAAATTCACACCCAATTCGTATTGATAAGACTCTCGGAACGCATCTACATCCGAGCAAGCAATATTGCATGCCTCAAAAAAATCTACAAACCTGCCAGACAAAAGTTCTTTCTTTGTCACCAGCCCCAGTTCTAGATTCTTCCACCATCTTTCATTTATTTCGGTATAAATGGCATTTAACTCATCTGTTCCTGTAACCCCTATCTTTTCTAGGCATTTAAACAATGATATTTTTTGTGAATAGGAGAAATCCAAAAGAGTGCCATCTACATCCCAAAGAATATACTTATACTTGCTCATTGGTCTGTTCTACTGTCTCCTGAGTTTTCTTTAAATCAGAGTTCTTTTTTGCTTTGCGAAGCAGTAAGCCAACACAAAAACCCGCAGAAGCAACCAACACACAAACAAGTACTAACAACAAATAAGACAACAATGAATTAAAAATTGATACCATAAGATTTACCTCTCTATTTATTCTAATGCGCCGCCATCATCATGCAGTAGATTCTCTCCATCTGCTGCTGTGGTGGCCAATACATCACATCTTTCGTTTTCCGGATGACCATCATGACCTTTCACCCATTCAAATGTGACATCGTGCATTTCCTTTGCTTTAAGCAGACGCTTCCAAAGTTCAATATTTTTAACGGGCTTTTTAGCACTGTTTTTCCAATTGTTCTTTAGCCACCCATCAATCCAATTCTGATTAAAGGCATCTGTAACATATTTAGAATCTGAAACCAGTTTTACCTGGCATGGTTTCGTCAAAGCTTCAAGACCAACAATTGCCGCCATCAGTTCCATACGATTGTTGGTAGTTTTTTCATAGCCTGCTGAAAATTCTCTTTCATGCAATGTGCCTTTGCTGTCCACATATTGAAGGATGGTTCCGTATCCTCCAGGACCATCTGGATTGCCTCTTGCTGCACCATCCGTATATATCGTTACAAACATATTAGCCCTCCTCACGCATCCATCTTCCTGTTTGAAGGAATCGCTCTGCTCTATCTGTTGCTGATTCAATAATATTCGAATCATATCCCATAATTCGAAGCAACTGTATTGCATTTCTCGTGGTTGCTTTGCCGATCATCAATTCATAATTGAAAAGCACATCTCCATCCTGCACTTTTTCTTCAAAATGATAGTTATCAAATTGTTCACTCAGCAAATCAGTCAATTCTATATCGTGTGTTGCAGCAAAGCAAAGCACACCATTCTGCGACAAACTTCGCAGTATTTCTGTGGAAGCCGCAACACGTTCTACAGTATTGGTGCCTCTCAACACTTCATCTACAAAACAAAGAACTGGATATTCCCCTTTTTTGACAATATCTAATATTCGTTTTATGGATTTGATTTCGACAATATAATAACTATCTCCGCCTTCTATATCATCTTTAAGAGACATAGATGAACAAATAACAAACAAATCTCCTTCATAGGAATCTGCCGTACAAGTAAAAATCGTTTGGGCCATAATCGCTTCGATAGCAACCATTTTCAAAAAAGTAGATTTACCAGAAGCATTGGAGCCAGTCAATAGGACTCCTCTGTCTGCATCAATACTATTTTTTACTGGATTAAGCAAAAGGGGATGATATCCTTGCTCCACTTTAATTACACCACATTTATGTAACAAAGGTTTACAATATCCATTTCCTTCTGTCTCCATGTAGTAACGATATTCGCCAATAGCAATTGCAGTTTCTAAATATCCAAGATTTTCAATCAAAACCTCTATATCACCTAAATGAATGCGAACCTGATGAAGCATCTTGTTGAACTGAATTAAATCCAAATGAAAAATCATACGCATATAATCCGTCAAGATATCAAGCGGATTGCCAGAACCAGACATTCTGCCAGAGGACATAAGCCAAAAAGCGCCTCTTCGAAAAGC
>JAFTKW010000043.1 GCA_017453065.1 Lachnospiraceae bacterium | reverse complement strand
GTCTCCTATCACTATGATCATTGGTGCAAACGGAGAAAGAGCAGAATTTCAGACAGGCAGGAAGATTGAACCTGAGAATTGGGATAATGGCAAGCAACAGGCAAAGGGCAAGACATCAGAAGCCAAGCTCCTTAACAAGATACTTGGGTCTGAGACAGGAGGAGATTCTGGAGACTTATGACTGTCTGACATTCTGAATTTAGGCAAGGTAGATTTTTAGGTGATTTTTCTCTTATACATAGAGCCCTCGAAAATCTACCAGCCATTTCAGAAAATTAAATTTGGAATCTATACAATCTCACACTTTTTTGTTAAATTTGTCGCAATTCCGAGCCTACAATGGCAAGGAAGGACATTTTGACAAAAAGGTGTTGTTGAAATTATCTTCTAAAGTCAAACTTCGCAACTTTGATATTGGAATGAAGATAATATGCAGTGGCACCACATCATTGATATGTACAGCCTATCTTGGCTTTTCACATATCCTTTGGTGTGGGCTATTGCTTTATCCATTCCAATGGTAATGCGAAGACCAGACTTTAGGATAAAGCAATAAGTTCCCACACCTTCTTTTTTATCCGCTTTCATCTGGGAATTAGGAGGCATTATTTAAACAATTGCCATGAAGAAAATTTCAACTGCAATTTCTATCATTGTTGCATTATTTGCAACAATTTCATGTGGCGAAAAACCTGTAATCCCTGAAAGTACAGACTCATTCGTGCAAGTAAAACTAGGATTCACAGGAGAAGCTCCTAACATTACAACCACTCCTATGACAAAGGCAGATGATGCAAAGGATTGGTATCAAATTCAGGTTTATTCTGCACCTGTTGGATCGACAAATTATTCATATTATGGTTATGGCTTTTTTGATAGCACAGATAATATGATAATCAATCTCAAAGAGGGTTACCAGTACAAGTTCGTGGCTGATATGATTGTTGATGCATCAGAGAAGATTTACAAATTTTCTTTGGTCAATAGTGGCTGGGCAGCTATAGGTAATAGTTTTTACTTTTCAGCAGATGAACATATACGATTTCTTGGAGAAGGTTACCTGTACATGGAAATACCATGGGACACATATAATCGACCTGATATAGATCGTTTTTATGGCATAACAGAGGGATACGTACCAGAAGAAGGAGGTAGCGTGTCTATTGATATGAAGCGTGTTGCTTTTGGAGCAAAATTCGTGGCAAAAGAGTTTACTAGTGGTTCTTTAGAGATACAGGTCGATCAATGTCCTACTAAGACGTTAGAATATAGCGATGGTAGTGAGCTTGAAATGATTGTTTCTTTCAAAAACACTGCGAGAGCTTATGCAAACGATGAATATTCTGAAAGCATTGCTGTAAATATAATTTGGGTGAAAGAAGATGGAGTACGTACTCCTATAGTATCGCAAGATATTACATTTGTAAGAAATCATTTGACTACAATTGAATTTGAAATAAAAGAATCAGCGCAAAGCAATTCATTTAATATCTCAGCAGATGAGGAATGGGAGAATGGAGAGACGATTGTAGCAGGAGGAGATGGTACAAATACAGAAGTAAATCCAGATGCCAATTAATTCAAGAAATTGTTTATAGGTCGCAGCGACTTACTATACAAGAAAACCAGCCTACCAAATCAATCAACGGTAAGTTGGCTTTCTTGGTTTTAGAACATTCCCTTAGGTAAAAAATAAGTCTTTAAGACATTGTAAGGGATAGCTTTGTAGGTGTTCTCTGTGACGATAGTTTCTTTTACATCATCGAGAATGTAGGTAACAGGTCTGTTCAATTCCTCGAAAATTGACATCCTCTTTGGCTCGCTTGCCTGCTTCTTTCTTTTCTTTAATTTCATACTATCCATAATTCAGAAAATTATGAGTGAAACATAAATTCATATACCCCATTATATAAAGTACCGGAGGTCAGGCAAAATGGAATTGAGGAAAGGTTGAATGGCGAAGATTGGGTGCTTCTAATCATCTGATTTGGCACATATAGTGCATCATTGTCATATAGTTATCGCAATGAAATGTTGCTTAGTAACAACAGAATAGTTATTTTTGCAATGAAAGGAGGAAACTTTATGAAATTGATTGAGAGCAACAGCCAGAAGATTATCGCTTTGTGTAATAAGCATAAGGTCGGTAAATTGTTTGTTTTTGGCTCTATCCTTACTGATCGCTTCAATGAGGATAGTGATGTGGATATGGTGGTGGATTTTGATAAAGTGACTTTGGAAGACTATGCGGATAATTATTTTGACCTCAAATTCTCGTTGGAAGACATCTTTGGTAGAGAGGTTGATTTATTGGAAGATAAGGCTATCCGTAACCCTATTCTGAGAAGAAACATTGACAACTCTAAAGTCTTGGTCTATGGATGAGTACATTGAGAAGCATTTGATTGACATACTGAATGCTGCGACAGAGGTAGAAAGCTATTTTGCTGACGCTCCCAAACGATTCCAAGATTTTCAGAATGATATGCTCAGGCAGAGAGCTGTGGAAAGGAATGTTGAAATAATGGGAGAAGCCATTAACCGAATCCTGAAACATGATCCTGATTTCAGCCTGCCAAATTCAAGAGCAATCATAGCAACAAGGAACAGGGTGATTCATGGCTATGACAGTGTAACCACTGAGTTTATCTGGAGTTTGATCGTAAGGCATATACCTGCTTTGAAAAAGGATGTGGAAGCATTGCTTTCTGATAATAATTAAGACATTTTCAGGTAGCGTACATCAAGCTGCCACATTATAGATTTACAGTTCTTTGATTTATTAACTAGGAGTGATTATTCTGATATAAATCAGTGGTTTGCAGGGTTTTAGGGTTCTATGGTGCAAATGCTGATACTCAGATTTGAGCGAGTGACCGACACTATGGGTCGTATGCACTCTGACACACAGTTCGCTGGTTCTTCATCAGTTCCAGCACACGTGGAGATG
>JAFTKW010000004.1 GCA_017453065.1 Lachnospiraceae bacterium | reverse complement strand
TTTTACTAAGTAGCCTCTTCGATACCTTCACCAACAGCTGGGATGTATTCCTTAGGAATAGCACCACCGACAACAGAAGATTCGAACTTGAACAACTGCTCGCCGTTTGGATCCATTGGCTCGAATTTAACTTTACAGTGACCGTACTGACCACGACCACCAGACTGTTTAGCATACTTAGAATCAACTTCAACAGCTTTTGTGATTGCTTCTTTGTAAGCAACCTGAGGAGCACCTACGTTAGCCTCAACCTTGAATTCACGAAGGAGACGGTCAACGATAATTTCAAGATGCAACTCACCCATACCAGCGATAATTGTCTGGCCTGTTTCAGTATTTGTATGAGCACGGAATGTTGGGTCTTCTTCTGCAAGTTTTGCCAAAGCTTCACCCATTTTGCCCTGACCAGCTTTTGTCTTAGGCTCGATAGCGAGCTCGATAACTGGCTCTGGGAATTCCATAGACTCAAGAATTACTGGATGCTGTTCGTCACAGATGGTATCACCTGTAGAAGTGAATTTGAATCCAACTGCTGCAGCGATATCTCCGGAGTAAACGATATCCAATTCTTCTCTCTTGTTAGCATGCATCTGAAGAATACGACCAACACGCTCTTTCTTGCCCTTTGTAGCATTTAACACATAAGAACCAGACTTACATGTACCTGAGTACACACGGAAGTAAGCAAGCTTACCTACGAATGGGTCTGTCATAATCTTGAATGCCAATGCGGAGAATGGCTCTTCATCAGATGAATTTCTGCATGTTTCGTTGCCATCTAAATCTACGCCTTTGATTGCTTCAATATCAGTTGGAGCAGGCATATATTCGATAACAGCATCAAGAAGTTTCTGTACGCCCTTGTTTCTGTATGATGTACCACAACATACAGGAACAGCCTGACATGTACATGTTGCTTTTCTCAATGCAGCCTTTAATTCTTCTACAGATGGTTCTTCACCTTCAAGATACATCATCATCAAATCGTCATCTAATTCACAGATTTTTTCGATTAATTCCTGACGGTAAAGTTCAGCTTCTTCAGCCATATCACCCAAATCATCTGTAACTGTGATGTCATCACCCTTATCATCATTGTAGATGTAAGCTTTCATTTCGAAAAGGTCGATAACACCCTTAAATGTGTCTTCTTTGCCGATTGGCAACTGAAGACAAATAGCATTTTTACCTAATCTTGTACGAATCTGTTCAACAGCTCCGTAGAAGTTTGCACCTAAGATGTCCATCTTATTGATATAAGCCATTCTAGGTACGTTGTAAGTGTCAGCCTGTCTCCAAACGTTTTCAGACTGAGGCTCAACACCACCCTTAGCACAGAATACGCCTACAGCACCGTCAAGTACGCGCAAGGAACGCTCTACTTCAACAGTAAAGTCAACGTGTCCTGGAGTATCAATGATGTTGATACGATGCTCAAGAGCACCTGGGCAAGCCTTTGTCTCTTTCTGCAATGTCCAATGACATGTTGTAGCTGCAGAAGTGATTGTGATACCTCTCTCCTGTTCCTGCTCCATCCAGTCCATGGTAGCAGTACCTTCATGAGTATCACCAATCTTATAGTTAACACCAGTGTAATAAAGGATACGCTCAGTTGTGGTAGTCTTACCAGCGTCGATATGAGCCATAATACCAATATTTCTGGTTCTCTCTAATGGATATTCTCTTCCAGCCAAGATTTTTTCCTCCTTATATTAGTCCTAAACCAAAGATAAATCTTAGAAACGATAGTGAGCAAACGCCTTGTTTGCTTCTGCCATCTTGTGCATATCTTCTTTTCTCTTTACTGCAGAGCCAGTATTTGCTGCTGCATCAAGAATTTCGTTAGCCAGTCTTTCTTCCATGGTCTTTTCGCCTCTCTTACGAGAAAACATTACCAACCAACGAAGACCAAGCGCCTGACGACGATCAGCTCTAACCTCGATAGGTACCTGATAGGTAGCACCACCGATACGTCTAGCTTTTACTTCAAGTACAGGCATAAGGTTGTTCATAGCCTCTTCAAATACTTCAAGTGCAGGCTTACCAGCTTTTTCTTCTACTCTAGCAAATGCTCCGTATACAATCTTCTGAGCTACGCCCTTCTTACCATCAAGCATTACGTTGTTGATAAGCTTTGTAACTACTTTGTTGTTGTATAAAGGATCTGCTAATACATCTCTTTTCTGAATATGTCCTTTACGTGGCACGGTTCTTCCCTCCTTATTAAAATAACCTAAAATTCGCTTTGCGAATTTCGGTCGCGCACACTCGTCAAATGCTTAAAATCGCTTGACTCATCATGTTCGCGCAAATAAATCATCGGTACTCACATTGTGTCTACTAATTTAACATGTGTTACGTGCGGAAAGTCTAATCTAAATCAGAATCCCAACACTAATTAGTTCTGTTATGTGGTACATCCTAAAACTAACTTGTTATTTCCTAAAGCTTATTTCTTGTCTTTAGGTCTCTTAGCGCCGTATTTAGAACGAGCCTGTTTTCTGTTAGCGACTCCCGCAGTATCAAGTGTACCACGAATTACGTGATATCTTGTACCAGGTAAGTCTTTAACTCTACCGCCTCTGATAAGAACAACGCTGTGCTCCTGCAAGTTGTGGCCTTCACCTGGAATGTAGCTTGTTACTTCGATTCCGTTGGAAAGACGAACTCTGGCGATCTTTCTAAGAGCTGAGTTAGGTTTTTTAGGAGTTGCTGTTTTAACAGCTGTGCAGACACCTCTCTTCTGAGGAGCGGAAGCATCAGTAGCCTTCTTGTGCAAAGAGTTGTAACCCTTCTGCAAAGCAGGAGCTGTAGACTTCTTAACCGCAGTCTGACGTCCTTTTCTTACTAACTGGTTAAATGTTGGCATTCTGTTTCACCTCTTTCTTATTATGAAATATTTTGGAAAATTTATGCACACAAAAAGAAAATGCATTTGTGGGCACTTTGTATAGTATACTTGCTCGCAAATGCATTGTCAACAAATTTTTATATAATTATAGAAGAAATTAAACTACTTTGTGTGCTGTAAATCCCACTTCTCTTTCTACTGTATAAGCGCCATCAGATACTCTCTCACCAAGCAGTTCTTCGTACTTTCTGTTTTTGCGTTCCATCGCAGATGACATAATAGATGTCATAATTACTGTCATTCCTAATACTGCAATCAATGGCTCATACATAATCCCCATTACAACCATCACAGCAGCTATCATTATTAAGCTCCAAGCTTTCTTGTAAGCACTTCTCTTCATTTCGCTCTCCCCAACTATGTCCTGCACCCTTAACAGGAAACTCCCTCTTCGCAGTCTCTTTTCTAGTACCGCAGTACTATTTTCCTTTTATCTGTCTCCATTATATAGTACCATGGTACCATTTGCAACCACAATTTTTACCATTTTTTACAGATAAAAGCACTACATATTGGGGTTATACGTTATTACGAATGACATGTTCTGTTAAATCATTTGTTCTAACAGTATCTATTGCATCAACAATTTAACATATCTTTCCAAGGCATCCTGCCAGGTTGGGAGTCTATCAAATCCATTCTCTGTCAGTTTGTCCTTGCTCATACGACTGTTAGATGGACGCTTTGCCTTGGTAGGATAGTTGTCAGATGTAACTGGATCTACCTGCACCTTCAGTCCTGCCTGACGGAAGATTTCACAGGCAAATTCATACCAGGTACAGATACCTTCGTTGGTTGCATGATAGATACCATATTTGTCTGTCTGCACCATGTCTACCAAAAGTTTTGCCAAATCATACGTATAAGTAGGAGAACCAAACTGATCATTTACAACTGTCAAATGATCTCTAGTTTGTCCCAAATTAATCATCGTCTTTACGAAGTTTTTGCCATTGATTCCAAATACCCAGGCAATACGCACAATAAAGAACTTGTCCAGAGTGTTCATTACAGCCTGTTCGCCTTCATATTTGGTCAATCCATACACACTAAGCGGCTGACATGGGTCCTCTGGTTCCCAAGGTCTGGTTCCTTCCCCATTAAACACGTAATCTGTACTAATCTGAACCATTGGGATATCCAGTTTCTTACATACTTTGGCAATATGCAGTGGCCCATCTGCGTTTACTCTTCTACACAGATCTACATTGTCTTCCGCTGCATCCACCGCTGTATAAGCAGCACAGTGAATCACTGCATCTGGATTTGCTTCACAAACCACTCTATCTACACTCTGCGCATCCGTGATATCCATTTCATCAATATCCACGCCAATGGCCTCCAAGCCACGACGCTTAAGCTCCTCTACCACGTCATAGCCCAGCTGTCCTTTTACTCCTGTGACAAATACTTTCATCAACGTCTCCTCCTCAATAAAGAGTTCCTATCTTAGTATGCATCATCATGCTTAAGCAATACCAAAACTGTCTTAAACATAATCTTTATATCAAATAACAATGACCAGTTATCTATGTACTCTACATCCAGTTCAACGATATCATCAAAGTTGGTGATATTGCTTCGGCCATTAACTTGCCACAAGCCTGTGATACCTGGCTTGATACTGATTCGTCTCCAATGGTTTCGATTGTACTTTTCTACTTCATCCAATGTAGGTGGTCTGGTTCCAACCAAACTCATGGTTCCCTGCACCACATTGAAAAACTGTGGAAACTCATCAATGCTCAATTTACGAATAATCTTTCCGACTCTGGTAATTCTAGGGTCGTCTTTCATCTTGAACATAACGCCGCCTTCGATTTCATTTTGCGCCATCAGTTCCTTCTTGCGTTCCTCTGCATCAATATACATGCTTCTGAACTTGTAAATCTTGAAGTGTCTACCATTCTGTCCTACACGAACCTGCTTAAAGAAGACTGGTCCCGGCGAATCCAGCTTGATTGCAATTGCTGTAATCAGCATAAATGGTGATGTCAAAATAACGCCAACCAAGCCGCCCAGAATATCCATTGCTCTCTTTAAAATCTGTTCATAGGTATTAAGAGTAATCGTATGATAAGCAATAACAGGGTAAGTACCCACTGTGCTGACATAACTGTTCGCTCTTCTACGCTTGTACAAATCAATAATCAATCGAACGGTAACACCCATGGTAATGCACAAATCAACATAGGTCTGTGTAAAGCGCAGCTCCTCGCCATGCTTTTGAATAATATATACCTGATCAATATTGTGCTCTCTGATTAAGTTCTCCAAATCCTCTAGACATCCGAGATAATCTTCAGGATTACTATCGTACTCATCCTTATGCATAGCAATATATCCGAGCATTTCAATACGAATACTGGTCTTATCTAAAAAGTACCTAAACTTATTAAACTGATCCTTTTTGCCAACAAAAACAGTTCTTGGGATATATCCTTTCCCGTATACAGATTTTAATGGGCGAACCAAAAAAATCTTCAGACACACAATAATATATGCAATCAACAAAAATAGATAATATGTCTTTTGCACTCTTTCATCCTGTGAAAAACAGAGCAGAATAGCTATTGTTGGAAGCATTCCCAGAAAAAAAGATTTTGTGACCTTCTTATGTACTCTATCTAAATAATAGAACATAGTAATATTGTACAAATACCCTTCTTTATTGGACAAAACATAAATGATTGCAAAAGTCATCCCTAGTGCAAGTAAGGATAAATTTTGTTCAAAATTTAAGTTTCTTCCCCAAATCAGAAAACAAATCAGATAAGCAACCAGCACCAACAATGCATCTAGTATCATCTGAAAGATATTGGTATTCGCACCCGAATTCGTTCTGTTCACTTCGTTCCCTCTCTTTTGTAAAGTGTCATCTATTCAAGCACACCACACGCAAGTCTATCATATTATTATATGGACTTTTTAAAGATAAAGCAAGAGACTTATTTTAATACAGAGACGAGATACGCTCGCCTCGTCGCTATCACAAAAGAGCCTCGTTCTAATTTCTTAGAACGAGGCTTTCTTATTGTTACTTATTAATGTGGATTATTCCTCCACAGCCTCCAATGTTTCTTCTGCTTCTACTACTTCAGAAACTTCTTCATCCATTTCTACTGTAGCCTCAACATCTGTCTCATCGAGGATTTCTTCCTCCACAGCAACATCATTTACATAGTCAGTGCTGAGGATTGTGTTACGGTATCTCTTCATACCTGTACCAGCAGGAATCAGTTTACCGATAATTACGTTTTCTTTCAGACCTGTGAGAGGGTCAATCTTGCCCTTGATTGCAGCTTCGGTAAGAACCTTAGTTGTCTCCTGGAAGGAAGCAGCTGACATGAAGGAGTTTGTAGCAAGTGCTGCCTTGGTAATACCAAGCATTACCTGCTTACCTTCTGCTGGCTCTTTGCCCTGTGCAAGCAATTCTTCGTTCATATCTTCGAAGTCGAGTACATCTACCAAGGTACCTGGCAGGAACTCTGTATCTCCATTGTTTTCGATACGAACCTTTTTAAGCATCTGACGAACAATTACTTCGATATGCTTATCTGCAATATCTACACCCTGCAGACGGTATACTCTCTGTACTTCACGGAGCATGTAGTCCTGAACAGCGCGGATACCCTTGATCTTCAAAAGGTCATGTGGATTTACGCTACCTTCGGTCAGTTCATCACCAGCCTCAAGCATCTGTCCATCTACTACTTTGATACGAGAACCGTAAGGAATCAAGTATGCTTTGGTATTGCCCTCGTCATCTGTGATTACAACTTCACGTTTCTTCTTTGTATCTCTGATTTCTGCTTTACCGCCAAACTCAGCAATGATTGCAAGTCCCTTAGGTTTTCTAGCTTCGAACAATTCTTCTACACGAGGAAGACCCTGTGTGATATCGTCACCGGCTACACCACCAGTATGGAATGTTCTCATGGTAAGCTGTGTACCAGGCTCACCGATAGACTGAGCTGCGATAATACCTACTGCTTCACCAACCTGAACTGCTTCACCTGTAGCCATGTTAGCACCGTAGCACTTAGCACAGATACCGATGTGAGAACGGCAAGTGAGAATAGTACGAATCTTAACCTCTTCGATAGGCTCGCCATCTGCATTTACACCTACGCTGAGGATCTTAGCAGCACGGCTAGGAGTAATCATATGATTACGCTTAACAATCATGTTGCCATCTTTATCATAGATAGATTCGCAGGTATATCTACCTGTAATTCTATCTTTAAGACTTTCAATAGTTTCCTTTCCATCCATAAATGCTTTTACGGACATTCCAGGAATTTCTGGCTTGCCTTCACAGCAATCCACCTCACGAATAATAAGTTCCTGAGATACGTCAACCATACGTCTTGTCAAGTAACCAGAGTCGGCTGTACGAAGCGCTGTATCGGACAGACCCTTACGAGCACCATGGGCAGACATGAAGTACTCCAATACGTCCAGACCTTCACGGAAGTTGGACTTAATAGGAAGTTCGATGGTTCTACCTGTTGTATCAGCCATCAATCCACGCATACCAGCAAGCTGTTTGATCTGCTGGTTGGAACCACGGGCACCAGAGTCAGCCATCATATAGATATTGTTGTATTTATCAAGTCCTGCAAGCAGTACTTCTGTAAGCTGTTTATCTGTCTCATTCCAAGTTTCAACAACTGCACGATATCTTTCTTCTTCTGTGATAAGACCACGTCTGAAGTTACGAGCAATCTTGTCAACTGTAGCCTGAGCCTCATCCAGCATCTGCTGTTTCTGTGCAGGCACTGTCATATCGGAAATAGATACAGTCATAGCAGCTCTTGTAGAGTACTTGTAACCTGTAGATTTGATATCATCCAAAACTTCTGCTGTTGTAGAAGCACCATGAGTATTGATTACTTTTTCAAGAATCTGCTTAAGCTGTTTCTTACCTACATGGAAATCTACTTCCAACTTCAGGAAGTTCTCTGGAATAGTTCTATCTACGAATCCCAAATCCTGTGGAAGAATCTCATTGAAGAGGAAACGTCCCAATGTGGATTCTACTGTACCAGTTACTTCTTCGCCCTCTGCATTGGTCTTGGTTACACGAACCTTGATGCGAGAATGAAGTGTAATTACCTGGTTTTCATAAGCAAGCATAGCTTCGTTTACACTCTTGAAGAATTTACCTTCGCCAAGTGCTCCAGGTCTTTCCTGTGTAAGGTAGTAAATACCAAGAACCATATCCTGAGAAGGAACAGCCACAGGGCCACCATCGGATGGTTTCAGCAGGTTGTTTGGAGAGAGCAGAAGGAATCTACACTCAGCCTGCGCCTCTACAGACAATGGAAGATGAACCGCCATCTGGTCACCGTCGAAGTCGGCGTTGAACGCTGTACATACCAATGGATGCAATTTGATAGCCTTACCTTCTACAAGGATTGGCTCAAATGCCTGGATACCAAGTCTATGAAGTGTAGGAGCACGGTTGAGCATTACTGGATGTTCTTTGATTACTTCTTCAAGTACATCCCATACGCTGTTGTCCCATCTCTCTACCAATTTCTTTGCATTTTTGATATTCTGGCTGATGCCTCTAGCACAAAGCTCTTTCATAACGAAAGGTTTGAACAATTCAAGAGCCATCTCTTTAGGAAGACCACACTGATAAATCTTCAGTTCTGGTCCAACTACGATAACGGAACGTCCAGAATAGTCTACACGCTTACCCAAAAGATTCTGACGGAAACGTCCAGATTTACCTTTCAGCATGTCAGACAAGGACTTCAGAGCTCTGTTACCAGGTCCAGTAACAGGTCTTCCTCTTCTACCGTTATCGATCAGAGCATCTACTGCTTCCTGGAGCATACGTTTTTCATTGCGCACGATGATGTCAGGAGCACCTAATTCCAAAAGTCTCTTCAGACGATTGTTTCTGTTAATAATTCTTCTGTACAGATCGTTTAAGTCGGATGTTGCAAAACGTCCACCGTCGAGCTGTACCATAGGACGAAGATCTGGTGGAAGTACAGGGATTACATCCATAACCATCCATGCAGGATCATTTCCTGAACCACGGAAAGCTTCTACTACTTCCAATCTTTTAATGATACGAGCACGTTTCTGACCTGTAGACTCTTTGAGTCCTGTCTTAAGCTCTACAGCTTCTTTTTCAAGGTCAATTGCTTTCAAAAGTTCTTTGATAGCTTCTGCGCCCATGCCTACACGGAACTTGTTGCCCCATGTTTCTCTTGCATCCTGATATTCTTTCTCGGAAAGAATCTGCTTGTATTCAAGGTTGGTCTCGCCTGCATCAAGTACGATATAAGATGCAAAGTAAAGCACCTTTTCAAGTACTCTTGGAGACAAATCCAAGATAAGTCCCATACGGCTAGGGATACCTTTAAAATACCAGATATGTGATACAGGAGCTGCCAACTCGATGTGACCCATACGCTCTCTACGAACGCTGGCCTTAGTAACTTCTACTCCACATCTGTCGCAGACTACGCCTTTATATCTGATTTTCTTATACTTACCACAATGACACTCCCAGTCTTTGCTAGGTCCAAAGATTTTTTCACAGTAAAGACCATCTCTCTCAGGCTTTAAAGTTCTGTAGTTGATAGTCTCTGGTTTTGTAACTTCGCCCTTAGACCACTCACGGATCTTCTCAGGGGAAGCCAATCCAATCTTTATGGCATCAAATGTCATAGGCTGATACATTTCGTTCTTTGTTTCTGACATTTATGGCACTCCCTTTCTTTAAAATTCGTCTTCTTCGTATGCGTACTCTTCTTCAGAGTCCATGTCGAAATCGTCTTCAACGGCTACTAAATCGCCGCTTTCTTCATCGAATTCCTGTTTCTGATAACCCATCTGACCCAGGTTTTCCTCTTCTGCTCCATACTTGGAATCGCCTTCGATTGCATAACGAAGATCTGTCTCACCGTAATCGATAGTCTCAGTGATTTCGATTTCGGTCTGGTCTTCACGAAGCACACGAACGTCCATACCAAGAGACTGAAGTTCTTTGAGGAGTACCTTGAAGGATTCAGGAATACCAGGAGCTGGGATATTGTCGCCCTTGATGATTGCTTCGTATGTCTTCACACGACCAATTACATCGTCGGACTTCACAGTCAGGATTTCCTGAAGAGTATAGGATGCACCATAAGCCTCAAGTGCCCATACTTCCATTTCTCCGAAACGCTGTCCACCGAACTGTGCCTTACCACCGAGAGGCTGCTGTGTAACCAAAGAGTAAGGACCAGTAGAACGAGCATGGATCTTGTCGTCTACCAAGTGGTGCAGTTTCAGGTAATGCATGTGACCAATCGTAACTGGGCCGTCGAAGTATTCACCTGTACGTCCGTCACGAAGTCTTACTTTACCATCGCGAGAAATTGGAACACCCTTCCAAAGTTTTCTATGTTCTCTGTTCTCAGACAAGTACTCAAGTACTTCTGGAAGCAAATCTGCTTTGTATTTCTTCTCGAATTCTTCCCATTCAAGATTTACATAATCGTTCGCCAAGTCAAGAGTATCCATAATGTCTCTCTCGTTTGCGCCATCGAATACAGGTGTTGCTACGTTGAAGCCAAGAGCTTTCGCAGCCAAAGAAAGGTGAATTTCAAGTACCTGTCCGATATTCATACGAGAAGGAACGCCGAGTGGATTAAGAACGATATCCAAAGGACGGCCGTTTGGCAAGTATGGCATATCTTCTACTGGAAGCACGCGGGAAACTACACCCTTGTTACCGTGACGACCAGCCATCTTATCACCTACAGAGATTTTTCTCTTCTGAGCGATATAGATACGAACTGCTTTATTTACACCAGGAGAAAGTTCATCACTGTTTTCTCTGGTAAATACTTTAGCATCTACTACGATACCGTATTCTCCGTGAGGAACCTTAAGGGAAGTATCTCTTACTTCTCTAGCCTTCTCACCGAAGATAGCGCGAAGAAGTCTCTCTTCTGCTGTAAGTTCTGTCTCTCCCTTAGGAGTTACTTTACCTACAAGGATATCACCGGCACGAACCTCAGCACCAATGCGAATGATACCTCTGTCGTCCAAATCCTTAAGCGCGTCATCACCAACACCAGGAACGTCTCTGGTGATTTCTTCTGGTCCGAGCTTAGTGTCACGAGCTTCTGCTTCATATTCTTCGATATGAACAGATGTATAAACGTCTTCCTGAACCAATCTTTCACTCAGAAGAACAGCGTCCTCGTAGTTGTAACCTTCCCAAGTCATGAAACCAATCAGAGGGTTCTTACCAAGAGCCAACTCACCGTCAGCAGTAGAAGGACCGTCTGCAATAACCTGACCCTGTGCCACATGATCGCCCTTGAATACGATAGGCTTCTGGTTGTAGCAGTTGGACTGGTTACTTCTGGAGAACTTAGTCAAGTGATACTCTTCTTTTTCGCCATCATCATAAGTCATAATAATCAGGTTGGAGGATACATAATCCACTGTACCTGCTTTTTTAGCAACTACACAAACGCCAGAGTCAACTGCGGTCTTAACTTCCATACCTGTACCAACAGCTGGTGCTTCTGTCATAAGAAGAGGCACTGCCTGACGCTGCATGTTAGATCCCATCAGCGCACGGTTCGCGTCATCGTTCTCAAGGAAAGGAATGAGCGCTGTCGCAACAGAGAATACCATCTTTGGAGATACGTCCATGTAATCAAACATAGCCTTTGGATATTCCTGTGTTTCTTCGCGATAACGACCGGAAACAGAACTACGAACAAAATGTCCCTCTGCATCCAATGCTTCGTTCGCCTGTGCTACATGATAGTTATCTTCTTCATCTGCAGTCATATAAACTACTTCATCTGTAACTCTTGGGTTCTCTGGGTCAGTCTTGTCGATCTTGCGATAAGGTGCCTCAACAAAGCCGTACTCGTTGATACGAGCATAGCTAGCCAAAGAGTTGATAAGTCCGATGTTAGGACCTTCAGGTGTTTCGATAGGACACATTCTTCCATAGTGAGAATAGTGTACGTCTCGAACTTCGAAACCTGCACGATCTCTGGACAAACCACCAGGACCAAGTGCAGACAAACGTCTCTTGTGAGTAAGCTCACCGAGAGGATTGTTCTGATCCATAAACTGAGACAGCTGAGAAGAACCAAAGAATTCTTTGATTGCAGCTGTAACAGGTTTGATATTGATCAAGGACTGAGGAGAAACATCCTCAGAATCATGAGTACTCATTCTTTCACGAACCACTCTCTCCATACGAGAAAGACCAATACGATACTGGTTCTGCAAAAGTTCACCCACCGCACGAATACGTCTGTTGCCCAAGTGGTCGATATCATCATCGTTACCAAGGCCGTACTCAAGGTGCATGTTGTAGTTAATAGAAGCAAAGATATCTTCCTTGGTGATATGCTTTGGCACCAATTCATGAACATTCTTCTTGATTGCTTCTGCTAATTTTTCGCTGTCATCCGCATACTCGTCCAAGATTGCTTTGAGCACAGGATAATAAACCAATTCGTGAATACCAAATTCATTTGGATCGCAATTTACGAAATTGGTCAGTTTAACCATCATATTAGAAAGAACTTTTACATTTCTTTCTTCTGTCTGAATATATACGCAAGGAACTGCTGCGTTCTGGATAGTATCCGCAATTTCAGCTGTCACCTTTGTTCCAGCCTCTGCCAATACTTCACCTGTAGAAGGATCCACCACATCTGCAGCAAGAATCTGATGTCTGATTCTGTTCTTGAGTGCTAACTTTTTGTTGAATTTATATCTACCGACTTTCGCAAGGTCATATCTTCTGGGGTCAAAGAACATCGCACTAATCAAGCTTTCAGCACTTTCTACGCTGAGAGGCTCACCTGGACGAATCTTTTTGTATAACTCTAACAGACCCTCCTGATAATTCTCAGCAGTGTCTTTTGCGAAACTGGCTTCAATCTTTGGCTCATCGCCAAACATGTCCCTAATTTCTTCGTTTGTTCCTACTCCAAGTGCTCTGATGAGGACTGTGATAGGCACCTTTCTTGTTCTATCTACACGAACATAGAAAACGTCGTTGGAGTCAGTCTCATACTCTAACCATGCACCACGGTTAGGAATAACTGTAGAGGAGAACAGTCTTTTACCAATCTTGTCGTGTCCGATGGCATAGTAGATACCAGGAGAACGAACCAACTGGCTAACGATTACACGTTCTGCACCGTTGATTACGAAAGTACCGGTTGCTGTCATGATAGGCAGATCACCCATGAAGATTTCGTGTTCACTAATCTCTTCTTTTTCCTTGTTGTAGAGACGAACCTTAACTTTTAGAGGCGCTGCATAAGTAGCATCTCTTTCCTTACATTCTTCAATAGAATATTTGACATCCTTTTCACACAACTCGAAGTCTACGAATTCCAGGCTCAAGTGACCACTGTAATCCGCAATTGGAGAGATGTCGTCAAAGACTTCTTTTAAGCCTTCTTCGAGGAATAATTTATAGGAATCCTTCTGGACTTCCAATAAATTTGGCATCTCCAAAACCTCTTTTTGTCGTGAATAACTCATACGCATGCTCTTGCCAGAGACAACTGGACGTATTCTGTTCTTTTCCATTGACATTTCACCCCGTTCTTATATGATATTCACTCTGTTTTGTCGGTGTTAAATACGTAAACGGACATAACACACCACAATAGTGCATTGTCCATTTTAACACAGTAAAAAAGGTTAGTCAACAATTTTCTTGACTAACCTTTTTGATATTTATTTCTCCAAATATTTCTTTAATGCCGCCACAACTTTCAAGTACATGTCTGTCAGTTCTTGATGATGGGCTCTACAGTACTCTACATCGCCCGCTTTGCTCTTAAGTTCTAAGTCATAAGCCATGTCTCCAAGCTGCATCGCTCCCACCAATCTGGAATTGCTCTTCATCATGTGTACCAGCGTACTATAGTTTGGCATGTCGCCAGCCTCTAAGTACTTATCCGCTTCCGCCTTTTTGGTGACACCTTCCTGGAGATAAATCTCTATGGTCTCCCTATAAAAGTCTTCGTTGTTCATGGCATACTCACGGCCAGCCTTCACATCTACATAATCTTCTATGCAAATATCTACAGATACCTGTTCACTTGCTTCGAGTTCTGCCATAGTCTCAGGCTTTGCTTCCTCTATCTTTGGCTCACAAGCCTTGGCCTCTTCCGCCTTCTCTCCTGTTGCCAACTCAGTCTTTGGTTTTGCGTCGCCCTTCTTTACCACAAAGTTGAACAGATATTTCTTTAAGCACTTCTCCATCAGTTCCAGATTGATTGGTTTGGAAATATAATCACTGAATCCCCATTCCAAGTAAGTCTTCTTAACACCACTGATGGCATTGGCAGTCAGTGCAATGACTGGTGTTTTAAAGTTTGGATCCTCTTTTAGGCACCACAGAGTTTCTACGCCATCCATCTCTGGCATCATATGGTCTAGCAAAATCAAATCGTAATGATTTTCTTTTACCAATCTGAGGCATTCCCTTGCGCCATCCGCCAAATCTATGGTCATCTCGTATGGAGCAAGCAATCCTTTGGCCACCTTTAGATTCATCAAACTATCGTCGACCACCAGCACGCGCGCCTCTGGGAAAATCACTGCAGAGCCCGCTTCTTTCTTAGGCTCCACATCCACGTTTTTGTGTCTATCCCCATCTCCGTAAACTGCTGTCTCTTTTACGATACGCTGCGGAATCACTATAGTAAATTTACTTCCAACTCCGTAAACACTATCCACCGAGATTTCACCATTCATCATCTCTACAAGCTGTTTACATATGGTAAGTCCCAACCCAGTTCCTTCGATTTTTCTATTTTCATTTAGTTCCAAACGTCTGAATCGTTTAAACAGTTGATCTAAATTCTCAGGTTTGATTCCCTGCCCAGTGTCTGTCACCTCAAAACGAAGTATTGCAAAGTTATTTACATTTTCCCAGGTCAACTTCAAAATGATGCGACCCTTCTCCGTAAACTTTACTGCATTTCCGAGGATATTAATCAAAACCTGTTTGATTCTGTTTTCATCTCCATGAAGAAGATTTGGTGTTGTTGGGTCTATGTCTAACACATACTCCACCGGTTTGTCCTTCATTCGGAATCGGATTACAGTAGATACATCATATATTAATGAAGACAACTGGTAGCTTGCAGGAGAAAGTTCCATCTCTCCAGCCTCAATCTTGGAAAAGTCCAAAATGTCATTGATCAGATTGAGCAAATGGTTTCCGGAATTCAAGATATCTTCCAAATGCTCCTTGGTAGTATCCGAAATATCCTCTCTAAGAGCCACGCGAGAAAGGCCAACGATAGCATTCATTGGAGTTCTGATTTCATGAGACATATTCGCAAGGAAGTCACTCTTTGCTTCACTCGCCTTTTCAGCCTCTACGCGAAGTTCCTCAAGCTGCTTTCTTTGCTCTTCATTCTTTTGAAGTTCTCTTTCATATATTCTATTCTGGTCCTTCACAACCATGCCAGCCAGCAATGACACAATTACCATGCTCTGCCAAACATCGATAAAGAATCCCGTTCTAGACAATGGAGCAATCGCTTCCGGAAAATGATATGCAATCAAGAATATTGCCGAATATACCACAAGCTGCACAGCCAAATATATGTAAAACTTTAATCCGCTTACCATATGGAAAGTTACGATGACGCCCATCACAAACCAGATTGGCATTCCACTATCCACACCACCACTATTGATACTCATCAGCGGAAACAGAACTATGCCTACTACAATCGCCACCACTTGTGTTGCAAATTCCAATTTCTCCTTGTAATTAGCCACATAAAAACAATACGCAAGGATCAGCATTGACACAATATTGGTCAGTACAGCCGCCCAAGACAAACCTACCCAAAGGTAACTTAATGTACTAACTCCACACGCCAAAATGCCAGCCAAACACAAACGGTTGAAGATCATCAATTTAACTGGCAGGTCGCGTGAGTTCAATTTTTCATATAGTAGTTCCCACAACCTATACATATTTATTCACCCCTAAAAACTATGACATTCTTTGCTCTGCTCTCCTCTTTGCAAAGAATTGATCTACATACTTCTTTACCTCATCAGGCTTCATAGATTTCAACAGATAGCCCGCAGGCCCCAACCCCATTACCTGCATTATACTTTCTCTATCCTGCTTACCTGTCAAAAAGATAACTGGGATATCTGCAAATTCTCGCTCAGAACGAATCATCTCCAGTGTCTGTCGCCCATCACAAACAGGCATCTCATAGTCCAACAAAATAAGGTCTGGTCTATTCAACGTCAAACTCGCTATAGCGGCCATACCCGACTCAGCCATGCTAACCTGATACTTATCTCCTAACCAGTTCTTGATACTATTAAGCATCACTGTGGAATCATCCACTGCAAGAATTTTTTTCTTGTGGATATTTCCCTCATCACCAATATAATCTTTAAGGTTTTGCACCATCTCTTTGATATTGAGGGGGCGTCTGAATTCCTGTCTAATCAGCTTTCCTACCAGCAACGTGCGCACATCCTGCAGATCCGCTTCATCCCCAATTGCAAATATAGGAATATCATCTTCCATGGCTCTATCTTTCAAAAAAACCAACAACTGCTTGTTTTTCACAAGCAATTCGTCCACATAAAAAACAAAGGCACTTACCTTCTCTTTCAACGCGTCGCCAGCGCTATCAACCGTATCTGCCAGAACCACTTCAAACTCCGCTTCCTGCAATTTGTCTTTAATTGATGTAACCAAATAACCTTTTGCTGCGGAGACGAACAAAATTCGTTCACGCTCTCCAATAAAGAAATCCATTTATTCCTCCTAGTCAAATCACCCACCTAGCAAAAGGGCGCAATTCGACAATATAATAATCTAGTACTAGAGTACCATATTCGAGGGTATAATGCAACAAAAAAGACTCCACCAATATATGGTGGAGTCTTGTAAGTATCTGCTAAACTTATTTAAGAGTAACCTTAGCGCCAACTTCTTCAACTTTCTTCTTGATGTCTTCAGCTTCTTCTTTAGAAACTGCTTCTTTGAGCATCTTAGGAGCGGAATCAACAAGATCTTTTGCTTCCTTAAGACCAAGGCCTGTTACTTCACGAACAACCTTGATAACTTTAACTTTTTCAGCACCTACATCTGTAAGTTCTACGTCGAATTCTGTCTTCTCTTCTGCTGCTTCTGCAGGGCCAGCTGCTGCTGCAACTACAACGCCTGCTGCTGCGGATACGCCGAATTCCTCTTCACATGCTTTTACTAAGTCATTTAATTCCAATACTGTTAACTCTTTGATTGCATCAATGAGTTCCTGAGCTGTTAATTTAGCCATTTTAATTACCTCCGTAATAATCAATTAATAAATTTCAATAGTTTCAAAAATTATTCAGCTGTTTCTTCAGCTGGTGCTTCTGCTACTACTTCTTCTGTAGCTGGAGCTTCTTCTACTGCAGGTGCTTCCTCTGCTGCAGGTGCTTCACATGCGGATGCGCCACCTTTTTCTGCCAACTGGTTCATAACGCGAGCGAAGTTAGTGATAGGGGACTGCATGCTGCCAAGCAATCTGGAAATAAGCACTTCTCTGGATGGGATATCAGCGATTGCCTGGATACCATTTGCATCGTAAGCAACTCCTTCTACCACACCACCTTTGATTTCAAGTGCCTTTGCTGTTTTAGCAAACTGTGCTAATACTCTTGCAGGTGCTGTTGCATCTTCTGCGGAATAAGCCATAGCACTAGGTCCCTCAAGGTAAGGTGCAAGTGCTTCAAAGTCTGTACCCTTGAAAGCGAAGTTCATCATAGTGTTCTTGTAAACTTTGTAAGTAACACCTGCATTACGAAGTGCTTTACGAAGTTCTGTATCCTGCGCTACTGTAAGTCCACGGTAGTCAACAAGTACTACGGAAGAAGCATCTTTGATACCTTCAGCAATCTCAGCTACGATAGGCTGTTTCAATTCCACTTTTGCCATATTCTTCTTTACCTCCTTATAGATTTGTGCCGAAAGGAGCCTCAGATATTAAAAAAGGCCTCCCTAAAGACAGGGAGGCCAAAAAGTCTAATCTTAAAAACTCTTTTCCTCGGTAGGCGATACGCTTACGCAACCTCTTGGTCGCACCTACTGTCTTCGGCATGGTTTTTTAACCGTTTTGTATAATAACACAAGACATTTGCCTTGTCAACACATTTTATAATAATCTTGAAAACATACTATTTTATGTTAGAATGAAAGTATTAAATATGAAAGGATTCATTCTATGAAAAAAATGTTTCTCTCCATCAAGACGGGACATTTGTTTGGCCTAGGTTTAGTTATCCTTTTTCTATCCCTGGTGCCAACCCTGATTCTCGGAGTAGATTCCATAGTAGATTACCATGACCAACTGGACGGAGAGCTTATCGCATATATCCTGCAGGCCAAGCATCTTTTTTCAGGAAATGGCTTCTTCCCTGAATTTCTTGGTGGAGTCGGCCAGACAGCTTTGACACCGCCTGCGCCATTGGCAGTATTGTTATTCGCCCTATTTTCTCCGTTCACAGCGTACAGTATACTACAGTTTGGCGTTCAAGTCACTGCCTATGTAGGAATGTTTTTACTAGCCAACCGCATTACCGGCCACAAATACATTTCTCTAATGGTTGCTGTGATGTATGCCTTTCTTCCTTTTTTACCAGTATACGGTTTGGCTCACTACGGAATACCACTGTTAATCCTGTGTTTTTGGAATTTGTACGAACGCAAGCACCTTAAGTCTTCTTATATATATATTGCCTTATACACCTGCATGTCTTCACTGATTCTTGTAGGTTTCGGTTGGCTAATCATCGGTAGCCTGTTTTCTTTGTACTTATTGATTACAGGCAAATGGAAGACTCATTTGCACAACATACTTTCCACCGTGCTGATGCTACTTATTTATGTGACATGTAATCTCTCCTTGATTGGACAGATTTTAGGGATTGGTTCAGGGTTTACTTCTCACAAAGAGGAGTATCACATCGAAAGCAGTTCCTTCCTAAAAAGCTTTTGGACACACTTAACCAGCAACACCAGTCACTCCGTAGACCATCATATATGGATATTGTTCGTTGCACTGGGCGCCATAATTGTTTACCTTTCTCTTAAAGCAAGTGCAAACGATAGCCAGCGAAAGTTGTTCAGAACCTTAGTGTTTACTTTGATTTGCATCCTACTGATGTATGCTACCGCTGCTCTGTGGACTACGCCATTCATTGTTTCACTTCGCAGCAATCTGGGGGCTCTCAAGTCCTTCCAGCTAACCCGCATCATGTGGATTACCCCAGCACTTTGGTATATAGTATTGGCATGTAGCCTTTGTCTCCTTTGGTCTGACCGAAGATGGACCAAATGGATTGTTTGTCCAATCTCAATTGCACTAATGCTTTGTCTAGGTTTTAGCTGTTTGAAGACCTCTTACCTTAAGCCCAATGTGCAAAAACTTTTGTATAGCGACTACGAAACCATCAGTTGGTCTGACTATTTGGCACTTGGTGTAATGGATCAGGTTGAGAATTATCTCTTCAGAGAAAAAGACCTATCCATTTCCGAATACAAAGTCGCCAGCCTGGGAATAGACCCAGCCGCCGCCATCTATCACGGTTTTTACTGTATAGATGGATATTCCAACAATTACCCATTGGAATACAAACATGCTTTTAGAGAAATTATCGCTCCAGAACTAAGCAAGTCAGACTATCTGACAGCCTACTTCGACCAATGGGGCAACCGATGTTATCTATTGTCCGCAGAATTGTACGGTTACTACACAGTTGAAAAAGATTCCTTCTGGTATAACTCCCTCGAACTTAACACATCCGCGCTGAAAGAATTAGGTTGTAACTACATTTTGTCAGCGGCATATATTGTAACCGCTGAAGATATGAATCTCACCCTGCTCAATCAGTTTGAGACGCAGGACAGTTATTACAGAATCTACCTTTATGAAGTCAATTAAGCCGCAGAGCAGTCGGCAAATGTCATTTCGCGCAAGCACGATGACACTTGCCTCGTCGCCATCACAAAAAAGCCACTCTATAAAGAGTGGCTTTTTAATGCTTATTTTATTGGAACTTAGCTGTGCTAATCTTCACGCCAGGGCCCATTGTAGAAGTAAGAGTGATGCTCTTCAAATACTGACCTTTGAGTGCGCTTGGTTTAGCTTTGATGATAGCGTCCATGATAGCTTTGAAGTTTTCCATCAAAGCTTCTTCAGTAAAGGAAACCTTACCAACTGGAACGTGTACGATATTGGTCTTGTCAAGTCTGTACTCGATCTTACCAGCTTTGATATCGTTAACAGCTTTAGTAACATCCATTGTTACTGTACCAGCTTTTGGGTTAGGCATAAGTCCCTTAGGACCAAGTACTTTACCAAGACGTCCTACAACACCCATCATATCAGGTGTAGCAACTACAACGTCAAAGTCAAGCCATCCTTCGTTCTGAATCTTTGGAATGAGTTCTTCGCCACCAACGTAATCTGCGCCAGCTGCTTCTGCCTCATTCAACTTGTCGCCCTTTGCGAATACCAATACTTTTACAGTCTTACCTGTTCCGTTTGGCAGAACAACTGCGCCACGGATCTGCTGCTCAGCGTGACGTCCGTCACAACCTGTTCTAAGGTGAAGTTCAACTGTTTCGTCAAACTTTGCAGGTGCAGCTTTCTTTACCAATGCGATAGCTTCTTCTGGCTCGTAGAAATTGCCACGTTCGATCAACTTAGCAGCTTCGCTATATTTCTTTCCATGTTTCATTTTTGTTTCCTCCTATGGTTCTAACGACAAACTTCTGTTGTCTCCCAACTAAATGTTAATTAATCCTCTACTACGATACCCATACTTCTTGCTGTACCAGCAATCATGCTCATAGCTGCCTCAAGACTAGCTGCGTTAAGGTCTGGCATCTTCATTTCTGCGATTTCCTGAACCTTTGCTTTGGAAATTGTAGCAACTTTTGTCTTGTTAGGTGCGCCAGAACCTGACTTCAGGTTACAAGCTTTCTTAAGCAATACTGCAGCAGGTGGAGTCTTTGTAACGAAACTGAAACTTCTGTCTGCATAAACTGTGATTACAACAGGGATGATTGTGTCACCCTTATCTGCTGTTCTTGCGTTGAACTGTTTTGTAAATTCAACGATGTTTACTCCGTGCTGACCAAGAGCTGGACCAACTGGTGGAGCTGGTGTAGCTTTTCCAGCAGGGATCTGTAATTTAATGTATCCTTCTACTTTCTTTGCCATTGTGGCACCTCCTATAATGTGGTCAGGCGCACCTCTAATCCCTTTCACAACCTGAAAGAATTGCTTGCAATTCTTTACACAGTTCGCGAAGCGAAATGTTGTGCTCCCACTGTCTATGTCTTATTCATAGACTTTTCTTGTTACTTATATTTAATCTTCACCGATGCAAGCACCAGTTTCAAATAAATACCAAATTAAAGTTTTCTAACTTCTGCAAAACTAATTTCAACAGGTGTTTCTCTGCCGAAAAGTTCTACATTGATAGTAGCTGTCTGTTTGCCATGATCCAATTTCTGAACCACACCAATCGTATCTTTCCACACGCCTGCTACTACTGCGATGCTGTCGCCTTCGCCAAAATCAATAGACACATTGTCTGTTTTGATTCCAAGTGGCTTCATCTCTGCTTCTGTAAGAGGTACTGCTTTGCTTCCAGGACCAACAAATCCTGTAACTCCACGAGTATTTCTTACTACATACCAGGTATCATCATCCATCACCATGTTGAGGAGGACATAACCAGGGAACATTTTCTTCTGAACAGTCTTTTTCACACCGTTCTTCACTTCTACGACGTCCTGCATAGGAACTCGTACCTCAAGGATACGCTCTGCAAGGTGTCTATTGTTCTCGATAGTCTTCTCAATATTGGCTTTGACTTTATTCTCATAACCTGAATAAGTATGAACTACATACCAATTTGCCTCTGCCATATCTTTACCTCACTTATAATGATGTCAAGAAGTTTACGCCATACTGTGCAACCAAATCGATCACAGCGATAATCACGCCGACAACAACAGATATTCCCACAACCGCAACGGCTTGTTTGAACATAGACTTTTTGTCAGGCCATGTGATTTTCTTAAATTCTTTTTTAACTCCCTTGAAGAAAGGAGTCTTAGCTGTCTTTTCTGTGGAATCTCCCATTGTCTGCTCCTTTCACAAATTACTTTGTTTCTTTATGCAAAGTGTGAGTCTTGCAGAATCTGCAATATTTCTTAGTTTCCATTCTGTCTGGATGAGTTTTCTTATCCTTTGTTGTGTTGTAGTTACGCTGTTTGCACTCTGTGCATGCCAATGTAATCTTTGTACGCATATTTCCACCTCCACGCGCTATGTTCCAATATTTCGCATTTAATAATTTTGAGCATAAAAAAAAGACCTAAATCTTTATTCGCTTGAATAATATAGCACATAGGGCTTTCAGAGTCAATCACTTTTTTCGATTTTTGCTAGAAAATGGGGCATTTCGGAACAAAAAACCAAATAAATACCCTTTTCTTCTTATTATAATATAGTTTTTTATTGATTTATGCAAGTATAAATGCTAGAATGTATGTATAAAAATAGGCATTTTATGCGGTGGAAAAGGATTTTCATCGTTCAACTACTAGCCGGGCAGATTTCAAGGAAGAAAGGAGGGGCTGGTTTTGAGTGCAATTCTAAACGGTGTTTACAACCACTATCTGACTACATATGCGCCCAAGGGCACTTCGCGCTTTGATACCCACAAAAAGAGCGAACTTCGTAGTGTTTACAATTCCATGGTCAAACTGAATAAAGAGTCCCCTTGGTATCTCCCTACAGATGCTGCAGCTACGCAGGCTTATGCTATTGGTTTAAAGGAAAGTGCCAGAGATTTGCGCAATACGATTGCATCTTTAGGTGGTCTCGAAGAAGAACAGCTCCTGGGCAAAAAGGTTGCGACCTCCAGCAATGAAGATGTTATCTCTGCGACTTATATTGGACAGTTCAGTCCTGACGACATATTGCCTACCATCGAGATGGAAGTCCAGCGTCTTGCCAGTCCTCAAAAGAACCTTGGTCTTTATTTGGCAGATACTCCTGTCGCTTTAGAGCCTGACACCTATTCCTTTGACGTGTCTATTAGCGGACTTAACTATGAATTCCAATTCAGCATCAAAGAAGGTGAAACTCACAAAGAAGTTCAGGAACGTTTGGTTCGTCTGATCAGCAATGCCGATATTGGCATCAAGGCTGATCTTCACGAAGCAGACGATACCTATGCGCTTAGATTGGCCTCCGACAATACAGGAAGTGAAACTGGCGCTCCAATCTTTACCATCTCTGATCATCAGACCAGTAAGCGAAGTGGCACTGTGGCATACTTTGGGCTAGACTATATCTCCAGCCCTCCAAGCAACGCGCTCTTCACCATCAACGGCGAGGACAGAAGCACCACATCCAACCACTTTACGGTTGGTCACATGTACGATGTAACATTGAAAGGCGTGAGTAGCGAAGGCGAAGCTGTTACTTTGGGTCTCAAGACCGATTACGAGTCTCTCGCTGAAAACGTAAAGAACCTGATTGGCGGATACAACTCTTTCGTCAAAGCAGTTCACGAATATCAGGATAGGTTCCCTCGCAGCACCAAGCTTTCCAGAGAGATGACCAATATCTCTTCCTTATATTTGTCCGAATTCCAATCCATGGGATTGCGTTTGCAGGAAGACAGCACACTGGCTGTAGACGATAACCTTCTGGCTCGTAGTTTTTCCGAGGAAGGAGTACACGACGTCATTTCGACCATCAAGAACTTTGCTTCTTCCCTAGTCCGCAAGACTTCTCAGATTTCCATCGACCCTATGCATTATGTGGACAAAAAAATAGTGGCTTACAAAAATCCTGGTAAGACCTTTGCAAGCCCCTATACTCCAAGCCCTTATAGTGGCATGATGTTTAATGGCTATATTTAGAACCTATTTATAGAGGTATGTTTCCATGCTTTTTATAGATAGGTTCTATTTTTTTGTTCTTAAGTGCAGACAGTGCTTTCAAAATACGATCTCTTGTCTCCTCTGGCTTAATTACCTCATTCACATATCCTCTTGAAGCTGCAACGTAAGGATTTAGGAAACGATCCTCGTATTCTTTCTTGCACTGTGCTCGCATTGCTTCTGGGTCTGCAGCAGCCTTAATCTTGCGCTTAAATGCAATATTAACCGCCCCATCTGCACCCATTACTGCGATTTCAGCAATAGGCCAAGCAAATACCATATCTGCACCCATCTCCTTAGAGTTCATAGCAATATACGCACCGCCGTATGCTTTACGCATAATCAAAGTAATCTTTGGAACGGTAGCTTCGGAGTACGCATACAAAACTTTGGCGCCATGTCTGATGATTCCATTGTGCTCCTGCGCTGTACCAGGCAAGAAAGCGGGAACATCTACCAGTGTAACCAGCGGAATATTGAAGCAATCGCAGAAGCGAATAAATCTAGCAACCTTGTCAGAAGCGTGATAGTCCAAAGAGCCGCACATCTGTCCTGGCTGGTTGGCCACAAAGCCTACGCTTTGACCGTTCATACGAGCCCATCCAACTACCGCATTAGCAGCAAATTCCTTTTGCACTTCAAAGAAAGTCCCCTCATCTGCAATGCAGCCGATTACTTCTTTTACATCATAGGCAAGTCTGGAATTGTCTGGCACAATGCTCGTCAACCTTTCACAAGGATTCTTTACCTGTTCCTTTTTCGCTGGATTCATCTTAAACAAGAGTTTGCTGATACGTGGAAACTGTTTGCTTCTCTCTTCAATAGGAGGAATCACAGGCGCTTTTTCTTCACAGTTGCTAGGCAAATAAGTAAGCAACTTACGCACTCCCATGAGACATTCATTTTCTGTATCGTATGTGAAGTGAGACACACCAGACTTGGTCGCATGCACTTTCGCTCCGCCAAGTTCCTCTACGGAAACCTCTTCGTTGATAACGGTCTTCACCACGTTTGGTCCAGTGATAAACATCTTGGATGTATCTTTTACCATAAAGATAAAGTCACAGATAGCTGGCGCATAACAAGCGCCGCCAGAACAAGGTCCTAAAATAACCGCAATCTGAGGAATCACACCAGATGCCTTGGTATGTCTTAAAAACATTCCACTATAGCCGCTGAGAGAAGAAATACCTTCTTCAATACGTGCTCCGCCGCTGTCATTGATACAAATAAGTGGTGCCTTCATCTGCATGGCCATATCCTGCAGACGTGTAATCTTGAAGGAGTGATACTCACCGAGGGTTCCTCCGATTACAGTAAAATCTTCACTTGCTACAAATACAAGTCGTCCGTCAATCTCACCGTAGCCTGTTACTACGCCATCTCCAGCCACACGCTTTTTGTCCAAATCAAAATCGTCAATTCTGGATTCTACAAATCCATCCACCTCTACAAAGGTGCCTTTGTCTAGCAAAATCTCTATTCTTTCTCTAGCAGTCAGTTTCCCCTGCTGATGCTGCTTATCAATCTTTAGTTGACCTCCACCTAGAAGGGCTCTTCCCCTGCGCTCTTCCAGATCATTAATGGCTTCGTTCCAATTCATAATATACTCCTTTTGAAACTCTTATTATTTGAATTTAAAATACTTTGATATTCAAACCTTTAAGCAACATTATATACAGAGTACATAAAAAAGGCAAGTAGAAATTTCTACCTGCCTTTGGCTTTTAAATAAATCTATTTACCAACCTTTTTACTTTTGGCTCTATACTTTTCAATCTGTACAAAGTCGTCCATCAACTCCAATACTTTGTCGCGGCCAGCCTGGTTTAGCTTAACATAGTTCTGCATAACTCTGTTTTCCAAAAGCTGTGCTCCCAGAGACGCTTCTCTTTCAAGAGAGCTGAAGTCTACTGGGTTCAGGTTTAGCTTGTCACACATTTTGATCACTGTGCCATAAGCCATACCTTCGATACCACGTTCCAATGCGGTTACCAATGTACTATATGGGATTTCCATCTCAAGTGCAAATTGACGTACGCTGCGGTATTGGCGAAGAATTTCCTTTTTCAGGATTTCCGCCTTACTCATTCCTTTTCCTCCTTTTTTCTTATAAAACTTAACCTCGAACTCAGTTTACGATATTCCGAACAGAAATGCAAGTATACAATCTTAGAATTTCAAAGAATTTTATAGTCCTTTTTCCCTAGTTTTCGGTATTTTTCGTATGCATAAAAGTATAATAACGTTTTTATATGTTCGTTTTTTCGCACGAGCACAAGTCCGTGCTTTTGTGCAAGCACAAGTCTGTGCTTTTGTCTTCTGGCGCTTGCCTCGTCGCCATCACAAAAAAGGACCGATTCGAAAGAATCGGTCCCTGTACATTACTGATATATAGTCTTTATTTAAACTCTTGCTAACTCTCTGTACCAAACTAGCGCATCTGTAAATGCTTTGTAAACTGGATCGTGATCTACCTCTTTCAGCACCATCTGTCTGTCAATCTCCTGCCAGTCTGCATTTTCATAAGCCGCCATAAAGTTCTTGATTTCCGCAAACACTCCTTCATTATTAAGAAGTGCCTTGCGAACTTCTTTGGACACTTGAACTACTTCCAGTGCTTCTTCCATAGGCTTCTCTAAAATGACATCCAATACAGAGAACAGCCCCATCAGGAATACCTCCTGAGATCTACCTGCCAGTTCAAAAATCGGAGCAAGGTTCTCCGCAAATTTCGCACGAATCAGAGAAAGTCTTGTTACTTCACTTGGTTTGTCTGCATAGAGTCTTGCAACCACTGCAGTATTAATCCATTTGTGAAGTTCCTTCTGACCAAGCATAGCTGCCGCATGTCTAATAGAAGTAATCTCACCATTTCTAGACATACGATTTACTATCTTGAGCAAATCGATAATGAGCGCTGTATCTCTTCCAATGATATCTGCAGCCGCTGTAAGTTCAAACTCTTCGTCATTTACGATGTTAAGCAGTTCAATGTAATTGGCTTTCAATGGAGCTACCTCGTGTGTACCCTTGGTCATTGGTACACGATAGAAGTCTCCTTCGTAAAGCTTGTATCCACCGTCAGCCTTCAGAGTCTCCATAATCTCTGCATCGTTTACATTGCAGGCAATCAGAGATACATTTGGATAAACCTTTTCAAAGTAAATCTTGGCTTTGGTGATATCAAACTTTTTGTGATTCAAAATTACATAATCCATCAGAGAAAGAATCTCCCTGTATGGTTCAAACTCTGCCACGCCAAGTTTGCGAATCGCAAGTTTATATCCCTGAGCCTTCAGCTCTTTCAAGCGCTTTACATACATTTCATCTGGCTTTACAGAGTTGTCCATGAGAAGTACCAGACGCTCATGCGGAGCATGACACTGCTCTGCCAAATCTGCAAAGATAGAAATATTGTTTACATCAATGAATACTTCTGTGCCCTGAGCCAAGGTCTCAATGCCCATCAGCTCAAGCAGTTCCAACCCAGCAACTTGAGTAATGCCATCATTGCGGCCGGTTCCAAGCATCATTGGGTTTAAAAAGTTGTTCTTTTTCTGCGTAAAAATAGAGTAGGCTTTTACAACCATATTCTCATCAAACATGGGAATCAGCGTTACTAACATATCCAATACCTCCTAAGAAATGTAACCCCAACTTCTATACTGCTATTTTACATTATTTTGTCAGATTATTCTACTGTTTTTTCCTATGAGAGGCCTACCCACTTGGTTCCTTTTATCTTCGCCCCACAATCGGACATATTCAAAAAGGTCACCTTTGGATATTCTTCTATCTTGCGCTCAATCCACTGGCGATATCCACTCATTAGCCCGTCTGTGTACACCATGTCCCCTGATACAGATTCCACCTGTTCCAATTTATCTGTGCTCTGAACTTTTCTATCCATTGTATTCTTAGCGTGGGTGACACCACCGGGATAAGCAAAATCAGCTCCTATAAAAGCAACCTCCTTTGCTCCAAGCTGAAGCACTATGTCTAGCATAAGCGTAGTAACCGAACCACCTGTATCATAGGTTCTGCAATTTCCCTCACTGGCCTTTTGCTCTGATGCTTCGTACCCTTTTTGATATGCAATGTAATTTACCCCCAAGTTGTTTGCAGCAAATTCCCAATAAGCCGTCGAGTCACAAATCAAAGGTATTGCTATATTTTCAATTCCGGCCATATGGCCATAGGTTCTAGTCTGTGAATCCATCACTACCACATAATCCGGATGAATATTCTCCTGCAATAGTTTTCTTAGGATTGTTGTTGCTGCGAAGATAATTTTTTTGCCCTGCATTTCTTTTAGATATTCCAATTTAGAATCCACCGAAGGACCACCTGCCACAAGAATTACTTCCTTCCCGCGAATCTGACTCTCTATCTGGTCCACAACGTGCTGACAATGGTTCTGGTTTTTCCTAAAATTTACTGCCAGTTCGGTTTTAAAATGTACCCCACTATTCCAACTAGTAAAAAAGCGCTGCAAAGCATCTTTCAAATCCTTATTTACGCATTTTCTAATAGAAGCCAAATGCATTAGTATCCCTTTATTCCCTTGTGCTAGTTCAGATGCAAACCCTCGCCCATCCACATCGCAAATTAGCTGCAAGTTCGTTTCCGGAATATCCTTTAGAATCCCGATTTGTTTTGCAATCCGAATCACCTGTTCATCTTCTTCGAATACTTTGATTTTGATAGATTTCCTCGAAATCTGCCACAGCTGGTCCACATGGTATCCCAGGCCTAAGCCCCATACCACATATTCCTCATATCCAGGATCATAGCATTCCTCTATCAGTTCTCTAGCCTCTATTACAGGATTGGTGTTGGAATGAAGATAGACACCAACATCCATTGCCTTCAATGTATAGTATCCCTTAGAGCCCATCTCCAGGCAGTATCTACCCTGCACCACTGCTTCATCTATCTGTAGCAGTGCCTGCAGATAAGGTATCAATCCATCCTCAAGTAAGTCTGCCACCAGAACAAAATCCATGTTCTCAAGTGCCTGCAGAAGCATACTCATCACTTCAGACAATTCCGGATTATTTGCCACTTCTTCCTGATAACAACTTCCCAATTCTGCCAAGAGGCTACGAAACAGTAGATTTGCCCCGTGATAATTTTGAATATGTACCTTGTGTATTATATTTTGTGCTAGTGAAATCAAATCTCTCGTTTCCATAATCGCTCCTATCCACTAAACAGGGTACGGGTCTGTTATTACACACATTTATACTAATTCCTTCGTGCCAGCAATTCGCGCTCCTGTTCTAGACATATTTACATATTGTATTTCCGGAGTTGATTTAATACGTTCTTCTATCCATTCTCTGTAAGACAAAAACTGACTATCCGCATATACTGTTGTTCCGCCCACACCTGCAATAGGCGTCATTGCCTTCGTATCAGATTTTGCACAATCCATGGTACCCGATGCATGTGTAGCACCGCCTTCCTGATACGCCAAATCCACTCCTACAAAGAATATCTTTTTGGCACCACCCCAAACAGCCACCTGCATCGCCAAGGTAGTAACTGTGCCTCCGACATTCCATAGTTCTTCCTTACGCTCTCTAGTACATGCACGGGCCAACTCATCAACAAGAGGAAACACCATATACTTCTCTCCTTGATATCTGGAAGCTATTTTCCAATAAGCCGTGGTGGCAAATATCAAAGGAATCTGTTGTTCTTCTAGCCCTGCTATTTGTGCATATATTCTTTCCTGTGGGTCTAATATCGTTACCGCGTCCGGCTCTATGCCTAAGCTAATAAGTTTTCGGAACACAGTCCCTACCGCTATAATAGTCTTTTTCCCTTTGTTTTCTCGCAAAAAATCAATATTGTCGTCCAAGGAGGGCCCTGCCGCTACCACAATCACCTCCTCAGAAATGCGATTTCTATCAAATTCAGATATAGAACGACTATCACTCTCTATATTTCTCCAAAAGTTAATAGCTGTTTCTAACGCAAACACCTTAGTCGTATTGTATTGGAGATACAGTTCTATCATAATAGGCTTAATTGTATCTGGCAACATTCCCAATTCCGAAAAAAGCATATAGAACCCCACATGCTCTTCATCTGCCTTATTTAAGAACTCTAATACATCAGGGCTGTCAATCACCGTGATACAGTCCTCTGGAATCCAGCTAAGCACACCAAATTGATAGGCATATTCTATTATCTTTGGATTGCTTTCGTATACATAAATCATCATACTGCCTCTAGATAATTTATATAACTGATATGGCAAATATCCAAGTCCGCATCCCAATAATGCAAATTCGCGTTTTTCTGGTTCATATATATATTCTGCAACTTTGCGTGCCTCTTCCATAGGATCTACCGTACTATGAAGGTATAGGTTACGCTCTATATCTTGAACTGTCAGAAATCCTGACACTGTACTTTCTAATTTAAACAACCCTTCATCTACTTCCTCAATATGTCCCCATGTGGTCATATATTTGGCAAGCAACGGCAGAAGATGACTCTCTATCAAATCTGCCAGATAGATTGTGTCTGTCTGTGTTTGATTTAATCTCATCAATTGTTCCCAAAGAGCGGATGCCGACGCCTGATTCAATTGGGCATATCTTTTACACATATCGCACAATTTAGGATAAATTTCTCTCAGTATTGGCATCGAATGTACCAAATCATTGACTCTTATCAGATCCACTACATACTTTAGGGTGTTAATTGCCTTGGCATCCTCATAAACTGGTTCTAAAAAATCTACTAGCAAAATCTGTACCTCCCCTATCTTTCCTTTCAAAAAAAGAGGCTGACCTACGTCAGCCCCTTTCGGTAGTTTCATCTGGAATTGCTTACTGGAGCAATGCCAATACGCCCTGGTTAGCCTGGTTAGACTGAGCCAACATAGCCTGTCCTGCCTGAGCAAGGATGTTGTTGTTGGAGTACTTAACCATCTCAGTAGCCATATCTGTATCACGGATCTGGCTTTCAGCTGCCTGAGTATTCTCAGCAACGTTATCAAGGTTGTTAACTGTATGCTCAAGTCTGTTCTGAACAGCACCGAGAAGAGATCTCTGATTAGATACCTTTTCGATAGCAACCTTAACCTGTCCATTGAGTGTTCCTGCATTAGAAGCAGTTGTAGTATCGCCAGCTACTGTCAAGTCATCACATTTCATGGAACCGATTGAGAAGGAAATGTACTTGCCAGCTTCTGTATCAACATGGATATCAACCTGACCAAGATTACCATCCAAAAGAACTTTCTCGTTGAAAGTAGTATCAGTTGCTACTCTGTCGATTTCAGCTTTAAGCTGTGTGATTTCCTGGTTGATATAGGTACGGTCTGCTGTTGCAAGTGTACCTGTTTCAGCCTTAACTGCAAGTTCACTCATACGCTGAAGCATATCGTGTACTTCTGTGAGAGCACCTTCTGCTGCCTGTACCATGGAGATACCTTCCTGAGCGTTCAAAGAAGCCTGATTAAGACCTCTGATCTGACGTCTCATCTTCTCGGAAATAGAAAGACCAGCTGCATCGTCTGCTGCACGGTTAATCTTGTAACCAGAAGAAAGTTTCTCTGTGGACTTGGACTGTGTTGCGTTGGTTAAACCAAGCATTCTGTTAGAGTTCATTGCTCTTAAGTTGTGTTGTACTACCATAATTTATTCCTCCTTGAATTTAATGCCACATCCTTGTGGCTAAAATAGTTACCTTGGCAATGTTAATCAAAAGTTCGCACTTCTTTTAACCTTCATTGCCGATATCCTCCATCCCGGTGTGCGAAACCTTGATAAGAGGTTCAGAAAGCAATTTGTTTTGCTTTACTTACTTTATATATCGGAGTGTTTCTCAGAAACTTAACCCCTTTTTTGAAAAAAATAAAATTATTTTTTGCTATCCAGAAACTGTGGAGCAACCACGCTTGTCTTGCTCATGTTCTTGTAGTAATTGATTGCTACTGCGGAAGACTGTTTCTTAGACTTCAGCTGCTCTTTTTGCTTGCGAAAATAACTCTCTACAAGTTCCTTGTTGCGCGCCTCTTGTGCCTGAACAGTAACACTCTGGTCGGTTACCTTTTTGATCAGTTCTTGAAGCTGTCTGATTTGGTCTGCATACAAGTCCTTGTGCGAGGCCACTTCCTCGGCAATTCTAGAATAGATAGTTTCAAAGCCTTCATCCAGTTTTACCAGCGCATCTATAAGCTTGCCCTTTTCTTCTACCAGACCGTCAAAGGTCTCCAAGGACGCATCTCCAGATTTAAAAAGCTGGCTTTGTCTTTCATTGTAAGCACTGATGTCCTCCAGCACTTTGCTCTTCTTCTGAAGGCTTTCAATCAATATAGTCAGATACTGATTTAACATATTCCATTACTCCTACACTGACGCATAACTTCTTTCCAAGTATCTCTCATGCTGCGAAGATGCTCACATACTTCTTCTAGGATTTCCTTATCCTTTTTGATGTTGGCCTGAATCAGTCTCTGTCCGAGATATACATACACTCTCTCAAAGTCCTGCGCCACAGGATAACTCATGTCTAGTGTCTGTCTGAAATAATCAATGATTTTTTGTACTTTGACGATGTTCGTATGTGCTTTCTCTACATCGTTCTGTTCTACTCCAAGAATCGCGATGTTACAGAATTTGATTGCTCCTTCGTATAGCATCAGTGTAAGTTCTGCTGGAGAAGCTGTCAACGCCTTATTCGTATTGTATTGTGCATAAGCATTTGGCAGTGCCATATTATCAACCTCCTAGCAGACTGGTTACTGCATTTGCATTGTTCTGCATCTTGGACATGGCTGTTTCCATGGCCGCAAACTTAGCATACCACTTATCCTCGTAGTCTGTAAGTTTCTGCTCCAGTTCTTTGATTTCTACTGTGTAGTCGTTATACTCTTCCTGCATCTGCTTGTCGTTATATACAGTATACGAACTACTGTAGTCTGTGCGCTGCATCAGGTCGCCAAGCTTGCCATAGAGAGTTTGGGCAAAAGTGGTAAAGAACTCGATGGTCTTCTCCGGATCACTAGAAATCATAGATTTCAATTTATCCGCATTGTTAGAAGTATTCGTATCATCTGAATCACCATCAATGTGATATGCATTTCTCTCATTTTCTGGTGCATTAAAATAGCTGAGTGTGCTGATGCCAAAGTCGGACAAAAACATCTTGGAACCATCTGACATGGTGATTGCTCCAGCCATGATTCCCTTTAGGGCCGAACCCACCGTATTGATAGTAGAATCACCGCGGAGCAGGGATTCTTTAATCTTGTTCTCCCATTTTTCGACTGCATCATCAGACATCTCACTCTTCTCATCCTCAGTCAACGGCTCATAGCCCTTGGCTGAATCTGCGTTGTAGAGCTTGTCCATCTCGTTGATGAGTTCATTGTACTGCTTAAGGAATCCCTTAATCATGTCATAGATACCGTCGGTATCATCTTCCGTAGTGATAGTGATTTCTTCGTTTTCAGCAGTAGTGGCATTCACAGTAAGGGTAAGACCGTTTACTTCAAAGGTATTGCTGGTACTTGTAAATTCAGCACCGTTAAGATAAATCTTCGCGTCTGAACCCGCTGTACGATATGAGCCTGCGAAAGCACTGTCGTCCAGTCCTGCCACATAAGAGGAGATATTGCTCATGCTTTCATAAACAGCATTGACAGAATCTGTCACTTCCTCAACCAGTTTGTCAGATGCTACTGTCTTGCCATCTGCATCTGTAGTGTAGTACTCTGCAAGTTCATCCAACTTTGCCTGATATTCATCCAAACTTTCTATCTGTTTATCCAGTTCTTCTTTCTGAGTATCGGACAATTCCTCATATTTTTCAGTTCCCTTGAACTCGTCTATCGCAGTCTTAAGCTCTGCTGTAGTTTTGCCAGAAAGATCTGTCAATCCAAAGCCTTCGAGTTTACTTCTTACACTGTTAATCTGATTGTTTACAGTGCTGACTTCGCTGAGCACATTCTGAAGACGACTATCAACAGATGCATCCAAAACGGCCTGAGGTGCGGTTGTGCTGCCACCACCAAAGCCCTGCAAGTCATTCTTAGTCGCGATGCCCATGCTAATCAAAGCATCCACACCACTTTCATTGAGTCCTGTGAGCACAAAATCGCTGGCCTTGCCAGATTCCTTACTGCTGATAAAGAATCTCTGATTCTTCTCATCAAAAGAGGCATTAATGCCTGCGCTCTGAAGTTTGGAAGTAAACTGACTGATGGTCATACCTTCTGTAATCTCAATCTGGGTTACAGAATCACCCACCTTAACAGCAATGCTACTGCCTGCTGTAAGGCCCATGCCACCATCTGCGGTCGCATCTGTCAACACTGTGCTGGCACTGTATTTCCCATCTTCGTCAAGTTGTTTACCTGTCAGATAACCTGTCTTTGCAAGCGTATCAATCTTAAGGGACTGTACGCTATTCATAGCCTTATCACCAGTAATAACACTGACTGCATTGGGATTGGACACCTTTGTCGTACGCTTTGAATAAGATGATGTAAAGCGCATATCACTCAGTGTTGATGTATAAAGCTTATAAATCTTGGAGTTTAAATCCTTCCAAGCTTCCTGTTTCCATTGCAACTTAGTCTGTTTCTTTTTAACTGTATCAACCTTTGTCTGCTTTACAGATACCAATTCCTGAATAATACTCTCGGTGTCCATACCAGACATAAGGCCTGTAAGTCTCATTGCCATAATTCATACCACCTTTCAGTGTTATCTTCTCTCATCCACCAGGATGCCTGCCATCTCCCATACCTTAGCAATCATATCCAAGGTCTTTTCCGGCGGAAGTTCTTTGATTACTTCTTTGGTTTCTTTGTCTACTATCTTGATTGTTACTCGGTGAGTGCCCTCATGGAACCCAAACACAGCCTCGGAGTTTGCCATACTCTTGTTGAGCTTCTCCACCGCTTTCTTGAGTTGTTCGGTGTTTACCTGCTGGTTAGACTGTTCATTTGCAGTCTGTCCATCACTGTCACCCTTATTCTGTGCGCCCTCAACCACGCTAATATTTCTGTCTACTTTTACGGCTTCCGCTGTAGGTCCTTCTACCGCTTCTACTGTCTGCTTTGGAGCCTGCACCACTGGTTTAGGCTGCACCACTTGTGTACTCATTACACTCCCAATTGCTTCAATTGCCATAATCATCCACCTCCGTGTGAAATAAAAGTCTCCTATATCTATTCACTTTATCGGAACAATTCTCCAAAAACTTTAGAGGAGAATTTAAAAAAGGTTTCGTAGAAACGCAGGAAACGTCTCAGGCGAAACCCTCTTTGCTTAACCCAATAGATTTTTTAGCGCTTCCATGCCGTCTACATTTGCAGCGGATTGGTTCGCCTCCTGAATCTGTACATACACCTCTTTGCGGTAAATAGGGACCTCTTTTGGTGCGCTGATGCCAAGCTTTACCTGGTCACCCTTCACCTCAAGAATAGAAATCTCGATATTGTTGTTAATGACGATTGCCTCGCCTTTTTTTCTAGATAATGCCAGCATCTTTATTCACCCGCTTTCTTTGCCTTGAGTATCTCGTAGATAGGATATTTTACCACATATCCTTCACCTTCTACAATTACCTGGCAGGCTTTTCTATTGTCTGCATTGATTACAATAGGTCCCTGCAGATTTACGCTCATCTTTGTCAAATCGCTTGGAACTGTTACAGTTACCATCACAAGCAAATTCTCTGCAGTGAGTTCTCCAAGTGGTTTCAAGAGTTCATCCTCTACAGATGGATTGTAGTCTGGAACCACCAAAAGAGGATCCATTACAGGCATAGCGAATGCCGGCTCTTGCAGGGACTGGAGCCAGTGAATTCCTGCATCCTTTCCCTTTTCCTCATCATGTAATAAAGTAAACTCCGTCAATTCAGGAAATCCAATAATTCCACCCTGGAAATGAATCACCTTGGAATCCTCGATTTCAATTTCTCCAAAATTCTTTGTCATTACTTTCATATTTCTTCCCTCCGTGGTATATCACATATCTGTTTTGTACTATTCCCTTATTGCCTTTGGGAATGAAGTTTAATATCTTTCCTAGATAAAGTTCATAAGTGTGGACTGCATTACCTTGCCTGTAGCCATCAGCGCTGCTTCATAGGTAAGTTCTGCGCTGGTAAGCTGAATCGCAACCTCTGTAATGTCCACGTCTTCATTTTCAGACTTCAAGGTTTCGAAGTTCGTCTTCTGGGTCTGAAGTCTAGATTCAATCAATGCCAGTTTGGAACTACGAGTACCGCAGTTAGTTAGAGAAAGATTGGTATCATCCAGGTATCCCTGCATAGTAGTAATTCCACGTTCAAACAGTTTTTGCGCCTTATCCTTGAGCAGTGTTAAAGACTTATTTGCTGCATCCAATCTGGTTTGTAAGGTTTTACGTTTGGCCTGGTCTGTCTCTGCTTCTACCAGACCTTTCAGTTTGGTTGCCACTTCTTCCATATCCTGTACATCCTGAAGGGCTTTAACCAAATCGTCTACTTCTCTGCCCACTTCCGGGTTGTAACACTCATCTGCTGTAGAGTTTACACGGATCGTCTGATTGAATCCTACGTCGTATTCGATAGACTGTTTAGGCACATCTGTACCTGTCAGGTATTCCATATTGTATTCAATCTTCTGCACGTTCTGATCGATGGTTTCCTCGGTACTACAAGCATAGTAATGTTCTGGTCTTAAGTCTCCCTTAAGCCAATCATCCTTTTTGTAAGTGATGCGAATTTCGCCTTCATCTACAGTAGCTGTGGAACCGTCATCCTGCATACCCATCATCTTGGAGTATACATTTTCACCAAGAAGAATTTCGCCAGTCTCAGGGATAAAGTATGCTTTGTCTGCATTAGCAGGATCTGCCGCCAATTCATAAGCTGTAGGAACTTCGTAGGAATGAACCATCTCTACCGCAAGTGCGGAGTTCGGATCATTTTCATCCATCAGGATAGGCTCTGCAATAGCATTGCCGTTGGCATCTGCGCCAGTTACTCTTGTAATGGTAGGAACAGCATCCGCGGTATCCTTACAATCATTGTAGCCTAAGCGAATACGGTGCACAGTAGATGCCTTAATATCTGTTTCTGCCACATCAATAGCATCATAGTTTGTGCTATTGATTTCACCAAGGTCTACGGTCTGTCCATTGGCATCTGTTGCAGTGGTCTTTACATAAGTAAACTCATCGATGGAGTCTCTGCTCATCTGCTGTGTAATGGTGTAATCTTTGGTTTCATCCTCAAGAAAGCTTAAAGATACATCTGTACGGAAGCCTGTAAAAACATATCTGCCCGCATAGTCTGCATCACCAGTTGCATAAACCTCATCGCGGAGAGCCTTAAGCTGCTCCAAGATGATTTCTCTATCGCCAGATGTCAAATCGCCATTGGAACCCTTTGTACACTGCGAAATCATATTGGTTATGATAGCAGAAGTGTTTTTGAGTGCTCCCTCTGTCACCTCAAGCCAGCTTTTTGCATCTGGGATGTTCTTGCTGTAGTACTGAGTTACCTCAGTTACATTACTTCGGAGGCGAAGAGCACGGATGGCTACTACAGGGTCCTCGGAAGGACGAGAAATCTTTTTCTGTGTGGACATCTGTGTACTGAGTTTATCCTGCAACACTTTGTTGCCATTGATATTACTCAGGTTATTATTTTGCATAATCTTGTTTGTTATTCTCATAGTTTTCTCCAGTTTGGAAACTCGTGTATGTCCCTTTTTAGGATGCTTTTTTGCTCCATTTAGAACGCTTTATTACACTCCAGTTTCCAGAATCAGTCTATCGTAGACTTCTGTCAATGTCTGAATCATTTTTGCTGACAAGTTGTAAGCATTCTGGTATTTTACCAGGTTCACCGCCTCTTCATCCTCGTCTACACCTGAGATGGAAATTCTCTGATTGTCCACAGATTTGGTAATGTTGGTATAGTTGGTGGTAAAGGTAGACGCATTACTTGTATTCAGCGCTACGTCGGAAAGAATTCTTTCCAGGAACTCTCCTGCGGAGCTTCCTCTGTAGCTCATTCTGTCTTTGTCGTTGGCCATCAATTTCAACTCTTCGAGCAAATCGTTCTGTTCTGCGCCATCGCCCTGAATCTTCTTGGTTGCCAGCAGATCTGCATTCTCTACCATCGCTTCTGCTATGCTAAAGTTCTTGGCCATCAAGCGATAGTAACTGTCTGAACTGTCTGTCACAAACATGGAACCGTCTTCCTGATGATCGTATCTGAATTCGTCAGGGAAATCATATTCTTCTGCATCAGTTAAATATTTGGCTGTAAAAAGATTGGAGCCATTCTTGCCATCAGAGGTAAATCCACTATTCAGAATATCATTGAATTTCTGTGCAAAGTTTCTACACCATTCATTCATCTGATTCATGTAGTAAGGAATTCCCTGATACTGCAAATCTGCGCCAATGCTGGCTGCTTTGCCAATTCGGTCTGTGGTAAGTCTGCTTTCATTTTTGTCGCTTCCTGATAACTGGAAGGTGTAAGTATATACTGGCTGTCCATCCACATAATTGCACTGGTAAGCCCACGCATCGTAGTGGAACAACTGGTTTCCTAAGTTAATGACTCCGCCCTGGTCTGACAGGTTACATTTGTTTAAGTCCTGCAAATAGTCTGCGTCCACTCTGATAGTAACGGTATCTCTGGTAGCACCATCTACATTCATAGTTCCTGTTGAAATCACAGTACCTTTAAAGTTCTCACCGTTATTGCCATCTCTCATCTGAACCAACCCTTGCAGCTGTCCGCCCATCTGAGAGTTGTAAATATTAAATTCCTGTCCATCGCTCCAGAAAATTTCGTACAGACCGTCAATGTCGGACTGATTTACTTTTTCGTAGCTAGGTCTTGCGATGCACTCTAACTGTTTGTAGTCTGCTGTATCCAATAGCAGCTGTCCACCAGCGATAGTAACCAAGAATCTATTTGCTCCTGTGAGCATATCTGGATTGTAAGGATCTGTAATAGGAATCTCTTTGGTCTCAATATCAACGATTGCTGACAACTGGTCCAGCAGAAGAGTTCTTCTATCTCTGAGTTCGTTTGCTCTGCCACCGTTCAGTTCAATTACGTTGATCTGTTTGTTCAGAGTTGCAATCTCGCTGGCAAGAGAATTAATCTCGTCTACTTTTAATTTGATTTCCTGGTTGATGTCTTTTTGAACTGCCTCAAGACTGGATGCCATGCCATTGAAGTATTCTGCCAAATTGCCTGCATATCCAATAAACTGTGCCTTAGTGTCAGTGTCTGCTGGGTTGTTCATCAATGCCTGCAGTCCTGTCATCATGAACTGATTGAAGTTGGTTTTGAATCCAGTTGCTACTCCATCGTCCACGAAGTAGTCTTCAATCTGCTTCATATAATATTCTTTAATGCTGTATTCTCCATGCTTGGTTGAGTTAATCCAAAACTTTGCATCATAGAACTCATCTCTTACTCTTTCAATAGCGATGGTATCTACACCTGCGCCCGCACAGCCGTAGGTCTGGAACACTCTAAGTGCGTCACTGGCCTGCTGTACCACCTGCTGGCGGCTATATCCTTCGGTCTGTACATTGGAAATATTGTTGGAAGTTGTATTAAGAGCAGCATTAGCTGCCAACAATCCTGTATATGCGATATTCAATCCAAAAAACTGTGAAGTTGACATATGCTCACTCCTTTCTCTCAATGCTCATATTTTAAACCCCAAGGGTATTCAGTATATGCTCCAGCATCTCGCTGATTACGTTGATGTATCTACTGGATGCATTGTAGGCATTTTGGAACTTAATCATATTGGAGATTTCTTCGTCTGTGGAAACTCCCACGATTTGTTCTCTGGCTTCGTACGTAGCCTGTACTGTTGTTTCCTGGTTTTCGTAAATACTCTGATATACTGCACCAGAGTTTGCCACCTGTGAAACTAAATCTGTGTAATATGTAACGAAGTTTGTCTTCTTTTGTACATATGGGTTCAAGGTATAATTTTCTGCGGTGAAGGCTGCCTTTAAGCTTTCCGCAGTATTGTAATCTACAGAACCATCTTCCAAAATAAATCCAAACATTCCTGGTTCCTGAAGAAGGCTTTTGTTGACCTGGATATTCTTTAAGGTGTACATGGTTTCTGGCTTGTCCAAGTCCTCTGCCACATAGTTCCACTGTCCTGTGACAGAATCTTGTTTGTATCCTTCTGTAGTGATCTTTTTAAACAGTTGAATCGGCCTTCCATCTACATCACTCATATATCCTGTAGTTGGGTTGTATGCAGATGCAAGCACTTCATTGATCTTGGTGGATACATTGTGAATCAGCTGATCAAATTCTGCCTGTATATTCATTACGATGGAAGAAGAGATTGCATCGTAATCTTTTTCAATATCTGAGTAATCTGCTCTGTGGTCTCCTCTTGCAAGAAGTCTTGCCTTCATACCACCAATATCGGTGTTGAGCGTGGAGGCGATTTCCTGTCTAAGGTCAAACACCTTTGCATGTGTGATATCGTACACCTTAGTACCGTCATCTCTAAAGGTATAGTTTGCATTCTGTGGCCAGAATGGTGTGTAGAAACCTGTTGTCGCATCCACATCCAATGCTATTTCGTAAACCATGCCTCCTTTGACGAAGTCAACGCCTTCAATCTGTACGTCAACATCGCCCAAAGCATTTTCGCTATAGCTCATCTTAACCAAAGAAGAAAGTTTGTCCAAAAGCAGGTTTCTTGTATCTCGTAAATCGTTGGCATGCTCAATGCCACCGCTTTCTATCAATCTAATTTTGTCGTTCAGTTCCTGAATCTGATGCCCCATCTCATTGATCTGAGTGGTGTAATCATAAATCTGGGTGTTCAGGTTGTCCTGGTAATTAGCAAGGTCCGCATACACGGATGTTGCTCTCTCAATAAACTCAGAAGCGCGTTGCACAAGTAAGCCCTGGGTAACAGAACTGCTAGGATCTTTAGAAAGCTCCTGTACTGCTGTCCAGAGATTAGAAAGAGAGGTCTGAAAATCTTCTCCATTGAGTTCTCCCAAAAGATTTTCCACCTCATTCATAACTTCTGTGGACACTTCATAAAACATACTGCGTCCAGATTCTCTGCGGTATGTCTTGTCCAAAAAGTAATCTCTCACTTGTCTTGCTGCGGAATAATTAACGCCCAGACCATACTGCTGATTCGAAACAGCATCGGGCGTAACAGATACGGTATTGTACATTTTGGTCCCAAGCAAAGACTGTTGCCTGGTATAACCATTTGTGTCTACGTTGGTCATGTTGTGTGCCACTGTATTAAGCACGTTTTGACCTGTCTGTAATCCGGATGTTCCGATATATAAACTACCCATCAGTGGCATACTATCACCTCACGCTACGAACTATTGCTTAGCGTCGAAACCTCTTGTTCCAACTCCCATAGAACTGCCACTTGTGTATGCACTTCTGGTATAGTTGGCTGTTTCCGGCGCTTTCTTTACAGCCTGGAGCAAATTCATGTCAAACTCAACCATCTCAAGGGCATTGGCAAGAAGTTCTCTGTTCTGCTCATTTACTCTCTGCATATTTGCAGTAACTGCCTTCAGTTGGTCGTGAATCTGAGAAAGTCTCTGACTTTCCTGTGGTCTGCTTTCCAGCATCTGTATCAGATTTACCAGTTTAAGTTGATTAACATCCTTGTTCATAACGTTGGCAATATCTTTCATCACCTGCATTCTCTCTTTTTCCAGGCGATTCAATCTACCAACCACTAACTGCTCCTCATCCGTGATTCGAGTCAGTTCTTCCAAATTTCCTGCTACGATAACAGGAGTCTTCTGCATGGATAATCCCAATAGCTCCTCATAAGCTACGATTTCGTTGTCCAAAACGTCCATCAAGTTCTCCATTAGACTTGCCACTGGGATTACCTCATTTCTTCATATTTCTTAAGTAATTTGTCAGCAAAGCTTTCAGCGCTAACCTCGTAGGTTCCAGCCTGCACTTTCGCTTTAATAGGAGCCGTTACGTCCTCTCTAATATCGGGAGTGGCTGCTAGTGCGGCTTTCGCAGACAGGATATCCTTTCCCTTACTGCTAATCTGTACCTGGTCTGTAAATCTAGCTGCTGTGGAATTCTTCGCCTGAGTAGCCTTCTTTGCACTGTATAACTGCTGCACCTGTGTATATGCCTCGATACGCATTTGGTCTCCTCCTTTCCTCTAAAATCATCCGTGATTTTATTCACTGCTATTATGTTTATCGGATGTTTTGCCCATTTCTTTAGGGGTTTTTTTGAAACTTTTCAAAAAAATTAAGGCGGCTGCCATATATAGCAACCGCCCTATATATCCTTTGATTATCTACCTAAAATAATCTTGGTTAATTCTACTGGGTCAACAATCTTTCCGTCTTTGTAAACTCTCATGTTACCAGATGCGATTTCGTCGATGAGGATAACTTCGTCGTTGTTGTAACCAAACTCAAATTTGATATCCCAAAGATCCAAACCGTATGTACGAAGCTTGTCAGCTACAATCTTTGTAATCTTGAGAGTCTGTTCTTTCATGCTTTCAAACATAGCTGGTGTCATGATGCCAAGAGCAGCAAGACCTTCGCCTGTTACCAATGGATCGCCAAGTGCGTCATTCTTGAATGTGCACTCTACATAGCCGCCTTCCAAAACAGTACCGTCGGCAATGTACTCACCATATCTGCGAACAAAGCTTCCTGTTGCTACCAAACGGCAAATTACTTCAAGACCATGTCCAAATACAGTTGCAGGAAGAACTTCCATAGTAGCTTCTTCAACATTTGCACTTACATAGTGTGTCTTGATGCCAGCTTCTTTCAAAAGTTCAAAGAAGATGATAGATGTCTCAAGGTTTGCTTTACCAATACCTTCGATTGTAAGTCCTACGGTGTTTTCACCTGGATCAAACACTCCATCTTTTCCTGTACAGTCATCCTTGAACTTAAGCATAACATTGCCGTTGTCAAGGCTGTAAACATCTTTGGTCTTTCCTTCATAAACTTTTTTCATTGTCGATTGCCCCTTCCAGATAGAGAATAATTTGTTAATTGAAATAACACAAAAACATTATCATAATCGCTCGTCAATTACAATTTATTTTTTTACAATTTTTCGGAGAAATTTTCAAAAATCCTTGTGCATTTTCGATTATTTCTTTTTCTTCCTGCCAATATCCTCCTGAAAAAGAAAATAAATACCATATCTCTGCTCATGTTGCCTATAATGAGGAACGTATATCAGGTTGGCTTTAACCCCTTTCAGTTTAAAAGCCACCTGTTCTCCTTCCAGTCTTTCCATATGTTCATTGATATCAGAAACAAACTGCTTCACACTTCCCTGTTTGATCTGTACACACTCAGAAGCTGTTGGCAAATATTCTGCGCCGAAAAAAGCTTCCTTTGGGATAGTTACATCAACCCCTGTCACACCCTTGTCCATATTCCAGGTTCCAAGTAGTGCGCTTAAAAGCACTGGACCATATTTAAAGCAATAGGTATTTGGGCCATCTGGTAAACTAAACGCCCTAACCTGCATTGGAATCGTCATTTCCAATTCTGCACCCGCCTCTAGCTTTAAGTCCAGTGACAGATAGCCCTTTGCGCCATCAACATCGCATCTCTTTGTCCCGACAACATTGCCAAAAAGCTCCTCTCCACCAAGCATCACTGACAGTTCAGACGCAGCCCACGCTGGTATACGTAGCAGCAGATTCCCTTCAAACCCTTTAGAGAACGTCAACTTCACCGTGTCTTTAGCAGGAATATCCGCATCCAATTCCACTGTATACCCATTCCAGTTAACCACAGAACTAATATATTGGTTTACGACCAACATATCCTCCTTGTGGAAAAAGAAACTTTCCTGCAATTTAGAAAAATTCTCCATTCCCGAGCCAGTGCAGCACCAGAACTTCGTAAATGGTTCTCCGTAAACCTTAAAGAAACCACTTGCCATAGGCTGGAAGTATGTAGTCATACCCGTCTGTGGGTTTTGAGAAGACATAATAGAATTCAAAAAGGTTCCTTCATACCAATCAGCGTACTTGCCATCTCCTGTAATCATAAACAGAAGCTTGGTCATCTTGAGCATATTGTAGGAATTACAGGTTTCACAGTTACAGTTGGTTCTCTCTTTATCCAGCACGTTGTCCAGTCCAAAATGCTCCCATTCACTGTTTCCACCGGTTGCATAACTATGATATTCTACGACCTTGTTCCAGAAATCTGCTGCATACTCAAAAAACTTTTCTTCGCCTGTCACCACATAACGTTTTAGTGCTCCCATAAACTTAGGGATAGTCGTATTGGCATGATGATTATTAAGCACATGGTCGCCCACTTTGCCCTGCAATACTCTTTCAAACAGTTCAACCTGATCAAAGGCATGCGCCGCCAACAGGTGTTCCTTCTTTTGGGTCAGCAAATACACATCATACAGGCAGTCATTCATTCCGCCATATTCGGTACTTAGTACCGTTCTGTGAGTAGTTTCAGACCAACCACTGGTTCTACCGTAGGTCCAATCCGCCAAAGCAGACGCAATCTCTTTTGCAAGTAAAGCAACGTACTCTACCTCCATCTTGTCCACACCCTCTGGCGAAGATTTCAGCAACAGTTCCACATCCATATTCGCAGCAGAAACCAAACCTTCGAAGATTTTGTGCATGGTATACCAAGGCACCCAAGCCTCGGTAATAATATTAGTTTTGCCTTCCTCTACATAATCAAACTGAATTTCCACATTGTCAGGCTTTTGAATCACAGCACCAAAAAGAAAACCTGTGCCTAGACTATCCTGACATTCTTTCAATCCCACCAAAAGATTTTTAATTTTCTTCAAGAGAGTTTTTCGATCCTCTGGGTTGCAGTTGGCGGATTCGTAACACTTTACGCAGGCAGTCATATAGTGCCCTAATGTATGTCCACCTATCAACATATTTTCCCAGCCAGGATAGCGTTCTACTCCCCTCATATCCACTTTGGCAGTTTCGCGAAAGCCTGCCAGCAAGCGGTCTGTACTAAAAGAAGTCAGGTACAACACTTCTTTCTCATACGCATTTACAAAATAATCGTCCATCAATTTCACTTCGGACAATCCAAAACTTTTTAGCCCTCTCATTTTCATTACTTCTTCCCCCATGATTCGTTGGTTTTACGGTTCTATTATGGCAAACCTTCCATGCAAAATAAATCTATAAAGGTTGCATTAGGTGTAAAAAAGTTATATCCTATACCCAGCAACGTGAAGGAGCATTATTATGGATAGCATCGAAATCACCGCAAAACTACCATCAAATTTGGATGTCAGCACTTTTTGCGAATGCAATTACCGTTGGTGTGGAAAATTCACATCCCCCAGCGAAGAGTGGATGCACATGTCTCGAAACCTAATGGATTACGAGCTTATGGTTGTCATCGAGGGCACTCTATATATCGGAAACCACGAACAGGACTTCTGCGTCAACACAGGCGAATATTTACTTATGCCACCTACACATTTCCAGCACGGCACCCGCTCAAGCAGTTGTAAGTTTTACTGGGTTCACTTTGATTTAAATTGCTCCCAATCCACCTCCAGCGAAGTTTATTCTCTCCCCATCCACGGAGCCCTTCCGTCCCTTGACCGAATCAAGATTATGATGAAACAGCTTCAGGATAGTGACCGCAGGTATCACAATGCTTCCCTAAACAATCACTTATGCGGTGCGATTTTGGCTGAACTCTACTGTCAGATGCTGTCCCGATATCAACATAGTTATTCCGATACAGGCACTAGCCTAGGCAACACAAGCACTCAAATACGCAAAGAACAGTTTTTGGAAGAAATTGCCACTTACATCCATTGGCACATTCAGGAAAATCTGCTAGTCTCTCAGATTGCAGACTACTTTGGGTACAACGAAAAATACCTGACTACTTTATTCAAAAAATATCACGGTGTCTCTTTAAAACAATATTTGCTTCAAACAAAAATGGAACACGCCAAGGCATCTCTATCCGAGACGAACCTTTCTGTGTCCCATATCGCTTACAGTTTGGGCTTTACAGATGCCCATAATTTTTCCAACGCTTTTCACAAGGTGACTGGCCTGTCTCCTTCCGAGTACAGAGCCACCTATAGCAAGCAAAATATATTCCAGGTGTAGCAATGCTATACCTGGAATCATTTTTATTTCACAACAAATCCTGCCGGAAGTCTCCAGGAAGAATTGGTGTAATAAAAGGTTACACTGCTCTTCAAATACTCTCCATTGTAATACATACAAGAGGAGCTTCCGCCATCTAAATTGGCCGCATTGACAGCTTCAAAATCCTGCATCACCTTAATCAAATCTCCACTGGACGCACCTAGGTGACCAGCTTTGCCTCTGCCATCTGTAACAAACATTAGTACCGCGCCGTCTGCCCTCTGGCCAATAGCTGTTCTAGGATTCAAGCCACTTCCTTTGCCATTCATCTCTCTGGCTTCGTTGTTGATAATCAACTGTACAAAGTGGTTGTTCACATCACTGGCCTCTTCCTGGAAGCAGACTGCATCGCGAATCTTCTTGTCTGCCACCATCTCTTCCACCTCTTTGGCATTCATATCCGAAATATCTATAATCTGCAAAATGTGGTCTTCTGTAAATCCGACCAATACCAGTCCCCTGTAGGACTGAGGCTCATTTAACTGAATTTCACCATTGGAAACAATTACTCCGTAGGGTCTTCCACCAGTATTGTTACTGGAATCATAGAGTCCTCCATTGATGCCTGCAATTGCGCCACTATCTTCCACCAGTTCGTGTAAGTTAACGCCTTTTTCACGCCATGGATAAATGGTTGCCAAACTGACTCTGGAAGGGTCCTTAACTATCATCATGGTTCCCGTAAAGGTTGCTCCTGCCACCTCTACAATCTCAATATCTGCCATTTCTTCCTCTGACTGTTCCCCTGCCGGAACACCCACACTGCCAAAATTTCCCATTTGAATCAGACTGGTATCCACTTCTGCTTCCAAACTCTTCATGGAATTTAGATTTACAATCGTCTGTATTTCTTCTGGGCTTAGAAACCAAGAAGCCAAAAATTTAAGTTGTCCTGTCTCTAATATAGTGGTTACAAAAATTCTTTGTACGTTTGGATACTTATTGGAGCAAATCATATTCAGTGAAAGAAGCAGGGTTACGAGGATAGCCGCCACCAGTGTTCCAAGACAAATCCCAATTCTGCCCAGTACCTTCCAGGCTGCCTTTAATCTATTCTGCATCGCCAACAATCTCCTTCATACTCACAATCTTCCAAGTAGAATTGTCCGTGTCATCCTCTGTATCATCCCATTTGACAAAGTAGAACCTGTCATTCATAGCGTCATCTACCTTTCGGCCACTCTTCAGTGCCATGTGCTTCACAAAGGAAATATCCACAGAAAAACAACTATCTGTAATCCAGGTAAAGTTGCTTACTTTCTCATCTGTAAACGCGGGGCTCAACAAAGTATGCGTAGAGAAAAACTTACGATCCACACTGTTTGCATACTTATTGGTCACCTCATACTGATAAGAATCCTTCACTATATAACTCTTGATATCATCAAAACTGCGATCGTTGGACATGAACAGGCTCCACTCCTGTGCAATGGCCAAAGCATCCACCTGCGCTGCCACTGTCGCTGGGACTTGACCAACATTGCCCGCCTGTTTCACAAAATCATAGGCCGTTTTGCCTATCTCCATTTCCACCGCCATATTGTCCTGATCTACCACCTGAACCTTGGCATCTTTGACAAGTACCGCTATCTCATAGGTATGTACAACCGGTAAATCCGCGACATAGTCCCTTAGCAGATCAAATTCCGGATTGTCCGAAACTGTCACCACCTCCATCGGCGCCTGCTTGTCCATCACCAGCACTTTATATCTGCTGTCCACAGCAATGGTCATGTAAGTCAGCGGTATTTCATTTCCGCCCTCATAGGCAAACTGATTTCCATAGTTGTCTTTGATCACTACCTCTGGCTTAGCAAGCTCCTTGATTTGATAGTTCACTCTGTTTCCCCAAGTGGGTTCGCCCTCGATTTTGCTACCGTTTAGTTCCACGGACAATACGGATGGCAAAGAAAGATTGTAATAGTAAAATTCTGCCACAATCTGGTCATCCACAATCTGGTAAGATACTTCCCTTCCCTTTGCATCTGTAATCTCCACCTCTGGAGTCAAATAAAGTCCTCCTGTGTTATAAGATATCTCCTCCTGTGTTTGAGAGACAATTTCTTCTTGGCTAAGCTCCATGCCATTTATCTTAACTACAAATTCTGCTGGCACTGTAAGGGTATACTCTTTCGGCTCAAAAATAGGCTCTACAGACTCAGTTTTCCAGTGTCTAAAGGTAAGAATTCCCAGCTTGGTCTTGGTCTCACTAGTAGCCTGCAAAGTGATTTTTGCCATATCTCTGCCCTGAAGTTTGGCAATATATACCTGCCTGTCAGGGTCTTCCAAACCTGCCTGTAGCACAAAGTCAAACACACCCTTCTGCATTCGCCTAGTGTATTCCTGTCTTACGTTAATGCCGCTTTCCAATCTGGCAGTATCAAATCGCCAAGGCAGATTATACCTATCCCAGAATTCTCCTTCCATGTTCTCACTAGCAATGTGACTCATGGCAATCACAGGCAAGCGCTCTGGTACTGAGTTCTCATATTCCTCCAATACAGAACTTACATAAAACAAGGCTGCTGCCACCAAAATCACCAACACTGCCAGATAATTTAAATAAACAAATCGAAAACTCACTCTCTTTTTCTTCATAACCCTTGTACCTTTTCGTACTTATATCCTCTGTAAAAGACTACTTGTCTTTGTCATTAAAAACCCATTTATGCTGAATACGAAAACTAAAGAAAAACAGCACCGTATCCACCACTACTTTAATTAAGGTCGAAAGTCCTGGTGTGGTAATCAAAAGCACATGCTCCATCAAATACACCAGCGCCGCAGATATACCGATCTGCACTGCTGCTAGTCCATAATATTTCACCAGCGTCCTTGCATTAGTCTTGTCCCTAAATACCACCTTGGCATTTACCACATAGTTAAACAGCGAAGAAATCACTCTTGCGATAAAAGCCGCTCCAAAGGTGGACGGAATCGGCAAAAGAAGACTATCTGCCGCCCGCTTAATCAAATAGTAGCCCACCACATCAATCACTGATGCCCCCGCGGAGCTACACAAGTATTTCAAAATCAGTCCATATACCCGCAGGCTGTCTCTCACCACTCGAAAATGGGAGGACTTGTTGTCGTCCAAATAAACGGTCTCAATCTGTACCTGTTTCAAAGGAATATTTAACTTGTTGATGACAAAGAGCATATTGGTTTCGTACTCATACCTTTCGCCCTCTGCCTTAAGCATAGCCTCCAAATACTTTCGCGGAAAAGCTCTGAGTCCAGTCTGGGTATCCTGTAAGTTCATGCCAAAAAAGAGTTTGAACACACCACTTGTAATACGATTGCCCATCTTGCTCTTTGGTGGAACCTGTGGTCCTGAAAAGTCGCGCACGCCAAGCACAACCGCTTCCTCTTTCACACAAACTTCTCCTACCGCCTCAATATCCTTGACCAAATGCTGGCCATCTGCATCAGCGGTCACCACTGCCACGCCCTCAGGTCTCTCCTTTAGAAAAAAGGAAAAGGCAGTCTTTAAGGCTGCACCTTTCCCCCTGTTCGCAGGATGACGCAAAAGAGTGCACTGCGGCAACTTGCTCGCCTCTTCAAACACCCATTGGCACTGCTGGCTGCTGCCATCGTCCACCACCAGAATATCTTCAAATCCAGCCAAGGTAAGCGCCTTCAGCGTATCTATCATTTTGTCATCTGGTTCATAAGCAGGAATAACCACTGCTATCTTTTGTTTGTCCATATCCTTATCCTCTCACGCGCTCCCCCGCAGCATGAATTGCCTTCTTTAACCTCTCATGTGCCTTTTGCTGCATCAAAGTCCTCATCTGTGCAAGGTGCTCTGCTCGCTCTGTATAGGTTGGCACATGCTCAAAAAAATCTCCTCCCACCTCATCTAGACCGACACTAGTATAGTACAAGCCGTATTTACAAGGTGAGTATTTCTTAATATCGGTAGCCTTTTTAATCGGCTTCTCTTCCGTTCCATAAATCCATTTGTAAAACCAAGTCCAGTGCTGACTTTTGTGACAGTCAAAACCGTCCTGTGTTACCTCAAAAGCAGTCTTCCCTCCAAATGCTTCCAATGGCTCATCATAGTTCATCACAATCTGGTTTTCCTCATAGAGATGGAGGTATACCTTCTCCACTGCATGGCAGCCCCATTTTTCGGCACTCTCTGTATGAAAGGTTTCGTCCTTTGCTCCCTCTATAGCTTCCGTAATGGCAGCCGCACAGAGTACATGGGTACCATGTCCATACTCACCGTCCAAGTCATGAGACACCACTACCAATGGCTTAAATCTGCGGAAACATTCCGTAATATAGCCCACAAAGTCGTCATAACTATATCCCGACTTAGCAAACACGTCTACCGCTTGGTCAAAGGCCTCCTGTCTATTCTTGGACTGGGCGTACAAATCTGGAAGCTGTGACATCACAGGGTAATTTCGCACACCCACCGTCCACAGACCATCCAACTGTTCATGTGGTCTCACATGATTCAAGGACTTGCCCACCTGAAAATGCTGTACCACATAGGCCACCTGGACCTGATATCCAAGTTCTCCTGCATAATACGGCAATACGCCAGCAAAAAACAACTGTTCATCATCTGAATGGGATGAAATAAGTAATAAATCTGCTTGCTCGCAGGGCGGTCTCCATATTTGCACCCACTGTGGCACCTGCCCCTGTGAAAAAACATAGATGTCTGCAATCACCGTTCCCGCTGGGAAAGTCAATGTAAGGCTTTGTGGCAGTCCCTCCACCTCCACATATTCATGCAAAAAACCATACTGTCCACAGGTTTGAACATATCCTGTGCTTTCTTCTGTAAGATTCCACTGCTCTGGAATCCGATCAAACTTAATATACAAAGAACCTATGCCATCTTCACGGCTCACAATAACTTTGGCCTCTTCGGATGCTTTACTATAGGTGGTTGTGTCTCCATCTGTCAGTCTGCCTACCTTGAAACCTTCTGCCTCCACCACAGCGCCTTCGCTTCTTGCGGCCTGTGGCTGCCAGGTCTCATCTGTTTCCAAGGCAACACTATATGTACTTTCCTGCTTCAGTGCAATCGCCATGCTTCCAAGTAGCAAAGCCACCGCTAACCATTTCTTTATCTTCATTGTCATTTCCCGCGCGCCTATCTCCTGATATTCACTAACACTAATTTGACATATATTCCTCTACCCGGCCATTCTTATTTTGATAGTTCCACCTCAGCATCTTCCTTTTTGGATAGATTGTTCAAGGTCCTCTGGTAAATAATCTCGGTGGCAAAGGCCAATTTCGTAATCACATTTTGCTGCTTTGGATAGCAGTAAAAAGAATCGTTCTCTGTTGAGATATCAAAGCAGTCAAACGGTTTGATATAACAGTAATCATACTCCACATGCAGGCTGTTGGTCTCCAGCGGCTTACGGTGAATGCGATAGGTTTCCCCATTGTAAAAGCCTTCTAACACAAACCCGTTGTCAGGGTCATGGGTCACTTTAGCATCGCCTAGGGGAGTAAAACTCCAGCACCTTGGCATGGAATATACTTCCACATCATCTGCAAAGGAATACTCTCCATTTTCAATCTGTTTTTCTACCTGAGTTCTCTCCCACTTAAACCAGTCTGGCACATGACTAAACTCTGTCTCTCCTTCCAGTGCAGACAAAGTTCCATCTTCATTTAAGTTCCAGCGTTTGCCACACTCTGTGCAGAAAATCTCTGTTCCTTTGGAATCCATCTTGGATTCTGTCATGCAGTGTGGGCACTGATACAACACCTTGTGTAGGCCTTCTGCTCTGAACTTCTCTGTAATCTTAAAGCCTGTCTCTTTTTGATAGCGGTAGTCATCATATTCAAAAGCCTCACGGATGGCTGCATTGATTTCATCCACCGTCATGCTCTTTACCTGCTGGGCAGTCAGTATCTGTGTCATAGTGGTATGAAATGGCACCTTACGTTTCTTTCTGAAATTCCAAAAAGGAGACTGCAAGTGATTCCCCCTATGTATGGTTACCACCACAGGTACCTTGTTCAGCTTCACCAGTTTACCTAAGGAATCTGGAAGATAGGAAGTAATACCGCATGGAGAATATCTGGCCTCTGGATACATACTCAAGATGTCTCCTCGCTTCAGCACCTTATTGATAGACTTAACCAAGTGCAAATCTGCTGTAAACTTACGGGTACAGATTGCTCCTATCAGTTCCAACAGCCAAGGACGGCGATAGTAACCGTCGATATTTACCACATTGTTGACTCTATGTGGCAAGGTTCCCATAGCACCCAGTTTAAAGTCAATAAAGTACATGTGATTACTGAGCAATATGTATGGAGGTTTCAAGCCCTCCATATTGATTTTTTCTACCTTGTATTTTTTATTTAACAAACAACACCAGCATAAAAACCAAATCAACCATACGATAAAAATCGGCTGTCTGATAGGATATTTCGCTGTATTGTAGCGCTTTTTGTTTTTGTAATTTGGCTCTATGTTTGGCACAAGATTCATAATGTGTCCCCTAACCTAAGCACGCCCCCCGCGCCAGAAATATTTACAGTTTGCCCTCACAAACTGCATTAGGATTATCTTACAATAAAATAGGTCCGCAAGCAAGCATTTGAACTTCGCCTAGAGCAATGCTATAATACAAAAGTCTACGAAAGGATGGTTTTAATGATTTACATGAAAATAATACTCGGTATACTAATAGGACTCGTTGCGCTGGCACTGCTCATCTCCTTCATCTGTTTTTACATAGCTTTTTACGCTCCTACCGGGCAAAAAATACCAAAGGAAGAATACCCTATACCTCACGGCGAAATATACGAACCTTTCCGCGAGCAAATGGTAGCCTATATCAAAGAGGCTCGTTCCATGCCCCATGAAGATGTCTCCATCCAGTCCTTTGATGGATTAACCTTGAGAGGCAAATATTACGAATATGAACCCGGCGCACCAATCGAGCTTATGATGCACGGATACAGAGGATTGTCAGAGCGTGATATGGGCGGTGGCGTGCAGCGCTGTTTTGCCCTTGGGCGAAGTGCTCTCATCATAGATCAAAGAGCCTGTGGTACCAGCGATGGCAACATTATTACCTTTGGCATCAAAGAAAAAAGAGACTGCCTCGACTGGGTAAACTTTATGATTCAACATTTTGGCCCAGATGTAAGAATTATTCTTACTGGCATATCCATGGGCGGTGCCACTGTACTTATGGCTGCAGGGGAACAGCTTCCACCCAATGTCATTGGCGTGCTTGCAGACTGCGGATACACCTCTCCTAAAGAGATTATCCTGAAAGTCATCAAACAGATGAAGTTGCCTGCAAAGCTTCTCTATCCCTTCGTGAAATTGGCCGCACGTCTATACTGTGGCTTCAACCTGGAAGAATGTAGCGCCATAGAGGCTGTCACCAAGTGTCAGGTGCCTGTCATCTTTTATCATGGCGAGGCTGACGACTTTGTTCCTTGCGATATGAGCCGCCAAAACTACGAAGCCTGCGTATCCACCAAGAAACTGGTTACCATACCAGATGCAGGGCATGGCCTTAGTTTCCTTGTGGATCCAGACAAATACTTGGCAGAGCTAAAAGATTTTTTCCCTAGATAGCAAACAACCCTAGAGTCATCCTCTAGGGTTGTTTTTTATAAATCCTTCTTCATCTCTTCTACTAAAACGAGCACCTGCTCCATATCCACATCCGCCACATAAGCGCTGAGTCTGGTCATTTTTTCCTCCCAAACCTGCGGAATTTGGCATTTCTCTAAGCTACGCATAGCCGCATCGGCCTTGTCTAAATCAAAGGTATCCACCGCATCCTTTAGTCCGTCCAGAATTTGTAGCAAATCTTTGTTTGATGCAGCCTCTTTTTCTCCCGCGTCATCCGCAGCATATTTCTGAAGCAGTTCTTTGTAGCTTCGATACAAGGCCAGCATAGATGGTGTCTCTTCGAGCACTCTGTCTACTTTTCCTTCATTCCCATATCTCTCCAATGTATAGCACTGACCAGACAGTTCCATGGCACCAATCAATCTAGCTGTATTCTTCAGTGCATGAACTTCGATCACATACTCCTTAATTTGGCCTTGCTCAAGACATTTTTCCATCTTGTCAGCCTTCATGTCAATAAGCCTATAGAAATCTCCCAAAAGACTTAAGAACAATTCCAAACTGCCAGTGTTACGAATGCCCTCTTCCACGTCCAAGCCTTCAATCGCAGGCAGATTGGTAGCTTTACTCTGGCTGTTTCTGCTTGTCTCCTGAATAAATTGTGGTGGCAAATGCTTGCGCAATTTCTCACAGATATCCTTCATTTTGATTGGCTTGGCCACAAAATCATTCATGCCTGCTGCCAGGAACGTCGCTTTGGCCTCCACTACCGCATTGGCGGTCAATGCTATCACCGGAACCTGCTGACAATATGGATCTTCCATCTGCCTAAGCAATTTGGTCGCCTCGATGCCATCCAACACAGGCATCATGTGGTCCATAAAGACTAAATGATAGTGCTTGCGCTGAATCATCTCAAGGGCTTCCTTGCCGTCCCCTGCAGTATCTATCTTCAATTTTAGTGGCTCTAACAGACCCATTGCCACCTTAAGGTTCATCTCATTGTCATCTACAATCAAGATCTCTGCTTCTGGAGCAACAAAGTTCTGTAATTTTTCCTCTTCCACAAAGCTACCGCTTCGCTCTCCGTTGATAATCTGGCAGAAATTTAAACTATAGAGCGGCTTGTTCATCATAATGGTAGGCTGTTCCCAGACATCAGACCAGGCGCTATCACGCATCGGATTCTGCAATAAGCACAGCGTTGTGTTGGCGTCCTTGGGCACCTGTTTTGACACCTGTCCTAGTAGTTCCATATCATCCACAAAGAAAAAATTCGGATAAGAGCCCCTCTCCCATGCCGCTTCTCTATCTACAAAAACCAATGCATAGTCTTTCGTCAGTTTCTGCAATATCTCCATATTTTTTTGGCTTCTCATCCAGCCGCTGACTGCCACTCGTCCGTGCTCTTTCTTGGTTGCTGCGCACTGAGCATCCATCACCATCTGCGGCAGAGTGAAATAGAATTCACTACCTTTGCCATATTCACTTGCAACCCCAATAGTGCCTCCCATCATTTCGACCAGTTGCTTAGAAATAGCAAGTCCAAGACCAGTTCCCTCTTTGTGACGGTTTTTCTTGGTATCCACTTGTTGGAAAGAGCCAAACAGTTTGCTCAAATCCTCTCTCTTAATTCCCTGTCCTGTATCTACGACTCTAAATAACAGTTCTATTTTGTCATCTACAATTCCTGTAATCTCTACCGCCAATTTCACATGGCCTTTGTCTGTAAACTTAATGGCATTGTTTACCAGATTGATGATGACCTGGCGTAGCCTTAATGCATCCCCTTTCAACTTCAAAGGCAATTTTTTGTCTATATCAAAAATCAGTTCAATATCTTTATCGCCTATTCGATTGAGGAAGATCATACTCAAGTCGCTAAACAGAGACATAGGCTCGTAACTTTCCTCTACAATCTCCAGTTTACCAGACTCAATCTTAGACAAATCCAGAATATCATTGATAATGGTCAGCAATGCATTTCCCGAATTCTTGATGTTTTGCAGATACTCCGTCTCCTGTGGTGAAAACTGCCTGCGAAGCAATATATCTGTCATTCCAACAATTGCATTCATAGGAGTACGTATCTCATGCGACATATTGGACATAAATGCTGACTTTGCCTGATTGGCCTCATCCGCTCTCTCTTTTTCCTCTTTAAGCTGCTCCATCAATTCATGCTGATGGGTCACATCCGTCAAAAGGAGGCTATAGCCTTCGGACTTACCATCCTGTGCCAGATAGTTCAACTTGCGGGTATAGAACTTCCCGTTCATATCGCAGTTTTCTCTATCTGTGGCAAACAACTCATATATGCATCCCGGAACCTTAATTCCAGGTATCATATTTTTTAGTTCTGGGAAAATCGCCTTGGCACAAGCATTGGAATCCACATATCCAAAGCTTTTGTCTACGATGATTACAGCATCGCTCATCTGATCAAAAACCCAAGTCTTGCCCATCTCAGCAATACCGAAAAATTCACCGTGAAGCACACTCAAAATAATAGAGCAGATGGCCAGCGACCCCATCAGTGGCATAATATCATACTGTGGGTTGACAATTATAGTGATGCTTAACGAAAGCATAACTATAAATTCTGCCCCTGCCAGTCTAGCGAAATTATTTCTCTCCGATTCATTTTTCGTAAGAAACATTCGAATCGTAGTAAAACCTAGGGCTCCCAGCAATATAAAGGCGATAATACTGTATCTGACGATAAATGCCAATCCCAGCTCCACTTCCAACACATGTAGATTCCAATTGGGCTTGTAGGTATATTCAATGCTGCGAAATACTAGTCTCATAAACGGCTCATTCCACAGAGCTATCAATGTCAGGCCCTCATAGAATGCCCAAATGTAAAAAAGAAATCTTGGCACTATGCGGTTAAAGTAAAAAACAAGAAACATGCCAAAAAAGTAATAAAACAGCAAATTACCAAGATACTGTATTCTGAGGGCAAGCATAGCTTCATCGTAAGTGTTACTGCGGAGCAACAGATAATATCCGCAGTTCATCACCAGACAGCCTATGTCGGTCAGCATCAAATGCACAGAAAGTTTGTGTTGCTCCCTATGCAATAGAACTATGACACCCACAATTGGAACGCTTATACCGATTACTTGCAATGCTAGTATAAAATAGCCCATCTAGTCCTCCTACAGCATTGGGGAGAATATCCTTACCAATGCGCGAATTAATTTCTGTAATAAGGTTTCCTTAATGTAGCCTTCTTTGATTTCAATAGACTGCTCCATTGTACCATTCAGGTCTTCTTTGATTTCTGTCAGCACATCATGTTTATATAGCCACACGCCATTTTCAAAGTGATGCACTAAGCTTCTGTAGTCCAAATTTACAGTGCCCACGATGGCGCATTTGTCATCGCTCATATATACCTTGGCATGCACAAATCCAGGTTCAAATTCATAAATCCTTGCACCTGCATCCATCAGTCTCTTGTAATGGCTTCTGGTCATGGTAAATACCAATTTTTTGTCTGGAATATGCGGAGTAATGATTCGCACATCTACTCCTCGCAGTGCCGCGTTTTCAATGGCCTGACAAAGTTCATTGTCCACAATCAAATACGGTGTCATCATATAAACATAACGCTCCGCCTCGCTGAGCATATTCATAATCATAACCTTTGCAACGCGCTGCTTATAAAGCGGTGCAGGGCCATCTCGAAACGGAATGACATAGCCTTCATCAGCAACGGATGCCACGTTCCAAAAATATGGCGCAAACTCAGCCACTGGAGTGCGAACATTCATCTCATAGTCAGAAAGGAATATAGAGGTAAGCTGTACCACCGCTTCGCCTTCTAAGCGAATTCCTACGTCCTTCCAAAGGCCATACAAATGAATTTCATTGATATACTCATCTGCAATATTGACGCCGCCTGTATAGCCTACTTCACCGTCAATTACCATGATTTTTCTATGACTGCGGTTATTGAACTCATTGTTGGCCTGACCACGCAGTTTTGCAAAAGGAACCGCTTTGATTCCATATCCCTTCAAAACTTTATAATAATTACCAGGAAGTGTACACATACAGCCAATATCGTCATACACCACTCTGACATCCACACCCTGTGCTGCCTTCTCTTTCAAAATTTCCAGGATGCTGTTCCAAAACTTTCCTTCTTCAATGATAAAGTACTCCAAGAAGATAAACTTCTTCGCCTTCTTCAAGTCCTCTAACATACTGACATGCATTTTTTCGCCCATGTCAAAATACTTCGCCTTGGTATTTCGGTACACATGAGTTCCACTCATTTTACAAAGCAATCTAGCCTGCATGTAGGCACGATTGTCCTCTTTTTGAAGCTGCTCCAATACGCCCTCATCCTTGGTGTTTACTTCTTCCTCTGTAATCTTTATGAGACGTTTCGCATACTTTTTGGACAGTTTCCTATCGTAAAACATGAAGTAAATCATAAATCCTGCTACTGGCACCAACAGTACAAACATAAGCCATGGTATCTTGTACTCAGGATTCTCTTGAGAGTTGATAATCAAAAGCACACAGACAAAATGTGTCAACGCCATAGCCAGATAGAAATATGGGATATGTATTGCACACCAAATTACTATCCCCAGTACAGCCAACGTTTCTGCCAAAATCAACATCATAGCCAAAATAAAGCGCAGAGGAATATGCAGAATCTCTTTTTCTCTTTTTCCTCGCAAATCATAAATGACAATCTTCTTTTTCATGCGTTCATCCCTTCTCTAATCTAAAATATTAATCCATCTAAAATCTAAAATTATCTCAAATCACCAAACTCAATAGATAAATACACGCCAAATGGGCCGGATAATAAATATAAAACAGATACTTAAAACCACCTCTGCCTCTTCTCCCACTATATAAAGCAAGTAAAGGCAACGAAAATAGTCCATACCATTGGACTGTCTCTGAATTTAAACTAAGCGCCACCAGCAAAACCGCTGCCACTACCAGTTTCATCGCTCTGCCCTTAGCTAGATAAATCCCCACCACCAGCAGAATCCCTGTCAGCCCGTAGTCTATGGCATAATCCGTCCGCTCAAGCAATATGGGCAGTCCCACACTTACAAACCACACCGCACCAAAAGCGGTAACCACCACCCAGGCTCCCACGAAATTCAAATGAGTCTTGGCAAAGTCTATGGCATAAATCAACACAATTGCCAGCGAGAAAGTCACCAGCACGCTTTGGTACAACGAGCCCATAAACACAAAATATACTACCTGGCAAATCAGTGCTAACAGTGCCATACTGGCAAGATATTTTTTCCTATTCTTTGTGTGTACACAGCCTTCCGCAATCATATACGCAAAGATTGGAAAAGCCAAACGTCCTACTATCTGAAGCCAGACCACCTGTGGAAAAATCTGCTTCCCAACATGGTCACAGGTCATAGCAAGTAGCGCTATCATCTTCAGTTGATTTCCTGAGACAAAACCTCTCTCTCGCTCCACTTTTTATTCTCACTCTCATCTATCTAAAATATAACTAATTATAGCATACAACTATATGAAAAAGAATACAATTAACCAAAAATAATTTCTCAAACGCAAAGATTGAAAGAAATTGAGCAATAATTTAATAGTGAATTCTCACATCTTTCGTAGTATAATAGTATATATCTAAACTACTTTATAGGAGCCGTGATAACTATGAAGAAAAAAGTGGCCATTTTTGCCAACGGATGGAGTGGCGAATTTCTTGAATTGGTTCTAGAAGGAGTAAAACGAAGAGCTTCTGGTACAAACGTAGATTTGTATGTCTTCGTCAACTATTCTTCTGGAGCAGAAGGACTACCTGACAATATCGGTGAGAAAAGCATATTTGAGCTGCCCGAGCTCACTATGTTCGATGGAGTTATACTGCTCACCAATACCATTAATCTTTCTTCCGAACGTGCCTACTTAAACGACGCGGTGGTGAAACACGGCATCCCTGCAGTCAGTCTGGAATACAAATTAGACGGCATACCATTCCTTTATACTGACACCTATTCTGGTATCTTCCATCTGGTATCTCACCTAACGAAAGACCATCAGGTTCGCAATGTTATATATATAAGTGGTCCTGCAGACAACATTGAAAACCAAAATCGCATGCGCGCTGTAAAAGATGCCTTGGCCGAAGTGGACTGCAGTCTTACTCCTAATCAGATTCTTTACGGCAACTGGTCCTACTATGACACCTACAATCTTTTGACCGATTGGCTGAAGGCTGGCAATGCTCTGCCAGATGCCTTTGTGTGCGCCAATGACGAAATGGCCATCGCTGCATGTGCCGTACTAGATCAAATGGGCATCAATGTTCCCGAGCAGGTAATTGTCACTGGCTGCGACTGTATCAAAAAGAGTCAGGAACTTTATCCTATCCTTTCCACGGTAGTCAGAGAATGGGATCAGCTTGGATATGATGCCTTAGACCATGTTATCAAGCAAATAGATGGAGTACAGGTGCTTGACGACATAGAATACAAGTCCATTGCCTTCCTGGGCGAGAGCTGTGGATGTAAAGTAAATGAACTTCGAAAAGAAAATAGACGCCGTGCTATCATAAGAAGTCAAAAAGCTGAGAGAGAAAGCAGCATAAACGAATGGCATCTCAGACATATCGACGACATGCTGGCCAAAATCACCAATGTTACCAGTTTAAAAGATCATCTTGGCTGGAACTTCGCTTACAACCATACCTTTGAAGGCGCCAATTTCTTAGTCTGTCTGGTGGACGGTTATTTCGGTGACAGCGAAGTAGCTCAAAACAGAGGCTCCATTGGCTATACAGAGCGAATGGAAGTTTTTGTACATTTGGAGGGTGGACAGGCCACTCCAGGAAGTACCTTTAACAGCAAAGATTTGCTTCCCCCTATCCAATTAGACGAAAACCAGTCCCATTTTTATCTCTTTATACCTCTTCACGTAGAAGATAAGAGTGTGGGATATGCTATCTTTATAGATGAACTCAAAAACCTATACAATCAAACCTTGTACACTTGGGCCAGACATGTCAGCCAAGATTTGGACAGAGTCCATCAAAGTATCCGCTTAGAGGAACTAAACAAGAAGTTAACTCTTGCATCCATGACGGATGGTTTGACAGGCCTCAACAACCGTACCGGTTATGATGCCTTAGCGTTCCCTTGTTTGCAGCGTTGCCAACTAGAAGGCAAATTAGGTGCTATGATTTTCGCAGACATCAACAGCATGAAACTTATCAACGACCAATATGGGCATCTACAAGGCGATATAGCCATCTGCACTGTGGCGGATGCCCTTAAGATGACGATGCCATCCGATTGGATTGCCGTTCGCTTTGGCGGTGATGAATTTATTCTGGTTGGCGAATGCAAAACAGAGCAAGATGCCGAGGCACTGAAAAATCAACTAGCCGCCAATCTAAACAAGTTGAAGCAGACCCGTGATTTGTGTTTCCCACTTTCCGTAAGCTTCGGCGCCGTAGTTATTCATCCAGGCGAAAGCTACAGTTTGGAAGAATACTTGCGCAAAGCAGACGAAGCTATGTATGTTATGAAACAGCAGGTGCATGCCACAGAATCCGGCTGCTAAATTTACGTAAAATATAAGAACTGCCTAGGGTGAGCCTTCACCCCGGCAGTTCTTTTTTCGTTCTCTTATAGTTCCTTTATATTACATCCCTTTACCCTGTTTACGGTATTTCAGCGCGACACCACCAATTGCAAGGCCTCCCACTGCGACAGCAACAGCGATGAAAATCCAAACCATAAGTCCAGACTTTTCTTCCTTAGCCGCGATTGCAGTCAATGGTGCTTCACTGTCTTCAATGATTTCAATTTCTTTGCCCTCTTTTTCCTTGCTTTCAGGTGCTTTATCTTCTTCTGGCTTGCTTTCTTCCTGTGCAGTCTCCTTTTCTGATTCCTTCACTTCCTCTTCAGACTGTGAAGTTGCTTCTGGTTCCTGTGTTTCTACATCAGGTTCCATTTCTGGAGTTACCTCTGGGTTCTGTTCTTCGGCCTCAGAAGCAGGTACTTCCTCCTGCGTAGGAAGCTTTGATTCCTTTTCTGCAGATGGGATTTCTTCGCCGCCTTCAGAAGGGGTTTCTGTGTTGCCCTCAGATGGTGTGCTCGTATTTCCTGTAGAAGGTGTGCTTTGGCTACCTGTGTTTCCTCCTGTAGGAGCATTTACTTCTACATCACCTGTGCGATAAATGTACATATCATCCCATGCGCCCCATCCACCTGCGGCTGCATCTACCAAAAGACCAACTACCACTTCTGTGTCATCCTGTTCGACCTCGAAGGACACCTCTGGATTTGCCCAGTTCTGCCATCCTGTCACACCAGTCACTTCTTCTACTGTAGCGTCATTATTCTTAACATAAATTTTTAATACAGCATTATCTCCGACATCTCCACCTTCTACATATCCGCCAAAAGTATATACGCCTGTTTTCAAGGTTACTGTCTGCTCTACTGTGTATGCAAAATCAGCTCCAGCCCAGAAATGCAAGCAGTAGCTTCCACTTCTCACATTGTTTGAGTCTGCTTTTCTAGCTACGCTTCCCACTTCATCGGTGATGGTCCAAACAGACATATCTGCATCTTCAAATCCTGGGTTCACCAACAAATTCTGTGGTTTAATCGTCAAAGAACATACCACCGTAAACTGTTTGCTATCTATAGCTACTGTACCAGAAATCTCGTACTGACCAGGGCCAGCTGAGATTGCATTCGCAAATGCAGTTTCATCCCATACTACTGGGGCAGTTGTAGTACTTCCATCTGTATAAGTCACTGTAGCAGTTTCTGGCAATGTAATCTGATTACCAGCCTGCGCTGTAACATCTGAAACAGTTGCAGAAGATGCCACCACTGGAGCTGTTGTTCCAGTCTTCACATAGCTAAAGATACGAAGGGTATCCAACGGATGGCCTTCAAAATCAAACAATGCCTGATTGTCTACTGCAGAACCACCATACCAGGTTGCAGCATCGTTTTCATACTCTCCTGCATAGGAAGATGCCCATCCAGATCCCTTGGTCTCCCAAATGGATTTGTTCTGCGCAAGTACTTCTGCTGCATTTGCTGCATCTGCATCGTAAACTTGTACCGGCAACCATGCTGGCTCCCAATAGAATACACCGATACCGTTGTCCATCTCTGCCACAGCATTGATAACTGTTCTCAGTTCATTTGCCTGACCCTGAATGGAAATTTCATAATCCATTGTTCCTATATTGCCTTCGCGGATGGTATTTTCATGTCCATCACCATCTTCAAGGGTGGTTGCCCATGAGGTCTCGGCTACCATTACCTTTTTGCCATAGTTCTGAGAAACCTGATTGAGAACACTCTTTAAATTGTCAATAGTTCCATGCCAATATGGATAGTAGGAAGATGCGAACACATCATAGTCTACACCATAGTCACTTAAATTCTTAGCATATCCTGCATATCTACCAGAAGTTTCAGGGTTTGTAAAATGAAGAGCTACCAAGATTTCATGGTTATATTCAGAAGCCACTTCTCTAACAGCCTTACTTCCAGCGGAGAAAATCTGGCTCATATTGTCCCAAGAACTTTCTCCACAAACTTTTCCGTTGGTTTCATTACCAACCTGAACCATTCCTACATTTACACCTGCATCCAAAAGTGCTTTCAAACTATCGTATGTAAAGGTCTCCACTGCACTTGCTTTGGTAGCGATATCCATAGACGCCCAAGCCTTTGGAGCAGACTGTTTGCCTGGATCTGCCCAGAAATCAGAATAATGGAAATCCACCAATACTTTAAGTCCTGCATTGGTAGCCCACTTGCCAATCTGTAATGCAGTTGCTACATCATTGTTACCGCCGCCGTATCCATTTCCTTCACTTGTATATGGATTGTTCCACACACGTACACGTACATAATTGATTCCACTTGCTTTCAGGAGGTTAAAGAATCCCTGATCGTCCACTTCATTTCCTTCAAAATCATAGAACTTAACACCACTGTTTTTCAGTGATACATAGGAGGAAATATCCACACCACCAATAAAATCATCAGAAAGTCCTTTTACTCTTTCTACATAGATTTCTGCTTCTACTGGTGTTACATTTTCTTCTTCGTTGCTGTCACTACCAGTGTTATCGCCACCTGTAGTTGTGTCGTCCCCTGTAGTGTCATCGCCACCCTCGGTAGTGTCATCCCCTGTAGTGTCATCGCCTGTGGTATCGTCACCATCTTCCGTACTGTCCGCTACTTTTTCAATGGAGATAGAATCCAAATAGCCATATCCGCCTGCATTTACTGTTACTGCGAAACCAACTGCTGCGCTTTCCATATCCTCTGATACAGTAAAGGTGCCAGCCTCTTCGCACCATACATTGTAGCCAGACATTGCGGTGCCTGTACTCTTCTGTTCTCCAAGTACAACCTGCACCGTTGCATTTTCGCCCATAAAGTCACTTGTCACTTTGTAAGTTCCCCCAGGGATTGTTACATACTGAAGCAAGGTATAACTGCCCGCATTCTGCATCCAGAACTTGAAGGAAGTCGTTCCCTGGTTTTCGCCAGTCTGAAGCCATGTGTCATCTGCATAAGAAAAATAATTAAACTCTGCATTGTCCCAGCTACTTGGAGTCACGGTCCATACACCGCCATTCCACAAATCACCTGTGAAATCTGCATCCTGCAAGGTTACGTCATTCTGGGTGGTATCGCCACCTTCAGTTGTGTCGTCACCTGTGGTAGTATCATCGCCACCCTCAGTTGTATCATCACCTGTAGTGGTGTCATCACCGCCCTCAGTTGTGTCGTCACCTGTGGTAGTATCGTCGCCGCCTTCGGTTGTGTCATCACCTGTGGTGGTGTTGTCGCCGCCTTCGGTTGTGTCATCACCTGTGGTGGTATCATCACCGCTCTCAGTAGTGTCGTCTCCTGTAGTGGTGTCATCACCGCTCTCAGTAGTGTCGTCTCCTGTAGTGGTATCGTCGCCACTAGTTACATCCGCCACCCTCTCGATAGAAATGGAGTCGATATACCCATATCCGTTCGCAGCCACAGTTACCGCAAATCCAACTGCTGCACTTTCCATATCCTCTGATACGGTAAAGGTGCCGCTCTCTTCACACCATACATTCCAGCCACTCTGAGCTGTGCCTGCACTTGTCTGTTCGCCAAGTACTACCTGCACAGTTGCGTTTTCGCCCATGAAGTCACCAGTTACTTTGTAAACTCCAGCTGGAACTGCCACATACTGAAGCAGGGTAAAGTTTCCGCCATCTCCCATCCAGAATTTAAGACTTGTAGTTCCCTGATTCGCTCCAATCTCAAGCCATTCATTGCTGCTATACGCAAATTGCTCAAATGAAGCATTAGTCCATGTAGATGGAGTCACAGTCCACACACCATCATTCCAGAAGTCACCTGTGAAGTCTGCATCCTGCAAAACCACACCAGTTTGCTCCTCTGCATTTGCCACGCTAGGAACTGCTAACTGGCCCAATACCATCACTAACGCCAGTACAAATCCAAGCATGCGTCTTTTCATTGCTAACCTTTTCATAAAAAACCTCCTTTAATGCATATCCTCTCCCAAATTACCAAAAAATGCGCAATATTTGCGCAACCGGTTGTCCTAGTTTTATTATAGCATAAGGATTATTTTTATTTCCATTGACAAAGGTTCTAAAAGATTTTCTATTTTTCCTCGGATGTAAGCGTTTTCCTGCTCAAAAAAGCAAAAAAGCTGCGCAACCCCTTGCGCAGCCTCTGTTTTAAGCCAATCGAAATATTAATATATTTTCACGAGGATCCTTTCCTTGAAAAAGGTCTTTACAGCCTTGGTGTCATCTCTTCCAGAAGTCTTAATCTTTAAAAGTTTGTCGTACACTGAGTGCCTCCTATGGGATTCTTCTTAAGCTTCGCCAACCAGTACTTGCCAAACACCAATCCTTCAGCCAACAGGCATACTGGTATTGCAGCGAAGATGTCCGCAACAGAATGTTGCTTTACAAACGCCACAGAAATACAAATCATAAATACCAAAAAGCATACAAAGGACTTCCAAGGAATGGAAGCGCTCTTTTCCTTAAGCCATGCTGATGCAATGCCAACGGAATAGGCTACATGTAGAGATGGGCACACTCCCGTGTTAGTATCCGCCTGATAAATGATGCCTAAAAGCCACGTGCAGAAGTTCTCTCTTGGAAATACATCTGGACGCAGATCCTGTCTATTTGGGAAAAGAATATAAATCACCATCGCCACCACCTGTGTGATGATGATAAACTTCTGCAAGTTGCGGAAATTGTCTGTATTGTAAAGTCCAAAATAAAGTAACGAAAATACAATCAATACATACCAAAGCACATAAGGTATTACAAAATATTCGCAAAATGGAACTACATCATCTAACCATATCTTTACAGGATAGCATTTCTCTACAGGAATCAGATTTTCTGTCAAAAAGTAGAGTGAAAAATATCCCACCCAGCCTAAAAGCAATTTCAAATGCGAAAACTGGGGATCATTTATCTTTGAAAGTCTAAATTGTCTATAGTCTACTACTGGTTTTTTCATTTGCTGCCTCACTAATTCTGCTCATTGGATAGTCCTTTTTGGAGATATTCGGATAAGGAACTACCGTATGCAGTGGCAACGCCTCTGCCATCTTAGTAATCTCATCCATCAAATAATTACAGATGCGATCTCTCTCCACTGTTCGCACTCTGTCTGCCTGATATTTCGTAGGTTTCCCAATCAATACTTTTTTGAGTGTCGGTGCAAAATAGACTGGAACAAAGGAAATCTCCTTTCCCGTCTTTTGGGCATAAAGTCTTGCTACATCTACAAAACCACCCTGAAATTCGTGTACGATGTGGTTGTGCTCTGTATAACATTCAGGGAAAATTACCACATTTCCGCCTCGCTCCAATACCTTTCCAGTGTCTTTCAAAGTAGACATCAATCTCTTGTCATGATAAACGCCTATCATATTTACATTGTGGAAGATGTAATAAAGCAATGGCCCCGCTATGTAGGACAGTTGTTTGTATAACCACCTAATATACCTTGGTTTCTTGGACCAAAAGTCCTTATACGCATACTTCGCCGCTGTTTTAAGGCTCAGTAGTTCTCCAGCACCCCAAAACCAGCAGTTGCTTGGAAGGTACAAAATCCCTGTCACGGGACCATATATCTGGCAGTGGTTAGCCACTATGATACACGGTTCGGCGGGAAGATTCTCCAGACCAACCACTTCATTCTTGGGGTAGATGAGTTTCACTACCTTTAGAAACATCCGAAATATTCTTTTTGCTTTTCGTCTTCTCTCTCGCTGCTTTTTCACTTTAAGGCCTCTTTTTTTACTACTATGGCTTCTTCCACCTGATGATTCTCAATCTCAATCACTTTAATATTCAAATCACCCATCTCAATTTCAATGTCTGTGGCATCATTTGGAATACTTTCCAGCTCATGGAACACCAAACCATTGAAGGTATCAAATTCTTCGTCAGAAAGTTCTACACCTAACGCCTCCGACACTTCCTCAATCAAGGCACTGCCATGAACCTTCCATACGTTGTCGCCCATAGGTTCTATAGCCCTAATCTCCTCCACGGTAGTATCTCCAAGTTCGCCCACCAACTGCTCTACCAAATCATTGATGGTCACTATTCCTTCTACGCCGCCGTACTCATCCAGTACTACAGCCATAGTTACTCTCTCTTTTTTCATATTGCGGAACAACACATCCGCTTTAATGGTATCTGGCACAAAATAGGGCAACTGAACGGCCTGTTCCATTACCTTGCTTCTACTCTGATCCTCCAAACGGAAATAATCCTTGGCATTCAATATACCCACCACTTTGTCCACAGAACCATCACAAATAGGATATCTGGTATGTCTGGTGCCAAAAATAGTCTCTCGCCAGCTTTCCATGTCATCTTCCATATCCAAAAACACCATCTCTGTTCTGTGGGTCAGTATTTCTTCTACAGAAAGGTCATCAAATTCAAATACATTTTGAATAAACTCTCTCTCCTCGTGGTCAATGGTTCCCTTTTCGCTTCCCACATCCACCATCATTCGAATTTCTTCTTCACTCACCTCATCGTCCTCTGCATCCGGGTCGATTCCTATCAATCTGAGCACGGAATTTGTAGACCATGTAAGAAAGCTTACCAGCGGAGCAAAGACTTTTGCTATGGCACTAATCAAACCAGCCAATCCAAGTGCCAGAGGCTCCGCTTTGCGCATCGCAATCTGCTTAGGCAAAAGTTCACCGAACACAAGTGTAAAATAAGAAAGTGCTATGGTAATAAATATAACTGCAAAAGTATCTAACAACTGCTCAGACAAAGGCACACCCAAGCCAAGCAGCCAACTTACCAGTACTCCAGAAAAGTTTTCGGCCGCAAAGGCACTTCCCAAAAAACCAGACAGCGTGATTGCCACCTGAATGGTCGCCAGGAATCTAGCTGGTTGCTCTGTCAAATGCACCAGCTTTTTGGCTCTTTTGTCTCCATCGGAAGCCATCTTATTTAGCTTGTTGTCATTCATAGAAATTACTGCAATTTCTGCACATGCAAAAATCGCATTTAGTCCTATCAAAACTACCTGCAACAAAAGCATGAACCAAATTGAATTACCCATTATTTACTCCTCCACTTATGTAAATAAAAAAACACAAAAGGACACATCCCATACTCACTCCAGCAAGTACAGACTATGTCCCATAAATCTTTGCCAATATAACGGAGGCTATGTTCCTTATACTATCCCCTTCGTCCATATTAGACTTATTACCCCTTCCTGAAATAATTCAAGTAACATTCTACCAAAAATATATTCCAGATACTATTAAAAAATTATTAAATTATTCACACTCCAAGTCCTTGTCGATTTCGCTGAAATCATACAAAGAACGGTCCAACAAGATTTCTCTCGTCTTGTCTCTTCCACAGTTCATCAGCATATCCAAAATAGAAAGGCCTGGCTCAAATCCGCCATACTGCTGTCTGTAGGTTGTACCATTGTAGTTAATGTACTGATGATGCAAACCTGCATCTGTAAACTCAGAAATTTGCACGTAAGCTGCACTACCCAAATTAGAAAGATAAGTATCACATCCAATCTGTTTGCACATATCCACCAGCATAGCTGTCTTGGCACCCTGGAAATCAAAATCCTTGTCATAATAAATCTTGGTTTCACAGCCTAAATGCTCCAAGAGGAAATTCATAATATGAATATCCAAATCAGACAGATAGGTCCACTCTCTGCTATAGGTATCACGCAAAAACTCCTCATAATCCTTATAAAAAGGAGCTTTTCCATAAAGTAGCTGAATGGTCTTTAATGTCTTCTCTCGCCAATCTGTGGAGTTGTCAATTTCTACATCACAGATATTCTGGTCGAATTTACCCTTTGTAATGGTTGGCACCTGGATATAGTTCCATCCTTCCTTGGTACGAATGCGATTGCGCTTCTGCCAACTCTTTTTCTCAAACTGTACCTTTGTCACATAGACAAAACAGTCTGACTGCATAATCTTTCCAATCAATCCTGGATATGGCCAATAATTTGGCTGATGTCCTGATAAAATCATTTCTGATTCTCCCTTTCCCAGTTATTTGCTTAATTTCTTTCTAAGATTTCTATAAAAATACAACGCCTTGTAATACAGCACAAACAAAAGTGTGGACTGCTGTTGCATCTTCATCAGTTTCTTTTCCTCTGGATGCACGCGCTTTACATAATAGGAGTTTTGTTGAAACTTTGGAAAATACTCTCGCATTTCCTTTCCCATAGCTTTGATAAAGCGGATGCTAGTCTTTTTCGCCCCCTGCATATAGGAAAAAAGCGTATTCTGATAAAACAGATTTGTAAACTTATACTCTAGCTCTTCATGGAACTCTTCCAAATATCCATGCTCTTTGGCATAGCGGTACATAATGCGCATAGCCTCTAATCTATCTTTGCATCTTTCTATGGTCACCACATGTACGGTAGATGCATTATGCTGAAGATAGAAATACATGGGCTCTTCTATATATTCAAAATGTTTTGCCCTACGCAGCACTTCGATCCCCGTTGCATTATCCTCAAAAAACATGTGCTCTGGAAATGCAAATGGCTCATCAAAAAAGATTTCTCTGCGGTAAATCTTGGTCACCAGCGCACCAGGATGCAAAAACAGCGAAACTCTCTTGTCATGAGTAAGCAATCCTACCTGCTCTGGCAAATTGCAGGCCACTCTTTCGGTTGGCTCCATGGTATGCTCATACACATAACAAAAATCACAGCCCACCACATCAGCGCCTGTCTCCTCTGCTTTGCCAACTAATCTCTCAAAGCAATCTAAGGTTACCCAGTCGTCGCTGTCTACAAAGCCAATAAACTCACCTTTAGCCATGGACAAGCCCACGTTTTTGGCTCCTCCCTGTCTAAGGTTCTCCTTTAGGCTATGAATTACCAGTCTATCTGGGAACTTACTCTGATACTGCTGTAAAATCTCCCAAGAGTTGTCTGTGGAAGCATCATTCACGGCTATAACTTCATAATCAGAAATAGTCTGATGAAGAAGCGATTCCAGGCAGTATTCTAGTTTTCCTCCTGCTGCCATGTTGTACACAGGCACAATAATACTAAGCTTCATAATAAAATTTGCTCTCCTACAATTTACACTTGGTCAAATCTGGAAACCTGTGAATGGCTGGGTCTTCGTACTTGTCCATGAAGTCCGCGCCCAATCGCACTTTTTCCTTGGCAAAATCCAGTGCGCCAAGCTCCGTAAACACACCCACTACCAAATCAATACTGCAGCCCTTAATGAAGTTCAGCATCTCCATAGGCACGATTCGGTCAATCACCGCATAACCAGGAAACTCCTTGCGATAATCCAGTTCATCTCTTGGGTGTGGCTTAAAAATCAGCATATATTCATCCTTGTATCTGGATACAATATCTTCAAAGATTTCCTTGCGCACATCCAAAGCACAAAGAGGCTCTGTCAAAATCAGTGCAGTCTGCACATTGTCATCCAAAATAGCCGCTTTTAACTGCTCTATATCTGGAACAAAGACCCTAAGTAAAAGTTCTTTGTCCTCCTGGCTTAAGTTTTCCACCAGTTTTTTACGTGGAACTTCCACATATTTTTCAAATGGAATTGCAATAGCGGAGATATCATTTACCTCCATGTCCAGACAGTACTTTCCAAAACCATTCTGAATAAAAATCAAGTTCAATTTCTGGGACATAAACGCCTTAATTTTGAAATGTCCTATATTGTCTAGATGTGCCAAATCGCCATTTTTCAGGCAGTCAAGTCCGTCCTCAAGGGCATGGTAATAGATCCTGTTTGCATTGAGATAAAAACCAATGGGATCGGAATCACAAAACACATAAACATCCTTGTACTGCTTGAAGTCCACTGGGATATAAGGTGCTTCTAGGCGTGCAAACTTCTTGGTAAAAAGAATTCTATTCCAGGTACTCTTGATAAAATTCTTTTCCTTTTTGCGGTACTTTGCAAGCTCAGGAAAGCATCTTTCATGCTTTTCATCAAAGTCGACTACTTCCTCAAAAAAGCCAAAGCTGCGAATTCTCTCTGGGAAATCGCCAAAGTCTGTGGACATATGGCTGATCACCAAAGTAGCCTTGCCCCTTCTCTCAGGTGGCAGATTCATTTCCTTCAAAAAAGAAACGTATATATGATAAAACGTATGACACACATAAATTCGTTCTTTCACGTTAACCTCACTTGTTTTGTGGTGCATCCACCAACAGTTTTGCTATGCGAAGTGCTCCCTTTCCATCTACTAATTCCTGTAGTTTCAAAGCCTTGGTTCTTCGCTCTTCTTCCTTCTTGGCCTGCTCCATCTGGCACAGAATCTTCTGCATGGTCTGCTGCGGTTCTGTCCTGAAATCTCCAGCATAAGAAACCAGTCCCCTCTCGTCAAAGGACTGTGCAATCTCTAATTGATTGTCTGCTATGGCATAGCAGGACGCTGCCACACCAGTTACGCATATCTCATACAAAGTAGTTCCACCCGCTGTCACAGCATAGTCCGCCTCCTGCATCAGTTTGGACATGCACTGGCAGTTGACATGTAGCTGAACTCTCTCATTACTACCGTAAAGCTGTCTGAGCAAATCCACATCCGGATTTAGTTCTCCAACAGCTACCACAACCTTCACCTGCTCCCACTCTTTCTTGGCCAAGAAAAACTCTAAGAACTTTGCGCAGAAATGATAGTTGTCCGTTCCACCACTGGTAACAAGTAATGTCTCTAAATCCCTGCCAATAGGCTTCGCTGGAAGATTCGTAAATTCATCTCTTAAAGATACATACTTAGGCCCCAAAAAGGCTTTGCCAATCGCCTTGGAATAGTCCGGCGGCACCAACACTCCATTGATCAATTGCTGGCTACCATAACCAAACAGACCAAGTTCATCAAAATAAGTAATCGTGGTCAATTGCTTTAGCTGAGCAATATATTCCTCTGTAATCATATAACTGTCCACTAATAGACTCTCAATTCCATACTTTTGAATCGCAGCCTTAATAGCATCCAGCTCTGTTTCCATCTGGTTCCACTGGCTGTTTAAAATAACGCTTTGAAAACCGTGTGGCTTTAGATAAACCAAACAGTTTTCGTCTGCAGACAGAAAGATGCACTCGTGCCCCATTTCTCTAAGGCACAACGCAATTGCTATATCTCTTTTGATATGTCCTGTTGCAATCTCTCGATTGACATCCACACGTATACCAATCATGCTTATTTTTCTCCAAACATTCCAAATGCGATAGGAGTACCGAACTCAATGTCGCAGAGAGCTTCGCTTCCAATCAATCTATCATAATACTTAGGCTCCAAGCCATACCCAGGTCTTACCACTCTTACATTGTCGGGCGTGAATCTTTCACCCTTTTTGATAGGCGCACTACAGAAGATAGATTTCCTGTTCACAAGATTAAATTCTTCCTGTTTCATCGGTCCATACTGAATATGTCCTCTTGCCTTTTCTGCTTGCCTTATATCAGATACCATAGATGCAAACTCTTCCTTATTCATGGAAAAGAAAGAATCTGGGCTTTCTATATCTCTACTAATGCAAAAGTGTTTCTCGATGATAGAACCCCCAAGAAGCACCGCTGCAACTGCACCAATAGCACCCTGTGAATGATCAGAAAGGCCTACTGGAACTTGGAATATATCTGCCATATTCTTAAGCGTCGCAAGATTCATCTGGTCGGTAATCGCTGGATAGGCCGTTGCGCATCGAAGAATCGCCAGCTGTTCATTTCCCTGGCTACGAATCGCCTTTACTGCTTCTTCAATTTCTCCCAGGGTTGCCATTCCTGTAGACATAATAATAGGCTTTCCTTTGGATGCCACATATTTGATCAACGGAATATCAACCATCTCCGGAGACGCAATCTTGTAAAACTCTACTCCCAGTTCCTCCAAGAAATCTACTGCACTCTCATCAAATGGCGTAGAAAAGAAATCGATTCCCGCTTTTTCAGCCTCTTCCTTTAACTCCTTGTGCCACTCCCATGGGGTGTTCGCTTTCCCATAAAGCGCATGCATTGTGTTTTCCTTCTGCCAAGGTCCTGATTTGATGGTAAAATATTCATTGTCACAATCCAACGTAATGGTATCTGCTGTATAAGTCTGAATCTTGATACAGTCTGCTCCCGCTTCCTTGGCTGCCCATATAATCTCTTTTGCATGCTCTAAGCTGCCTGCATGGTTGGCAGACATCTCAGCAATAATATAGGCCGGATATCCCGGCCCTATCTCACGGTTCTTAATTCGAAACGCCATGGCTTCTCTCCTTCATCATCCTATATTTGAGTTCCGCTAATTTCCAGTCCTCTAAAGTATCAATATCCTGCACCTCCGACTCTGGATAAATCACGCCCAAAGTATTGTCTGTCACCAAAGTACGCTTGGTAAGAAATAACTTTGTAGTGAAACAACAAAACTGACCGCAGTCGTGATACATTGGCTGTAAATCCTGCGATCTGGTCTTGGCATGCTCGGGATTTGCAAAGCGAATCTTGCCATCCTCCATCACAAGGGCTCTCTGTGGTGGGAAAGAAAACTGTACCATTGGAAGTACAGAATCCACTTTTTCTTTCTGTAGCATTCCCATGGCTTCCTTCAGTTTTGCTCCAGTCACAAAAGGTGCTGTTGGATAAAGAATGCAGGCATATTCAAAGTTCTGCCCCATCTTTGCATACTCTGTCAAAACTTCCTCTATCACGTCTGCAGATGTCGCAAAATCATCTGCTGTCTTTGCGCTTCGAAGGAAAGGCACCTTTGCTCCTGCCGCTCTGGCAATCTGAGCAATCTCCTCATCCTCGGTAGATACCATGACCTCGTCAAAGACGCCACTTTCCAAAGCCGCCTCAATGGAATAAACCAATATAGGCTTTCCACAAAACTCTTTGATGTTTTTTCTTGGTACTCTTTTGCTTCCGCCTCTTGCGGTGATAATCACTATATTACTCATCTACTTTATCTCGCTTTTGTATCAAATTCATTTCCTAAAATAGAAAAAACATTCATATCTACATACGAACCATTCTGGAAGGTCCTCTGTCTAAGTACGCCCTCTTTCGAAAAGCCATTTCGCTCGAGCATACGCTCACTGCGCTCGTTGGTTACCAAGGCATGGGCATATACACAGTTCAGTCTCAGTTCGCCAAACGCATATCCGAGGACTCCCTGCATAGCATCGTCCATGTCCCCTTTGATACGGACATCTTTTTCTGCCATAGTCTTGTATCCCACTTCAGCCGTACCATTCTTCATATCAATATCAAACAGCATAATTACGCCAATGGTGCAACCGTTGTCCAATTCAATCATCCAGCGAATCTGCTTCTCTGTATTGCGATATTTGTCAATCCACTCTCGCTGCTGCGCTTCATTTACAGGTAAAGAAAACCCTCCGATTGCTCTCTCAATCTCAGGGGAATTCATCATTCCAAGCAAAAGTTCCGCATCCCTCACTTCAATTGCTCTCAGTGTTACACATCCATTTTTAATAATCATACTCTACTCCATCTCTCAAACGACCATATGCTTATGGCCCCATCTAACCGCTGGGCACACCTCACCCATTTTCATGTATTTTACCACAAAGGACTAGTGGGTGCAATGTTTAGGTAAGGACCCGCCACGTAAAAACCGAGCCTTGCTACTGCAAAGCTCGGTCTAAATTCCGCTCTTTTTCTTGTGTTGGTTCCTGCACACTACCACAGGCCCGCCGGCATAGCACCCTTGAATCTGCTTCATGAGCGCTTTTCCTTACTTATTATTGCTGTAAAAGTTTTACTCCACCATATATACCAGCATCATTTCCCAGGGATGCAAGCACAAATCTGGCATCACGGCAATCTGTAAAAGCATGAATGGTAAAATTCTTTTGAATTACATCTGTCAAAATACTGCCAGCCTTGGAAACACCGCCTCCTATCACAATCACTTCCGGATTGGTCACACATGCCACATTGGCAAGTGCCGCGCCCAAAATCCTGCCAGCTTCATCTACTGTCTCAAGAGCCACTATATCTCCAGCCTTTGCAGCGTCAAATACTGCTTTCGCAGTTAGCACAGCCTTCTTCGACAAGTTGGTGTCATGTGCTCCATCTGTATTTTTTAGCTTTTGGAGTCTTCTCTTGGCAAGGCGTACAATACCTGTTGCAGAACCATACTGTTCCAGGCATCCATATTTGCCACAAGCACACATCTCCTGTTCCTCAAAACAGACCACCATATGGCCTATTTCGCCTGCTGCGCCTCTTGCTCCCGCTATTACCTGGCCATCTACAATCACCCCAGCTCCAACTCCAGTTCCAAGAGTGACCAGCATCATATTCTTACTGCCTGCTGCATTTCCCTTCCACATCTCACCTAGTGCGGCCAGATTGGCATCGTTTTCTGCCTTTACCACCAGACCTGTCAACGCCGTCAAGTCAGCTGCCACATTTACATTTTCCCAGCCAAGATTCTCACAAACACTTACAACGCTATTACCCGTCACCGGTCCAGGAACGCCTATGCCAATGCCCAACAACTCGTCTCTATCTATGCTCTCTTTTTCCAGCTTACGGTCAATCTCGTTTGCAATGTTTAAAAGAATCTTTGCGCCATTGTTCTTTGTATCTGTAGGAATTTCCCACTTTTCAAGCAGTTCTCCATCCACTGTAAAAAAGCCAATCTTGCAAGTGGTCCCACCTACATCTACACCAAACGCGTACTTTTTCATCAAAGGTACTCCTCTGTTTTTTACTTCATGCTTCCATCAATCCACGTATATCTTGGATCTACCACACGGTCCGTCCATGGATTGCCTTCCAAATGACGAATCATCCAGCAGTAGTACATAGGAAATGCTGGAGCCGTTACCTGTGGATGCGTTTTGCCACAAGGAATCGCTGCGCAGCTTCCGTCCATAATCTTGTATGCCATATCGTCAATAAAGCATGCTCCAAAGCCTTCTGGTCTCTCATAACGATAATAGTAAACCTCTGGCTGCGGATGATGATGCGGTGTATAGCTAGACCAACCACCCTGATGGTTGATGACCTCACCATTTACCATATTGGAATAAGGCGCATTGCTGTAATCAAAAACGGTACGAACGGTTCGTTTCATCTTGTTGTCAAATACGTCTTTCCCGAAAATATCATCTCTACAATCTTCTGGTCTGTAAAAAACAGGAGCAAAGTCTCTGCTATTTTCTGTGGTCTGTACCAGCACCTCGCTATCTGTCTGTGCCTTCACCGTCACTTCCACGCCTTTGCTAACATGCAGACAATGTGGCCCCTCTTCAATAAAGCTACTTCTCTTTCCGCTTCGGTTTTCACCATTCCACGCAAAGCTTACTTCGCCCAAAACAAGTAGCACCGCCATCTCATCTGTAGGGTATAAGAAGGTTCTTACCTCTCCTTCCTTCATGCGATAAACAGTAATGTTCATCATCATATCATTCACAGCATCACCCGCTGTGGAAATTATTTTTACGCCATGTTCATCAAACTTTGGATAACTGAATTCCTGGCTCATATTTTTCTCCTTCGTAAGTGGCACGTCCAACAGGGCGTGCCACATTTTTAGTCTATTTTGAAATTAATACTGAATTTCAGAAAGTTTTACAGGTCTGTGTTCCTCTACAGATTTCTTTGCCGCAATGCCCATCAAAACTGGCTTCAGTCCATCCACTACGCCAAGTGGAGTATCTGTGTCATTTTCTATAGCATCGATAAAGCAGCCTACTTCTGTTGCAAAGGACTGCATATATCTCTCTAGGAAGAAATAGAGAGGTTTCTCGCCTGTAACACCATCTTGTGTAGAGAGAACTACGCTGGACGCTGTGTCGTTGGAAGTTGCTGCCATACCCTTAGAACCAAACACTTCTGCTCTCTGGTCATATCCATATGCAGCACGTCTTGAGTTGTCAATCACTGCGATAGCTCCATTTTCCATCTTGATAGTGATTACTGCTGTATCTACGTCCCCTGCTTCGCCGATAGCTGGATCTACCAAAACTGCGGACTGTACATAAATTTCTTCCGCATCACAGCCTGCGAGGAAACGAACCATATCAAAATCATGGATTGTCATATCCAGGAACATTCCTCCTGAAACAGCTGCATACTCAGCACTTGGTGGCTCAGGGTCTCTTGATGTCACCTTGATAATATGTGTTTCTCCAATTTTTCCGTCTACCACTGCTTTTTTCACTGCAGCAAAATTGTGGTCAAATCTACGGTTAAAGCCAACCTGATATTTGATGCTACTGCCTTCCAACGCCTTTACTACTTCTTTAATCTTCGCCAAGTCATGGTCGATTGGCTTTTCACAGAACACATGCTTGCCAGCAGCGATTGCTTCCAGAGAAATATTGGAATGTGTGTTGGTGGATGAACAGATCAATACTGCATCAATCTCAGGATCATTTAAGATTTCATGGTAATCCTTTGATGTATTCGCAACGCCCATTCCCTTAAGCCACTTCTCGGTTTCCTCGCTCATAAATGGATCTGCTACCATCTTAATTTTCGCATTGCGAACATAATTGCAGATACTCTCTGTATGTACTTTACCTATTCTTCCTGCTCCAATAATGCCTACTGTTACCATATCTTTTACCCTCCTATAGTCCTGTCTGCTCTCTAATAAACTTTCTGGCGCGAATTGCATATTCCAGTGGATTAGCCTTTGCAGGGTCCTGCTCTGCTTCCACTACCATATATCCTTCGTAGCCACTTTCTGCTAACACCTTAAAGATAGACGCAAACTCTACACATCCATCACCAGGGATAGTAAATGCTCCCTGACGAACTCCTTCCAAAAAGCTCAGGCCCTCTGCCTTTACTCGACGAACCACTTCAGGACGAATGTCCTTTAAATGCACATGCTTGATGCGATCTGCATAAAGCGCCACCATCTGGACTGGGTCCTCTCCGCAGTATGCAAAATGACCGCTATCAAAAAGAAGACTTACATATGCAGGGTCTGTTCCCTTCATCATGCGCTCCACTTCGGCTGCGCTCTGCACTACAGTACCCATATGGTGATGGAAGGTTAATGCTACGCCATATTTTTCCAAAGAAAGTTTTCCAAGGCGATTTAAGCCTTCACACAGAAGTGCCCACTCTTCGTCGTTCATTTCATACTTTCCTTCAAATACTGGCTGGTCCTGAATGCCCTGTGTACTATAGCTCTGTTCAGATACACCAACCACCTTTGCTCCCATGGCTGCCAAAAAGGCAACATGCTTTTCAAATTCAACCTCTGTCTCTTCGTATGGCTTACTGATTAGGAAGGTAGAAAACCATGCATTACAGATTTCAATACCGCGAAGATTGAGCGCTGGTTTTAACACCGCTGGATCTTTTGGATATTTATTACCAACTTCAGAACCTGTAAAGCCTGCCAGTGCCATTTCACTGACACACTGTTCAAATGTATTCTCTCCACCTAGTTCTGGCAAATCATCATTTGTCCATGCGATTGGAGCAATTCCTAATTTCACTTCTTTTCCTGAAAACATACCTTCTATCCTCCGCCTTAGTATTGTCTTGCATTTTTTCTGTTTTCGATCAGCTTGTCATAAGCATCCTGCTGTGCTTTCACACCAGTTGTGCTTGCCAAGCCCACATTCCACCATGAATGATATCCATCTGTCATCGTCTTTGGTAATACCTTGATATCAATCAGCGTGGATACTGTCTGCTTCTTTGCATCCTGCAATGCGTTTTTCAGGTCTTCCAAAGTCTTGACAGTGTATGTTTTTGCACCGTAGCCAGCTGCAACCATTGCATAATCAATTGGCATCATAGAGCCATTCAAGCCACCTTCGTCATCGCGATAGCGAAACTCTGTAGCCAAATTACCTATGCCATTGCTCATCTGCAGGTTGTTGATGCAGCCAAATCCACAGTTATCAAACAAAAGAACATTGATTTTGCGTTTTTCCTGCAAAGAGGTAATAAATTCGCTGTGCATCATCAGGAATGCTCCATCTCCACACATCGCATACACCTCCTGCTCTGGGAATGCCAACTTAGCACCCAAGGAAGCTGCAATCTCATATCCCATACAAGAATATCCATATTCCATTTGGTAGGAATCCTTACAGTCTGTAGTCCACATTCTCTGCAAATCTCCTGGAAGACTTCCGGAAGCACCTACAATAATCGCATCCTTGTCGATGGTCTCACGAATAAGTGCGATAGCAGAAGTCTGCACTACTTCTCCACCCGTCAGTTCTACAAACTCAGGAATACTGGATTCGTTTCTAGCTTTGATAATTGGACGGAAATTCTTGCCATATGTATAAATCGCCAAGCGGCCGTATTCTTCATCCCAGCTGCGTTTTGCCACTTCAATTTCTTTGCCATATCCACTGACATAACCTTTTTCTTCCAGGGCCTTACCAGCAAGTTCCAAGGTAACCTTTGCATCCCCAAGTACCACATGTGCATCCATCTTTCCTGCATCAAACATGGAAACATTGATGGCTACCAGTTTGGTCCTGCCGTACAGTTCCTTAGAACCGGTTGTAAAGTCTGAAAGTCTGCTGCCTACGGAAATAATAAGATCTGCCTCTCTGGCAATGGTATTGGCAGACAAGTTGCCTGTCACGCCAACGCCTCCCAAGTTATATGGGTGAGAAGAACGGCATGCACTCTTTCCAGCCTGTGTCTCTGCAAATGGAATCTTGAATTTCTCTGCAAAAGCCTCCAATGTAGCACCTGCTTCAGAGTAGCGCACTCCACCGCCACAGATAATCATTGGCTTTTTGCTGGCGCAAATCAGTTCCACCAGTTCATTCAAATCTTCCTGTACCGGAATCATTCGACGAATCCTGTGCACACGTTTTTCAAAAAAGTAATCCGGGAAGTCGTAAGATTCCCCTTCCACATCCTGAGACAATGCTACGCAAACTGCGCCTGTCTTGGCAGGGTCAGTCAGCACTCTCATAGCCTGAGTCAAGGTCGACATCAACTGCTCTGGTCTGGTTATTCTATCCCAGAATTTACATACTGGGCGAAATGCATCGTTGGTAGTTACAGATGGAGAAGTCTCCTGCTCTATCTGCTGCAACACTGGGTCTGGCTGCCTTACTGCAAAAGTATCTCCTGGGAATAACAAAAGCGGAATGCGGTTCACAGTTGCTGTTGCAGCAGCCGTAACCATGTTCGCTGCACCAGGTCCAATAGAGGATGCACATGCAATGATTTTGCGTCTATTGTTCTGTCTCGCATAACCAGTTGCCACATGCGCCATTCCCTGCTCATTGCGCCCCTGATAAACCTTAAGTCCACCTGGATTTTCATCCAGCGCTTGTCCCAAACCAACCACGATGCCGTGTCCAAAAATTGTAAAAATGCCTTCTACAAACTTGGTCTCTTTTCCATCCAATTCCACATACTGGTTGTCTAAGAATTTTACAATCGCCTGACCAACTGTCATTCTAACGTTTCCCATAACAATACCCTCTTTTATTCTTTTCCTTATTTTGGGGCCCTTCGGCCTATCGTCTGCTATCCTTTACGGTCACAGCATACGTTGTCGCCATACTTTTCCTTGCTGGCTTTGATAAAGGCATGTACTTCATCTGCCCTTGGCAAATCTTCTGAGCAGGAATGGGCTGCCACCATCATGGACGCTTGTGCACAGCCAAATTCCAGGCAGTCGTACATATCCCAGCCATGGAAAAGGCCATACAAAAATCCCGCACCATAGCCATCTCCACCGCCAAAGGATTTCAGTGCTTCCACTGGGAATGGTCTTACAGTATATTGCTTGCCATCGCAGGTATAGGCTGTAGAGCCCTTCTTTCCATGCTTGATAATCACTATCTTGGCATTGTGAGCATGCCATGCCTTGGCGCTCTGAAGATCATCTCTGCCCGGCTCTATCAGTCTTTCCATCAGGTCAAACTCTTCTCTAGAGCCCATGATGATATCCGCCTCTTTGGCCACCATAGAGTAATAGATAGAGATTTCATCCTGACTCTGCCAGTTGTAAGCGCGGTAGTCTATGTCGAAAATAATTCTGGTTCCAAAACGCTTTGCCAGCATAACTGCCTTGAGGGCTGCCTCTCTGGATGGGCTGGCAGCCAAGGATGTTCCCGAAATCAAAAGCGCTTTTGTCCCTTTGATATATTCTTCGTCTATATCTGCTGGATTTAACTGTAAATCCGCAATGCAGTTACGATACATCAATATGCTGGATTCATCGCGAGACAGAATTTCTGTAAAGGTCAAACCTATCTTCTCTCCGTGTTCGCATCTGCGAATCCTGGATGTATCAATTCCTTCTTTTTCAAAAAAATGAGTTACAAAATCTCCAAGCTGATCGTCTGACACTCTTGCAAAAAAACCCGTCTTAAGTCCATGGCGCGCTGTACCTACTGCTATATTGGCAGGTGATCCGCCTACATATTTTTTGAAGGTGGTGCATTCTTCCAATGGTTGGAAGTAATCCACAGGATTGAAGTCCACTGCCACTCTTCCTAGAAGTACTATGTCAAATGGTCTGCTCTGGTCAAATTCTATATATCCCATATCTTTCTCCTTTGCTTAGTTCCAAAGTTTTTCGTAAATAGCCAGGATATCTTCTTTCGAAACTGGTTTACGAGTATTGGCTGGACTTCCACTAATCAGTGCATCGTCTGCCATTTTGTCCATGCGGGCAAAGAACGTTTCTCTATCAATTCCATATTTTTCAAGAGTAGGAATCTGCAATTTGTCACAAATACCTTCTACCTCTCTCAAAAAGGCTTTTGCATTGTCCTGCGCACTCTTTGTCGCATCTGCCACTCCAATGGCATAAGCCAAATCCTCAAAGCGTTCGTAGGCACCATCTAGTGCAAAGGTCAGACATTCCTTCAAAAGCATGGCGTTGGATATGCCGTGTGGCACATGGAACAAAGCTCCTATTGGTCTACTCATTCCATGAACGATGGTCACTGAAGCATTGTTAAAGGCCACTCCTGCTTCTAAAGCTGCCAAGGACATTTCTTCTCTTGCCTTTACATCCCCGCCTTGCGCATAGGCTGTAGGAAGATATGCGAAGATTCTTTTTACTGCCGAAAGAGCAAACACATCTGTCATAGGCTGTGCCTTGACTGAGGTGTAGGCTTCAATTGCATGTGTCAAAGCATCCAAGCCTGTTGCTGCAGTAATGGATGGTGGTGCTGTCATTGTAAACTGCGGATCAATGATTGCCAGATTTGGCATCAAAGCATCGCCCTTAAGTAGCATCTTCACATCTTTTTCTGTATCGGTAATAATCGTAAATTTTGTTGCTTCTGAGCCTGTTCCAGCAGTAGTAGGAATCGCCACCATTGGTGGAATTGCCCCCGCAATCTCCTTGCCCATGTAGTCGCTCATTTTGCCGCCATTGGCACAAAGTGCTGCAATCGCCTTCATGGAGTCGATAGGGCTTCCTCCTCCAAGTGCAATGAAGAAATCACAGCCCTCCTGCTGATAAATCGCAAGACCCTTGTCTATCATTCCATCCGTAGGCTCCCCGCCTATTCCGTCGTAAACTACATAAGCAACCTTCGCCTTGTCCAGCACTTCTGTTACGCGGTTTAAATTTCCCAGCTTCACCATCACTTCATCAGTGACAATCAGTGCTTTTGCTCCAAATTTAGCAAGCTGGCTCTCGGACTGTTCCAAGGCTCCACTTCCACTGATGATTTTGCCAGGCATAATAAACTCTCTTCCCATAATTCCTTCTCCTTGATGTCGCTCTTACAGCAATCTAATTTATTTGTAAAAACTACGTTTGTTACGAATCTCAATCACTCGGTCAAAGCCAGTGTAAGCGGTCAGGTACAAAGTTGCAGCTCCTGCAGTCTTTGCTTCGCTGTCTTCCTTGCCCTCTGTAAAATGGTGCTCTCCAAAGCATGGCCCTACAATCAAAGAATCCTGACCGTTGGACACCTCTGTATATCCCTGCTTCATTACCAGTACTTCGCTTCCACTAAGTGGCATGTCTATAAATTCGTTGGTTAGGAAATTCACTCCAGAGAAAGCCAATTCTATTCTCCAAGGTGCTCCCTCTACGCCAGAAGTCTTCACTCGAACATCTACACCGTGCTCCACTTCCTTCACCCAGACATCAATCTGCATATCTGGTCCCAGCTTCAGCTTACGGGAAGCATTGTCCATCTTCCACCAGTCTGAGGTCGCTGGTTTTTCTTTGAATGGAAGGTAATACCAGCCTCTCATGGTCTGGCTCAGATGGTATTCTTTCTCGGAAATGCGTTCCATCTGCTGACTCTTAAAAGCGCGATGTTCGCAGAAGCTTCCTGCCACTTTCATTTCCATCTTCATGGTTCCATTGTGGATATAGAAGAAATTGGATTTGCCATTCATAACAGTATAGGTGTAGCGACCCACCCTGCTTCTGGCAATTCCTGAATCCTTGTAAAAGGCTCTGTAATCTGGAGTAGTGTATACACCTTCAAACTCAAAGGTTCTAAGCTCTGGTTTAATCATAAAGCCGATGATATCATCAGAGGATTCTATATGCTTTTCTTCCACGATTTCCAAGATGCGATTACACATCTGTAAAAATTCAGGAATGTTATACTTCACACCCATCAAAAGGTACTGCATATAATAGTTCACTGGATATACCAGTCTGTCCTTGTCAAATCTGGTGGAGTTTGCAGTAAAAATACTGTCATCTGGCTCCCAGTAGGTCAGCATCATACGAAGATTTCGCACCACATACTGGTCATAGCTATCATCTCCAGTCGCATCTGCAAGTGCGATCATGGCGTTGTTGTTTACCCCATTGTAGTTTCCAGCGGATTTTTCTGCATATTCACCATCTTCATTGCCATCAATGCCTTCATTCAGATAGGTATTTGCAGCCACGCGCATCTCTTCGCTGTCAAAGAACTTGGCTCCCTGCATCAGAAGAGCCGCGATAGCCCATCTGTGGTTTGGTGTGTGGAATCCTCCCTCCAACAATCCAAAGCAGCCTTTTCGAATGATGCCATGCATCGCCTTCCAGATGGCAATCTCACCAGCTGGATTTCCCTGCTCAGGAATGATTCCAGCCACTGTATCTGCATTGTATTTATTAGAAAGATACAGATAAGGCATTATTAATTTAACCACGCAAAAGGCCGTATCTGGTGCGGAAAAGAAATTACAGGTTATGTAGTCAAAGAGGCCATTGTCGTGCTGTACGCTGCGCACATACTTAAGACCAAGTAAAATTCTTTCCAGGACCACCTCATCGTGATAGTAATGGGAATCCTCGTTACAATATGCCACTGCCATAGCTGCAACTTCATAGATTGAATTCTTGGCCTGCACCATACCGTTTCCATCTGCAAAGCCACCATATCTACTACTATTTTCATCCAATATCTGACGCTGCAGGGCTCTTACCACTCTTTCATTTGCATCTTTTAGCATTCTCTGATAATACTTTTCCATCTTTTTTCCTCTTGCATCTGATTCTTTATAGTCTTATTGGTTTAGTAATAACAATGTTTTGATTTCAAAGGCATGGAACTTAAGCTCCACATATTTCTTTCCTTCGGCTTCCTTCACAGTCAATTCCTGCTGCTTGTCTTCTAGCATATTACATACAAAGCACTTTGTTACCTCTGCTGGCAACACCAGCTTGCAGTTTCCTGCGCTTCCCATGTATTCATACAAGCGAAGCACTGCTGCATTCTGCTCATCCATAGCTGGTTTGCAGGTGTCAATCATGACATGCGCTCCGGATACCTCAAAAAAGGAGATTTCTTGGCTTACCTGGTCATCTGACAGTTCCTCCACACGCACACGCTCTCCTTCAGTAGGACTAAGATTAAACTCATATCCCATCAGTGGGACACGGCTCTGCGTGAATGGTCCGCTAAATGGATATAAAGCGTAGGAAATTTCATGTATACCCTGGTCTGCATTCATATCTGGCATTACAGGAGCCTTCAGCAAGGTAAGTGATAACTTGCTGTCTTTGGCAGATATACCGTACTTACAATCATTCAAAATGGCCAAGCCATTCTCCCCGTCTGTCAGTGCAGCGTATTTGTGATGGCAAGTCTCATACAGATCTTTTTCGAACTGTCTGGATTTGTGTGTAGGACGTTTCAAATATCCAAACTGAATTTCCTCAATTGCTTCCTTGGTGAAAATAGAAGTTGGGAAATCCACCTTCAAAATACGGTGTCTTTCATGCCAGTCAATCTTTGTATCAAATGCAATCCAGTCTAAATTTGCATCAAATACAATATCCTGTTTCCAGTCAAAGTACTGTTCCTTGCGGGTCACTGAAACTATGACTCTCTGCCTTGTTTGAGTCACGTATATTTCTGCCTTACCAGTGAGTTTGACAGGGATCTGTTCATACATACGCCCTAGTTCCCAGGCATCGTATTCTACATTGATATCCTGATAAAGCTTTATTTCATTCATTGGCTCCGCTTCATAGGAATATCCAGTCGCTGGATTTGTCAGGCTTAAAATACGTCCTTCCTCATCTACGCAAGCAATGTATCCTGGATGCTGCACAGTGACTTTAGTAACCCTTCCTGTGCTTTCCTCTATCTGACAGTGCAAACTCTTTTTTAACTGCTCTGTATGTTCATCCACAGTAGCCTTTCCTTGCGTCAAAGTATATCCACAGGCTGGAAGTTTACTTCCATTTGCCAGTGTCCTCTCCCAGCTTAAGGAGTTAAATATGGCCTTGTCTCCTGCAAGCATCTTTAGCAAATCTTTTGCCAAATCCTTACATTCCTGTTCAACTTTTCCAAGTGCCTCTCTAGCTTCTTCATTTACTTTTTCGATAGATGAGCCTGGTACAATATCGTGGAATTCCTGGAATAGAAGCGCCTTCCAGTTCTCCTCAAGCTGCTCCATACTCCTACTCAGTTTTTCCTGCTCCTGCAAAGTAAGCTCACTTCTCTTCAGACTTAAAAGACCAGCCAAAAACTGTGCTTCACGAATTGCAAACTCTGCTTTTCTGACTCCCTTTTTAATGGCTGCCTGAGAAGTATAGGTGCCTCTGTGCCATGCCAGATACAGTTCGCCAAAGTAGGTATTGTCAACCTGCTTTTCATCGATACGTTCAAAGTAGTCTACTGGGCTTTCCATCTGACATCTTGGAAGTCCTTCCAGATCCTTACAGCGAAGGTAGGTTTCCACCATCAGCTCTGTAGGTCCACCACCGCCATCTCCGTAGCCAAAGGGGAAGAACATTCCATCTATTTTTTCTTTCTGTTTGCGGTCCTCTTCCCAGCGGCTAATCAAGGCATCTGGAGCAAATACCGCGTTATTTTTCTTGAAGATATGTGACAATACTTTGCTGCCATCGATACCTTCCCACCAAAATACGTTGTATGGGAACTGGTCACACTCTGGATCGCAACGAAGTAGCTTTTGTGTTGCAAAATATGGCACCTCACAGCCCTTCATAATCTGAGGCAGGGCACCTGTAAAACCAAAAGTATCTGGCAACCATGCCATCTTGCTATCCACATTCAGTTCTGTTTTGAACCAACGTTTTCCACGTACAAACTGCTGAATCAAGCTTTCTCCACCAGGCAAGTTGGTATCGCATTCGATATACACCGCTCCCTCTGGAATAAACTGGCCTTCTTTAACCTTGTCTTGTACACGCTTATACAGTTCTGGATAATATTCCTTCAAATTTTCCAATACCGTTGGTGAACATAGCAGGAAGCGATATTCAGGATATCGTTCCATCAACGCTAGCTGGTTGGAATAGGTTCTTGCAGATTTGCGCTTGGTTTCCTCTGCTGTCCAAAGCCATGCCAGATCCAAATGAGACTGTCCAAAAACAGTATAGTTCACTGCGGTATCTCCATTCTTTCTGTCAAGCAATGGTCTTAATATCTCTCTTGCTGCCACAATAGACGCTGTGCGTTCTGGTTCTGGCAGCTCAAAATCTGCTCTATATGTAAACTCCTGTAGTGCCTTGCCAATCTTCATACCGCGAAGATTGTTTTCAGGAAGTTTTTTCCACAATTCATATAAGGTATGATAATCTGCATACGCTAAAAACATTTGCTGATTCCATACACCAAAGGTGCTTTCTTTAATTTGCCACTGAAACTGCGGTGGCTCGGGCACCGGAATAGCCTCTCTTGACCATATCCCTGCTCCCTCTTCTCTTGGGCCATGTCCTGCATAGCCTTCTGCATAAATTTCAAAGACTTCGCCAGCCTTTGCACAGTCTGTCAGATTGATATAAAAATGCTTCTTGTCGATAGAGCCTGCTTCCTTGCCATTTACGTAAACCAGCATCTCTGGTGCTACGCCAAGAGTCATAACGACTCTCTGTCCTTCCACATCCCTTGGCAACGTCACAGTTCCATGAAACCAACCGTACTCCCATTTTCTGCCCCATTTATCGCCCACTTCAAATCTCTGACAAGCTTCCCCTTTTGCCTGTGAGAGGGTCATTTGTGACATAGTGGTGAAGCCTTCTATTGCAATACTGCTGATAGGCTGATAGAACTGCTCCAAAAAGGCATTGTCCCATATTCTCAATCTGCTATCCCACTGTCTTCCAAGTGTCATGCTGTGCACCTGTCCTTTCCCTTATATCCCCATAAATCCTTTGTAAACCCAGAAAAACCAAGACTTAAAGTCTCCTTTTTCTGGGTTTACAACATCCATTAATTTAAATATTCCGCAAGGAATAACATTGCCAGCGCCTGTCCATAAGGCATTGGTTTCAGTTCGATATTTTTGTAAAAATCTTTGCTGATACGTCCCATAGGCGTACCATAGGAAACCTGGTGAACCACACCTTCATCTGAAATGCATTCCAGAATAGGTGCCACTGCATTTTCTGCTAGTACTTTATAGGATTCATCCAATATTCCTTCGCGCACTGCTTTCAGTATACCATACGCAAATCCACAGGTAGCACTAGCTTCCACATAGGAATCTGCATCATCAATCAGTGTATGCCACATTCCGTTTGGCGCCTGATATTTTTTCAGACTCTCTACCTGTTTCTTTAAAACCTCTGTCAGTGTGGATTTAAGTTCTGCACTGCAGTCTGTCATTGCCAGAAATTCTGGAATTGCCATGGTAACCCAACAGTTTCCTCTGCCCCAGAAGGCTCCTGCAAAGTTGTTTCTTCCTTTGAAGGTCCAGCCGTGATACCAAAGACCAGTTTCCTCGTCACTTAAATACTTGCAGTGCAAAAGGAACTGATACTCTGCCTCCTTTTTCATGGCTTCGTCATTCAAAATACGTCCCATATTTGCAAGGAATAGAACAGTCATGTATAAGGTATCATCCCAGAGCTCCTGCTCATTTACAGAGTCAGAAGTTTTATGTTGAAATCCCCCCTCCTCAGTACGCGGGAAATTCGCCATGATATCCTTTGCAGCTGCTATACAAGGCTGCATATATTTCTCTTCCTTCGTATATTCGGCAAGGTAAGACATAGCCAAATATGGGGCTGCTGTATTTACATTCAGTGCAGGAAATCCAATTCCTAGCTGTCTGTCATAATAATTGCGAAGAATCTCTAAGTATTCCTCTTTCTTTTCATAGCCATACATCTTCCACAGACCAAACAAGCCTACGCCCTGTGTCCACTCCCAGAACTGGTATCTGCGAATGTCATCTCCTGCTAGGTTGTTGTGCTCCATATTCTTTAAGAAGGTTTCGTCCTCCTCATAAAGAATGTCAGAAAATGCATCTGCTGTCAGTTGCAATTTCTTTGCTGCAACCTGTTTTTGTTCTAACTCGTGAAGTAAATCAAGCAATTCCTCCGGTGTCTTCACTGTGTAATCTGGCTCCCAATCTGCCTCCTCCACTGTATGGAAATATCTTGGAGACCAGTCTAACCAGATAGATGTCAGACCGTACCTATTGGCACCTGCAACATCCTTCTTTAGATTGTTACCTATCATAACAATCTGTGGTTTGTCTGCATCCGTAAGTTTCATCTTTTCCATGGCAGTATCAAACATGGATCTGGCTGGTTTTTGCTCTCCAACCACCTCGGATACAATCCACTGTTCAAAACAGTAGCCAAGTCCATTCTCTCGATACACGTTCTGGAAGGATTCCCACTCACCATCAGCCACCAGCGCAATGCGATAGCCTTCTTCATGCAGTGTTTTCAGCACCTCATCTGCTCCCGGAATAAAATCTGCTTTTGTAACGATTCCTCTCTCATCAAAAACTTGTGTAGCTTCATCAATGATGGTATCACCGCTATCCGTGAAAACGATCAGGTTTCTATTCTTCATAAGAAAATCCTCTCAATGAAAGTTCTTCTGCTCTGTGACAAGCACATAATCTGCCATCTGGCATTTCTTTTAATTCTGGAGCCTCAGTCACGCATTTCTCAGTGCAGTACTGACATCTCTCATGGAAGTAGCATCCACTTGGTGGATTCGCAGGGTTTGGAATCTCTCCTTTCAGCGGAATGCGCTCCATCTGATATTTAGGGTCTGCAACAGGTACTGCAGATAGCAATGCCTCTGTATATGGATGCATTGGCTTAGCAAACATATCCTCTGTTGGTGCAAACTCTACCATCTTGCCAAGATACATAACTCCAACCTTGTCAGAAATGTGTTCTACAACTGACAAGTCATGACTGATAAACAAATATGTAAGGTTCAGTTCCTTCTGCAAATCGCGAAGAAGGTTGATTACCTGCGCCTGAATAGAAACGTCCAAAGCAGATACCGCTTCATCGCAGACAATAATCTGTGGTTCCACTACCAAGGCTCTTGCGATACCAATACGCTGACGCTGGCCGCCTGAGAAAGCGTGTGGATAACGCATCAGATACATAGGATTAAGTCCTACCTTTTCTGCCATATCCTTTGCTCTCTGATCCATTTCTGCTTTTGGCATCTTAGGATAGTTTGCCTTCAGTGGTTCCTTGATAATATCCAACACTGTCATTCTAGGATCCAAGGAAGAATAAGGGTCCTGGAAAATCATCTGAATTTCCTTACGGATTTCCTTCATTTTCTTCTTGTCGACCTGAAGGAAATCTACCTCTTCGCCTTCTCTGGTACGGTAGAAAACCTCTCCTTCAGATGCATCATACGCACGTACGATGCAGCGTCCCAAAGTAGTCTTGCCACAACCAGACTCACCTACGATACCAATGGTCTCGCCAGGCTTAACATCAAAGCTGACATCTGTTACTGCTTTTACAGTAACGCCTTTGGAATGGAAGCGTTTGTGTACGCCTTTTACTTCCAGAATGTTCTCTTTATTCATTCTTGCCAGCCTCCTCTTCTCTTAACATTGCTTCTACCTTTGCTCTGTGCTCTTTACATGCCTCATGTGGGCAGTTGAAGCAGGCAATCTTGTGGCCAGGAGCCACCTCTACCAACTCAGGCTCTGCCTTGTTGCAAAGGCCCTCAATTCGAACATCACAGCGATCGTAGAATCCACAAGCCCTTGGAAGATTCATCGCCAGAGGCACTGTTCCTTCGATGGAGAACAGTCTCTCCTCTTTCTTGGAACCAATCTTGTGAACAGAACCAATCAGGCCTCTTGTATATGGGTGCTGTGGATTGGCATAAATCTCTTCTGAATCTGCACTTTCCACAATTTTGCCAAGGTACATAACTGCCACACGGTCACACATTCTTGCTACTACACCAAGGTCGTGGGTAATGAACAGGATGGAAGTTCCAAAGTCCTTCTGAAGATCCTTCATCAGCTCCAATACCTGAGCCTGAATAGTAACATCAAGAGCCGTTGTTGGCTCATCTGCAATCAAAAGCTTAGGATTACATACAAGAGCCATTGCAATCAATGCACGCTGTAGCATACCACCTGAGAATTCGTGCGGATACTGATTGTATCTCTTCTCCACATTGGCAATACCAACCTTACGCATTACCTCCATGGAAATCTCTTTTGCTTTCTTTTTGTCTTTGGTAATGTGAAGCATTGTTGCTTCATTAATCTGATTGCCAATAGTATACATAGGTGAAAAAGCAACCATTGGCTCCTGGAAAATCATGGAGATTTCTTTTCCGCGGATAGAGCGAATATTGGTATCCTTTTTCTGATTTGCAAGACCAATCAGTTCAACTTCGCCTAATCCTTCAGAGTCAAATACGATTTCACCGCTGGATACACATTTTTTCTCGTTAATACCTAGGATAGCTTTGCAGGTAAGAGACTTACCACAACCGGACTCACCTACCAATCCTAAGGTTTCACCTCTTTTAATATCGAAGTTTACACCTCGAACTGCTGTCAAAAGTCCCTCTGATGTATGAATGTCCACATGGAGGTCTTTCACTTCTAGAATTGTATCGTTATTCATTTCATTTACCTCCCGTGTTTACTTGTAAGGGTCTGCTGCATCACGAAGTCCATCGCCAAGGAAGTTATAGGCAAGAACTGTGATAGTTACGAAAATAATTGGAATCAATTTGTGTGGGTTACTTGCCACGTCTGTAACGGAGCTGGCTTCCTGTAAAAGTACACCCCAGCTAGTTGCAGGAGACTTGATACCAAGTCCCAAATAAGACATGGATGTTTCACCTACGATAGAGCCTGGAATACTCAGTGTCATGGAAACAATCAAGTAACTCATGAAGCCTGGAACCAAGTGCTTCCAGATAATCTTCCAGGTAGACACGCCAGAAAGTCTGGCTGCCATGACGTAATCTTCATTCTTAAGTGACAGGAACTTACCTCTAACTACACGAGCCATACCAGTCCAGTTGATGAAGGACAGGATGATGGTAATGTAGAAGTACATCTTAACGGTTGAGATTCCTGGAGGGATTGCCGCTGAAAGAGCAAGCCAAAGAGGAATCTGTGGAACCGCGCCCATCACCTCGATAATACGCTGAATAATGATATCAAGAGTTCCTCCAAAGTAGCCGGAAATAGATCCGATGGTAATACCAAGGAAGAAACTGATGATGGCACTTGCGAATGGGATAGTCAGGGAAATTCTTGCTCCATGCAATACTCTGGAGAAAATATCTCGTCCTAAGGAATCTGCACCGAACAAAAATAGTTTAGCACCTGTACCACCATTGCTTCCCTCGCCTACACCAAACAGATGGATGTCACAAGGAATGAGTCCCAAAATCTTGTATTCTGGGCCTTTTACAAAAAATTCTATCTTGTAATACTCGGAAGTATCTTCTGTAATGGTTACAGAAAAGTCTTCGCGGTTAATTGATTTCTGAAGTTTATAAATATGTGGACCTACATTCTCTCCTTCATATTCGAAATGGATTTTGGTAGGTGCGCTGTTCTTGTAAAGAGCATCAAACTCTTCCAGGCCATATGGCGCAAGAAAATCTGCAAACAAAGCACACACATACAAAATCATGAGCACGAACAAGGAGAGCTGCGCCAGCTTATGTTTTCTAAGCTTTCTGATCATCAAAGTCCACTGAGATGCAAGATAATAATCTTCTTTAGATTTCTGTTTCTTTTTAAACAATGCCATTATCTTCCACCTCCTGAGTAACGGATTCTAGGATCCAAGAATGCCAAAGCAATATCAGCAAACAAGATACCGATAACTACCAATACTGCCTGAACCATTACGATTGCACCTGCAAGGTACATATCTTGTACCTTCAATGCTTCGAAAAGGACTGGTCCCTGAATCTGCATATTCAAAACCATCGCTGTTACAGTTGAGCCAGAGAACAAGCTGGAAAGAACGCCACCCAAACCAGAAACGGTAGGGTTGATAGCTGCTCTAAAGCAATACTTCATAACGATAGTTCTCTCGGACACGCCTTTTGCTCTAGCAGTCAAAACATACTGTTTGGATACTTCATCAAGCATCTGGGCGCGTACAGATCGGATGATTCCGCAGGTACCGCTGGTACCAATAACAATGATTGGAATAATCATACGTTTTAGGAAGTCACCAAAGTTCGCTAAACTAATACCATTTACCAACATATCTTGCGAGAACAAACCTACGTTGGCATTTCCCGTCCATACATACGACAGGTACATCAGTATGATGGCAAGGATAAAGTTCGGAATCGCCGTTCCCAAAAATCCTATGATGGAAGATACATAATCTCCTACAGAATACTGATGTGTGGATGCATATACTGCAATTGGCAGTGATACTGCATACTGGAAAATCATAATAATTGCCGTAACCAAAATGGTTAAGCCAAGTCGGTCATCTACAACATCCCATACATCTCTACCATAAGCGAAGGAATATTTCCAGTTGTGATGAGATTCATATAATCTGTAGTAGGTGGAATCTGATGAGGTCCAGATAATATCTTTTACCCATTTCACATACTGTTGCCACATTGGCAAGTCTAAGCCATAGTCTTCTCTCATCGCCTGGGCTGCTGCAGCGTCTACGATTTCACCTTCTGTTGCAAGTTTTGCAATATGAGATGTAACAAAGTCTCCCGGTGGGAGCTGAATTACGAAGAAAACCAAGACTGATATTAAAAACAAAGTTGGAATAAACATCAAGATACGTTTCAAGATGTACTGTACCAGATCCCTTGCAAAAAAGTCTTTTATTGCTTCTATTACGGTTTTCTTCGGATTATTTTCATGCATGTTTTCTGATTTGTTCATAATATCATCCATTAGAAAAGTTCCTTTCTGAAAAAAACCGGAGGCGGAAACCGGTTCCCGCCTCCGGAAAAAAATAGTTTTTGTTCTTTTAAAGACTATTCAGTTTTGTACATTGTCCAGTAGTGTGCAATGTTAGCATACTGATATAAGTCAGCAGATACTAAATCCTTAGGATAGTTTCCAAGTTTAGAGCTAATGAGTGTATATGTTCCTTCGCCCTCTAAGTATGCAATTGACCAAAGATTTGCTTTGTGAATATCATAAATCTTCAAGGAGAGTTCATCTCTCTTAGCAGAATCTTTTTCAGCTGCCCACTGCTCATAAATCTTAAGCAGCTCAGCCATATCGCCAGTAGGTTCTACACCTTCAGCTCCGCCTGTGCCATACCAAGCACCGTATTCGCCGTACCATTCAGCTGCTTCCTGAACAGGAACGAATGGAGCAACACGGTCTCTAAGAGAAAGGCCACCGATGGATGTGTGAGGTCCTAAAACTGCACACCATGTGTTGTTGTCGATTTCCTGGTCGAATGCTTCTACAGCAAGGTCTTTGTTTGCACAATTGATACCAATTGCTTTGAAGTACTGTTCAAGTACAGGATAAGATGTTTCGGAGTTGAGAGACTCTGTATAGGAATAGAATGTGATAAGTAAATCAGAGCCATCTGCGAAATCATAGAAACCATCTGCGCCCATTACAAGGCCACATTCTTCTAACAATTTCTTAGCTGCTGCTACATCATAATTTGTCCACTTCTTCTCCCACTCTTCATCGTAACCAAAGTTACCTTTTGCAGGAGCACACTGTGCTGGAGCAAGGAATCCGTCTGTCAAAAGGCCAGAAACCTGTTCACGGTCTACTGCGATTGACATAGCTTCACGGAATTTAATGTTTGCAAACAAGTCTGCATAGTTTTTGTCTTCGATAGTGTAGTTAAATGTAATCTGGTAGGAACCCCAGTTAGAACCAGACATTACTCTAAGCTGAGCATCTTCGCCCATATCTGCAAGGATTGTTGCGATATCGCCCATACCTACGTTGATAACATCCAATTCTTTAGAACGGAATGCCAACTGATCCTGTCCTGTCTCGGAATATTTATGGAAGTAGATTGCGTCACAGTATGGAAGTTGATTGCCTTCTGCGTCAACTTTCCAGTAATATGGGTTACGCTCTAAGATACAAAGTTCAGCATCTTTTGTGTTGTTGCCTTCTTTTGTAGTCAAAACGTAAGGGTTAAGTGTAGGAACTCCGGATACATTCCAGAAATAGTAGCTTACTGCTTTACCAAGGTCTTTGATTGTAGCCTGATCGATGCCCTTTGCTTTTGCATTGAGGAGAACCTGCTCATCACTGAGACCTGTTGCTGGCCAATATTCATTTTCAACATAAATGGAATCTGGAATCAAATCATTCAAGTAATGAGATGGAGCCCAGCACCATTTGAAGTCACCGTTTTCGATGAAGTCAGCTGGCAATTTAGCTTTTGTAAATGTGAATTTAACTGTCAAATCATCAACTTTTGTAAGTGTTGGATGATGAATCACATCTTTTTCAGTGCCGTCTTCCTGAACAACTTTTTCTTTGTAGTCTACAAGTGCTGCCCAGCTCTTCTTTGTGTCGAAGTTGGAAACGTGACACATATAGAACCAGAATGTGATGTCATCTGCGTTGAAGTCATCACCGTCAGACCATTTCATTCCTTCTCTGAGATGGAATGTCCACTCTGTGTAATCATCATTGTGTTCGAAGCTCTTGATTACGTTTGGATAATAAGAGCCATCTGTGTTGTAATGGATGATACTTTCTGTGATTGGTCTAGACAAATCCCAGCTACCGCCGCCGTTTGCCAAGTTAATTGTTCCGCCATAAGTACCGATTGAAAGTGGTGCGCCTGTTGCATCAACTGTTTCTACGAAACGGTCTGCTTCAACTGGCATTCTTTCGTCCAATGCAGGAAGTGTTCCAGCCTCAACCAAAGCTGTCAACATAGGTGCTTCCTTAGGAGCTACTACATCTTCAACAACTTCGCTAGAAGATGGTGTAACAACCTCTGAACTCTGAACTGGTTTCTCAACATTATTAGTTTCGCCGCCTGATCCGCCGCATCCTGTCAAGGTGCCGATTGCCAATGCTGCTACTAATAAGAGAGTTGTAAGTTTTTTCATAAAAAATACCCTCCTTTTCGGGGCCCACCCCCGTCTGATGAGTATAGACTAGCAAGTTTATAGACGAAATACCACTCATATGTTGTCTTTTTGCTTAAAGACATTGCATTATTTGCTTTTTTGTTTTATAATTTTCTTGTCGTGACAACAGTTTTAACACTTTTAGCCCTTCGAATTTGTGCATTTTTACCAATTTTGTTATTTTTTTGACACTTTCGCAAGTCAAAGCGACAATACGTCAAAAAACAAAATTTGCAAATTGTTTCAACAGTATGACAAATTCTGCAATCTTGAAAGGAATCGTGCTTATTATGTTAATTGGAAATCTGATCTACGAACAAAAATACGACATCCGCATCAACCCCTACGGAGCCCCTTTCTTTTATTACTTTGACTGGGACGAGCGCTCCCATACTGTAAATATGGAATTCCAGCATTTCCATCAATTCTATGAAATGTTTATCTACTTAGACGACCAGCAGGCCGGGCATCTGATTGACGGCTCATGGCACGACATTAGGCGCGGGGATATTGTTGCAGTAAGGCCATCTTTGCTTCACAAAACCACCTATCCCGATGGAGCCACCTGCAAACGATTGGTCATCAACTTTTCCTTCCCATCCATGCCCGCCCCACTGGATTCCTACGTCAAAAAGATTTTGAGCATCTTCGACAAGGAGCTTCCCTTTTATCGTTTTGAAGGCAAATACAGGGATATTCTTTTTGAAAAGTTAAATGATATCTACTACCTATCTAAGACGCCCAACGAACTGACTGATCTGTCTATTCACAACAAATTCATGGAGTTTTTAAGTCTGATCTATCTGTATCAGAGCAAGAATGTCTACGAAAACCAGGTAGACTTTGACAATATTACCAACAAGATATATAGCATCACCGCTTACATTCACACCCATTTTACAGAGGATCTTTCCTTAAACTCTATTGCAGACCAGTTCTTTATCAGCAGTTATTACCTATCTCATCAGTTTAAGAAGGTCACAAACTTCACTCTGACCGAATACATACAATTGACGCGCATCCGAAATGCACAGACCATGCTAATATCCACCAATAAGCCCATCACAGATATTGCTTTTGCCAGTGGATTCAGTAGTTTTTCGCAGTTCAATCGTGTCTTTAACAACTTTGTAGGCACATCGCCTTCCAAGTTCCGCAAAAAACAGCAGAAGGCTGTGAAATAATTAAAGGAGAAAAAAGATGGCTCAGATTAAAAAAGAACAATTAGATTTTTTAGATTGGGAGTTGGGTGCCTTTTTCCACTTCGGCATTCGCACCTTTTATGAAGGGCACAAAGATTGGGACATGCAGGAAATGAGCCCCGATAAGTTTCAACCAGACCAGCTTGACTGCAAGCAGTGGATTTCCACCGTAAAGCAGGCAGGCGCCAAGTATGCCATCTTGGTATGCAAGCACCACGACGGTTTCGCCAACTGGCCATCCGCATATACCGATTACTCCGTCAAGAATACACCTTGGAAAAACGGAAATGGAGATGTGGTAAAAGAATTTACGGATGCCTGTCGCAAATACGGACTCAAGATTGGCCTATATTACTCGCCCGCCCAGTTCGGTTCCGACAAAGCCACCGACTATGACGACTATTTTATCAACCAGATTAGTGAGCTTCTTGGCAACTATGGTCAAATCGACTATTTGTGGTTTGATGGCTGTGGCAGCGAAAACCACCAGTATGACACCACTCGTATCGTTTCCGTCATTCGCTCTCTTCAGCCCAATATTCTTATATTTAATATGTGGGACCCTGACGTAAGATGGATTGGTAACGAAGCAGGCCTTGCCCCCATGCCAAACTTTAACCTAGTGGATTCTTTAGACTTTTCCGTTTTAACCAAAGACAAACGCGCAATGAACACCAGCAGATTTCTTCCTGCGGAGTGCGACTGCCGAATCAGACGAGACAACTGGTTTTACAGCGACCTTGATATAGAAACCATCAAATCTACCGATGAATTGATGGGGCTTTACTATTATTCTGTGGGCAGAGGCGCCAACCTGCTCATAAACATCGCGCCAGATAGAAGAGGTCTTCTACCAGAAGCAGACTGCAAGGCGCTGCTTGAGTTTGGAGAAGCTTTGCGTCATACCTTCGAGAATAAACTTGCAGACATGTCTTTGGCAAAACGCACAGACAATGCCTACTCCATCACCCTGGAATCGCCAACCCTATTAAACCACCTTGTCCTATCAGAAGACCTAAACTTAGGAGAAAATATCACAGAATTTAGCGTTTACATTACTCCCTATCCTTACGGAAGACAGATTCTCGTCTACAAGGGCTGCAGCGTAGGCCACAAGCATATTTGTCGATTCCCATCCGTCTCAACTTGTCAGATAGATGTTGTAATCGATCAAGAAAGTGCGCCGCACAAACTAACAGATCTTTCTATCTATTATGCAAAATAAAAAGGACTTTCCTTTAGAATTTCTAAAGGAAAGTCCTTTACTGTTATCTTTTATTTATCCAAACTCTTCATTGTCGGGAACAAAAGTACATCCCTGATTGCTGGAGAGTCGGTAAGAAGCATACAAAGTCTGTCAAGACCATAGCCGATACCACCTGTTGGAGGCATACCGATTTCAAGAGCATTCATGAAATCTTCGTCTGTTGTGTTTGCTTCATCATCACCCGCTGCAAGCGCTGCTTCCTGAGCCTTGAAACGTTCTCTCTGATCGATAGGATCGTTGAGTTCGGAGTAAGCGTTACACATTTCCCATCCGTTGATGAAAAGTTCAAAACGCTCTACATAATCTGGCTTGTCAGGTTTACGCTTGGTCAGTGGAGAAATCTCTACTGGGTGATCCATGATAAAGGTAGGCTGAATCAAGTGATCTTCTACGAACTCCTCAAAGAAGAGGTTCAAGATATCACCTTTTTCATGACGTGCTTCGTATTCCACATGCTTTTCATCTGCAATCTTCTTTGCAGCTGCTGTGTCTGGAATCTCATCAAAGTCAACGCCAGCATATTTCTTAACTGCCTCAATCATAGTCAGTCTCTCGAAAGGCTTAGCAAAGTCGATTGTGTGTGGGCCATAAGTGATAGTAGTGGTGCCACATACTTCCTCTGCCAAGTAACGGAACATGCTCTCTGTCAGCTCCATCATGCCATAGTAATCTGTATATGCCTGATAAAGCTCCATCAGTGTAAACTCAGGGTTATGTCTTGTGTCAACACCCTCGTTACGGAATACTCTACCAATTTCGTATACTCTCTCAAGACCACCAACGATAAGTCTCTTTAGGTAAAGTTCCAAAGAGATACGAAGTTTTACATCCTCATCAAGTGCATTGAAGTGTGTCTCGAAAGGTCTTGCTGCTGCACCACCTGCGTTAGCAACAAGCATTGGAGTTTCCACTTCCATGAATCCTCTTCCATCAAGGAAGGTACGGATGCACTTCATCATCTTAGAACGCTTGATAAAGGTATCCTTTACTTCGCCGTTCATAATAAGGTCTGTATATCTCTGACGGTAACGGGTATCTGTATCTGTAAGGCCGTGGAATTTCTCAGGAAGAATCTGCAAGCTCTTGGACAACATAGTCATCTCAACAGCATGAATAGAAACTTCTCCTGTTTTTGTACGGAATACATATCCCTTAACACCATAAATATCGCCAATATCTGATTTCTTGAAATCAGCATAAGCATCTTCTCCAATGGCATCTTTAGCCACGTAGACCTGAATTCTACCCTTTAAATCCTGAATGTTGCAGAAAGAAGCCTTACCCATGACACGTTTAAACATCATACGGCCAGCAATGGAAACCTCGATAGGATTTGCATCCATAATGGCTCTTCTCTCATTGTAATCTGCATTCAGAACTTCTCTAGCCTGCGCTTCATCCAAACCTTCTACTTCTGGTTTCACTCTGCCTGCTAAAGTCTTCTCTTCATGAGCTTCATATTGTTCCTTCGCGTCCAAAGTATGATGTGTTACATCATATTTTGTAATCTGAAAGGGGTCTTTGCCCGCTTCCTGAAGGTTTGCTAATTTTTCACGGCGAACCTTTAACAACTGATTAAGGTCCTGCTCCTGTACATTTTGCGCCAAGTTCTGCTCTGCCACTTTTCATTCTCCTTTAGTTAGAACGCTGGATCTCTAATACCTTGTATTTGATAGGTCCAACCTGTGTTTCTACTTCTACTACATCGCCAATCTTTTTGCCCATAAGTGCACGACCTACTGGACTTTCATTGGAGATTTTGCCCTTAAGACTGTTTGCTTCGGTAGAACCAACAATTTTATATTCAAGTTCCTCGGATTCTTCCATATCAAGGATGGTAACTTTACATCCAATGTTGATTTTGTCTAAATCAACTTCTTCTTCGTCTACCACTTCTGCATTCTTAAGAATCTTTTCAAGTTCCTCAATACGAGCCTCGATATCACGCTGCTCATCTTTCGCTGCATCATACTCTGCGTTTTCGGACAAGTCACCCTGCTCTCTAGCTTCTTTAATCTTCTGGGCAACTTCTTTACGTTTCACAACTTTAAGGTCGTGAAGTTCATCCTCATATTTACGCAAGCCTTCATAGGTTAATATGTTCTTCTTTTCTTCCATGATATGCTTCCTTCCTGTTATTTACTCAATCTGAATCTGGTATATCATGGCTCCAAAGAGGACACGATGCCTAGATTAACGTGTGCTATTATACTTGATTTTATGCCCAGTGTCAAGCGCAAGTCTGTGCTTGTCTCGTCGCCCTCACAGAGACGAGATACGCTTTGCGAATCTCGCTCTGATGAGCGGTCGGCAAATGCCATCAGCCAAATGCACATCCTTTTGTGCAAGCACAAGTATGTGCGCTTGTCTTCTAGCGCTTGCCTCGTCGCCCTCACAAAAAAGAGAGTTCCCGTTTGGGAACTCTCTTTGGTATATCTTATGACATGTACTTGTCCATTTTATGTGATACTTCACCAATCTGAGTCAAGATTTCCTGTGTGGACTGCGCATTCTGCCAGTTTGCTTCTGTCAGTTCTGCAGACTGCTGTGATGCAGCTGTCACTTCCTCTGTGGTTGCGCTAAGCTGCATGATATTGTCTACGATTTGGTTGTTCGCACTAGCAAGGCTTTCTAACATATCGTCGATTTCAGAGATATCTGCAGAAAGCTCTTTTACATTGCTATTCATCTCTTCGAATTTCTCTGCTGCCACCGCAATCATCTCTTCCTGCTTCTGGGTTACCTCTGCAGATTTGTCTACTGCACTTGCAGTTTCCTCTGCGTTGGCATTCAGTTCTGCGAGGATAGTAGAAATGTTCTCGGTCTCATTCTTTGTTCTCTCTGACAATTGGCGAATCTCTTCTGCAACTACCGCAAAACCTCTTCCAGCCTCACCTGCACGAGCAGATTCAATAGAAGCGTTAAGCGCAAGAAGATTTGTCTGAGAAGAAATATTCAAAATGGTCTGTGTAATATTCTTAACGTTGGCTACATTCTCCTGAAGTTTTTTCATGGATTCAATAACCTGTTCATTGGTAGCCTTGAGCACTTCGCCCTGCTGACGAAGTTGGTTCATCATCTCAAGGTTCTCACCATTGAGCTGTCCAGATCTCTCTGCCACCTGAACCATATGTTCTGAACGAGCAACTGTCTGCTCGATATTCTCCTGGATACTCTGGGTCATCACAGTCTGTGTCTGGATATTCTCCGCTGTCAAGTTGGTGCTCTCACTGATATCGCCAACAGAGCGTTTTACAATTTCGGAAGATTCCTTAAGTTCGTTAACCATATCCATGGCGCCCTCTGTGCCTGCACGCACCTGAGAAGCAATCTCCATCACATCATTTACCATGATCTTCTGTTGCTCTGCTTCATGCGCCACCTTACCCAAGGAATCCAAATTAAATCTTTTTGCAAGCATACCTGTGTAGCAGATAACAAACATCATCATACCTACTACCAAAGAAGCGGTCAGTTCATCCGAAAAAGATACGTCTCCATAACCCCTTGTAGCACTTACAATAAAATTACAAGCAAAGTTGATACCTGTCATGCATGCCGCAGAAATAACCAGGTATTTCATATCAAAGTAAAGGATGCAGGCAATAAACGCTGACCCCGTCAGAAATCTCATGTAGTATGAATTAAATGCATATGCAACCATAAACGTCACAATACACATACTTGCCAACACAACATATTTCATCAAGCGGCTGTGTTTGTTCTTTGCATTGATAATCACCGACGCAATGATAAAAGCCAGCATGATTCCTCCCAAAAAGAGAGCGTAACCCATGCTTCGAAATCCCCTAAGTGCAGAAATCAGCACAATGATAAAAATCAGCACATCGTAAATAGCATTTCCAAACAAGACAAAATGGTTGATTTTTTCAACCTGTTGATCCGGATCTGCATACAAAAATTTCTTTTCTTCCATACCAGTCACCTTTTTCCTTTGTTTTTCTTTCTTGATTAGAATATACAACTTTATTATACCTTTTTTTCTTACACAATACAACTTTTCCCGCTAAATTCATGCAGAAAATCATGTATATTTAAAGTTTTTATTTTACTTTTTTGCCTTTTATCCAACATCTGCCTGAACGTTCTGTCGCAACGAGTATCCAGCCATATGCTGTCCCTTGGAATTGTCAAAGGGGACAGTCCTCTCATCTGTTCACCAGACCACAACAAAACGCGCTTGCCCATGGGATGCAATTTTGTAAATGTACAAGCCACTTCTATCTGATAGCCATACTCCTCCTGTATGTATTCCGCCACTTCTTCCCATCGCCATGGGTGAGCCGTAACCGCTCCCACATAGGGCAAACAGGGTGCAAACCTCAGCACCAAGTCCTGTGCATCCATTTCGCGGTCTTCAAACACCACCAAACTATCAAATGTAGGACGGTAAAAATCTAGCAAAAACAACCCCCACTCCAAGCTTAAAACTCCAGGCTTTAGCCCGTACAAAATCTCTGTCTCTCTGTCGCACACATAACAGACCTTGCGTCCCTGCAAAGGCACAGGTAGATGCTGCAAGTATTCTTTCTGCCTCTCTGCTTTCCACATCGTATCTGTCTTGTCCCAAAAGGGCAATCCCACTGTAATATATCTAAGCCTTCCCTTTTCCCCTTCAAAGAGTGTTTGTTCCACCTGACATATCCACTTCCCGTCCCAAGCAATACCACTTCTGTCCACAAAAAAAGAAACCACTGTCATCTCTTCCATAAGGATTCCTCCTTGTCTTGTAAAGATATGTTACAAATGGTTCCTCTATTCTTACAAAGCTAATTTAAATACACAAACTAATCTCTTACTCTTCAGGGAATATTTCGTCCAAACCTCTCATCAACTCATCCATACTTTCCATGCTGTTGATCATCTGACGAAACTTTGCAGAATTTGGGTAGCCTGTTGTATACCAAGACATATGCTTTCGCATTTCCCTCACCGCAGTATACTCTCCTTTTACCTGCAATTGCAGCTGTGCATGTCTTTGAATTACTCTTTTCACTTCTATAGGGGAGGGGGCTTCTGGAAAACTTCCCGTCTCCAGATAAGAAGTAATCTGCTTAAAAATCCACGGATTTCCTTGGGCGCCTCTTCCAATCATCACTCCATCACAGCCTGTCTGCTCTAGCATCTGCGCCGCCTTCTGTGGGCTCGTGATATCTCCATTGCCTATGACAGGTATAGAAAGCGCATCCTTTACCTTAGCAATGATATCCCAGTCAGCTTGTCCCGAATAATACTGCGCTCTGGTTCTTCCATGCACCGCCACCGCTGCTGCCCCTGCCGCCTCTGCCGCCTTGGCTATCTCGACTGCATTCACATGCTCTGCATCAAAACCCTTGCGGATCTTCACTGTTACAGGTTTACTTATGGCTCTGGATACATGATACACAATATCGTATACCTTCTTAGGGTCCTTCATCAGCGCAGAGCCTTCTCCATTATTAACTACCTTTGGCACAGGACAGCCCATGTTGATATCCAGGATGGTAAAAGGTCGATGCTCTATCTGCTTGGCAATCTCTCCCATCAATTCTGGTTCGCTCCCAAAAAGTTGAAGAGACACCGGCATTTCCTCTGGATGAATTTCCATCAACGCCTCTGTGTTTTTATTTTTGTAATGAATAGCTTTGGCACTGACCATCTCCATACAAAGAAGGCCTGCACCCTGCTCTTTGCAAAGCAAACGAAATGGCAGGTCTGTTACGCCTGCCATGGGAGCCAATATGACATTGTTCTCTAATGTTACATTTCCAATAGTTAATTTACTCATGCTTTATCCTATTTCTTGTTTTTGGCATAAATAAGTCTCAGTCCCTCCAAAGTCAAGGCACTGTCGTAAATATCAATACTCTCTGTTTCGTCGGAAATAACCCTTCCAAGTCCTCCAGTTGCAACAACCTTTAAATTGGTAAGTCCAGTTTCCTCTTTCACTTTTTTGACAATATATTCTGTCTGACCAATCTGTCCATACATAAGACCCGCCTGCATACTGCTGATGGTCTCCTGTGCAAGGATGGACTTTGGTTTCTTAATCTCAATCTTAGGAAGCTTTGCAGCCTTCTCCCAGAGAGCCTCTGCACTGATACGGATACCCGGTGCTGTAATACCTGCCGAAAAACATCCATCCTCCGTCACCAAATCATAGGTGGTAGCAGTTCCATAATCAATTACCAGTACAGGACCGCCGTATTTCTCATAAGCAGCTACTGCGTCCACGATACGGTCTGCACCGATGGCTCTTGGATTCTCTGTAGTAATCTTGATACCCGTCTTCACACCTGGTCCCACCACCAATGGCTCTGTCCCAATATATCTAATCAAGCCACCTGTAAGTGAGTGCATCACGTCTGGCACTACGCTGGATACAATGGTACCCTCAATCTCAGATGTATCGATGCCCTTCATTCGCAAAAGTTCTGTCAGCATCATCCCGTATTCATCTGATGTTCTAGGAGTTTTGGACATAAGGCGAAACGTTGCCTTTAGTTCTTCATCCTGATATACACCACAAGTAATATTTGTATTTCCTACATCTACAACTAAAATCATACTTCTTCGCCCTCCAGCAAATCAGCCACATCTTCATGCAAAACAAAAATTCTATAGTACATACTAAGTGATTCCAAAAGATCCTGTCTCTTTCGGCGAATCTCACTCACCAAAAGCCCACTACTGATTTCATCATAGTAAGCATCATATTCTTCTGCATCTGTCTCCAAGGAAATGCTTCCATCCGGCTCAAATACAATAGTGAATACACCACCCACTTCTTCCGTAAAAAGCACACAAATGATGCGCAGTTCTTCCTTGATGGAATCTGGAATTCCATTAAACTTGTCATTGAAATAATATTTCTGTTCGTATGCGTTGGCACCGCACAATACAATACGCTCTTCCATGAATTAACGCCTTTCTTCTTGACCTTAATCTACATACCCGTAAAGACCTCTGACAGAAACTTCCCCAGCATAGACCTTTTGAACTTCTTTATCCTGCGTCTCCACCAAAAGCTGGCCTACTTCATCTATTCCCTTGGCCACGCCTTGATATTCCCCTTTGGGATCAAGCACTCGCACCACTTTGTCCTTGTTAATCAAAAGTGTCTCATACGTTTCCTTCAAAAAGACCAGGTTCCCTTCCTTTTCAAAAGTAGTATATTCCTGCAAGAAAATTTCTTCAATATATTTTAACAGAACTTCCCCCAAAATGGGAATACCCATTTCCCTTTTCAGCGATGTTGCCTTATCCTGAAGTTCCTCTGGAAATGTTTTCTGATTGGTATTGACACCCACTCCTATGACCACACCATAGCCTCTGTCATCTGTGCGAAGTTCTGTCAGGATACCCACAATCTTCTTTCCATTTAACACCAAATCATTTGGCCACTTAATGCCCAAGGTCTGTAATATTTGCAAGGAACTCTCACACCCATCTGTAGCCTGTTTGCAGGTCTGCTCCTGAATTGCGATGTATCTCTGCAAAGCCTTAGCCACCGCAACCGCCATCACCAAAGTAAGCATGGCTGCCTTGTCTATTGTCACACTTGGTCTTAGGTAAATGGAAAAATAGAGACCATCATCCTCCGACTCCCACTTTCGTCCTGCGCGCCCTCGCCCAGCGGTCTGCTTTTGGGTCAATACAAGAAAGGGGGCTAAATTAGCCCCCTTATTATCTGCCAATCGGAACGCCTCCCCGTTTGTAGAATCGATTGTCTCATAAACAAATCTTTGGATCATTCTCTAACCTTTCTCAAAAACGAAAGAGTAATTAAATCGTTGCAGCCATCACTGCCTTGATGGTGTGCATGCGATTCTCTGCTTCGTCAAATACAATGGACTGCTCAGATTCAAACACTTCATCTGTCACTTCCATCTCTGTGATGCCAAACTTCTCTGCTATTTCTGCACCCACCTGCGTCTTAGTGTCATGGAACGCTGGCAAGCAATGCATAAACACTGCATCCTTGTCTGCATTGTCCATTACTTTCTTGTTCACCTGATAAGGAGAAAGTTCTTTGATACGCTCTGCCCAAATCTCATCAGGTTCACCCATGGATACCCATACATCGGTACAAACTACCTTGGCATCCTTGGTTCCTTCCATTACATCTTCTGTCAAAGTAATGCTTCCGCCAGTCTGCTCCGCAATCTGACGGCACTGCTCCACCAATGCAGGCTCTGGGAAGTATTTTGCCGTGGTACAAGCCACAAAATGCATACCCATCTTAGCACAAGCCACCATCAGAGAGTTGCCTGTATTGTATCTGGCATCCCCTAAGTATGCCAATTTGATTCCTTTTAAGTATCCAAAATGTTCACGAATGGTAAGCAAATCTGCCAGCATCTGTGTAGGATGGAACTCATTGGTAAGTCCATTCCAAACAGGAACTCCTGCATACTTTGCAAGTTCTTCCACTCTCTCCTGACCAAATCCACGATATTCAATTCCATCAAACATACGACCAAGAACTCTGGCGGTATCTGCCGTGCTCTCTTTCTTACCTATCTGGGAACTGTCTGGCTCTAAGTAAGTGGTTCCCATTCCCAAATCGTGAGCAGCAATTTCAAAGGAGCATCTGGTTCGGGTACTGGTCTTTTCAAAAATAAGTGCCACATTTTTGCCTCTGCACATGTGGTCCACCAATTCACCACGCTTTTTCTTGGCTTTCAAGTCTGCTGCCAGATCAAGCAAATACAATATTTCCTCTGGTGTGAAATCCAGTAATTTCAAAAAATGTCTTCCCTTAAGGTCCATATGTAAGCCTCCTTTGTTTCTATTTTCTTACTATACTTCATTACTTTAGAGAATTCAAGTGCAAAAATGTCATTTCTATGATGCAAAAAAGGCGCCCCATTAGGAGCGCCTTCTCTATCATCCAAGAGAACTTATTTGTCTGCTACTTCTCTGAAAGTAGTTGCCAAGCTTGCTACGCCAGCCAAATCTGCTGGAAGCAAAATCTTAGTAGCCTGACCGTTTGCAACTTTTTCAAGTGCTTCCAGGCTCTTCATCTTGAGTACAGATTCATCTGCACCTGCATCTTTCAACATACGGATACCGTCTGCATTCGCCTGCTGTACCTTAAGAATTGCCTCTGCTTCACCTTCCGCCTCGCGGATCATCTTTTCCTTCTGAGCTTCTGCGCGAAGAATTGCGGACTGCTTCTCAGCCTCTGCACGAAGAATTGCAGATTCTTTTTCACCTTCTGCCACAAGGATGCTAGCCTTCTTTTCACCCTCTGCTCTAGTTACCGCTTCACGTCTTTCACGCTCTGCCTTCATCTGTTTCTCCATGGCATTCTGAATTTCCGCTGGAGGAATGATGTTCTTAAGCTCTACACGATTTACCTTGATTCCCCAAGGATCTGTTGCAATATCAAGTGCCGCTCTCATCTGAGTGTTGATAGTTTCACGGCTGGTAAGTGTCTGGTCAAGTTCCAAATCACCGATGATGTTACGGAGTGTAGTTGTTGTCAAGTTCTCGATAGCCATCATAGGATTTTCTACGCCGTAGGTGTAAAGTCTAGGATCTGTAATCTGATAGAACACTACTGTGTCGATTCTCATGGTTACGTTGTCCTTTGTGATAACTGGCTGTGGTGGGAAGTCAGCAACCTGCTCTTTGAGGTTTACTCTTCTTGCCACTCTATCGATGAAAGGAATCTTTACATGGATACCTACAGACCATGTATCCTGATATGCTCCCAATCTTTCAAGCACATAGGACTGTGCCTGTGGAACGATTTTGATACAGGATGCCAAAATCAATAACAAAATAACAATTAAACAAATTACGATATAAATCATACTCTTTCCCTCTCTTTTCTTAATCTAATGACTCTTATACTAATTCCATACTACTCTTTTAGCCTTGGGTAGCTACCTGCTCTACAATCAATTTCACGCCCTGAATGTCTTTAATTTCTACCACTGCGCCTTCTTCGATTTCCTGATCCTGATGGAAACTTCTTGCTGTCCACTCAAGACCATTTACTACTACGCTTCCCTGTGCTTTCAGGTTGTCAATTCGCTGTGTCACGATTGCCTGCATACCAATCAAGCTTTCCGTGTTCGTCTTGGTTCTTTCCACATTGAAATACTTCATAGCAATCGGTCTGGTGAAAATTAAAAGCAACAAAGAAACTACTACAAAAGCCGCAAACTGCGCATACACTGGACCATTCAACACAGCTATCAAAGCCGCTACCAGCGCACCACCTGCAAACCATACAGTGGTAAGTCCCATGGTTGCCAATTCAATTAGCACTAGAACCACTAAAAGCACCAACCAAAAAACGCTCATCTCTCTCCCCCCTTTTCTTCTTGGCTTCGTTTTTTGTTAAGTCTATCTTACTATATTCCTTTCTCTCATTCAATCATTTTATGCGCACTATACCTTCCTGTAACGTGCAAAAAACCACCATCTGAGAATTCTCAGATAGTGGTTTTGTCTCTTAGAAAAATACATGATTGCCAATTACAAGGCCTTTTCTCTTTCCACTATTTCTTCGGAAAGAAACCATATCGCCTACGTTGGAATATCCAGCCAGCACGTCTTCTGCTGCTCTAATACAGCTAGCATAGGTTCTGCCAGACTCCAAAATTCTGTCTACTTTGCCACTCATGGCTGGTGTAAACTGGCCCTTCTGATAGATAACTTCGCGGATGGTATTAGGATATCTGCTACTACGAACACGATTCATAACTACCGCACCTACAGCCACCTGACCTTCATAAGGCTCACCGCCTGCTTCACAATGAATCAAAGCAGCCAAGAGCATCAAGGTATCTTCATCCACCTCTACAGGGTCATACCATTTGTATCGTTTGTTCTCCTCTTCCTTCTTCTGGCGGGCTTTGATTTCCTCTGTAGTCTCTCCAGCCTCTACCTCAAAGTCGATTTCAACAAACTCTGCTCGAATATATCCTTCTGTCTTGTCATATTCCACACAAAGCCAGCCATCTTCGCCTACAGACTGAACTTCAATCTCGTAGTCCATTGGAAGTTGTACCAAGATACCAGACTCTAAATTAGGCTCCATACGAACATTCAGTACGTCCGCCGTAACCTTCGCAAAGGTTGTACCTACTTCCGCAGCTTTTGCTTTTGCTTCTTCACCAAAGAAAAGATATTCTTCGGAAACCCAGCCTTCCACGTTGCCGGATTTGATTTTTACCCATCCGTCCACGTATTCCAGCATTCTTCCGCCACAATCTTTGTAGAGCTTACCAACCTTCTTGGCGTCTGAGTTGGGCTCCTGTCGTACATTCAATGCACTTCTTACGTTGGCCATCACCAAATCGCTTTCAATTACAGTATCTAAAACTTCATACTCAAGAGAAATGTTCAGTTCTGCCGCCATCTCGTTTATATGTTCTGAAGAATCATATACACTAGGATCAATGATTACTACTACGCCTCTGTTCATGGCATCTAAGTAATCACTATTGCTGTCCGCTTCTGCAACTATGTCTGTGGTAGTAAAAAGAATCATACTAAACAAGATTCCAACCACAGCCATCAGCAGCTTTCTGCTTCTTGCCATGTTATAAACCTCCGTTGAATGTTACAAAACTATTACAATTTGCATCGAGGGTTATAATAGCAAAAGAAAACTTTTTTGTCAAATCAATCATTTTGGTGGTTTTGCACAAAATTTGCGCTACAAACTCCTGGATTTTTCGATACAAGCTTCCATAGCATCCATAACAGATGCTCTCATTCCACATTCTTCCAGCACCTTCACTGCCTGTATAGTTGTCCCTCCTGGTGAGCAAACCATATCCTTAAGCTGACCTGGATGAATGCCCGTTTCTAACACCATCTTTGCGCTTCCAAGCACAGACTGTGCCGCCATCTGAAGCGCCTGTGCTCTTGGCATTCCTTCGGCAACCGCCTGATCTGCCATAGCTTCAATAAACATAAATACATACGCAGGAGAGCTTCCACTGACACCTACCACTACATCCATCAGTTTCTCCGGAACCTGATGGCATTTGCCAAAACTGTTAAGCCAGTTTTCTACTGTGCTTATCTCAGACTCCTTCACACCCTCACCCACGCAGTAGCCAGTACAGCCCTCTCCTACCAGAGCAGGAGTGTTTGGCATGCAGCGAATCAGTTTTACCTTTTTCCCAAAACATTCTTCAATGAAGGACATAGTCTTCCCCGCCGCAATACTGATTACTACTGTATCTTGATTTATCTCATCTTTGATTTCTTCAATCACCTGTGGAAAGAACTGAGGTTTTACTGCCAAAAAGAGGTAATCTGCATCTTTTGCTACCACCTTGTTATCGGTGCTTGTGTGAATCCCAAAACGGGCAGCCACATCTATTGCTGTTTTGTTTGTTTTGGAGCTTCCATATATCTCATCCGCAGATACTACTCCTTGATTTAACATTCCTTCCATCATGGCTTTCGCCATATTTCCAAGTCCTACAAACCCTATTTTCATATTTTACTCTCCTCGTTTTTCTGTGCCTGTTTTTGGTCTTATTTCCGCCATTTCCCACTATAAAGTGGACTTTTGGGCTTTAGCATAACATCTGTTATTTAGTTTTCCTCTGTCGATGCGCCTCATACATAAGCAATGACGCTGCAATGGCTGCATTCAGAGATTCAACCTTACCTTCCATAGGAATCTTTAGGTAGCTTTTTGCCTGATCGGCTGTTTCTTTCTTTAGTCCATTTCCCTCGTTTCCTATTAAGAAGGCTGTCCCGTTCCTAAAATCAAAAGAATCATAATAATTCTCTCCCTGTAAATGCGCTGCATAGGTTTGAATTCCTTCTATATGTAATGTATCTAAGATGTCCTTTAAATCCTCGACATAGACAAAAGGCATGCGATAGATGGAGCCCATCGTAGCTCGAATCACCTTGGGATTAAATATGTCCACCGTATCCTTACTCATGATGACACCGTTTATGCCTGCACCTTCTCCCGTTCTAAGAATGGTTCCTAGGTTTCCTGGATCCTGCAAATCCTCCAATATCATAATAAGAGCGTTTTGTCCCAAGATATCACTTAGGCTGTAAGTTGGCCTGCGAAGAACACTTAAGATTCCTTGTGGCGTCTGTGTATCTGACATTTTAGAAAACACCTCATCCGTCACTTCCTCATAAGCAATCATCTCAAGTCTTTCCAATATAGCCTTGTCTCTGTCTCCGTTTCCACTCTCAAGGCCCGCAAGGCATTTACTGGACACATAGACCTGACTAATCCAATCTAGAGGAGCCTCTTCAAACATACGGAGTCCTTCTACAATAAAGACACCATCCTTTTTGCGCTCCCTGGCCTTGGTCTGCCACGCCACCACTTGTTTTACCTTTCCATTGGCTGTACTACTTATCATTTCGCCGCTCCTTTAATTTAGTACGCTAAAGTCTTTGATTGAATTATAACAATATCTTTTCGGATAATCAACAAAAGGGATGCATACGCATCCCTTTTCTTAGCATTTCTTCTATATTATTTAGAGAGAAGTTTGGAAATATCGAAATGATACTCATCAATATCCTTCTTCATTGCCAATGCTTCTTCAATATCGTAATCTACGAACTCACCATTCTTGTATGCAACTACGCGTTTGGTCTTTCCTTCGATCAACAAATCTACTGCGTATGCGCCCATGATGGAAGCATAATAACGATCCTTACAAGTTGGGCTACCTCCACGCTGCATGTGTCCCAAGATAGTAGCTCTTGTTTCAACGCCTGTAGCAGCTTCAATACGTCTAGCCATGGAGTTGGAATGTCCAATACCTTCTGCATTGATAATGATATGATGTTTCTTACCCATCTTACGCTTTTCGATAATGTTGTTGATCAGCGCCTGCTCGTCATAGTTATATCTTTCTGGAAGAAGGATATCCTCTGCACCGTTGGCAACACCACACCAAAGCGCAATGTAACCTGCATGTCTACCCATTACTTCGATGACACTACATCTCTCATGAGAAGAAGAAGTATCTCTAACCTTATCGATAGCTTCCATAGCTGTATTTACGGCTGTATCAAAACCGATAGTATAATCTGTACAAGCAATATCAAGGTCGATAGTTCCTGGGATACCAATTGCATTGATACCCTGTCTAGCCAATGCCTGCGCACCACGATAGGAACCGTCACCACCGATTACTACAAGTCCATCGATACCGTGCTTGCGGCAGATTTCCGCACCACGCTTCTGAACTTCCAACTCAGCAAACTCAGGACATCTTGCTGTACCAAGAATAGTACCACCCTTCTGGATGATATCAGATACGTCTCTTGCTACCATATCTCTGATTTCTTCGTTGAGGAGTCCCATATATCCTCTATCTATTCCTTTAACCTTCAGCCCTTTTGCAATAGCTGTTCTAACAACTGCACGAATGGCAGCGTTCATACCTGGTGCATCTCCACCACTAGTAAGAACCGCAATAGTCTTTACTTGATTGGCCATGGTTTAAACCTCCTATAATCAAACTTCCTTATTTACCCATTTCTTGATATCCAGCCTATTTTATACCTTTTCTAACGGTTTTTCAATAAGTTTTTTGATATATTTTTCACAAAAACGTGACCTTTACACGCTCTTTCCCGAAAATCTGACATAATTTGTCCACCAACGCATCATCTATATGTACGTTTTGGTTGGGTGGAAGTTCCTTCTGGCTCTTCGGATTGTCTATGAAAATACCCACTCTGTCATGGCCTTCGCTGTCCGCCAAAGCCGCCATAAGTTGCTGTTCGCTGGCTGCATAGGCTTCTTTGTCTGGGAATCGAATCCACAATTTGCGTGGCACCTGATCAAAGGAAGTAATCTTTTCGCAGATTAGCTTGCCATCTTTGTCTTCTTCCACTGCCGCGCGTCCCTGAATAAACACCTTGGAATCTTCTATGAGAAGGCTGCTATTGCGCTCATAATCCCTAGGGAACACAATGACCTCTACTGTACCTACCAAATCTTCCACTGTCAGGAAAGCCATCACTTTGTCATTCTTGGTGTACTTAATGGTCTTTTCCGAAATCATTCCACCAATCACCACGGTGGCTCCATCCTTTACATTGACCGTATTCGTTTCCTCTTCCAATGCAAAATCTGCTGTGGTAGCAGTAATCTTTTTGCGCCAAAGTTGCTCGTACTCCTGCAGAGGATGTCCGCTGACATAGATACCCAAAACTTCCTTTTCGAAGCTTAAAATCATCTCCTTTGGATATTCACCCACATCTGGGAGTTTTACGTCAAAATCATCTTTTTCCTCTTCAGATACAATATCAAACAAAGACATCTGTCCTGCCAGATTGCTTTTTTTGTCCTTTTGAATGTGGTCCATGATTTGAACATATACGCTCATGAACTGCTTTCTGGTTCCGCCAAGGCTGTCCAATGCTCCTGCCTTGATAAAGTTCTCCACTGCACGCTTGTTGACATCTCGGTCTGCCACTCTGGTGATGAAGTCGTTGAGATTGGTATAGGGTCCCCTCTCTCTGCGTTCCTCCACGATAGTTTCAATCACAGGACGGCCTACACTTTTGATAGCCGTAAGCGCATAGCGAATGGAACCATCTGAAACAGAGAATCCACTCTCGCCCTGATTAATATCCGGAGGAAGAATCTGAATTCCCATATTGCGGCACACCAATATATACTCCGAAACCTTTCCTGGGTTGTCAATGACAGAAGTCATAAGTGCCGCCATAAATTCTACTGGATAGTACTTTTTCAAATATGCCGTCTGGTATGCCACTACTGCATAACAAGCCGCATGAGATTTGTTAAACGCATATTTTGCAAAGTCCATCATGTTTTCATAAATCTGTCCCGCCACTTTTTCGTCGATTCCCTGGGCCACACAACCTGGCACCTGTTCCTCTTCGTTTCCATAGATAAAGTTGGCTCTCTCTTTTTCCATGACAGCCTGTTTCTTTTTACTCATGGCACGTCGAACTAAGTCGCTTCGTCCAAGGGTATATCCGCCCAAGTCTCGCACAATCTGCATAACCTGCTCCTGGTATACGATACAGCCATAGGTAGGCTCCAGGATTGGTTTAAGCTGTGGGCAAAGATAGGTTACATCTCCATTGTTGGTCTTACCCTTGATGTATTGAGGAATAAAATCCATAGGGCCCGGACGGTAAAGAGATATACCTGCAATTACATCCTCTAAGTTGGCTGGCTTTAGCTCCTTCATAAAGCTCTTCATACCGGCACTTTCTAACTGGAACACACCTTCTGTATGTCCACTTCCAATGCTTTCAAGTACAGCTTTGTCATCGTAGTCAATGTGGTCGATATCAATGTGTTTTCCAGTGCTCTTCGCAATCATGTCCACCGCATCCTTGATTACCGTCAAGGTGCGAAGGCCCAAAAAGTCCATCTTAAGTAGACCCAGTTCCTCCAATGTCGTCATGGTAAACTGAGTGGTGATGGCTCCGTCAGAGCCTCTGGATAATGGAACAAATTCGTCCGCCGCCTGTGGGCAGATAACCACGCCCGCCGCATGCATGGAAGTATGTCTAGGCAGTCCCTCCAAGCGCTTGCACATATCAATCAGGTAATGAACCTGTGTGTCGGTCTCATACATCTTGCGAAACTCTGGATTGATTTCCAAGGCTCTTTCCAGTGTAATATTCAATTCGTTTGGAACCATCTTGGCGATGCTGTCTGCAAAGGCATAAGGCAAGTCCATTACTCTGGCAACATCTCGAATCACACCTTTGGCAGCCATAGTACCAAAAGTGACAATCTGAACCACCTTGTCCGCTCCATATTTACGCCCTACATAATCAATGACTTCCTGTCTTCGCTCGAAGCAAAAGTCCACGTCAATATCAGGCATGGATACACGCTCTGGGTTTAAGAAACGTTCAAACAGCAAGCTGTATCTGATAGGATCAATATTGGTAATCTCCAAGCAGTAAGCGACAATACTTCCTGCCGCAGAGCCACGTCCTGGTCCTACTGGAATGCCATTGCGCTTCGCATAGTTGATAAAGTCCCAAACAATCAAGAAATAATCTACGAAGCCCATGGTCCGAATAACATCCAACTCGTATTCCAATCTCTCCTTTAGCGTCTGTCCTGTGGCACCAGCCATCTGGCTGTGGTCCTCTCCATAGCGCTTTGTCAATCCGTCAAAGCACAATTTATTTAAATAGGTCCACGAATCATAGCCTTCTGGGACATCATAGTGTGGCAATTTGGTTTTGCCAAACTCAATTTCCACATGGCATCTATCTGCAATGACCTGTGTATTTTCCACTGCTTCCCAAGCATAAGGGAACAGGCCTTTCATTTCCTCTTCGCTCTTTACATAGTACTGACCGCCCTCATAACGCATACGGTCTTCATCGGAGAGTTTCTTTCCTGTCTGCAGGCACAACAGTATATCATGAGATTCCACATCATCTGCATAAGTATAGTGAACATCGTTGGTAGCTACCAGTGGGATGTTTAACTTTTTGCTCATCTTCAGAAGTTCCATATTCACTGTGGCCTGCTCAGCGATACCATGGTCCTGCAACTCAAGATAGTAATTTCCTTTTCCAAAGCAAGCCTCGTATCTGAGCGCTGCCTTTTCTGCTTCATCAATCAGTCCTTTGGTGATGTATCGCTGCACTTCACCTGCCAGACAGGCAGACAGCGCAATAATACCTTCATGGTACTGCTGCAAAACTTCCATATCTACTCGAGGCTTGTAATAGTATCCTTCGGTAAAACCTTTGCTGACGATCTTGGTTAGGTTCGCATAGCCTACGTTGTTTTCTGCAAGAAGCACCAGATGATAATATCTATCTTCTCCGCCAGTCAGTTCCTTGTCAAAACGGCTGTTTGGAGCCACATAAACTTCACAGCCAAGAATAGGCTTAATACCCGCCTCCTTACAGGCACGATAAAAATCAATGACGCCATACATAACACCATGGTCCGTAATAGCGGCACTATCCATACCCAGTTCTTTCACACGTTTAACATATTCTTTTATTTTGTTGGAACCATCTAACAGTGAGTATTCTGTATGAACGTGAAGATGTGTAAAAGCCATGCCATTTCTCCTAAAACTCAAATTTATCCAAATGTGATTTCAAGCAATTCCATATAGAATAACTTTATCACATCCAGGGCACTTTTGGAATGAAAAAATGTTATGCAAGCACAAGTATGTGCACTTGGCTAATGGCGCTTGCCTCGTCGCTATCACAAAAAAAGGAAATGTAGCAACGCCACATTTCCTTTTCTTCTCTTACAGATATTTCTTAAGTGTATCCACCTTGTCAAGTCTCTCCCAAGGAAGATCCAAATCATTACGTCCAAAGTGACCATAAGCAGCCGTCTGCTTGTAGATTGGACGACGAAGGTCGAGCATCTTGATGATTCCTGCTGGACGAAGATCAAAGTTCTCACGAACAATACCTACCAACTCCAGTTCACTTACCTTACCAGTGCCAAAAGTTTCTACGCGTACAGATGTAGGCTGTGCCACACCGATAGCATAGGAAAGCTGAATTTCACACTTGTCAGCAAGACCTGCAGCTACGATATTCTTAGCTACATAACGCGCTGCATAAGCGGCACTTCTATCTACCTTTGTACAGTCTTTACCTGAGAATGCACCACCACCATGGCGTGCCATTCCACCATAGGTATCTACGATAATCTTTCTACCTGTAAGTCCTGCATCTCCATGAGGGCCACCGATTACGAAACGGCCTGTTGGATTGATAAAATATTTGGTCTCGTCATCCAAAAGCTGTTTTGGAAGAACTGGGTCAAACACGTACTTCTTGATGTCTTCATGAATCTGTTCCTGTGTCACATCTGGATCGTGCTGTGTAGAAAGAACGACTGCTTCCAAACGAATTGGATTGCCCGCTTCATCATACTCTACAGAAACCTGGCTCTTTCCATCTGGACGAAGGTAAGAAAGGGTTCCGTCTTTACGAACCTGTGTAAGCTGTTTTGCCAATCTGTGTGCCAAAGAGATAGGATATGGCATATATTCCTCAGTCTCATTGGTAGCATAGCCAAACATCATACCCTGGTCGCCAGCACCAATCGCTTCAAGCTGTTCGTCAGTCATCTTGCTTTCTCTTGCCTCTAGCGCTTTATCAACACCCATAGCAATATCAGGAGACTGCTCATCGATTGCCACCATAACAGCGCAGGTATTACCATCAAATCCATACTCTGAACTGGTGTATCCAATTTCCTTTACTGTCTGACGTGCAATGCCAGCAATATCTACGTTTGCCTTTGTTGTAATTTCACCTGTTACTAATACAAATCCTGTACAAGCCGCAGTTTCACAAGCAACACGGCCCATTGGATCCTGCTCCATGATGGCATCCAAAATCGCATCGGATACGGCATCACATACTTTGTCAGGATGTCCTTCTGTTACTGATTCGGAAGTAAATAATAATTTTTCCATTTGTTTCTCCTTTTATGAAAACCAAATCATTTGTTACCAAAAATTACACTTTTCAACTCGTTATTAAACGAAAAACGAGTCCGCAAATAAGCGGACTCGATAAGTTACGTTAATCAAATCCTCTTATTGTTCGTTCGTTTGATCGCTCAGGTTGGCACCTTCCGCATGCGGGGTTGCCGTGGCTTCACAGGTCCTATGTACCTCCACCACTCTGAATAAGAGTTCTTTACTATATTAATTTAGTCACCTCGGTATAAGATACACGTCTACGCAGTGTTTGTCAACTGGAAATTAACCAATTTTCAGTTTGAACTTGCGAAGTTCTCTGTCAGAGTCCACTTTTTCAATCTGTGCACCTAATCCCTGAAGTTTCAGAGGGAAATCTTCATATCCTCTTTCAATGTAGTGAATATCTTCCACTGTACTAAAGCCCTCTGCGGATAACGCCGCCAGCACCAACGCTGCGCCAGCTCTAAGATCCGGAGCCATCAAACTAGCACCTGTGTACTTAGATATGCCATCAATAATAGCAGTATTGCCCTCCACTTTGATATTGGCACCCATGCGAGTCAATTCATCTACATATTTAAATCTGTTTTCAAAAATACTCTCTGTTACAATACTTGTTCCCTGTGACAAAGCAAGTGCTACAGCTATCTGTGGCTGCATATCCGTAGGGAATCCAGGATATGGCAATGTTTTCACATGAGTATGAATCAGTGGCTTGGAGGAAACCACGCGTACCGCGTCATCCGATTCCTCGATTTCACAGCCAATCTCCAAAAGTTTCGCACTGATGGACTCCAAATGCTTAGGAATGACGTTCTTAACTGTGACATCTCCTCTGGTGATAGCCGCCGCAAACATAAATGTTCCAGCCTCAATCTGATCCGGGATAATGGTATAGTCTGAGCCGTGAAGCTTTGAAACGCCCTTGATACGGATTACATCTGTTCCTGCGCCCTTGATATTGGCACCCATACTGTTTAAGAAGTTCGCCAAATCTACTACATGAGGCTCTTTGGCAGAGTTTTCAATAATGGTAGTTCCTTCTGCCAACGCCGCTGCCATCATCACGTTGATGGTCGCGCCAACGGAAACAACGTCCATATAAATATGGCTGCCTACCAGCTTGTCTGCTTTGGCTTTGATAAGACCATATTCGATAGTCACCTCTGCACCCAAAGCTTTAAATCCTTTGATGTGCTGATCAATGGCACGACTTCCGATGTTACATCCACCAGGAAGGGCTACCTGTGCCTCTTTGTATTTGCCAAGCATCGCACCTATCAAATAGTAGGATGCTCTAATCTTCTTTATATTGTCATCATCTGCAATATAGTCATGTATATGTGAAGCATTGATGGTCACTCTATGTCTTGCGTTACGGTCAACAATAACGCCCATGCTTTCCATGGATTTAAGTAACACATTGGTGTCTCTTACGTCAGGGACATTGTCAATGTGAACTGTTTCATCTGTCATCAAGGAAGCTGCAATGATAGGAAGTGCTGCGTTCTTTGCTCCTCCAATTTCAACTTCGCCCACCAATGGATTTCCGCCCTTAATTGCGTATATTTCCATATCTTTTACCTCTTAAACTTTCGAGAAAACCTAACAAAACCCCTAAGTTCCCACTGTTTATCTAATTAATTATAGCTCTTTTGCCCAAATTTGTAAATAGGAATACCTGTTCACAGGTATTCCTATCTATAGCATTCCAATAATTCTGTTTTTCATTCAGGCTAATCTATATATTTCAACGGGTTGACAGCCGTTCCGTTTAACCTGATTTCAAAATGTAGATGTGGTCCCGTACTTACGCCCGTATTACCACTCTTGGCTATCTGCTGGCCTTGTGTAACCTTCTGTCCTACTTTAACCAGAATCTTGCTTAGGTGCTTGTATCTGGTTTCCTTTCCATCTCCGTGGTTGATATATACGCAATAACCACCGCTCTTGGTCCAACCAGCCTTGGTAACAGTACCAGAAGCAGCCGCTACAACCTTGGACCCTGAAGCAATCGCCCAGTCAACGCCCTGATGGTAAGTACTTGCTCCCTTGGTAGGTGCACTACGCTTACCAAATTTAGAAGTCAATCTACCACCATTGATAGGTCTGATGAACTTAGGTGGTACCTTGGTGCCTCGTTCCACAATCTTTGGAACCGCCTCCATCACCACTTCTTCTACAATGATCTCTCTGCTCACTTCTTTGTCATTGCGATAAGTCACCTGAGCCACAATCTTTCGAAATCCTGCTGAAGGCTCCTGCACCACATTGGTCTTAGTGGTATACCAATCATCTCTGTCTAGATAAATGACATCTGCATCGTATACCTCTTCAATATATACCTGCTCTGTGCGTTCCACCGACAGTTCTGGTTCAGGCACAGTAATAATCAGTTCTTGTCCAATTCGAAGAATCGTCTTCTCATCCTTGAGGCTGTCATTCATTTCTATCAACTTGTCCATCGGAATATTAACCTTGATAGAAATCTCGGAAAGAGTATCTCCTGAAACCACTTCGTAAATCTGGTTTACTTCCTGTTCCTTAGTCACCTGTTCTATGGCAACATCCAGTGGAGTAACCTCAAGTCCGTTGATGTAGGCCTCAGCAATCTCCACCTCTTCCGTGAAGGACATACTCATCAAACCATACTCATAATCTTCAAAGCTTTTCTCTCCGGCTGGCTCTACATCCTCAAACATAGAAAACAGTTTACTCTGGATTCCGCCTTCCGTACTAACATTGGAAGAATAAACCACCACTGGGGTTTCCTCTGCCTCTTCCTGGCTGACTTTTGCAATCTGTGCTGTCAGCACATTGAACTCTCGCTCGGTGTCTCTCACCAATTCAACGCCAAAAGTTCCCTCTGTATCATACTGCCTGATGGCAGCCTGAAGTAGCGCCTCTGCCTCTTCCTCGCTGGCAAGGCTAACCAAATAATCATTTACCTTTACTACATACGCCCTCTGCATGGACTGCTGAATGCTGTCTTCCATCACCTTGTACATACGGGCAATTACAGTTTCTGGTTCTTCCACTTCTCCGAACAAAACTTCCTGACCTTCTACCTTAAGGTCTACTTCTGTAAACATAAGTTCTGAACGCTGGGATGCAAGTTCACGTCGCACATCCCATACCCAGTCCTCAGCCTCGGAGGCATCTGCCACAACACCCACCTGCTGTCCATTTAAAAAGATGGTAAAGAAGTTGTCCCCTGTCTGCTCAAGTTCTGGCAGATTGGGCAAAAAGAAAGCTGCCAGCATAATAACCGCAGTTGCAACCTTAATATATGTAAAGCGAAGACGCTTATGATGTCTCGTAAAATATCTAAGCATGTTTCTTTCCCTAATAGTTAACAATTTTGTAACAAACTAATTCTATCAGCAAAATATCCTCTTGTAAACAGTATTTTTCCCATTCTTTCTTTTTCTATGTTATACTTTATTTTATAGAAAAAGTTGTAAAGGAGGGCAGTTCATGGAACGTATTATTTTTCATATAGATGTCAATTCTGCATTCCTAAGCTGGACTGCGCTTCAATTACTGGAGGAAGGCTCAGAAATCGATCTTCGTCTTGTCCCTTCCATCATAGGTGGCGATACCGAAAAAAGACATGGTGTAGTTTTAGCCAAATCTGTGCCTGCCAAAACTTACCAGATAGTTACAGGGGAACCAGTGGTAAACGCCTATCGCAAATACCCGAATCTAATCATGGCATCCCCTGACCACAACATGTACTCTAGGCGCAGCAAACAGTTCGTCTCTTACCTACAAAGTCTGTGCCCCGATATTGAACAGGCCAGCATTGATGAATGTTATATGGATTTCACAGGAATTGCTCATCTTTATGAATCACCCGAGGCCGCGGCTCATCAGATTAAGGATGAAATATTTAGGCGTTTTGGCTTTACCGTAAACGTTGGCATCTCCGACAAAAAAGTCTTGGCAAAGATGGCTTCCGACTTTAAAAAGCCAAATCTGGTCCACACCTTGTATACACACGAAATCCAAAGCAAGATGTGGCCGCTTCCTGTTTCTTCCTTATTTATGTGTGGCAAATCCAGCGTTCAGGCGCTGCGAAACCTTGGCATTCTGACTATTGGCGATTTGGCCACTTGTGACCTCAATATATTGAAGACCAATCTAAAGAGTCATGGAACTACACTTTGGGAATATGCCAACGGCATAGACGACAGTGAAGTACACACCCAAAAAGCAAGGCCAAAGGGAGTTGGAAATTCCACCACCTTAAGTCAGGATGTCGTTACCAGAGAGGAGGCCTGTAAAGTACTTCTCAGTCTTTCCGAATCAGTGGGTCAAAGGCTTCGCCATTCTAAAGAACAGGCCTATGTGATATGCACGGAAATTAAATACAATGATTTTCAGTCTGTATCCCATCAAATGGTACTTAACACACCTACTGCATCCGACGAACAAATTTATCAGACAGCAACCACTCTTTTTGATGAACTGTGGGATACGCGCCCCATTAGATTGCTCGGAATTCGCACCTCAAAGTTAGTTCCTGCTGGAGAACCAGTCCAGTTAAACCTTTTTGACCTACCGGAGCAGACCATTTCTCCAAAACAAGAAAAACTAGACGCTGCCCTTGACAGTATCCGAAGCAAATTTGGGCAGGGCGCAGTAATGCGTGGCAGTTTGCTTAGCAAACCCACATCTTCCAAACACGAAACTTAGGAGACTTTTATGGAAACACTAAAGAAAATAGCAAAAGCAATCCTTTTTCCACCCATAGCATTGGTCATCATTTTGGTCCCCATCGCTATTTGCATGCTTATTTATGCCTTTGTATATGTAGGCACGGAACACATTTTTAGTTATCTTGCCTATTTTATATCTGCATATACCCTGACCATTGTTTCTGTCAGGACACCTGCCATCATTCGTTTTTGTATGGACTTCAAAAAAGAGAACCAATATTTAAAGCGGTATTTTTCTGATGCTACGCTTCGTATCAATGTTTCTCTATATACTACGCTATTTATCAACACAGCCTACGCCCTGCTTCAGTTAGGCCTCGGCTTTTACCACAATACTATTTGGTATTATTCCTTATCCGCCTACTATGTCCTGTTGGCGGTAATGCGTTTCTTCCTATTAAAGCACACCAGAAACCATGTGGCTGGTGCGGACCGAGTGCTAGAACTTTTAATCTACCGTTTTTGCGGTATGCTCTTGGTACTGCTCCATACAGCCCTATCCGCCATCGTATTTTATATTGTTTGGCAGAACAGGGGCTTTGTACACCACCCAATCACCACCATTGCCATGGCAGCCTATACCTTTTTTTCTCTCACCAAAGCCATCGTAAGTCTGGTGAAATATCGCAAATATCAAAGTCCTGTATTCTCTGCTGCCAAAGTAATCAGCTTGGCCTCCGCCATGGTATCCATGCTCACTTTGGAAACGGCAATGTTGACCGTTTTTGGCGAACCAGGACAGGAAAATTTCCGTCGCATCATGATTGCTTCATCAGGTGGTGCCATTATTGTTATCATTCTAGTTATGGCGATAGTGATGATTGTCAAATCCACCAAAGAAATTCGCTTTCTCAAAAAAGAGGCGACCAACTAGTTTTCTGCATAAAAAGGGACAACTCCGCATGAAGTTGTCCCTTTCATTTTTATTTTTTCTTTTTAACACTGTAACCAAAAGTACCAATCTGCTTTCCACACGCGAAATAAGTGCCATGGGAGTATACAATTGGCTCTGCCCACTCCAAGTGAAATTTGCCCTTGTCGTCCATGTACTTTTCGTCTGCATGAACAGCTACTACCTCTGCCATAAACATGTCATGACTGCCAAGTTTCCTAACTTCTGTCACTTTACATTCAATATTGACTGGGCTTTCACCAATCAAAGGTGCACTCACCTGACTGGCAGGTAAGGCGGTAAGCTTCATCTCTTTAAATTTGTCTATATCTCTGCCGCTCTTAACACCACAATAGTCTGTTGCATACGCCAAATCCTTAGTGGTTAGATTGATTACAAACTCGCCAGTCTCCATGAGCATCTGATGAGAATGTCTCTCTGGTCTAACAGAGATAGAAACCATCGCTGGATCACTACAAATAGTGCCCGCCCATGCTACTGTGATAATGTTGGCATTGCCTGCCTTGTCAGCTACACTCACCATTACGACTGGAAGTGGGTATAGCATATTTCCTGGTCGCCAAATTTGCTTTGCCATAACTATCCTCTATTTCCTAGATAATATTTAAATACACCAAGATCTGGAATACCAAGCCCGCTGCAGAAGCAAGAAGTGCAACAATGGAAATCGCTAACACCGCTGTCAATTTGCCAGACAGACTCTTGATACTTTTGCCAAGGATATCTGTAGTCTTAGCAGTTTCATCTACCACAACAGCCTGAACGTTACGATATACCTTTACGTTTTCCTTGTGTACATGCTCGGAAAGCTGGTCAAGCATCGGCTGAATGCTGGCTTTCATTTCTTCCAGCTTCGCCTCCAAAGCCTCCATGTCCATCTCTGATTTCTGCATGTCTTGAATCTTGGCGATTGCTTCGTCAATCAACTGATTCACTTTCTGTGTATCTTCAAGCTTTGCAACGCCTTCTGCAGTCAAGTCTCTAACCTGCTTTGCAGACTCCGCATTCAAACGTCCCACTTCACGAAGTTCTCTCAAGAGTTCTTCGTACTTCGCCAATTGAGTCTTGGTGCGTTGCAATTCTGCTGCATCCGCAGCAGAATTAGCCTTAATCATCTCCTGTGCAGTCAACTTATGGGCCAATTTGTCAATAAAAGTGTCCATCCATCTTCCTCCAAACATAACTCCCCTACCGCTTTCTTTTGTATTAACGGGTTTTCTTGCTTCATATTTTATCATTTTTACTGCTACTTGACAACAAAAACGCTTGTCTTTTTCGCCTTGGCATCTATTGTGCAATTTGCACAATTTTTAAGCCAGTTTTTTTACTTCTTTGTAACTTTTACTAACTGTTCATAGTTTGTTCACAATTTGTTCATATTTCTTTGGTAAACTTTATCTATCCGAAAAAGTGATGTGATTGTTACTTTTTTAGGCACAAACACATATGAATTTTTTCATAATAGCCCTGGTGCAAAAAGCATCAGGGCACTCCTCATTTTTGGGGGTATTTTTGCTTATATTCGAATTACATTTTCACAAACACAGATAAGATGTGCTTTGCGAATCTCATCTCCATAAAAAAAGCGTAGCCGATTGCTACGCTTCTTCTTTTTCACCACTCATGGCGAGAATCTCTTCATTTAATGTAAGCATTCTATCATCAAGATCTGCCACCAGTTTTGCACACTCAATGAGTTCCTCCTTGATGTGTTCTGGCGCATCTCCTTCGAATTTGTAATGCATCTTGTGCTCCAAACTAGCCCAGAAATCCATCGCTACTGTACGTATCTGAATCTCCACCTTGGTCTCTACGGTACGATCAGACAAATATACTGGTACCGTAACTAGCATGTGGTAGCTCTTGTATCCACTTGGCTTTGGGTATGTGATGTAATCCTTTACGGATACCACTTTGATATCCTTCATCTCTGCAATCATCTCTGCAATACGAAAAATATCAGAAGTAAAGGAACAAATAATACGAATACCTGCTATATCATTGACGTAGTCTATCATATTGGAAATGGTAGACTCATATCCATTTCTCTTTAGTTTCTTAACTATGCTTTCAGGGGTTTTGATACGTGCCTTAATATGTTCAATTGGGTTGTATCTGTGTACATGTTGAAACTCATCATTCAGAATTTCCATCTTGGTTTGAATCTGTCTCAATGCTGCGTTGTATATTAAGTTGACCTCGGTCCAGCTATCTACTTCGTTGTCTCTGTTGTTCTTTAATTCCACTGTCGCCTGACTCCTTTCTTTAGCGCCACGCCTCAAAAATAGTATACCATAATTGAGGTTTGGATGCTATACTAATATAGTCTAGTAAAGTGGCAAAGAATTTATGAATTATTACTATAAAATACAAAATAAGAGGTATTTCACATGTTTCGTTTGTGGGCTAAAATATTTAAAGATAATCATCTGGTAAAAGATACCGTCATCGAGGACTCCAGGCAAGATACGCGTACGCACAAAGTTTTCCATGCATTAGATGAAGTTTGCTATCAGTTTGATTTAGGCAAACCCATCTGGCTTGACTCTACTGTCACCGAATTCAAACGCCATGCGAAGGCCAAGTTTCGACAGGACAACTTCATAGAACAGATTGATTTTGACTATCTTGAAATCCAAGTCATCGAAGAAGACTAATAATTCAGCCAAATATGCTTGTGTTGTTGCGCAATATACGTTAAAATATAAGTTGATGTATGTTAATTCACACAGGAGGAACACAACATGATCAACAAACAAACTGGACGCAAGGCGCCTTTAACCAGAGATGCTATATACCGTATCATGATTTATCTTTGTTACATCGTTTCTGCCTTTTTCCTTGTTAAGGATTTGGCTGGCGGAGAAATCACTGGTGCTTTACTTATTGCTGGTTGTCTCGGAGCCTTTTCCATCATTCTAGCAGTTATGAAGGCCTTAAAGGTTTCCAAAGATCGCAAACGTTTCATTGTTTCCATTGGACTAGTTGTTCTCATCTTCTTTATTTCATTGGGCTCAGGAAACTATTACAGCGATGACTATGCCATGTATTTGGCAGCTCTTGGACTCACTGGGCTTTACCTTCGCCCCAACTATACCAAATGGCAGCTCGTTGCTTCTATGATATTGATGGTTGTGCAATTTATTATATTCCCTCACAAAGCAGATCCTCTTGGGCAGTTTATTATGTGTATGCTTACCTTCGCTTTGGCGGGTGCTATGATTTATCTGTGCATCCATAGAGGTCACCAGTTCATCATAGCAAACGAAGCAAAAGCCGAAGATGCCGAAGCTTTATTGAAATCACTTGGCGAACTAGGTACCGAGCTGGGCGAAAGCCTGCAGACCTCTGCCAAGCTTACAGATTCCATGAACGAGGCCAACGAGCAGTTGACCAATCACGCAGAAGAATTGGAACGAGGCTCTACAAACATCTCTGCAGAAGCCAACATGGTTGCCGAAGCGTGCGAAGAAGTACAGTTTAAAATTCAAACTACCGAAGGTCATATCGGCGCATTAAACAATGAAATTAGAACTTTTGAAAATACGCTAGCCTCCAACCAGCGCAACGTGAATGCCATGAGCGCTCAGATGGAAAGTACCAAGGCAGCTGTTGAACATGCCAATGAAGTCTTCCATACTTTGGAGCAGCAGATGCTGGCGATTACAGAAGTGACAGAACAATTAAACAAAATTTCCTCCAGCACCACTATGCTGGCACTGAACGCCTCCATCGAAGCAGCCAGAGCGGGCGCTGCAGGCGCAGGTTTTTCCGTGGTCGCCACCAAGGTCCAAGGCCTTGCAGTCGATAGTACCGCATGCGCCAATGAAGTGGCAGAAGTAGTCAATTCTATGAAGGTTCAAATCGCTGAGACTTCCCAACAGCTTATAGAAAGTATTTCTGCATTGGATATCAGTCTAGGTTCTCTGGAGAACTTAAGCGATGGTTTTGAGGTAATGGGCAACCAGTTCCAAGAACTCTACAGCAACATTGAAGCCCAGAATACCGGTATTCGCGAAGTAAATGATATTTTTGCAGGGCTTCGCGGTCAGGTGGACGAAATGAGTTCTTACTCCGAAGAGAACCAAATGTCCGTTCAGGCAATCGCAGAAGCAATGCATGTATATACACAACAATTGACACAGGTTATTGAGGACAGCAAGCACCTACAGGCGCTATCCGAAACCATGATGGAATTGTCCCAGCAAGACCTCGAAAAAATAGATGCTTAATCACTAATCTAAACATAAAAAATACTCCAGAAGACTCTGGAGTATTTTTATTTACACAGAATTTCAATATAAATCATTAAAAATAGACAAAATAAAATGAGCACACCGATCGTCTAATCAATGCGCCCATTTTAAAATATGCTATCCAATGGTTTCTACCTCCGTATTCATTAGTTTAGTTGTTAGGGTAGTACTTTAATGTTTTGGTGGTCCGTACCTTCCTTTCTTTGATTTTTCTATTCTGTTTTATTTTGTTTCTCCTTCTTTGTAAGTTCATTATATACGATAACTTTTTATTTGTAAAGACATTTTTGAAATATTTTTAATATTTTTTGTAAATTTAATTATTCCAACTAAATTGTACGCGCTTTATGGTTTCGAATGACAAAGATTTCTAACCAAACAAGCCTTAGAAATCCCTTCTTTTCTTGTTGACAGAATAAAACGCAAGGAGTAGTATTAAACTATAAATGATGTAGTTTCGAAAACTACTTGTTGTGATTTAACGTTTTATTTCGTTGCAAAGGGAGGTACAGACTTATGCAAATTACTATTCGAGAACCTGGCAGTGCTCTGACCCATTACATCGCTATGATGTTGGCAGTATTCGCTTCCATTCCTCTTCTTACGAAAGCTGGTATCACTTCCGGTCCTACATCCTTCATCGCCATGGCCATCTTCATGACCAGCATGATTCTTTTGTACGGTGCTAGTGCTACCTATCATACAGTAAACTTGACGGGAAAAGCTTTGAAGGTTTTTCGCAAGATTGATCATATGATGATTTTTGTTTTAATTGCTGGCTCCTATACACCCGTTTGTCTCATCGTATTGGATGGCAGCCTAGGCTATCCATTACTTGGCTTGGTTTGGGGTATAGCAGCTTTTGGCATCATCATCAAGGCCTGCTGGATTACATGCCCTAAATGGTTCTCTTCTATCATCTATATCGCCATGGGCTGGGTGTGCATCCCTGTGTTTGGTCCCCTTTGGAATACACTGCCAAGAGTTGCTTTTCTCTGGCTACTGATTGGTGGCATCATCTATACCATAGGTGGAGTCATCTACGCCCTGAAGCTACCAGTGTTTAATTCCAGGTTCAAGTTCTTTGGTTCTCACGAATTATTCCATGTTTTTGTTATGGCTGGAAGCATTTGTCATTTTATCTTTATGTACAACTATGTGGCATAACTAAGGACTCCTTCATGGAGCCAGTCATATCCCAAGAATAAACGAAGCCTCAAGTGCCAACGCACCTGAGGCTTTTCTTATGAATTTATATCTCTATCACAAACTAGTCTTCGTATCCGTTTGGATTCTGGCTCTGCCATCTCCAAGAGTCAGCACACATCTCTTTTACACCATACTTTGCTTCCCAGCCAAGTTCTTCTTTCGCTTTGGTTGCATCTGCATAGTTTGCATCAATATCTCCAGCTCGACGTTCCTTGATGGAATAAGGTATCTTTACGCCTGTAGTCTCTTCAAAAGTCTTTACCAAATCAAGCACACTGTATCCTACGCCTGTGCCAAGATTATAAATGCAAAGGCCAGCATTCTCCTGTACCTTTTTCAGTGCTTTCACATGGCCATCTGCCAAATCTACTACATGAATATAGTCTCTTACACCAGTACCATCAGGAGTATTGTAATCATTTCCAAAAATACCCAGTTCAGGACGCTTGCCCACTGCAACCTGTGTAATATAAGGCATCAGGTTGTTTGGGATGCCATTTGGATTTTCACCGATAGTACCACTCTGATGCGCACCGATTGGGTTAAAATATCTGAGCAAGATTACATTCCACTCTGGATCTGCTTTCTGAATATCGGACAAAATCTGCTCAAGCATAGACTTGGTCCAACCGTATGGGTTGGTGCAATCCTTTTTAGGAGACTTTTCTGTCACAGGGATAGCATCTGGCATACCATAAACAGTGGAAGAAGAAGAGAAAATAATATTCTTCACGCCATGTTGTCTCATTACATCCACCAAAATCAAAGTACCTGCAACATTGTTCTGATAGTACTCCCAAGGCTTCGCTACAGACTCACCCACCGCCTTCAGTCCTGCAAAATGAATGACACATTCAATCTGCTCTTTATTAAAAATTTCTTCCAGCGCTTCGCGATCCAAGATATCTGCTTTGTAAAAAGTCACCTTCTTACCTGTAATCTTTTCCACGCGCTCCAAAGATTTCTCACTGGAATTACTTAAGTTATCTAATACCACTACATCATATCCTGCATTCTGCAGTTCCACCACAGTGTGGCTTCCAATATATCCTGCACCACCAGTTACTAAAATAGCCATAATATACCTCCATTTATGTCTTCTGTCTAAACATCCAGCACTTTTGTTTACGCCCTAAGTTTATTCAGTTTAGGCACATTCTACAATACTGATATGTTACGAAAAGCAGTCAAAATGTTAAATACAGCATTTTAAAGCTGGACTCCATTGGCAGCAAGCAGAGCTCTTGCGCTTTCCACGGAGTCTACTCCAGTCTTGTTCTTGATAGGTGCAAATTCTTTTTCACGAACCACTTCGAAAGGAAGACAACTATCCATCTGATGAATCATATCCAGTACCAAGCCTTCAAATTTATAACCGTTTGGCTCCTCTGGTTTCACATATTCCAAATCCTGATTTATGTATGGAATTTTCTTTTCAACTACATGGAGTGGAAGCTTCTTATCCAACATTGCCTTCAGGTCTGCCTCTCTAAAGAGGTAGTTTAAGATTACGCCAAAGTTATAGGCTGGCTCTCCTTTTTCATCCTTGGCATTCATCAGTTCTTCTGTAAGCTCGTAGTACTCTACGATGGAAGGTCTGCCATCTTCCAGACACATTACGCCCACTTTTTCATCCGGAGCATTCTTGCGCACTACCTTCGCACCTACTGCACACTTTTTCTGAATAGTGGCACCCACAAACACTGGATCTGCAATTCGCTGAAGCACATTGTCCACAGCAAATACATTGAGCCATTCAATTCCTTTTTCATGCACAATCTGGTTGATTCCGCCTTTTTCCATGGAGGAATACCATCCACCATTTCCATTTGGAGAAGTGGACATCTTCCACTTTTCTTCCATATACACCTTGCCTTCGTAATCAGAAGCTGGTGCCATATCCTGTTTAAAGAACCAAACGAATTCTTTGTTGTAGCCAAAGAAATCATGCTCCTTCAAAAACTTCTCTGTTGCTTCTTTATTCTTGTCACTAGTCATGATGAAAAGTGGCACCCAGGCTTCAGCCTGTTTCACAACTTCCATCAAATTTACAATCAATCTCTCAAAGATGTATACATCTTTGGTAAGTCCAATATTGTACATACCCTTTGGGTCATCTGAGCCAAGTCTGGTTCCCATACCACCAGCCAATAGCACCGCACCAACCTTGCCTGCTTTGATAGCCTCAAGTCCAGTCTCCCTAAAGGAGTCTGCACACGCCTGAATCTCAGGAAGCTCCATAGCTGCCAAAGGAGAAATTACACCCTTTTTGTTCAGTTCCTCTTTGTGCTTGCAGGATTCTACCACACTAAAATCTGTCTCTTCAATCTGTGTGAGCAATTCCTGCTGTTTGTCCTGTGTCAGTTCATCGAAATACTGTAGTACATGGGTCTGTCCCCATTTTTCCAACTTCTCTAAAGCCTCAACATAAGTCATACCTTTATACTTCCTCTCTTTACAATATGAACGTCCTTTATGCCCCTAAGTATACTAAGACTTGGGGATTCTTGCAAGGCAGTAAGCTTTGCATATATTGCTCATTTTCGTCATATCTTACTTTGTAAATGAATCAAAGGTGTATCATTTTATGCGCGGACAAAATATCTTACGGGAAGCCCCTCCCAAAACTCCACTGGCTCTTTTTTTGGAGCAATTGAATGACCCTCTAATCTTTATATTATTTGTGGCCGCTGCTATTTCCATGCTGTTGGGCGAATTCTCTGACTCTGCCATCATCTTGACCGTCATTGTGCTCAATGCCACCACCGGTGTCATACAGGAAGGCAGAGCTAGAAAGGCTTTGGAAGCCCTCAAAAAATTAACCAGCCCCAAGGCTGTAATCTTAGAACATGGTGTCCCTGTGGAAATCCCCGCCAAAGACCTGATTCCAGGCGATTTGGTAGTTCTGGATGCCGGCAGACAGGTGCCCGCAGACCTGACCTTAGTAGAATGCCATTCCCTCAAAATAGAGGAAAGTGCTCTTACCGGCGAATCCGTTCCCACAGAAAAAGATTTACATACACACAATCAGGCTTTTATGTCCACAAACGTAACCTATGGTAGAGGCATTGGCAGAGTGGATGCCATCGGCATGGATACTCAGATTGGAAAAATTGCCCAAATGATCAACGAGGCGCCGGCCGGCGCAACTCCTCTCCAAAAGAGGTTGGGAGATTTAGGCAAACTCCTCAGTGTTATCTCCATTTTACTCTGTGCCGTCTTATTCGTGGTGGCTATGCTTCAGCATCGCAACCTTCCAGAAATGCTGATTACAGCCATCTCCCTCGCTGTGGCAGCTGTGCCAGAAGGCTTGCCTGCTATTGTAACCATGGTGCTTGCCCTCAGCGTTACTCGCATGGTGAAAGTAAACACTATTATTCGAAGGCTCCCCAGCGTGGAAACCTTAGGCTGCGTCAGTGTGGTTTGTTCCGACAAAACAGGCACTCTTACACAAAACAAAATGACTGTCACCAAGTGCTACACAGGTGGAAAACTCTATGAAGCAGGCGATTCCACTCTTTCATCCTACCCCCTATTTTTGGAAGGCTTCGTCCTTTGCAACGATGCTTCTTTGGATGTAGGCGACCCTACAGAGATAGCTCTTCTTCAATTGGGGTTACAATACCACCTAGACAAAGATGTTTTGGAAAAGCGCTGTCCCAGAGTCTTTGAGATTTCCTTTGACTCAGATCGCAAATGTATGACCACACAGCACCTCAAATCCGGTAGTAGCACTCTTGTCTCTTATACCAAAGGCGCCCCTTCTGTACTTCTAACTAAATGCAATAGTATCTACCTTGACGGAAGGCTACAGCCCCTTACTGCTCCATATAAAAAGCAGATTCAGGAAGCCGCCAGCGAAATGTCCTCACAGGCGCTTCGCGTGCTAGCCTTAGGCATGAAGCAAACCAGTAGCCGCGACAACTTAGAATCTGGTCTCACCTTCTTAGGTCTCGTGGGAATGCAGGACCCTCTTCGTCCCGAAGCAGCGCCTGCTGTGGCAGCTTTCCGAGAGGCCGGCGTTCGTACCATCATGATTACAGGAGACCAAAAAGATACTGCTTTTGCCATCGGTAAGTCCTTAGGCTTAGTACAAGACAAAAAACAGTGTCTCAGCGGTCCTGAAATCAACCAAATGTCTGAGGATGCCTTTGTCGCATCTCTGAAAAACACTCAGGTTTTCTGTCAAGTTTCCCCTGAACACAAGGTACGCATCGTTAAAGGGCTTAAAAGTTCAGGTGCCATCGTCGCTATGACGGGAGATGGTGTAAACGACGCCCCTTCTCTAAAGGTGGCAGACGTTGGAATTGCTATGGGCATGACAGGAACAGATGTAGCTAAAAACGCTGCTGATATGGTGCTTACTGACGACAACTTTGCCACAATTGCCAAAGCCATGGCACAGGGCCGGTGCATCTACGCTAACATCAAAAAGGCTGTTTTGTTTTTGCTCTCCTCCAACTTTGGAGAAATCATCACCATGCTTTCCGCCATTTTGATGGGGCTTATCTCCCCACTAAAGCCCAGTCATATCCTATGGGTAAATCTCATCACAGATTCCCTTCCAGCTCTGGCCTTGGGTGTAGACATGGATGACCCAAAAAGACATATGAAAAGACCCCCAAGAGACAAAGAAGAAACTCTCTTTGCCCATGGCGGCCTCGTTGTCACCGTCTTTTATGGTATTTTGATTGGATTACTGAGTATTGGTGCCTTTCTCTTTCTGCCCATGGTGATACTGATTCATCAAAAAACGCCAATTACTCTTGATGCTTTATCAGGCGTGCTTAAGCTACCTGTTGTGCTTACACACGCGCAGACCTACGCCTTCACAACGTTAGGTATCTCTCAACTATTCCACGCCATCGGCATGCGAGATATCAAACGTTCTATCTTTGCCATGAATCACTTTGCCAACAAACTTATGTTGGTAGCACTGGTGGTAGGCATCGGCTTACAGGTTGCCGTTACACATATTCCATTTTTGGTAAATGCCTTCGGCACCTGTGTGCTAAATTCCAGAGAGTGGATTCTTTTGATCGCCTGGTCTGCAGTGCCTCTGTTGTTCCACGAATTAGGTGTCATACTAAACAAAATAGGAGGCGCCTTTCAAGGCACCTCCCACTAACTAACAGACTTTCATCAGACGCACATAAAACTCTACAGTTCTCACCAAAGTCTTCACTGGTACACGTTCATTATTGCCGTGAATCATGCCTCTCTCTTCCTTGGAGAGTTTCATGGCTGAGAACTTGTAGATGCGATCCGTAATATCGCAATAGTGCCAGGAATCACTACATGCCATCATCAAATAGGGCGACACGATGGAATCAGGCCAAGTATCCTTAATAACCTGATTTAGATTTTTCCACTCCTGGCAGCTGGTGTCAGATTCTATGCTAGGATTTCTTCCCTCATACACAGACACCTCTATATTTGGATTGTGAATTACTTTTTCAAGGTAGGCTTTGGCAGAGTCATAGGTATCCTTGCCCATCAGACGCAGATTCATACCTACACTGGCCTTTGGCGGTATCACGTTGAAGGCTTTGCTGCCTTCCATCTTGGTTACAGCGCAGGTGGTACGCATCATAGCATTTAACTCTCCACCACTCATCTTGCAGACCATGTCAAAGAGTCCCTCAAAACACCACATATTGGCAAACAAAATCTTGTAAGCAAAGGTGGAACGCCTTCCCAAAGTATCCAGCATCTCTTTCACAGGCTTGGTCAATTGTCGCTTAAATGGGTGTCCCTCTATATCAACTACCGCCTGTGCCAATTCGCCCACTATGGTGTGCATAGGCGGCATAGACGCATGTCCTCCACGACTCTTTTCTTTTAGTTCAATGTTGGTAAAGCCCTTTTCTGCAATGCCAATCAATGCACATTCTCCAGAAACTCCCGGGAATACATTTTCCACTACAGCGCCGCCTTCATCTACCACCATGGCCGGGCGAATGCCCTGATCCTTAAACCATTTCACCATGGCTGGACAGGTTGGGCCATTGATTTCTTCCTGTCCCGAAAACGCCAAGTAAACATCCTTCTTTGGCTGATATCCTTCGCATATCAGTTTTTCTGCCGCTTCCAAAATTCCGCACAGAGTTCCCTTTGTGTCCAAGGTTCCTCTACCCCAAAGTTCACCATCAATCAGCTCTGCAGCAAATGGGTCTCTCTCCCATTCTCCCTCTTCCACAGGCACTACATCATAGTGCGCCATGAGTACCGTTGGGTCTCCCTCCTGCTGGCCTTTCCAGTGATATAAAAGTCCATTGACTCCGATGTGATGGAGCGTGCAAACCTCATGTACCTTAGGATAAAGTTTGGGCAAAAGCTGCTGAAATTTTTCGAATTCCGCCTGATCTACCAGGCTTTCATCATTGTATGATACGGTCTTGCAGCGAATCAGTTCCTGCATATCTTCTACAATCTTTTTTTCATTGAGAGTAACCTGGTCACCCGAAGCCACCAGTTCCTCCCTTGGTTGAAACAAGGCTGCTCTCACTAGTATCACGGCTAGAAAAAGCACTAGTAGTCCTAATATTAACCCTAAAATTGCATATCCCATTTCATTTCCCTCTTTTGTAAATGCAAAACACTTAAAGCATACCTTTTTTGTACATCACACGTCCTGCTGCAATGGTGATGATAGCACCCACAGGAACGAGCACTCCTACCGAACCAGATAGTCCTGGGAAAAGCAGGAACAGAAGCACCATAAATATAAGTGGTGTGATAGACAGCTTTGGATTCTTACTGATATAAACCACAGCCAATCCGCCAAACAAAGCTGGCAGGATATTGTCGAAGGCTGGTTTCACAACTGGGTTGTCCAAAATTGGGGTGAGCGGCACCAAAAGGGCCACTCCTAAAGCAATAATAATCGTGGTCACAATAGAAGAAGTCGCCACTGCGATGGTGGATATCACTTCTCCTTCTTCTGTCCCTGATTTGACCTCTGCATTGTCCATTGCCGTAAGAGCAGCCGGAACCTTCAGATTGGTCAAATTGCCTGTCACAAAGGCCAAATAGGAGCCGGCCGTTCCAAGCATTGGTACAAAAGTGATTACTTCAATTAAGCCAACGGTCCAGAAAATAGGCGCTACGCCCAAAAGTCCTTTCAGTACAGGCATCCAGCCTGGCCATGCATCATAAATAATACAAGCCACGATAGGATAAGCAAAAATCATGCCTAACGCACTGAGAATCCAAATGCGTCCATAAACATGAGTCATTTCTTCATATGATTTCTTCATCTTACAGCCCTCCTATCATTGGTGTAATCACAGCCGCAAATGCCATTCCACCTAGCAAGCTGATAGGAATCGCATAATCCTGCAGCCATTTAATGCCACATTTTTTTACTAAAAGACCACCCACAATTGCCATGAGCAGAGCAGAGAACAGCAAGACAAAAATAGGAATCCATCCTGCAAGTCCACTTCGAATATCAGCAAACACCATTCCCATAAAGGCAGAAATCATTCCTAGGAACAAACCATCCATCAAAATATTGCCCCACTTTTCATCCTTGCCCTTCATCTTCATCAGACCGCCCTGTATCTTTTTGATAAACAGGGGAACCCAGATAAGTCCCGGGAATATTCCTAGTGTCATAACCCAGCAAATAGCAGTATACACCTTTGGATCTGTCACTGTTTCTGACAGTGAAACACCAAGGGCATTCGCTGTGGAAGTCGCCGCTGGAAGTTCGTAGGTAATTGCACCGATTACGCTAAGTCTAACCCAAGGAAGTGGCAAGCCCAAGAACTTGGAAAGTGTGATGACCCCCAACAGGATAGACACCGCTGGAGCTATGGTAAAGACAGCGGTAGAAATAATGGTTTTCTTCATCTTACTCACATCGATTCCCAGCTCCTTTCCTTTACGCCAAGAGCGAATCAGGAAAAAGAGTGACTGCGCAATTACAAAAACAATAACTGCTCCAGCAAGTAAAAACAAAATCAGACTGTTTGGATTGAATTGCATGATTTCCTCCTTTGTAAATTCATTTTATGTATTTCAAGGTGCATCCAAGGCACCTTGTCACTTTATGGTCTTCCTACTTTAGTAGATCAAGCAAGGAAACTCCGATAGTCCCCTCTGGCATCTTGATGCCAAAGTTGTCAGCTATGGTTGCTCCTATTACCGCAAAGGTATCCTGTTCTGGCAACATCCCGTTTCCACTCATGGATGGTGAATAAGCCAGGAATGGAACCTTTTCTCTAGTGTGATCTGTCCCTGTATAGGTTGGGTCATTGCCATGGTCTGCCGTGATGATTAGCAAATCATCTTCTTTGAGTAGCGGTAGAAGCTGCCCCAGTTTCACATCGAAACGTTCTATTTCATCACCATAGCCGATAGGGTCTCTACGGTGACCCCACAGTGCATCAAAATCAACCAGATTGACAAAACACAAACCTGTGAAATCTTCTCCTGCCACTTCGATGGTCTGTTCCATTCCATGTACGGAAGATTTGGATTTGTGTGCTTTAGTGATTCCCTCTCCATCAAAAATGTCCTGAATCTTGCCGATGGAGATTACCTCCAATCCCGCATCCTGCAGCGCATCCAATGCAGTCTCCCCAAATGGTTTTAGTGCATAGTCGTGTCTGTTGGAGGTTCGCTTAAACTCTCCCTTCTTCTTACCCACATAAGGTCTGGCAATGACACGGCCTACCTTCCATTCATCTTTCATGGTAAGTTCTCTTGCCATCTCGCAATATTTATAGAGGGTTTCTAATCCCATGGTCTCCTCGTTGCCACAAATCTGAAGCACGGAGTCCGCAGAAGTATATACAATCAGTTCTCCATTTTGAATCTCGCGTTCAGCCAACTCCTCCAGAATTTCTGTTCCACTGGCACTCTTGTTGCCAATAATATGGCGTCCAGTCAATTCTTCCAGCTTTGATATCAATTCTGGTGGGAACCCAGTTTCTGTAAAGGTCTTGAAAGGTGTGGTTACATGAAGCCCCATCATCTCCCAGTGTCCTGTCATTGTATCTTTTCCTGTACTTTTTTCTCGAAGTGCTCCGAAGTAAGCCATAGGCTGACTTACCGCCTGAACCTGCTTTAATGGATGCAAATTGGCTAACCCTAATTTCTGCAGATTGGGAATCTGAAAGGTTTCTCTGGAATCTGCAATATGTCCCAGAGTATCTACATCATAATCTCCATACTCTGCCGCATCAGGCATTGCACCTATTCCCATAGAATCTATCACTATGGTAAAAATTCTTTTATATTTTTTGTACATAGCACTACATCTCCTTTTTATGAATGTATAATCTCCCTAGGTCCAATATTGTTTCCTAGTAATCCACTTCTATCATACAAAGGCCCTGCGCCGGAACGGTAAATCCAGCCAAGGATCGCTTTTTCGCCTCTATTAATTCTCCCATAGAATCCGCACTTCGTTTGCCCATACCAACCTCAAGCAAGGTTCCTGTCAATATACGCACCATATGATGCAAAAAACCATTTCCATGATAAGTAAAAATCAGATAATCACCTTCCTGGTCTATGGAAATCCTGTCCACCTGTCGGACGGTAGATTTCTTCATCTTGGGATTGCTACAAAAACTAGCAAAATCATGAGTGCCAACAAGTGCTTTTGCCGCATCTCTCATCTTGTCTATATCCAGATACTCATCTACCACATATACATATTTGCGGTCAAAGACAGGCTTCCCATTGCCAATGTAACAGGTATACTTATAGGTCTTTCCAAGAGCATTGTATCTACTATGAAAACGCTCTGACGCTACTTTTACTTCTCTAACACAAATATCTTCTGGAAGGTACTGGTTTAAATAGTCTTTTATTTCCTCTGGTCTTTTGTCGGTTTCAAGATGCGCATTGGCCACCTGACCCTTGGCATGTACACCCGCATCTGTTCGTCCAGAGCCAATCACTTCCACAAGACTTCCTGTCATCAGAGACAATACGGACTCCAGTTTTCCCTGAATGGTCATTTCTGTATTCTTTTGTCTCTCCCAGCCTTGATATCTGGTCCCGTCATAACTAATCAACATTTTAAAGTTTGTTTTCATAGACACCTCTTCAGATTTTCTCGTCGCCATCACAGAGACGAGATACGCTCCGCGAATCTCGCTCTGATGAGCGGTCGGCAAATGCTATTTTGTGCAAGCACGATAGCGCTTGCCTCGTCGCCATCACAAAATGACCCGTGGAAAGAAGTCCACGGGTCATGAATTCACAAGTAATTATCTGAGGAAATTCAATTTACAGATAATTGGAGCTTCCTTCGCTTTTCCTTTGCAAATAGAAAAGAAGCAAATAATCTTACATACAAAGAGCACCACACAGAACACAGCCACAGCGATAGGAACGATAATCGTCCAGCAAAGAAGGATGGACACCAATCCTAACAATGTTTCAACTACTGTAAACTTAAGACTCTGTCTTACGTGGAATGCCGCATATGGAGATGTAGAACTAGCAAGCAATGCAATGATTACACCAATAATTCCCATCAGATAAACCAACATTGCAATCACTTTGTTGTCAGAGATATCCTTTGCGTCAAACTCGTGAGTGTGATCGTAAGGATCAAACGCTGGAACTGCAGGTGCAGGTGCTGGAGCTACTCCAGGTGTTGCTGGTGCGCCTGTTGGCTGTCCGCATACGTTGCAAAAAGCTGCTGCATCTTCTAATGAAGCGCCACATTTAGTACATGTTTTCATTAAAAAAACCCTCCTCATTTGAATTATTTATACTTCTTCATTATAGTTTATAGCAGACTAATTCGCAAGGAGCTTTTTCTTCAATGAAGCCAGCAAATCCGCCGCTGAATACGCCTTTAGCTTCCAGCTGTCTTTGAGGATTTCATCACTCCAGCGAAACTGTCCGGATTTCACTAGATAGTCATGTGATCTACCACAATTTGGATATCTTTCATACCACTCCGGATAGCAGGTACTCATAAAGTCTTTGGCCAATCTCACTGCCTCACTTTCCTCACCCTCAGGCAGGTTGGTTCCACAGACGCTGACCCCTGTTACACTGGAATGCAGAATCAGTACGCTTCCATCCTGACACATGCCAAGACAAAGCCAAACATGTCCTTTCATGCTCATGACATCTCCCAGTTCCCAGTCTGTCACTTGCTCTGCAGGGGTAAAGGTTCCCCAGCCTCGCTTGGCAAAATCCTCCGCCATCTCACTGGACTTCATCACATAGCCTTCTTTCCCATCTTCGGTTTCAAAAAGATTGTAGACCAGCCACCCTATGTATCCTGAGCAATCCAGTCCGTCATGAATCTGGTATTTGTAATCATAATAGTCATATTCTTTGGTCTGCACAGCCGCAAACTCTGCCCATCTGGGACTTAACCCCAAGGTTCGTGCATCTATACCTGCCCCTGTGTCTTCTTCGTTCCAGCCTCCACCCCAGATATACATGGTCTGTCCCACGGGACTAAGAGCCGTTACCAGCAGATTTTCCATGGTAAGATCTCCGGGAATCATCTCCCAAGCATAATCTTCCCAGGTAAAATCCCCATCCGTCTGGCTATCCGCTTTTTTGTCCCCCATGTTGCCTTCATCTGAAAACTCATGGTCATCGCCCTGTTCCATCTGGTTTTGCTTCTTTTCTTCCATTTGGTCTAACTGGTCCAATGGGCCTAATGCTTCCTCTTTTTGTGCACAGCCATAACAGGTCATCCCCAACAATATCACACATCCTATTAACTTTAATTTGGTCATCCCTCTATGTATATTCACTGTCTTTTCCTTTTCATGCCTAAAAGGACTTATCTATTTGACACTCTTTCTGCCAAGCTTGTAACCTAACCTGTCCCTTCCAATTTCTTTTGGCAGCCTTCCGCTACTGAATTTATTTTAACAGAGGTATATATGTGAAGCAAGACAGTCTATTGTTTTCCCTTGATATACATAACTACCGATTGCTCACATATATATTCAAAAAGGAGCAAATCCAAAGATTTGCTCCTTTTCTTATTTGTTTCTATGAAATTAGACTTCTATTAAATCACTGTCGCGTCCGTATCTCCCAATCTCTGAAATACTCCACGAAGAGATTTCATAGTCTTTGTAAATTTCTCATATGCATCGTACGCCAGATTGAAGTTTGCAAGAGCAGCTTCTCTGTCATCTCTGTCCTTGGCATGCCAAGACTCAACTGCATAAGTATGTATTTTTTCATGCGCTTCTACAACAGCCTTAAACTCAGGTGTACTTGTCACATTTTTGTCTGTCTGAGCGCCAAGCCATTTGCCCAGTTTACAGCCCTTCGGATTGTTAAGCTGCTGCAAAGTCAAACTCTCAAATCCAATCAGATTGTTGTACAGACGCCATGTAAAGATAAAGTGATCAATCTCAAATACAGTAAGCCAATCCATGGTTGTAAGTATCGCACCCTTGCGGGCCAAGTCACTTCTAGACTTGTCCACATCACGGGAAATACGGTATAAATGAGCTCCTGTGTCAAAACAATCCTGAGACAAATTCTCATAACTGTCTGCCATGGAATCAATGGCTGCCACAAAATTCTGAGTCAGCGCAGACTGTGTATTGATTTCCTCGTAAATTCGGTCAATATCTTCGCCCACACTGCCAAGCTGGCTATTCATCTCTGTAATATAGTCGATGGTCTTGTGAACGCTTTCATGTCCTGTCTGCAACTTACCTGTGGTCTCACCAACAGCCTCTGTCAGTGCATCAATTCCACTCATCAATTCTACTACATATTTCTCAACATCATCTGCGGATGCAGAAGTATTTGCAGACAAATCTTTAATCTGGTTTGCAACCACAGCAAAACTTCTTCCTGCTTCACCAGCTCGAGCCGCTTCAATGGATGCATTAAGAGCCAATAATCCACTCTTAGAAGCTACCTTCTTTACCATATCTATAATTTCATGAATTTTTTCTGCCTTATCCTTGAAAGACAAAATCTGTTCGTTGATGCTCTGAACCTGGGCTACGGAATCATCTACAATAGTTACACACTCTTCCATATCTTCCAGGCTCTCTTCGGAAGCCTGCATTACCTTGTGCGTATTCTGCTGAATATCCTGCACTGCAGTCTGAATGTTCTGAATGGAGTCCCCCAAATCCTGACTGGCACCTCTCATGTCATTGATTGCAAAAGATTGGGAATTCACTTCCTCAATCATGTTTTTCACGCAAGAACTATCACCGATTCTAGTCATAGAATCATTCAGTCGCATCACCAGATAATTGTAGTTCTTCACGGTCGCTCTCAGCACTTCATTGTACTTTTCTGCCACCTCCGGATCGTGAAAAGAAGTAGCATCAATTGGAGAATAATCCCCTGCAATGGCCCGTTCCATTGCTTCGAGTAGTAAATTTTTGTCCTCGCTCAATACATTGCTTTTTTGTTTTTTGAAAAACACTTATAAAACCTCCTAAACGATTGACTGTCCCCACAGTTCAATTTCTTCCTTACAGCCAAAGCTGTTATTTACATCCCTACAGCTAATTTAACCCCAATTTTACTTAGTCTGTAGCTTTGTCAGCATAAATAATCTTGACTGCAAGCAAGGTTCCGATGGACAATGCGATACCAATCAGCAAACAAACCACCGGATTCTTAAGGAAGCCTGCCACAATATAGGTGACAAAAGATATAATTGCCACAACTACGGCATATGGCATTTGAGTGCTTACATGCTTTACATGGTCACACTGTGCCCCAGCGGACGCCATGATGGTAGTATCTGAGATAGGTGAACAATGATCACCGCAAACAGCACCTGCCATACAAGCAGAAATGGAAATAATCATCATAGTATAATCTGTCTGAGAGAAGATACCTACTACGATTGGAATCAGGATACCGAATGTTCCCCATGATGTACCTGTTGCAAACGCAAGCAGGCAAGCTACCACAAAGATGATTGCTGGAATAAACATTGTAAACCCTGATGCGTACGTCTTAACCATAGTCTCAACATAAACTGCTGCACCAAGACTATCTGTCATAGCTTTCAAAGTCCAAGCAAAAGTCAAAATCAATATTGCTGGAACCATTGCCTTAAAACCATCCGGAATCGCTTCCATCATCTTTCTAAATGGAAGTCTACCACGAACCAGATAGAACAAAATGGTGATAATCAGTGCGATAGATGATCCCAGCACCAATCCGAGAGAAGCATCACTATCAGAGAAAGAAGTGATAAAGTCAACACCCTCGAAGAAACCACCTGTATAAATCATACCGATTACGCAGGAAACAATCAAAACAATGATAGGCAGTACCAAATCAATTACTGTACCCTTACCCTGCTCATCTTTTTCATCTGAAACTGCGTTTTCCACTGCACATCCAGCCGTAGATCCCATGCGCTTTGCCAAACGCTCATAGTCCCCCATAGAACCCAAATCTACTTTCATCAATATAGACGCAATCATGAATACCAATGTAAGTATTGCATAATAGTTATAAGGAATAGAGCTTACAAACAAATTAAGTCCATCTGCGCCATCTACAAATCCAGTCACAGCTGCTGCCCAGGAAGAGATTGGTGCAATAATACAAACTGGCGCTGCTGTAGCGTCAATGATGTAAGCCAATTTCGTTCTGGAAACGTTGTGCTTGTCTGTTACAGGCTTCATAACACTACCTACAGTAAGGCAGTTGAAATAGTCGTCTACAAAAATCAAAACTCCAAGTGCGACAGTTGCAAGCTGTGCTCCCACTGCACTCTTGATATGTTTCTGTGCCCACTGACCAAATGCCGCAGAACCACCTACCTTGTTCATCATGCTAACCATAGCACCCAAGATAACAAGGAAAATCAGAATACCTACATTCCATGAATCAGAGAGAACTGTAATGAATCCCTCGTTTACAATGTGTGTCAATGTTCCTTCTAAATTAAAACCTGCATAGAACAATCCACCAACCAAAATACCTATAAACAACGAACTGTATACTTCTTTGGTGATAAGTGCCAATGCAATTGCGATAATGGGCGGAAGGAGCGCCCAGAAAGTTGCGTACATACGTTACTTCCTACCTTTCTTCTACATCTTTTCTATTGTAGTTTCCCTTCTATACCGAAACCACACCAGATATCAGTATACGTGAATCTCTCCTACTATTGCAATATGTTTTTCCATTTTGGACAAAATAATCCAAGTCAAAAAAAAACACTAAAACAACTTCTAAATCAAGCGCGTAAGCGCAAAGCGAAGTACATTCATGGCACATCTTTGAAGCTCTGTTCTCTGAATTCCATCTGGCTTTCCTAAGGACTTAAGCTGGGCCTTGTCAAACTTGTACCCTTTTTCGGTATAAAAGCCGTTTCCTGGCATCAATACATCCACCTGTGCTCTGACACGATAGGCGTTGTCACGCAGCAACGGAAACTCTGGGCTGACAGACTTGCGCATCCACCAGTCAGTGACCACATTTCCTTCATATCCCCATTCCTTTCGGAGCACTGTGGTTACCAAATCATAGTTGTAATGCGCCCACACACCATTGATCTTGTTGTAACTGGTCATCAAATTTAATGGCTTGCCTTCTTTGACACAAATCTCAAAGTTCTTTAAATAGATTTCGCGCAATGCTCTTTGACTCAAACGGCTATCATTGTGATTTCGATTTACCTCCTGATTGTTGCAGGCGAAATGTTTTGGACAAGCACTGGCACCCTTTCTCTGGATACCTCGTACGGCTGCTGCTGCAATCTTCCCACTGAGGATAGGGTCCTCCGAATAGTATTCAAAATTTCTTCCACAAAGTGGATTTCTATGTATATTCATTCCAGGAGAAAGAAGCACATCCACCCCAAAATATTGGCACTCCTCTCCCATCTTCACAAAGATTCGCTCCACCAGTTCCTGATTCCAAGTACAGGCTACGGCTGTTCCACATGGAAGCAGAGTTGTATAGGTATTCAGACGCAAGCCTGCAGGTCCATCCGCTGTCACCACCACTGGAATTCCCTTCTCTCTAAGTTGTGGTGTAATACCTGCAAATATCCCTGCATTTCCCGAAACTCCAAGGGGCGAATTCATGGCACCCTCACCATGGGTTAAATCGGACAATTCTTTGTCTGTCAACTGCGCCACAAACTCTTCTAAGGTATACTTTCCTGCTTTTACATCTGTCAGTTTTATGCCCTTATCCCCGGTAACTGGAATCTCCACAGGCATTTGGTCCAAAATACGCTTGCGAAGATCTCTTCCTCCCAAATGAGCTGGCTGCATCCCTTCCTGCGAAAGCACCATAAATGGGGTTTTCTCATTTGGCACACAAATATCGCTGCACTGTAATGTCAGGACAGTTTCCGATTTGACAACTGCTCCCACTTTGACTGTTTCTCTGCTATTTGCTCCAATCAAAATTTCATAACTGCCCGCTTCTAACACAAAGGCATCTTTGTATCCTGTCACGCCGCTATCATCGTAGGATGCCAAATCCATATCCTTAAGTTCAAAAGTAAGCGTTTGGCTTTCGCCTGGTGCCAGCAGTTTTGTTTTAGAAAAAGCCACCAATCTCTTTTTCTCTTTTGGAAGTTTCCCCTGTGGTGGTGTGACGTAAATCTGCACCACTTGTTTGCCTGCTGCTGCCCCCGTATTGGCTACTGTCACTGAAACGGAAACTTTTCCTTCTGTGCTGCCAAGCAACTCTCCTTTCATCTCAAAAGATGTGTAGGAAAGTCCGAAGCCAAAGGGATATAGCACCTTCTCTGGATGGAAGGTTTCAAAATAGCGATATCCCACAAAGATATCTTCTGTATAATTATTGAATTCTTTCCCACCAAAGTACGCTGCACTTGGGTAATCCTCATATTTCTTGGCCACACTGTCTGCCAATCTTCCAGATGGGTTAATTTCACCTGTCAGAATCTTTCCTATAGCATTTCCGCTCTCCTGTCCCAAATTCCACGCATAAAGCACGGCTTGCGCAGGATAGTGTTCCAACCATTCTAAATCTATGATATTGCCACAGTTTAACAGTAGCACAATCTTGCTAAAATGCTCCTGCACCAGCTGAAGCATCTGTTTTTCTTCCTTTGTCAGATAATAGCTACCTGGCTCCAGCTTATTCTCTCTATCCTCACCTGCAGCTCGACCAAGCACCACCAAAGCACTACCGCATCTGTTTGCAGCCTGCTGTACAAGTTCTTTTCCCAAAGGCATCTCAGGATGAAAATAAGGCCAATGTCCCCACCATCCGTGGTCTGCTTCATTTTGGGATTTGTGGCACCATTCATCATAAATATCTGCCAAAAGTTGGTCATATTTCACGCCTTGATTTCGCAAGCCTTCCATCAGGGATACTTGGTATGGCGGATGTACATTTCCTCCACTTCCGTACCCTACATAAAACCAATCCAGTTGGCAGCGGCCAAAGACAGCCACCTTCTCCTGTGCTGACAGCGGCAGAGTTCGCTCATTGTTGCGTAGCAAAACAACTCCCTCTGCCGCACACTCCATAGCAAGTTCTGGCATCCCAGGGGTGATGTGTTTTTCTCCTACCGCTACAGTCTCTTCCTGCATCAAGCCATTTCCCATGACCTGATCAATCACTATCTGAAGCAATTTGTCTGTGGTTTTCTTGATTTTACCCATAGATTTCTCCTTCGCAATAAAATGCAGTGTATCGTTGGTTTTATTATACCATTAGTTGCGTAACCTCTCAATGACACCGCAGGCTATTTTGGCTCCAGCATTTCCCGAAGGCTGTGTTGTAAAGTCGTCTACTCCCTCATGAACGATCACCGTTTTTCCTAAGACTTCTCTGACAGTGAAACGATCTGTCAAAAACTGCATAAAAGCATATCCCTGAACACCAAAAAGAGGAGGCATATCTCCTGCGTGAAACGGATGCATACAACCACCTGGATTGTAATGATTCTTTGCGTTTGCAAAATAATCCATCCTATTTCCGGAGCAACTGCCTCCTTCATGAATGTGAAATGCAAAAACTGGTTGCTGACAAGGCCTAACCTTGCCATCTGGCAAACCAAATACCTCTGCCATTACTAGGACAGCTTGCCCCATTTGGAAGAACTGTACCGTCCCGTTTACCTCTGGAAACTGAGGACTACCCTTGAGTATAGCTTGGGCAATGGGACGCTTAGTGGGCTGAGATATTCCATTTAAAAAAGCATCTTCTGACATATTTTCCTCAAAGATTATTTTTCTTTATCATATGCCCACAGTCTGTCCATTTGTGCTGGGATTTGTCTCTGCAAATTTTCTATTTACTTGTATTCAAACCAGATGCGGTCCAGTCTAAAATCGGCCCCATTCTTTCGGTCCGTCATAAATTTGAATTCATAGCTACCTTTGTCCAAATAAACATCCAAGGTAAAATCTTCATAGGTCATCATATCCGCTGTCTTGGTCATTGGCACTACGGTTCTGTTGGCATTTCCATCATCTGTAATATTTGGAGACGCATAGTAAATGGATACGCTGTTGCTGTCTTTCGCTGCCGCAATATAAAAGTGCAAGGTATAATTGCCTGCTTGCGGAATCCAAACATCCCATTTCGCATTGGCCCACTCGGTACCCCAGTTTTCCACAAAGGTAATGTTGTTCTCATTTCCTGTGGTAACCAAATAGGAATTGGAATTGTAGTTTTCCGCCTCCAGCACATACTCTGTAGACTCCAGATCAATACTTCCTGCCTTGATAGCCGCAATCTCTTCTTCTGTCTTTTCTGGCTTTAGTCCAATTGTCACCGTTCCCTCTGCCTTCAAAGAAGTTCCGTTCTTGGTTAAGCCAGTTCCATATTTAAACAGAATATTTGCTTCTTTTTCCTCATCAAATTTCGTATCGATATCCGATGCATACCATGGCCAGGTATAAGTCAAAGTTCCTGTAAAGTCATACTCGCCAAGCAGTACATCTGCTACGCCGTCGCCTTCACTGCCTGGAAGCCATGCTGCCACAATAGCATCAAACTGATCCACATAGTCAGCAATGGTCAATGGTCTTCCGCTGAGAAGCATCATAATAACAGGAATGCCTTTTGCTTTAGCGTCTTTTATAGATTCCTCCATATCCTTTAATAGCGCCTTGTCATCATTGGTAATGGTCAAGGTAGATGTGCTTCTGTCGCCGCTAGTCTCTGCGTATGGTGACTCTCCCACCACTACAAGAATAGCGTCCTCATCACCGTCAATCTGTCCATCTGCACTGTAACTGATATTTCTGGAGCCTGCTGCATTCTGCAGACCTTTAAGTATCGTCGTACCTTCTGTTATATTGCCTGTGCTACCCTGCCAAGAAATGGTCCATCCTCCACACTGAGCTCCGATATCATCTGCTTTGGAGCCCACCACCAAGATATTGGTGCTATTTTGAAGTGCCTCCATGGCTGTCTTTCCATTCACTTCGTCATTTTTAAGTAACACCATAGATTTGCGCACTGCCTCGCGGGCGACTTCTCTATGCTCATCAGCGCCAAACTGTGAGAGAAGTTCCAGTTCTGTTGCTCCACCTATTTCCTCTTCAAAAAGACCAGCCTCAAATTTTACTGTCAATATACGGCGCACAGCATCATCAATTCTTTCTTGAGAAACCAGCCCCTCTTCTACAGCCTTAGTCAAATGCTTGATTACATCCTTCCAGGAGTATGGCTCCATCAACATATCTACGCCAGCATTTACACAGTTTACAATCTGCTCTTTGTAATTGGCACCACTAACCTGCTGGGCTCCATTGTAGTCTCCAACAACAAATCCCTCAAATCCAAGCTCGCCCTTTAATACATCTGTAAGGAGATATTTATTTTCATGGCATTTCAGTCCGTTTACACTGTTAAAGGATGCCATAACAGTCTGCACTCCTGCATCCACTGCTGCCTTGTATGGTATAAGGAGGGTATCGTGTAAAAGTGCATCAAACTCTTCCGCTGACATTTGAACATCACCCTGGTTAGTTCCTGCCACTGTATAGCCTTCACCAATATAGTGTTTGGCAGTTGCGACCACGTGTCTGTCTGCCAAAAAGTCTTCTGTTCCCAATTCCCCCTGAGCACCCTTTACAAAGGCAGCACCAAGTCTTGCCACTAATTCTTCCTCTTCTCCGAAGCCTTCATAGGTTCTACCCCACAATTCATTCTGTGGATTTGCCAATGTAGGCGCAAAAGTCCACTGAATTCCAGTCGCCCTTACCTCTGCGGCAACGATAGCACCCATGCGCATCATCAAGTCTTCGTCGTCTGCTGCACCAAGACCTATGTTGTGAGGAAATACGGTTGCTCCGTAGATATTACTGTGTCCATGGACTGCATCTACACCATAGATTAGTGGAATACCAAGACGGCTATTTAGCGCTGCCTGCTTGATCTTGTTAATATGCTTCTGCCAATCTTCCGCATCGTTTCCTGTAGATGGTGCGGAGCCTCCACCACTGAGCACAGAGCCAACGCCATACTTGGTGATATCACTTAGAGAAATGCCATTCTGTTCAGGTTGTACCATCTGAGCCACTTTCTCTTCCAAGGTCATCTGTGCAAGCAGAGCCTCTACCCTCTCCTCCACACTTTTCGTTGGGTCCATATAGACCGATTTATCTACCGAGGATTCATCCTTCTGCTGACTCTCTGTTTGTTTCGATTCTTCTGCATTGCTAATAGGCTGCTCTTGTATCTCTCCTGTCGTTGGATTATTTGTTCCCGCACAGCCTGTGCATACCATTGCCAGCAGTAACACCATAGCCACTACTGATTTGATTTTTCTGTGGATTTCTTTTCCCTTTTTCATTTTCTGCCTCAATATCCTTTCGAAATCATTTCTTTGCGTTTATTGTAAGCATTTCTTTCTAGCACAAAAATGGTTTGTTTTTTAGATTGGTTTGTTTTTTTCAGTTTGCCCTATATGCAAAAAAGGAGGATAGCAATCCTCCTTTTCAAACGATTTTTATGATACCACCGCTTTAGCGAAAGCTCTTTGCCCAATTCACCAAAGAATCATGGTACACATTTTCAACGATATCTTGATACATTCGATCTGTGACAGGTCCATTGGCTTTCATCTTAGCATAGATGACACGCTGCAATTCTTCCACAGTCATTTCTTCGTAGAATTTGTGCCAAGGAATATCATCTTCGGCAGTAGAACTCTCAGCGGAAGAATTCTCTTCCTCAAATTCTCCTGCTACAAATTCGTAAGCAAGAGATTTCTCATCATGCGGCTCAGTCACAGGTTCTTGTAGCACAGAAACCTCGGTAGCAACGGGTTCTGCGGTCGCAGTTTCTTCGGCATTAGCCTCCTCCACAAGAGGAGCCTCGGGAACTGTCTGGCTCCATGTTTCTACTGCGACAGCCTCAGTCTCTAACTCCCATCGCTCTACGTCGCAAGGCACCCAGACTTCGCCACCATTTCCTGGAATCTCTACTTCTATATGGCCATCGTACACATCTACCATCTTTCCTGACAAGACGCCAACATATCGCATGCCATGGAATGATTCCTGCTCAGCTGACAAAGATGTTCCTTCATATTGTGCTACAGAGTTCCCTTTAGAAGATACCCCTTGAGAAGGTACTGGTAGTCTCACACCTACGCTTCCCGCATCATTGTTCACTGCCACTATCACCGACTCACCCATATAATCCCTGCGAAACGCATACTGGCGATTGGTCAACATAAGCTCCTTAAAATCTCCAAAGGACAAGGCTTTCACACTCTTTCGCACCTCGCCCAATCTAGCAATCAAACGAACCAATTGCCCCATCTGGCCATATCCATTCAAAGCCTCTTCAAAATCCTTTAAACAAAGCGCTGGGCGCAAGGATGCATCGGAAAATCTTTCCTTCTTGCCCTCAATGCCGAACTCCGAGCCATAATACACTGATGGAACCCCTGGAAGTGTATAAAGAAGGATATGCACTGGTGTCATATGAGCCTTGTCTGTAAGCTTCGTATATATGCGCTCCACGTCGTGATTATCCACAAAATTGTACAAATGAAAATCCTGCAATCTCCCCGCAAATTTCTCCTGCAAATACTTCACGGTATGTGCAATTTCAAAATAGTTGTGATCGTTGTGGCCTGAATAAAGAGCTTTGTGAAGCTGGTAGTTGGTGACAGAATGCAGAGTCTGCTGATTTACCCATCTGGTGTAATCTCCGTGAATCACCTCTCCCATCAGCCAAAAGTCTGGCTTTACCATATCAGCTTTTTGGCGAAGCGCTTTCATAAACTCAAAATCAAGTACATCTGCTGCATCCAGCCTAATCCCGTCAATATCGAACTCACTCACCCAGAATTCCATTACATCACAGATATAGTCCCTTACTTCTGGATTTCGCTGATTGAGTTTTACCAGCAAGTCATAGCCGCCCCAGTTCTCGTAGGAAAAACCATCGCCATAGGAATTGTTTCCGCCAAAGTTTACATTGCAGTACCAATCCTTGTAACGGGAATTCTCTCGGTTGGCCTTGAGATCCTGAAAAGCAAAAAAGTCTCGACCAGTATGATTAAACACTCCGTCCAAAATCACTCTGATCCCTTGCTCATGGCAAGCAGAAACAAACTGTTTCAAATCCTCGTTAGTCCCCAACCTGCTATCTAACTTACGATAGTCTGTGGTCTCATATCCATGTCCCACCGACTCAAAAAGCGGTCCAATATAAAGACCGGTGAACCCTAGTTTTGCGATATGAGAAACCCATGGCAACAGTTCCAAAAGCCTGTGCTCTGGCTTGCCGTAGGCATTCTCTGTGGGCGCGCCTGTTAGTCCCAGTGGATAAATGTGATAAAAGATGGCCTCCTCATACCATGGGTGTTTCCCCTTTGAGGCCTCATTCGTTGTAAAAGTCATCTTATAGTTCTCCTAACTAGCTTAATCTTGCATCTCTCTCCCATTTTACCATCTGTCTTCCTAAATTGAAATCATCATTTTCATTTTTCATCACACCACAAGCTCATCCGCATCTCCTTCTCGGTGCTAAGCAATCGCCCATCCTTTATGGCACAAGGCGGTTGATGTCTCTTGGGAAAAGGGTTGTGTATCTGACATTCTCATATCCAAGCAATTTGCAGGTAAAGCGTTCCAGGCCCAGTCCCAAGCCTCCATGAGGTGGCATGCCATGCTTGTGCATCATCAAATAACTTTCAAATTGCTCCGGATTCATGTTTCTGGCTTTCATCTTAGCAAGCTGTTTTCCATACTCATGAATTCTTTGACCACCGGTCGTAATCTCAAGTCCTCTAAAAAGAAGGTCGAAACTTTCTGTCACAGAGCCTAGTTTCTCAACCTGACCCGCCTCACTTGTTCCATTCCCACCATTCCCTTCCGAATCCATTGCGTAAAAGGGTCTTTTGGCACTAGGATAATGGGTCACAAATACAAACTCGCTTCCTGTTTCTTTGACAAACAACTCATACAGAAGCCTTTCTTCTTCCGGTTCAAAGTCCTCCCAATCCTTGATTGGGCGATTGTAAGCCTTCGAAATCTTCCTCTTGGCTTCGCGAAATGAAATAGATGGTATGGATTGTATCACCGGCAAAGCAATCTGCAAAATTTCCAATTCTTGTCTATAGTGCTCCTGTAAAAAAGTAAATGTATATTTCAGCATCTCCTCTTCCATCTTCATAATCTCTTCAAAGGATTGAATATATCCCATCTCAAAATCCACACTGGTATATTCATTTAAGTGTCTGGAAGTGTCATGTTTTTCTGCTCGAAATACAGGACCTATCTCAAACACCCTCTCAAATACGCCTACCATCATCTGCTTGTAAAACTGAGGACTTTGTGCGAGATAAGCCTGCTGCCCAAAATAATTGAGTCCAAATATATTGGCGCCGCCCTCAGCCCCTTCTTTCACCAATTTAGGCGTATGAATTTCTGTAAAACTATGATTATACAGAAATTCTCGAAAGCCTCTGCATATACCTTCCTGCAGTTTAAAGATTGCTCTCTGTTTTTGATTGCGGAGTGTAATAGGTCTAAAATCAAGTTGATTCTCCAGCGATGCTTCCACCAACTTCTGATTGATTACGATTGGCGACGGTGCGGCAGGACTACTGAGGACCCGAATTGCCTGTATGTGAAGTTCAAAGCCCAGCTTACTTCTCTCCTCCGAAACCACCTCGGCCTCCATCTCTACGCAGCTTTCCTCTAAAGGCAATTCTATGCCCTGCTCTGCTACGCACTGCACAACCTCCCTGCCAGTTCGAAGTAGCACAAAAGAAAAGCCTTTCATTTTTCGAATCTTATAAATACTTCCATGTATGTGTACTATCTCACCTATATATTTTGCAAGTTCTTCTGTAGTCATGGTGCTTTCATTCATCATCGTTTTTCTATTCACTATTTCTCTATTTATCGTCTCTTTATTCATCATATTACGATCCCTTTCTTATCTTCTTTTTCCTTGTTCATTCCTTTGTGCTTACCTTTGCGATCATTCCGCCATGCACAATTTTCCATCCATCAGAACATCGTCTTTATGTCCCACAAGATCACCCTCTTTCAAATGCTCATGAGAAAAAAATAGCGACGGTTCCCTATATGGTCTCCGCCGCTTCAGCAACAAAAAAACCACATGAGCAAAGTATATTTTTAAACTTTACCAATGTGGCTATCTACAAAATGTATATATATATTCCACATAGGCACAACACAATTAGCGCTTGTACCTATGAATTCACACAGATACAAACGCTACCTATCGTCGTCCCTATTCAGTTTGGCCAACTGATGATTGAACATAATACGGTACCTCGTCATATATATTCGATTGAAAAAACTTTCCAATCTTGTTTGAGCCATTCTAGCACCGAAAAAAAGAAGTGTCAAGCATAGTCTTGACACTTCTTTGATTGGAAAGATGTATTTCAATCTCCCACCCCGATTAACTTGTGAATTTAACTGTCTGAGCATGAAGGGCATCTGCTACTGCCTTATTGTCCTTCATTTCATCTGCTACCACATCTATCTCTTCTGCAAGAACAGTAGCACTTTCTGTAACTTCGGTCACACTCTTAGTGCTATCTTCAATAGCAATCGTGATTTCACCCACCATGTGAGTTACGCTGTCAACCAAACCCTGCAGTTTTGCTGCCATCTCATTGAACTGAGTAACGATTTCTTTTACATGAGCTGCATCTTCGTTGTACTGCTTACCAGAATCTACGAATCCATCATAATCTGGCAAAATAACCTTGTTGATGTAATCAACGATTACCTTAGAACTCTCTATCAGTTCTTTAACCGCTGCAATAACAAACTGGTTAATCTCCTGGATATTGTCAGCTGTTGCCTTACTAGAATCTGCCAGCTGTCGAATCTCTTCTGCTACAACCGCAAAGCCTCTTCCCGCTTCGCCTGCTCTAGCCGCCTCAATAGACGCATTTAGTGCAAGTAAGTTGGTCTGGCTGGATATGGACAAAATCTGGTTGGTCAATTCATTGATCTGTTCAACCTTTCGGCTGTCCTCCATTGCCCGTTCCAATTTGGAGATATTCTCACCCACCACCGTACTGGTAGTCTGTTTGTTCTCTTCTGCTTTGCTTTCCAATTCAGACGCTCTCTGATTCATAGAGTCTGCATAAGCCACTAAGTCTTCGCTAGCACCAGCAAGCACGTTTACTCCATCGCTTGCCCCCTGTGTATTCTCTCGAATATTGATGGTAGAAGCAGAAATTTCCTCCATGGTGGCTGCCAGTTCCTGCATCACTGCGGAAATGTCTGTAGCCTCTCGATTAACGGTTCCAACCTTGTCTACTACATTGTTTACAACATTTTCCAACTTGTCAGAACTATCTGTAACCTCGACCATCACTTCCTGCAAAGACTCTATGAACGCATTGATGCCTACTGCCAACTGGCCAATCTCGTCTTTGCCTTTCACCTTCACTCTCTGAGTCAAGTCTCCGTTTCCAGATTCAATACCGCTAATAATGTCTTTTAACTTGCGATTCATGGCAACCAACGGCTGAATTACACCCATAGCCGCTACCATAATCGTCAAAAAGGTTGCTACTACAGCCATCACGATTTTGGTTGTATTGGAACTGCTCATTCCAGCATTTAACGCTGCCTGTTTTTCAAGAAGCTCTTCTACTTCCGGACTTTTTTCTGTCAGATGCTGTGCAATCTGCTCGGAATAATCAATCATCATTCCTGTAGCTATATTTGATTGAATACATGTAATTAAAAACAGGAAAGCTAACACCATAATTGGAACTAATAATTTCCACTTAATACTAACATTTTTCAACAGTTTCATTTACGTTCTCCTCTCTGCAAGTATCGTGTATTTAAGGTTTCTTAGTTGATAGATTTTGCTTGAGTCAGAAAGCTTTCTCCTGCCTTTTCAATGCGCTTACACATCTCTTCCTTTGTGTAGGATCCAAAGTCTACTGCCACGTAAGAAGCAATGCCATGAACATAAAAAGTCATATTGTCTACAAACTGGGCCGCTTCCTTTGTACCAATCTGATGCTCCTTCTCAAGTCGCTCTATCAATTTATTATAATTGGTCAATCTGAGCGTCTGAGCTATCATACTCATTCGTTCTCCGTCCTGCTCGCTCATATAAAAATATTTATACAAATTCGGATACTGGAATGCGACTTCTATATAGCCTCTAGATATTCCCATTACAATATCAAACGCCGTATCCCCCTCAATCTGAAAGAAAGATTCGAGAAAGCCAATGCAGTAATCTAGCAATTCTTTTCTAAGACCATCCATGCTACCAAAATGTCTTGAAATAGGCTGTGTAGAACAACCTATTTTCTTGGCAAGCGTCTTAATGTTGATAGCGGAATATCCTTCTTCGCACAACATCTCAAACGCCGTCTTAAGCATCAGCTGTTTGGAAATCTTAGGTGAACTTGGCATTTCTCTTCCTCCTTCAAATATAAAACTCCCCGCCACGATAAACGCATTTACGGTAAACTTGTTTATCGTGATTGAATACATTTTATCATTATTTCGTTATTTGTCAAGCAACTTAAAAATTAACTTAATTTTTTCTCACTACAATCTGCTGGAATAAAGTGTTATTGTTTTATTGACGGCATTCGCTCGCTACCATAGCAAAAATCACCATGCTATACACAATATATCTATCCTTGTAGCACTCAATTTCTTGGGGCAAATGTGGATGACAGCCAAGGAGCATTATTCCACTTTCAATTCATCAAATCTATTAAGTAGCCAAATCGTCATCTTCTTATTTGTCTCATAGATATCTTTGTATTTTTCCTGTCCTGCAAACCATGCAAGTGCAATTAACTGATTGGACATCACCACATAAGGGATTGCTACTTTCTCTTCCTTTGACAACTTCAATACGTCTCCATAGCCTTGGATGATATTGTGGTATATCTGAAGCCATTTGTCCCCTTTTTCTTTATCCCCTTGAACAAAACTTTCCGAAAGAATAGCTGTCGCAGCATAACATGGATCAAAAATACGAAGATTTCTTTCGCTCAATTCAAAATCTATAAAACCCCATTTATCCCCATCCATAATCATATTGCCTGGATTGGGATCTCTGTGAATAACCTGTTTAGGAAGTTGTGCATATACCTTGCCAAAAACCTCTTTGTACTCCTTTATCCACGTTTCTAAAATTAGCATGCTATCCTTCAAACTAGGCAGTGCCCAATGAATTACACTCTCATACAGATTGGGGGCTTCCACCAATGCATCCACTTCACGAAGTGCCTCGTCCAAATGTCCGATGACTTCGCCAATAAATCGAGCTTTACTCTGAATGTCCTCTTCATACAAACTACTTACTTTAAGCTGTCTTCCTTTGATTCGGCGATAAAGACAAAAGTATAACTCCCCGTCCATAATGAACTCTTCTTCCGCCAACGTATTCACTGGAAGCGAGACCAGAAGCCCCATTTCGTCCAGTTTTCGAGATATCGTAATATTGGTTGTGATTTTGCCAAGGTTCGGAGAGAATTTCATCACATATTCTTCTCCCACATAGCAAGCGCTGTCGCTTCTGTTCCCTGTCTCTTCATAGATAATGTCTGTGACTTTCTCTTTTTCTAAGCCCCAGTTTTTTAATAATTCTGTTACCTTTTTGTGTGTGACCATAATATGTTCCTCCTTCAAAATATCAATTCGGTAAGGTTTTTTCACCTTATAGGATTTAAGGAACTGTGTTGGAGTCATGCCAAACTCTCTGTTAAAGGCCTTATAGAACCCTGCATGTGTTTCAAACCCATATGCAAGTGCCACATCAATCATCTTGTCTCCAAGGCTGATTTCGTAGATAGCATTTAATAACTTCCTACGCAGCACATACTGCATCACAGGCATACCAACTGCCATCTGGAACAATCTGTAATAATGAAAAAGCGAAAATCCCGCCAGCTGACAAAGCTCCTGCGCCTGAATTTCAGTTTTCAGATTGTCCTCAATGTAGTCCAAACTTTTCTGTATCAGTTCTTTGTACACGTTCCTGCTCCTTTCTTTGTATTGTAGCTACACACATAACATAACAAAAAAGAGAATGAAAACCTTTCCGCTTTTGCGGTGTTTTCATTCTCTTATCATAGCATATTACCCTTACCCAGCAAACCCAAGTGCTCCTTCTGCCATAGGGTCGAAGTCAGTCTCCAATGGGTCTATACCATTGTAATACTTAGTAATCTTCCCAGTCTCTTTGTAGACGCGGAAATCCCAGATGACAGGAATCACATAATATTCATCTGTTTCCTCGCTAACCTGAAGTCTTGGAATGGTGTACGCCAGATACACTGAATCATCCACAGCCCCCACAGGCTCTACATCTGATGGAATATACTTGCCGTAGGTGTTTTCATATGCAAGAATTAGCTGCTCTTGTAACATCTTAATCGCTTCCACTTCCTCAATTAAGGATTGAATTTCTGTTTCCAGTTTGTCTTTTTCTTCGGTTTCATTCCTCGTCTGCGCTTCTTCTGTTCCACAAAGAATCACATGAATCCTCGTTCCATCTACCACAAAATGACCAGCCGAATCATCTGACGCGTTGATATTGAAAAGCAGAGACACCACATCTTCTGGCAAGTTGGCATCCTCCACGAACACTCCAGCGCCCACAGACATCTGCAAGCCGTCTCTTGTTACAAACTTAACCTGATTTAGGTTAAAACCTGCGTTTAGAATAACCACCTCTTCTCTCTTTAGATCCGGTGTGAACGGTATGCTTCCAACAAGAGTTTCCTTCCCATCTTCCTTAGAATAAATCAGCACTTTTTCTTCTGCCTCATCTAAGCGCACTTCTGCTACCTGCGACAGCTGACTCACTATGATATCTGTAATCTCTTCTGCCGACACGGTTCCTGTCTCATAGGCCTCAAGATAGTAAAGTTTGTCATTGTGACAGCCGCTCCCACCAGCACCACAACATATCAGAAATAGCCCATCCTCTGTCTCAACCAAATCTGGCAGTTCATAACCTATCCAGGAATTCATATCCACATAGTAATTCCAGTTAGGTTCGCCGTCTATGATATAGTTTAGCATCAAACCACAATAGCCATACTCGTCACTATGAATTCCGTACAATTCAATGGTTCCATCCTCAGTCGCATCTAGAAAGTACAGTTGGTCTCCTGTAGGCATTATCTCTTTATTCACGAAAGGGATTGCCCCGCCAAAAAACTTCGCAGCGCAAACACGGTTTATGACTCTTTCGATTTCAGCGCTGTCTACAATGTTGCTAGTTCCCTCATTTTCTTTGCTATTATTAGACTCTGGCGCATATCCTGTATCGCCATTTTCCTCTGGCCCCGGCTGGCCCTGACCACCCACTTGCTCTGGTATACCAGTGTTGTCCTGATGTTCGGTCTGCTCATTTCCAATCTCAATATCCTGAGACTGATCCTGCTTAACACCCGAATTAGCTCCCGTCTCCTCCTTAGGATTGGTCATAAAGCACACTGCCACCACGCAAACTGCCACAACAGAAATCATCAATATCCAAAAAGATGGCTTTTTGTAATTCAGCACTCTTATCACTCTGTCCTTAACCCCCACTTCTCCAAAGGCTATTGGACATGCTGAAATACTTTTTCTGGACACACTACACTCTACGAGAGTATGCGAGTATGCCTTTTTGTCTTGCAATCCCATGGTCTTCACTACTTTTTCATCACAAGCAAGCTCGATATCTTTACTAAGCGCAATATAAGAAATCCACATCAACGGATTGAACCAATAGATAGTTAAAAGCAGAAATCCCAACGGTTTCCAGAGATAATCCAGTCTCTTTAGATGGGCATTCTCATGCGCAAGCACATGACCAATCTGTTCCTCATTCAAAAAAGAGGGCAGATAAATTCGAGGTTTCAGCACTCCAAAGATAAAGGGTGAATCAATGTCATCACACACATATACATCGCCTTCCCTGCAAACAGATGCGCTCACTTTTTTGCGGAGACGCAAATAACTTATTAGCGTATAAATGCACATCAAAGTCATTCCTAGTATCCAAATATTGGCCCCTATTGCAATCCAAAGTTGGATAGGATTCACACTGTTCACCACAGTCTTCGGCGCAAAACTTTCCACAATGATAGGATTCAGTGCTTCGTCTACAAAGTGAACGCCGCTATTGATCATTGGCTCTTTCATATATCCAATATCTGAAGGTATTGGCTCTGCACTAGGTACCAAACTTAGAGCACTTTCCAAGTTAAAAGGGCAAACCAGCCTGACGGCAACTAATGCCCACAAAACGCAAACTATATATCTAGGCATCTTCTTAAGTACCACTCGCAGTAGTAATATCACAGAGATTAAGATGCTGGCCGAAAAACTCATATTTAAAATGGCAAGAAAAATATCACTCATCCTCTTTCTCCTCAAAAGAATCAATAATGCGTCTCAGTTCGTCTGCTTCACTTTTGGTAAACTTCTTGGAAAAAGCATAACCCACGAGAAACGCTGGCAAAGATCCATCATATGTGGTTTCTACAAAATCCTTGGTAACGTTGTGAAAAAACTCTTCCTTAGTCATTTTGACAGTCACCACGCTGTCCTCTGTCTGGAAAATACCTCTCTCACAAAGTTTTTTTAGAACGGTATATGTAGTGGTGCGTTTCCATCCTAATTCCTTGTCACAAATATCTACCAATTCTCTAGTTGTTAACGGCGCGTTTTTCCAGATGATATCTGCAAATTTGGACTCCACCGCTCCTAATTTCATTTCTCCCATATCAATTCTCCTTGCCTTCTATCTTTGCATTCTAAAAGTAGTCCCCATACTTTCATCTACTTTACACTGTCTACTTCTTGTAGACAATTTTAGTCTATAGGCTATAGACACTTTTGTCAAGAAAAAACTCAGGAATATTTTCCCGAGTTTTCACGCCAATCAATTCTCCCCTTTGCGGCATACCCACAAATTCTTAATCTGATATTTGATGTCTTCAAAATTCCATAGTTGCTCTGAACGAATCATACTATTTGGATCATTAATCTTGATTTTTCCATCCTCACATCCTACCAGCACAACAAAATGTCCTGTGGATGTAAAATCCCCTGGTCTCATGGAACAGATGATAGGATTTCCCAGTTCTAAATTACGCATAACCCTATCTTCATCTGGCGTAATCTCCGTCACATCAAGTCCAAGTTCTTTTCCCCCCTCAAAGATAAGAGACCATGAACTGCCACTACCCGATACATAATATCCTTTTTCTTCGCTAAACTCAGCCACGTATCTGGGGTGCAGGTCGACATCACCTAGCAAATATACACACACCATAGAAAGGCAAGTCGGCCCACATCCAGATATTCCCATCACATTATCTCCATAATAGGAATACCCCCAGCGCTCGTCCCACTGTAAAAAAAGCGGAACTTCATCACAATCCTTGTACTCACTTAAATCTATTTCAAATTCCTTATCCTTTTTTTGAGGATAACTCATGACAAAGTCTTTTATTTCCGGGTTTTCCTCTGCCAAGGCAAGCAACTCCTTTGGAATCTCCCCATTCTCCTTTTGCCCGCCATCTGCTACCGCAACCAGCCCGCTATCCCCCTGCTTCACCGCATCGTATAGTTTCACACCTGCTGCAATCAAAATAAGTAAAAACGTAACCAGTACCAACTCCGTCAGCAAACTTCTTAAAATCTTTCTGCTCTGCTTTTTCCTCATAAAAATACTCCTATCTGCATTGATAGGAGTATCATAGCCAAAACTTCTTATTTTCTTATTAACAAACCTTTTGGGTTTTCTTAGGATTCTCTTATTTTACCATTTCTTTTCATCCATCTTGCAAGGTATACGGCTGGTGTGTCTAAAAGGCTTGTGAAAATGTAAACCACATAGCTAGACATCATGACAGACAAAAGGGTCTTAGTATCATACCAGCCCGCAAACGCAACTGTGGTAAAAATCACCGTATTGACAATCTGCGAAATCAAAGTTGCTAGATTATTGCGAAGCCAGAGAAAGCCCTTGCGCTCTCCTGTCTTTTTGGTGGTATAATCCCACAGTTTGTGATACAGCCATACATCAAATCTTTGAGACACAATGTATCCTAAAAAGCTTGCCAACAGTAAACGTGGTGTAGTGCTAAAGATTGCGCGGATATGTTCAGACGCCCAATCCGTTGAAGCAGGCTCATATAGCATCCAATACTGGGTAAACAGTAGCATCACTACAGAAGTAAACACGCCAAGCCACACTGCTTTGGTTGCTTCCTTTTTGCCTTCATTTTCACTAAGAATGTCAGTGATCAAATATGTGGATGCAAACATAACGTTTCCAAGCGTCTGCTCCATGCCAAAGCCATCTACCAAGAGTAGCACTTCAATGTTGGCAAGAATCGTAGCGATGGCTGTCATTACATATAGACCATTCTTGCGAAACAAACGATACGCCACCAACACTGTTCCGTAGATTAAAATCACAGAACCCAATAGCAACAATTCATTTTTCATTTCTTTTATTTCCTTTCCGAGGACAAACTCTCTGCGGAGTGTTTTGCTTCATAGTAAACCCTATAAAACAAAAAAGCGCCCACTAGGGGCGCACTTTCTCTGTAGATACTTGCCCATAGTTTTGTTTAAAGACAGGATGGTTTCGAACTGTCTGTATTGCTTTGATATTATGGCACGATTTTTTCCTTTTGTAAATATAAAAAATTTGGCATAATGCTCTCCAAAGGATTGGTCCTTAATCCTCCAGAAGTCCTTGTAGCTGCGCCCAACTTTGAATGGTTAGCACATCTTCCTTTGGTGTGAATGGCAAATCTATTGCCCCCTGATACCACACAGGAAAAAGGCCTGCGCCTGAGGAGCCCACCACGTCTGCCTCATACTGATCCCCAACGTACCAAACATCCCCTGGCTCTAGCTGTGCTTTTTCTAAAGCAAACAGGAATATCCTCTTGTTGGGCTTTCGAAACAAATAATCGCTAGTGGCAATAATAAACTCAAAATGGTGATTTGGCAGCAAGTTGTTAATACGCTCTTTTACGATATCCCCATCATAGGTAATATTGCTGATGACCCCAGTGCGAATCCCCTGCTGATGCAAGAATTCCAAAAAGTCTTCGATTCCCTCTGTTGGCACCGCAGGTGCTGCAGCATCCCAAAACACCTTATCTATCTCCTTGGAAGATAGCGCTAACTGAATCCCTAAGGACTGATAAAGATAGGATGTAAACATGTAATTGGGTATTTCTACCTGCATCTGATGTCTCTTTAATGGATCAAATCTACCAAGTTCCTGGTTGATGGCTTCTGCTTCATCCTGCACCTGCTGGGGTGTCAAGTTGTACTTATTTTGGATTGCATATTTCAGTACGGCTTCCGTACCTCTAATCCCGCTAAAGGTTTCATTCCCCAAGGTTTGACCATAGTCAAACAAAATCATTTTCGGTTTCTTAATCTTTTGTGTCATGCCAAAATCCCCCTCGTTTTTAACGCAAACCCCATTCTCTCCTACAATCTGTTTTCTGCATCCTCCACAGATTTGTAGCCGTACAGTCTCGCTGTCTGGCTCATAGTTTCATACGCCAGATTGATTCCCGTTTTCAAAAGTTCTGTAATAAACCTGCCATAGAGCACGAATGTCTCTTCGCTATAGGTTCCAAGTTCCCCTCTAAGATAGGTTTCATAAGAGGTGTTGAAAGCAGTGTCCTCGTAAGTGTGAATACTTCTGGCATTGCCTGCCATCTTGGGATACTTGCTCGCAAATTCCTCCATCCACGCCACTTGAATCTTGATGATTTCTTCTGCTATCGCCTGACGCTCTGCGCTTCGAACAGGCAAATCTTTTTCCATCTCTGCATACTTCTCAGGAGCGGTACTCTTCATCATACGAGCGTATTTTTCAGTAATCAAATTCCAGCCATCTCTCTGGGCTCTTTCAAGATCTGTCAGGTAGCTTCGAAGCAACTGCTCATCCCAGGTTAGATACTGACTCTTCCGCATGATTGAAAAAGTTGGAAAGTTATCTTGACAATCTGCTCTTCCGCCCTCGTTCTTTACCTTGTCGAACTGCTGCCATTCTAGCTGTACGATTTGGTCTACCAGATTCTTCTTTTCTTCCAATATCTGTGTCATATAAACCTCCAAAAAGGTATCTTTGCCCCTTACTAGATTTTGCTCCATCATCTCCTTCAAAAGAAGTTTTGCTAGCAGTTCAACAAGCACTACCGCCTTGTCATTAATATTTAGCTGCGTTGCATCGTATGGAACATCTTTCCATGCTTTCTTTTGACAAGGTAGCTGCGCAAGTTCCTCGCAAACCCATAGAAGGGGTCTGATAAAGCTGTCGCTGATTTGCAATTCGCTAGCACCGCCCTTCCGCAGTGCATCCTTCCTGCCCTTTGCTATGCTCTCCAACCCTTTGCGCTTCCATTTATAGTAAGGAGCATACTTTCTTAGAAGTACATACGCAATATCCATTGCGCTCTCTATAGTTTTACTTATGCAAAGAGTGGCAGTTACATAGTCTTCTCGTGCCATCATGCGAGCGTAATTACTCTGCCCGAACTGTGCAAACTCATGGAGTAAGGTTGCCAACTTCCTTCGCCAGATTTCCTCTGGATAATAGCTTAATAATTTTTCTCTTTCCGCTGTAAAAAGGCCTAAGTCATCTCGGAAAACCTCACCGTTTACCAGTTCTGCTAGTTTAGACTCTTCTACCTTAGTATACTGCTGCTTCAAGATACTTTCTTGATAAAATGACGAAATTTCAAATACGCCTCTTCTGCCATGAAGGTTGTTATTACTTTTTTGTCGGGAATTGTGACTTCCTTTTTCAGTTAGATTATCCTTCTCTTTTTCCAGCACATGCTCTTTTACTAACTTCTTATAGGCATCTTGCAGTTCCTGCCCTATCTTTTTATAGTCTTCCGCGGTAAGCCACATGCAAAAGCCCACTTCATAGTCATGATCTGTGGATATCTCATCGTCAAAGCCAAAGCAGTCTGAGCCTTCGCCTACCAGACCTACTGTGATACGGTCCTCATACTGAGAGAACTTTTCATGAATCATAGAAACGCCAAATTTCAAGTAAAACTCTTTGCTGCGCTGCAAATTACTTACCCAGAGATTAGACGAAAGCGCCGCAATCTTTTCTTCCGTCATCTTATATTTTTCAAGCACACGCTGATAACCTTCTGTAATTCCAGTACGAATGAGGATTTCTACCAAGCCTTTTTTATAATAGTCTTGGGCTTTCTTCCATAAATCCATAGATTCCTTTGGCAGATACGTCTGCTTGGCTACCAGATAATCACCCATAGCGGCCAATGCTGCCCCATAGTGAAAATCTCTTTCACCATCCGCCTCATAAATATCTAGTGCCTGTCTGATGTGGTTATAGGCTTCTGCAAGTTCTGGCTCGACGTCTGCTCCCTTTTTGTGTCTTTCCTTGCATAACTGCAACAAGGAGTTTGCCAGATTCCCTTTGGTAATTGCCTGCTTAATCTCTGTTCCCGCAATCTGCTCAATCAGAGAAAGAGCCTTTTTCAAAGTCTGTACCGCTTTTTCATGCTCCTGCTGTTCCTGATATAAAAGCCCCCAGTTGTTGTACAAACTAGGCCACAATATATTATCTTTCTCAAGATACTGCTGATAGGTTTTTTCTATTAATTCAAAGGATTTAAGTGCCTCATCCCACAGTCCAAATGCTCTATATGCATTGGCTATGTTTTGCATAGAGGTGGCATAGCTTTCTGTCCCTGCAAGGTCCATCCTATCCAGTAAGTTTTTCAGCTGCTCCGCATAGGCAAGGGCTTTTTCTTTTTGTGAGGTATCACGGCACAAGCCAATCATCTCATTGAGAAGTGTAATGATTGCGCCATCGTCTCCTACCTGTACTGCTTCGCATATTTTTCCATATAAAAATTCTTCTATCTGTGGCAAAGGAACTTTGCCAAACATTTCATCGTATTCTGCTAATATGCTTCTTATATCCATACAAAATCTCCTAATACTTATGTTGGCCTACTTCTTTTAGATGTTCGTTCTATAAACCACATCTTATAAAAATGATTATATATCCTTGCAAGTCTCTTTCCAACCAATTCTTTTGCTATTCATATTCATTTTTTCATATAGGAAATTTTTCCCATTTTTTAAATTTATATGTTATAATAACTTTGAAATTTTGTCTTTTTATAAACATGATGGAGAGATTTTATATGAAAAAAGGCTACGCCATATATCTACAAATTGTTTTTTTCATAATATACATTGTTGCTATTGCTCTTTTTGTACCCAAGAATGAAACTAATCGAATTTCTAATTTACGAGATTGTGTGGAATATACAAATGGGTGGGTGGCCGATGACCACACTTCAGCCTTTTATTATGACACGCTCCCTACGTTCTGCCCGGTGGCAAATAATGGGAAAGACATTTGGCTTAGCAAACAATTAAGCGACGTTACAAACGATGACTGCATAGGTTTCTTTTCCTTCCAGCAACAAGTCAATATGTATCTTGATGGAGAAGAAGTCTACAGTTTTGTTCCTGCTCCCTATGTCAAAAGTGAGACTCCAGGAAATAGGTGGAATTTCCTTCCTTTAGATGCTTCTGCCAACGGCAAAACTCTAACTATACATATTTATCAATGCTACGGTGAAGGAAAGATCACTATTCCTACCATTTATTATGGAACTCAGACAGGCATCATGCTTAACTATTTATCCAAAGAATTGCCAAGCACCTATCTAAGTATTGCCATGATGTTTGTAGGTGTACTTTTGTTGATCTTCCATATGCTGAAAAGAAACAGCATCCTCCTTGGCGATTCTCTAAAATGGCTTGCTCTTTTTGCACTATTCCGTGGTATTTGGAGCTATATCGAAGGAAATACTTATTCCTTCTTTGTGGAAACAAGGTTGCTACTTGTTAGTCATATGTCCTACATGAGTTTAAAAACCGCAGTTGCATTGTATCTGCATTTTTTAAATGAAAATTTCCACAACGGCAAAAACAAATTCCTGCGCATACTTACTATATGCTCCATTGGCGAATTCTTTTTGACATTTGTCCACCAGTTCTTTGGCGTTGCAGATTTCGCTGATACTGTAGTTATCACCCATGCCCTTTTGTTAGTGGCTGGTGTATATACTTGTGCAGATGTGGTTCGTACCTTTTTAAAACTTCGTAAAGAGACCAAGCTTTTTACAGTCAGAAAACACTATAGTTATTTGATGCAACTTCTAGCAACTATCATAATTGTAGTATTTTCAATCGTTGATATGGTTCGCTACTACACTACCAATTCGCCTGACATAGCACAGTTTAGTCGAATCGCAGATATCATATATGTAACTATCATGTCACTTGGCATCTTCCTCGATTTTGTCTACCTACTAAAGATGGGGCAACAAGCTGCCATTATCAGCGAAGAAGCCAGCACCGACCCTATGACCAAATTAGGTAACCGTGCTAGTTTTGAAAAAGAAATCGTCAGAAGTTCCAAGAAAAAACACTTGTCCACTCGCAGCATCATTATGCTAGATTTAAATAACTTGAAGCAGTTCAACGACCAAAGAGGGCATGACGTGGGTGACTCCTACATCATCACTGCCAGCCAGATTATCAACGAAGTTTTTTCACCTTTTGGATTGGTATATCGAATTGGTGGAGACGAATTCTGTGTCATAGCCAAGAACCTGACAGAAGGGCAATTCAAAGTACTCTGCACATCCATGGATACGCAGATGCGTGCTCAAAATTTGACCAGAGCTGATGACCATACCACCTCACTCCAAATGGCAATTGCTTCCGGTTATGCCGCGTTTGATCCTTCCTTGGACAAGGATTTGCATGACACCATGAAACGCGCCGATGCAGAAATGTACCATAAAAAAGAAGAACAGAAAAGCCATTAGGCTTTTCTGTTTTTGCGTTATTAATATATTTGTTACAACTCCTCTCTACTCGAGTTGTTCGCCTTTCTGATATGTTGCTTTTTGCTCCTATTTACGGTAAAATATATAGTTACCAACTCTAAAACGAAAAGAGGATTAATTATGCCGCACTATGAGGTTCTTTCACAAGAACTTACCCGCCAAATATCAGAAGAAAAAGCAAATGGAAACTATGCCAGAGTAGGTTTCGACGACCACAAAATTATTCGTAGACATACTGTTTCTTCAGACCATGCAACTATTTGGCGCCCTGCTTTTGTGCATGATATAGACAAAATAATTCATTGCCCATATTACAACCGATACAGTGATAAAACACAAGTTTTCTCCCTGATTAGAAATGATGATATCTCCCGTAGAAGCCTTCATGTTCAATTGGTTTCTCGAATTGCCAGAACTATAGGCTCTGCCTTAAATCTAAATCTAGATTTGATTGAAGCTATTGCATTAGGACATGACATTGGTCATCCTCCATTTGCACATTATGGCGAAACAGTGTTAGATGAACTGTACTTCTCTAACACAGGCAGACATTTCAGCCATAACATCCATTCTGTTCGCGTACTAGACGAAATTTTCCCAATGAACATAAGTCTCCAGGTATTGGATGGTATCGCCTGTCACAACGGAGAAGTAGTTCTTGATCAATGTCACGCTAGTACTATCACGGATTTCACTGATTTCGATGCAATGATTGAAGCTTCTTACATAGACAAAAATCATATTCAGAACCTTAAACCTTCCACTTTAGAAGGCGCCGTTGTTCGAATTTCAGATGTCATTGCATATGTAGGTAAAGACCGACAAGATGCCGCCAGAGTTAACAAAATAGACGAGGCTGATTATGATCAAACCCTAATAGGATCTATCAATGCAGAATTCATCAACAATCTGGTGGTAAATATTATTGAAAACAGTTATGGCAAACCGTATATACGCATGGACCAGGAACATTTCGAAGCCCTCAAGACTGCACGAGACGAAAATGTATCTCGCATCTATATAAATGCCGCTTCATGGTCCAGTTTACATACCACTGTCAAACCCATGATGGAAGAAATCTATTATCGGATGCTAGAGGATTTACGTCAAAACAACACCAAGTCCCCTATCTTCTGCCACCACATTGACTATGTTAACAAAAGTCATTACACAAGAAAGAAGCCTTATTTAGATTCAGATCCTCATCAGATTGTAGTAGATTACATAGCCAGTATGACCGACGATTACATGATTGAATTGCATCGCCATCTGTTCCCTGACAGCTGCTACAAGGTAAACTATGTTGGATATTTTGATAATTAAGTAAAGTTGTGTTTGAAATTACAACCTAGAAAGGAAAAGTTATGTTTGAACCCATTATAAAAGAAATACAAGCATATGATACTATCATTATCCATAGACATTCCAGACCAGATGGAGATGCCATAGGTAGCCAAATCGGTTTAAAGCATCTTTTGCAGGTTAATTTCCCCAACAAAAAAATATACACCGTTGGCGATGAAGCGGAAAGTTTTGCATTTATGGAAGATTCTAACATGGATACTATCTCAGATAGCACCTTCAATGGTTCCTTGTCCATCATATTGGACTGTGGTGGTGCTAATATGGTTAGTGACACACGTTATAGTTTAGCAGCCAAAACTGTGCGAATCGACCACCATCTTTTTACTGGACAATTTGCGGATGTTGAAGTCATCGACTGTGATTACGAAAGCTGCGCTGGTCTGATTGCCATGATGGCAATGGAATCTGGTTGGAAGTTAACTCCCATCGCTGCCAAGTCTCTCTACATAGGCATGGTGACAGATTCTGGGCGCTTCCGCTATGACAAAACCTCTGCCAACACTTTTCGTCTTGCAGCATTTTTAATGGAACAGAAATTTGATACAGAGGCCATTTTCCGCGATCTTTATGCTGACGATTTTGAAAACAAGAAAGTGAAAGCACAGTTTTTGCTCAAGACTCAGTTCACTGAGCATAGAGTTGCTTACATATATACCACTATTGCAGAACGTGAGGCACTAAACTTAAGTGCATTCACTGTATCTCGTGGTATGGTCAATACCATGTCAGACATCAAAGGTACCAGCATCTGGGTAAACTTCACCGAAACTGAGGAAGGTGTTCTTTGTGAGCTGCGTTCCAACGACTTAAACATCAACCCAATTGCTGTGAAATATGGTGGTGGTGGACATGCCAAGGCAAGCGGCGCCACTGTCCCTGACAGAGAAACTGCTATGGCAATGTTACATGATCTTGATCAAATGTTAGGAGATTAAAATGAATACAAAAATTATGGAAACAATTCTCCAAAAAATAAAGGAATATGACAGCATTATGCTCTTTCGTCATATCCGTAGTGATGGAGACTGTATAGGTGCTACCAAAGGATTTAAGCGCATCATCGAACTCTCTTGGCCTCAAAAGAAGGTCTATTTGATTGATGATGAGGTTGTGAGATATTTAGACTTTATGGGCCCAGATGACGATGATGTAGCAGATGATGTTTACAAGCAGTCCCTTGGCATTGTACTCGACACTGCCTCTGAGTCACGTATCTCAAACCAGAAATACAAGCTTTGCAAAGAACTCATCAAAATCGATCACCATATTCCTCTTGAAAACTACGGCGACTATGCGTGGGTTGAAGAAGAGCGTGCTTCTTGCTGTGAAATGATAGTACATTTTTACAATACATTTAAAGATCAGCTTGAGCTTGATTCCTTAGGTGCCACTCACCTGTATACTGGCATGGTGACTGACACAGGACGTTTCAAATATAGCGGTGTAAATGGTGATACTTTACGCAATGCTGCTATCTTACTGGATATAGGTGTAGATACAGATATCTTATATGCCCGTTTATATTTAGAGGCTTACGAATATCTGAAATTCAAAGCGCACATTTACCAGCGTATGCAAATCACTCCTAATGGCGTTGCCTATATTTACATAGACAGAGCAATGCAAGAAGAATTCAACCTTTCCTTGGAGCAAGCCAGTGCTTGCATAGGAAATTTGGATTCCATCCGTGGTTGCATCAGTTGGCTAGCCTTCATCGAAACCGGTGACGAAAAAGGGAGCATTCGTGTACGTCTTCGTTCTCGCTTTGTACATATCAATTCTATTGCAGAAAAATATAATGGCGGCGGACACGCTTGTGCCAGTGGCGCCACTGTATATAGCAGAGAGGAAGTAGATGCACTGCTTCATGATGCAGACACCTTAATAAAAGAATATAAAGAAACTCATGAGGAATGGCTATAAATATGAGAATATTGATTGTAAATGATGATGGCATGAATGCCTCTCAACTTCTACCATTGATTAAATGGTGTAATAAATTAGGCACTGTCACAACTGCAGTTCCAAAGTTTGAACAAAGTGGCAAAAGCCATGGCATTGAAATACACAAGCCTTTTGAAGCCAAAGAAATAGAGTTAGAACCTGGCATCAAGGTTTGGGCTGTAGACTCTACTCCAGCAGATTGCGTTCGCTTTGCTGTCCTGGGGCTTAAAATGGAATTCGATCTTGTTATTTCTGGTGTCAATAAAGGATTAAATGTGGGCGTAGATATGATGTACTCAGGCACTGTCGGGGCAGCCTTAGAGGCTGTTAACCTAGGCCTTAAAGCCATCTCTTTGTCTACTCCACCAGAGGCCTATGACTTTGCCACAAGACAGTTAGATTACATTTTTGAATATGTTTTCAAGCATCAATTGTTAGAAAAGAACGATATCTACAACATCAACATTCCCGCTTCTCCAAAAGGAATAAAGATTACAAGGCAGGGAGGTCCATATTACACGGATGATTTCATTCCAATTGGTGATAATATGTACCGTCCACACGGTTATTCTATCTGGACAGATAGAAATGATGATACCTTGGACACAGATGCAACCTTCCATGGATATATTTCCATCTCTCCATTGACTACCAACAAGACTTGCATCGATGTGTACGAAGAACTTTCTGCACTCAATAAATAATTTCAAAAAAAATTAATTTCGGCAATATGCCAACTAATACGCATCAAAAAAGACCGTATCTTACGATACGGTCTTTTATTTACTTATTAAGTTCCTAAAGAACTAGTTAAGTGTACATCCTTTATCAAATTCGATTGTACCTTTGTAGTTTTTAATGATACCAGTAACAGTGATCACATCACCTACTGCCAAATCCTTTGCGCCTTCGCCAGAGAGACGGTAGCACATGATTGGGTAATCTTCTAAGCCAGCAACAACGATAGTAACAGTGATGTTCTGATACTCATCGCTCCATGCTGTATCGATGGTAGAAATTGTACCTGTAATAGTCTTAGCAACTTCCTGTGCTTCGCCATCCTGCAACTTATAAGCGCCAATAGCGTTCTTTACAGAATGATATGCATCGTTAGGAACCAGTTTACATCCTTTGTCAAACTCGATAAGACCCTTGTAGTTTTTGATAGTACCAACAACAGTGATTGTCTGGCCTACTACCAAATCCTTTGCACCTTCGCCAGAGAGACGATAGCACTGAAGTGTCTTTCCATCGAAGTCCAAATTTACAGTGATGTTCTGATACTCATCACTCCATGCTGTAGGAATCTCAGAAATAACACCTGTCAAAATGGAAACTTCATCCATGGAATCTCCCTCGCCCAAAGCAAATGCAGCTTCTAAGAGAGCGCTCTGGTCAACGAATTCGCCATAACCAACGAGTACACAACCTTTGTTAAATTCGATAGTTCCTTTGTAGTTTGTAAACTGACCTTCTACAGTGATAGCATCGCCAACCTTAAGGTCCTGTGCGCCTTCGCCGGAAAGACGGTAGCACATAATAGGCTGTTCTTCACAACCCGCAACAGCGATAGTAACTGTGATATTCTTGTACTCATCACTCCATGCAGTATCAATGCTTGTAACAGTACCGAATAAACGATATGTATCTTCTGTAACATCGCCATCTGCTACAGCGTAAGCCAAAGCAACGATTTCTGCATAAGTCAAACTATCCAATTTCTTACCCGCTGGAAGCACATGGTTCCAAGTAAGTGTCTCAGTATCAGTACCGTCTGTCAAGGAAGCTGTAAGAACATATGCAACTTCTTCTGGATTTTCTTCATTTACATCAATTGTAACCATTCCGTCTTCTCCACGAACAACGGAAACGATATCCTCAGCAACATCTACTGTCCAAGTGATTTCAAATGTTTTTGCACCAACTGGAACAGAACCAACTCTCTGATAATCCTTTGCTGTAGTTTTGCCATCTTCTTTTTTGTAAATAGTCTTAACATATGCAACCGCATCGTCAAGGCCAGATTCTTCCTCTACACTCTCAACAACAGATGATGGTGTTGATTCGGTAGCAGGTTCTTTTGTTTCTTCATTGGAGCAGCCTGTAAGCATTGAAATACTCATTGCCAACAGCAGTGCCCAGATAGACATTTTCTTCATGGTTAGCTCCTTCTCGATTAATTAATCAATATATTTTTTGCACTAAAGACTTTGATTTGGTACTCCCCGTCGAAAGAATCAACGATACCTTTCACATCAATAGTCTTTCCTTCATAAGCATCTGCTGTGATGCGATTTCCATCTTCATCCAAAAGGACGATGGTACGCACAGTCACAGTCACGCCGTCACATTCACAGGTAAGGGTCATAGCTCCGTCAGAAGAGGAATCTGGGTTGTCTGTGGTATAAACTTCTACAACCTTTAATCCTTTCATTTCTACGGAAGTGCCAAGTGCCATTTGAGCGTAAGGAAGTGTAACTGCCTTTTCTTCAAGCTGGACTGTCACTTCTTCATTTACGAAGGTATCCGCCTCTGTCAATTTGAAAGAAGCGCTGTGTCCCTCACTAAGTTTCTGAATGTTGTTTGGATCGTCAGGCTTCATCATTCGGTAGGTTAAATCTGACACTTGCCAGCTGTCACCGCCCTCATAATACTGAACAGATCCCACAATTCTCACTTCATTGCCAACAGACAATATATCTAACCCAGTACCCGAAAGATTATGTCCATAATATATATACATTCCATAGTACATATCTGTTTCTGGATCATAGTCTTCCACATATATACCTTGGGTACCGCTATTTGCTGAAATAATACCTGAGAACGCTACTTTAATATCCTTGTAGTTCTCAATATTCGCACGCAGTTCCTTCAGTGTCAATTCCACTGCTTCTCCGTAATAGAAGTCTGGGTCCTTCTGGCCTGAATACATATTTAACTTCTGGTATTTTGCCTGCGCAATAGCAGCCAGACAGGTATCGCCATATTGGTTTCTTCCAGCACTATTGGCAAGGGCCAAACCGTTCTGCAAAATCTCAATATTTAAATTGCGGTACTCTTTCATACCTTCTGTTTTATACCATACCCAGACAAGGTATCTGCCGCCCGTAGAATCTGGATCCCAGGAGTCTGTCTCAGATTCTATAATAATAGATGTGGCAGCGGACAATTTCTCTTTGGTGAAATTCGATGCCGCTTTACCATATTCCTCGATTTTTCCTGTAGATTCAGGTGTATTAATTGCCAGATATCTGGCTTTAAATATCCCGTCCGGCATGATTGACTCTGGAACATTAAAGTGAGTAGTGTCACCATCTACAAAAGTTTTGACGGTAACCTCCTGCTTTATCGTAGATGAATTCATATTCAGTTTCACTGAACCTGCGTGGTCTACGATTTCTATTTCAACCTCTTCGGAAGGCTCTACTGATCCTATCTCAGTTTCGGATTCTGCGGGAAGATCTTGCTTCCCACAGCCCGTAATTAAAAAGCATCCCAAAATCAAATAAATAAGAAGAATTCTAAATTGTTTCATCAAAATTACCTAGAGTATTCACACTCTGCAACTGCATCTGCAAACGCATCAGCAATCTGAGCGTCAATATCACCTGAAGTGAAAGCAAGACACTTAGCCATCAATGCACCAACCTGAGTACGAGCCTCGGAAGAACCGTTGAATGCTGGGGATGTATAATATGCATCCTTCTGAGCCAAGCAAACCTGTGCAGACAAAGCAGTAATGTTGTTTCCACCATCAGCTTTTGAAATGAACTCAGAATAGATTGGATGATCACCAACAGACTTAAGTACTGGAACATAACCAGAAGCCATTCCGAATTCAGCCTGGAAGTTTACGTTTGTTGTAAGGTATTTAAGGAACAACCAGGAAGCGATTACTTCCTGAGGATTCTCTTTCTGGAAGATACAAACGCTAGGGCCCTGAGAGATAACCTTTGCCTTGGATGCATCTACCTGTGGAATTGTAGCAATACCTACTTCGAAAGGATATGTGCCATCTGCATTGGCTGCTGGACGCTGATATGTTGCACCTGCAGAAGATCCAATAGAGATGTAACTCTTAACTTCGTTTGTAGATGTGAACAAACCAGAAGTATATGCTCCGTACAGGGTCTGTGTTGTCAAATATCCTTTGTTATACCATTCATTGAATTTCTTCACGAATGCATGGTTCTGCTCGTTGTCAAACAAGAAGTTGTCATCACCTTCTGCTGTTGTGTATGGATAGCCATACTGTTCACACATTGTGATGAACCAGTTACTTTCAGAGTCATATCCCAAAGGAATAGAGTCAGGATCGATTTCCTTAATCTTTGCGCATACAGCTTCTAACTCATCCCAAGTTGTTGGAACAGAAAGACCATTTGCCTCAAAGAAGTCTTTGTTGTAGTACATAACTTCTGTGGATTTAGAGAATGGCATTGTGTACATCAAGCCATCGCCATAGGATTTACCTTCGTTGTAATAACCTTCAATGAAGTCTGCCTTCTGTTCATCTGTAAGACCTAAAATCTCTGTTGTGCCATCAGCTAGTGTGACTGTTTCCTGGCTTGCAATCAGGGAATCCAATGTTGTAACTGCCTGTGCCAGATTGTACAGTGCTACATGGTCAGGATAGCAGTAAGCCAAGTTTGGCTGGTTGCCTACAGTGATTTCTGTAGAAATCTGGTCTCTACAGTCATCGTAGTTACCTACATTTGTGCTAACTACTGTAATGTTTGGATACAATTTGTTGAACTCAACAATGTATGTCTCCAATACTGCGCTTAAATTTGCTCCCATTGTATTGTAGAAAACAATGGTAACTTCGCTTCCGTCATAACCGCCCTCTGGAACGGTAAAGTTGCCGGTAGCTGTAACAGTTGTCTCCCCACCTTCAACTGTTTCTTTGTCGTTGCTAGGAGTACTGCCACAACCGGTCAGCATTGTAAAGAGCATAACCATCATCAGCAGTATTGCCACGATTCTTCTTTTCATGATTTTTGTTTCCTTTCTTCTATTATGTATCTTGTTAAAGACGTGTATCACGTCGATTAACCTTTAATACCACTTCTACTTACGCCAGCCATAATATATTTTCTAAGGAAAATAAAGACTAGGAACAGCGGAGCGGATACAATGGCAACAGCTGCCATCTGCACAGGATAGTTTACGTCTCCTGTGGTTTCCGTAAATGCATTACGAAGACCGTTAGTAATCAAGCGGTGTGCTTCGTCGTTTGCCACCAATCTAGGCCAAATATAGGAGTTCCATGCACCCATCATTTTCAAAATAGTGATGGAAATCAATGTTGGCAAGCTAAGTGGCACCATAACCTTCCACAAATATTTCAAATCAGAAGTTCCATCTACTTTCGCCGCCAGATAAAGTTCATCAGGAATCTGCATAAAGTTCTGACGCAACAGGAAAATATAAAACACACTGACAAGAAACGGCACAATCAAAACCGTATAAGTGTTCATCCATCCAAAGGATGTAACTGTTGAATAGTTTGTAATAGTAAAAAGTTCCCCTGGAATCATCATGGTCGCAAGCAGTGCTGCGAACATAGTTTCACGACCTTTAAACTCTAGTCTTGCAAATGCAAAGGCAGATAACACTGTAATAATCAAACTGAGGATTGTGGAAACCACACCTACAATCAAGGTATTGTAGAACAACCTTCCTAAACTTGCAGTGGTAAATGCATCCGCATAGTTGCCGAGCATAATTCGTTTAGGCCAAAATGTTGGCACACTTAGTCGATATTCTTCCAATGTCTTCAGCGATGAAATAATCATCCAATAGAAAGGGAAAAGTACAATGATTGCAATTGCAATCAAAAAAGCATAGGTAGCAAACAGTACTGCAAAGCGCATAATCCTTTGCCTGATGGAAACCATTTGCATATTCTTTTCTTGCATAACTTTATTTTCAGCCAATGTCTCCACCTCCTATTAGTAATGTACTCTCTTCTTGCTAACCCAGTTGTTAATCAGAGTTACAACAAGAATGATACCAAACAGAATTAACGCTGCCGCACTGGCACGACCCTGGCTATTTGTTTCCAATGCATCATAAATAAATCCAACCATAGTATTCAGTCTGCCTGCATCATCTGGAGGTCCCATTGTTTCGCCAAAAATACCTACGATACTGGTGTATTCTTTGAATCCACCGATAAAACCTGTGATAATAACGTACGCAAGCATTGGGCTGAGAAGCGGCACAGTAATATGTGTAAATACACGATGTCTTGGTGCACTGTCAACCTTGGCAGCATCATAGTACTGCTTGTTGATGCTCTGAAGTCCTCCAAGCAATACCAAAATCTTAAATGGCAATGCATTCCATACGATATACACTACCATAACAAACATATTTGCTTCATAACTGGAACCATAGTTAATCCAGTTTACATGTGTTCCGCCAAAAAACTCAATCACGTTGTTGATGATACCTGCAGTAACAATCAACTCATTTTCAGTACCATAAAAGGAACCTACCACATTGAACATCGCAGCAAAAACCATACCGATTGCGATAGAGTTTGTAACGTAAGGCAGGAAAAAGATTGTCTGTAATGCTTTCTGCAAAAACTTAATAGAATTAAGTGTTACTGCAATGAGCAATGCCAAAATCGTTGAGATTGGCACTGTCAACACACAGAGCAATACTGTATTTTTCAAACACTGTAAAAACCTCTTGTATTCCATAACCTTCACGAAGTTGCCCAAACCGAACTCAAACTTCATTCCTGCTACGGCTTTCAGACCACTATAGTTTTCCAAAAAGGCCATTCGTACGGTGTTAATAATAGGCCAAACCGTAAATATCAAAAGAAGAACAATTGCGGGTGACAAGTAAAGCCACGCTTTCCATTGTTGTTTATTATCAACCATACTACTTCACCTCGAAACGAATTCTCTCTTCTGTCTCCTTGTTAAACAAGAAAAACTTATGAGGCTTCAGTTTATAGTTCCCTGAGTAGCTTCAACTTTGTTGTCTGCATTAATAATAGAACGAATAAAAGGATTGATAGATGCAGGATGAGTAGCCACGATACTTACATCTCTTCCCATAACTTCTACGTTGCTAAGCTGACAATGGAATGGTCCATTTGCATCCAACTCAAAACCTTCTGGGCGAATACCGATGATCACTTCCTGATCTGCAACTCCTGTAACTTCCATTACTACATCTTCGCCAATGTATACCTTGCCTTCACTCACTTTTCCTTCCAACACATTGATAGGTGGAGTTCCAAGGAATTTCGCTACAAACAGATTTGTTGGATCATCATAAACCTCCTGCGGTTTACCAATCTGCTGAATAACACCCAGTTTCATTACTACAATCATGTCGGAAATAGACATCGCTTCTTCCTGGTCATGTGTAACAAAAACAGTTGTAATACCTGTCTCTTTCTGAATACGGCGAATTTCTTCACGAGTCTGCAATCTAAGTCTTGCATCCAAGTTGGACAAAGGCTCGTCCAACAAAAGAACGCGAGGCATCTTAACAAGTGCACGAGCAATGGCAACACGTTGCTGCTGACCACCTGACAGTTCGTTTGGTTTACGATCCAGCAGTTCATCAATCTGTACCAATTTTGCTGCTTCGTAAGCGCGCTGTTGCATCTCAGCCTTACTAGGTTTGTCTGCCCCTTTTAAGTTCATAAGTGGGAACATAATATTCTGCTTTACTGTCATATGTGGATACAGTGCATAGTTTTGGAACACCAAGCCAATACCACGATTTTCTGTAGACAGTTCAGTCACATCGTCCTCTCCAAAAAAGATTTTTCCAGAGGTAGGTTTCTGAAGACCACTAATCATGTAAAGAGTGGTACTTTTTCCGCAACCAGATGGGCCGAGAAGGCCAATCAGTTTTCCGTCTGGAATCTCAAATGTAAAATCATTCACTGCAACAACTTCTTTTCCTAATTTTTTGTCTCTACTAGGAAATATTTTTGTCAAATTCTGCAAGGTTACTTTCATTACATTTTCCCTTTCTATGTGTTATTTCATTTGTTTTATTAATAAGTCTGTCGCATAGCTTGCTCTGCTGCGACTTTCTTTTTAAACTCAATCAACTCTTCTGTGCTATTAAAAATCATCTGACTTGCCATGTCTACAACCACTGTGCCTGCCAGTAAATCATGTATCGCAGAATTGGTCCTCGTCACAAGCATACACACTACCTGTACAATCAACAGTCCCAACAAAAACAGTGTGCCAAACAGTCCAACCGTTCCCCAGAAAAGCATCAGGAGAATTGCCACCGGAATCATTACTTCAATCGCATATCTTCCCAAAAGTGCTCTAGCAAACAGCTGTACATTATTTACTTTGACTCCGTCCACTCTCATAAGGCACAGTCCAAATATTTTCTTTCCTAATGTCTGTCCATTCCCAAAAAATAGTGGGAACACGAACTCCCACAACAAAATTGCCACAAAGATTCCCAGAGATGTAATCATCAGCGATAGATTCAGCATCATATTGTAAGCATACATTGCTTCCTCATCTTTGAGGAGTGCTTCATAAGCAGTTTCATAGTCTATGCGTTGTTGCTCAGACATGGTTTCATATGCTTCCTGAGAAATGTCAAAGGTAATTCCATATTCGGCCTCGTAATGGCTATAGGCGTTCTCCACTGTCTGACTGTAACCGTCATACCCAAACAGCACGGACAAAAGGAATCCTATTCCTACCGCTAAAACCCCCACAAGAATCGCATCAAACATCCACGCAGCGACTCTTTTCCAGAGGCTTGCCTTTTGTAAATCATAAACCATAGGCACAATACACCACTTTCCATTTTATATATTTGTTATCATAACATATTTCTCTCAATTATGCTATATTGTTTATTTCTTGACGAACTTTCGTACACTAACGTTTTGCCGCGTTAAATGCATAAAAAGAAGAACAGAAATGCCATTTGACTTTTCTGTTCTCTTCATTCTAGCTCATATACTCTCTGATTCGTCTGAATTGTTCATTAAGGATATCTACATCTACCTGCCCATCACCCAATTGTGCATTTCCTTCTGCTGTAAAATATCCCTCGTATCCCGTTTCTCGTACGAACTGAAGGAAACGTTCCAAATCTAACCTTCCTTTTCCCACTGGTAAAGTTCTAAGGTTCGGCCAATCCTTGTATCCGCCTGCGTAATCATTTACATGATAATGCTGAATATAGCCTTCTTCCCAGAGCCATGCATATTCCGGCTCATATAAGAGTTCTAATTGATCGTGAAATGCAGCCATCTTTGTATCAAATACGAACTTGATATTTGGATAGAGAATTCGCAGCTCACACAAATGCTTAAGTGGATCCTCCACGTTGCAGACTACATTTTCAATCATAAGTTCAAGACCATATTCACATGCTTTTTCATTCAGAGAGGGATAGGCATCGATATTTCTTTGAAAGTTACCATCAGATGCTAGTCCACCCCACAGGTGCAAAACCAGTTTCTCTGCCCCTACGGCTTTTGCTATATCGCAGTCCATTTCAAATTCTCTGAAAGCCTGCTCAAGTTCCTCTTCGCTTCCTTTGCTAATCAACTCTCCAATTTCTTTTTCGCAGTGGACTACTGGTATGTAAAAGGCTTTTTCTTTTAGGTATGCTTTCAGTTCCTCTCTTTTTTCATACCAATCCCTATCTATCATCAGTTCAAATCCATCGCACTCTAACTGCTGTGCAAGTTTCTCTAGAAGTGTGTAATCGTAGTTATTTCTTTTTCCTGTGATTGCTCCTGTGGAACATAAGATTTTGTTTGTCATATCATTTTCCCTCCTTCTACCTTAACTGCAACTTGCCATTCATCCTCGTAAACTATGGTGCCTACAAAGTTGGTATATACCACATCGTAAGGATGTTCGTATTTGTCCAATATGGACATGGCTGGTGCAATTTTTTCAAGCATCTCCCCAGTCGTTTCTGTCTTGAAAAAGGTAATCACCTTTTCACCGTTTTTGCATGCCTCAGGCTCTGGAAGATTAGCTACAAACCACTGATCAATAGTGCGAAAGATTTCTTCGTCTTCTTTTTCCATCCGTCCATCCATAATCATGCGCCAGCACATTCCGAAAATCCCTTTCGGGTATTTAGTTATCCAGGAAGTTTCTCGTCCTTGTATTCTCATATATTTATACTGCATAATTATCTCCCCACTGTATCATTTTTCATCATAGTACAAACTTATAGATGCACTTCTGCGTTTCTCCTCTTTCTCGCATATCATTGCCTTCCGGTACTTCTACAATCTCAAGCAATTTGCCCCCTGCATACTCGCATGTCTTTCTGGATGGGTAGTTGTCAGGATTGCATGTGATAATCACATATTTTAAATCATGCTTTCTAGCCAATTCAAACAAAAGCAAGCACGCCTTCCCAGCATAATGATTCCCCCTATATTCTTCCTCTATGCGATAGCCAATGTTTCCGCCATAGTATAACAGGTCGTTGTGTCCAATTCGCAAATCGCACACACCCATCTTGGTCCCCTTCGTATCGCAAATTGCAAAATGGTAGGCTGGCACCCAGCCCTTTTCCGGATCCCCTTCAGCCACTTTTTCTAGGACTAACTTGATTTCATCGGTTTGTAGTTTCAGGTCGTTAGCAATCGTTGTCATCATTATACTCTCCTCCTCTTTTTTCGCCAAAAATGAAATGACTTTACACAAAAAAAGCACCAAACATGTCTATATGTCTGGTGCTTTCCTTTCAATGAAAATATATAAACTGCTATTACATTCTCATCTATGCACAGACACATAAGACCTACCGACTTACAACTGTGCACAAATCTCAGTTATAAGCAAATACGTCTGGTTGAAGTGGTCTTATGAGATGATGAATGTAATTTAAAGTTCATTTCAATTCTCCTTGGTTGATTTTCTTAGTATACTAGCACTAGGTATGTGGGTATGTCAACACCTAAATCGAGGTCCTATTTGGCATAAATCGCATCATTTCGCGACAGCAGATATACGCAGTATTGATTCATACTAACCCCTTCTTTCTGTGAATGTTCTGCTAGCGTTCTGTGGAGACTACGAGGGATCCTTAATTTAAATTGCCCCGAATAGTCTTCTAAACTGTCTGGCTCATGTATATTAATTCCTTCTTCAAGCGCCGCTTCTAGCCATGCCTTTTTTGCATCTATTGCATTTGCCACTGCACTCTCAATGGTCTCTCCACAGGTAATACAACCTGGTAAATCGGGATAAGAAACCACAAAACCACCTTCATCCCTGTCCTCTACTATTTCCATGCGGTAAGACATTTCCATATAATCATTCAGTGTCTTCATCCTTTTTGGCCTCACTTTCTACAAGCTGTTTTACCAGTTTGACATTAAGATGCCTCCTATCTACATTATATGTGGTGTCATATTTGGTGTCAACACTCCAGTTATTCACTTGTTTTTATTAATAAAGGAAATAAGGATACGGCACTAAAGAAATGCCATACGAACTCTAAGAATTAAATAGACCTCGTCTGCGGCGCCAGCACGCCGATTCATTCGCAATCCGCTTCGCTACTTACGCCGTGCTCATTCGCTACACTTCGTTACGCTCATGAACGGCTGTCGCCGTATATTCCTCAAAATAAAATCAGCCGCAGAAATACATAAATGCATTTCCACGGCTTCCTTATTTTTCGTCATGCACGGCTTGTAGCTTATTCAAACTCTTTCCGAAGTTTTTATCGGCAACTCTCAAATGCTGATATTTCCTACATTTTTGACGCATCCATTTCGCAAAATACTGCTCTTTTCGCATCGTTTTCAAAGTTTTCAGTAGCAAATTAGTTGCAGTATCTGAACCGGATGTTTTTCCATCGGCTTGATATAATCTGCTTTTTTATTACTCACAATGAATAAATTCCTGTGGCTATCAGGTTGTCAATCATACCTGCTGCCACACCAACTATGAAAGGAGCATAACTATGAGCAATCAACATAAAAATCCAACCATTAGTTTCAGAATTTCTGATGCTGAACGCAAACAAATTGAAGCACGCATTCTTGCCAGCGGAATGAAGAAACAAGATTACTTCGTCCGCTCCTGCATCTACAACCGTATCTGCGTTGTTGGCAAGAAGGAAACTATATATCCGCTGGTACAGACTGTTAATGCACTGTATCTGCAATTACTTGAAATGCAACAGGCATTTACCTCTACCGATGCCACTCCTGATACACTTCCCGCCTTAGAAGCTATTAAGGAATTACAGATTGAATACACCAATATGCTTACAGCTATTATTGACCTATTAGATGGTGCCAAATATCTGTGGGAAGGAGACTGTCATGAACAACAATCTTAATTTCCAGTTCGGAATGTACGAACCTGCTACAGACTCCATTATTGTCAATACCTGCGAAAATTCCATTCTTGTTATCCGTTGTAAAGAATGTAATTCTTCCGTTATCTTCAATGAACCGAATGATATTGTGTATCTGTACCGGTTGGCGGAGGATTCACCGCTTACTTATGCTAAACTTGCGTTGAAGGAAAATGGCTTGCAAGATTATGTGGATGCAATGAATTGGTTTAATTACTAATCAAATCATAAAACAATAACTCTCATCCAACCATCAGGAACTTTCTCTGATGGTTGGATTGCTTATAAATATCATCTCTTACTATTCAACCAAAAACAAATCATATTGAGGAACATTATTCATATCTATAATTCCCAACTGCGTTTTTAATGCAATTTCCATATCCTCGTATGTTTCAAATGGGAATTCACGATTCAACATTTTCTCGAAGTCTCCTCCCATACCGGATACGATACGTTCATATTGATTTTTTGCTTTTTCACTCCACGATTCCCATAATTTAGGACTTAATACTATATTTTCACTATAAGTTGGTAAAGTCCAATTTAGAAATCGCTTTAATTTATTTTCATCAAGTTTTTCTATATCATCGAAATATTTCTTTACTTTTGCATAATCCAATTTTAAACAACTCATAATTAGATACGAACAGTCATTAACAGGAATTATCGTTAAAAACACAGAAGGCAACCTATCCTTTTCTTTAGAATATATATCAACTAATTCTTCCCCATCCAAAGTAGATGCCGGAACATACATTGTAGTTACTGCAAACCGGCATTGCTTTTCGAATTTATATACATAATTATATAGAATATCAAAATTTTGATTCATATATGATGTATTAAATATATCTAGTAATTCTCTGATATCTTTTCTTGCCAAATCCATCATTCGATAGTTTTCAACCATAATAGGACTAATTAATATTGACGGATTTTCTTTTACACAATTTTGTAGCGAAGAAATAACTCTTTCCTTTTTATGATACTCTTGTGCAAGCACCCTATATGCAAAAAGAAAGTTTTGTTTTATTTCATTCTTGTATTCTTTAAGTTCAATATCTTTAAACAAATAGCTATCATGATATTCACAGAATCCATAAAATGTAGTAGCTTTATTTTTACTTATTTTTCTTGTAATATATCCTTTTCTCACCTTGTTAAGCGGATCAGTAACCATAACATGTTCCAACTCAGATACAGCAGATAATACTCCATTATTTTGGAGTGTATGCGCATTTTTTATTGGAAGTTTGCAACACGACTTGTCCGGATAAACACATGTCTTAAAATCTGTTTTATCCATCATATTTTGCAGTATGGCATTTACACGTTGCGGATTATTGAGTATATCTTCCGAATATCTTGTGGTAGATGTAAACATTTTTGCTTTACAACAATCCTTAAATTTCTGTCCACTCCCACAAAGGCATGGTTCCGAATTATTTATTTTAATATTTTTACCCATACACATTCATCTCATTCCCGCTCAAGAAAGAACTTCTTAGTATAGCAAAGCTAAAAATTTCTCCACTAATTAAAAGCTGAAAATATTTTTATAGTTCGTAATTTTATATTCAAATAATCACTCAGATTTTTACTCTCATACATATCTTCTTCTCTACAGTTCATAACAAACTCAACATCAACCCCTGTTAGATCTACTATATGCGCTATGTTTACATTTGCATTAAGCATCTGTATAATTGCATATCTTACCATTCCGTATTGCGTAAATCTTCTCAATACCGTCTCGTCATCACAAACTTTCTCTTTATACTCATCAACAATTACATTCATTATATATGAATATAGGGAACTCTGAACCGGAGCCTCTTTCTTTCCTTTTGTATAGAAAAGTCTCTGTCCTTTCTGTAAATCATTTTCTTTAATATGTCCGTTTACTAATAGATACATTTCATACGGCATTTCTAAAAAAATACTTGTGGTTCTATCCTTGCTTAAAATTCTAAGAGTTCGCCTTTCCAAATCAATATCTTCTACCATTATATCTCCCAATGTCCCCATTGAAACCCCATATAAAAGTGACATCTGAAATAAAATCCATACTTGGCGTTGTATCTCTGTCAATTTCTTTTTATTTTCAAAAAAATCAATTATAAAATCGACCTCTCTTTGTTGTATTGCGGGATAGCTTGTAACATCTACTATCGTTATTCCCTTTTCATGAAGTTTATCTCTTATTTCACCAATTAGCTTATCTTGAAAAGGCTTCAAATAATAAAGGTGTCTCATTCTAAACCTAACAGACAAAATTAGTTCAAAGAAATTATTAAATGAATTTAGAAAATCCAATATTGTAGTTATACTTCTTTTTTGGCTATCGCTCGTCTTTCTCTTTTGCGGACAATTTTCTACATAATATACAGTCGCCAATATAATTTCATCACGAGAAAATCGTTCATTAAAAAATGTTTCCTCATCTCCTATATATGACACATTATTTTTCTCAATAAAATTCCGTATAAATGGGATAAAATAATCTCTTATTTTCGGAAGATAAAAATCGTATTGTGCTGTTTTTATTCTTTTATTTTCGTTCTTCTTATCTTCTTCTCTGAGTTTATTCTCATAATCTTCTAATAATTGCTCCAGTATACACATCATAACCTCCTGTCAAAATTCTTGATTGACCTTCAGTCATAATATATCCACAATTTCATCATTTCATTCGAATTCTGCGTTTTCTTCGTCTTTCCTAGTTCACTGTATCCTCGCTCAATCCTTGTTCCAATTCCTCTATCGTAGGCAATGTACCCTTGAAATCTTTCGGCATCAACGCATTCAATTCATATTCAGATATTCCTATTGGCTCTGTGGATGTTTCAACCGCATATTTTGCCAATATATTATCCTTGGTCTTACAGATAAGAAGCCCTATCGTCTGTGTATCACCTTCGCCCTTAAGAGTATGATTTACCGCAGAAACATATGTGGCAGTCTGCGAAATGAATCCCGGTTCAAATTCCACAACCTTCACTTCAACAACCACATAACAATGACGCTTGATATTGTAGAACAACATATCAATATACTGCTCTGTATTTCCAACATGCAATCTGTATTCTCTTCCTACAAATGCAAATCCGGTTCCGAGTTCCATCAAAAAATTCTGTACATTGTCCATTAACGCATCTTTCAATTCTTTTTCATTATATCCTTGGCGAATTGCTACAAAGTCGAAATTATATGGATCCTTGGTTATTTCCTGCGCCAAATCACCATTTCCTTTTGGTAATGTATATTGAAAATTGGTGATTGCTTGTCCCTGACGTTCATATAAGTCCGTTCCTAAAAAATTCAACAAAACAGCCCTCGACCAGTTATTTTCAATAACTTTATCAATGTAAAAATCAAATTTTTTCGGATTATCATGGCACTTATCTATCAATAACTTTATATGTCCCCATGGAATCATAAAAACTTTATTCGATGCCATTTCAAATTGTTCCTCAACTTGGGGAACAATTTGATTACCATTATTTTCCAGCAATCTTTCCCCAACTTGGGGAACAATTGCGATATCTTTAAAAAGTCCATAAAAACGCATCATATAACGTAAATTAGTTGGAGAAAATCCCTTTGCATTAGGAATCATATCAGACATATCCATGCTCATATTTTGAAAAAATTTATTTCCCCACTTACTGTCGGCACGTCTCTCTGTAATATCCTTTCCTACCGACCAATAATACATTAACATCTCATTATTCACACGAATAGAGGCTTTAATCTGGCTTGTTCTATATCTATCTCCAAGTTCCTGTATCCAACTTCTATATTCCTCATCAAGACGCATTAGTTCACTCATAATCTTCACCTTCTTCGTTTATTTATTCTTTATTCTTGAAATCGCCTTTTCATTTTTCCATATAACTAACCGAATAATAGTTACATCAAGAACATTTTACCATGAATTATACTCTTCTAGCTTACATACATTATCAACCAACCTATCAAATGATACAATTTTTAAGTTTTGCATCTCATACATCAATTGGCTTCTCAGTTCTGTAGCTCTATCATTCATATACTCTCTTCTACTAACCACAAGATAGTAATATATCCTATATGTCGGAATATCTAATCCATGATTAATCAAACCGATATTCCTCAAGAAAAAATCTCTATTAGAATCCAGCCAACGTTTCCAATCTCTTATTTGCGTCAATCCCTTTCGTACACTCTCTGCTTCCGTATTCTCTGTTTTGAGAATAAAATCCGTATTTGCATTTTCAAATTCTACTAAAACAATACTATAACCATCTGAATTTTTTCCTATCATCATATAATCAGCAATATAATCTGTTCCTAATTTCTGTTCCGGAAACAGATACGCATCATGATGACCAAAATTATAATCCAAAAAGATTGAGCCCGGGATAAACCACTTTCTATTTTCTTTTATATATTTTTGAAATTGTTGTTCATTTACCGAACTTGATAATACTTCCGCAAACATTTTTGCTTCTATCTCAAAATCAATTTCTTCTTTATATTTTCTAAAATGCAAATAATTGTTAGGAAAATATGACCTTATTTGCCACAGAAAGTCCCTCACCTCTTTTTTCGGATGTGAAAATCTAGGAAAACCTCTATTATTTTTTACTGTCGGTATACTTGCATAGGCCTTTTCCTTTTCATATGCCTCTTTCTCTTCTTCTGTTAATATGATTGTATAATCTCGTTCATATAGATTCATACTTGCACCTTCTTGCTCATTAGTTTTTAGTTCTTTCTATGGATTACATCTCCCACATGGCGAATATCCATCCTTGATAATGTCTTCTCTGGTTCCTTCAACTTCTTTTTTATTTTTTTCCTTCATTTCACTAACACTATCGCATGTTGACAAATGAAACTTTTTTGTATTTGTATTCAACACATATTTATCTATTGTATCTTCCGTAGGAAGCGTTGTGTTTCTATCGACAAAATCGGTCTCGTCTTCCACAAGCCAACTATTGCCAGTAGCATAATCTATTTCTATCCCTGGCTGACTATTATATATGAACACATTAAAGCATATACCGGCTCCTTCATCCTCAACTGAATATGCTTCAATTAAAATACCTGTAGCCACCAAATTATTTTCATTATAAAGCGGAGTTACCCGATACAAAACATGTTTTTCCGTTTCCTTCACATAGTCGTAGACCATATTTTCAAATGATAACATACCAGAAACATTTAAGAATCTAGTTCCAGTTATTAAATTCTTTTCATTTGCATTTTCCCCTGCCAACTGATATCCAATCAAATGACATCTATTATAAAGATATTTTCCGTCAACAATATCATATTTAACTAACTGCCATCCAGATGGTTTAATTTGCCCAATTGCTCCTCGCTCTTCTGTCGGCATTATTTCTCTACAAATATTGGCATAGGCAACTCCACAACGTCCTAGTTCATCCAAGTCACTATATATCTCGAATGCACTTTTGCACTCCTTTTCTTCCGATGTAAAATATGGAGTATTATTATTTATTACGATATATGCATCTCCGGAAAACTCTGGAATAATCGATAATATATCTGCACTATCAACCATATAATCATCATTGGTTTCATCTGACTCGGTTAGAACTTCTGTAGAGCTGCTTACAACATCTTGTACACCTGTATAATTTTCATTATTATGTTCTGCACAACCATGACATAAAAGAACAAAAGAACATACTAACAAAATCCATATATAAATATTTTTTCTTTTCATAAGCGTCATTTAAAAAGTTCATTCTTAATCATTAAGTATGAATCTTTCGATAATTTTCACACCGCTTTCTTCCTTAAAATTAATTTTTTGCACTTCATTTTTATCAAATCTTGCTTGTAATACTACTTCATCTTCTTTTTTCGCATATACAATTACATATTTAACAGGTAACAATGCAAATAGATCACGAGCGACTCTAATTGAGCTTGCACATACATATTCTTTGAAAATCTGTTCGTAAGTTTCCACACCAACCACATTTACATCCGGTAACATATTATGTGCATTTATGCGAAATTCAACTTCCATCGAATTTGGATTATCAGTACCAAATTCAAAATCACTTCCATAATCCAACAAATCATCAACCGGACGCATTTTTTCAATGGTTTCCAAGTAAGCATCTATGTCTCCTGATAATACTTTACGTGAAATGTTTTTTAAAAATTTCCAAGCCTCTGGCTCCATAAACACATCATCTGCAGACGCACTAACCAAAATTTCCGTCCAGTCTATTGCCTCATCACTTTTTAAATAAAGCTTCTTTATATCATCTAACGAAACAGACATCTTTGATTCTTCTATATCTCCCGCATCTTCTTCGTAATTATACGACACTTCACTTGGTTCCGCTTCTATTTGAGTTGCCTGTTCTGTTGGATTAAGATACTCTTCAACCGTACTATTGATTGCATACTCTTCTTGTGATTCAATAAAATCACTCTGTCCATAATTGCTGATGCTTGTATTCTTACGAGAACTAGATTGCTTATTTCCTCCAATTTTTTTAGTATCTGTATAATATATTCCTGTTCCCGGAATTCCCATACTGGTAGTAACTTGTCCCTTAGTATTAATTGTTTTTCGATAACCCTTACCACCAACGCTAACACTCATACCAGATTTCCCAAAATTAAGTTTTACACCTTTACAAAGCGTTACACTCTTTCGAAATCTTAATCCCATATTCTCACATCCTATCTATAACTATAATTGTTTGATCATCTGAAGAACCATTTCTTTTTGCTTTATCTACCAATAGTTGCATTGTTGCTTCTGACAGTTCTCCAGACATAAAATCTTCAAGTTCATCTATCGATACATATTCATGTATTCCATCAGTCGTTAGCAAAAGCCTTTTATATGCATTTAAGGTATCATATTCCTTTACACAAACTGCACTAGCATATTGAGTATTACCACCACCCAAGCAATGTGTAATTTCATTTTTATTGCATTTCTCGGCAGCATCTATTTGCCCTATATTAAGCAACCACTGATATGTAGTTTGATCCTCTGTCAGCTGTTTTAAATAGTTTCCTTGCAAACCATATATTCTTGTATTTCCCACATGAAACAAATAACCACTATCAGAAGTCATAATTAAACCGGTAAGCGTAGTAGCCATGTTCTCTTTTCCCGAAGAACTCGACGCATAATGCAATAACTTATTATTAACACCCTCAATAAACTGTTTGAGATATTCGGCTGATACGTCTGCCGCAGATACTTCATTCAATTTCTCAAGCACATATCTACTTGCACATTCACCACCTGCATTACCTCCAACACCATCTGCTATGGCAACAGTATGTGTTTGTTCAGTTTGGATTTCAAAATAGGAATCCGAAATAATCGTACCTGCAACCATTGCAGCATCTTCACATACACACTTTCCTTCTCCTATTTTGGAATAAACACATATTTTCATATACTCACCTACCAAGTCTTAACTTTATTCTTATACACATCATTGTATAATTCTCTTCCTATACACTACCAACTGATGAATATGTACATTCTAATGAGTATGTCATATTTTCAATATTGATAGCATCAATAGTAATCTCACAATCCGAGAATAATTCATTGTCAAACATATATCTTGAAAGTGGGTTAATAAGCAAGCTCTCTACAATGTTACCGATACCTCGACCACCGTTATCAAGATTTCCAATTGCACTGCTTAACAATGTATCATGTGCCTTATCTGATATTGCCAAGCTGATGTTCTTATCTGATTTCAAATTGTTGCAGATTCTCTTAATCTGTGAATCAAGGATCTCACCAGCAACGCCTTCTCTAATAAAGTCGTATACAACTATATTTTCGCCGATTCGATTCAGTATCTCAGGTCTACCTAATTCAAGCTTAAAGTAACGTTCTATTCCTTCCCTGACCTTAGTCTGAACTTCTTCATAAGATAGTTCTGATGTCACTACCGGTACACGCTCACCTGTTGGTGTATTCTGATATATTCCCAGATTACTTGTAAATATAATAATTGACTCTGAAAAATACACCGTATTACCTTGTCCATCTGTCATTCTTCCATCTTCTAATATCTGAAGAAACTTGTCCAAGATTGAAGGATGCGCTTTCTCAATTTCATCAAATAATAATATAGAAAATGGATTGTTTTTCACAGCATTAGTCAACTGTCCTCCGGCCTCATATCCAACATATCCGGGAGGTGCTCCAAGTAACTTCTGATCACTATGCGATTGTCCATATTCACTCATATCAAATCGAATACAGCATTTCTCATCTCCAAATAATTTTTCTGCTAAAGTCTTGGCGGTTTCTGTTTTACCGGTACCTGTAGGTCCAGCAAAAAATAGTACACCCTTTGGCTTTCCATGAGATGCTGTCTGCACTCCGGCCATTCCTGTAACAGCTCTCTTTATAATATCCAAAGTTTTAGTAATTGCATAATCCTGCCCTTTTACTCTAGCTCTGAAATCATCTTCTGCTGTTTTCAACTCAGAAATGCTCAATTTGTTCCATGGGTTATCTTTAATGCCATACTTATACAAGTCAATGACATCACACATATCTTTTATATGTATTCTTTCATTTTTACATAAACGTCTCAGACCATTTAATTCAGTAAAACTAAACCCTTCCGTTAATGCAACAAATCTATCCTGTATTTTATCCAACTCATTCGGATTATCCTGATAGTATTCGAATTCATCAACATAAATGTCTCCAGCAAAGAACGTTGGGAAGTTGTCTCCCTTTACCAATAATTCTCGTTCCTCTTTCTCCGGTGTTCTTAAAGTAATAGCTTTTACATTTGGGTTCTCCAAATAAAACCAAGCGGGTATATCGTTAACTTTATTTACAATTAAAACCACAAGGTTTTTCAGGACACCTTTCTCTGTTTTTACATCCTTACCTTCCAATGAAGCCTGCATTAATACTGTAAAACTATCAACTTCGGACTGTTCCATATTGTCTGGAGATGTAATATATCTTGAAGCAAAATCCATTACTACAACCGTGGCTTCTTGATTTTGGATTAACGCATCTCTGGCGAAATTAGCAGCTGTGGCATTTCTCCCTTTGAACTCAGCTGAAATACAATTATTAGATACATTTGCATGCACCAATTGAGCAAAATTCTGAATATATCCTTCTTCCGAATTATTGTAAAACCCTCTGATATTGTCATAAAAAGCAATGTTTTGATAACCTGCGTTCTTGAAATGATAATGCAAATACTCTGTCAAGCGTAAAATGCTTCCGCTCTGCATGTTATCATCTCCCGGATATTGATACTTATCAAGCACATTACCTTCCAATATAATAATAGGCTTGATTTTATTAAATATATCCAATTCTTTTTGCCATTTTGGGATAAATTCGCTCATCTGCTTACCTCCTTAAAATCTGAAATCCTTCTTATGAATGCCAACTGACACTACTTCATTATTTATCATAAAATTCTGTATTTCATTCTGATTATTGTTAATATAATTATGGTACTTATCGCTATATTGTTTTTTCAATATATGTATAGTCTGATTTGAAGAACCCCTCAAAAATGAGTTGTCATTCAAATCTTCCTCATACCTTCCATCAATCAATACAGCAACTTTATCCAACAGCTTTGTATGCATATCAGATGTCAATTCCGCAATTTCATATCCTGTATATAACATAACATCTTCCGAAATATCTTTTACTTTTTCCAATAAATCCGCAATTTCAGAAGCCTGTTCCATCGGATCACCGCCGGTAATTGTAAATCCATCAATTTCATTTTCCGTAGCAACACTTCTTATCAATCTCTCTACTTGTTCTATGGTGACAAAATATTTTTCATTGATACTCCAAAGTTCTGGATTGCTACACCCTTTACACCTATGCTTACATCCGGCAAACCATATACCAATTCGATTCCCCGGTCCTAACACCCTTACTGGATAAAGAATTCTTGCTATATACATCAAATGCTCCTTAACACCAAATATGCAGCCTCATCCTGACGCTTTCCATTTACTTCATTGCCGCCCAATCCAATTTCATCATCAAATTTCAGTTCAGTTCTTTCTGCAATTCTTTGATTATTTACAAACGTATAATTGGTTCCACTCAAATTTTCAATAAACACCCTATCAGCCTCTTTAATTAGCTTTGCATGCTGTCTGCTTACATATAGTTTATTCATAAGATATTCCTTCATCTCATGTTCCCGGCCAATTACTACTTCTCCTTCTTTAATTTCAAATACATAGGTTCCATCTACAGATGCCATAACAAAAACACATTCGCTTCTTTGTTCGTTCAATGTCGGTGCAATATCAGAAATATCTTCTCCACATTCAGTACATTTCTTAGTTGTAGCTGAATTAACAGCACCACAATCACACATTCTTACATATTCCTCTTGTGATTTTGATACTTCACTCTCTTGAGCGTCATTCTTTGTCTTCTCTGTTTCTTCATCTGTAGCTTTTACACTTGTTAAGTCTGTCTCACATCCAAGACATTCAATCATATTGGGTTTATTATGCATTCCACACACTGGACATATTTTAAATTTTTCCATACAATCACTCTCTTCTTAATGCTTGTTTTCTGTTTTCGCCCTGTTTCTTAGATACCACTTCAAGAGCATCAACTTCTTCCGTCATTTCATACTCACTAATATTAATAATCTGTGCATAGTCTTCAACAGGTGGTAACATTGAAATTCTATTTGCCAATACTACCCCCTTCTCTTTCAGTCGTTTCTCTATTTCTTGAAAATCTCCACAAAATTCGGTCATTTCATTACATAAAGCTACACATTCTGTTTCTGATGGTTCTCTGTCGCAAGTATCAACTCCACCAAGTTCCATAGATATCTGACCATTTGCGGCATATGTAATATTAACAACTGCCCCTTCTGAAAAATGATAGAGTTCATTACGAAACTTTCTGCCACTCTTTTTGACAACCTCCCGACTACCAACAACGTGATAACCCATTTCACGCATAACTTCATCAAGACTTTCTGAAATATGTCTCTGTTCTTCTAACTGCTCACATTGTTTCTCCAAATTTTCTACTTCCAGTCGTAATGTTTCTAATTTGTCCATAGAAAATACAAACTGTACTATAGGAAGCTCTAAATACTCACTATAATACCTATGCTTGGAAATAAGTTCTTCAAATTCTTCTCCATACTCTGCAAGCTGCTCATCATATGCTTTGCATTTCTTTACAAACGGAAGTACCGTCATTGCATAATAATTATCTATAAAACCATCATTTGATATTTCATGAGCTTTCCGGCGTATTTCCACACATTCTTCTTGTAATTCGCGGCTAATACTCAATGCCTGAACAGAATTTAACACTTCATCTATTTTTTTATGCTGTGCTTCCAGATGGCTCAATGGTTTCACGATTGCTTCTTCCACTCTAATCATCATCCCAGTACTGATGCTGTCATCTATATCTGTTGACAGTTTATCCGCAATTTCTTTACTCTTTCCTTCATATAAGGCCTTTGCCTTTTTTGCACTTTTCATAGTAGTTTGTATTTTAGCATTAATGGATTGTAACTTTTCCAATCCACTTTGTTCATTTATAATACCAGCTTCTTGAATCACTTCCTGAATTTCTGCTAACGAAGTACGGATATTAGTCTGCTCTTCTTTACCCGTTCCGAGTCTTTCAACAAGCATATCAACATTTTTTTTAGCTGTTTCCAAATTACTTTTCAAAGTGGCAATTTCATTCTTATTCTGCTGTAGCTTATCCATCTCACGTCTTGTTTTTCTTTCACGCTCCCTAGCTTCTGCCAATATCTTTCGTTGCTCTGGAGTTAATGTATATCTCGTTGATTTTGGACCACTCATATATATCGCTCCTTCGATTAATCATTTTTATCAACATTTAATCTTATGTAAACGAAAAATTCTACTTATATAACTCTCGTATTTTTAATTTACAATCCATTCTCTATATATTGTAATGCTTAAGTTCATATATGCTGTATCCTTCTAGCCTTTTTTCATCATTTCGTAAATCATCTACTCTCTTATCTATATCGCTTTTTATTTCAGAAATTGTTTTATCACTAAAATTTAACCTCAACGTATTCTGATTATTTATTTCCTCTGCTTGCCTCAATAAATCAATATTTTTTAGATTTTGCTTTTCTATATAGGTTGCTCTAATCGTGGTGGTAGAACATATTGATAAAAGTTCAATAAGTTTCTCCGCTTTTGGATGTTTTTGTATTCCAGAAAGAATATCTGCTATTTTTTTATATACATCCATTCTTTGTCTAATTCTTATTCTCACATTTTCTACTAATTCCGTTCTTCTTTTATGCCGAACATCATCTACCAAGCTATACACAAAATCTACATATCCTGTTGACATTATAAAACTCAAAAAAGCTTCCCCTAATGCAATAATCAAAACATCCCCAAACATAGCATTTCCACATATTAAAGCAAAAAGAATATTAGGAATCAAATTCACATACTCATCAAAATCACATATTTTCGTAATAAACGGACAAATCATCCAAATTACCACAACTATTGTCGGCAACAACTCCCCTGCAAAAATATATAGTAATGACAAAATTAATAAAAACACCATCCATCCAACACTCATAACATGTCCTTTTGAGTCCATTCCTAACCTCCCTTCCAACAGTAACTACCGATCCAATATTACTTCTTCCTTAAACACACCATATCGTACTCATGTTTTATTTCCTTATAAGAACCAATTTTAACTTGTTTTTCCGAGTGAATTTTATTTTTATATTCATTTTTTAAAAGCAGCATCTCATCTAAGATATCTCCTAATGTTTTATTTGCAAACTCCATAGGAAGTGAATATTTATCAACAATATCCTTAATTTGAACAATCGACTCTTGATTTGCTTCAATTACCTTTTTTCCAAAACAATTCTGCAAATCATTCCCACTGCAGGCATCCAGTAAACGCAGCATTCTTTCAATTTTCTTTTCATCTGAATAAGCGTTTTGAATCAATGTTATTACTTTATTTGAACCCTCAATCTTTTTCTTATAACATTCGTTCAAACTCTTTATCCATATGCGTATTTGTTCCATTTTCTTGCTTTGCCTAGAGACCGCCATTTTATAACCAATGTAGCAAAAGGCAGGCGTGCTAAGTGCAGGAGTTGCCAATATAAAAAATGGTTCTTCTTCAAAGTCACGCTCTGAATATCCTGAAGCATAAATACATGTAAATATCAACAACATAATTAGTACTGGCACAATAAACTCAGAAATTTTCTTTTTCTCTCCCATACAAATCCAGCCCAACATACAAGCAATCCAAATAAAATACGATATTATAACATAAGTCGGTTGCGACCAAATCATAATGAATAGCAGAATAGGATATGCTACACAGATAAATCCTATTGCTAATAGCTGCAATTTAGCAAACCAATCCATATCAGCCCTTCTTTCTATCCTCGAATATTTTCTCTCCAAGAATTAAGTTCTTTCTTCTTTCCAAGTGCCAATAACCAGCTTTCAAATTGCACATCCAAATTATCTTCATAGTCAATAAGCTTATGACATACAGCTTCAAACTTTTCATATGATTCATCTAAAAGTTCTTTCATATAATCTGCAAATTCGCCAACTGTTCTAAACTCTTTACCATCGAAATGCATAAGCTTTTGTCCAGATAACATATATGCCATCAAATACAGATTCTTCTTTTTAGCACGTCCAGTATCAGCCATCTTGTGTCCATCTTCTAATCCTTTTACTGCATCTGCTAATGCTTTATTCTTATCTGCTTTAATAGCCACATAATTTGAAAGCATCTTCTCCTCTAGGATTTCATAATAATATGAGTCACTGCTGGTGTCACTCTTCCATAACTTTTCTAAAACTTCCCTGCCAAGTGCCGGTAATCCTTGATATGCTCGTCCTTTCCAGTAGAAATCAGTTGTATTTGGACTTAACTTGTATAACAGTTTCCAAAATATCATATCATCTCTACCATTAATGCGAGTTGCCTCTTCTTCGGAATCAATACAGTAACCTGCCAATTCCGGATTACAGCCTTTAAAAAATCCGGACAAAATACCACGGAACAATTGTTTCTTTCCTTCATTCCAATTCAATGCCAATGCTTTTGTAAGCTCTGCTACCTCCACATAAGTTTCACCCATAAACTTGTAAGGATTCATATCTCCTACTTTGGCATTCCCAATTCCCTCACCCGGAATAACTTGCTTAATACCACTACACCATTTCTTTACTTCTTCATACGTCCATCTTCTATTTGGATTAGACTTGTTCTTTCTGTTGGTAATATCATAATATGTACAAGCAGCAATCAAATTCTGTAAATCTTCCGGCATATCATCTGGAAACGGTATTCTTTGCACCGATATATACTGCTCGATAGCTTCTTGCTCCATATTGTTATATGGTGTATAACCACAAAACAACTCATATAACGTAATTCCTAATGAATAATAATCCGACTCTTCCAAAAACAGATTCCGGAATGTCTCTGGTGCAGAATACTCCGGTGTCATACCGGTTTTTGTAACAATGATCGTATTATTATCTTCTCTGGCAGAACTGATTCCGAAATCAATAATTGCCACATCTTTTAGGTTATCCCCAACCATTATGTTTGAAGGCTTCAAATCTTTGTGAAGAATTCCATTATCGTGCAGTACTTTCAAACCTTCATTTAAACTAGGAATGACATCTCTTTTCAACTGCTCATAAGTATATTTTCTACCTTGGAGACTACCATACCTATAATACGGAATTATTTCCATTGGAAAGCCATTTACCTCTCCTGTCTCATAAATTGCAGCAACATACTTCGATTTAATATTCATGAGTTTTTGCGAGATTTCAGGCTTAATGGCCACCTTTCTCCTATAGATTTTTGCAACATATTGGACATTATTATATTCAACTAAATATAAATCCGCTTCACCTGTCACAATATCCATTTTCTTCACAACAGAATATTTTCCGCACAGAACTTGCCCTGCAGATAACTCTGATGTACCGGCAGCAATCGGATTTATTACTGTAGCACTACCATTCTGCTGAAAACTCCTATTTATTACAGTTGCATTTCCACCAACTAATTCTTTATTAAGCTGTGTTTCGTTAGCCATATCTTATGCCTCCTTGATATGCATTTTTCCATCCATAATGATAACCATGCCCTTATTTAACATATAATCAATCGTATCATTCATAGCTTTTGTAATTTTAGGCCCCATTCTATCATATCCAAAGATACTTGTTACTTCTGCGCACAAAGCATCTCTATCAATTCCAAAAGAATTCTTAATTACAGTCAACATCGCATCGGCAATTTCAGGCTTTGAAATATATTCTATATTTCTATCCTGTATACCCATAGGAATTCTTGCACGAATATCTGTGAAAGTTTTAAAACGTACAAACCCATCCTCTATTACAATTTCATTGGCCATTACCCTGTTCAACGCTTGATCAATGGTATCTCTTACAGGTTTAGTCGCTTTTTCATTACCAAACGCACTTGCCAGTCTTCGATACAATACGTCCAAATGTATTGGCTGCTCAACTTCTACAACCGCTCTAATTCTGGTAGATAAATTTTGTAAATTGCTTTTCCCATAATCATATTCTGCATGTCTCCAATCACCCATTCGATAATACGGAAAACTCAATTTTTTCGGTTCTTCTGCTTTTTTTTGCAAAACCTCAACTTGAACGCTATCTTCTTGCTTTGGCATAGAGATTTTTGCTTTATCATCACCCTTCTTATAGGTTCTAATGGAATCAGCTATAAAATCTAATAATCTCTTCTGCTCCCCAACCTTATTATTGATCCATTCGGTTGACCAAACACGGTACATTTTCCAGCCCATTTGCTCCAGAATAGATTTTCTTAAATGTTCTCTATCCCTTGTAGTTCTAGCCATCAAATAAGAATTTCCATCACATTCAATACCTGCAACATAGCACCCCGGATAATTTGGATGCTCTACTGCAATATCAATTTTGTACTCAGAGTTTCCAACATACTGTTTAACGCTATATCCTCTATTTTCCAAAAATTTACATATACCGTTACAGAACTCATCCGTATCATACAAAGCATTAGGATTTTTATATGGACGTAATACGCTACTACCTTTCATTGCAAATTCAATATATTCCTTTAGCATTCTGATACCTTCTGACTTAGTTTTACTCAAATCGATATCATATGGCATAATTGAGCCAACCAATTTTATATTGTGTTTTGCTCTTGTAATAGCAACATTTAGTCTTCTTTCACCGCCTTGATGTCCTAATGGACCAAAACGCATAAACATTCTTCCGTTCGGATCTTTTGCATAGCAGATACTAAAAATGATAGTATCCCTCTCATCTCCCTGTACATTTTCCAAATTTTTAACAAAGAAAGGTTCCTCCCTGTCCTCTGCAAAGAATTTTTCATAACGAGGATTGCTTTCGCGGAATCTATGTACTGCTTCTTCTATAGTCGCCTGTTGTTTCTCACTAAAAGCAATAATTCCTAGTGAACGTTCAGGATGCTTGGTAATATGTTCTTTTATAAGCTCAACACATTTCCTTGCCTCCTGAATATTACATCTACCTGAATATGTACCATTTTCAACATATACATACTCAACTCCGGAATCAGCAGCCACCGTATTACTACTTGGAAATGTTGTAAGCTTGTTTTTATAAATTTCCTGATTTGAGAATGCAATTAAATCCTCGTTTCGGCTTCGATAGTGCCATAATAAAGATCTGTTAGGCAAACTATTGGTAGCTTCTTCTAGTATAGAGTCATAAATCACTTCCTCTTCTTCCTCTTCTGAATCATATTCACCATCCAAATTGTTTGTACTTGCTGCAAAGAAGCTTGTAGGAGGCAACTGTTTACTATCTCCCGCAATAACAACCTGCTTACCTCTACAAATCGCACCAATTGCGTCTTGAGGGAATATCTGTGATGCCTCATCAAAAATCACCATATCAAACTTATATGTTTCTGCCTCTAAAAAGTATGAAACGGAAAGTGGCGACATCATCAAACAAGGTTTTAGCTTTAGCAACAAATTCGGTATTGTTCTAAACAATTTTCGCAATGGCATAATTTTTCTCTTTTTATTCAACTCATGCAGCAAAATTCCCATTTCATCAGTCGCACGATTGAAATTATTACGATTTGGCATATCAGAAATCAACTTTTCCCTTATACGCATCTGTGCCACCGGAAGCTGATGAGCATCCAATTCACAATATCTTTCAATTTTACTATCTTGAATACGAGCTCTAAATTGTGCCACGGCATCCGTTCCTGCACAATTGACTTCAACCCATTTAAGATAAAACATCTTCATAAAAGAGTTTATTAATGTACCAGACATATAATATGCGTCTTCTGCACCTAAAACAAACTGTTCCAGACCAGCTTCACAACATTTTTTACGACAATCACGGAAATCTATCCATGTATCCAAAGTCGCAAGCTGTTCCATACAGTTATTCCATCTCACAAAAAGCTTTTTTAAATCCATTTCCATGAATTTAACCGAATTATCAAATAAACTACATATCCATGCATACTCTACTTCACAATTAAGTAAACCACAAGCATGGCCCTCAATATTTTCTTGCGACACACCCAATGAATTACTTTGTAATAAGTTTTCACACTGTGACTTATTCCACTGGAGTTTAGCTGCAAGTTCATTCATTAATATGCATTTCTGCACAACTAATAAAACCTGACTCCAATCGGTACTCTCACCCCCATACAATGAGCCAAATTTATTCATATAATTGGCAGCATTATTGGATAATGCTCTGTAATAGTTTTGTTCATATTCCAATTTTTCCAAACATTCAATCACATCAACATCATCTTTAGATGCCTTACAAAATGCTGTCACCTCTTCGCTTTCGCTTTGAAGCTCTTCACAGTTATATAATAAACTTTCAATTCTTTTTTGAAGTTCTTCACATATATAATCCTTTACATCTGCGATTTGTAACTTCTCACTCAAATCTGATACCGTTTTATTTGCAAGTTCTTCCGTATATTCCAAGGCTGTTGAGAAGTCCTCATTTATCATTATGTCTCTAATAGTCTTAGGAACATTAACAAACCTCTTTTTTAAAAGTTCTACCGCTTGAAGTCCCTGTTTAAACAGCTGCAAATTATTTATTTCAGTATCTAATTTATCCCCCAGCATGGCTCTTAACTCGGTTTCCATACCAGACTTTTTCTTGCTATCTTCTTGATATTTTTTTATATTCTCTATAGCGGTACAATACTCAAGAACCGTTAGTTTCTCAGGTGCAATAAATAAATGCTTAACATCTTCATATTTTTTCAGCATATCCTGCATCAAATCTATATCTTTATTTAATATTTTCAAAGATGAATCAATTGTGCAATGCAAGAAAACGTCTTGTATTATTTCCGATTCAATTGCTTTTATAGCATTATGTAATTTTCCCAACAGCTCTGCGGCAAATATAAAATAAGACTTATCACTTTGATTGTATTTATCAATATAAAGCAATAATTTTGAGCCTACGCCCTCAGATAAATAGCATTTTTTAAATGCGATCTTGTCTTCTTTTATTTGCACGAAATCAGAATTTACAAAACTGAATTTTCCACCCAAAAGACCTCGCAGCATTGTTTCATTATCTGCAAACCACTTTTCTAATTCAGCCACTTGTTCTACTTTTTCCAGCATAGAAACTACAACGTCCGTTCCCTTTAACGCCCCAGTTGTTGACCTATACAACCCTTTTAGTAGCTTCATATCATCTCTATATGATTTTTTCAAAATCTTAAAAAAGCCTTGATATTCAACACGAAAACGATTCAACAATACCTTATAATCTAAGCCAAATACGCCACTATCCCAACTCTCCTCTACTTCATTTTTCAATTGCCCATGTTTTGTTCTCTTCTCAATACATAATGTAATATATTCATCAAAGCGAGCATCGTCATTTGTATCAAACCATCTATCTCCCGGCAGTACATCTCTAACAAGCAAATTAAGAATTTGTATCGTTTTTTCAATATCAATGAATTTATCAGGCAACTCTAATACAGCATTTACCTTTTGATAAATACTGCTATAAATCTCATCATAAATTCCTTTTATATCATCATATTCTTTATGACGTGCATTTAAATAATCGCTTAATGCTTCAAAATCTAAGCACTTAATATATTTAAATCTATTTACATCTTTTGCTGCTACTATACTACTAATATATTCATCATCAAGTATGTTTTTAAAAATTTCCGATGTACAGATTTCAAGTATCAAACCTTGTAATTTATCTAAATGAGCACACTGTTTCTCATAATCATCAATAACTCGGACTACTTCTTCTGTGTTATTATCGAACCACTCCTCACATACAAGATGCTTTGCACAAAGAATGCTGTACAATGTATAACTATTTAATAATTCACTAACCGTACTTGGTTTTTCAATGCCTAGTTCTTCACAAAGTCCATTAATTTCATGCACCATTTTATCCAATGTCACATAAAGAGCGTTTACATATCCAGCCTCGTTTTTTACACACTGAATATACTCATTCCATTTAGTAGCCTCTAAGCGCAACTCAGTTTCAATGCATTTTATTAACTTTTTCATTATTGCCACTTTATTAGTAGCATCCAGCTTAAAAAAACCTGATGAGAATACTTCATCCAAGTTATTTCTATTTTGAATTATAAGTGTTCTCTTTTCCTCTAAAGATGAGGCAAGTTCTTTCATTTCATTTACAATGACACTATTTCCAATCCAAGTTTCAGGAATACCGCCGCACTCCTTGCATACTTTCACCAATTGTACATATGCATCCAAATTATTTAATACCAAAGCAGCCTTATCTTTTTCAGACACCTGAATTTGTTCCAAATCTTCTAATACTGCTTTAATATTGTATAAAACCCGCGCTAATTTATCCTTTATCTGATTTGATAAATCATATGTGACATTTACGATGTTTGTTCCATTCCAAGGATTCTTATACCACATATCCCCCAAATTACTTTTTGCCTTATCAAAATCCACAACAAGCAAACCAAGCCGATTCACTTGATCTTTTGTCATTTTTTCTACAGATTCAATTTCTAATGGTAATTCGATTGTGTCCTCTAATGCAACTAACGCACCATATACCTCATAAAGACTCATCTCCAAAGGCATCTTCTCTTCATGTATGTCAGATACATATTTAGTCAAAAATTCTTTTAACGTATCTAGTTCTGTTAATTTTGCTGTTTCCTCAGCCTTAACCTTAATAGGTCTCAGTTCCAAACTTTTTCCCAGCTCTTCCAGAACATCTTTCTTATTCGCCTTATAGCTATGTAATGCTAAACAAAAATCAGCCAAATGAACTTCTGATAATCTTTTATGAACCACCTCCAAAGCTGCTGCTTTTTCTGATACAAATAATATTCTTTTTCCATCAGCTAAGCCTTGTGCAATAATATTCGTTATTGTCTGGCTCTTACCAGTTCCCGGAGGTCCCTGCATTACAAAACTTATGCCCTTTTGAGATAGCAAAATTGCATCCTGTTGGCTCGAATCTGCATTTACCACCTGATAAGTTTCTATTGCTGGTATGCTGTCGTGATTGTAATTATATAGTTCTTCCGGAATATCTGATAATGTACTCTTCTCTCCTGCAAAAGCACGAATTATTGGATTACTTTTTACACCTTCCTCATTGTTGCACAAATCCTTATACATATTAATCTTTAAGAAAGACACCAATCCAATACTATTCTCTCGAACAATTCTCCATCCTCTTCTATCAACCAACTTCTCCATTTCGTCCATAAATTCGTTAATAGACTGTTCTTCCGGGTCAAATGAAGGAAGGGTTATTCCATAATCTCTTTCAAACAGATATGCCAACGTAGGATTGACAACTACATCATCTTCGTATTTTTTCAAGACATAAGGTGCATTTAATGATTCAAGTATCAATGATACCGGTACTAAAATAAGCGGAGATTTTATCCATGCAGATGATGCATCATTTTTCTCTCTCCATTCCACAAATCCGGACACCATATATAAGATATTTGTACCTTGTTCATCCAAAGCCAAACGAGACTTAGATCTTAAATGTTTCAATGTCTTCTGCCGTTCCAGAATACTTCCTTCTGTTTTTATATCTCCAACATTAACAGGTATTGGACATGATAAAGTTTCCAACAACGAAAGTAATGAATATGTTCTAATATCGGAGTTCTTATCGATAGGACTCTGAAATGTCAACTCATCTTCATCTACAGCCACTCGTCTGAATAATTCTTCAAATCCAGGTTCTACCAACTTTAATGTTGCTCTTTTGGTTTCCCTGTAATTTATCATTCGATTTCTTTTTCCCAAGTCCAGAAGCTGGTTTTGCCAATATTCAAATTTTTTATCTAAAAGTGCTTCACTCATATCAACTATCTCCCGTCCTTGTTAATATCTGCAATTTGAACAACATCCCCGATATCACATTGTAGGACATCACATATTTTTTCAATAACCGTTAAAGTCACCGGTTCATTATTTGTCATTTTCGCCATAGTTCCTTTACTAATCTGAGCCTTATTACACAGGTCTCCCTTATTCATATTTTTATCAATTAAAATTTTCCACAGATTATTATAAGAAATTGCCATGACACACCTCGTACTCTTTCATCCACATACATTCAATAAATTCACATATAGTTATTTTCATACTATTGGTTATTATTGTATCATGAATGGTCTATTTTTTCAAACCAAAGGCTCATTTTTTTGCACCAACATTATCCAGAATGACAACTTCCTACCTACCCATCTTATCATACACATTTCTTGATAGGTCGCTATGATGGCGACATTTAAAAAGGCACCCTTCCGGATGCCCACATTTCATAATACGATATTCTCTTCTATCTTTTTCAGTTTTTCCAAACCTTCATTATAACAATCTATAGCATGATTAATGAGCCACAATTCTCTTTCTCCAATCACTCCATTTCCCTTATCGTTTTCGAGTAGCAGAGACATATCTAAAATTCTGCCCGCCAAACTTTCAATTTCAGCAGACCAATCATGCAAATCTATTGGTGCAACATCCAAATCTGTCAATTTTAGATACTGAATTTTTACCTCCTTTATCCAATCTCCATACTTACTCTGCATTTCTTCTATACTTATTACCTGATTTGCAACTTCCTGCATATCTACAATGAACTTCTCTGCAAGAGACACAATTGACACCAACAGCTTCTTATTCATTTCGATAAACTCATTTCTTGTCACTGTTGGTACTTGGATTTTCTTAATCATCTCATAGGAATCATTTTCCCAAATATAAATCCCCTTATACACCTGAGAATTTTTTCTTTCTCCAAAATACAATTTTCTCATTTCATCATCTGCCGCCCAGATTGTATACGCAAAATGATTGTGATTTATAATGTCTGTTTCGTCTTTTCCAAAATAGCACCAAACAGCTCTTGCCGGAGTTCCTCTAAAATGCTTTTCACTAGCCTGTGTAGAATAAATTTTTTGATACTTAATTGCTCTGGCAACTTCCTTCGTTATGTGTGCCATTTCCTTTAATCCCACATCTGATTTAGGTATTATAAAAGCACACAATCTCTTATATTTCCCAGAACTCAATGGTTTTACGCTTACAATAGTATATGTTCTTGTTTCTTTAAAAAACTGTTTTTGTTTATATGGATGATATTCTTCAACAGGAAAATAAATTGTTCCGCCCATACTGCTGCGGAATATGGGATGCTGTACTTTTTCAGGATTCTTCTCATTCCAGCCTTTCATCATTCTTTGTACTTCATCATTAATATCCGTAAGCGAAAGCAAACCTTTATGCACATTCTTATTTGTTATAATTGATGCTGATAAAAGTCCTGTATATACACTTCCATTTCCATCTGGTCCAAATCTTGACACCTCATTTGCTGCCGATGATGCCATAATGGCAATTCCATGCCCTGCAAAATCCGCAATTGATTCCTCAAACTGCATCTCTCTTGCTCCGGCAGTTGTAAAATCGCCAGAATAACAACAATCCAAAATAACTATTTTATTTTTAGCCGGAAGCTTTTCCACAAAATCAATCAAGCTTTGTAATTCCACTTGTCCATCACTAAAAACAAGGCTTTTATTGCTTCCATGACCAGAGAAATAGAAGATAAAAGTATCTTCCTCTCCCAGCAACTTCTTAAAACCAGAGATTGCTCTTGCTAAATCTGTCGCAGAAACATATCCATTATTATCATCCCCCGACATCAAACGCATATTTTCCTTGGCCAATTTCAATTTAAAAGTAAGTGCAGTCCCCAACAAAGCCAAATCCATTTTATACGTCGGCAAATTTCCAGTATTCATTTTTGAATAATCGCCAACGCCTATCAACAAGGCATACAGGTTCTTATTTATCACGCTGTTACTCCTCTCTACTCATTCTGCATTCGTGCATGTTCCTTACTCAATCGCACAATGGCTTCCAAAGCCTCTGCCTCATGATTTGGTTCATCAAATTCGTTTACTGTATAACAGTGAACATTATCTATCTGCTCACTTGTCATTTTCTCTAGCATAGTAGTAATTTCAGAAATCTTTGTAAGGCGTTTCTTACTTTTCACTTGTCCAATATAAGTATGATCAATATACTTTTCATTTTCTTCTGCATCTTTCATAACCTGCTCTAACAGTTGTGTACATTCTGTAATCTGATGATTTTTCAACTTTTCCAAAATTTCTTCCATAAGTGTCTGAAACTCAGCTTCTGTAATATACTCTTCCATAACAACCTCCATATCCAAAGACATTTTTGTTTCTATGCTAAGTATATCCTTTTTTCCAGTCAGCAGGTCGCCACGAAAGCGACATATTATCCCAATATCGGCAAATCATATTCATACAATGCAAAATTTATTGTTTGGATATCATAGATTCCTCTCTCTATAAAATACTTCACAATTAAATCTCCTTTATTTCCCGGAGATAAGGCATATTCTGCTCTTGAAAGCAAATCTACCGTTCCATCCAAATCCAATTTTAATGCAATTGCCAATGCAAGCACTGTCTGCTTTCTAGGATGATATGCCGGGTTACTTCTTATCTTCGAAAAAAGTTTTCGATCCATATTTGCTCTTTTATACACTTCAACATCGGTCATACCACTCATATCTATTTTTAAGAAAAGCATTTCATGAAAACTCTCTCCTACTTCATTTACAAGTTCCTCCAAGGAAAAACTCTCTTTTTTCGAAAAACATTTATCTGACTCTTTTACACTGTCTACATTCAATGCATAGTCTGCATATCGTTCAGAAGTCTCAACATAATTCTCTGCTAAATATTTTTCTAAAGACAATCGTATTTCTTCTGTAAGCATCTTTTCTGCCTCCTCTTATATTTCCTTTTGAGAAACGCATATTTTCTCTAACATCATATTATCATGTAAGCTTTTTCTGTTGGTCGCCCCAAAAGCGACATCATCGCATATAGTATATCACGCTTCGTTGATTTTCTCTATGATAATCTTTTGCCCTCCCTGCTCTTCAATCATCAGTTCCTACCGTAATTAGAAAATTAGCCAAGGCAGAATCCACCTTGGCCGTTAACTATTTATCAGTCCTTTTCTTAATATTCATGACCATATATCTATGATCATCTCTCGTATCTCTAAAGCCATAATTTTTGTATATCTGATAGGAATCCATATAACACCCTGTCCTCAAAGATAATTCAACAATACCGTTGTTTTGTGCATCTTCCTTCACCTTATTTAGAAGTTCAGTACCAAAGCCTTTTCTTTGATACTCCGGCATCACAGCCAGTAGTTCAATATAAACCACATTTCCGGCTAACATATCAGGTATCACATATGCAAGCAACACACCACATACAATATCTTCACCAACCGCAACATATGCATATCTTTGTTTGATACAAAATTCCACATACTCTGGAAAGCCTTGATAATATTTCAAAACTCCTTCACTTCTATCAAAAGCCTTTTCATAAATCAGTTTAATACTTTCTAAATCGGAACTAACCACGTTTCTAATTTCTCTCATAATATGCTACACCGCCTCTTCCATAAGTTCCTTAACAAAAGTAATCTTATTTGCTTTTTTAATTTTCTCATCAGCTAATTTAATACTGTCTTGAAAAGCCTGACCCGTTTTTTCTGTATCTACATGTTCAATAACAGATTCTAAACAAATCACTTCTTTAATCAAAGCTTTTCGTTCAACTTGCTTGTCACGTAGTACTTTATAAACTTTATATCCCTGAGCAGCATTATAATTGGTTTCTTCTATGTAATTCATAATAGAATTAATTTCTTCATCCAATCTTGCAATCTCTGTTTTTATGAGAGAAACCTTTATTTCTATGTCCTGCCAAAAGCGAAGCTGTTCTCCCATGTATTGGAAGATACTGAGTGTCTCCTGCGGTTCCTCAACAACTTCTGGTTCCTGTACAGCAACAATATCAGATAAATCCACGCCTTTAATTCCTAAACTAATAACCAAAGCTTTATCTACCTGTTCCATAACCGCACTACCTACATTTCCAAGGTACTGTTCCAATCTACACTGATCTATCGTCTTAATCTGCTCTGCACAAATGTCGCTTTCTCTGCTTACAATATTCAAATCATTAAAATGAACATGATACGGCAAACCATACTTACACTTTGTTGACAAACATAAGCATATCGTAGTGGTTGATTTCTTGTTCCCAAGGTTATTTTGAATAATTAATACAGGACGCTTTTTTGCCAATTCATGTCCTACAGCATCTTCAACACTGCCAAAATCCGCATAATAAACATCTCCACGCCTAATACCTCTAACACATGCCGGAAATGCTTTTTGAACTCCACTAACCATATTATACTTCTCCTTTCTTGCTCTTTCGATATTCCACAATTTCATCGGCCCAATTTTCATCTATTTCCACCCTACAATCTCTGTTTTTAATAGCTTTCATAACAGTTCTTCCAACTGTTTCATAATTTATCGCCACACCCTTACAGTCATTCTCATAAGTAACAGCACGCTCTCTTGCAATTCCCATTTTTTCTGCTTCCTTACCAGCATCAATATTTGCTCCAAGGAAAAGGAACTCCCAACCACATTCTTTTTTTGCTTCAATCATCTTTTTGATGTCATTGTAACCATATTCCACGCTTGAATTTTCTAATCCATCCGTTGTTATCACAAAAATAACTTTTCCTGCTTTATGTTCATCCGGTAGATGTTTCTCCACATTTTCTATTTTCTTGATTGACTGACCCACAGCATCTAATAAAGCCGTACAGCCTCGCACATAATATTCTTTATCTGTCAATGGCTCTATAATATCAATTGGGAATCTATCATGTATAATTTCAACTTCATCATCAAAAATTATCGTTGTAACATTTACTTTCTCCCCCTCTGCTTTTTGTTTGGAAATCATTCCATTAAATCCACCTATCGTATCACTTTCCAGTCCATTCATCGAACCACTTCTGTCTAAAATGAATACTAACTCTGTTAATTCTGCATTCATGTGATTTACCTCCTATCTATCTCATAATCACATTATATCTACAGAACTAACAGAGTAGGTCGCACAGTCGGCGACATTTAGTTTATCTTTTGGGTTTTAATCTTTGTACCTTCTCTCGCATTCCTTCCTCATAAATCCGGTCAAACACTTCATAACGCCTCTGCTGATCCATATCAACTCCCAGTCTGTCGATTACCTTGTTAAACAGCTTCATTCCGGCAAAATACTCCATATCTCCGAAGCCAAACGCCTCAGACAACACATCTGCTGAATACTCTGCAATTCTACCCGAATGAATTCCCAGAAACTTCATTGTCTCTATTACCCGTTCTGCTCTTTCTCCGATAAATTCTTCTGCCTTCTGTTTCTCATAATAATCTGTCAGAAGCTTTGATTCCTCATATACAGAATGAAAACTTGTGTCCATACCTATCTTTTCAAAATAAGCCTGAACCATCTCAAATGCTGCGTCTGTTCCCTTATCATCAAACGGATAACAACAAACTTTTTCAGCTACATTCATTCGCATATATTCAGTTTTATCAGATGGTAATTTCATTGTTTCACCAACCTTGTGAACCTCATCCTGCTCCAGACCAGGTGCGACACTCTCTTTCTCATCAATATCTGCTTCTGCAACCGTCGCATCCTCTACAACTTCAATTTCTGGCTCTGTGCTAACACCTGCAGTTGCAGTCTCCACAATCGTTTCAACCTCTGCTGTAATCTCATCCTCAGCAACAGCCTCTGTAATTGTTTCTACAAACGATTCTGTAATCAAGTCTGCCGCCACTACATCTTCCTGCACACGATATGGATTCCCCGGTACTGCGTCTTTTTCTACATCTGCCAAATCCACCATATCATCCACGGGTATCCAGTACTCCAGTTCTGCCTCCAACAGACTTCCGTCTCTTCCAAGACACCGTTCCACTGCTTTCAGCTTCTTAAGATTGTCCTTCTTTTGTAGCTTTATCTGCTCCAGCCGCTCCCGATAATCATCCTCTGACGCTTCGAACAAATCCCTATCCGCTTCTGTCTTGCATGACCGCTTCTGCAATGCCCTGTCCCGATACATTTCCTTCTGCACCTTACACAGTTCCTCATCCACACGCTGTAATCGTTGCTTTAGCCGAAACAAATCCAGAAATGACTTCACATCATACCTGACCACCACCAGATACTCCTCCTGCAATTCATGCAGTTTTCGTATCTGCTCATACAGATAAGCAGATTTATAGGTAAAGCGTTTTTTCTCTGCCAGACGTAAACGATACATCCTTGTATAGCATTTTCTCTGGTATGGTGTAAGAATTGCTTTTCTTACCGGCATTAAAGATGTCGAGTAATTTACAGGTGATACCAGACTGGCATCGCCGTATTTGAACATGGCTTCCAGACTTTCCCTGCTCAAATCCTCCGAAATGGTGTCAAGTCTTTTAAACCGCTTCATTCCCGGAACCTTTACAGCGATATGCTTACCCTGCTTTACTTCAAATCCCAACTTTTCCAACAGGAAGATAAAATGCTCCATATTTTCTGCATTGATGGCACAAAACAAAGCATCCTGTTTAATCCATTTGGAAAATACCTGCTCTCGCTCCCACTGTGGTCTTGCCTTATTCGTGGGTTCCTTGCTGTATTCAGCCGGTGTAATATGCAGTCCGTATTCTTCACAGAGCTTATTGGTGATGGGCTGGAAACGGTATTTCCAGTCTCCATCCCGACACTGGAACTTGTATCCCGTTACCATATTTACACTGTTTATTACGATGTGGGCGTGAAGATGATTTCGGTCTGTATGAACAGCCACTACTGCTTCATACTCCCCATGAAATGTTTCCTCTGCAAATCTCATACCAATATCATACATAATCTCCGGTGTACCCTCACCCGGTTTCAAGGATATCACAAAATGATAGCCCTGCCTTCCTCCCGTCTTGCCAAACATCTGCTTGGTTGCTTTCATCTGCCGGTAAGCCATATCCGGCAGGCAGTTACTACCGCCCACCAGATTTGCCTTGCCAAGTTTTTTCGGTTGTAGAATATAATTGATGGAATGCTCCAGATGAATGTCAATTCTGGCTTTGCTGCTTGCCTTCATATGCATCATCTTAGTTATTGCCATCTGCTTACCACCTCCTGTAGTTTTTCTTTTATCTGTTCAATCAGCTGATTCCCATTCCTCATGGTGCTGTCAAATACATATCCGCACCCGTTAGCAACTCTCGTCATCTGATTGTAATTGTTACAAAGACCGGAAATCTGACGAATCAAATCCCGTCTGTCACGAGTAAGCGCTGTGTCCAACCTGCCACCATGTGTAATCAGATATCTTACATAATCCGACACTTTCATGTTGTTAACCCGGGCATCATATTCTGCCTGCTCACGTTCCTCATCCGACAAGCGGATGGTAAAATTCTTTCTTGGTTCTATTAACTGTCCTCTTCTTCCTATAGAAATCCCTCCTTTTTTCTAACTGTGTGTAGAGAAAATTTGCCAGATACGTAAAACGCCATGCGTTTCACAAAATCTGGTTAGGGGGATTTTACTCCCCCTAAAACCCTCTGCTATATAGGTCCTTCGGACCCCTATATAAGTAATACCCGCTGTATTACAGATACTTTTCCGTATTACTCCCGGTATTACCATAAAATAATCTGTACCACACCCGGTATTACAACGAAACACCCTTGTAATACCGAGTGTATTAACTTTTCCCGACCTGTCTTCTACAAATCTTCCAGAAAAGCCATCACATCTTCTGACACATCCTCGCCGGAACTTTCCGGAACTTCTCCAAAACATAGTTCCGGTTCCTTAATCCCTTCCGACATTGGTTCTGTCGTTTCAGATTCTGTCTGCTTTTTCTTTTCAATCTGTATGCCGGCAAGCCGCTCCACTTCATCTTTGACAATCAGTTTCATTGTTTCAATAACCCGGTCGGCTTCTTCGGACACTGCATCCTGAAGTGCTGTCCTCTGGGTATTCATTTCACAAACAAGGCGATTATCATTGTTTTCCCTTTTTATGCCCTGAATTTCCCTTATCAACACACTTTTTATGAACTTGCTTTTACCTCCGTAACTTGGGTTCCTGGCTTCTTCCATAAGAAACCGTTGGATTTCCATATCCTCTTCCCGGTTTAGATTCAGACGGAAGCTGACTGTCACGCTGTCATCATATGCCATACTGCCTCCCTTCCGGTATCTACTGCATCTTACGTTTCAACTGCTGATGCGCCAGATACTCATACCCAAGGGCATTCGCCTTGACATCCTCGATGTGCATGATGTGCCTTCCATAGACGGAACCGAAACGCTTCATCACACTTGCCCCACCGCCAACATATACAACTGCCATCATTTCCGGGTCAAATCCGTGTTCCTTTAATGTCGCTTCAATTCCTCTGGCAAACACCCCAAGTTCCTCTCTGACAATCTGTACCATCTTGTCCGAATATGGAGCATTTCCATACATCATAACCTGCTGAATCTGCTCCTCAGTAAGGGTACGGTTGGTCTTCCGGTAAACCACGTTGTTGATATTTGCCATACAATGAATCAATGCTGATGGAATAGTGATACAGTCACTTTCCACAGGCACATGCTTTCTGGTATGAATGATGTCTACAGTCTTGCTTCCAATATCCACAATCAGAAGCTCCGCCGGAAGTTTTCCAAGTCTGTCAGCAACCGCTGCATAACACTGGGGATACAGGAAAACATCTTTGCAAGTAATATGGTATTCTTTTCCGTTGTACTGAAATTCCATACTGTCCGGATTCAGATACTCCTTAAAGTCTGCCTTTTCCTGTCCAAACCTTGTAAATGGTAATCCGGCTGCGATATAGACTTCTGTATCACTTAATCCGTAATAATCCATTTCCTTAGCAATGGCAGCCAGTGTTAATAAGAAGTAATCCTCATCCTCAACTTTTGTATCCTTTAGCGGAAGTCTTCCCTCGCCAACCTTGAAATACCTGCCATTCACAATCATGGTATTGGTCAGAAGCGAGGCTTCACCACCCAATTCCTTTACACCGTTTTCAAACACGTAATGTGCGGTTTTCATGGTAGAAAATCCATGGTCAATGCCGCATAATAAAATCTTCTGTTCTTCCAAATACATACAAATCCTCCTTGTTTTGCAATCAAAATGCGAGCCTTCAGGCGAGCAGAGGATTTTACCTCCCTGCCTTACGGCTTAATCTTATTCAGTTTTCAAGTAACTTCTGATTGCAGGAGCCGGAGCATTTTGCTATAATGTATTTGCGAGATACATAGCAAGGCTCGGCTTTGCAAACAGGTCCTTTCCTATTTGGAAGGGGCTTTTTCATTTACCATATACTCTGACTCTTCTGCCACCATGGGGATTCTTTGCAAATCCTCTGACGGATCATAATCGTCTTCATACCCGTAAATCTTCTGTTCCACATACTTGCGGGGGCATTTGCCTCTCATGACGAAGTAACCCCTGCCGGCAAGTTCTGCATTACAGATTTTTATAAAGTCATATGCCTTGGTCTTTCCCACGCCCAGAATCTTCATGACGTCATCGACCTTTATAAAAGTTTCGTTCGTACTGACCATACCCGGACCTCCTTTCCTTTTGTTTTTCCCCTTTCCGTATTTCAGTAAATCTTTCGTTTGTAAATACGTACTTTGAGTTCGTGTTTTATCTTAATACACATTTCACGCATTGTCAATACATATTTTCAAAAATATGCACTTGTAATTCGTGTTATTCTGTGATATATTATTTCAAGAACACGAATCACCGCACATTTTAATTCGTGTTCAAAGAATCATATAGTAAAGGATGGTGAGGTTATGAACCCGGAAGAATCTTATAAATCATTCAGTTCTCAGGAAATCGGCGCTGCAATCAAAAAAGCCCGCCGTTCCAAAAAAATCAGCCAGAAGATGCTGGCTTCCATGATTGACAAAGCGGAACGAACGGTACAAAAGTATGAATCCGGCGAAATTATCGCAGGAATTCCTGTATTAAAAGAAATAGGGAATGCACTGGATATGCCATGGTTTGAAATTATTGGTATTATGCCAAAGGCAATTGCAGGGACACAGGCGGAGAATTTCGAAGAAAAACAATATTCCTTTAACAGCCTCGGGGATATTATGAATGCGCTTCTTATGATATGCAGTCATCCGGAAGACCTGAATTTTGAAATTTCGCTGAACAAACCACCGCAGGACAGCGAATGGTCTGCCTCTTTTACCATCAACGGAAAAGGCAGCGGCAAATATGATGCAGACTTTTGTCTCTTCATAGAAAACTGGATGAATCACGTCAAAAACAAGCGCTCCCACGAAGATCATCTGCAATGGCAAAGGGATATTATCCGCTATTATTCCGACAGCAGGCTCAGCACTTCTGAGGATATGGAGAATTAAATTAACAACAGGATTGATTCTTCAGACCAAAAGTAATACCATAGAAATGTAGATTATATCATAACCTTTGGAACACCGGTCTTTTGTTATACCTTACAGATTTGGTGATATACATAGTCTGCTGATTGCAGCAGACAAATTTACGCACAAAGGAGATGATATTTATGCCAGCTTATAAAGATAATAAAACTGGTAAATGGTTCTGCAAGTTCTACTATACGGACTGGCAGGGCAACAACCGCCAAAAGTGGAAACGAGGTTTCGCCACCAAAAAGGAAGCCTTAGCATTTGAAAGAGAATTTCTTGAAAAGCAGTCCGCTAACCCGGATATGACTTTCCAGAGTCTCTACGAACTTTATATGGAAGATATGACTGCCCGTTTAAAACAGTCAACCATTCTGACCAAGAAGCATATTTGTGAAAACCACATTCTGCCCTTCTTCGGGAAGAAGCCCATCAATGAGATTAAGGCTTCGGATGTGCGCAGATGGCAGAATCAGTTGATGAACTCTCCAAATGGTTATTCTAAAACCTATCTGAAGACCATCAACAATCAGCTGTCCTGCATTATCAATTATGCAAAACGATTCTATGATTTGAATACGAATCCTTGTGGTCAGGCTGGAAGTATGGGACAGGCAAAAGCAGAAGAAATGGATTACTGGACTTACGATGAGTATATCACCTTCCGTGAAGGTATCAAGGATAAGCCACTCGCCTATATCTGCTTTCAGGTACTCTACTGGACAGGAATGCGTGAAGGAGAACTTCTGGCACTTACTGCTGCCGATATTGACCTTGTTGCAAAACAGATTGATATCAACAAAACCTATCAGCGTCTGAACGGACAGGATATTATCACTCCGCCAAAAACAAAGAAAAGTAAGCGCAAGGTTCCAATTCCCGATTTCCTGTGTCAGGAGCTGCAAAGTTATATGGATACAAGATATATGCTTTCCCCTAATGAAAGACTGTTCCCGGCTACCAAGCACTTCCTCTCCCATGAGATGGAGCGTGGCAGTAAGAAAACCGGTGTGAAGAGAATACGAATTCATGACATCCGTCACTCCCACGCCAGTTTACTTATCAATCAGGGCTGTGATGCACTTATCCTCGCTGACAGACTGGGACACGAAAAGGTATCCACAACACTGAATACTTACTCCCACCTGTTTCCACACAAACAGCAGGAGCTTGTCACCAATCTGGAACAACTTGCAGCTAATGTACCGGTTACACCAACACAGGAACCTCCAATGGGCAATCCACTTCTGGATACATTGGAAAAGGCATCCGGAAAGGTTATCCCGATGCCCCAACGAAAAGCTATATAAGAAACAAAACGATGCGAATAAGAATAGTTGCCCCAAATGCTGTTAGTAGCATTTTAGTAGCAGAGCAAAAGAAAAAGCCCGGGAACGCCCTGTTTAAAAGGCTTCCCAGACTTTATGCGATTATTCAAACTCAATAGTAGCTACTGGCTTTGGAGTAAGTTCGTAGCATACTCTGGATACGCTTGGAACTTCTTCGGTGATTCTTGCTACAACTTTTTCAAGGAAGTCATAGTCAAGTCTTTCGATAGAAGCTGTCATAGCGTCGATGGTGTTTACGGCACGGATAACTACCATGTAGCCCATGCTTCTTTCGTGATTTCTAACACCTACTGCTTTGAAATCAGGCACTACAGTAAAGTACTGCCATACCTTCTTGTCAAGGCCAGCCTTTGCAAACTCCTCACGAAGGATTGCGTCGGATTCTCTAAGAGTTTCCAAGCGATCTCTTGTGATTGCGCCAAGACAACGTACGCCAAGTCCAGGACCTGGGAATGGCTGACGATATACCATCTCTGCTGGAAGGCCAAGTTCTACGCCACATGCACGAACTTCATCTTTGAAGAGCTGCAACAGAGGCTCTACAAGTTCAAACTGAAGATCCTCAGGAAGGCCACCTACGTTGTGGTGGGACTTAACAACCTTTGCAGTCTTGGTTCCGCTTTCGATGATATCAGGATAGATTGTACCCTGTCCAAGGAAGTCGATACCTTCCAATTTTCTAGCTTCTTCTTCGAATACACGAATGAATTCCGCACCAATAATTTTTCTCTTCTGTTCAGGGTCTGCGACACCTGCCAATTTATCTAAGAATCTGTCTGTAGCATCTACGTAGATAAGGTTCGCATTAAGCTGTTTACCAAATACTTCTACAACATTTTCAGACTCATTCTTACGCATCAAGCCATGATTTACATGAACACATACAAGCTGGTCACCGATTGCTTTCAGTAAAAGTGCTGCTACTACGGAAGAGTCAACACCACCAGACAAAGCAAGAAGCACTTTGCGATCGCCAACCTGTCGACGGATAAGTTCAACCTGATCTTCAATAAAGTTCTTCATGTTCCAGTTTGCTTCACATCCGCAAGTATCAAACACGAAAGATTTGAGAACTGCTTCTTCTGGAATAGCATCATATTTCTGGGCACATGTTGCAGTAGGATGGTCGATAGCGATTACTGGATAACCACAGTCATAGATTGCTGGATCCACTTCAACAGCCACGCCGTCTACTACGCGGTTTTCACCACCATTTAAAATAATACCCTTTACATTATTAAGTGCCTTCAGGCCTTCAGGAGTAATATCGTGTGGATGAATCTCGCTGTATACACCCAAATCACGAATCGCTCTTGCAAGAGCTGGATTCGCTGTACTTCCCATGTCCAGAATTACAATCATGTCTTGTTTCATCTTTTCCTCTTTCTTGCATAAAATATGCATTTTTTATGCTTAACATTATAAACATTTTTTGGTTAATGTAAAATATATTTTTTCACAAACATTATAAGAAATTTAAACGAACATTTATGATTTTTTCCAAATCATCGCTCATGCAGACTTTTTTCGACAAAAAAGTCTACTCATTTTACCTTTAAACCCACTGTTCATCATGCTTTGCGCACCACTATGCTATCGAACTAAAATGGAGATTTTACCGCTCGAATTTCTATACTTCTGGACTATCAAGACTCAACTACGCACAAATATCTCCCTATGCTCTTCCTCGGTCAGTTCACTCACAAAACGCATCTTAATTAGAATATAATCCTCCAAATCTAAAAGCACATGATAAAGAATCGCCCTACTTTCAAACTCATCTCTTGTTTTAGGAAGTGGCTCCAATTTCATCTCTTCTAGCATACTGTGAAGTTTCTGATACTGGTCATCTAATGAATGAACATCATCTACTCTGTCTCTCATAAACAATAGATACTCTGCAGCCTTTTTGCCTTGCTCTGTCATGCTGCGAATGCGCTTCAGTTCCTGGTGCAGACTTCTCAAAATCGCAATCTGCTGAAGGCGCATTTCAAAATAGTCACTATAATGCTCTGGGCGCTTGCCGCCTACCGCATTGTCTCTGTATTTGCAGGCTTCCTCTATGAATCCCTTGATTTCCTCTTCCAGATTCGCCACATCATCCCAGACGCTATGGTCCATCTCCTGATGGCTCAAATAGCCCGCTAGTTCTCCCAAGATAACCTTCATCTGTTTTTCCACATAATGCATATGGTGCACGATGGCTCTCTTGCTTCCCTTATTGTCTGTGAACAAACTCAACACGATTGCAACACCGATACCAAACAGAAGAAGGCAAAACTCATTCCAAATGAAACTGATACTGAAATCATTAGACGTGAAAAAATGTGCTCCAATAACCGCATTAACAGAAAGATTGTTGCTCCACCCTACCACATCACAGAAAATGACAATGACTATAACCGCTATACCATACTGCACCCAGCCACTGCCCAGGTGAAATGCCAAATAGCAAACCAATACCGTTACGAAAAAAGAAATAATGCGAGTATATGCCAAACGGAACGTATCCCATCTGGTACTCAAAATAGTCAAAAGTGCAATGGTTCCTGCCGAAACCGAATTCTGAAGTCCACAAAACTCTGCCAGCAATATAGCGATACAACTTCCTATTCCAATCTTTAAAGCTTTAACCGCAATCTGGCGCCCCTTTTTCATTAACTGTTGTTTCGTCATCCAATACTTACCTTTCTGCAAAACTAGAAATATTATAATATATAGAAACTTTTCCTATCAATACTAAGTATATGAAAAAAATATAAAATCCTATTCTGCATGAGGAACTCTTACAGATCCTCGATACAAAATAGGATTTCAAATCAATTCAATATCAATTTATAGTTCTCTTACAAACACTCTTACGCCGTAGGCATCAATGTGCTGGTTTCCAATGCATTTCTGCTTGCTTCCACTTTCCACATAGGGGCCAACCAATTCCTGCATCTTTTCAAGTAGGTTAAAGGATGTAGCTAGATTTCCGTAGTTAAACACAAAGAAATATTCCTTGCCATCTTTTTCGCGAACCACCAGCTCACATTCTTTTGGAAGACTGATAACCTCTGCGTGTGGTTCTGCCACACCCAGTTTTTCCAAGAATACTTTTACTGTTCCCTTGCCAAAAGCACCGCCGAAATAATAACACTCACCTTCACCATAATTATTTCCTATGAGAGCTGCTTCCCCTGAAAAACTACTATTGATAGGATAGGTTGCAAGCACCTTGGCTCCATCTCCTACTGGTCTAAGCATATCAGTGAAGACTGCTGCCTCCAAGATATCATCTCCCCACTGCACATAGATAGGACCATCTACTGGAGAAATAAAGCTATATTCAGGAATATCTGTTCCACAAAGATCACCAATCAATGCTGGAAGATAGTCCATCACACACTTAGCGTTTAAATCTTTGTAAGCACTGCGGCATCCAAAAATAAGTTTGCCACCCTGTGCTACATAGTCCTTAAGCAGTTGCGCCCTTTCCTTTGTCATAATAGAAGGGTGTGGGTAAAAGATTACCTTGTACTGTGATAGTTTTGCAAGTAACATCTTGTACTCACACTCTGTAACCTCTCCTGCTTTGGATTGGTCACCGCCCTTTACGCCATGAGAGTACCCTGCCTCACAAGGTAGGTACACATAGTCAAATGGTGTGTGACTTTCCTGCAATTCATAAAACAAATTGTCCTGGCTGACTCTATCGACTCTGCTATGCCATTTGTCTTCGTCTGCATCCCAGATATTGTCGTAGTCTTTCAGTACCGCAACCTGAGCTACCAACTTTGCTCCAGCCATATCCTTCAGTGCCAGCATTTTGTCATGCACGCGCTTTACTTCTGCCAATCTACGGTTGTCTCTTCCTGAGTAATCCAGGATACCATGCCAGTAAATCTCGGTTCCAAAGGTACAGGTGCGCCAGCGGAAAAAGCTGACATAATCTGCTCCGTGAGCGATACTCTGCAATGCCCAGAGAGTCATCTGCCCCTGTTTAGGACTTGGAGCCTCCATGCGGCTGTTCCATCCATTGGCTCCACTCTGCTGCTCCATGATTCCAAAGTGAGGTGAAATCGCACGAATCTCTGTAAGATTTTTACTCCACCATCTGTCTTTGAAAGGTTCCTCTTTTTTGTAATCATCTAAACAATATGCAAAGTTGGGATAGGAATCATAAGTAACGAAATCTAGGCTCTCATCTGTCAAACGGTTCCAGTCGATATTGGCAAAGATGCCGTTGGTGGTAATGAAGTCATCTGGTTTCATATATTTTCTCAGGATGTCTGCCTGTAATTTAGCGTAACTGCAAACACTCTCTGAGATAAATCTGCGATAATCCAGCACTCTGTGTAGATTGACCGTACTCGAATTGGTTCTTCGAGGCACATCTACCTGCTGCCAGTCCGTATACTGCTGATTCCAAAACGCACAACCCCAAGCCTCGTTCAATCGCTCTAGGCTTTCATATTTCTTTTTCAAAAAGTCTCTAAAGGCAATGCTGTCGCTTTGGCTATAAAACTCACTGTTCTCACAGTTAAACTCATTGTCAAGCTGCCATCCAATGATGGAAGGGTGTCCACCATAATGCTGTGCCAAGGCTTCTACGATTCTCTCTGTAAAGGCCCGAAAGATAGGTGAGTTGTAGTTGTAATGCCTGCGCGCCCCATGAGTGTATGCATGCCCATCCATATCTGTATTGAGGATCTCTGGATAGTTATAACTCATCCATGCTGGTGGCGTTGCTGTAGGTGTGCAGAAGATTACCTGCATCTCTTTTTCCTGCGCAAGCGTCATGAATTTGTCCCAGAACTCGAAGGTAAATTTCCCTTCTTCCGGCTCCACCAAAGACCAGGAAAACTCTGCAATTCGGATGGTCCCAATTCCCACTGCCTTCATGCGCTCTAAATCTGAAGCCCACAAATGCTCTGGCCAATGCTCAGGATAGTAACAGGTTCCCAAATCTATCGATGTTCCGTTAATGATTTTGTGCATAGAAAAACCTCCATATATACGCCATGCCTTGCAACTCGTTTCTCAGACAAAGCGATATTCTTCGTTCATCATAGCACAGAAATCCTGTTCTGCACACTTAGCAAAGTAACCACATTTTACGTTCATTTCTTGATATTATTTCCAAAAAACACGCCCCCAAAAGCGCAACTTTATTTTCCTAAGTACTTCTCCTTGGTAGCCATGCCACCTCTAATGTGTCTCTCAGATTTATTTACATCTAGCACTTGTCTCGCTGCAGATGCCAGAGATGGATTTAACTGCGCAAGTCTGTCGGTTACGTCTTTATGTATGGTTGTGACGATTTGGAACGGTTTCGTTTGTGGATGTTTCTTGGTCGGTTTCGTTGTCTTCTGAGCCTTCGATAAGCACGGCTTCGTCTAATCCTAAGTCACCAATAAGACGTAGATAAATATCTACGTTACCATCCTTGTCCACTTCAATTTTATTGATAAGACGCTTTAACTGTGTATTGGTCATTTCATGAACATCGGTAATATCTTCCATCGCTTTGAAGGTGCTGTTCAAAATCGCTTCCAACTGCTCTCCCTTTGTCAGATTGTAAGACACCATCTTTAGTTCATTTTCCAATCTATCAATCTCTTTTCTCATTCCACCGATTTTCTCATTCAATTCCTCTCTGGAAATCAAATCATCGGTGTACATATCCATATATTTCTCACGTGATCTACGAAGCCTGTTTAACTCTGCTGTTAATTCTTTTTCGTATTCTACATTTTCATCCTTCGCTTTGTAGACACGTTGAAACTCTTTAATCACATGGTCGATTACTTTTTTCTTCTTACTAAGTACATCCTGGAAGTACTCCTGCAATACCTGAATCAATTCTTCTTCATCTACTGTAATCGCATTTGGACAACTATCCGCACCACGACCATTGTGACCGGAGCATACCCAACGTACATAGGTATTCTTATATTGTCGGACACTTCTACGGAAGGACCAACCACAATCCTTACACTTAATCAATGTAGAGAATAAATACTTGTTGCTTTGACGCTCATGAGTCAGCTTAAAGGAATCGTGACGACCTTTTAAAATCTCCTGCGCCCTGTCAAAGGTTTCATCATCGATAATACGAAGCTCTGGACGAAGGGTTACTAACCATTCCGACTCATCTTTTTCTTTTCTCTGACCGGTAAGGAAGTCCGACACTTCCTCTTTACCATTAATAATCTTTCCAGTGTATATCTCGTTAGTCAGAATACGGCATACGGAATTCTGACTCCAATTATTTCCTCGTTTGGTTTTTACTCCACGTTCATTGAGCATATTGGCAATCTTAGCCCCACCGTAACCTTCTTCGGTATACCAAGTGAACATCTGGCGGATAACCATTGCTTCCTCTTCATTAATGGATAGATTGAAATAGTCACCAATAGTCTTATCATATCCGTAGACAATATTAGGAACTCGACCTTTTTCTGCATTCATCTTCTTGCCGAATTTGATACGTTTAGAAGTGTTGGCACTTTCTTCCTGAGCCAATGCACCAAAGATGGTTAATACAAATTCAGAGTTACCCATGCTAGTCATGTTTGCGGTAAGGAACTGTGTTTCGATACCAAGCGATTTCAGCTTACGGACACTCTGTAATAAGTCCACCGTGTTTCTAGCAAAGCGAGAAATGTCCTTTACTACCACCATATCGAATAATCCTTTTTCCGCATCTGCAAGCATACGTTGGAATTCTTTACGATTCTTGATTTTGGTTCCGGAAATACCTTCGTCTGCATATAATTTGATAAGGTTGTCCCCTGTACGTTTTGTATATTCTAAGAAAAACTCTTTCTGAGTCTCTAAACTGTTGAGCTGGTCTTCTTTATCTGTGGAAACTCGGCAGTATGCTGCTATGTTCATGTTTAACCACCTTTCTGTTAGAGTTGTAGCGTTCTGTTACGACTATTATTTTATTGTAAGAAATAGAAAAAAGCAAGAGTTTTCCTCTTGCCTTCTTGAAGATTTATTTTTAAATTTTAACCCACACAATTATTTAATAGTTCTCAAAATATTAATCCTTTGATTTCTTCGTCTCTTTCATTATATCTTCAGCAAACTTTGGAAAGATTTTCGCTATAATTCTCCCCAAAGGAATCATAACTATATACTTAATAGCTATTCCCACTATCGCTAGAATTGGCTTTATAAAACCTAAATATATTTTATTCATCCACACAAATTGTGTTCTATCCATCATCCACAGTTCAAATTTTATCATCCTTATACAAAACTTGGCTCTAATTGCCTCTTTCTTTGCATTAGGATTACAAGAGATATCATTTACAAAAAAAGCCAACGCCTCATTATTAGTTACACTGCTAAAATAACTCAATCCAACCTCTTTTCTCATAGTGACTAATATTTCTGACATAATATGCAATGCAATCCTCTCGTCATAATATTTGCATTGCTTAATCAATGGATTACTCGTAAACTCTCTAAATAGTATGTATAAACGATAGACCTTTCTTGATCCATACATTAATAATGAAGCTCCTGTGTCAAAAAATAGTTTCTTTAAATCGTCTGTTAAAACAACTTCTCCCTTTTTATTTTTACGAGTACTTGAAAAATTCTTTTCCATAAGTTCAATAAGTTTCAAGTACTGTATCTTCTTATCATCATGCTTTTTATGTCTGATTTCTAAACGCCTAGTAAAAATAAAAATAAGAACCGTAATAACAACTGATAAAAGCGCCACATTATCTGCTGTTATTAAATTTGATAATATCTCTAAATACTTTTCCATATTTTATCATCCCTTTAGTTTATTATATAATACAAATCATTACCTATGGCATACTTCTTGTAATTATTTGAAATTGCTTTTGTCCATTAGATTTACGCCATAAAATTATATTTAATTCCAACCTAAAAAATATAATACTCCACCAATAATTATACCTGTTGTAATTGTAATAATTATAGTAATTAAATGATTATCTTTTTTCTCTGAGACATTATTATTGTTTCCGATAATAGAATTCTTAATTTTATTATTGTTTCCTATTTTATTCATTATTGTTATTTCCTATTATACTGTCATCAAATTTGTTTTTGTCTCCAATTTTAATTGAATTATCAAAAATTATATTTGTTATATTTTTAGTGGTTTCTTGTTCTTTTATATCATTTTGAAAGTCTATATAGTATTCATCCAAATTTCCATAACTCTTTTCAAGTTCTTTAAAAATAGATAGAATTTTAGATTTTAAGCTTCCCAAAATATTATTGTATGTATACATACTCAATTGTCTATGAGCATGTGTTACTTCACCATTTATGCAAGCAATAGAATTTATATAAGCAATATTTAGTGGTATCGATAATGCGTGAGAATCAGTTTCTTTTTCCGCAGTTGCCATTTGAACAATTTCGTTAAGTCCGTCTCTAATATCAATAACACACAATTCTTTTGCATCTTCTAAAGGAATTGGTATATTGTATCGACTTATTACTGCAGTATATGTTTTTACGGTGCCTATAATTTCTGCATTAGCTTTTCTATATTTAGGAACAGATTCATCTTCACTATATCCATTAATCTCATTTTTAACCCATTTTTTGATGCTTTCATCGTTTAGATCTTCTAATAATAAATCTAAAATCTCTAGTGCTTGAGCAACATCAATATTGCCTTGGATCATATCTATAATTATTTTACTTCTTTTTCTTTTTGTGATATCCATTATATCTACCTCCTTGATGTTTCCTTTACAGTAATTTTTCTAATACATTCTTTGACCGTGGAATAATTGTATCAACATCCACCTTAACCCTTCCATACTAATTAATGAATCGTTCTTGTACTTCCTCTGGCAAATATTTCGCCAGTTCCTCCACTAACTCATACACCTTAGTTCCCGGTGCAATTTCTGTCGGGGTTTTACCTTCTCCATCTTTAATAATTCGCTTCGCATAGCGAATCGCAAGTTTTGGATTGCCATGCTCTAAAAGAATCTTAAAGATATCCTGCATATTCTTTTGATATTTTCCAATTCCAAGCTCCTTGAACTTGTCATTTAAGAATGTGATATACTCCGCCCTGTGATTATTCGCAGTATAGTATGCAAAGTGAAGTAAAAACCAAAACTCAATGCATTCATTACTCCATGCCGTATGATATTGTAATTCTGGATTTGCTTTATTCAGACTCTCCGCACGCTCTACGACACCATTGAAGCGTTCTGGTGGAAAACTATCTTTATCATAGACACACCAGATTTGCCCCTTCTTGATTTTGTTCTTCTTCACATAATTCTCTGCCATACCAATCACACGCATAGTTTCTGCCTGGCAAGGTTCTATCTCAATCAGCACCATATCCTTGTAAACAGGATTTTCCTCAATCAGCTTCTTAAATCCCGCAAAGTATAATGGCTCCGTCTGTTGGCCTTCGCAAAAGATATAATACCTATATAGCTTCTGCTCCATATGCTCTTGGCGACGCTTCTTCTTCCACTTCTCCATTCCGGCTTTTTTAGGCATTAACTTTCCCCCAATCTATAATTGTTTTGAGGTATGGATCAGCACCATATCTGCCTTCAAGATATCTCTTGTCATATTTTTCATCGTTTCTGACAGAACCACCTTTAGCATCCTTAAACTCTACCAATGAATATAACTGTGAATTTTGTGCCTTTCCTTTTGCAACAAACCAGATTTCGTCCCTGCGGAATACATCGTTGTTCATTGTAGACAAATCATGTGATGTAAATATCAACTGAGCTTTGTGGCTATTGATTTCCATATCATTGAACATCATTATGATATGACGCAACAATACCGGATGAATCTTTGCGTCTAACTCATCAATCACAAGGGTAGTTCCTGTAAGCAAACTTGCTGCAATAAAAGGAAGCAGACCAAATAACTTCTTTGTTCCACTAGACTCATCTGCCAACTCAAGTTCTGTCTCCACATCATTCACACGATGCTTTGTGAACACTTCAATCATATCGTTCTCTTTTTCTTCAACTCTGAAATCAACGATATCCAGATCCATTTCCTGAATCATATCAAGCATCAAATGCTTCACCTCTTCAGATGAAGAAATAGCCATTCTAAGTTCCTGCATTGGATTACCGTAATTCAAGAAATCTATACCGAATTCAAACCAATTCAATACATCTTTAACTACTGCATTTTCTTTATAGGCGATACCCAAGTAGGAAAGCAATGCAAGTGTTTTTGATAAATCGTCACTTACTTTTAATCTAGCAAATGCTCCCTTCAAATCAACACCTTTCTCATCTCTTGTAAATAATGCAGAGCGTCTTCCTGTTTCAAGTTTAACCCTATCTAAACTTTCATAAATAACAACGTCACGTTTCACATGCAGAATATATCTGTACTCTGCAGAATCTGTACGGAAGAATAGTTCAAATTCCGTCGGACTCTCTCTGTACTCTTCTAAAAAAACAAATGGTTCAACAATTATCCTTTTCTGCAAAAATGCATGCCCTTCTGTATCCGCTGTCGCATAAATAGGGCGTAAAATTTTAGCTACCAGTGTATTAATTGCTTCTAATACATTAGACTTACCTCCGCCGTTAGGACCATAAATAGCAGATACCGGCAAATACAATTCACCATCCACATCTTTGATTATTCTATCTTTATGTTCTGAAATTGCAGCCGCCTGCATATCAAAAGTTACTTCATCTCTTATACTTTTGTAATTTTTAACAGTAAATTGACATAACATATCTTTTACCTCCATTCTATCTTTATTATATCCTACTTTTCTCATTTTGCAACGGATATTTGAGATTTTATCTCATATTTCGCCCCGTAATTATATTTTCAACAATTTTACAAGTACTTCGCATACCCATAAGCATCTCAAAAGAAAAACAAAACTCAAATAGGAACTAAAATTTTAACTTAAAAAATTTGAGTTTCTTCACTTTCTTATTAAAAACTCAAAAAACAACTCAAATTTCTCTCTGCAATTTAAGTTGTTCTTCACGTTCCTTATGATTACAGAAAAAGCAAGGCATCTCTACCTTGCTCTTCTCCGTCTTATTCTCACCGGTTCTTCCACCATTTCCAGTTTCCCCGACTCTGCTATGTACTCACTTTCCTCTGCACACTTTAATGCAGCCTCTTCAATCGCTCGTTCAACCTTACATGTGTTTGCTTCAATCAAAAGCTTACACAAGAATTCAGCGGTATCCTCCGCCGAATTCGGATTATGAAAGCGATAATTCAATTTCCTTTGCTTCAAACGGAATCTCCACCTCCCTGTTTTGCTTGTCCTTCTTTCCAATACTATGAGATTGATTCTCAGGTTATACCTGTTGTTTTCCTCACATTTAGTACTTAGGGTCAAAAAAAGCTGATTGCTAAAAAAGTGCAAAAATTTGTGTCTACATTTAGAGAAAAAATTAGTCTCTCTTTTTGAACTCGCAAAAACTCTCAACTAGCCAGTCTCAAATTGTGAAACCGCTACAAACCCAGTAAATATAAGGTTTTCCACAAAACGAGACTATTCTCACAAAATGAGACTGTATGAAACAAAAGCAAAGCAGGATACGCATAAAGTTGCATGAACTTTACGCACGAGACTGCTGAATGTCTAGGGCATTCACTTTAGGGTTCCCCTAACACCCAATCATAACTAGAAAAAAACCGATGAGAACACATTTATATGGTCCCATCGGTATACATGTTATTATATCTCCCTTTTATAGATCATTAATATTATTTTTTATATAATCTGCAACATCGTCTATTTCCGGATAAACCTTACTCTTATTAATTCCAAGTGAGTTCAATTGTCTCAGTAATTTATCCTTTCCATTAATTATACAAACCAATTTCTTTCCTTCTTTACTACGAACTCTCATTTCATCTATCGTATTTTTCTTTTTATTCCCATAATGTTCTTCTAAAAGTCCGCAGACAATAAATGCTCCTTCCTGTTTTTCTAATCTTCTATTATTTTTGGATGGAATCACCACTATACACTTTCTTAAGTCCTCTTGCTGTATTTTTCCTACAAATCCAGGTCTCTCCATTCTAACTTCATGAACTAATCTCTCGATATCCTTATTAAAATCTTCCACTTTCCCATAATAGCTTATAGATTTTTCATAAAAATCCTTTTGCTCTTCGTATGTAAACAGCGGCAAAGAAGCAAGAATAGTCACTGTATCACTTTGCGGATATTTAATATCTTCCCTGCACACCCTAAAGGCAATAACTTCACCCGAATTATTATCCGCTCCTTCACAAGCGAAGTACAATGCTACAAGAGGATTTTGGGTAACATCTAGCAATCTTGTTGGCAAACCATAGTGCTGCATTTCAGCCAAAGTCGCAAGATGACCTTCTATTTGATTAAAGTCATTCGCACAATTAATCAATAGTTCTTGATACATTAGTTTCTCATTCTCTATCCATTCCTTTTTTCTAAACACTGACGGAATCAACTGATATGATACATTACTATGTCCTCTAAAGAACAGCTTGTCCTTACTTTCGCCAATTTTATCTAATAACGCAATATATTGATTTATCGTATTGACTATATGCAATTCAATGGTGTTGTTATCAAAAACTATACCATTTGATATACGCAAATCCATATCATATATTTCTATGTTACTGCTTTCTCTCTCCTGCTCTCGCCATGCTTGTAGAATGCCTCGTGTAAAATCTTCTTTTTTTTCATTCGTAGGTAGCGATTTATAAATATAATACACAATGGCAAATTCTACATAGCTGTCTATTCCCTCTTCTTCCCAAACTAGTTTCTCCAATACTTCTCCCAACTTTTTTGTTGCTTCATCTATACTTCGCGGATAGTTGTTTTTAAATAGACTTGCCAGAGAAGATTTTCTTGTTTCCAATTCATAAGCTATCGTTTCTCTCTTTATTTTAGGTTTACCGAAAAAGAGATTCATATCACAATATCCCGTCTCCAATATTTTTTTAAAACATTGCTTATGAAATGCTTCTTGCACTATAACATTATCACTTAAGTTTTCATCAAAGAAAAAGAAAAACATCCCACACCCCCATCATTTGTACTAATCCCATATATTGTATCCCATTATATCAAAAAGTTTATCCTATTTCCACCTAAGAAGGCCCCTACTTATCTCCAATCCAACAGCGAAAACACTTTATCGAAAACAAACCTCTTCTCATATGTTGACAGTATGAACCCGCTGATGTGCCGATCGGCAAATAAGAAAGGCTCTGATTCCTACCTTTTAATAGAAACCAGAGCCTATCGTTCTTGCAACAGCCTAGCACATCAGTGCCTACTGTAAACATATGTAATACTATACTAACTCTTTTTACACTGAGACATTCTTTCTTATATACTTAAAGATTCTATTCACTACAAATTGGGATTTGTTTTCTTTATATGAGGCAACAGACAATGTTTGCCAAAATCAGGATGTGAAGAATGATATGATACAAATCTGGCACAAGTCGCTTTTCGCTCATGGGGAAGATACGAATTGTATCTCTAAAACATTCGTTATATCCTTTTATCTTCTTGTCACTTGCCCCAAAAATTGTATAGTACCAGTGGCAGAGAAACTGCACGATAAACCAAAGTAACAATATGACTAATAAAATCCATTTCCCAACCGGTTGAAAGAAATGGTAAGAAACAAGTCCGATACTATATAGACAAAGCATTACAAACTCCGCGCTTTTAATCCCCATCCCTTCTACTAACAAGTACTTTCCAGCACGATATGTCGTAGTACAGCCCCAAAACCATATCCAAAGTGTTATTTGAATTGATATCGCAATCACCATTATGTTCCCTCATATCAGTTTCAAAATTTGTGTTCTCTACAATTTGTAATACATATAATTTTCATTATGCTGAAAACCAAACGCAGAATACAATTTAACCCCCATGTCTGATGCTGTTATTTGCACTGTGCCACAACCATATTCTTTTGCTTCATTCACTACGCGGGTAAGCAATTCTTTAGCAATACCTTGTCGCCTGTAACTAGGATTAGTATACATGCTAGACAATATTCCCATCTTACCACTGGGGCATCCAAATATAGGTGGTCTTTCCACAAAAGACATTCCACTAGTTCCTATAATTTTATTCCCATCCAATGCAAGCCAAGACACAAAAGTACCTTCAGCCATGTGTCTATTGTAATAATCTTTGAGATTGAGGGTTAAATCAATTTCTTCCGTTGCTCCTTCTTCACGAAGTTGTTGTATTCTCATATTAATAAAAGTATCTAATTCTGCCTCAGTAAGCTTCTTGTAGACTATTCCCATTACGCACATCTCCACCATAATCAAGTTTGCTTTTTTAGATATCTAATTCAGAAATAATATTTTCAAACATTAATTTCTGAACAAAATCACCAGGATGCAATCCATCCCCTCCACCATCAGCATTGAATATTATGTCATCGATTTTCTGCTCGCGCGCAGCCAAATAATCCAGAATAAATCGATAATTGTCTATCAATAAAACTCCCTTATTCATCGCCACATCTTTTAATATTTCTACAATCTGATCTGTGTGATAGATTCTATTTTCATAATACTCATTGCAATATATTGACGGATTAGGAGTAAGTATTACTATTTTCTTTTCCCATGCAATTAACCTTTCAATTATATTTTCAAGATTCTCTCTAAGTTCCTTAAGTCCGTTTGATCGTTTTCTGTCATTTAACCCCAGCAAAACAAACACAATATCATCCTCTTGTGAAATCAACGTTTCCAGATGTTCTTTAATCTGATATGAATATGCTCCACCGCAGCCATTATTTACTATAGTCAACGTAGAATTAATCGTATGTAAATAAGCTTCCAACAACCCCCACCAACTATTGGGAGCAACTCGCCCAAAAAATTTTTTCGTATCTTCAAAAATCAGTTGGTCTGTTTTATAACTCTGCGTACTTCCTCCACCTGCAGCAATACTATCTCCTATAATCTTAATTCTTACATTTTCTTTCTTAATCAATTGCTGCATATCCATTCTCCCTAATGATAGTTGTTTTGACAAATTCAAATTCTCTATGCCTACATATTTGAATTTATCTATCTTCTGATTATATATTTTTGTATTTCTTTCTTATAAGTGCCGCTATAAAACTCTTCAACCAGTTCTCCGTTGCAATTCTTAATAACACCTGCAGATGCTATATTGGATTTGTAACATGTTAAAATAACTTCTTTGATGCATAGTGTATCAAAAACCTTTAAAGCATCATTCAACATATCTGTTGCATAATGTTTCCGCCTTTCGGTCGGTCTTATACAATATCCTATATGACCACCTTCTCTTTTGATGAACTCATTTCCTGCTAATCTAATATTTATCATTCCAAGTATTTTATCATCTTCTTCACGAATGTAAAAATAGGTTAAGGCTGGAACTCTTGATTGCAGAACATTTGCAATATCGATATCAGTAAGAACTTTCTTTAACCATTCTTCGTAAGTAGATTCTTTCAAATATCTGTCTAATCCTCCACTCCCGTTAATCTCAGAATCATATTGGTAAAATTCATTTATAAACTGTACTGCTTTTTCTTTATAACGCAAACTAGGAAACACTAACTTCATAATCATCACTCCAAATTAAAATTAATCGCTGTCGAAATGTAATCATACTATACTTTAGAAAATTTTATAAATTCATATGGCAATCCTATATCCTCAGAATATTTACGAATTTCTATCTTTTCGTCATCATTCATTTCGTCATAGAACGGACGATCCGATACTTTCCAATATTTTTTAACTTCATCTATTCTCAACACATCACCCCATGGGGCAATATATAATTCTCCAACTCTGTATTTTCCAATTTCTTTATATACTCTCGTGGTATAACAATACCCTAGTTTATTTAAATAATTTTGAATTGACTCATACTCATGTTCAGGAAATGTTATTTCTTCAAACATATTTACAGTTCCTTTCTATCTTCTCTAAGCTTTCCAAAATTTTACACACCATACTTTCCGACATATTCTTCAGTGGTGGAATATGAATAAACACTACTTTCCCAGAGAACTTCTGCAACATATGAAAGTATGCAGCATTACACAAATACCTTGTTGGTATATTTGATACAGCGCAACAGATGCCGCATGACACCATATTTGTATGTATCTCATCACAGTCTAACTGTGTAATTATCTTCTCATTCTCCCATTCTGCAACCTTTTCAATTCTAACTGCGTCTTTTAGTCTTGTATCTAAGCCAAACATTACAACCAAATCATATTCTTCTACAACATTCATAATATCCTTCTTCAAGCCATCAAATGAATTGGCCAGAAACAATTTCTGCCCAGAAATCTTGGCTAGCAACTGATAAGATGAATTATTTTTCCCTTTAAATCCCGTATATAAAACTCTCAACACGTCACCTTCCATCTCTATCATCCTAACAGATTATTCATGTATCCCATTATACCAAAAGCACTCTCAGATTTCCACCTGAGAGTGCTCCTGGTCTTGTCTTATTCAGTTGTATCTTATTTCATTTTTTTCACAGGTCTCACTACCTGATAACCCAACTTTTCAGGATAGTGCCTCTGATAAATCTGACATTCCTCATCGTTCCACTCATATCCCATCTCTGCCGGATTAAAAGAAAATGCCAATTTCTCTACTGCACCCATCACATCCGCATTTTCTGACATAAAGTCAAAAACTGGGTAGGAAAACACAAGGTAATCACTTACGGGAACTTCTCTTATTTCAAATCCTTTGGGTATTGCTCCCTCATAGTCCGTAGGCACTCCTGTTCCATAGAAATAAACCTTTTTATCACCTTTCATTTTCCATCCGGCAGTATGCGCCGTAACAATCGGATGCGCCATCTTGTCCATGCTCGTTACAAATCCACACACTTCATCACAGTCATGATAGTTCCAAAAATCACAATAATTTGAAGCCTTTTCTTCCCAAATTCCTAAATACTTATGTGCAGGAATGTGTTCTACACGAACCGCTAATCTTGTTTCTTCCATTGTCTTTATCCTCTTTTCATCATATTCCGGAAAAAGCACATGCTTGTGTATTGTCATTGGTACAGGTCTATTTTCTCTTCTGTATACAGCCGGTGTGCACCCGTACTGTTCTTTGAATACTCTCGTCAGAGCTTCCTGTGAAGAAAAACCATATTGGAAAGCTATATCTAGAATCCGTTCCTCTGTATCTCTGATTTTCTCAGTAGCCATTGCAAGTCTTCTTCCCGCCACATAAGATTTCATAGTCATTCCAGTAATATCATGAAACATGCAGGAACAGTACCATGGCGAGTAACCTACCGCATTGGAAACCTTTTGCAAAGTCGGTCCCTCTTCCATATTTTCTTCAATCCAATCAATCATCCGTTGCACCACTTCAATATTACGCATCACATACGCTCCTTCCAATAATAATGATACACAATTATGAAGAAGATTTTTTGATAGTTCTTGGGATAATTTTTAACTATACCTACATCCTACTATACCAAAAACACCCCCAAGTTTCTACCTGAGAGTGCTCTTAATTTCAGCCTATTCAATTGACCAAATCAATTTGCTTTTCCACCGCTCTATATTGTTACTTCCACATGTACGGTACTCTTGGATACCCCAAATGCCTTCGCTGTCTGTCTGACGGTAGCGTTGTTTTCAATGATGTAAACACCGATGCCTATGGCTCTCTCTTCAATATAATCCTTCAACTAGAAATCCCCTCAGAATACTTTTTT
>JAFTKW010000042.1 GCA_017453065.1 Lachnospiraceae bacterium | reverse complement strand
CTTGAGAGCCTGAAGGGAGGCTCTCTAAGCAATATATATTTTCAGAGGATGTGATAAAAGCAAATTTATTTCTCACTAGAGCGTTTCTTCAGGACGAAGAAAATGCCTACTGCCACGCCGGCAACTACGATAATGGTGCCGCAGATGGCAAGAATTGTGAATAGGCGACTGCCGCCAGATGCATTTGCATCCGTAGCATTCACATCGACTTTCACATCAGTGTCGACTTTCACATCAGTGTCTACTTTCACATCAGTGTCTACTTTTACATCGGTGTCCACTTTTTCATCCGTTTCCACCTTCACATCTGTGTCGGTTTCCACTTTCGTATCTGTTTCTACCTTGGTATCTGTACTGGTTTGATTGTCCTTGGAGGTATCTTCTTTGGAAGGATCCTCTTTGGTGGTATCAGATGAACCAGTGTCAACTGCGGTTAATTCTAGGTAAGTATCCTTGTCTACGAAAGCCCAATAGGAAGGCTTTACATTGCAATCATCATCAAAAAGAAGTGGGAACTGTCTGCCACTGCCATCAGAGCCGCCTCCTACATTGGAGCGGGACTGAAGCCAAGATCTGCTATCAATGGTTCCCCAGAAGGTCATGCCATCAATTACGATGCCTTCACGTGCTAAAAGTTGAATCTTGTTGTACAAACGATAGTATCGGTTGGCTACATCTCTGGTAACCTGCGCTAAAGATTCTTCGGTACCTTTGTAAGAAGAACCAATATTGATATCCCATTCGGTAAGCTGAACTTTGCCGACTACATTGGTGTAGAGGCGAATGGAGTTTTCAAAGTCATTCATGCTAGGGGAATCAATGCCATAATGAGCCTGCATGCCCATGCCATCGATTCGAGTGCCTTCCGCTTCTTTGACAGCTGTCAAAAGATTGAAGATACCAATACGTTTACCACTATCACATTCGTTGTAATCGTTGTAGTACAACTCTACTTCTGGATCAGCATATTTATTTGCATAACGGAATGCATTGATAATGAACTCTTCGCTTTGATATACATGCCACCAACTGGAATTGCTTCCGTGAGTAGCTTGACTTAAAGGTTCATTGCTATTTTCTTTATCGCTACGGTAGGTGCAGGTTCCGTCGCTGACTGCTTCGTTTACAACATCCCATCCGTAGAAGAGCCCTTTATACTTGCTGTCAGGACCTGTGAAATGCTCCAGTACTGTTTTGATATACCATTCAAGACGTTTGTCCATTTCCTCTTTGCTGACATAGTCTTTGCTAGCATCATAATCTTCGTGGAAGAACCACTCTGGTGTCTGAGAGTGCCATACCAGTACATGCCCACGAACTTTGATTGGATGTTCGGGGTCTTCTTCATTCCACTTCAGAACCTGATTTAATATTTTTTCTGGTCTAGAATAATCTAGTACCGGAACAGTCATTGTTTCTCCGTTTAACTCTGCTGTAGTTGTTCCAGGACAGCGATGGTTGCTGTAACCGAAAAGAGAGTCTGGTTTTAATTCGTTGCCCAGAGTAACGGCATTGAAATGTTTGCGAACCAGAGCAACGATCTTTTTGTCGGCGATATCATTGCCTGTGATGGCACCACCTACAATAATATCCTGTCCAAGAACGGATTGTACGGACTGGTCTAGACGAGGCACATCTTCCAAAATAATTTCCTCCTGGGCCTTTTCACGCATTACTACGCCTGTTACATAGTAATCGCCAAGGGTACATTCACCCTGACCATAATTAGTTCCCTGCTCCAAAAGACGAATGACAAACTGTTCAATTGGTGCACCGTAATCAGGAGTAAAGGTACCGTCAAACTTGGTCCATACACCAGGCTCTAAGACCTGAGAGAGATTGCCTTTGAGTTCTGCAGAATAGGAGCCAAGATAACTGGTAGAACCACCTATGGTAACATAAGGTGCAAAATCTACGGTACGCTGATCTGCAGGTGCTCCTTCGTAATCAGAAGAAAGACATACATAAAAGGAAAATTCATATTCCTTTCCATTTTCAATGTAAGCGGTAATGTCCTGAGCGAAACATTCATAAGGTGATGTTCGACCGGAAATGATACCATAACTGGAGACGGTGCCATAAATGGGACTATCGCTGGTTGCAATGGACAACTTGCTGACATCTGTGGCAACTGCCCAACTGGACAAATCAGAAGACGTGAAATCCCAGTTATCAATAAAGTTCGCATTTGCAGCCTGGGAATAGATGGCAGCTTGTGGCAAAACAGAAAATGTCATGCCAAAGCACAGTGCTCCAAGAATAAATTTCTTTAAAAAGTTTTTCATAAATACCTCCCAAAAAGATGTAGCGCCCCCACGCTAGTTTTCTTTCCTGATTGTAGAGTATCATTTTTGTGAAATAGAATCTTCTAAAATAAAGTCAAGTTTTGCTCAAATTTTGCTAAAATAAAAGAAGTCAAAAAGAAACGAAAATAGAGAGTCTTCCCCTCTTGAAAATAAATCTGTAAGACCATATAATGAAAAGCGTATGCACTAAGGAGGACAGAAGCGGTGAGCATCGAAAGCAAAGTTTTAAAAAGAAAAAACTTCATATGCTTTTTGCTGATAGCGGTTATACTTCTTTCGGGGGTGTGCTTTGAGACCATCAAGGCGCAGTCTTTCTTTGGCTATGCCACAGAGCATCAGGCAGATGCTTTTGTGAAAAATATCGGTGTGAAATTGGTTACGTCCTGTAGCAATGAAACATTAGGCCTTAGAAATAGCCGTTTTTCCACCCAAAATGGGCAAAACTGGAATCCAATTCGAAGAGTGCTTCGCACGCTAGTACTGGAGATATCTTTTGTGGAACAGTTCGGTGATCTGTCCACTTTCTTTTCCACAGCTCATCTGGTAGCTTTTGAAAAAAAGCACCCAAAGGCTGAGGTTCTATTTTTTATCCATGAATCGGACGGTAAAAAAAGAGCATAATTTGATTCTTTATTTATAGGCTGTGGCGACACAGTCTGATTTGTGATGCATAAAATAAATAATAAGGAGAAAAATTATGGCTATTTTACAGTGGATTATTATTATTGTGGGAGGGGTAATTGGTATTATTTCTTCTGTGGGCATTACTGTGGGCATTTTTGCAACTATCATTTATAAGATTTTCCAAAAAATCAGATTTGGTGGTTCTCTGTACGATTAAGATGCATAACACTCGGATTTTTAACAAATCCAGGTGAAGTTGAGTGCAATATATGTTAAATTTCATAAATAAAAATATCTTTAAAAAAGGAGCTTTGGCTCCTTTTTTGATGCAAAAATGTATGTAAAATCGTGTCAATTAGCGCAAATTGTGCCTTGTGCACAAACAAAACTTCAGTAAATTAAAGCGATAAAAGATAAACAGATAGAATAAATTCAAAAAAATCAGAAAATGAACGACATTTTCTTGCTTAAGTTCTCAAAATATTATACAATTACT
>JAFTKW010000041.1 GCA_017453065.1 Lachnospiraceae bacterium | reverse complement strand
TTGATATTACATGAGCCATGCAAAAACTCGGTGCAAGTACGGCACCTCAGACAGTTTGCATGGCTCATGACATTTTATAATCCTGCCCACATAAGAGAAACTACGAAATCCTCGTAAGGGTGTCCTTTTGCACACGGACAAAGTGGCGCAGATTGTAAAACTTTTGACAGACAGAATAAATCATAAAAGCAAGCAGAGTGTTTCTTAGAAATAAAGCGTTTTTCTTAACTAAGAGAAAATGCACACAAAATACAGAGACATATTTATTTCAAGACATGAAGAAAGGGCGTCGGCAAATGGAGATTTGCGACAGCCCTTGTTGCTTAAAGATTTTTAAAAATCATTTCTATAAATATGGTTTTAGGAATTTTCCCGTATAGGATTCTGGCACTTTACATACTTCTTCTGGGGTTCCCTGGGCAATCACAGTACCACCGCCATCGCCGCCTTCCGGTCCCATATCAATGATGTAATCTGCGGTTTTAATCACATCTAAGTTGTGCTCGATTACCACTACAGTATTACCATCTTCTGCTAATCTATGAAGAATGTCTACCAATTTATGCACATCTGCAAAATGAAGTCCTGTGGTAGGTTCATCTAAAATATAAATCGTTTTACCCGTACTCTTGCGACTCAACTCTGTTGCAAGCTTGATACGCTGTGCTTCACCACCAGAAAGCTCTGTCGAAGGCTGTCCTAATTTTACATAGCCAAGTCCTACATCATTCAATGTTTGAATTTTACGTAAAACTGTAGGAACATTTTTGAAAAATTCCACCGCATCTTCTATCGTCATATCTAAAATATCGAAAATGCTCTTGCCTTTGTATTTTACTTCTAAAGTTTCGCGGTTATATCGCTTGCCACCACAAACTTCGCATGGCACATATACATCAGGAAGGAAGTGCATCTCAATCTTTAAGATACCGTCACCGCTACATGCCTCACATCGTCCGCCCTTGACATTAAAGCTAAAACGGCCTTTTTTGTAGCCTCTTGCCTTTGCATCTGAAGTCGCCGCAAAAAGATCACGGATTAAATCAAACACGCCAGTATAAGTCGCAGGATTCGAACGAGGGGTACGTCCAATTGGCGACTGATCAATATCAATTACCTTATCCAGCTGTTCCAAACCAATGACGTCATCATGCTTACCAGGAATGCATCGTGCACGGTTTAAGCTTCTAGCTAAGTGCTTGTAAAGAATCTCATTCGTGAGAGAACTCTTTCCCGAACCCGATACCCCTGTGATACAGGTCACGACACCTAATGGAATATCCACATCGATATTTTTCAAATTATTTTCTCTTGCACCTTTGATTGTAATGAAACCAGTTGGTTTCTTTCGCTCTGTAGGCACAGGAATCTTGATGCGTCCACTCAGATATGCACCTGTCAAAGACTCCTTGCACTTCATGATATCTTCCGCCGTACCGGTAGCAATTACTTCGCCACCATGTACCCCAGCTCTTGGACCAATATCTACGATATAATCCGCAGCTCGCATGGTATCCTCATCATGCTCTACGACTACCAAAGTATTACCCAAATCCTTTAGGTTCTTTAACGCACCTAAAAGCTTATCATTATCTCTCTGATGCAAACCAATACTAGGCTCGTCCAAAATATATGCAACGCCTACCAGCCCGGAACCAATCTGGGTCGCCAGACGAATACGCTGAGCTTCTCCACCAGAAAGGCTGCCTGTAGCACGTGTTAAGGTTAAGTAATCCAATCCAACTTCTTTTAAGAATCCTACTCTGCCTTTAATTTCCTTGAGTATCTGTTCGCCAATCAAAAGCTGCTGTTTGGTAAGCTCCATTTGATCCAGGAAGTCCACCAGATTCTTTACTGACATATCGGTCATCTCATAAATGTTTTTGTCTGCAACCGTTACGGCCAGAGATGACTTCTTCAGACGCTGTCCACCGCAGCACTCACATGGTGTAATACGCATGAACTGCTCATATTCCGCCTTCATTGTTTCTGAAAACGTTTCGCGATAGCGACGCTGTACATTCTTAATCAGACCTTCCCAATCAAGATTATACACACCTTCGCCACGTTGTCCTTTATAATGCACCTTAAGCACACGGCCATCTCCACCATGAATAAACATATCCTGAATATCTTTTGGCAAATCCTTATATGGTGTACTCAGGTCGAAACCATATCCTTCTGATAACGCACGCAGTGTGGCATAGGTATAGCTGGATGGGTCTGTACTAGACTGCCAGCCAAGCACCTGAATGGCACCTTCAGAAATTGCAAGGCTCTTATCTGGAATCATCAAATCCTCATCAAACTCCATCTTATAACCCAAACCAAAGCAAGTAGGACAAGCACCAAATGGATTGTTGAAAGAGAAGCTTCTTGGCTCTACTTCATCAATACTTACGTTACAATCTGGGCATGCAAAATTCTGAGAAAAAGTCATAGGCTCCCCATCAATCACATCCACAATGGCATTTCCTTCCGTTAAATCAAATACGTTTTCCAATGAATCTGTCAAACGTTTTTCAATGCCTTCTTTAACTACCAGACGGTCCACCACGATATCAATATTATGCTTAATATTCTTATCCAGTTTGATTTCTTCCGAAAGCTCATACTGTGCACCATCCACAATCACACGTACATATCCACTTTTCTTTGCTTTCTCAAATAGTTTTTCATGCTGACCCTTACGTCCCCTTACCACTGGAGCAAGAATCTGAATACGAGTTTTCTCAGGAAGCTGCATGACAGCATCCACCATCTGATCGATGCTCTGCTTAGTAATGGCACGTCCACATTCTGGGCAGTGTGGAATACCAATTCTAGCATATAAAAGACGGAAATAATCATAGATTTCTGTTACGGTTCCAACCGTAGAACGAGGGTTACGGTTCGTGGATTTCTGGTCAATGGAAATGGCAGGTGGAAGCCCTTCAATACTTTCTACATTTGGTTTTTCCATCTGTCCCAAGAATTGTCTCGCATAGGAAGACAAGGACTCCATATAACGTCGCTGTCCTTCTGCATAGATTGTATCAAAGGCAAGAGAAGATTTTCCCGAACCTGACAATCCTGTTAATACAACAAACTCATCTCTTGGGATATCAATATCAATACCTTTTAAATTGTGTTCGTGGGCACCACGAATCTTGATGTATTTTCTCTCTTTTTTACTTTTTGCCATCTTATTTAGCACCTCTAATTTGTTCTTCAAAATATTTTAATCAATATCTCTAAGCATATTTTTCAGAGTAATCATCCTATCTCTATATTCTGCCGCGGCCTCAAAGTTCAGCTCTGCTGCTGCCTTCTGCATCTTCTTCTGAATATCTGCAATGGTCTTTTCAAGCTCTGCCTTGCTCATGGATTCAGGATCTTTTGCATACTTCATTTCATCCGCAGCCACCTTCTTCGAAATAGCAATCAGCTCTCGAACGGACTTGCGAATAGTCTGTGGTGTTATGCCATGTGCTTCATTATAAGCCTGTTGTACTCCACGACGACGCTCTGTTTCCTCAATCGCCACACGCATGGAATCTGTAATCTTATCCGCATACATGATAACATGTCCATCACT
>JAFTKW010000040.1 GCA_017453065.1 Lachnospiraceae bacterium | reverse complement strand
GGTAGTGTCAAATGATTTATGAAAATGGAGCCGAAAAAAATAGGCTCAAATGAACCTTGAAAACTGTAGATATTGATGAGTGAAAGCTCTCCGAGAGCTTAGGGTACTGCCCTAAGAACCCGCAAGGGACCAGTCACTTGATCCATTATCGGGCTCTGCCCGAACCCGTCCTTGCCGGAAGGCAGGAAAAGGGCGCAGTTGCCCCTTTTCTGCGAGAACAGGATAATCCGTGAACTTTATGTCAAGTGACTTTCGCGGCATATCCTCGCGCCTGTGACGCTGCGGTATTCCACGGTTCACCTGACAACAGTTCCGCTCCAGTTATGCAGTAGTGGGCTGCTTCTGCAGGTTTAAGATGGTCTGTTGCCCCAAAAAGATGAGCAGCTGCCACTTGCCGGGCATGTTATCAGCTTCCTTTAAAAGGTCTATTTCGTTGAGAACTTGATTGCCGGCATGCTTGTGCGGACGCAGGAAGTTGTAATAAGCAACCCAGAGTGCCAGGTCGTAGTTGGCACCGTCGATGTTATCAAAACCATTCGTAGACCGGTAAGAAGCCTTGTAGGTCCGGTTGAGGCGTTCAATCATCTGCTTGAACGGCCGGAATTCTTTGGAAACAGCATCGTCGTTGGTAAGTCCAATCACCTGTGTGATATCGAACTTGAATTTATCACCGAATTCCCGGAAGAACTGCTGGGCAGCCAGAGGGTATGCACTGTAACCATCCGCAATGAACCGGAAAGTTTCCGGAAGTTCTTTGAAATGGTGGAAAGCCATTCTCATGGCAAGGATGCAGGGGCCCACGCCACGGTTGTCAGATACCTGATAGCCAATGATGGAACGTTTTGCGGCGTCCATGATGAACCAGATGTAGGCTTTTACGCCACGGATTTTGATATAGGTTTCATCAGCAGTAAAGGTATCGCCAGTGCCGTAATCATAGTTGTCGACAAAGGGCTTGATGCAGATGGCGGCAGTCTTACAGTAGTTGGCGATCTGTTGGTGAGAGATGGAAATGTTATATAAATCCTTCAGGGCCTGGGCGGATTTACGGAGGGAGAGTCCGAGATTCACATGCAGGGTGAGGCATAAGGACATGATGTGGGAATCAAACTTGTTGAACTTCAGGGAAGAGGCATTTTTCGGGAGTGAATTTAAGTCCAACTTAAAGAAATCCACAGTGAATTCACGGTAGATGTAGTGAAGCTTATATTCATTCTTGCCATAATCCTTTTCCAGATGTTCTTTGTCTACTTTCTTCAGATTGTGAAGATAGTAGGAGCATTTCGGGTTAACGCACTTGTGGACGATAAAGTGTTTGCGGTCCTTCTTGTGTACCAGTGAGTGGTTACAATGAGGGCAACGGAGGGTGGTAAGTTTGGAGAAACGGTTTTCCTGAGGAGAGAACTTCGTTTCGCAAACCTTGCAAAGGATTTGCCCTTTATCCCCATTATTACGGTAGAGATAAGGTTTAGGAGCATTGCAAAAAGGGCACGTACAATCATCAGGAATGTTACATTCTTTACGGCGTGCAATGGGTTTGATCTTTACGTTGTAGCGGTATTCGAAGTAAGGGATGAGCAGGCGCCAGTCCCATTCATGGTGGTGATATTCGATCTTTGGAAGTTCATCAGTCTTGAACTTCTGATACTCAGGAGAGTGAGAATCGTCAAAAGCCCACTGCTTGAGAGGGATATATCTACAGATAAATTGAATTAACCAGCAATTTTGGCGATAAAGGTCTTGAATTGTATGTAGTAAATAAAGTATAATGTCCATGAGCATTGGCTCCTTTTGGAGATGTTGGTTTGGCGATTGACATTATACCAGAAAAGGGAGGTCAATGCTCTTTTTATTGCAGATTTCCCTAAAAATCAAGGTTTTAAAGAGATTTAAAACATAAAAAACAGGTAGTTTTTGACACTACCCGAAGAACATAGGAGGAAACGATATGATAAAAATAGGTATCTTGGGCTGTGGAAAGATTGCGCAGGTCCGTCACATCCCAGAGTATGTAGAAAATAAAAACGCACAGATTCTTGGTTTCTATGACATCAATGTGGAACGAGCCAAGGCTCTGGCAGAAACCTACGGCGGTACTGCTTATGAAACGGCAGAGGAGCTTTTGGCAAATCCTGAAATTGATGCGGTATCTATTTGTACAGCCAACTTTGCCCATGCGGAGTTGACAATCGCTGCCCTGAACGCAGGCAAGCATGTCCTGTGCGAAAAGCCCATGGCCACTACTTTGGCTGACTGTGAGGCTATGATAGAGGCCGCAAATAAGAATGACAAATATCTGATGATCGGCCATAATCAGCGACTGGCCAAGGCTCATGTCACTGCCAGAAAACTGATTGAGGATGGTTTAATTGGCGATATTGTTACTTTCCGTACTACCTTTGGTCATGGTGGACCGGAAACCTGGTCTGTGGATCCAGGTCTGAATACCTGGTTCTTCGATAGGAGCCGGGCCAATATGGGTGCCATGGCTGACCTTGGCATTCACAAAACTGACCTGATTCAGTTCCTTACCGGGCAAAAAGTTATTCGAACCACCGCACGAGTCACCACGTTGGATAAGCGGGATGCAAACGGCAATTTAATTGGCGTGGATGACAATGCAATCTGCATTTATGAGATGAGTGGTGGTGCTTTCGGTACAATGACTGTCAGCTGGACTCATTACGGAGCCGAGGATAACTCTACCGTCCTCTATGGTACTAAGGGAATCATGCGGATCTACGACGATCCTGCTATCTCTATTAAGGTCATCCTCAACGACGGTAGCAAAATCAGCTACGATGTGGAAGCAATCCAGACCAATGACAATCAAACCAAGTCAGGAGTTATAGACTTGTGGGTGGATTGCATGGTAAACGGTCAAGCTCCCGAAATTTCCGGTGAGAGTGCGTTGGCTGCAATGCGGGCCGTCTTTGCCTCCATCGAATCTTCTGAAACCGGCAAGTCTGTGGAAATTGCAGAGAACAAATAAGGAGGGAACTATTATGATGAAATTTGGTCTACTCACCGCCATTCTGGATGGCTGGAGCTTTGAAGAAGTTGTGGATATCGCCTCCGAAATGGGATTCAAGTGCCTGGAAGTTGCCTGTTGGCCTGCGGGTAAGGCTGAACGGCGTTATGCAGGTGTCAGCCACATTGACTGTGAGCGTGTCTGCGAGGACGATGCTTATGCAAAGTACGTTCTGGACTTGGTTTCTTTCAAGGGCTTACAGATTTCTTCTCTGGCATTCTATCCCAACACCATGGACCCCAACATAGAAAAGCGTGTCGCTGCCATCGAGCATCTGAAGGCTGTCATTAAGGCATCCGGCAAGCTGGGCGTTGGCATGGTCACCACTTTCATCGGCCGTGACCAGTATAAGACAGTGGAAGAAAACATCAAACTGTTTAAGAGCATTTGGCCCGATTTGATTAAGTTGGCAGAAGATTACGATGTCAAGATTGCCATCGAGAACTGCCCAATGCTTTTCGGTGCTGACCAGTGGCCGGGTGGTCAGAATCTGATGTGCACCCCTGTGATGTACCGGAAGCTCTTCGAAATCATTCCTTCTAAGAACTTCGGTCTGAACTTCGATCCCAGCCACTATGTCTGGCAGGGCTTGGATTACCTAAAGACTGTTTACGATTTTGCAGACCGTATCTTCCACATCCATTTCAAGGATGTCAAGCTGTATCCTGAAAAGTTAAAGGAATGCGGTGTACTGGCTTATCCTTTGGACTATATGTCCCCAAAGATTCCTGGCCTCGGAGATGTGAATTGGGGCGCATTCATATCTGCTTTGAACGATATTCGCTTCAATGGCTGTGCCGTCATTGAGGTGGAGGACAAGGCATTTGAAGATTCCAGAGAGGACATTCTGAATTCTATCCGGCTTTCAAAACGGTATCTGGATAACTTTCTTATTTGAGACAATTGTTGGTCTTTTAGGAAAGAAAGTATAGAAAAATGCCTTTACGGACAGGATTAACATTATATGACACAATGAAGGGGTTGTAAAAAAACTCCTTAAAAGAAAAATCGCTGTGATGTGACCCCAAAAAGTTAGGCTTTTATTGCGTAACAGATTTTTACATCTGTTACGCATTTTTATGCAGCCGATTTGAGCCGGTATTCTACCGGACTCATCCAGCCTAGTTTTTGTTTGATTCTATGCTTGTTGTAATAAACGATATATTTTTCAATCGTTTCTTTCAATTCATCAAAACTATAATAAACCATTCCATAATACATTTCCTGTTTCATTACACCAAAGAAGTTCTTCATTACAGAGTTGTCGTAACAGTTTCCTTTTCTGGACATGCTTTGCTAAATATGGTTTTCTTTAAGTTCCCAGACATAAGTATTCATCTGATAAGCCCAGCCACGGTCTGAATGAAAAGTTCTTCGATATGGACAGTCAGAAGTTAATTTAATAGCTGTTTTTAGAGCGGTCATGATACCCATTGCAGAAGGTTACATTGTAATGCTATAACTTAAAATCTCACCATTGAACATGTCCATAAATGGGTCCAGGTAAAGTTTTTTAATAGTCATGTGCCCTTTATCATCTACTTCATAATACTTGAATTCCGTGGTGTCTGTAGTGATTTTCTGGTGAGCAATATTGGTTTTAAAACGTCGGCGAATTCGGTTTGGTGCAATTTTACCCACTTTACATTAAGTAGATTTGATGATGCGATGAATAATGAAGAGAGAAGATATTTTGGAACAATATAATTTGTTAAAAGAAATGATGTCACGATTCTTGATGGGAGAAAAGATAGCTGAAAAAATTAAAGAGATTTATGAATTTGTAGAAGAGAATAAGATGCTATTAAATGAAGATACTCGAAAAAGAAACAAAGTTCTAAAGGGAAGTAAGAATTTGCTGAAAATGGGGATTAGAACGTCAGAATATGGGGCTTTTATGGCAACGATTATTCAAACAGATGATGAGTTTAAGAGATTGCGAAAACTTTTACAAGGATTGGGATTATGGGATGATGATTTATCCAAGTTAGACGAAGAATCAAAGTCAATTGTACTATCTACCCATGCAGATATAGGAAAAGAAGGGTAGCTAGTAAGAGCTTAGAGATAAATTTTATGGATTAAAGTTTCTTAATAATAATTTATTAATACCAGGAATGGAAACTTACTGACAGGGCAGATAATTTGTGCTATAATCCATACCACAAGGTTCATTCTCTATGTATAGCGGCAATCCAATTTTTCCAAAGTGGCAAAATGCTTTATCCCGCACCCCTAAAAAACTAAACTAAAAATTGAGAAGAAGACCTTGTAAAAGGAGCGTAAAAACTCCAAAACAGGGTCTTTTTAAAGAAGATTGCCCCTTTGGAGTAGAGGACTTTCCACAAGGACATTATCAAACTCATCAAGCATGTCTGTTGGTTTCAGCCTTTCATTATAGTGAAGATCAATTGTTCTTTGTTTTAGTTTTATTTGTTCCGGGATTTTACAGTGAGAGCAGAGGTATATTAGAATAATGGATTCGATTGAGAATGAGAGTAAATGAAAAGACTTACGTGCT
>JAFTKW010000039.1 GCA_017453065.1 Lachnospiraceae bacterium | reverse complement strand
TTTAACTTGTTTGTATCTTTGTAATCAATTACGTTGTCTTTACCACAGAATACACAAACTTTTTTTCTTCTGCGCAATCCGCCTTTTTTTCTCATAGGCGCATCTGCTTTGTCTGTTTTAGTAAAAGCCATGTCAGTGCCTCCATTTTCTAAAATAATGTGTTAATTAGTTAAATGGCAATTCTTCGTCGATTCCATCAGGAATGTTCATGAATCCATCTCCAGCGCCTGAAGGTTCTGGTCTCTGGTATCCACCACCTGTGTATCCACCTTCATTAGAAGAAGAACTCTTGCTCTCAGCAAATTCCTGCTCTTCTACTACAACGTCAGTAGTATAAACTCTCTGTCCATCCTTGTTGGTATAACTACCAGTCTGAATGCGTCCAGTTACCACTAACTTTGTCCCTTTGCGGAAATATTTCTCTGCAAATTCTCCTGCGCGGCCGAAAGCAACACAGTTAATAAAATCTGCTGTCTGATCATCTCCACTGTTACGAGCATTTCTTCTATCTACTGCTAAGGTGTATCTTGCGATTGCCATAGCATTTTCCCCCTGAGAATATCTTACTTCAGGGTCTCTGGTCAAACGTCCCATAAGAATAACTTTGTTCATAAATTTATCTCACTTTCCGTACAGCCAGATAGTTGTCATCCGGCATATACTTATGCCTCGTTCTGTTTAACTACTAAGTATCTAACAACATTGTCCATGATACGAATACGGGATTCGATCTCGGCTGGAGCAGTGCTATCAGCATCGAACTGGATGAAGTAGTAGAACGCATCTCTCATCTTCTGAACTTCGTAAGCAAGTCTCTTCTTACCCCATTCATCTACATTTGTGATTGTTCCACCGAATCTTTCGATAAGATGCTTGCACTTGTCAACAACTGCTGCTCTTTCATCGTCTTCGATTTTAGCACTAACAACAACGGCTAATTCATACTTGTTCATGCTCTTTTACCTCCTTTTGGTCTCTGGCCCCTGCCTAACAGGAGCAAGGAATTTATATATCACGGAGAGTTATCATAACACAAAAACACCGTGATTTCAAGGCTTTTCTCGTATTTCTTTTACATTTTTTTCAACTATTTTGCGCGCTATCATAATTTGATGACCACATCCTGCACACTTCAAGCGAAAGTCAGCTCCAATACGAAGAACTTCCCATTCAAAGCTTCCACATGGATGCTGTTTTTTCATCTTAATAACACTTCCAACAGGTATATCCATCTATGTTACTCCGTTCTCTCAATCTATTTGTCCAAATACTTCACCTAGTCCCGCCTGAATAAGCAAAGTCGCTTTTTTGTCCTGAGGTGTTGAACTCTTGTTAATCAGCACTAAATGCTTTCCTCTAAAATAATCTATTAATCCAGCGGCTGGATAAACTGCCAATGAAGTTCCGCCAATAATCAATACCTCTGCATTTGATATTGATTCAATAGATTTGCGAACCACTTCATCATCTAGTCCCTCTTGATACAATACCACATCTGGCTTAATTATACCATTGCAATGTTTACATCTTGGTACACCCTGTGATTCTAAAATGCTTTCCACCGGATAAAATTCATGGCACTCCCAGCAGTAATTTCGAAGCACGCTTCCATGTAGTTCCAATACATTCTCACTACCAGCCGCTTGATGCAGCCCGTCTATATTTTGTGTAATTACCGCTTTCAGCTTTCCCTGTTTTTCCAGGCTAGCCAATTTCAAATGTGTAATATTGGGCTTTGCATCTGTAATAATCATCTTATCTCTATAAAAACGGTAAAATTCCTCTGGTCTATAGCTGAAAAAGGTATGGCTCAATATTGTCTCGGGAGGATAATCATACTTTTGGTTGTAAAGTCCGTCCACACTTCGAAAATCAGGAATTCCACTTTCTGTGGACACACCAGCTCCACCAAAAAACACTATATTATTGCTACTCGCAACAATTTCTCGAAATTGCTGTATTTTGTCTTGAAGTTGCTGTTCCATGCTTATCCTCCTTTGGTTCTATACTTACATATTACCAAAAATAAAATCTTTTACCACACCAAAAAATTCGCGAAGCATATTTTGTGGTTGCAAAAAAGGATAGGATCTGGCAGCGATACCATAGACTTCATTGTATCCCGCCGCCTTTGCTATCTGCGTAGCTCTAAAAACATGGAAATTGTTCGTAACAATCCCGACGCTCGCATTCTCTTCGTCTATCAATTTTGCACTGAACGCCAGGTTTTGTGTTGTGTTTTTGGACTGATTTTCAATCAAAATACTTTCTTTGGGAACTCCAAGTTCCATCAAATATTCTGCCATACCATCCGCTTCTGGTTTGGGCTCATTCGTACCTTGCCCGCCTGAAACCACAATCTTCACGTCAGGATTTGCCAAATAATAATCATAGGCTTCATCAAGGCGATATTGCAAAACTGTACTTGGACCCGTAGGTCTCAAATAGGCTCCTAACACGACAATATAATCCAAATCTGGTTTTCCTTTTTCAAAACATCTACTTACAATAAGACCTTCCACAAAGAGGAACAAGCACCCTCCAAGTATAACTGCCGTCATAGTCAATCTGCGAATCCAAACTGGAACCTTCTTAATCATCCCTCGTTTCCACGCAATTCCCCATGCCAAAAAGACTAGTCCCATCACAAGCCATATATAATAAAAGTTTGTTCCATGACCAGCCATGAAACCCACACAAGCATAATACAGTATGCAAACCAAGCCTAGCACCATTAAGAAAACTGACATTTTATTACTCCAATCCTTTTTATTGTTTCATTATACCTTATCTTTCATTAAAACAAATTAGGATTTTATTAAGAACTTCTTTTTTCTTTATAAAACAAAAAGCACCAAGATTTTCATCTTGATGCTTTAGAGGCGACAACCAGATTTGAACTGGTGATCAGGGTGTTGCAGACCCACGCCTTACCGCTTGGCTATGTCGCCAAATCTCTTGCGAGTTTTGAAAAAACTCGTCTGAAACCTTAGTCTTTCTTAGTAACTTGTTACTTAGAAAGACTTGGTTTCATGGACTCCCCGAGTAGGGCTCGAACCTACAACAACTCGGTTAACAGCCGAGTGCTCTACCATTGAGCTATCGAGGATGACTCCAACG
>JAFTKW010000038.1 GCA_017453065.1 Lachnospiraceae bacterium | reverse complement strand
TGTAGCATCTGAGATAATAGCATCTGGAAGATCCTTTTCCAGTTCTGGAATCACTTGTCGAACTACACAGTCTGCTTCTGACAAAAATCGAAGCGGAAGTTCTGCCATAAAGTCCACCTGAATATCATCCTTTGCTTTTCCTCCATCTGTCAACACTGTATCAACAGGTGTAAATTCAGCCCCAGTAAAGGCAATTGTGTCACGCATATTTTCTGTAGTGAAATAGCGCACTCTCGCTCCTTTTTTTACCAGTTCTGATACAAACGGAATTGTTGGCATTACATGGCCTATTGCACCAACGGTAATATATGCTAAATACATAAATCTGTCTCCTTCATGTCTAAATCTTTACTTGTCCATTAATTCTGAATTTCTGCTAAAGCAGCACAACGCTTTTCTTCAAACATACGCTTTTGACCGATCTTGTAACTATTTGTCTCTACAAAAAGGAATCCCAGTACTATCACTGCATTTAATACACTTTGCAAAGTGCTGGATAATCCCATCTGTGTAAATCCAGAAGTAATAACTGCCTGAATCAACGCACCAATTAAAATACCCAAATTACGATCTGAGTAGCGTCCAATCGCACTTCCCACAAACATTGGTAAAAAAGCACTCATCATATAACTAGAACTAGACAACCCTGTCTTGGGCTGGCAAGTTCCCAAAATGGAAAAATTAATAATTCCTGCACAAGCCATCAATCCGCCTGCGAGCATATAGCATTTTATAGCGTGTGACTTCTCTTTAATACCTACAGACACACATACCGACTGTCCCATTCCTAATGCGTTAAAGTTATATCCAAAAATAGTACATCTAGACAAGAAAACAACCACTGCTAATCCAATTGCACACAGCACATAAATATAAGGGCCTGTGGCATAAACCAATAGATCATTTTTGCCTATCATGATTACACCATTTCCACCCGTCAAGGTAAAAGTGAGTGCTTCATAAACCATCGTCACTCCTATTGAGCAAACCATGGATGGAACCTTCAGTAGCACATACAAGATGCCAGAAATCGCTCCTAACACCACTCCTGCTACCACAAAAAGTATTAGCATTCCAATAGGACCGCACCCCAATTTCACAGCCAAGTCTGCGCCTATTATAGTAGAAAGAACCATAACGGAGCCGATACTGAAATCAAAGCGTCCGTTTAGCATGTTATAGGAAAATGCCCATGCAATAAAACCATTGTATATTGCAGTGCGCAAAATAATCTGCATATTCGCCCAAGTATTAAACCCTGTCTTCTGCAACAAGGCACACAACACAGTAAATAATAAATAAACTGCCACTGGAAAAATAGCTGAAATAGCAGCCGCTTTCCCTATTTTTGCAAATTTACTCTGATTCATCTGAGCGCCTCCTGTAAATCATCTTTAGTGGGGCGATATTTCAATCGCCCCATCTAATAAACCAAATCTCTTCTTAGTAAGATGCGTGACGTTCTCTGACAGCATCTAAATCTGTTGTATGCATCAATTTATCGATGTCTTCAAATGTTACATTTGGATTAAGTTGTTTGATATGTGCCAAAATATCTTGCGCGCTAATGAAGTGCTCTCCTCCATTGAGCATGTCGTAAAGTTCTTTGGCATCATCATAACTTGCAAAATTCCAAAGATTAGAATCTAAAAGTTGAACTGTTCCATCTGGTTTTACAACATCCAAATCTCCATTTAATGCATTAAGCAAGAAAATAAGATTGATAGCAAACTCTTCATGGTTCTGAAGAATTGCGCAGTCAATTGCTCCGCTTCCAAAGGTTGTCAAGTTTGTTTCATCCAAACTACCAGATGGGCAAACCCAAATAATATCATCACGACCAGCATTAGATAATGCCTGTGCCCAGAAGTTTGGTGTTGCCAAACCTGTTACTGCTTCAATTGTAGGGTCTGCAAGGATAGATGCCTGCGCTGCGAACCATTCGTCACTTGGGAAACCAGGAAGTTCTACAATTTCCATTTCATAGCCTGCATTTTGAATTGTTTCATAGAAACCATTCTTTGCTGCCACGAACATCTCTACACCAAACAACGCACCACCACTGGCATAGCAAGCCTTTTTAACACCTTTTTCCATCAAATATTCAGCAGCCAACTTACTAGCATTGTAATTAGAGTTACCCTGTGTATATCCGCCTAGCCAGTATTCAGAATTCTTGTACTGTTCGTACAACTCACCCTGCATCAGCGTAATGTCTGCTGGTCCCATAAGGTAATACATTCCATACTCTGCAACTGTATCCAATACAGATGAACCAATAACGTCATAACTACCAGTGATAGCTACACAACCAGCAACAGCGCAGTTTTCGATAAATGCAATTTCATCTTCAGCAGAAGCAAGTGCTTCTGAATAAACCATCTCAATATTTAAATAGTCGTCTAAATAATCATAGTATGCCTTTGTGGCAATAATGCTAGAATCTGTTTCATCATAAACAGGTACTCCAATTTTGATTGTTTTTGCAGGATAACGTCCATCTTCCGCATAATATGAAGAAGTGTCTCCTTTTCCATTCGCATCTGCGTTTCCACCACATGCTGCAAATGAGAATACCATTGTCATAGCAAGAAGAATAGCAAATAGTCTTTTCATCTTTTTCATTTTTCCCTCCTAATTTAAAACAAAAAATTGTTTCTTACGCCGACAAGATTATCTTGTCAGCAGGTTGGTGCGGTAACTAAATCCTGTAATAAATACTACTATTAGAAATAAGACACCTCGCACCAATTGGATCATTCCGCTATCTACGCCGATAACCATCAATCCATTGTTTAATACTGTTATGATAGCTGCGCCTATCAAGCTTGCTGCGATTTTTGATTTTGCTCCACCAGAAAGGGGCATTCCACCAAGCACAATTGCAACCATCATGTCCATACCCAAAGAACTAGCCGTACTGGAATTTACTGACTTACTTCTTAGCAGAATCACAATTGCGGTCAAGCAAATAGAAGCTGCTCCCATCAGGTATGCCTTTAATTTCACGTTTCTTATGCGGATTCCTACCTGTTGCGCTGTTGCTGGATTTCCGCCTAAAATACGCAAACTTTTACCAAACTTGGTATAGTTGAATAAAAACATGGCAAATAAATAAAAAACTGCCAAAATCACTATGTATAAACTAGTTTTTTGCCCTGAGCCAACCAGTGGGGCTACAGACAAGTTGGATTGTGTTCCAAGAAGCACATTGCCTAGTGAACTAAGTGCCATTCCGAGTACAATGGTAACCATAAATACAGGCACCTGTAGATATGCCTCTAATACAGCCTTGAGCACTCCCAATGTCAAAGAGGTTATAACGCACACAAATAACATTATCCAAAGGGAGTTTGTTGCCACTCCAGCTAAAGCCGCTGCAATTGCAACACAGCAAACCGAACCACTCATGGACATATCAATCGCTCCCATTGAAAAAGCAAAAATGCCTCCGATTGAAATCAGCGCTGTAAAAATCACTTGGTTCATAAGTATTTTCAAATTTACAGTACTGACAGATCTTCCATCTGACATAATAGCGAAGAAAAGTACTAATAGCACCAAGCCAATGGATGGTGCTGCTTTAAGCAGCCAACGCACATCAAATTTAAATTGTATTTCTTTTTTCTTTTCCATGTGCCACCTCAAATCATCACATCAATGATGTCACTTTCTGTCAGATTAGGATCGCGTAGAATTTCTTTTACAATTCGTCCATCCTTTAGGATTAACAATCGGTCGCTCATACCTATAAGTTCTGTCAGTTCCTCAGATACAAGCAAGATAGATTTTCCTTCCGCAAGCATGTTTTCCATTATCTGATACATGGCAGCTTTGACACCAATATCTACTCCACGAGTAGGACAGTCCAAAATCAAAATCTCAGATCCCCTTCCTACCCATTTTGCCACGGATACCTTCTGCTTATTTCCACCCGAAAGATATTGAACAAATTGCTCCATATTCTCACATTTGATGCTAAGTAATTCTATTTGTTCCTTTACATATTTCTTTTCTTTTTTAGGCCATATCACAGACATCTTATTTGCAATCTGATCTAATGCTGCACTGACTACATTGTCTTTAATACTTGCACCCAACACTAAAGCATCCTTGTCACGGTCCTTTGAAACATAGCCCATTCCGTGGTTTATTGCTTGTATAGGGGAAGTAATACAGTCTCCAGTAGGCACATGAATCACTTTCCCTGTGACAACTGGTGTTTGTCCAAATATTGCTTGCGCCAGTTCGTGCATACCGCAATGGGACAGGCCACCTATTCCCAATAGTTCTCCACGATGCAATTCGAAACTGCAATTTTGAAGCATTCCATATCCTGTAGTTACATTTTCTGCACGGAGTACTACCTCGTCGCTGATGGGCCTACCATAATCCTCTCGGTAGTATTTTTCACTTACTTCTCTTCCCACCATATGTTGCTTGATACTTTTTTCTTCCATATCTTCGTGCTCTATGGTAGTAATCAATTGACCGTCTCGAAGCACTGTCAGTCTGTCACAAGTCTGCATCAGTTCTTCCAAGTCATGAG
>JAFTKW010000003.1 GCA_017453065.1 Lachnospiraceae bacterium | reverse complement strand
CCAGTAGCACAGGGCGTTCATCATGGCTGTGCACCTATCCCAGAAGAAGCTAAATGGGTTCAGGTTAAAAAAGTAGAAGACATCTCTGGCTTTACCCATGGTATTGGCTGGTGTGCTCCTCAGCAGGGTGCCTGCAAATTGACTCTTAACGTTAAAGAGGGTATCATTCAGGAGGCTTTGGTTGAGACTATCGGTTGTTCCGGTATGACTCACTCTGCAGCTATGGCATCTGAAATTCTTCCAGGTCTTACTGTTATGGAAGCATTGAATACAGACCTTGTTTGTGATGCTATCAATACTGCTATGAGAGAATTATTCCTTCAGATCGTTTACGTTCGTTCCCAGAGTGCTTTCTCTGAGGATGGACTTGCAATTGGTGCTGGTCTTGAGGACCTTGGTAAAGGACTTAGAAGCCAGGTTGGTACTATGTATGGTACTTTGGCAAAAGGACCTCGTTACCTTGAAATGGCAGAAGGCTATGTAACAGGTATTGCACTTGATGCTGATAATCAGATCATTGGTTATAAATTTGTCAGCCTCGGCAAAATGACAGACTTCATCAAGAAGGGTGATGACCCTAACACTGCTTATGCAAAAGCTTGCGGACAGTACGGACGTGTAGATGATGCAGTGAAGATTATCGACCCAAGAACAGATGAAGAAGTGAAATAAGATAAGGAGGTAGAGACAATGGCATTATTTGAATCCTATGAAAGACGTATTAACCAGATTAACGCTGTGCTTAATACTTATGGAATTTCTTCTATCGAAGAAGCTGAAAAAATCACAAAAGATGCTGGACTTGATGTTTATGATCAGGTTAAGAAAATCCAGCCTATTTGTTTTGAAAATGCTTGCTGGGCTTACATCGTAGGCGCTGCAATCGCAATTAAGAAAGACTGCCGTAAAGCTGCAGACGCAGCTGCTGCAATCGGTGAGGGACTTCAGGCTTTCTGTATCCCAGGTTCCGTTGCTGACACACGTAAGGTAGGTCTTGGACATGGTAACCTTGGTAAAATGCTTTTGGAAGAAGAGACAGATTGCTTCTGCTTCCTTGCAGGTCATGAATCTTTCGCAGCTGCTGAAGGTGCTATCGGTATCGCAGAAAAAGCAAACAAGGTTCGTCAGAAACCACTTAGAGTAATCCTTAACGGTCTTGGTAAAGACGCTGCTCAGATTATCTCCAGAATCAATGGTTTCACATTTGTTGAGACAGAATATGATCCATACACAAATACAGTTAAAGAAGTATCTCGTAAGGCATACTCCGAAGGCCTTCGTGCTAAGGTTAACTGCTATGGTTCTAACTCCGTTCCAGAAGGTGTTGCAATCATGTGGAAAGAGAACGTAGACGTTTCCATCACAGGTAACTCTACTAACCCTACAAGATTCCAGCATCCAGTAGCTGGTACTTACAAGAAGGAGAGAACTGAAGCTGGTAAGAAGTACTTCTCCGTTGCTTCTGGTGGTGGTACAGGCCGTACACTTCACCCAGACAACATGGCTGCAGGTCCTGCTTCCTACGGTATGACAGATACACTTGGACGTATGCATTCTGATGCTCAGTTTGCTGGTTCCTCTTCCGTACCTGCTCACGTAGAAATGATGGGTCTTATCGGCGCGGGAAATAACCCAATGGTTGGTATGACTGTTGCAGTTGCAGTATCTATCCAGGAAGCTGCAGACGCTGGCAAATTTTAATTTGACAGCATCTTATCAGAATATATTCTAAGATACGGAATGAAAGGGTTTGACAAGATATCTTGTCAAACCCTTTTTTATATACTAAAATCTAAGACATAGAGCAAAAAAGCATAAAGTGAGGGGTACAGATGGAAACGGTAGGCAGAACTGCAAACAGACATAATTATTTAGACCTGATCCGTGCACTGTCATGTGTGCTAGTTGTAGCAATTCATGTTTCAGCAGTAGATTTTGATATTTTATCTTATACTTCGTTTGAATGGAGCATAGCAAGGTTGATTAATTGCATTGGAATGAATGGTGTGCCGCTTTTTTTCATGATTAGTGGAGCTTTACTTTTAAATTCAGAATACCAATTATCCACCAAAAAACTGTTTTTTGACAAGATTGGCAAATTATTACTTGCGTATCTTTTGACCTGTTTTTTCTATAATTTAGTTCCCTTTTTTAGAGGGTGGGTGCCATTTGAGTGGTATTATATCAAGGAATGTTTGCTTGAAGGAACCATTTATGGCATTGGCTTATATCATGTATGGTTTATTCCTGTATTGCTGGGTATTTATTTGTTGTTGCCTGTATTAAGAACAGCGTTTGCAAAGAAAGAGAACTGTGAATACTTTTTGCTACTGTTTTTCATTGCGGGAATTGTATTGCCTACACTGCAGTTATTTGAACTTCCTGGTCAAATTGATAGGTTTTTGTCTCACCTTAGGGATAATTATTTTGTAGGCATGATTACAGGTTATGTTGGATATTTTGTGTTAGGACATTACCTGCATTCTTTTGTGACATTTGAATGGAATCGTAAGAAGGGAGTGATAGTTGCTGCTTTAACTGTGATTGCTATTTTGGCAACGTATGCGGGTTGTTTGATGGACTCCTTTAAAACAGGAATCACATCCTCTCTATTCAACACACCGTTTTCAATTAATTTGGCTGTGGGCAGCCAAGGCATTTTTCTGTTGGCAAAGCATCTTGGTTCAAAGATTCAATCACAGAAAGCGTTGAGAGTGATTCGAAACTTTGCATCCTATACACTCGGCATTTATTTGTTGCATCCTTTTGTGATTAATACATTTGAAACGATTACAAAGGTGAATTATATTCCAGTGTATCTGATTAGTATATTATTAAGATGGATGGTAGTTATAGTGGTTACTTTTTCGATAGTTTTTTGCGTGAAAAAGATACCGGGAATAAAGAAATTGATATGATATAAATATTCTTTGTTCATATTACTTTGAATAACAAATAAATCCTTGCACCTATTAAATTATTGCGATATAATCATTAGTAAGTTGTATCAAAGTTGTATATAAAGATATGACGGATACAAAAGATTTTAATCTTACGAGGAGGATGAGAAATGGATAAGAAAGTTACAGGTATTGTTGCTTATTTCACACTTGTTGGTTGGCTGATTGCTTACCTTGCTGGTGACAAGAACGGCGCAAAGTTTCATTTGAATCAGGCTTTGGTTTTGGCTATCGCTGAAATCGTTCTTGGACTTCTTGGCAAAGTTTTGGGACTGATTCCTATTATTGGTTGGATTATCAGCTCCGTTCTTTCTATTCTTTTGTTTGTTTGCTGGGTTCTTGGACTCGTTGGAGCAATCAAAGGCGAAGAAAAACCAGTTCCAGTAGTTGGATCCATCAAAATTTTGAAATAATCACAAATACATATAACGGAGGGTATAAATATGTTTTGTAAAAATTGTGGCGAACAGTATCAGACAGAGGAAGCTGTAATCTGCGTTAAATGTGGAACAGCAAAAGGTCAGGGTGTGAATTATTGCCATCACTGTGGTAAGCCAGTAAATCCAGAAAGCGCAGTTTGCATGAGCTGTGGAGTAGCACTTAAAAATGCAAGCGCTTATCAGCAGAAGAGCAAAATTGTTGCTGGTCTTCTTGGTATTTTCCTTGGAACATTTGGTGTTCACAACTTCTATCTTGGTTACACAAAGAAAGCTGTAATCCAGTTGGTACTTTGCATTGTAGGTATCTTGCTTAGCTGCATCGGTATTGGTGCAATTCTTGTATTTGGTATTGAAATCTGGGGCCTTGTAGAAGGTATCATGATTTTGGTTGGCAAGATTGACAAAGATGGAAACGGAAACTATTTAGCTTCCTAATAAGTTTAAACCAAAATAAACCCCGCACATTTATGTGCGGGGTTTTTGTGTGTAAAATAAATTTATTCGTAGATTGTAATATCATCTCCATCGGGAATATCACCGTGGAGGAGAGTAATGATGTAAGTCAGTTTTTTGTATGCTCTCTGATAATATTCGTTAGCATATTCAAAAGTATATTCATTGTAAGAGTCGGTGCCAAACGCCTCATGGAATTGCTCAACGGCCTGTGTCATATCTTCACTAGAACTTATAACTAATTCTTGAATATAGGAGAATTCTTCAGGGATAGAAATACTAGCCAACTTTTTGAATTCGTCTTCAGCTTTGTCTAAATATTCGAGAAGCTGCTCTCTGTAACCCTCCTGTGTAACATCTATACTGTTAATACCTTCGTCAATTTCAGCAACTGCATTACAGAAGTTTTCCATTTCGCTTTTGAACTTGGCAAGCTCAGGATCTTCACCACATGCAGTAAGAGAAAAGGCCAAGGCAACGGCTGTAATCACAAGTAACAATTTCTTCTTCAATTTGATGTCCTCCGTAAATATATCCTAATCCTAAATCTATCATATTTATAGGTTTAAATCAACCACAAAAACAAGCGTTGTGTATATAATTGAAACGTGTTAAGATAGTTAAATATTAAGCAAAATCCGATGAAAAAGGAAGTAAATTTGATGGCTATGACAAAAAGGGAATTTAAAGAACTGACACAGAATCGATTCGTTTTTTTGGATGGAGCAACTGGCTCAAATTTAATGAAAGCAGGTATGAAGCCTGGTGTATGTCCAGAACAATGGATACTTCAGCATCCAGAAGTGCTAATTCAATTACAGAAAGAGTACGTGAAAGCCGGAACGAATATTCTTTATGCCCCTACTTTTGGAGCCAATAGGATCAAATTACAAGAGTATGGATTGGAAGATTCGCTGAAAGAGATGATATTTAAACTGGTATCTCTTTCCCAAAAGGCTGCAGATGGAAAAGCCTTCGTTGCAGGCGATCTTACCATGACAGGAAGACAATTAAGGCCAATTGGTGATTTGGATTTTGAAGATTTGATTACTGTTTACAAGGAACAAATTACATATATGGTTCAAGCAGGTGTTGATTTGCTTGTGGTTGAAACGATGATGAGTTTGCAGGAAACAAGAGCCTGTGTGATTGCAGCGAAGGAAACCTGCGACCTACCTATTATTGCAACCTTGACATTTGAGAATAATGGAAGAACTTTGTTTGGCACAGATGCCAAGACAGCGGCAATTGTACTTGAAAGTTTAGGCGTTGATGCAGTGGGAGTAAATTGTAGTGCTGGTCCAAAACAGATGGTGGAAGTTGTTTCTGCAATGGCAAATGTGACAAACATACCTATTGTTGCCAAACCAAATGCGGGCCTGCCAAAGGTAGATACAAATGGGCAAACTTATTTTGATATGGATTCACAGGAATTTGCACAGGAGATACAACTTCTCATTGAAGCTGGGGCAAGTATTTTAGGTGGATGCTGTGGAACTTCACCTGTCTATATAGAAGCCTTGACGAAGGCTTGTGCAGGACTCAAACCAATGGCCAGAAATACGTCAAAGGTTCGTTATCTTTGTTCTGAAAGACAGACCTTGGATATCCGGATGAATGATACGTTTGTTGTAGTCGGTGAAAGGATCAATCCTACAGGAAAGAAAAAGTTTCAAGAGTCATTAAGAAATGGAAGCCTAGAAATGGCGCTAAATTTTGCGGCAGAGCAGGAAGAGTGTGGCGCTTCTGTTCTTGATGTAAATATGGGAATGAGTGGAATTGACGAAAAAGCAATGATGTTAAGTGCCATTGAACAATTATCCATGGCAACCTCTTTGCCCCTTGCAATTGATTCCAGTCATGTTGATGTCATAGAAAATGCTTTGCGAATTTATCCGGGTAGAGCTTTAATCAATTCTATTTCTTTTGAGAAAGAAAAGTTTGAAAAATTGATTCCTATAGCGAAAAAATATGGAGCCATGTTTATTCTGCTTCCTTTGTCTGATGCAGGATTGCCTGCAAATATAGAGGAAAAGATTGACATCATAGAAAAAATAGTGAAAAGAGCTTTGGAATGTGGACTCCAAAAAGAAGATATTGTTGTAGATGCTCTGGTAAATACAATTGGAGCAAATAAAGAGGCTGCATTGCAAGCCCTTCAGACTATAGAATATTGCAAGTTAAATAATTTGGCTACAATATGTGGACTATCCAATATTTCTTTTGGAATGCCCGAGCGAAGCTATGTAAACACTGCTTTTTTGACCATGGCAATTTCGAAAGGACTTACCATGGCAATTGCCAACCCTTCACAGGATCTTTTGATGGGGTGTGCTTTTGCTACAGATTTGCTACTGGCAAAAGCAGGGGCTGATATGAGATATATAGAAGTGGCAGGCAATATCAAAGAAAGAAAAGAAGCAGCTTTAGTACTACAGGCTCAAAAACCGCTTACTATTCATTCGGATGCAAAGCAAGTCACGGCTGATGCATTAAATGAGAAGGGAAATATAGAGGGAGACCTTGCACAACAATCGAACTATACAGAATTTGAAAAACATCTATATCAAGCTGTTTTGAAAGGAAATCAATCGAAATCCACTGAGCTGTGCAAACAAGCGATGGAGGATGAGATAGACGCAAAAGGATTGTTAGATAGAGTCTTGATGCCTGCCATAGGTGAAGTGGGATTTCTCTTTGAAAAAGGAAAATATTTCTTGCCACAATTGATTTCTAGTGCGGAAGCTATGAAACAGGGTATTGAAGTTTTGGAACCTTATATGCTGAAGGCAACTGATGCGCAAGACTCAGAAACAATCGTCATTGCAACGGTTGAAGGTGATATCCATGATATAGGCAAAAATCTAGTCGCTTTGATGCTGAAAAATCATGGCTTTAAGGTGATTGATTTGGGTAAGGATGTTCCTGCGGACAAAATCGTTGAAGTGGCCAAGGAGGAAGGGGCTAGAATTATTGCTTTGTCAGCACTTATGACCACGACTATGATTCGAATGAAAGAAGTTGTAGATTTAGTGAGAGAAAAAGGCTTGGCTGTGAAAGTTATGATTGGCGGCGCTGTTACAACCCAGGATTACGCAGATGAAATTGGCGCAGACGGTTATTCTAAGGATGCGGCAGATGCAGTAAAACTTGCAAAAAGGCTACTTCAGTAGTTGAATTTACAACTTTAATGTGTTAAAATACTACAACGACAAAATTGGAAAGTTTAATTTCCAAAGAAGGAGGCGCTTATGAACGGAGCAGATGCAATGATCAAATGTCTTGAGGCTGAAGGAGTAGACATAGTCTATGGTTATCCTGGTGTCGCAATTTGCCCTTTTTATAATAGTATCCTTCAATCAGATATTCGCACCATCTTAATCCGCACAGAGCAGAACGCAGCTCATGCAGCAAGCGGACAGGCACGAATTTCTGGCAAACCTGGTGTTTGCGCTGTTACCTCAGGCCCAGGTGCTACCAATGTAATTACTGGTATTGCAACTGCCTTTGCAGACAGCATTCCACTTATTTGCATCACAGGACAGGTAAATAGTGAACTTTTAGGAAGTGATGTTTTCCAGGAAGCAGACATTACAGGTGCGGTAGAATCTTTTGTAAAATATAGCTACCTGGTAAAGGATGTTGCAGATATTCCACGTATTTTTAAAGAAGCTTTTTACATTGCGAATTCTGGACGAAAAGGGCCAGTGTTAATTGATGTTCCTATTGATATTCAGAATGCAACGATCAACAAATTTAAATATCCTGAAGAGATCAGTATGCGTACTTACAAGCCAACAGTGAAGGGGCATGCGGTACAGATTCAGAAAGTAATCAAAGAATTAGAAAAAGCAAAAAGACCTATTATCTGTGCAGGTGGCGGCGTGCTTCTCAGCGACGCAAAAGAGGAACTGCGTGCTTTTGCGCAGGCCCATCAGATTCCTGTGGTTTCGACTATGATGGGAATCGGTGCAATGCCAACCAATCATCCTTTGTACTATGGTATGGTTGGTAACAATGGTAAGCCTTATGCCAACAAAGCCATGAACCAGTCCGATTTGTTGATTATGGTTGGAGCCAGAGTGGCAGATAGAGCAGTCAGTCAGCCTGATTTAATTACACAAAATAAGGTTTTGGTACATATTGATGTAGACCCTGCAGAAATTGGCAAAAATGCAGGACCAACCATTCCACTTGTAGGCGATGCCAAAAATATTTTTGCAGAGTTTTTGAAACAAGATTTTGAAAGTGATTATGAACAGTGGATTGCATCCTTAGAAGAGTATAGAGAGTCTATGGCTTTAAAGAGAAATCCAAATCCAGAATTTGTGGATCCAGCAGCTTTTATCACACTGTTGTCAGAGAAGATGCCAAAAGATTCTGTATATGTAGCGGATGTGGGTCAAAATCAGATTTGGTCCTGTGGTTATCATGTGGTGAAAGAAGGAGATTTCCTCACTTCTGGTGGAATGGGAACTATGGGTTATTCTATTCCAGCGGCAATGGGTGCCAAATTAGCAGATACAAGCAGACTGGTTGTGGCGGTCTGCGGAGATGGCTCGTTCCAAATGTCTATGATGGAGCTTGCGACCATCAAACAGCACCATATCCCTGTGAAGATTATTGTACTCAAAAATGGTTATTTGGGCATGGTTAGACAGTATCAGCACTTTACTTACAAAGATAATTATTCTGTAGTAGATTTGTCTGGAAGTCCTGATTTGGAAAAATTAGCAGCGGCCTATGATATGCCTTTTATTCGAGTATTTGATATGGATGGTGTATAAGACAAGATTGATGCTTTCCTAAAAGAAGAAGGCGCAGCCCTTATGGAATGCATTATTGATCCAATGGATCTGGTATAAAGTAAAGGAGTGGCGAAAATGAAAAGAATTTATTCTGTATTAGTAGAAAACCGCTCTGGTGTACTTTGTAAAGTTGCGGGACTTTTTTCAAGAAGATGTTTCAATATTGATTCTTTGACAGTTGGTGAAACGGATGATCCTTCTGTTTCCTGTATGACTATTGTTTCAACTGGCACAGAAAGAACCATTGAACAGATTGAAAAACAATTAAACAAAAAACTAGATGTTATTAAGGTGAAAACCTTTCATGAAAATGCAAGTGTCAGCAGAGAGTTGATGCTTGTCAAGGTAAAGTACAACAAGGGCAATCGCAGAGATGTAATGGAGATTGCCAGCATCATGAAGGCTGAGATTGTTGATATGTCTAAGAATTATATGATGCTTCAGATATGTGATGTTCCAGAACGAACAAAACTTTTGATTAGTATGCTTGCGTCCATAAGTATTGTGGAAGTTGCAAGAACTGGAACATTGGCACTTCCTAAATGTAGCGAAAGCGAAAAGAATTAGTATAACGCAGATGAAACTTTAGAAAGAATATCATAACCTCATGTTATGTCTATCATGACATATTTACATACGTTGACATCGTATTTTAATGTTGCTAAAATATGGACTAATAAGAGGATTTGTTGATAGGCACGGAGGGAAATATGCAGAAAAAAGTATTTCAATTATTGGTAGACAATACATCAGGTGTACTGAGCCGAATTTCAGGCTTGTTCTCCAGAAGAGGATACAATATTGAAAGTATTACAGCTGGTGTGACTGCAGATCCTAGATTTTCCAGAATTACAATTGTCACCTCTGGTGATGATGACATTTTGGAACAGATTGAAAAGCAAGTTGCAAAGCTGGTAGATATTAGAGATATCAAGGAACTAAAACCAGATGAGAGTGTTTATAGAGAACTAGTTTTAATCAAAGTTCGAGCACAGGCGGAGCAGAGACAGGGAGTGATTTCTGTGGCTGATATCTTCAGAGCAAAGATTATTGATGTCGCTACAGATAGTTTGATTATTGAACTTACTGGTAACCAGTCTAAGATTGAAGCTTTTATCAAATTGCTTGATGGTTATGAAATCCTTGAGATTGCCAGAACAGGTATTGCTGGTCTTTCCAGAGGAGCAGATGGTGTAATCTATTTAGATTAAGTTAGCTACAGGTGGATCCTGAAAGTTATATAAAAAGAAAGCCCAACAGGGCATAAGGAGGAAATAAAAATGGCAAATATTTATTACCAGGAAGATTGTAACCTGTCCGTATTGGAAGGCAAAACAATCGCAGTTATCGGCTATGGTAGCCAGGGACATGCACATGCACTTAATGCAAAGGAATCTGGTTGCAATGTTATTATTGGTTTGTATGAAGGTTCTAAGTCTTGGAACAAAGCAGTTGCTCAGGGCTTTGAAGTATATACAGCAGCAGAAGCAGCTAAGAAGGCTGACATTATTATGATTTTGATCAATGATGAACTTCAGGCTTCTATGTACAAGAAAGATATCGAACCAAACCTTGAGCCAGGAAATATGCTTATGTTCGCCCACGGCTTTAACATTCACTTTAATCAGATTGTTCCTCCAAAGGATGTAGACGTTACTATGATTGCTCCTAAGGGACCTGGTCATACTGTTAGAAGTGAATATCAGGCTGGCAAGGGTGTTCCTTGTTTGGTTGCTGTTCATCAGGACGCTACAGGCAAAGCTCTTGAAAAAGCCCTTGCTTATGCACTTGCTATCGGTGGAGCTAGAGCCGGCGTATTGGAAACTACATTCAGAACTGAGACAGAGACAGACCTTTTCGGTGAACAGGCTGTACTTTGTGGTGGTGTTTGTGCTCTTATGCAGGCGGGCTTTGAAACACTCACAGAAGCAGGATATGATGAGAGAAATGCATACTTTGAATGTATCCATGAGATGAAACTGATTGTAGATTTGATCTATCAGTCTGGTTTTGAGGGAATGAGATATTCTATCTCCAATACTGCAGAGTATGGTGATTATATTACAGGACCAAAGATTATTACAGACGAGACAAAGAAAGCGATGAAGAAAGTTCTGAAAGATATTCAGGATGGTACTTTTGCAAAAGACTTCTTGCTTGATATGTCTGCCGCAGGTGGTCAGGCTCACTTTAAAGCTATGAGAAAACTTGCTGCTGAACATCCAGCTGAGCAGGTTGGTAAAGAGATTCGTAAGCTTTACAGCTGGAACAATGAAGAAGACAAATTAATCAACAACTAATAAAACTGAAAGCCCAGAAACAAAATTGTTTCTGGGCTTTTTTAATGTAATGGGTTAAATTATATCGGCGCGACAGGATTTGAACCTGCGACTTCCACGTCCCGAACGTGGCGCTCTACCAAACTGAGCCACGCGCCGCAAAAAGTCTACGGCTTAAAGTATAGCACAATTTTATGCCGTGTAAAACTCTTTCTATAATTTATTTTTCTCTGGTTACTACTTCCATAAATTTGTTCATGGAAACGGTTGGATTCACCTTGTTTTTCATTGCGATACCAATTTTACGCTTTGGTATAGGTGCTTTTAAGGGGAAATGTACTAAAGAACCGTCTGCCAAGTCTTCTTTGACAAAGCCATCAATCACACAAGCGACTCCCAAACCAATTTTGGCAAATTCAATCAGCAGTTCCATACTGGTAACTTCTATTTGCTGTTCGGCGGAAATATCTTGCAATATCATATATTTGTCTATGTATTGTCTGGTGATATTGTTTTGGTCGAGCAATAAAAGAGTGGCGTTGGAAAGCAATTTGCCAGCATCTTTATTTTTGATTGGACCGGAAATATCGCATTTTTTACAGAGGAAATCCATGTATTCTTTCGTGGTTACGAATGTATCCTGAATTTCGGAAAGAGGAGCAAAGGTTAGGTTGTCCAATCGATCTGTTTCGCCAATCAATCCAATGTCTAGGGATCCATTTTCCAATGCTGCAATCGTTTCGTTGGTGGATTGACAGGAGATAGAAATCTTTACATAGGGATTCTCCCGTACAAAAGTTTTTAGATATGGTAAAAGGACATACTTGCAGAGAGTGGAACTGACTCCGATAGACAGCTCACCAACACCAAGTTCTCCGTTTCTTTTTAAGGTCTCTTCGCCAGCAGAGATGGCATGAAAAGCGGTTTCTAGTTGTTTGTACAAAAGCTGTCCTTCGCTGGTTAGTTTTACGCCTCTGGAATTACGTGTAAACAGAATGCAGCCAAGATTGTTTTCCAGCTTAGATATAGCCTTTGATATCGCCGGCTGACTGATATAAAGCTCCTTGGCAGCGGAGGAAATGTTCCCACAGCCTGCTGTAACATAAAAGATATAGTACAAATTTAGATTTTGATTTTCCATAATACACCTCATTTCTGGCTTATATATATTATCATAACAACACGTTATAGTAAATATGAATTATATGTATTTGAAGCATAATAAACTATATGATAAAATGAAGTAAATTTAAGGTTGTACAGGTTAGGAGGACTTAGATATGGGAATGACGATGACCCAGAAAATATTAGCAGCTCATGCAGGACTTGATTATGTGGTTCCTGGTCAATTGATAGAAGCGGATTTGGACTTGGTTCTTGGAAATGATATTACAAGTCCAGTTGCCATTAAAGAAATGGAAAAAATGAATGCAAGTGGTGTGTTTGACAAAGACAAAATTGCTCTTGTTCCAGACCACTTTGTGCCAAATAAAGATATTAAATCAGCAGAGCACTGCAAATGTGTTCGTGAATTTGCATTACGAAATCAGATTACCAATTATTTCGAAGTGGGAGAAATGGGAATTGAACATGCACTTCTTCCTGAAAAAGGTTTGACTGTTGCAGGAGATGTAATCATTGGTGCTGACTCCCATACCTGTACATACGGTGCGTTGGGAGCTTTCTCCACAGGTGTTGGAAGTACAGACATGGCTGCTGGTATGGCTACAGGAAAGGCTTGGTTTAAGGTACCTTCAGCTATCAAATTTAATCTTATTGGCAAACCATCCAAATGGGTTAGCGGCAAAGATGTAATTCTTCATATCATCGGTATGATCGGCGTTGATGGTGCGCTTTACAAATCTATGGAATTCGTGGGAGAAGGCGTAGCAAATCTTTCTATGGATGATAGATTTACGATTGCTAATATGGCGATTGAAGCAGGTGGAAAGAATGGTATTTTCCCTGTAGATGATATTGCTGAGGCTTATATGAAAGAGCATTCTAAAAGAGAATACAAGATATATACAGCCGATGATGATGCGGAATATGAAGCAGAATATACAGTTGATTTGAGTACCCTAAGACCAACAATTGCATTCCCACATTTGCCTGAAAATACTAGAACTATCGACGAAATCACAGAAGAAGTTTGGGTGGATCAGGTTGTGATTGGCTCCTGTACAAATGGAAGATTGGATGACCTTCGTATTGCAGCAGAAGTTCTTCAGGGCAGACATGTGGCAAAGGGTATGAGATTGATCGTTATCCCTGCAACACAGCAGATTTATATGGATGCCATGGAAGAAGGCCTGCTTAAGATATTTATTGAAGCGGGCGGAATTGTAAGTACACCAACCTGCGGACCTTGCCTTGGAGGATATATGGGCGTGTTGGCAGAAGGTGAAAGATGTGTTTCCACCACAAATAGAAACTTTGTGGGAAGAATGGGTCATGTAAAATCAGAAGTATATCTTGCAAGTCCAGCTGTAGCAGCAGCAACTGCTGTGGCAGGTAAGATTGCATGTCCATGTCAGCTTACAGATTAAGGAAGAAGGAGATAGAGAGTATGAAAGCTAAGGGAATGGTTTTTAAATATGGAGACAACGTGGATACAGACGTAATTATTCCTGCAAGATATTTGAATTCTTCGGATCCTGCAGAACTGGCCACACATTGCATGGAAGATATAGACAAAGATTTTGTCAACAAAGTTCACAAAGGTGATATTATTGTGGCTAACAAAAATTTTGGTTGTGGTTCTTCTAGAGAACATGCTCCTATTGCGATTAAGGCAGCTGGAGTAAGTTGTGTGATAGCAGAAACTTTTGCACGAATTTTCTATCGCAACGCAATTAACATTGGACTTCCTATTATTGAATGCCCAGAAGCTGCAAAAGCAATTGAAGCTGGGGATGAAGTAGAGATTGATTTTGACTCCGGAATGATTTATGATAGAACAAAGGGCACGGAGTATAAAGGTCAGGCATTTCCTGAATTCATGCAGAATATTATAGCAGCGGAGGGCCTGATTAATTATATCAATAAAAAATAAAGAGTTCCCCTGGCCTAGCCAGGGGATTTTTATGTGTGAGGCGACAGTATGAGTAGTTCTAAAAAATATGAAATTGATATGTGTAATGGTCCTTTGTTTGGCAAGATAGTTCTGTTTTCTCTGCCGCTTATGCTTTCGGGAATATTACAGCTTTTGTTTAATGCTGCGGATATGATTGTAGTAGGCAGATGGGCCGGAAGCAGTGCACTTGCTGCAGTAGGCTCCACTGGTTCGCTGGTGAATCTGATAGTCAATGTTTTTATTGGTCTGTCAGTAGGCTCGAATGTATTGGTAGCAAGATATTACGGAGGTGGCCAGGATAAGGAATTGTCAGATACGGTTCATACAGCGATTTTTGTTTCTGTTATCTCTGGTATTGCGCTAATTTTTATTGGATGTTTTGTGGCTCCTAAAGCACTGCTCCTTATGGGAACACCAGAAGATGTATTGCCTCAGGCGGTTTTGTATATTCGCATTTATTTTTGTGGCATGCCAGCCATGATGCTTTACAATTTCGGTTCCTCCATTCTGCGAGCAGTAGGTGATACGAAGAGACCTCTGTACTATCTGAGTGCGGCAGGGGTGATTAATGTTGTTCTAAATCTAGTATTTGTCATTGTTTTCCATCTTGGTGTAGCTGGCGTTGCACTTGCGACTACGATTTCTCAAGTTGTTTCAGCGGTATTGGTGGTTCGCTGTCTTATGAATTCAGATGGTCCATACAAGTTGGATTTGAGAGCGCTTCGTATTTCAAAACACAAACTGGGTATGATGGTACGAATCGGTCTCCCGGCAGGCTTTCAGGGCGCAGTATTTTCGGTTTCTAATGTATTAATTCAATCCTCTGTGAATTCCTTTGGTTCTTTGGCGATGGCAGGAAACTCTGCGGCAGCCAACTTAGAGGGCTTTGTTTATACGGCTATGAATACCTTCCATCAGACAGCCGTTAGTTTTACAAGTCAAAATTACGGGGCTCGTAACTATAAACGTATAGGAAGAATTTTGCTCATATGCTGTCTTTCTGTTACAGTGGTTGGTCTAGTCTTAGGAAGTGTATTTTATCTTTTAAGTGGTAGTCTGTTACAATTGTATTCTGATGATCCGGTTGTAATTGATTATGGAATAAACCGTCTTTTTTATATCTGTTTACCATATTTCTTGTGTGGTTTGATGGATACTTTAGTGGGAGTCATTCGTGGCATGGGATATGCGGTTATGCCGATGATTGTATCATTGTCAGGGGCATGTCTACTTCGAGTGATATGGATTTATACTATTTTTCAGGAATATAGAAGTTTAAAAGTTTTGTATTTGTCTTACCCATTTACATGGACAGTGACATCATTGGTTCATTTGCTTTGTTTTGGAGTAGTGTATTACAAACTATGTAGGAAAACTTGAAACACATGTTCGATTATGCTATAATTATTTTAATATAATTTAAGCGAGGGATTTATATGATTGCATATGTAAAAGGAATCATTGACAGTATTACAGATGATACCGTAGTGGTTGATGTGGGAGGTATTGGTTACAATATCAAAATATCAGAATCTACGGCAAGACTTTTGCCCGGGATTGGACAGAGTGTTAAGATGCATACATACACTCTCGTGAGAGAGGATGCCTTTATGCTCTATGGCTTTTTGTCTAGAGATGATTTAGACATCTTCAAAAAGTGTATTACAGTAAACGGAATTGGACCGAAAGGCGCTTTGGCTATTTTGTCAGTGATGGATGCAAGTGAACTTCGGATAGCGATTGTCTCAGGTGATGCAAAGGCTATATCCAAAGCACCAGGCATTGGCGGCAAGACTGCAGAGAGACTCATCTTGGACTTGAAAGACAAGATTTCTATAGAAGAAGCACTTTATGGAGGATTAGATTCCAAACCTCAGGTGGCATCTGCTTCCCTAGACGATGTGAATGTGAAAGAAGCCATAGAGGCATTGGTTGCACTTGGTTATGGACAGGCAGAAGCAACGAAGGCAGTTGGAAGCATTGAACATGCAGAAGAACTAGATTCGGGTCAGTTACTCAAGATTGCACTTAAGAATCTATTTTAGGATGGGAAATCATGGCAAGAACAATCGAAACGAATTTGACAGCGGAAGATGTAAAGATTGAAGGGTCTTTACGTCCGAAGTATTTAAAAGATTATATAGGTCAACAAAAAATCAAAGAAATATTAAGTGTGTATATTGATGCGGCCAAAGGTAGAGGAGAACCATTAGACCATGCGCTCTTTTATGGACCACCTGGATTGGGCAAGACCACATTGGCTGGTATTATTGCCAATGAGATGGGAGTGAATCTCAAGATTACAAGTGGGCCAGCTATTGAAAAACCTGGTGAAATTGCTGCAGTATTGAATGGCCTTCAGGAGGGGGATGTCTTGTTTGTGGATGAGATTCATCGTTTAAACAGGCAAGTAGAGGAAGTTCTCTATCCTGCCATGGAAGACTATGCGATTGATATTATGATTGGCAAAGGTTCTTCTGCAAGATCCATTCGATTGGACCTTCCAAAGTTCACCTTAATCGGAGCCACCACCAGAGCGGGTATGCTCACTGCACCCCTTCGAGATCGCTTTGGAATGATACATAGATTAGAGTTTTATACCATAGAAGAATTGACCAATATCATTGTACAATCTGCCAAGGTGTTGGGCGTTAAAGTGGATCCGGATGGCGCGATTGAACTTGCGAGACGAAGTAGAGGTACACCTAGACTTGCCAATCGTATTTTGAAGAGAGTTCGTGATTTCGCCCAGGTAAGATACGATGGGGTTATTACGAAAGAGGTTGCGAATATTGCGCTGGATTTAATGGATGTAGACAAGCTTGGACTGGATCATTTGGATAGGAATATTTTAAACACCATGATTCACAAATTTGCTGGTGGCCCGGTTGGGCTAGATACATTGTCTGCTGCAATAGGTGAAGATGCAGGAACAATTGAAGATGTATACGAACCATATTTAATTAAAAATGGTTTGATTCAACGCACTCCAAGAGGTCGTGTTGTGACAGAATTGGCATACGCTCATCTTGGAATACTAAAACCAGAGGGAAATTAATGAAACAGTTTGTTCTAATACTTGTGCTGGCCCTTTTTTTGACTGCTTGCTGCTTCAAACAGGAAGAAGATTTTGAAGTAGAAGTGGTTGCCAGCAGTGAAGTGATTCAAAAAGAATATGATATCATTCATCCATATATCGGAACGGTGAAAGAACCGCTGGTGATTAACTGTTTTTATTCTCAAACCAAGGAGACAGATCTTTCCTTTGGAGTAGATGGACTATTGATAGAACGAGTGTATGTATCAAAAGGTGACCATGTGAAAAAGGGCGATCTTCTTGCTGTTGTGGACTTGGAAGATATGGAAACCAATTTGTCACAGATGGAGCACGAAATCAGTAAACAACAATTGGCTATCAAGCATTTGATTGAAGAGCGGGATTTTGAACTGGAAAGAGCAGATGTAATGTTCCTTTACACATATATGAAAGAGGAAGACAAGGAAGATTTGGAGGAGACAAAACAGTCTATCAATGAGTCTTATGCGGCTAAATTAACCCAACTTCAGGATGCGCTTTATATCATGGAATTGAAATATGAGCAGGCCAAACAAATAGTAAGTGATGGAAAGATTTATGCACCTATGGATGGCATTATGCTCATGGTGAAAAGCGAATTGGAGGGGACATTAACTGTAAAAGACGAACGTATTATGTCCATGTACGACCCAACAGATTGCATGTTTCACTCGTCAACTACAGAAGCCATACCTTATTTGGATTCAGATGAGATTTATTCGGTTGTCTGTGGATTGGGAAATCAGATGAGGGAATATTCAGTGGTTCCAGTTCGCATGGATGAATGGAAAGAGGAGATATATTTTGCGCTTTTAGATGAAGAATACGATCCGTTCAATATCGCAACGGGTAAGATTACTCTTTATACCTCGATGGCTGAAGATGTTATGTGTTTGGACAAGTATGCCGTTCATGAAGCAGGTGGCAGAAATTATGTATATCTGCTTAACAATCAAGGAATACGTATTATGCAGTATGTAGAAGTTGGTATTGAGGGGGAGAACGTCATAGAAATAACATCAGGACTTTCTCTGACGGACAATGTAATTATAGAATAACTTCTGGGTGAGCAGACATGAGATTTAAGAGATTTTTGGGTTGTTTTCTTCTTCCTGTGATATTGCTTGTAGGATGCAATCAAATCGAGGAAAAACAAATAGATATTTATGCAGAGTTGGAAGGAGCTGAAGATATTTCAGAGCCTATTTTAACTGTGCAACAAACTACATCTGTAATCAGAGGAGACGTTCTTGAAAGAGAACTTTATTCTGGTATTTTGACACCCTATGTGGAAGAATTATGTTTTCCGGCAGAGGGTGTTTTTGGTTCGTTTAATGTTACTCTTGGGCAGGAAGTAAAGGCTGGGGAAGTTTTAGCTGTGACAGATATAGAGTCTGCGCAGGTTAGATTAGATACGTTGGAAGAACAATTGCAGAATTTAGAGGACAACTATACATACCAAATGGCACTGTTTCAGAATCAGATAGCGACATTAAAACTGGAATTGGAAGAATGTTATGCTCTTATTGATACTTTGTCCTATCCATCCAAGGCATTTAGCAATGCTTGTACTCGGGCTGGATTGCTGGATGGGGATATACAGAGAACAGAACTTAAGATGAGACAGTACCAGGAAGACTATGATTTTGAAAAACCATATCTTGAAACTCAGATTAAAGAACTGAAAAAAGAAATGAAAAACAATATTATCAAGGCACCATTTGATGGAGTGGTTGTTCAGCTTAGTGATATGCTCAAGGGAGATCGATTTGACAAAAATAAACCTTGTATTGTAATTGCTGACACACAAAAATGTTGCGCTGTATCCGATTATTTGCCGATGCAAACAGCCGAGAAAGCATTACAAATAGAAGTGTTTGTGGATGGTCAAACCTATGCGGCTATTTATCAGACTTTGGATTCGGAAATTTATAGTGATTTAATACAGAAATCAGAGAATCCTTATTCAACCTATCTGATAGAAGAATTAGACTTGGCAGAAATCTATGGATATGGACATTCTGTACTGGTAGTGGTGACGAAAAATATGGCCGAGGATGTGCTTATGGTTTCTAATCTAGGTGTTATCAGAGACGGCAGCCAGTACTATTGTTATGTTGATAGAGCGGGCAAGAAAGAAAAAGTATTTATTACGATTGGGCTTAGAGATGATATTCATACTGAGGTTGTTTCTGGGTTAAAGGAAGGAGATGTGGTTTATATTGAAGATTAATAAGAGCGCTACATGTATCCTTCTTGTCCTTCTTTCTATATGCTTTAGCGGGTGTGGAAATTTATTTGGTCAATCAGAGTACACTGCTGGGAGACAGATATCGGACAAAGAAGCATATTTAGATTTCAATGCTGTAAACAAAAAAGAAGAAACTGCTTCTAGAGATTTTGAAGTATATACATTGGAGTATGGGACGTTTAGCACAGTCATGACACCTATCAAGATATCTGTTTCGTCAATGATTACGCCCAATCCGATTAAAGCTGAATTTGAAGAAGGCGAAATGGAATTTATATCTCTTGAAGTGCGTAGAATGCAAGAGGTTAAAAAAGGAGATGTCATTGCAAAAGTACGAATGGAAATTGATGATATTGATTTGGAAGAATTAAATATTCGCCTAACTAGAATGGAGGAATCTTATCAAGAAGCGGTGGATGCATATTTGAAATCTCAGGAAGATTTGATGAATGAATATGTCATGACAAGTATTCGCGCCAAGATACGGGATTTAAGATATCAAAAAGCAGAACTGAATTTTGGGCGTACCAATGCAAACTATCAAAAGCAGATTTCTGAGTTAAAGAAACAGATTTCTGAGTTGAAAAAAAACCAAAAAATCACAGAGATTGTAGCTCCTGAGGATGGATATATTATGTCTATAAGCTACAACAGAGCGGGTGACAAATTAAATGATGGACAAGTGTTGGCAACCTATGTGACATCTGACCAAATATGTCTTGAATTTGATGACACTCTTTTGCACTACGGTTATGGTATGTCCTGTAATCTGAATGTTTATGTGGATAGAACGATTTTAAATGGAAATGCCAATGTGGTTAGTGTTTCTGGCAAACAATTGACTGCAGCATGGAATCGCAAATCCACAAAATTAAAGACTGATATTCCGGCCGACAAACTACTTAAAAGCAATGACATCGTGGCTGTCGGTGAAACCAATGTGATGAATCATGTATTGTTGGTGCCATTTGATGCCGTTAAAAAAGAGGGTGAATATACCTACGTAGTAGTACTGAGAGAAGATGGAAAGTTGGAAAAAAGAAGTTTTATTGCGGGCGGAAATAACAGCCAGTATTATTGGGTTTTTGATGGATTGACGGAAGGAACGCAGATTGTAATAGAGCATTAAGTGGGAGAAATGAATGTTTACCTTAATTATTCAGAAGATTTTTCACAAAAAGTGGTTGGCAGCTTGCCTGTTAATAGGAAATATGTTGCTTGTGGCAATTGCAGTTAGCTATCCAATGTATCGTGATGCCTCTTTCAAACAAATGCTTACCAGTGAGTTTGCTGCCTATGAGGATGAAATGGGAGTATGGCCATTTCAAATAACAGTAAAACACACTCGTAGCATTGGACGAGCTTCTTTGCCATATGACAATTACATGAAGATGATAGATCAGATGGTGGCTGATTTTGGTGTGCCGGTGTATCAATCCAATTCATTTTTGTCTACTTCTTTAAAGGAAATAAGTCCAGTCATTGAAAGAAGCGAGAAGTTACATAGATTGGCCAGAATTTCCACTATGAATGATTTGTCAGAGCATGTGGAAATTGTAATGGGAAGGGAGCCAGCAGATTACGATGGAACCACCCAGTACATAGAAGTGATGATTTCGGATGCGGCTGCGGGAGCCTTGGATGTGCTCTTAAATGAAGTATATGAGTTTGATGGCTATGAGTTCTTGACCAGCGAAACACCTCTTAGAATCCAAGTGGTTGGAGTGTTTTCTCCATTAAATAGTCAAGACGAGTATTGGGTGGAAGAAGTTGAAAACTTAAACAAAGATTTATTTGTTAGCCCGCAAACTTTCCAGGATTACTTTCTTACAGAGGAAGCACAGGATACTTATGGACTTCGTAAACTGACTAATGTTTTGATTGACTACACTCAAATGGAACCATCGGATGTGTCCAGGGTACTTGAATTGTCCGAGGATTACTATGAAAAGGATGTATACAAACAAATCTTGGAAAAGAATGTATATGAGAGCATCTTGGAGAATTATGTCATCAAAGAGAGTCGAATAGAAGGTTCTCTAGTGATATTACAGATTCCTGTTTTGCTTCTTTTGTTCTCCTTTATTTATATGATTTCTTCTCAAATGCTTTCTATGGAAGCGAATGAGATATCTGTTATGAAAAGTCGAGGAGCCAAAAGTTATCAGATCTTAGGACTATATTTGGGACAAAATGTAATTCTGAGCGTTTTGTCTTTTGTGGCGGGTTTGCCTTTGGGCAAGCTTATTTGTAATGCGCTTGGTACTGCTACGAACTTTATGGAATTTAACGGAAACCGTGTTTTAGAAGCCAGATATTCGCAGGATGCATATCTATATGGACTTATTGCACTCTGTATCAGTTTGGCTATGACTCTGATTCCTGCTGCCTCAGCAAGCAAGATTTCCATAGTGAACCTGAAACAGTCAAAGGGTCAAAAGCATAGAACTTGGTGGAAATTGATATGCCTTGATTTTATATGCATAGGACTATCCCTGTATGGTTACTATACTTTTTCCAAAAATCAAGGGAATATTATGGAGCAGGTTTTAACAGGGGAATCCCTAGACCCGTTATTATATTTAAGTTCTTCTTTGTTTCTGTTTGGAATGGGGCTGTTTACTGTTCGAATCAGACCCTGGATTATGCAGCTTTTGTTTTTAGTAAGCAAAAAGAGATTGTCCCCCTCTACCTATGTGGCTTTGACGGATCAAATTCGAGGCGGGCATAGGCAGGAGTTTGTTCTTTTGTTTGTCACTCTTACCGTTGCTCTCGGTATTCATAGCACCACAATTGCACGTACTATTGTTGCCAATGCGGAAGCGAACAATCAATATATCAGTGGCAGTGAGATCACTTTTAAAGAGGTGTGGAGTAATAATATTTCTTTCAAGACATCAGAGGAACCGATTGAGTATTATGAACCTGATGCATCCAGATTTACGGTACTGGATGGGGTTATAAACAGTGCTAAAGTATTAAAAAAAGAGTTTTCGGTTTCCAAATTTGACAATCCAATAATTGTGATGGGTATACGTGCCAGTGATTTTGCACGTGTTGCTTATATGCCGGATGGACTGCTGCCTTATGATTTCGTAGAATACTTAAAAATATTGTCCGCTGACAAAGCCAATGTACTGGCTTCAGAGAACTTTATGACGAAAAAAGGATATGAACTGGGAGATGTGATTGCCCTACCCGATGGTAAAGGCGGAAAGATGAAATGTACCATCGTAGGTTTTTTTAATTATTGGCCTTCCTATGATCCTAATTATTATGAATATCAAAAAGATGGGTCTCTAAAACAGGAAGATAAGTATATGTTAGTAGCCAATTTGAGTTTTGTTCAGTCAAATGTTGGTGTGACTCCTTATGAAATGTGGGTTACCACATCAGACGAGGGTGAAAGCATATATGATTATATCAAAGCAAACCCCAAAACAAAGTTTGCTATGTTTGAAGACATCAGAGAGACTTCTGCAGAGATAAGTCAGGATACCTTGTTCCAAGGAACCAATGGTATCTTGACAATGAGTTTCATCGTTATTCTCATCTTGAATGGTGTTGGATATCTGATTTATTTTATTTTAAGTATCAGACAAAGGGAGCTTATGTTTGGTGTGCTCAGAGCTATGGGCATGAAGAAACGAGAAATTACGAAGATGTTGCTTTTTGAACAGATTTCCTGTGGTGGATACGCTATGCTTATGGGTGGCATTGTAGGCATTTGGGGTGCCAGACTATTTGTGCCAATCATTCAGAATGCTTATACATCTACAAATCAAGTGCTACCGCTTAAACTGATTACAAGCCAAAGCGATGTGACACAACTCTATGCTATTGTTGGAATTGTAATGCTTGTATGTTTGTTTGTGATAGCTAGAATTGTTGCACATATGAACATTACCAAAGCTTTGAAACTTGGGGAGGATTAGGGATATGATAAAAACCATTGACGTTACAAGAAGTTTTCCTGTCCCTGGCAAAGTTGGTCAAGAATTTCATGCGTTGAAAGGGATTACTTTGGAGGTTCCAGATCAACGTTTGGCTATTTTACGAGGTAAATCCGGCTCTGGCAAAACAACATTATTAAATATTATGAGTGCCTTAGATCAGCCAACGTCTGGTCAGGTCTGGTATAAAGATCAAAATATTTCAGCTATGTCGGAGGGTAAAAGAGAGGCCCTACGTAGACAAAGACTAGGATTTGTGTTTCAGTCTGTCTCTTTGCTACCTTTGCTTAGTGCTTATGAAAATGTAGAATTTAGTCTTCGTATGGCTGGCGTGAAAGAATATAGAAAAGAAAGAACAGAAGAAGTGCTGCGCATGGTTGGTCTTGAGAACAGAATGTATCATATGCCACAGGAATTGTCTGGTGGCGAACAACAGAGAGTTGCAATTGCGAGGGCTTTGGCACACAAACCACAAATTATTTTTGCAGATGAGCCAACAGGCGAGCTGGATTCTACTACTGCTTTATCGGTCATCAAACTTTTTCAAAAGTTAGTGGAAAAAGAAGGGATTACTATTTTGATGACCACACATGACCCAGGACTCATGGGCGCAGGTGATTTGGTGTTTGAATTACAGGATGGAGAACTAATATGAGTGAATGGATGGTTCAGGCGGACAATCTAGTCAAAATATATAAGACTAAAGATTTGGAAGTTGTTGCACTTCAAGGGCTGGATTTGACTGTAGAAAAAGGCGAGTTTATGGCTATCATTGGAAGTTCTGGCAGTGGGAAATCGACATTTCTTAATATGCTGGGAGGTTTGGATAGACCTAGCGCTGGTAAACTGTTTGTAAATGGACAAAATCTTTTTACTATGACCGAAAATGAATTGGTAGAATATAAGAGAAACACAGTTGGCTTTGTGTGGCAGAATAATGGCCGCAATCTTATTCCTTATTTGACTGCTTATGAAAATATTCTTATGCCCATGCGATTTAATGGCAAAAAAGAAAGACACAAGAGAGAAAGAGCAACTATGCTTTTGAATATGGTCGGTCTTTCAGACAAGAAGAATCACAAGTTACACACATTGTCGGGTGGGGAGCAGCAGAGGATAGCCATTGCCATTGCGTTGGCAAACGATCCTAAAGTTTTATTGGCAGATGAACCTACAGGAAGTGTTGACAGTAAGACCGCCAAATATGTGTATGATGTATTCAAGAATTTGAATGAGCAGCTAGGACAGACCATTATTGTTGTAACACATGATGTATCATTGTCCAAGCAGGTTCCTCGAGTTGCAGCAATCAGAGATGGAAAGATAAGTAGTGAAAAGATTATTAGAGATGACTTTTTTGTTTCGTCTTCAGAGCGAGACTTGGAAGATACTTGGGGGTACGAAGGGGAAACTCAGGTGGAATATGCCATTGTAGATCGACATGGAAGGGTTCAAATTCCAAAAGAACTATGGGAGAAACTTGGCCTTTCAGACAAAAAAATATTAATTGAGTACACGGAAGATGGTATTTGGTTAAAAAAACCTTAAATATCAAGATTTGTCTTGCCTGCATTACAACCTTGATATATAATATATTTGGTATATGAACTTTTGTTTGATGGCATATATAGTGTTTTTGCCTTTTGCAGGGGGATGAGATTATGGCTTCTAAAACAGATACAGAAGTAATTATCGGTGGTAAAATTTTTACATTGAGCGGATACGAAAGCGAAGAGTATTTGCAGCGCATTGCATCCTACATTAATAGTAAGATAGAGGAATACAGCAAATTAGATGGATTTCGCCGTCAACCTTCCGACACTCAGAATGTACTTTTGCAGTTGAATATAGCAGATGACTATTTCAAAGCAAAGAAGCAGATTGCTATGTTGGAGGAAGACATTCAAGCGAAAGAGAAGGAACTGTATGATCTCAAACATGAACTGATTGCAGCACAAATCAAACTGGAAAATACAGAAAAAACAGTGAGAGAGTTGCAGACACAGGTCAATGAAAGCGAAAAGAAAATTGTTCGTCTTGAGACAGAATTAGGTGATCACAGACACTAATCATAACGCCGCCTTAGGAAAGGGTGGCGTTTCTTATTATATCCTTTGGAGGAAGTATGGGAAAAGTTGAGTTGTTAGCTCCTGCAGGAAGTTATGAAAGCTTGATCGGAGCACTGCATGCTGGTGCAGATGCTATTTATTTAGGTGGAGAAAAGTTTGGAGCAAGAGCTTTTGCGGAAAATTTCACAACAGAAACTTTGTGTCATGGCATCAAGTATGCCCATGCTCTTGGGAAAAAGATTTTTCTAACGGTCAACACACTGGTTAAGGAAAAGGAATTTGATGAAATTTATGATTACATTTATCCCTTTTATAAGGCTGGATTGGATGCTGTTATTGTACAGGACCTAGGTGTTTTTCAGTTTATCAAAAGGCATTTTCCAGATATGGAATTGCATGTTAGTACACAGATGACAATTACAGGAACCTATGGGGCGAAACTGTTAAAAGAGATGGGAGCCCATCGAATTGTTCCCGCAAGAGAATTATCTTTAAATGAAATAAAAGATATAAAGCAGGAAACAGGTCTTGATATTGAAACCTTCGTTCATGGGGCCATGTGTTATTGCTATTCAGGACAATGTTTGTTTAGTAGTTATCTTGGCGGAAGAAGTGGAAACAGAGGTAAGTGTGCGCAGCCTTGTAGACTTCCTTATGAAATTGTTCACAAGCAAAAAGGAAACATCAAAGGTATTTCTTATCCATTGAGTTTGAAAGATATGTGTACAATTGAGCATTTACCTCAACTAATAGAAGCAGGCATTGACTCCTTTAAGATAGAAGGACGAATGAAAAAACCTGAATATGTAGCCGGGGTTACAGAAATATACCGTAAATATATAGACTTATATTATGCTGATCCGCATTCCTATAAGGTGGATCAAAGCGATATGGACAAATTAAGAGCGCTGTATATTCGTTCTGAAATATTGGATGGATATTATTTCAGACATAACGGCAGAGAAATGATTACGTTGACTTCTCCGAGTTATTCAGGAAGCGATGAGCAACTGCTTATTAGTATTAGAAAGAAATATTTAGAAAAAGAACCTAAAGTTAAGATTTCGATGGAAGCTAATTTTTCCTTGGGTGAAAAAGCGAAGCTTACTGTTTCGGCGAATGGATTTCAAGTTACTGCCTTTGGAGAGGTTGTGCAGCCTGCACTTAAAGCGCCAATTACGAAAGAAAATATACAGAAGGGTTTGCTTGGATTGGGAGATTCCTTTTATGCCTGTGATTCTTTGACATTAATTATGGATGAACAAATCTTTTATTCATTAAAGGCAATCAAAGAACTTCGTAGAGAAGCAATAACTATGCTTACGGATAAGTTGTGTCCTAATCGTGATGATGCGCGACTTGAAAGAAATGATATTCAAGATAACACATCTAAAGAAAAGACTGTTATTGATGAAACTGCAGAGTGTCGTTTACTGATTTCTAAAAATGAGCAGATGGAAGCTTATTTAGAATCGGATATAGAAGTAAGTCACCTAATCATAGAAAGCCATTTGCTTAAGGAGCAGAGTCTAGACGATCAATTAAAGGAGTTTAAAAATCAAATTTTAAGGAGAAAAAGTCGTATTCCAAAACTACTAATTGCGTTGCCTTATATTCTTCGAAAAAGAGATTACTCATGGCTTTCCAATTTGACTTCTAAATTATCTTTTAGGGATATCGATGGCGTTCTGGTTCGAAACCTGGAGACCTATGCATTCTTGAAAGAAAATAATTATAAAGGTTTGCTGTATGGAGATGCGGGCTTTTATTGTTGGAATACAGAGAGTGTTCAGTATCTTAATGAATTTACAGGACTATGCCTACCTTTGGAATTGTCCAAAAAAGAACAAGCTCCGTTGCTTTCTACCCACCGTGGATTTGAACAGATTGTATATGGCCACATGCCAATGATGGTGACCGCAAACTGTATTGCGAAGACCTCAAATCAATGTCTCAAAACTGTTGGGAAATCAGATTCTTTAAAAGAGCAATATGATTACAGTTTGGTAGATCGTATGAATAAACGATTGCCAGTCCACACCAATTGTAAACATTGCTACAATGTAATTTACAATCCGGTTGTGCTTTCCCTGCATGACAAGGTGAAAGCGGGTATGCAGATTGGAAAACGTTTGAATTTGACTGTCGAGACGAAAGAAGAAGCAAAAAAAGTGTTGGATTACTTTTGGGCCATAGAAATCGGAACAGTTTCAAAAGAAAAAGATATTCCTTTCGCAGACTACACAACAGGTCATGAAAAGAAAGGTGCTCTCTAGCTTATAGTGAAATTGTATTGCTTAATCTGTCAATTTGGGATATACTCTTATCAGGTCAGTTTTTATTTGACACACCAAAACTAGGAGGAATTGCAATGATTGAGGCAACCAGTTGTGGCGGTGTGGTTATTTTCCGGGGGAAAATTCTGCTTTTGTACAAGAACTACAAAAATAAGTACGAAGGATGGGTTTTGCCGAAGGGAACCGTGGAAGAAGGGGAAGAGTATAAAGATACAGCCCTTCGAGAGGTTTTAGAGGAGTCTGGTGCCCAGGCTACTATAGTTAAATATGTAGGAAAAAGTGAATACACATTTAATGTACCGGAAGACACCGTTGAGAAAGAAGTGCATTGGTATCTTATGATGGCAGATAGCTATTATAGTAAACCACAAAAGGAAGAGTACTTTGTTGATTCGGGATTTTATAAGTATCATGAAGCGATCCATTTGCTTAAATTTGCCAATGAAAAGCAAATTTTGGAAAAAGCTTATGCTGAGTACTTGGAGTTAAAAAAGAACAATCTTTGGGGCACAAAGAAGTATTATTAAAAAAAGAGAGAAGCAAAAGCTTCTCTCTTTTTTTAATGTATTGATACAATATGTAAGTCTGGTCTTGTGCTTAAATCTAAAAATTCTTTGTTGTCCTGTTTTAGGATTGGTCTAGACAATGCAGCTGGATTGATGACGAATATTTCCCAGATAGAGTCGTCATTGAGTTTGACCATCAATCCAATTTGTGTATCAGCGATTCTTTTTAGGATGGCACGCAACAAGAATTCATCATATTTGTTGTAGCCTTCTTTTTCAAAACGATCTATAACTTGCAGAGGTGTGAGAGACTGACGATAGGTTCGAGGAGATGTCATGGCTTCATAGGCATCTATGATTGCAATGAATTTAGCGTATACGTCAATTTCTTCTTTTTTGAGTCTGTTAGGATAACCTGAACCATCGCATCTTTCGTGGTGCATCAAAATAGAACTGATGATATGTCTGTCTAAGCGCATGTCTTTTACAATGTCATATCCAAGTTCGGTATGTGTGCGGATTAGCTTGTATTCATCAAAAGTAAGACGCTCTGGTTTCCATAGTAATTCATTTGGAAGCTTGAGCTTGCCGACATCATAATAAAAAGCAGAAAGGATGAGGATTCCTTTTTCCGCAGGAGAAAGGGACATCCAATCTGCCAAAACACCTGCAATAAGGGCGGAGTTTAAAAAATGAGCATAGGTAAGTGTGTCTTCACCAGGAACCATATTGTATAGATAATCTAAAAGTAAGGTGCTGGAAGGAACTACAGAACTAATAGAGTGGTGAATATTAAGCAAAAACACTGGATCAATACTTACTTGATCGTTGACCAGCATTTCCATGCGTTTCTTGAATTCCTCAAAGCAAATATTGTAGGCATTTTGAAAACGGAGAAACCCCTCGCTGATGCGCACCTTCTCAAAATGTGTGGTAGCAAAGTCGATTTTTTCCATAATGCGAACCACCATAATGGAATGTCGCGCTAATTTGGCAATAACCTGCTCGTCTACTTGGGTACCTTTTGGGAAAATCACTTGATTGTCATGTCCGGTAATATCCTCGGCAAGAATCATTCCGTTTTGTAAAGCCATTCTGGCAATATCTTTCATATGTAACCTCTTTTGTCTGGTAATAAACAAACTTTCCCTAAATCATATATTTAAAGTATAAAATATTCTACAAATATGTCAACAATTTTACTTTTGAATTGTATGTATATATGATATAATAAACTAGATTTTTGTATGAATTTTTCGGTGGACATAGAGCACTCGAAAGTAGGTGTGTGATGCAATTTTTCGAGACACTATATTTGGGACAAAAGGTTACCAAAGTAAACAAAATTAAAAAACAAATATTAAACAGAAGCATTTTTGTGAATGCTTATGTTATCACTCTGGCGTGCAATGAGGATCAATTAGAGATTTTTGATGCAAAAGTGCTGAGACAGCGGTATTACCAAAGCAACCCTAGAACAATTATTGGAATTGCAGCTGACTATGAAGAGGCCGTGGAGTTACTTCTAGAAATCACAAAAGATTCTTTAACCCAGGGCTACGAAGGAAGATTGAAACAATTTTTAATAGATAAAGAAACAAAGTGAGGTTTGTATGTGGCAAATCATATTGCAGATTTTGGCCATTATAGGAATAATCCTGCTGACAATTATAGGACTTATTTTGGTTGTGGCCCTTTTGGTATTATTTGTTCCAATTCGATATAAGGCATTACTGGATGTCGATACAGCTTGTAAGAAATATTCTGGGGAAGGAAAAGCATCTTGGCTTTTGAAACTTCTTACACTGCATGTAACATACCCAGAACCAGCCAAATTAACTGTACGTGTTTTGGGAATCATAGTTAAGGAAATTGACTTTAATAAAACAGAAGAAATGGAAGAAATACCTTCTTCTAAGGAGCCTACAGCAGAAAGTACAGAACAAGTCAAAATTAATGATGAAATAGAAGTAAAAGAGGATAAAGAAAAAGCAAAAGAAAAGCTAGAAGTAAAAGAAGTAGTCAAAGAAGAAGTAAAAGTAAAAGAAAAAGTAGAAGAAAAAGTAGAAGAAAAAGAAGACATAAAAGAAAGATCCATAGAAGAGCCAAAACAGAAATGGTATGAGAAGATTTTATACACAATCAAGAACCTATGTGTTAAAATAAAGGAGATATGGAACAATATAGAGTATTATAAGGATTTGCTGAATAAAAAAGCGAATCGCCAATTCTTTGAGAGAAGTAAGAAGCGAATTTTTAAACTTTTAAAAGGAATTGCCCCCAAACGATGCAAAGGGCAACTTAGAGTTGGCACTGGTTCCCCAGATACTACAGGGTATCTTTTGGCTATATATGGAATGTTTGTTCCATATTTGGACAAGGATTTTTATCTTGAACCAGATTTTGAAGAAGCGATATGTCAAGGCAAGCTGTTAATTAAGGGAAGGATTTATCTGATTACAGTTTTAGTTTGTATTTTAGGTTTTGTTTTTGACAAACAATTATTTGTTTTACTTAAGGAATTAAAAAGGGAGGAACAATAAATGGCTAACGAATTTAACAGTGTTGTAGAATCTTTGATGAAGGGAATGGACACCGTCTTGTCAACAAAGACTGTAGTAGGTGAAGCAACACAAATTGGAGATACGATTATTTTACCACTTGTAGATGTTAGCTTCGGTGTAGGTGCGGGTGCTGGCCTCAATGCTGACAAAAAGACAAACCGCGGTGCAGGCGGTATGGGCGGCAAAATGACTCCAAGTGCTGTTCTTGTAATCAAAAATGGCAATATTAGACTTGTTAACATCAAGAATCAGGATACAGTTACTAAGTTGCTGGATATGGTTCCAGATTTAATTGACAAGTTTACTGGACCAAAGGAAGATACGATTTCTGATGAAGAAGCTGTGGAAGTAGCCTTCGCAACAGAGACAACTATCGTTGAAGAATCTAAATAAGAAATTCTATGTAACATTCTTGACATTTGTGCATATTATAAAGCAAAGAAATCCGAGGTCTTTTATGTCTCGAAAACTTGTTGGTATGCTTGCTTTTGCAATGGCATTCGGGATGCTTTTGATGTTATTTTTGCACAGTGAACTTGTTGGGATTTTTATCATTATTTTGCTCGCCTTTTTGGGCTATAGCTGTTTGTTTTGCGAATAGAGGGTGCCTATGATAGATTGGGAAAAGGTATTTCAAGCAGAAAGTGAAGACCAACTTAGAGAATTAAAATTGTTTCTTTTTCGCGAAAATGCCAGACTTGAAAATGAGCGTAAGGATTTAAAGCAAAGACAGGACAAGCTTGTAAAAGAGCGTGCGCAGTTTCGAGATGAGATGGACCTATTAAATCATAGAATAGTTCTAGAAAAGAAACGCCTTAAAGATGAACATGCCTTTTTTGAAAAGAAGATGCAAATTCTCCAGGATGGTTTTAAGCAGCTTGATTTGGACAGACAAAAATTAGACAAAGAAAGATATCGATTTGAGGCTGAGAGAGAAGTTCGCGCAAGTAAGCGGAGCGACTACGACTATGATTATGGACCGGATAGTTTGATTTCGGTGCTGTTTCGAGGCGCAGACAATCCTTTAACCTTGCGCAAGAGATATAAGGATTTGATGAAGATTTTTCATCCTGACAATCTGTGTGGTGATGCGGAATTGGTTCAGCTCATCAATCAGGAATATGAACGCCGAAAGAGAGCGGAGAATTTTTAAAATAAACGCCATGAAGAATAAGTACTTCATGGCGTTTCCCTTTATTATTTGATGGTTAAATGAATGGCACTTCCGTTGTAACCTGCATCTCCAACAATCTGAAGAACTGGGTGAGCACCCTCAATATAATCTTTGTCATAAAAGTGTACGTGTCCAGCTAAAACCAGCTCAACAGGACTTGTTTCACTTACAATTAGATTCATAAATTCTGTAGACACTTCATTGGGATATATACCACCATAATTTCCACCGCCCAATACAATTCTTTTGTCAGCACCACGGATTTCTCTTGCTCTTCCCAAAACAGACTGCGTTAAAAGGGGGACATGTATCATTAGAATAACGGGTTTTCCCTTGGCAATGATTTCTTTAAATGAATTCAAAGCCTCTTGGCTGAATTGAGTGGTGCTATTGTCGATGGCTACGATGATAAATTCATCATATTCCATGGAGTGTATTGTAGGATTGGAGCCTGTAAAAGTTTCTAACATGGGGATATAAGTTGTTTTGCCAGATTCAGTCATATAATCCCAAGGATATGTCCAATCGTGATTGCCCAGAGTATAAAGATAAGGGACCGATAGATTCTGTAAGTTTTTTTCAAAATGGTCTATATTTGCCTGTGATGGATAATCGATGATGTCTCCGCCAAACAACACTCCATCTATAGAATTGTCATTTGCGTATTTTATCCAGGTTTCAAACTGATCCGCAGATGCAATGCCTTCTTTATTTTGAAATTCAGCATAGCGGGGGAGTGCATTGTCCTTCATCTGCTGTGTGTCTGATTCATCCATGACAATCATATGCGTATCTGTCAGAAACAGAAAATTATATTCTGTGGTAACTTCTTCGATGTCTATTTCTTCATAAATTATGTTTGTTTCCCACTTAGGAGTCGATTGACAACCATACATGAAAAAGGTAAGAAGAGATAGAATAAGAAGGGAAGAAATATATTTTTTCATAAGATAACCCTTTCCGTAAAAAAGAGAAAAAAATAAGGGGAAAATCTAACGATTTACCCCTTAACAGTTGCTAAATATTAAGCTCTTTCAACTTTACCAGATCTCAAGCAACTTGTGCAAACGTGCATTTTCTTTGCTCCGCCATTAACTTTACATTTAACACTTTTAACATTTGCATTCCAAATAGCATTGGATCTTCTATGAGAATGGCTTACGTTATTTCCGAAATGAACGCCTTTACCACAAACATCACACTTAGCCATCTTGACACCTCCTCAACATACTTGTGTACGTGTAATCTTCTTATCAAAATACATGCGAATTCATTCGCAACATTGATATCTTAACAGATATGGAATGAGATTGCAAGCAAAATTTATTTGTATTTTTTAAGAATTTTTAAATTTTTGTTTCTTTTTTTAAGAAAAACAGTTATAATACGGATATGTATGTAAAAATCCTTAAGGAGGTTTGATATGAAAGGTTCATCATTAAATACCCATTTAGGTAATATCATTATTGATAATGAAGTAATCGCTCAGTACGCAGGTAGTGTTGCTGTTGAGTGTTTTGGTATTGTTGGTATGGCTGGTTTCAGTGTGAAGAATGGTTTGGTTCGTCTATTGAAAAGCGATAGCCTTACAAAAGGTATTAATGTCACTTTGAATAATAATAAACTCACTTTAGATTTCCATGTGATTGTTGCTTACGGCGTAAGTATTTTGGCTGTATCCGACAATCTGATTAGCAATGTGAAATATAAAGTGGAAGAATTTACAGGAATTAAAATTGAAAAAATCAACATCTTTGTTGAAGGTGTAAGAGTGATTGATTAAGGAGGATGTACTTGTGGCAGTATCAGTAATCGACGCTAAGATGCTTGCGAAGATGTTCTTAGCTGGTGCGAAAAATTTGGAGGCCAAGAAGGAATGGATCAATGAATTGAACGTTTTCCCTGTTCCTGATGGCGATACCGGAACCAATATGACTATGACGATTATGTCTGCGGCAAAGGAAGTTGCTGGCCTAGGAGACAATGTTGAATTTGCTCCATTGTGTAAGGCAATCTCCAGTGGTTCCCTTAGAGGTGCGAGAGGTAACTCTGGTGTTATTCTTTCTCAGCTTTTCAGAGGATTTACAAAGGTTGTTGCCGACGTAGATCAGGTCACTGTAACTGTTTTGGCAGATGCTTTTGAAAAGGCAGTTGAAACAGCATATAAAGCAGTAATGAAACCTAAGGAAGGAACTATTTTGACAGTTGCCAAAGGTGCAGCTGACAAAGCAAGAGAACTTTCTGATGAAGGCGTGGCTGATTTGGATGTATTTTTGTCTACTGTAATTGAACATGCAAAATATGTTCTTAGCCAAACCCCAGAAATGCTTCCAGTATTGAAACAGGCTGGTGTAGTAGACTCGGGCGGACAAGGGCTTGTTGAAGTCTTCAACGGTGCTTATGATGCTTTCCTTGGCAAAGAAATTGATTATTCTACAATCCAGGCAACATCTTCCGTAGGAACAGGTCCTAAGGTGATGGATACAACAGATGATGCAGATATTAAATTTGGTTATTGCACAGAGTTTATCATTTTACTTAGCAAGACCTTCAATATCAAGCATGAGATGGATTTCAAGGCATTCTTGGAATCAATTGGTGATTCTATTGTTTGTGTTGCAGATGATGATGTAGTAAAAGTACATGTTCATACCAATGACCCTGGTTTGGCTATTCAAAAAGCTTTGACTTATGGTCAGCTTTCTAATATGAAGATTGACAATATGAGATTAGAGCATCAGGAGAAATTGTTTAAAGAAGCTGAAAAGCAGGCGATACAGCAGGCACAGGAAGCGAAAGAAGAACCAGTGGAAAATAAACCTGTTGGATTTGTTGCTGTTTCTATCGGTGAAGGTATGAATGAAATCTTCAAAGGACTTGGCGTAGATTATTTGATCGAGGGTGGTCAGACTATGAATCCAAGTACTGCAGATATGCTGGATGCAATTGATGCTGTACATGCAGACACTATTTTTATCCTTCCAAACAACAAGAATATTATCTTGGCAGCAAATCAGGCTGCAACTTTAGTGAAGGACAAAAAGATTGTTGTACTTCCAACCAAAACAGTTCCTCAGGGCATTACAGCAATCATTAACTACGTTCCAGATTTGTCTGTAGAAGAAAATGAAGAGACTATGCTTGCTGAAATCGGAAATGTTAAGACTGGACAGGTCACTTATGCTGTACGTGACACCCAGATTGATGACAAGGTGATTTCTCAGGGCGACTATATGGGAATCGGTGATAAGGGAATCCTTGCTGTAGGTACAGATATGCGAGAGATTACTTTAAGCATGATTGATGAGATGCTTTCAGAGGATGATGAATTAATCAGCATCTATTATGGTAGTGATGTTGAGGAAGAGGAAGCTGAGAGCATTAGAGAAGAGGTAGAGAGCAGACATCCAAACTGTGATGTTGAGTTACAGTATGGCGGTCAGCCAATTTACTATTATGTTGTTTCCGCTGAATAATTGATAGAAGGAATACACATGAATTTAAAAGATCATATTTTAGAGTTGAAAGGGATTGGCGAGAAATCAGCCAATCTTTTTCGTAAGTTGAATATTGAAACTTTAAAGGATTTAGTTTTTTATTATCCAAGGGATTATGAGACTTTTGTGCCTTGTATTAAGGCTTCAGAAGTAAATGCGCCTTGCCTTTGTGCACTTAAACTTCGAATTGTGGATGATTGTAAGATTCGTAAAATTCGAAATTTAACGATCTTGAATGTTTCAGGAGCAGATGATACAGGAGTAGTACAGCTTACCTTTTTTAATATGGCATATTTAAAAAATACTCTTAAAAGAGGTACTACATATATCTTTCGAGGACAGGTTCTGCCAAAAGGAACAAACCTTGTAATGGAACATCCAAAGATGTACAAAGAGGATGAGTATGCACAGCTTTTGAAGGGGATTTGGCCTAAGTATCCACTGACAAAGGGAATCACCAATCAAGCCATTACGAAGGCGGTGTCTCAGGTTTTGGACGTTTGTCCTATGCCGGCAGACCCTTTGCCTGATTTTATTAGGGATAAGGAAGGACTGCTTCCGTTGAAAGAAGCGTTATGGCAAATTCATTTCCCTTCCAACCGTGAAATGCTAGTAAAAGCAAGAAAAAGACTTGCCTTTGATGATTTCTTTTCCGTTATCTTGCAACTGCGTAGAAGCAAGGAACTTGTGGAGGAAAAGACATCTGATTTTCCTATGATAGAAGTATCTCAATGCACTAGATTGATGGAACAATTGCCATATCAATTGACGAATGCACAGCAGAGAGCTTGGCAAGAGATTTGCCAGGATTTAAGTAGTGGCATTTGTATGAATCGCTTGATTCAAGGGGATGTAGGCTCTGGTAAAACGGTGGTAGCAATGCTGGCTTTACTTATGTGTGTATCCAATGGTTATCAAGGAAGCATGATGGCGCCTACGGAAGTGCTGGCGAGACAGCATTACGAATCTTTTCTTAGCATGACTAAGAAATATAATTTACCTTTCAAACCGGTTCTTTTGGTGGGGTCAATGTCTGCTAAGGACAAAAGAGAGGCTTACAGTCAGATTGCCTCTGGCCAGGCCAATGTAGTACTTGGAACACACGCAATCATACAAGACAAGGTAGAATTTAAAAACCTTGCCTTAGTGATTACGGATGAGCAACATCGTTTTGGAGTCAGACAGCGCGAAACATTAGCTGAAAAAGGGATGCAACCTCATGTTCTTGTTATGAGTGCGACTCCAATCCCTAGAACTTTGGCAATTATTTTGTATGGAGACTTACATATTTCTGTGATTGACGAACTGCCGGGTGAAAGATTACCTATCAAAAACTGTGTTGTAGGGACCAATTATAGAAATACGGCTTATAAATTCATAGCCTCTGAAGTGTCCAAAGGACGACAGGCCTATGTCATTTGTCCTATGGTGGAAGAAGGAGAAATGGAAGATCTTGAAAATGTAGTAGACTATGCCGAGAAACTAAAAGCCGCTCTACCGCCGGAAATTAATGTCGCTTATTTACATGGTAAAATGCGTCCTGCAGACAAAAATCAGATTATGGAAAGCTTTGGAGCGGGGCACATACATGTGTTAGTATCTACTACTGTTATTGAAGTTGGAATTAATGTACCAAATGCAACAGTGATGATGGTTGAAAATGCAGAAAGATTTGGCCTAGCACAGCTTCATCAGCTGAGAGGACGTGTGGGGCGAGGAGCACACCAGAGTTATTGTATTTTTGTCAGTGCAAAAACGGAAGAAGATACGCTGAAACGTCTAGAAATCCTAAACAAATCCAACGATGGTTTCTTTATTGCCGGAGAAGATCTTAAAATGAGAGGTCCTGGTGATTTATTTGGTATCAGACAGAGTGGTGCATTTTCTTTTAAGATAGGAGATATCTATAACGATTCTGATATGCTGAAAGCATCCAGTGAATGGGCAGATGTAATATTACAGGAAGATCCTTTACTGTCATGTGAAAAATATAACTGTATAAAAGGGTATTTTGATGAAGATGCATTTAATTTCATTGACTTTAAGAGCATATAACAGTAAAATATGGCTGTTGTTTCAAAATACACAAAGGAGATTTGAGTTTTATGGCTAAGATTGCAATTGTTACAGATAGTAATAGTGGAATCACACAGGCGCAGGCGAAAGAACTTGGAATTTTTGTTTTGCCGATGCCATTTATGATTGGTGAAGAAACTTATTTTGAAGATATTAATTTGACACAGGAAGAGTTTTATACAAAGCTTCAGCTTGGAGAAAATATTTCTACCAGCCAGCCTTCTCCAGAGTCTGTTATGAAACTTTGGGATGAGATTTTGAAGGACTATGATGAAATTGTTCATATCCCTATGAGCAGTGGTCTGTCTGGATCTTGTCAGAGTGCCATGATGCTTGCACAGGACTATGACGGAAAAGTTCAGGTAGTAAACAATCAGCGAATTTCTGTCACTCAAAGACAGTCCGCATTAGATGCTAAGTATATGGCAGGCAAAGGAATGAGTGCTGCAGAAATCAAAGAATTTATGGAGAATGACAGATTTAACAGCAGCATTTACATTATGCTAGACACTTTGTTTTATCTCAAAAAAGGTGGTAGAATTACTCCTGCTGCCGCAGCCATTGGCACAATGCTCAAGTTAAAACCTGTTCTTCAGATTCAGGGTGAAAAACTAGATGCATTTGCAAAGGCTAGAACTTCACTTCAAGGTAAAAACATGATGATCAACGCTATTCGCAATGATATCAACAATCGTTTCGGTGGTGTGGATGCCCACAACGTATGGCTTCAAATTGCGCATACACAGAATCACGAAGCTGCAGAGGCACTGAAACAGGAGCTGATGGAAGAGTTTCCAGGATATGAGATTCATATTGATCCTTTGTCTTTGTCTGTGGCATGTCACATTGGACCTGGTGCTTTGGCGATTGCCTGCACACAAAAGATTCCAGAATAAACTTTATAAACAATATATCTTAGGAAAGAGCAGAATGTTTTCTGCTCTTTTTATGTGCTTTAAAATGGCACATATTGTATAAAAATTGTTTGAATAACACTAAATATATGGTATAATATAACATAGGCTGATTGGCTAAAGTTTCCAATATAAATTTCGAATTAACAATCAGCGAATTAGCAAATTAGGAGAAAGAAAATGGCAAAAACAAACACCTATGATGCGTCAAGTATTACCGTTTTAGAAGGCTTAGAAGCGGTTCGTGTAAGACCGGGAATGTATATTGGTAGTGTTTCAACCAAGGGTTTGAATCATCTTATTTATGAAATTGTAGACAATGCAGTGGACGAACATCTAGCTGGTCACTGTAGTACTATATGGGTAACTTTAGAAGCGGATGGTTCTGCGACCATTGAAGACAATGGTAGAGGTATCCCTGTTGGTATGCACGAAAAGGGAATTAGTGCAGAACGTTTGGTATTTACAACCCTTCATGCAGGAGGTAAATTTGACAATTCTGCATACAAGACCAGTGGTGGTCTTCATGGTGTTGGTTCTTCTGTAGTAAATGCTCTTTCTACAAGATTGACTGTTAGAGTCAAGAGCGGTGGAAGCATTTATCAGGATACCTATGAAAGAGGAATTCCCACAACGGAATTGATTTCTGGGCTCCTTCCGGTCATTGGCAAAACGAAGGAGACAGGTACTTGGGTTAATTTCCTTCCTGATGATACTATTTTTGACAAGACTAGATTCAGAGAAGAGGATGTAAAGAGCAGGCTGCACGAAACTGCATATTTAAATCCAAATCTGACGATTATATTTGAAGACAAGCGCAAAGAGGAAGTGGAACATGTAGAATTCCACGAGCCAGAAGGCATTGTTGGATTTATCAAAGATATGAACAAATCCTCCGAAGCCGTACATGATGTTATTTTCTTTAGTGGCGAATCCGAAGGTGTGGCAGTAGAAGTGGCTCTTCAGTATATCAACGAATTCCATGAAAATGTTTTGGGCTTTTGTAACAACATATATAACTCTGAAGGCGGAACCCATTTGACTGGTTTCAAGACTGCATTTACCAATATTATTAATACTTATGCAAGAGAGTTAAATATCCTCAAAGAAAAAGATGTGAATTTTACCGGCGCAGATGTACGTAATGGTATGATTGCTGTAGTATCTGTGAAACATCCAGATCCTAGATTTGAGGGTCAGACCAAAACAAAGCTGGACAACCAAGATGCAGCCAAAGCGGTTGCAAAGGTTACTTCTGATGAAATTGTTCGTTACTTTGACCGTAACTTAGAAACACTGAAAGCCATTATTGGCTGTGCGGAAAAAGCAGCCAAGATTCGCAAATCAGAGGAAAAAGCCAAAACCAATATGCTGTCCAAACGGAAGTTTTCTTTTGATAGCAATGGCAAACTTGCCAACTGTGTCTCTAAAGATGCTGATAAATGTGAAATCTTTATCGTAGAGGGTGATTCCGCGGGTGGTAGTGCAAAGTCTGCCAGAGACAGAATGTTCCAGGCTATCTTGCCTATTCGTGGTAAGATTTTGAACGTAGAAAAAGCTAGTATCGACAAAGTGTTGGCCAATGCCGAAATCAAGACTATGATCAATGCCTTTGGATGTGGTTTTTCTGAAGGTTATGGCAATGACTTTGATATCAGCAAACTTCGCTATGACAAGATTATTATCATGGCCGATGCGGACGTAGATGGTGCACATATCAGCAACTTGTTGCTGACCTTATTCTACCGTTTTATGCCGGAACTTATTTATGAAGGACATGTATATATAGCGATGCCTCCTCTTTATAAGGCAGTTCCTTCCAAAGGTGAGGAAGAATACCTTTACGATGACAAAGCTCTTGAAAAATATCGTAAATCCCATAAGGGGCCTTTCACTTTACAAAGATACAAAGGTCTTGGTGAAATGGATGCTCAGCAGTTGTGGGAGACTACACTCAATCCAGAGACCAGATTACTCAAAAAAGTGGAAATTGAGGATGGCCGAATGGCGTCCAACATCACTGAACTTTTGATGGGTACCGATGTTCCACCAAGACGTGCATTTATTTACGAACATGCAAATGATGCAGAATTAGATATTTAAAATACTATTTTGAAATAGAGGTTAAATTATGGATGAATCAAGAATCCTCCGAACTGAATATTCTGACGTAATGCAGAAATCCTTTATCGATTACGCCATGAGTGTTATTGTTGCCAGAGCACTTCCAGATGTAAGGGATGGACTAAAGCCTGTACAGAGAAGAGTGCTCTATGATATGCACGAACTAGGCGTTAAATATGATAGACCACATCGTAAAAGTGCGCGTATTGTGGGTGATACCATGGGTAAATATCATCCACATGGTGATTCCTCCATCTATGATGCGCTGGTTGTAATGTCTCAGGATTTTAAAAAAGGCCTTCCTCTTATTGATGGACATGGTAACTTTGGTAATATTGAAGGCGATGGCGCTGCTGCAATGCGTTATACGGAAGCTAGATTGCAAAAGATTACGCAGGAGGCTTTCTTGGCTGATTTGGACAAAGATGTTGTTGATTTTGTCCCAAACTTCGATGAGACAGAAAAAGAGCCTTCCGTTTTGCCAGTAAAGATTCCAAACCTTCTTATCAATGGTTCAGAAGGTATTGCGGTTGGTATGGCTACCAGCATTCCACCACACAATTTAGGTGAAGTGATTGATGCTATGAAGGCCTATATGAAGGATGAAAACATTAGCACCAGAGAGTTGATGCGCTATGTTAAGGGTCCTGATTTCCCAACTGGTGGTATAGTAATCAATGAAGATGAGCTTTTAGAAATCTATGAAACTGGTGCAGGTAAAATTAAAATCCGCGGTAAAGTGGAAGTAGAAAAAGCCAAAGGTGGAAAAGTGAATCTGGTAGTGACAGAGATTCCTTACACTATGATCGGTGCTAATATAGCCAAATTCTTGTCTGATGTAGCTGCACTTGCAGAAAGCAAGAAGACTATGGACGTGGTAGATATATCTAACCAGTCTTCTAAAGAAGGAATTCGAATTGTTATTGAACTTCGTAAAGATACGGATGTAAATAACTTCACCAATATGCTTTACAAAAAGACCAAATTGGAAGATACCTTTGGTGTTAATATGCTGGCTATCTATGATGGCAAACCGGAGACTATGGGTCTTAAGCAGATTTTGAAGGCCAATGTAGATTTTCAGTATGAAGTAGCTACGCGCAAATACACCAATTTGCTTGCCAAGGAGCTTGAAAAGAAAGAGATTCAGGAAGGTTTAATTAAAGCCTGCAATGTAATCGATTTGATTATTGAAATCCTGAGAGGTTCGAAAGATAGAAATATGGCGAAGGCTTGCCTGGTAGAAGGCAAAATTGAAGGCATTCGCTTTAAATCCAAAGAATCTAAAATTATGGCGACTCAGCTCAATTTTACCGAAAAACAGGCAAATGCCATTCTAGAGATGCGTCTGTATAAGTTGATTGGCTTGGAGATTGAGGCATTAATCAATGACCATGAAGAGACCATGGCTAACATTTATCGTTATGAGGATATTTTGGCTAGAAGAGATTCCATGGCTCAGGTAATTATGAATGAGTTAGATGAGTTTAAAAAGCAGTATTCCAGACCTCGTAGAACCGTTATTGAAAATGCGCAGGAAGCAGTCTATGAAGAGAAAAAGATTGAAGAAATGGAAGTTATGCTTTTGGTAGACCGCTTTGGTTATGCAAAAACAGTTGATATGGCTACCTATGAACGAAATAAAGAAGCTGCGGATTCTGAGAATAAATACCTTGTGAAATGTAAAAACACTGGTAAGATTTGTATCTTTACAGACACTGGTATGCTTCATACAGTGAAGGTCTTGGATTTGCCATTTGGTAAATTTAGGGATCGTGGTTTGCCGCTGGACAATGTAAGTAATTTTGATTCCACCAAAGAGAATATTGTGCTGATAGCAAGTCAGTCGGAGCTTAATCTTTACAGGTTGATTTTTGTTACAAATCAATCTATGATGAAAGTAGTAGATGGCGGTGAATTTGATGTTGCAAAGCGTACGGTTGCTGCAACCAAATTAGCAGATAATGATACAGTGGTTAGTGTAGCAATTATGAAAGAGCAGAAAAATATTGTTCTTCAGACCACAGATGGATATTTCCTTCGTTTCCCAATAGACGAAATACCTGAAAAGAAAAAAACTGCTATTGGTGTCAGAGGAATGAAAATGTCTGCTGGTGCTGGCATTGAAGCTGTATATTTCACGCAGAATGCAGTAGAATTTGTAATTAAATATAAAAACAAAAACTTGGTATTAAATTCAATTAAACTTGGAAAGAGAGACACGAAAGGCGTAAAAGTGAGGGCATAGTTATGAGAGTGATTGCAGGTACTGCGAGAAGTCTTCCTTTGAAGACTCCAGCTGGTATGGATACTAGACCTACTACCGATAGAATTAAAGAAACCCTTTTTAATGTATTGCAAGGCGATCTTTGTGATGCTGTTTTTGTTGATTTGTTTAGTGGAAGTGGTGGGATTGGAATCGAAGCGCTAAGTCGCGGAGCTAAGAAAGCTTATTTTGTAGACAATGCTCCTTCGTCCATCAATTGCATTATGGAAAATCTGATGTTTACAAAAATGGCGGATAAGGCTGTTATTCTTAAACAGGATGTGCTTGCATCTCTTTTTCAAATATATGAAAAAGAAGTGGATATTATTTTCATGGATCCTCCATACGATACTATGATTGAACAGCAGGTATTACAGCAGTTAAAAGGTATGAAATATGTGACGAAAAACACTTTGATTGTAGTGGAAGCTTCTCTGGAAACAGAGTTTGATTATGCACAAGACCTTGGTTTTGAAATTGTAAAAGAAAAGATTTATAAGACCAACAAACACGTATTTTTACAACCAAAGGAGGCGTAAATATTGAAGCGCGCTATATATTCTGGAAGTTTTGATCCAATGACCTATGGTCATCTGGATATTATCCGCAGAGCATCAGAAGTTTTTGATGAACTTATTGTAAGTGTTCTGAATAATAAAACAAAGACACCGTTGTTTTCTGTCTCTGAACGTGTTAAGATACTAGAAGAAGCAACAAAAGATATGCCTAACGTAAAGGTGGATTCCTTCAGTGGATTACTTATCGATTACGCTAAGGAAAAAGATGTTCATGTTATAGTAAGAGGTCTTAGAGCTATCACGGACTTTGAATATGAACTACAGATTGCACAAACCAATCGCATTCTTTCTGGCGGAGATGTAGATACGGTATTTTTTAATACTAGTTTGGAATATTCCTATCTCAGTTCCTCCAGTGTCAAAGAAATTGCGAGTTTTGGTGGAGACATTAGTCAATGTGTTCCTGATTTTGTTGCAAAACAAACCTATGAAAAGTTTAGTATAAGGCATGAAAGGGGTTAGTGATGACTAGTAAAATCGAACAATTAATTGACGACATTGAAGATTATATTGATAGTTGTAAATATTATCCATTATCTAATACAAAAATTGTTGTAAACAAAGAAGAAATTGATGAATTACTTCGTGAATTGAGATTGAAGACCCCTGACGAGATTAAGCGTTATCAGAAGATTATCAGCAACAAAGAAGCGATTCTGAATGATGCAAGATCTAAAGCTGAGGCTTTGATTAATGAAGCGACTGTTCATACCAATGAACTTATAAGCGAGCATGAGATTATGCAACAAGCACATGCACAGGCAAGTGAGATTGTTACTATTGCTACTATGCAAGCACAGCAAATTCTGGACAATGCTACAATCGAAGCAAACACTGTTCGAACAGCAGCGATGCAATATATGGACGATATGCTCCTGAATTTGGAAAACATTCTTGCGGCAAGTACACAGAGCGCTACAGCTCATTACGATGGGCTGATTAGTTCTATGAAGCAGTATCTTGATATTGTTCAGTCCAATCGTGCAGAACTTCATCCTTCCGAGGAGGACGACTTAGTTGAGGTTGATTTGTCTGATACATCAACAGATAGTGATGAAGGTATTGATTTAATTTAGTGTAATCAAAATGACCGGTTTCTTTTGAAGCCGGTCATACTTGTATATGGGATTTTTAAAATAGAAAGGGTATATATGAAGAAAAGAACATGTCTATGGATGACATTATTCCTTTTAGTCTCAATGTTTGTTTTAACTAAAGAAAATGTATCTGCCAAGGGCTTTCGATTTGAACCAGATACGGACGGTGAATTAGTTATTGTAATTGATCCGGGACATGGCGGAGAAAATTTAGGTGCCGACTATGAAGGCACTGTAGAAAAAGAAATTACAATGGTAGTTGCCAATGCCATGAAGGAACATTTGTTAAAATATGAAGATGTTACGGTATATTTGACAAGAGAGGAAGATAAAGATTTAAGTTTACTTGAAAGAGCCCAGTTTGCGCAGTCTGTCAATGCAGATTATTTGTTTTGTCTGCATTTTAATATGTCAGAATATCATACGCTCTATGGTGCAGAAGTATGGATTCAATCCCAAGGTATAGAAAACCAAGAAGGATATCGGTTTGGTTCTATATGGCTTTCAGATATCAAAGATCATGGCCTATATTTACGTGGAATCAAAACCAGATTAAATTCAAAAGGGACAGATTACTATGGTATATTGAGACATTGTAAAGAGTTTAGTATTCCAGCAGCTCTAATTGAACATTGCCATTTGGATCATCTTGCAGACTCTGGATTTGCAGATAGTGAAGAGGATTTGATTAGCTTAGGTATACTGGATGCAGAGGCAGTAGCAAAGTATTTTGGCCTGTCCAGCAAAGAATTAGGTATAGATTATTCAGATTATCCTTTGGTAGAGATTACGCCAGGAGAACAATATATGGCGGTAGATTCCACTTCGCCTGACATGTGTTATGTAGAAGTGGAATCTTGTGATTATGAAACGGGTGAAATTACGTTGTCACTTATGGCTTATGATATTGATACTCCAATGTTGTATTATCAATATAGTGTAGACGGTGGAGAAACTTTTACTCCTTTGATTAGTTGGCCCAAGGTGGATATGTTATCGGAAACTAGTCCAGATTACTTTACTTTCTCTTTCACGGTAAAACAGGAAACATCTCCAAAGATTGTGGTTCGAGTGCACAATAAATACAATGTAACATCAGATAGTAATTTGCTCTCAGATTTTCATGTTTTTCCGACTAGAACAAAGGATTCAATCCCTGAAAGTTCAAATGAAGTTATGGATCAGTCGCAGGATGTATTTGTAGATACTAGTTCTAAAGAAGAGCAAACAAATTCATCATTTAATAGCCTTCTATTTCAGTCTGACAATAGCTTTCTTGGATTTATGCTTGTTATTTTAGTGCTTGTAACTGTACTATTCTTGTCGCTTATAGTGGTTAAAGGATTAAATACTAATAGAAAGAAATCCCGCAAAAAGTGAGAATTATAAAATATAGACAAGTAAAAGCAGTTTGGATTATTTTGTGTCTGCAATAAAGAGTAAAAGATAAGTCAGTTTCTTTGAGTATGCTATAGGTTTGTGCCAGACAGGACAAACCACCTAGAGGGATTAGACAAAGTGCAAATGGAGAAAAACTTTGCAGTGATGCCAATCCACCAGAGATTTCAATAAAGCATCTTATTTGCGGTAACAACAAATCAAAATATGGAAGTGTTAATATCAATGAATTTAATTGTGAAATCGCATAGGGAATGATATTCAATAAATTAAAGAAAATCATATATCCACCTAGAATTGTTATACTGCTAATTGCACATTGAATGGCATCATCGATATGGTATAATAATTTTGTATTATATAACTGCGCTTTTGGTAATTCTACAGTGGAATTTAGATATTCATTTCTGTGAAGATTTCGTAGTATTAAACCATATATAAGAGGTATTCCATAGAAACCTAAGACACACCAATGACGGTTATGTACACCTAAAGTTGGAAGAGCAAAGTTTAGGATAAATATGGGGCCTAAATTGTTGCAAAATCCAAGCAAATCATTTGCCTGATTTAATGTAAGCGCATTTTTTTGATACAAATCTTTGACTACTTTTGCACCCATTGGGAAACCGCACAGAAACCCCATTATTATGCAATATGCTGGTGCACCTAAAAAATCAGTCAGATGAAGAGAAATCATGAGTGTTGAAAGAATCATAAAAGGCATGAGAGTTGGTAACATGGTATTAAACCAGGTTAATAATCCGTCCTTCGCAAAAGAAACACTCTCAGATGGATAAGTTAATAAGAGTGCGATTAATAGACTAAAACATAATGTTAATGTTATTTTCTTGAATTTCATTTTTTATTTTAAGTATATGTAAAAGAGGTTGAAATATGGCTAAGTTTAGTTATGAACGTGAAGTTCATTATTATGAGACAGATCAGATGGGGATTGTTCATCATTCCAACTACATCAGATGGATGGAAGAAGCTCGAATTGCCATTTTGGCGGAGATTGGTTTACCTTATGACAAGATGGAAGAGGAAGGCATATTGATTCCTGTATTGACGGCTAGTTGTCAATATCGTTTGGCATTTCGTTTTGGTGATTCTTTTGTAGTTCGTATTTGTCCGCAGGAATTTAATGGTGTGAAATTAAAGATATCCTACAAAATATATCACAAAGAAACGAATGCTTTGCATGCTACAGGTGAGACAAGTCATTGTTTTACAGACAAAGAGATGAAGTTGCTTCGATTGAAGAAAGATTATCCGGATTTGTATGAAGGACTTTTTGCCTGGAGTAAGGAGCAATGTAATGATTAGATTAGACAAATTTCTCTGCGATATGGGTGTTGGCACTCGAAGTGAAGTGAAAAACTTCATTAAAAAAGGGCAAGTATCTATAGATGGTACGGTTGTAAAACAACCCGATTTAAAATTGGATGAGACAAATTCCACGGTCTATTTTCAAGGTAGGTCTTATTCTTATGTGAAATATGGTTATTTTATGTTAAATAAGCCTGCTGGAGTGGTTTCGTCTACCAAAGACAATGTTTCAGACACCGTGCTACAACTGCTTGGCAATCCAGGAATGAAGAATCTTTTTCCAGTGGGAAGACTGGACAAGGATACGGAAGGTCTTTTGCTAATTTCCAACGACGGAATGCTTGCACATGAACTTTTGTCCCCCAAAAAGCATGTGGACAAAACATATTATGTAGAAGTAGATAAACCGTTGTCATTGGAAGATATGGAAAAGCTTGAGCAAGGTGTAGATATTGGAGATGACAAACCAACATTGCCTGCAAAGATAGTCAAAGTAAATGATTTAACCTATCATCTAACTATTCATGAAGGTAGATTTCATCAAGTGAAACGAATGATGGAAGCAGTGGGAAGTCATGTCACCTATTTAAAACGCATAAGTATGGGTCCCCTTACATTGGATGATTCTTTAAAAACTGGAGAATTTCGACCATTGACGCAGGAAGAAGTGGAGGCATTAATACATCGTTCTATGAATAGTCAGACAAGCACAGATTTTTCTAAGATGCCTAATATTCATAAACCAACCTTGGATGGTGTTGAAGCAGTTATTTTTGACTTGGATGGTTCCTTAGTAGATTCCATGTGGATTTGGAAGGATATAGATATTGCATATTTGGGGAATCTTGGAATTCCGTGTCCCGATGATATACAGGCAGCTATTGAAGGGATGAGTTTTAGTGAAACTGCTGTTTATTTTAAAGAGCGTTTTTCTATTCCCCACTCCTTAGATGAGATTAAAGCAACTTGGAATCAAATGGCAAGGGACAAATATTTACATGAAGTTCCATTTAAGCAAGGAATACCTGAATTTTTGAATATATGCAAAAACAAAGGAATTAAACTAGGGATTGCAACAAGCAACTCTAGAGAACTGGTGGAAAGCATTGCGAATGTACATGGCCTAGATGACTATTTTAGCTGCATTATGACAGCCTGTGAGGTGGCGAAGGGCAAACCTGCTCCAGACATCTATTTGGCAGTGGCTGAAAGATTAGGTGTTAATCCAGCCAAATGTCTTGTGTTTGAAGATATTGTGCCAGGGATTATGGCTGGTAAAAATGCAGGAATGAAGGTTTGCGCTGTGGAAGATGAGTATTCCGTTTATCAGAGAGCGGAAAAGGAAAAAGCAGCAGATTATTACATTGATGATTTTAGAGGAATTGTTTAAAGATGGATTTTTTACCTGTTTGTAAAGAAGATTTAATCAAAAGAAATATTGAGCAGCTGGACTTTGTTTTTGTCACTGGGGATGCCTATGTGGATCATCCTTCTTTTGCTCATGCAATTATTGGAAGAGTCCTAGAATCCCATGGCTATACAGTTGGTATTTTGGCGCAGCCAGACTGGAAACAGGAGGACAGCATCAGCGCCTTAGGAAAGCCTAGACTAGGTTTTTTGGTTTCTGCAGGAAACATGGATAGTATGGTGAATCATTATTCGGTTTCCAAAAAGAGACGTGATATGGATGCTTATACCCCAGGTGGTGTGGCTGGTAAAAGACCTGATTATGCTACTGTTGTTTATTGTAATCTGATTCGTCGTACTTACAAAGATGTACCTATTATTATTGGTGGCATTGAAGCAAGTCTTCGCCGCATGGCGCATTATGATTATTGGTCCAACAAATTCAAGCGGTCTATACTTTTGGACAGTCAGGCGGACCTTATATCCTATGGCATGGGAGAAAAGTCCATTGTTGAAATTGCAGATGCTTTAAACAGCGGCATCGCAGTGAAGGATATTACTTTTATCCCTGGCACCGTATACAAGACCAAGGATATCAGCGGTGTCTATGATCAAATCATACTGCCTGATTATGATACCATGAAAGCAGATCCCCTTACTTATGCAAAAAGTTTTGATATACAGTACAATAACACGGATCCTTTTAATGGGAAATATTTGATTGAACCATATCCAAATGGGGTTTATGTGGTTCAGAATCCGCCAATGACACCTCTTTCTACAGAGGAAATGGATAAGGTTTATGCTTTACCTTATATGAGAACTTATCATCCTTCCTATGAAGAGGCAGGAGGAGTTCCAGCTATTCGAGAAATTAAGTTTTCATTAATCAGTAATCGCGGTTGCTTTGGAGGATGTAGTTTTTGTGCGCTGACCTTTCATCAGGGAAGAATTATTCAAACTAGAAGTCATGAATCCATATTGGAAGAAGCCAAACTTTTGACCCAAGATCCAGACTTCAAAGGTTACATTCATGATGTGGGAGGGCCAACGGCTAACTTCCGTCATCCGTCCTGTGACAAACAGCTGACAAAAGGTGTATGTAAGAATAGACAATGCCTATTCCCAACTCCATGTAAAAATATGAAAGTGGATCACAAAGATTATTTGGCCTTGCTTCGCAAAGTTAGAGAACTACCAAAGGTAAAGAAGGTATTTGTTCGCTCGGGTATTCGGTTTGATTACCTACTCGCAGATGCGGATGACACCTTTTTTAGAGAGTTGGTTGAGCATCATGTCAGCGGCCAGTTAAAAGTAGCACCGGAACATATTTCGGATACGGTTCTTAGTAAGATGGGCAAACCTTCTAGGGCGGTTTATGACCGGTTCGTGGAGAAATACAAACGCATAAACAAACAATTAGGAAAAGAACAGTATTTGGTGCCATATCTGATGTCTTCACACCCAGGGTCTACCTTGAAAGAAGCTGTAGAACTTGCAGAATATTTGCGAGATTTAGGATATATGCCTGAACAGGTTCAGGATTTTTATCCAACTCCATCTACTGTTTCTACTGTTATGTACTATACTGGTGTGGATCCAAGAAACATGAAACCAGTTTACGTATGTAAAAACCCTCACGAAAAAGCAATGCAGCGTGCATTGATTCAATATCGAAATCCAAAGAATTATGAGTTGGTAAAAGAAGCGCTTATAAAAGCTGGCAGAGAAGACTTGATTGGGTTTGACAAGAAGTGTTTGATTCGCCCAAGACAAAGCGTAAACACAGCGAAAGGAAATAGTTCAAAGTCATACGAACAGAAACCAAATGGACAAAAAGCTGGGGTAAAAACAAGGGGCAATGGTCCAAAACCAACTAGTCAGAAACCAGCAAAGAAGAAAACGATTCGAAATATACACAAAAAGAAACAATCATAAAAGATACAAAGATTAATCAGGAGTAAAAGATGAACGTTATTATCATTACAGGTGCTTCTTCAGGAATGGGAAGAGAGTTTGCATTGCAAATGGATGCAGGTTTTACAAACGTGGATGAATTTTGGCTGATTGCACGAAGACAGGATGCTTTAGAACAGTTGGCGAAGGAAATGAGCCATAAAGTTCGCATCCTGGCTATGGATGTGACAGATGAATATGCCATGGATGACTTGGAACAGCTTCTATATGAGGAGGATGTGACGGTTCGAGTTTTGGTAAACTGTGCTGGCTATGGACTGATTGGTAAGTTTGAAGATTTAGATATGGAAGGCCAGCTGGGTATGCTTACCACCAACTGTGAAGGATTGACCAGATTGACCTATTTATGTCTTCCTTACATGAGACCAAACAGCCGTGTGATTAATTTGGCTTCTAGCGCAGCCTTTATGCCACAGTCTGGCTTTGCAGTTTATGCAGCAACCAAGGCTTATGTAATGAGCCTTTCTAGAGCTCTGAACAATGAACTGTACAAAAAACATATATATGTAACAGCAGTTTGTCCAGGGCCTGTAGATACCGCTTTCTTTGATATTGCAGAAAAAGGCGGTGAAATGCTTGCCATTAAGAAATATGTGATGGCGACTCCAGAAGCAGTGGTAGACAAAGCCCTTAGAGATTCTTATTTCAAAAAAGAAGTCTCTGTCTACAGTTTACCAATGAAATTGTTCTGGTGGTGGTCTAAGTTGGTGCCACACAAGCTTATTTTACTTTTTTTAAGAGGACTTAGATAATTACGCAATAGATTTGGAGTGCTGATATGAAATTAAAAAGACTATTTGACTATGATGATTATAAGGGCGAAGCTTTCTATTTAAAGACACAGAGCAAATATGAGATTGTAAGAACGGTTCTTTATTTTGCCATTTCGATTTCTCTTTTTGTGGCAGGAATTGTTGCCACTGGTGACAAGATGAATTTGCTTACAATCGTAGCAATTTTGGGATGTTTACCAGCATGTAAAAGTGCTGTTACCATGATTATGTTTCTTCGTTATAAAGGCTGTAGCAAAGAAGACGTAGAAAGATTGTCTGTGCTAGAAAAATGCGAAAAATGTCTCAAAGTTTTTGATTTGGTTTTTACAACTTATGATAAGAATTATGAGTTTGCCCACGGAACTATTTGTGGAAATACAGTTGCCCTGTACAGTACTATGTCTAAATTAGATGAACAGGCTTGTTTAAAACATTTACAAAACACACTAGCTTTAGATGGAATTAAGAATGTAACCATCAAGATATTTACTGATTTGGACAAATACATTCAGAGAACTTCTCAAATGCAGGAATTAGAAGAAGACAGGGAACTTAGTTTAAATGTTGCAAAAACGCTTCTCAGTGTATCTTTATAATAGGTAATTGATATGCAAAATCATGTGATTAGTACCAAAGAAGCTGGACAAAGAATGGATAAATTTCTACACAAATTTATGCCAGAAGCAACCACCAGTTTCTTCTATAAGATGCTTCGTAAAAAGAATATTACGCTCAATGGAAAAAAGGTTGAAGGGAAAGAAATGTTAAAAGAAGGGGATCAGATTTCCTTCTTCTTTTCCGAGGAAACCTTTCAAAAATTTAGGGGAACAAGTCTTTTAGAGGAAGATTTTTGTAAAGAATATGAAAAGGCATTTCAACTGTTAAAAGGCATTGAGGTTGTATATGAAGATGATGATGTGATCATATTAAATAAACCCGCTGGAATTTTATCTCAAAAAGCAAAAGCAGAGGACGTAAGTTTAAATGAATGGATGATAGGATATTTGCTTCATACAAAAGCTATATCCAAGCAGGAACTTCAGACCTTTAAACCGTCTATATGCAATCGCTTGGATCGAAATACCAGTGGATTGGTGCTTGGTGGTAAATCATTGAAAGGAAGTCAGGAATTGGCGCAGATGATTCGTCAGAGAAGTCTTCGTAAGTTTTATCGCACCATTGTAATTGGACAGATGAAAAAGAGTGCCTTGATTGATGGCTATCTTTTTAAGAATGAGCGAAACAATATAGTTACTGTTTATCAGAAAGATGCACCGAATATACCGAAGGATGCTGATGCCATTGAGACTGCTTATAAGCCCCTTCAAATGATCGGTGGGAATACTTTGTTGGAAGTGGAACTTATCACTGGTAAAACTCATCAGATTAGAGCACATTTGGCATCCATTGGCCATCCCATTTTAGGCGACGATAAATATGGCGATACCACTGTGAATCTACAATATAAGAAAACAGTGGGACTTAAATGGCAACTTTTGCATGCTTATAGATTAGAATTTCCAATTATTACAGAAGGACTGACATCTTTAAGTGAGAAGGTGTTTGTTGCAAAAGAGCCTACAATATTTCAAAAAATTCATTGATATAAATTACGAGGAATTACTATGGCTACTTGGAATTCAAGAGGGTTAAGAGGATCCACATTAGAAGATCTGATTAATCGAACCAACGAGAAATATTTGGAAAATGGCTTGGCACTGATTCAAAAGGTGCCAACTCCAATTACGCCAATCAAAATCGATAAAGAGAATAGACACATTACCTTAGCTTACTTTGATCAAAAGAGTACAGTTGACTATATAGGTGCGGTTCAAGGAATTCCAGTTTGCTTTGATGCAAAGGAATGTGCAGTGGATACTTTTTCACTTCAAAATATTCATGAGCACCAGGTGGAATTCATGCGTAATTTTGAAAAGCAACAGGGAATTGCATTTTTTCTGATTTACTATACGCATAGAGATCTCTTTTACTATTTAACCTTCAAGGATTTGCTTGTTTTCTGGGATAGGGCAAAGCAGGGTGGAAGAAAAAGTTTTCGATTTGATGAACTTTCTATGGATTATGTGATTCCGAGGAAAAATGGCTTGATGATTCCATATTTGGATTTGCTTCAAAAAGATTTAAATGAGAGAGAATAATTGATTTATTTTCATGTTGACAAAGAGACTTTTATTTACTATACTACATTTAGTTTAATGTGCTACCTAATTAGCACTGTGCAGTAATAAAGTGGAGCGATAAATTATGAATCAGAAATTGTTACATACACCGGAAGGTGTCAGAGACATCTATGGAACAGAATATAAGAAGAAATTGGTGGTAGAGGATTTACTCCACTTAAAACTAGCAAGTTATGGCTTTATGGAGATACAGACCCCTACCTTTGAATATTTCGATGTTTTTTCCAAGGAGACTGGAACTACAGCGTCCAAGGATTTGTATAAGTTTTTTGACAAAGAAGGGGAGACTTTAGTTCTCAGGCCAGACTTTACACCAGCAATTGCCAGATGCGCTGCCAAGTATTTTATGGAGTCAAAAGCCCCACTTCGTTTTTCTTATATTGGAAACACCTTCACAAATACTTCAAATTTGCAAGGTAAATTAAAAGAAACTACAGAGGTTGGCGCAGAGTTAATTGGAGATGATAGTGTCTATGCAGATGCAGAAATGATAAGTCTTGTAATTGAAAGCTTGCTTCAGTGTGGACTTGTAAATTTCCAGGTAAGTGTAGGACAGGTGGAGTATTTTAGAGGTATTTGCCAAGACGCTGGTTTGGATGAGGATACGGAGAGAGAACTTAGGGAATTAATATCTGTTAAAAACTTATTTGCAGCAGAAGATTTGTTGCAAAGCAGAAATGTATCCTGTGAACATGCAAAAGCTCTATTAAAAACAGCAGACATGTTTGGCGGAATTGATTTTTTGGAAGAGGCAGTAAATAGCGCCAACAATGAGAAATCCATAAATGCAATCAAACGCTTGGAAGCATTGTATGAAGTGCTGAAGATGTATGGATATGAACAGTATGTCTCTTTTGATTTGGGCATGCTTAGCAAATACAACTATTATACAGGCGTCATTTTCAAGGTATATACCTATGGTGTGGGCGACGCAATTGTGAAGGGTGGCAGATACGATCATTTGCTGAATTATTTTGGCAAAGAGGCGCCAGCTATCGGATTTGTAATTCAGTTGGATGACCTTATGGAAGCGATTACTAGACAAAAGATTGAGATTAAATTGCCTGAAAAGCCTGAGATTTTGTATTATACAGAGGAAGATTTTGAAAGCACATTGCTTAAAGCAAGAGAGCTTCGCAAGGCAGGGATTAGTGTTTCTCTGGAAAAGAAATCTTAATGTTACTGGAGTATTATTATGAGTGGAGATAGATATTTGACCTTTGCACTTGGCAAGGGTAGATTGGCAAAACAAACCCTGGAACTATTTGAAAAAATAGGCATAACCTGCGAGGAAATGAAGGATAAAGACTCTCGCAAGTTGATTTTTGTAAATGAAGAATTAAAATTGAAATTCTTTTTGGCCAAAGGTCCAGATGTCCCAACCTATGTAGAGTATGGTGCTGCTGATATAGGTGTGGTAGGCAAAGACACCATATTGGAAGAAGACAGAAGAGTTTATGAGGTTTTGGATTTGGGCTTTGGCAAATGTAGAATGTGTGTCTGTGGACCTGCCCATGCGAAGGAACTTTTACAGCATCATGAACGAATTCGCGTGGCAACAAAGTATCCATTGATTGCCAAAGATTATTTTTACAACAAAAAGCATCAAACGGTAGATATCATTAAATTAAATGGTTCTGTCGAATTAGGGCCATTGGTCGAACTTTCAGATGTGATTGTGGATATTGTTGAGACGGGCTCTACACTTCGCGAGAATGGATTAGATGTGTTGGAAGAGATTTGCCCATTGTCTGCCAGAGTGATTGTCAATCAGGTAAGCATGCAGATGCAGGCGGACAGAATCAAGAAATTGATTGCAGATTTAAAAGCAGCACTTTAACAAATTTAAGGCTGTTTTGAGGAGAGATATTATGAAGATTATTGAATTAAATGCACAGACAAAACAGGGTGTTTTAGATGATTTGATTCAGAGAAGCCCTAATAATTATGGTGAATACGAATCTGTTGTAGCAGATATTATTGAAGACGTAAAACAAAGAAGGAATCAGGCAGTTTTTGATTATACACTTAAATTTGATAAGTTTCAGTTGACTTTAGAGAATATAAAGGTGACGAAAGAAGAGATTGAAGAAGCGTATAATCTCTTAGATGAAAAGTTAATTGAAGTAATCAAAAAATCTGCAGCAAATATTACTTCCTATCATCAGAAACAATTGCGCAATAGTTGGTTTGATGCTAGACCAGATGGCACCATTCTTGGAATGAAAATTACTGCTATCGAAAAAGTGGGAGTATATGTGCCAGGTGGAAAAGCAGCCTATCCTTCCAGCGTACTTATGAATGTAATTCCAGCAAAGGTAGCTGGCGTGGAACAGATTATCATGTGTACTCCATGTAATGCAGAGGGAAAAGTTAATCCAGGCACTTTAGTTGCTGCAGACATCGCAGGAGTAAATCAGATATACAAAGTAGGTGGAGCACAGGCCATTGCTGCCATGGCTTTTGGTACAGAATCCATTCCTAAGGTAGACAAAATTACGGGGCCTGGCAACATTTTTGTAGCGCTAGCGAAAAAAGCAGTTTATGGACATGTAAGTATTGATTCCATTGCTGGTCCTAGTGAAATATTAGTTTTGGCAGATGAAAAGGCAAATCCTAGATATATAGCGGCTGATTTGTTGTCTCAGGCAGAACATGATGAGCTTGCTTCTGCAATATTGATTACCACATCCAAAGAACTTGCAAATCAAGTTTCTGAGCAGGTTGATGTATTTGTTTCCCAGCTGCCAAGACAAGAAATCATGCAAAAGTCTTTGGACAATTATGGTTACATACTGGTTGCTTCTAATATGGAAGAGGCCATCTTGGCAGCCAATGAGATCGCATCAGAACATTTAGAGATCTTGACTCAAAATCCGTTTGATATTATGCCTAAGATTAAGAATGCAGGAGCAATTTTCCTTGGAGAATATTCATCAGAACCATTGGGAGATTATTTTGCTGGTCCAAACCATATTTTGCCTACCAATGGGACTGCTAGTTTTTTCTCACCACTTAATGTAGATGATTTTATTAAGAAATCCAGTATTATTTCGTATTCTAGAGAAGCGCTTGAATTGGTACACAAAGATATCGAACTTTTTGCCGAGAGTGAAGGTTTGACAGCGCATGCAAATTCTATTAAAGTGAGATTTGAATAGTAATAATGAGAGGATAATTATATGGCTAGATATGCTGAAATCAATCGAAACACCAAAGAAACATCTATATCCATGAAGCTGAATATAGATGGAAGTGGAAACAGTCAAATAGATACTGGGATCGGTTTCTTTGATCACATGTTGGAAGGCTTTGCCAAACATGGCTTTTTTGATCTAGATTTGAAAGTAAAGGGCGATTTACAGGTGGATGGTCACCATACAGTAGAGGATACAGGTATTGTTCTAGGCAATGCAATCAAAGAGGCATTAAAAGACAAAGCAGGTATCAAACGTTATGGATATTTTATTTTACCAATGGATGATGCTCTTGCTCTTTGTTCTATTGATTTGTGTGGCAGACCATATTTTTCTTTTGAATGTGAGTTTCCAACCGAGAGAGTTGGTTATATGGATACAGAATTAGTCAGAGAGTTTTTCTACGCTGTATCTTATAGCGCAGGCATGAATTTACACATGAAGATGTTATCTGGTAGCAATTCACACCACATGATTGAAAGTTTGTTTAAGGCTTTTGCAAAGGCTTTGGATGAGGCAACTATGGTAGATCCTCGCATCAGTGGTGTACTTAGTACAAAAGGAACCCTTTAAGGAGTAGAGTATGAATATTAAGAAGTTTATTGCCAGTTTGTATTTGTATCATGAACATGCAATTCTGGAATTAAGCGATCAGACTATTGTAGATACAGATCCTGTTCGACTTGCGGCGAATTATTGCAGTGGGCAGGTAGATGGTCTTATTGTTTTTGATATGTCCCAGACAGATCAGGAGCAAGAAGCGGCACTGGATATTTTAAAAGAGATTTGCCAAAGTGTTGGAGTGGATGTATATGGTTCTAGCAACGTAAGACGCATGGAAGATGTGAAAAAGATTCTTTATGCCGGTTGTAAGAAAGCAATCATAAACATTGAGATTCCTTCTAATGTTCAAATTTTACAAGAAGTATCACTGAAATTTGGCAAAGACAAAATCATATGTGCTTTTGACAAAGTAGAAACATTAAAAAATGTGCTGGAAGAGGTGCAAACCTATTCCTCTTTACTTCTTGATATGAATGTACATATGATTCGCGAAGTGGCAGAATTGACCACTATGCCTCAGATTATCCAAGTCCATCAACTGGCACTGAATAAATTACTTGAGATTCTAAATATTTCTGAGGTGGCTGGACTTACAGGAAATACAATCAATCAGAATATTTCGCACCTCCCAGATTTGATTCAGCTATGTAAGGAGAACAATATTAGGGTTTCTTCTTTGGAAGCTAGATATGAATGGTCTGAGTTTAAACTCAACTCTGATGGTATGCTTCCTGTAGTGGTTCAGGACTATCAAACAGGTGAGGTTTTGATGGTTGCATATATGAACGAAGAAGCTTATGTAAACACCATCAAAACGGGAAAAATGACTTATTTTAGTCGCAGTAGACAGTCTTTGTGGCTTAAGGGAGACACCAGTGGACATTATCAGTATGTAAAAGAATTATCTGCAGACTGTGATATGGATACTTTGCTTGCAAAGGTACATCAGGTTGGTGCTGCATGCCATACAGGAGCATATTCTTGCTTCTTTAATGAAGTTGTAAATCCAGAAAGTAATGAATCAGAAACAAATCCACTTAAAGTATTTCAGGATGTTTATGATGTGATTTTAGATCGCAAGATGAACCCAAAAGAAGGTTCTTACACTAATTACCTGTTTGACAAAGGCATCGATAAAATACTAAAAAAGCTTGGAGAAGAGGCTACCGAAATTGTAATTGCAGCCAAAAATCCAAACAGCAATGAAGTAGTATATGAGATGAGTGATTTCCTTTATCATATGATGGTTTTGATGGCAGTAAAAGATGTTTCCTGGGAAGAAGTCATTCGAGAACTTGCCAATCGTTAATTGGATTAATTGCATATAATAATTGAATTTTTACTATAAAAAGCGCGTTGGTTTACATAAAAAAATTATGTAGACTCCACGCGTTTTTTATGTTTATAAATGTCTTTATAATTGCTTTTAGAACTGAAATTTCGTATACTTAGGAGAGATGTTAAGAGAGTTAAAAACTTTCTTTCATTCGCCCAATAATATTAGAAAGAGTTTCATGAGGTATTTATGAGTAAGCTAGCTTTATCAGATGATATTTTGATGGAAATAGAAAAACCGGCCAGATATATTGGTCATGAAGTGAATTCTGTAGTAAAAGATTTAAGCAAAATTGATGTTCGATTTGCTATGTGTTTTCCAGATGTATATGAGATCGGAATGTCTCATTTAGGCATTCAGATTATTTATGATATGCTGAATTCTTGGGATGATGTTTGGTGTGAACGCGTGTATAGTCCGTGGGTTGATTTGGATAAGGTGATGAGAGAACAACAAATTCCGCTTTTTGCCTTGGAATCTCAAGATCCAATAAAAAACTTCGATTTCCTTGGAATTACGATTCAGTACGAGATGTGCTATACCAATATTTTACAGGTTCTTGATTTGGCAGGCATTCCGCTCAAAACAGTGGATAGAACAGAAGAGGATCCTATCGTTATTGGCGGTGGACCTTGCACCTACAACCCAGAACCATTGGCTGATTTCTTTGATATTTTTTATATTGGTGAGGGCGAAACTCGTTATAGAGAACTTTTGGATGCATACAAGGCTAGTAAAGCGGCTGGAGAGAGCAGGACTGAATTTCTTCGTAAAGCAGCGCGTATACCGGGCCTTTATGTTCCAGCTATGTATGAAGTGACTTATAAAGAAGATGGAACCATCAAAAGTTTTATGCCAAAGGAAAAAGGTATTCCGGTATCTATATTGAAGGAAATTCAAATGGACATCTCCAATACCTATTACCCTATGAAACCTGTAGTTCCATATATCAAAGTTACTCAGGACAGAGTAGTGCTTGAAATTCAGCGTGGTTGTACCAGAGGCTGCAGATTTTGTCAGGCTGGTCAGCTTTATCGCCCAGTTAGAGAGCGCGATGTAGAGTTGATGAAGCAATATGCTATGGAAATGCTGAAGAACACAGGTCACGAAGAAATTTCTTTAAGCTCCTTAAGTTCCAGTGACTATAGTAAATTACCTGAATTAGTAGACTTTTTGATTGATAAATGCAATGAAAAACATATCAATATTTCTTTGCCATCCCTTCGTATCGATGCCTTTTCCTTAGACGTGATGAGCAAAGTGCAGGATATCAAGAAATCTAGTCTTACATTTGCACCAGAAGCTGGTAGCCAAAGGTTAAGAAATGTTATAAACAAAGGATTGACTGAAGAAGTCATTTTAAATGGTGCAGCTATGGCCTTTAAAGGTGGCTGGACTAGGGTGAAATTGTATTTTATGTTGGGATTACCAACAGAAACAGAAGAAGACATCAGAGGTATTGCAGAACTTTCCAATAAGATTGCTGCTGTCTTTTATGAAACTGTGCCAAAGGAAGAGCGAAAGAATGGTAAAGTGCAGATTGTAAGTAGCACATCCTTTTTTATTCCGAAGCCATTTACGCCATTTCAGTGGGCAAAACAGTGCACCAAGGAAGAGTTTTTGGACAAGGCTTACCAGACCAAGAGGGCGATTACGGAACAATTAAATCAGCGTGTCATCAAATACAATTGGCATGAAGCAGATACCTCTGTTATTGAAGGCGCTTTAGCTAGAGGAGACCGTAGACTTGGTGATGTTATCCTTAAGGTTTATGAAAAAGGTGGCATTTACGATGCATGGAGCGAGTATTTCGACAATGATAAATGGATGGATTCCTTTAAAGAATGTGGCTTAGATGTAAATTTTTATACCACTAGGGAAAGGGATTTAGATGAGATATTCCCATGGGATTTCATAGATTGTGGTGTGACCAAAGAATTCTTTAAGAGAGAATGGTTAAAGGCCCAGGGAGAACAGACATCTCCAAACTGTTATCAGTCCTGTCAGGGCTGTGGCGCCAACCGTTTTGGTGGCGGAGTATGTTTTGAGGAAAGGTCAGAATCAAATGAAGGTTAGAATTAAGTTTAGCAAAAAAGGCGCTGTCAGATATATTGGACATTTAGATGTCATGCGTTTTTTTCAAAAAGCAATGCGAAGAAGCGAGATAGATATAGCTTATACCACAGGCTTTAGTCCTCATCAGATCATGACGTTTGCTGCTCCTTTAGGTGTGGGTTTGGAAAGCAATGGTGAATACATGGATGTGGTCTTAAATTCCATGGTTAGTTCAAAAGATGTGGTGGAGCGCTTAAATAAAGTTTCCTGTGATGGTATAAGAGTGCTTTCTGCAAAGGTTTTACCAGATGATGCTGGAAATGCAATGGCAACTGTTGCTGCAGCCAAATATACTGTTTTGTTCAGAGATGGAAGACAACCTGAAATCAATTTGGAAGATGCAGTAAAAAGATTTCTTTCACAAGAACAGATTTTAGTAAGCAAAGAAACCAAAAAAAGCACACTAGAAATTGATTTAAAACCTGGAATATATAACCTGGAAGCTATTTCTGATGGGCTTAGTATGATGGTTGATGCCAGCAGTTCTGGAAATATTAAGCCTTCTATGGTTGTAAATGCACTTGTGGATATGTGTGGACTTAGCCTTCCAAAGAATGCCTTTACTGTGACCAGGGAAGAAACATATCTGAATGCCGGCACTGTAGAAGCACCTAGATTTGAACCATTAGATTATATTGGAAGTGAAATTTAATGGGAGAAGAGTATGGTAGACAATAAAGTTCTTATTTTTAAGAGAGATAATCAACTTTTAACTGCGCTTATGCAAGATAGAACTTTGCTTGAAGTGCATGTTAACGATGAAAAGAATACGTCCCTCATTGGTAATATATATGTAGGGCGTGTACAGAATATTGTCAAGAATATAGAAGCGGCCTTTGTTGAAATCAGCAAAGGTCTTGTTTGCTATCTACCATTAAATGATTTAAAGAATCCTGTTTTCACCAATCGTTTGGGTGTGAATTCGTCTTTTCCTGATAGACCTTTATGTATTGGGGATGAACTGATTGTACAGGTTACAAGAGATGCACTCAAAACCAAACAACCAGCTGTAACAACCAATTTTTCCATTCCTGGAGAATTTGTGGTGCTTAATCATGGCGGTAATGGGCTTGGAGTTTCCTCTAAAATCACTAGTGAACTTCGAGAGAAATTAAAAAGCTTTGTATTAACAAAATATGTGAGATTGGCTGAAGATTTAGGTTATGGAGTTGTACTCAGAACCAATACAAGCGTTCTTATAGAGGAAGAATTTTATAAAATCACTTCAGAACTAGAGAATGTGACACAAATCTATGACCAAATAATCTCTGTTGCTACACATAGACCTGCATTTACCAAGTTGTATTCTAAACCAAATTCTTATGGGTTGGATCAATTTTATCAAGGTTCATATGAGGAAATAGTTACAGATCAAAAGGACATTTATGATGAGTTGATAATACTTCATCAAGAGAAGAAAATAGATGTGCCAATTCGCCTATATCAGGATGAGCAATTGTCGTTAATAAACCTCTATAGCCTGGAATCTAGACTTAAAGAGGCTCTAGAAACGCGTATTTGGCTCAAATCGGGCGGTTATTTGGTGATTGAACCAACGGAAGCCTTAACAGTAATAGACGTAAATTCGGGCAAATTCGACGCCAAATCGAATACTTTCGAAGAAACCATACTAAAAATCAATTTAGAAGCTGCTATAGAAGCTGAACATCAGATTCGATTGCGTAATTTATCCGGTATTATTATTGTAGACTTTATCAATATGAAGGCAGATAAAGATATACAAAAACTTCTTTCGGTATTTAAAAATGAAACAGCAAAGGATCCTATTCAAACGAATGTTGTTGGGATGACTAGCTTAGGGCTTGTAGAGGTGACACGTAAAAAGAAAAACAAAACCTTAAAAGAACTGCTTGAGAGGATATAAAATGAAATTTATTCATATGGCTGATGTTCATTTGGGTGTAGAACCTGAGGCTGGAACAAACTTGGGAATTAACAGAAAACAAGAAATATGGGATGCATTTGAAGATGTATTAAAAATCTGCGATGACAAAAAGGTAGATTTGCTTTTGATTCCAGGAGATTTATTCCATGGTCAGCCAAGTTATGATGATGCAGACCGGGTAATGCAGCTTTTCGGTGCACTGAAATTTACAAAAGTTGTTATGATTGCGGGCAATCACGACTGTTTATTGAATGATTCAGCCTATCATAAGGTTAAAATCCCATCAAATGTAAGATTTTTAACGGATAGAACCAGCTCCAAAACTTTTTTTAATGAAATAAATACGGAGATTTTTGGCCTAAGCTATGAGCAGGAACAAATTTCAGAGCCTAGATATGATGATTTTAGACCAGATAACTTGTCCCATATCAATATATTGTTAGCACACGGTAATGTTCATGGTGGTGACAAAAGTATTCCGATTCATTTAGAGATTCTTTCTGAGGCCGGATTTGATTACATTGCATTAGGACATTTACATACTCGCATAGAAATTAGCGGTAGAATAGCTTATACAGGTGGATTTGAGCCTTTTTTGCGTACTGAAGTAGGGCAGAAGGGATATATAGAAGGGGAGATCATTAAGGACAACAGTAATATCTCAAGGATATGTTGGAAATTTGTTAGTCATGCCAAACGTCAATACATTCATCATCATATAGAAGTTACGCCTGATATGGACGAAACTTCTATATGTGATTTAATATTAAACTTTGCAAATTTAAATGGATTACAACATATGTACATCGTTAAATTAATCGGCGCGGCTAATTCAGAGGTTGTTTTGAATTTGGATTTTATAATGGAGTACGTCCAAAAACATAATTGTAATCTAGTAGAATTACAGGATTAAATCCTGCGTAAATAGTGGTTTAAGCGATGAAAAGTGTTGTTTTACATGATTGAAGATAGATATTCAACTATGCGCAAAACACAAGTTTAACGAATAGTTGGTCCTGTAATTTCAGCAGAATCCAGGATTATGGTAAATGGGCCGTCGTTTTCTAAAGATATCTTCATATCTGCACCAAAGCTTCCGGTTTGCAGATCAGGGATTTCTTTTTTGCATTCATCAATTATATATTCATACAATGCATTTGCCATTTCTGGTGCACCAGCGTTTATGAAGGATGGTCTGTATCCTTTTTTGCAATCTGCGTACAAAGTAAATTGTGATACCAAAAGCAAGGAACCATCTACCGTCTTTAAATCTAAATTCGTCTTACCTTCAGAATCATCAAATATTCTTAAGCCTATAAGCTTTTTAACCATCTTATCAGCAATTTCCTTTGTATCTGTATTACTGATGCCTATAAAAACTAAAAATCCTTTATTAATTGCGCCAATAACCTGTCCGTCCACAGCTACGCTAGCATGATTTACTCTTTGAATTACGAATTTCATGTTAAGAAACCTCTCTTCTATATTATATTCTTCTGTTAATTATTTAACAAAACTATACACTAACTATATTATTAAAACAAACCTATATTCTGTTTGAAATATAGGTTTGTTTGTTTTCTTTATTTTTTCTTTTTGAATTTGGTAAATAAGTTCTTAATCCAGAGCCATATCTTAGAAAAGATATTCGTTTTCTTTATATCTTTTATACTGTTCTTCTTCTCTTCCACCGTTTCCATTTTTACTATGGAACCTTCTTCGTTAATAGAGTCTAAACTATAATACAACGTGGTCTCAATAGGAAGTTCCTTCTTCTTCAGGGATGAATTAATCAATGCTTTGATACCTGCGTATAAAACAGCAAAGGTCGGAACGCCTATAATCATGCCTGGAATTCCGAATATTGCTCCAAAAATAGTAATGGAAAAGATAACCCAAAATCCAGATAGACCTGTAGAATCGCCTAAAATATAAGGGCCAAGTATATTGCCATCAAACTGTTGAAGCGCAAGTATGAATATGCAAAAATAGACACAGTTTAATGGATTTTGAAGATCAACAATTAAAATAAGTATCGCACTTGGTATTGCACCTAAATAAGGGCCAAAAAAAGGAATTACATTTGTTATGCCTACGATTACACTTACTAAAGCGGCGTAAGGTGTCTGTAAAATACTTGTTCCGATAAAACATAGAATACCAATAATTAATGAATCAATTATTTTTCCGCTGATAAATCCAATGAAGGTTTTATGAGTAAAACGCAGACTATCCAACACTTGATTTGCGTAATTTCTTTCAAACAAGGCATAAATAATCTTTTTTGATTGACTGATAAAAGTTTCTTTACTTGCAAGTACATAAACAGAAATCACAAAACCAATAATCACATCCCACAAAACACCCAGAGTATTTATAAGGCTTAATGAAAATGTTTTGATAAACTCTCCAAAACTATTTAAAATTAGGTTTACTGTATCTGTTAGCCATTTATCCAATTCAACCATTAATTTGGTAAATACAGTAGCAAATGTTCCGTACAATTCATCATTTTTTAGAGTTAAATTATTAAGCCATGAAGTAACATTCTTTACATATCCATCAAAATTCATAATGATATTTTGAATACTAGGAACAATCTGTGAAATCATCATTGCGATTATGGAATAGATAAGTAAGAATACAAAAATATAGGTAAATAAAATGGAAACCGCCCTAACCCATTTTTTGTGCTTTGTAAGGTCTTTCGCTTTACATTTTAGAATAATTGGGTAAAGAATCTTGTTTTCTATTAAATTTACAATCGGTGTAAGCAAATATGCAACAATAAAACCAACAAAAACAGGTAAAAACAAAGAAAAAAGATTGCTGATATTGGACAGTAATTCTTTGCCATTGAAAGTAATATAGCCAAATAATATGCTGCAGGCAATCACCATAAATGCCGTAAATCCCCATTTGATATACTTGTTATTGAACTTAATCTTCATACATTTGCCTTCTCTCTTTGTTTTTGTCAATTTACTTAATTATCATAGCACATAAGATATTGAAAATCTATTGTTACAAGCCGAAAAAAAGTATAAAATAATCTTATAAATTATTTAAGATTGTGAGTTTAAAAAAGGATTATATTATGAAATTACAACAAGTACTTAGCCTAGTTCGTAAGGCGATTGATGAATACAAAATGATCGAGGATGGCGATAGAATTGCTATCGGTATTTCTGGAGGCAAGGATAGCCTTACTTTACTCTACGCCCTACATGGGCTGAAGCGCTTTTATCCGAAGAAATTTGATATTCATGCTGTGACAGTGGATCTTGGTTTTGGAAATCTAAATTTGGATGAAATAAAGGCCTTGTGTGAAAAACTAGAGGTTCCCTACACTATAGTCAAAACCGATATTGCAAAAATTATATTTGAGGACCGGAAGGAATCCAATCCCTGCTCATTGTGCGCAAAGATGCGTAAAGGTGCCCTTAATGATGCCATCAAAGCAGCCGGTTGCAACAAAGTAGCTTATGCCCATCACAAAGATGATGTGGTGGAAACCATGATGATGTCTCTCATTTTTGAAGGTAGATTTCATACCTTCTCTCCTAACACTTATTTGGATCGCATGGATTTAACCGTCATAAGGCCTATGATTTATATGCAGGAAGCAGATGTGATTGGTTTTGTTCATAAATATGATGTACCTGTTGTGAAAAGTCCATGTCCGGCAGATGGCTATACCAAGCGCGAATATGTAAAAGAATTGCTTCGAAAGCTTAATTTAGAAAATCCAGGCGTAAAAGAAAGAATGTTTACCGCTATTAAATCGGGAAACCTGAAAGGATGGAGCCTAGATGGCGAACAATAATTATCACGAAGAGCAAAACAAACAGAATATCTTAAAAATGAGGGCTGTATTAGCAGAATTACCTCCTTTTTGTCGTGATTTCTTTAGAGGTATTCAGGAAAGCACATCTAGCCGAACTAGATTGGCATATGCTTATGATATACGAGTATTTTTCGAATATCTTAAAAATACTATGCCAGGGCTTAAAAATACGGATATTTCAGAGTTTCCTCTATCCATATTGGATGAAGTTACCAGACAGGATATTGAAGAATATCTCTCCTATGTTAGCTATTATGAAAAAGAAGGGCATGAAATAACCAATGAGGAACGCGGAAAAAAACGGAAACTTGCTTCTCTGCGAAGCTTTTACAATTATTTCTTTGAAATAGAAAAAATCGAAAAGAATCCTGCTGTCCTAGTTCCAATGCCCAAAATTCATGAAAAAGAAATTATACGTTTGGATCCAGATGAAGTTGCGACCTTGTTAGATTTGGTTGAAGATGGCAGTAAACTGACGAAAAAGGAATTGGCCTATCACGATAAGACAAAAGTTCGAGACTTGGCTCTCCTTACACTGCTTTTAGGGACAGGGATTCGTGTTTCAGAATGCGTTGGTTTGGACCTAAAAGATGTTGATTTTAAAAACAATGGCATCAAGATTAGACGAAAAGGCGGATATGAGACTGTAGTTTATTTTGGAGATGAAGTAGAAATGGCTTTGCGTGATTATTTAAAGCAACGTGAAACTATTTATGCTCAGGAAGGACATGAAGAAGCATTGTTTCTCTCTCTTCAAAATAGACGTTTGGCGGTACGTTCTGTTGAAAATCTTGTCAAAAAATATGCTTCTAAAGTAACTAGTTTAAAGAAAATCACCCCTCACAAACTTAGAAGCACTTATGGCACTTCTCTTTATCGAGCTACAGGTGACATTTATCTGGTTGCAGATGTCCTTGGACATAAGGATGTTAATACTACCAGGAAGCATTATGCTGCACTTGAGGATGAACGTAGACGCAGAGCTGCCGATGCTGTGACACTTCGTGAAGATTAATTAAATAAATATATACATTAGAAAAAGGATATCTAATTGATGAATTAGATATCCTTTTTTATTTATACTTTTTGTGATCGTCAAGAATTATAACATCTGAGCTCTTAATTCTTCATTACTTAATGGGCTTAAATATGCTGGTGCAATGTCAAATACTGTCTTGCAACCAGATTGCCCTTCTTGAGCCAAACGATAGGCCGCTCTAGCGTATGCGATAATGACACTAGATGTAAATTCAGGATTAGAATCTAATTTCAGACTATACTGGACAATGTGTGTATGTTCGTTGTTCCATCCAGTTTTGCCTGAACGAATCACAAAACCGCCATGTGGAATTCCGCTGTGGTCTCGTTTTAGTTCTTCTTCGCTGATAAAATGCACTGTTGTATCGTAATCAGCAAAGTAATTTGGCATGGTCTTAATTTCTTCTTCTATTTTGGCTGCATCTGCTCCTTCTTCTAATACTACAAAACATTCACGAAGATGCTTATCTCTAGCTGTAAGCTCTGGATTTGAGCCACTTCTGACTGCTTCTAAAGCGCTTTCGATTGGAATAGTATATTGCTTTGCATCTTTTACACCTTCTATGCGACGTATGGCATCAGAATGACCTTGACTTACACCTTTTCCCCAGAAAGTATAATCTTGTCCATTTGGAAGAACGGCGCTGGCATATAATCTATTTAATGAGAACATTCCAGGATCCCAGCCTACAGATATAATACCAATTTTTCCACTCTTTTTGGCTGCATTATTTACATTGTCAAAATGTTCTGGGATTCTTGCGTGGGTATCAAAACTATCTACAACATGAAACATGCTTGCCATTTCCGGTGTCTGAACAGGAAGGTCTGAGGCGCTTCCACCACAAAGAATCATAACATCGATTTTGTCTTTCCAATCTGCAATATCGCTAACATGGCATACTATTGCAGACTTTGTTAAAATACTTACGGTAGCAGGATCTCTTCTTGTGAACACTGCAACTAACTCCATGTCAGGATTCTGTTTGATTGCACATTCTACTCCTCGTCCTAAATTACCATAACCCAAAATACCAATTTTAATTTTCATAAATACACCCTATCTTTTTGATTTTTTTATTTAGTATATCATATTGAACAATTAAATAAATATAAATATTAAAAAAAATCCTGATTCTTAGTGGGTACACCACAAGAACCAGGATGAAATATTATGGATTTATGCTCTTATTTTGAGGCTAATTCTGTAGACACTTCCATATAATAAGGAACAACAATGTAATTCCCAGCAACCAGAGAATTGTTAACGTCTAAATGATTAATGAAGCATACTTCTTCAATATAATCTAAATTGCTATCATAGTGTAAATCATCACTGTATTCTTTTGCATAAGACCATAATGTATCGCCTTCTTCAATCATAATGCTTTCATAATATTTGCAATATGTCTTTGAAGACAAATCGGATGCACTGGTAACCACAGATTTATGAAGAAAAGTTAAAATCAAAATCAAAGAAATACCAGCTACGATCATGAAAATATTTCGTCTAACTTGACGTTTGCGCTGCAAAGCTCTCTTTCTATTACGAATAGTTCTTTCATATTCACGACTGTTGTAATCCATAGTATACTGCATCTTATATCCCTCTATTGAAATAATGTCCGAAACAATGTTCGGAACGTTTGTTCGTTTCTGATTTTATTATATCGAACAGGTTTTCGAATGTCAATAGTTTTTCGAACATATTTTTGGAATATATGTTTGCTTTTTCAATTTTACTATGTTATACTTTATTCATAAACCAAATATATGTTTGTTTGAATTGGAGGTAATTTACATGGCACATGGCAAAATTACAGCAAAGCAACAGGAAATATTAGAATACATTAAAGAACAGATTTTATTACGTGGATATCCACCTGCAGTACGTGAGATTTGCGAGGCTGTTAATTTGAAATCCACTTCTTCTGTTCACTCTCATCTCGAAACTTTAGAAAAGAATGGATATATTCGTCGTGACCCGACCAAACCTAGAGCGATTGAAATTTGTGATGACAATTTCCATATGCTTCGCACAGAGATGGTCAACATTCCTATTGTTGGACAAGTTGCAGCAGGACAGCCTATTTTAGCTGAGGAAAATATTGAAAGTTACTTCCCTATTCCTGCCGAAATGGTTCCAAAAGGAGAATCTTTTGTCCTTAAAGTGAAAGGTGATTCCATGGTAAATGTAGGTATTTACAGCGGAGATCAGATTTTTGTTCAAGCATGCTCTACTGCCAACAATGGTGACACTGTAGTTGCTTTGGTGGATGATTCTGCAACCGTTAAGACTTTCTACAAAGAAAACGGATATATTCGCCTGCAACCTGAAAATGACTATATGGATCCAATTATCGTGGATGACTGTCAAATTTTGGGCAAGGTTTACGGAGTCTTCCGTCTTTATCATTAATTACTAATACAATATGAAAGTATAATTTCTACCTCCTTGAGTAAAACTATTACTGAAGGAGGTAAATTATTATGGGTAATAAATATATTGATGGTACTGCATTAGCCATTGCCATTATTGGTGCAGTAAACTGGGGTTTGATTGGTTTGTTCCAGTTTGATTTAGTTCGTTTCATATTTGGCGATATGACTCTTCTATCTAGAATTGTCTATATTGTTGTTGGTTTATGCGGACTTTATCTTCTTACCTTTTTCATGCACCTTGGAAATCCAGATAGAGAATAAACAAAAGACCTATAGTTCAGGAAATCTGAATTATAGGTCTTTCTTTTTAGTTTAATTCATCTTTTTCAATAAGCTTTCCATCTCTCCAGATGCGCTCTAAATTATAAAAGAGGCGGTTTTCCTTATCGAAAACATGCACGATGACATCGCCGAAATCCATCAAAATCCAATTGGCACTGTCATATCCTTCCACCTGTTTTACATGTGCGCCAGCTCTTCCAAGCTTTTCTTGAACATTGTCAGCTAATGCTTGAATCTGGCTTCTATTTGTACCACTTGCAATTAAAAAATAATCACCAAGAACAGATATTTCTGCAATGTCTATCAATCTTATGTCTTCCGCTTTCTTGTCTTCTAATGCTTCAATGGCCAATTTTGCCATTTCTTTAGATTCAATCATTGTATTACCTCTCTTATTTGGTGTGTTTATTTAGTGTTTCTACGTAATAATCGTAGGTTTTTTGTGTCATTGGGTCAATTTCCCCGTCAATAGAGTTTAAATAGCTTAAAGTGTCTTTTAATATCCATAAAAGCGCCTGGTCTAAATCCATAAAGGCTAATTTACGAATTTGAGCTAAATTTGGAGCCTGTTTTCGGTTTGGTTCTATATAATCAGCTACAAATATAATTTTCTCTAAGGTGCTCATGCCTGGGCGTCCAGTAGTATGATTGAGAATCGCATTTATTATATCTGTATCTGAAATATGATACGTATCCATTGCGATAAAACTGCCTACTTTTGCGTGTAATAAATATGGATTTTGGCGTTCAATATCAGAAAAAGCGATATTGTGTTTTTCACAGAAAGCTATTTTTTTATCGTCGTCCATACATTTTGCACAATCATGCAATAGTCCGGCGATTTCAGCATCTTTTATGGGAACATCATAACGCATTGCCAGCGACGTAGCAGTGTATGCGACACCCAAAGTGTGCTCAAAGCGTTTTTCATCTTGTACTTTTTCAATCGCTCGTCTAATTGTCTTGGCATCTTTCATTCTTTTCATGCATTCTCCATCCCTTTATACAAGAAATGTTCCTTTATATATTCTTCCACCTCTATGGGAATTAATCCTTTTACGGATTCGTTATTTGCAATTTTGCTACGAATTTCAGTAGATGACACTGTAATTGCAGGGAAATTAAGAAGGTGAATTTGAGCGTTATATTTCTGCCTTAGGTAATCTGCTTGCCTTTTCAAGGATGATATGTCATCTTCTCCTCTTACAGCAGAAACTAAAGTGGTTTTGTCCATAATAATAGTTGGTTCTTTCCATTTTTCGATTGAAAATAGGCAATCTGCACCCAAAATGAAAAAGAAGGAATCCTCTGGAAACATTTCTTCTAGTTGAAGTAATGTCTCAAAAGTATATGTGATTCCAGACCTTTCTATTTCAATGGTTGAAAGTTTAAACGAATCAAATTTTTCAATAGCCAGTTCAATTAAGGTGGATCGCGCTTTCGCAGGCAAGATAAACATTTCTTTTTTGAGATTTGTTTGCCCGCTTGGCATAAACCAAATTGTGTCTAAATCAAGCTCTTTTAAAGCTGTCTGGGCTAACGAAATATGACCATTGTGAATTGGGTTGAAAGTTCCACCTAAAATACCGATTCTGCGTTCCATAGAAGCCTCTTTCAACTATTAGTTAGGAAGAATAATTTTCTTGTTGTCTTTGCTTTCTTTATAAAGAACAATTTTCTTTCCAATAACTTGTACAACTTGAGATTGTGTTCTCTCTGCTAGTACCTGTGCAATCTCTTTTGGATCATCAAAACAGTTTTTTAAAACTGCTATTTTAACTAGTTCTCTTGTGTTAAAGCATTCTGCAATCGCTTCTGTAAATTCAGGAGTAAGGCTAGATTTGCCTATCTGAAATGCAGGATCGATATTCATAGCTAAGCTTTTCAAATAAGCACGCTGTTTGCTTGTCATAACTTATCCTCCTATTTGTAGTAATCAAATGCCAATCCGTACATGCGTACAGTATCGCCTTCTTTGATTCCTAATTCTTCTAATTGTTCCAATACTCCACTTTCTTTTAAGAATTTTTGGAAGAAAGTAAAGCCCTTTTCACTGTCAATATTGGTATAACCAAGCATCTTTTCGATACGTGGACCTTCTACAACATATTCGTCCTCTTCCTCATCATAGACAACTGTAAATGGCAAACTTTCATCCAGCATTTCTTCTGGGAAGTATTCCTGTTCAAAAATAATTGGTGCTTCGTCCAAATTGTCCAGCATGTTCTCTACTTTGTAAAGCAGTTCTCTAATTCCTTTTCCACTTACTGCTGAAATAGGAAATACTTCGATGCCCTGAGGCTCAAATTCAGCTTTTAATTTCTGAATAATATCATCTTCGCCCTCGTAAATCATATCCATCTTGTTGGCAGCAATAACCTGTGGTCTATTTGCGATATCAGCATTGTATGCATTTAGTTCTTTGTTGATAGCATAAATGTCTTCAATTGGATCGCGACCTTCAGAACCTGCAGCATCCACAATATGAATGATTACCTTGGTTCTTTCAATATGGCGTAAAAATTCATGCCCAAGACCAATTCCTTCGGAAGCTCCTTCAATTAATCCTGGAATATCAGCTATTACAAAACCTTTTGCACCCTCCACATCAACAACACCTAGATTAGGATTAAGAGTTGTGAAATGATAATTTGCAATCTTTGGTCTCGCATTAGACACGCGGGACAAGAAAGTGGATTTGCCGACATTTGGAAAACCAACCAATCCTACATCAGCGATTACCTTTAATTCTAATAAAAGATTTAACTCCTGTGCAGGCTGCCCTGGTTGAGCATACTTGGGAACCTGCATTGTGCTGGTTGCATAATGCTGATTTCCATTTCCGCCTTTTCCACCTTTGAGCAGAACGACTCTGGTATTGTCTCCTGACATATCAGTAATGACCTTACCACTGGCTTCTTCTTTGATTACTGTTCCAGCGGGAACTTTTATAATGATATCTTCTCCGTCTTTTCCTCTGCAATTTCTTTTACCGCCTGGTTCACCGTCCATAGCACGATACTTACGGATATGTCTGAAATCAGTTAAGGTATTTAATCCTTCGTCCACTTGGAAAATTACATCGCCACCTCTGCCACCATCTCCACCATCTGGACCACCGTTGGCAACAAATTTTTCTCTATGAAAGGAAACATGACCGTCTCCACCTTTACCACTTCTTACATAAATAGTCGCTCTATCTGCAAACATAGTAAACTCCTCTAAAAAAATTGGGCTTCAAACAACCGTTTGAAGCCCGTGATGATTCGCATTATTTCTCTACAGGATATACGGAAGCCTGTTTTTTGTCTCTTCCTTTTCTTTCGAATCTCAGAACACCGTCAACCAATGCGAATAAAGTATCATCTCCACCGATGCCTACATTAACACCTGGATGAATCTTGGTTCCACGCTGTCTGTACAAAATATTTCCTGCTTTAACGAATTGTCCGTCAGCTCTTTTCGCGCCAAGTCTCTTGGATTCGGAATCTCTACCGTTCTTAGTAGAACCTACACCCTTTTTATGAGCGAAAAATTGAAGGTTCATATTTAACATGGTTTACACCTCCTCGAATTTTACTAGTAAATACTTTTCTCCATACTGCTCACTTAGTTTTTGTAAACCGTAAACCATGGAGTCTAGTAGAAAAACGGATTTGTCTTGTAAAGGGGATTCAAGGTCACATTTAATAAATCCAGTCTCTTCATTTGTTGCAACTTGTAATTGCTCTTTAGCAAGTTCTTCTAAGCAATTAATTGTATTAATTACTAAACTAGAAATTGCTGAACACAAAATGTCGGGACGGCCTTTCTTTGCGTACTCCGCATGCCCAAAACAAGTAAATCCTTTGTACATTCCTGTACTATTTTTATGGATGATTATAGTCGTCATATCACTAATTAAGCGTTGATCTTGTCGATCTTAACCTGAGTGTATGCTTGTCTATGACCATTTTTCTTGTGGTAACCGGTTTTTCTCTTGTACTTGTATACAATAACCTTTTTACCTTTACCCTGTTCCATAACAGTTGCTGTAACAGTAGCGCTAGCTACGTCTGCACCAACTTTCAGGGTTTTGTCGCTAACAGCGATAACCTGGTCAAAAGTAACAGTGTTTCCAGCTTCAACATCAAGTTTTTCAACTTTGATGATATCACCTTCAGAAACTTTGTACTGTTTTCCACCTGTTGCAATAATTGCGTACATAAAGGCACCTCCTATTCATGAACCGTAGTCCATTTACTCGCTAACTTTGGTGGCATCCTAAAAAAGGACACACTTCTACCTAGTTATGCGGCATACTGTGATATAATAACATATGCTTTTTCGGGTGTCAATAATTTATTTTAAGTTTTTTTACCTTTTTTTTCTAGTTTTTTTGGCCCTTCTTTTCAAAGTCTTCGATATACTGAATAATCAGTTTGACAGTTTCATCTACACCGAGAACGCTACTGTTGATACAAAGGTCATAACTATCAGCTCTACCCCATTTTTTGGAAGAATAATAGTTATAATAGCTCTGACGCTGCTTATCCTTTTTGTTGATCATTTCACGTGCCTTGGACTCGGTCAATTCGTATTTTTCCATAATGCGTCTTGTCTTAGTTTCTTCATTGCCGTAAATGAACAAATGAATGGCATTTGGATAATCTGCCAAGGCATAGTCTGCACAACGTCCTACAATTACACATGGGCCTTCATCGGCAATTTTTTTGATTGTGTCGAACTGTGCAAGGAAAACCTTATGGCTAATTGGCATATCAACAAACGAAGATGCATTGTATCCGAAAGAATAGGTATCCATTACCAGATTGTATAAGAAAGAGTTTGTTGGTCTTTCATCATGATTTTGGATCATTTCCTCGCAAAATCCGCTTTCCTTGGCCGAACGAGTAAGCAATTCTTTGTCGTAACATTTAATGCCAAAATAAGCCGCGACCTTTTCCCCTATTTCTCTTCCTGCTGAGCCAAACTGTCTTCCAATGGTAATAACTGTATTCATACGCAAATACCTTCCTTTGCAATATTCTTTAAAATATTATATTAGATAATGGAGTGTTTTTCTAGTGTTTTCTGTTAATTTGCCAAATTTTCTATCAATTTTTGTCGTTTGGTTTTAATGCGGAAACAAACTCAATCGCTGCAGGTGTTGCAGCAAGACCTCCAAGTGCCGTTTCTCGTAAAGACGCGTCCATTTTGTCTCCAACTTCACCCATAGCATCAATGACCTGATCTGGTGGAATTCTACTGGAAATTCCGGCCATGGTCATATCTGCGCAGGAAAGTGCATTCACAGCACCAATCACATTTCTTTTTACACATGGGACCTCTACTAGTCCAGCAACGGGATCACATACCAAACCCAATAAATTCTTTAGTGCCATGGCCACACTTTGAGCAATCTGATTGGCATTTCCACCCTGCAAATACACCAAGGCACCAGCTGCCATAGCAGAGGCAGAACCAATCTCTGCCTGACATCCCCCCGCCGCTCCGCTGATAGATGCTCTATGAGCAATTACTTGCCCAATTCCAGCGGCCACATATAGGGCATGGATAATATCATCTAAAGATCCTCTTTGTTCGTTGTAATAAGGTACTAAAACAGCAGGAAGTACACCGCACGCACCGGCTGTAGGAGCTGCAACAATTCTTTTCATGCAAGCATTGGATTCTCCCATTTGCAACGCGCCAGCGATAGATTGAAGAACAAAATCCCCACATAAAGGCTCTTTACTTTGAATATTCTTTCGAAATGAATCCATTTTGGCACCATCACCACCAACAAGCCCACTATTGGAACGCAGATTTGCATCATAATCCCGTGCTGCAGCTAACATGGCATCCCAGGTTGCTTTCATAGTATCTAAACTTTCCTGCTCAGTCACATGACGTTCTGAAACATCATCTTGTAATACCACTTGCCAGAATTCCTTGTTTTCTGTTTCACATATAGAAATAATATCTTGTAAAGCTTCAAACATATTAACTCTCAGCCTCCTGCATATCTATGTAGGTCACTTTTGTGATACCTTTTTGCTTTTCGACCCAAGATACCACTTCAGAAGAAATAGCTTGATCCAATTCCATAACCATAACAGCGTCTCCGCCGCGTTTGTTTCGATATAACTGCATCGTTGCGATGTTAACTTTCAATTCGTACAACATAGACGCTACTTTGGCTACATGACCTGGCATATCTATATTGTGAACCACTAAAGTTGGTCTTTCAGCGGCAAAATTCACATCGATACCATCCAGTTTGTTGAGCATGATTCTTCCGCCTCCAATAGAAGAAGCTTGAAGCTCTACTTTTTTGCCTGTTATGCCACACAATGATAGAATTGCAGTGTTAGGATGTGCATCTTTTACGTTTTTAGTTTCAAAAGAAAAATCAATTCCTTTACTTTTGGCAATTTCAAAACTATTTGGAATGCGGATATCATCTGGTTTCATACCGAGTAGGCCAGCAATCAGTGCCTTGTCTGTTCCATGACCGCTTCCTGTTGTGGCAAAAGAGCCATGTAAAATAATACGGGCACTAGAAGGTGCTTCTTCCAATAATTTGCGAGCTAAAAAACCGATTCTTACAGCTCCTGCGGTATGAGAACTACTTGGGCCAACCATAACGGGTCCTAAAATATCAAAAAGATTCATAATATCATCTCCCTGTATTAGAGTATTTCCAGTAAATGTTTAAAATACTCTGGAAGTGGTGCCTCTGTTTCTATATATTCCTTTGTAGTGGGATGGACAAATCCTAATATTTGAGCATGAAGTGTCTGCCCTGTTAGTTTAAAGGGTGACTTCCTGTCACAATACACTTCGTCTCCTAATAATGGATAGCCAATGCTAGCCATATGAACTCTGATTTGATGAGTACGTCCCGTTTCCAAAACACATTCAATGTAGGTATATTTATCAAAGCGTTTTAAAACTTTGTAATGCGTAATAGCATCTTTGCCATTTTTGACGTTTACAGCCATTTTTTTACGATCAGTTGGATGTCTTCCAATGGTAGTATGAATGACTCCTTCGTCTTCTTTTAAGACACCATGACATATGGCACGATATCTGCGATTCACACTGTGTTCTTTCAATTGCTCAGCCAAAAAGTTATGGGCTTTGTCGTTTTTGCATATCACTAAAGAACCGGTGGTGTCCCTGTCAATGCGGTGTACAATTCCAGGACGCATCACCCCATTGATACCAGACAATTCGTTTCCGCAGTGATACATCAGTGCATTTACAAGAGTTCCAGAATAATGACCAGCAGCTGGATGTACGACCATTCCTTTTGGTTTGTTTACAACAATCACATCTGAATCTTCGTATAAAATATCCAAAGGTATATTTTCTGCAACAATATCAGGCTCTACACTTTTGGGTAATTTAAAACGAATTTCATCGTCTACTTTAACCTTATAGCTAGCTTTGACTGGACTGTTATCAACGAACACTTCTCCGTCTTTTATCAATTTCTGAATAAATGACCTAGATAGAGAATCTATCAACATACTCATGCATTTATCGATGCGTTCGCCTTCAAATTCTTCCGTTATTTGAAAAGAAAAAACATCCTCTTGATTAGGCATTTACTTTAACTCCCTATATTTTTTGGACTTAAAATTTAGGAACTCGAAATCTTCTTCTTTGTAAAAGAACAAAACTGCTACTGCCAAAACAAATACAGATACAGTAATGTATATATCTGCAACATTAAAAATTGGGAAATCAATCAAAGAAAAATAAATGAAATCCACAACATAATCAAATCGAATGCGGTCAATCATATTGCCGATTGCTCCCGCAATCATGGCGCTTCCTAAATAATAAAACAAATTGTATTTCTTTTTGTCTGGAAGCTTAATGAGGCAGAATAAAAGAACTACCAAGAACACAACTCCAATAAACAAAATAAAGAATTTTTGGCCTTGTAATACGCCGAAGGCTGCGCCCTTATTTTCTAGATAATGTAATTCTAATACACCTTTTATAAGTTTGATAGATTCAGCACCTTTTAAATATAAAATAGCCAAATATTTGGTAACCTGATCCAGGGCAATGAAAAATATGGATAACAGTGTAAAAACTGCAAGCATGATTTTTTTGCTTTTACTCATGTTGATCTTCCTCGCTAAAATAGATTTCTTCTATTGCGGCTAAAATTTCTTCGTCTGTAACTGTTTCGTCGATAAATGCTTTACCGATGTGTTTGATTAATACAAACTTAATATGGTCGCCTTTTACTTTTTTGTCTGACTTTGTAAGTTGTAAAATTTCCTTTGGATCGATGCCTTCTACAGAAATAGGAAGGTAGAAAGGAACAAACATGTCTCTTACTTCGTAATACTCTTCCATTGGAAGATAACCTTTTTTCCAGGAAATATATGCTGCAGCTACTGAGCCTACAGCTACACATTCACCATGAAACATTTCAAATCCCAATGCTTTTTCGATTGCATGGCCGATGGTATGTCCAAAGTTAAGAAGTGCTCTATCTCCTTTTTCCGTTGGGTCCTTTTCAACAACCGCTTTTTTGATGGCACAGCTTTTCATAACCATTTCTTGAAGCACGGCTGGCTGTCTTTCACAGATTTCATACATGTTCTCAATCAACCAAACATAAAATTCGCTATCCTTAATAAGGCCATGTTTCATGATCTCTGCAAAGCCAGAGAAGAACTGTCTTCCTTCTAAGGTCTGAAGGGTAGAAACATTCATATAAACAAGTTTAGGCATATAAAAAGCCCCAACCATATTTTTGTAACCATCAAAGTCTACACCTGTTTTACCACCAATACTGCTATCTGCCTGTGCCAATAATGTAGTAGGTATCTGAATGAAATCAATGCCCCTTAAATAAGTAGCGGCAGCATATCCAGTTAAATCTCCTGTAACCCCTCCGCCAAGAGCAACTAGTAAATCATTTCTATCGAAATGATGCTCAATTAAAAAAGTATATAAAGCTTTTACGGTATCGAGAGTTTTGCTGGATTCACCTTCTTCAAAGGTAAAAACTTTACACTCTTTTGCTTTACTAGATAGTAAGCCGGATACTTCCTCTCCATATAAATTATTTACTTTGGAATCTGCAACAATACATACTTTTCTATCGCTGATAGCTAATGTATCTAATTCAGGTAATAAATCCTGGAAATCTTGACTAAATACAATGTCATAGCAAGGTTTTTTGTTGTAAAGGATATTCATACGTTCAGTGCTCATTTTGTTCTCCTAAATCTCAAATAATATATCCTTATTATTTTAGTCTATTTTAGCAAAAAAGGAAATAGTTTTAGACATAAAAAAGGAACAGATTTGCATCTGTTCCTTTCATAATTCTACTAAAAACCATTGTTTATAGGTACTTCAAAAGAGCCACCGCCTAAAATATCTTGGAAATCACCAGAAATATCTACGCTACATGGTGTAATAATAAAAATATATCTGGAGATTTTTTGGAGATTGCCTTGAATGGCATAACAGGAACCTGATGTAAAATCAATGATTCTCTGAGCAATATCAACATCTAATCCTTCCAAATTGAGAACTACTGTGCGATTGGAAAGCAAAGTTTCTGTAATTTCTCTGGCTTCCTCGACAGAAGTTGGTTTAATAACACATACTTCCATGCCACTACCAATAGGTGCTTTTCGAGAAACATTCTGACGCATTGGAGTCACCTTGCTTGCTTTGCGGTAACCAACTTCATCTGCCAACTCTGGTTCTTTTACAGAGACAGGCTTTTTAGGCTTCTCGGCTTCTACCTCTGGTTCGTCATCATCATAATAGTCTTCATCATAATATTCATCTTCGTCTTCGTCGTTTATCTTCATATAATTTAAAAACTTATCCATTACTCCCATGATATAATCCTCTCCTTTGATAGATAGTATCAAATCAAATAATTTCGTTCCCCAAATATGCTGGTTCCGACGCGTACATGTGTAGCCCCTTCTTCAATCGCAACGGTATAATCTCCTGACATTCCCATTGACAGCATATTTATATTTTCATTATCAATGTTTTGGGCATTTATGTCAACACATAATTGGCGCATTTTCACAAAATGTTGTCTATTTTCTTCGGAATTATCTACATATGGTGCCACCGTCATCAATCCTTTGACACAAACACCGGGTAGTTTACATACTTCTTTGACGAAATCTGGCAACATCATTTCGGATACTCCAAATTTGCTCTCTTCAGATGCAATATTAACTTCTATAAGAATATCCATTACTCGATTTACTCTCATGGCCTGTTTGCTGATTTCCTCGGCAAGTCTTAGGGAATCAACACTATGAATCATGACAACCTTATCAATAATATATTTAACTTTATTGCGCTGAAGATGCCCTATCATATGCCATCTTACATCGGAAGGCATTTGATCGTATTTATCAAGTATCTCCTGGACCTTGTTTTCTCCAAAATCTCTAATGCCAGCATCGTAACATTCTTTCAACATTGCTACGGGTTTTGTTTTGCTGACTGCAATCAGAGTCACAGTATCCACGTCTCTTTTTGCCTTTTGGCAAGCTTTAGCAATTTTTTCTTTTACTATTTCTAGATTGTCTTTAATCATAAGGGTCCTCGGTAAATTCAAATTCATTTATTCATAGATAAATTCATCGTCAGAAACGGCATCTGCTTCTAATACAATCAAATCATAGACATTTAGACCATATTTAGTATTAGATTTAACGATGGAATATTCTTCATTTTGATATAAAATTTCTATCTGCCTAAAATCAGCATAGCCTTTGTTCATATTGTAAACCCCAGTTAAAGTGGCTATCTTGCTGACGGTATGTGTCTTAGGCAATTCAGTGGTTGTATTTGTATCTCCTAAAGAAGCGTTGGTACTTTGAGGCATCACAAGTTGATCACCACTTCGAAGTACTGTATTGTCAACATAATATTCGTTGTCAATCAAACTATAAATTGAAATATTGGTGTATTCCGTTGTAATTGTTCCATCTTCCATTGCTCGTTCTCGAAGAACGCCATAAGTACCGGTTGTTCCGCTTTGAGTGACATATTCTTTTGGAATAAGGAAAAATTCTTTTTGAATGATAGAAGTATTCGGTATTTTAAGGCCAATATCTTCGTTGAGAATTAATTCCACCTCAAGGAAACGATCTCCAGCAAATGTAATCATTGAATTTGTAAAATTTAATTCCAAATATGTACCATCAGCATTGTGAAGTAAATCAACTCTTCCCCAAGCTTCTTCCTGGTTCTTTACAAATCGAACTTTAATGTATTCTTCGTTCAATAGTTCCTGCCCTTTTGCTTCTTCAATTGGTAAAACGACAGACCATTCTTCGTTGGTGCAAACTTTATAAATATGTTCGCCCTGCTCGACTAACTCACTGTTTAATAACTGTTCTTTTTTGTAATTGTCTTTTTTGAAATGTTCTGCACTTAACATTTCAGAGGTATAACCTTCAAACCCATCCAGCCAGTACTGTACAATTCCAGTGTATTCAGAATAGCAAAAAGTCACAAAATCTCTTACATCAGAATCATTTTTGATTTCATTAAGTTCATCCATCAAGGCATGGTTTGCCAATTTCATAACTGTTCCTTTGACAGAAAACTTAAAATCATATATGGATGAAAAATTGGATGGATCAAAAGAATATTTGTAATCGATTATTTCATCTCTAAGTTTGGATAACTCCTTGTCACTTAAAGAATTGTCACCAAGCTCATTTCCATCCAGCAAATCAGCCAATCGACCTGTTCCGTCCAAAGTATACACTAGAGCATCTACCGCCACTCTCTCATCTTCACGTACGTAATAATTGATATATCCTGCATCCTTTGAATTGATTACGACTTCATCTCGAATAGCAATACCGGTATAGATTTGATTTGTAGATAAGAACCCTTCCTGGACTACATAAGGGGCAATTGTTTTGTGATTTAAATAAGTGGCAACATAAACCAGCATATACAAAAAAATTGCAACAAAAACAACAATGCCTATGTTGATAGGCATATTCTTGCTTTTCTTTGGTTTTGTATTTGATTTCTTGTGCAAATCTCTCTCAGCCACTTACGAAAACCTCCAATAAATTGCTTTAAGAAAGCCCCGGAGATTCCGAGGCTTTCGAAAATTCTTATCCTTATAAAGAAACGATGATCTTAGAACGAACTGCTTCAGGAAGTTCAACTTCATCTAAAGATACACTTAAAACAAAATCTACATTGAAACGTTCACTAATCTCTTCCAGTTTGTTGACGGTTGCTGTTACATCTGCACCTTCAAGGCAAGCAATCTTCAAAAAACTATCGAAATACATCTGCTGTAAATCATGATCTTGAGAAATAATACCAGTTACAAATCCAAGGAATGCATCTGCGGAGTTAACCAAATACTCAGAAACATCAACCAAGCGAACTTTATTGTTCAATTCATACATGTGCTTAGTACTCTTATCTAAATAAACGATGTTACCAGGTATTTCTTTCACAGCTGTATTCACTTTGTCAAGAAGTAGTTTTGTTTTACCTTTTCCTTTTTTGCCTACGATTAATTGTACCATATGTAAACCCTCCTGAAGTAAATTGATATAAAAATATTCTTAAAAATTATATCTGTTTATATTATAGTTTATATGGGTTTAAAATACAACTACTATTTGCCGATTTCGTCTAATAAATCTGTCATTTCCGAGTACAAAATGTCTCTTTTTGCAGACTGCAAAATAATAGAGATATATAAGTCTCCAGAATTGTCCTTGGACAGCAGTAGCAAACAGTGTCCTGCAGCATTTGTAGTACCAGTTTTGCCTCCCAAGATAGTGACATGATCTGGTGAATCATACTCACCTCTAAAGTATCGGTTGGTAGATTGGAAGGAAATCTCCTTCTCTCGTCCCTTTTTATCGTGATATACCGTACTATAACTAGTCATGCTGATAATCTCACGTATGGTCTCATTTTTAATTGCTTCGTTGAAAATAAGATACAAATCATAAGCTGTTGTATAATGATTTGCATCCGTCAAACCATGTGGATTTGCAAAATGAGAGTTAGTAGCACCAAGAGCATGAGCTTCTTGATTCATTAACTCCATAAAATCTTCAACCGTTCCTCCAACTCCCTCTGCAATTAACATTGCTACATCATTGGCAGAATACATCAGCAAGATGTGTAAGGCTTGAGAAAGTGTCATTTTGTCGCCGACTTTTAAGCCACATAGTTGGGCCCCATCTTCTGTAATGTTGACCACGCTTGTTGCTGTAAGTTCCTGGTCTAAAGATCCATATTTAAGGGCAACATAAGCAGTCAAAATCTTTGTTAAGCTGGCAGGATATAATTGCTCATGTGCGTTTTTTGAATAAAGCACATCATTCCTTGCTACATCAAATAAAACCGCAGATGTGGCTTGTGACATATCTACGGTTTCATCATTCATGACATCACCAGATACAACACACAGCTGCGAAGCAAAAGCTTTTGCAACGGATTCGTTGGGGACATTTACAATTTGAAAACTAGACACGTCATATTCCGAATCATATTTAAAATCAAATTTTTCCTGTCCACATCCACAAGTGCCAACTAATATTGACGATGCCAGCATTAGTATAAATAATTTTTTCATCTTATTTGTACATTTCACGCCACTCTAAATCTCCTCTATCAAGTGACTTAATTAACAGTTCAGCAGATGCAAGATTTGTTGCAAGCGGAATATTATGAACGTCGCAAAGTCTAGACACATTTCCGATATCTGGTTCGTGAGACTTTGGAGTCAGAGGATCTCTAAGGAAAATAACCAAGTCAATCTGGTTGTGTTCAATCTGAGCACCCATCTGTTGTTCGCCGCCTAAATGTCCAGCCAAGTATTTATGAATGGACAGATTGGTAACTTCTTCGATCAAACGTCCGGTCGTTCCTGTTGCATACAGTTGATTCTTGCTTAAAATACCTCTGTAAGCAATACAAAAGTTCTGCATCAGTTTCTTTTTGGTGTCATGTGCGATTAATGCGATATTCATAAAATATCCCTTCCTTTTTATGTTAAAAATTTGTGCTTTCTCTTGTAAATTCTCTATCATTGCGTGCCTGGAAACGAACATTCAAAACGAATCCCATACCAATATAGAGACTCATAACGCTAGTCAATCCATAACTAACAAATGGCAATGGTAAGCCTGTATTTGGAAGCAGGAATGTAGTTACTGCTATATTGACAAAAGATTGGAATACAACCAAAGTCCCCATTCCAGCAGCAATAATCATTCCAGCGGTATCCGAGGCTCGCCGAGCTATGGATAAGCATTCAAGACCAATCAAAACAATCAAAACAACGACAAGACATGTGCCTTTAAATCCAAATTCTTCACCAATAACAGCAAAGATAAAATCTGTCTGTGGTTCAAGGATATAGTTTCCGTTTTTGACTGAACTAACTTCGTTATTTTTGTATCCCTTACCATCCAACTGGCCAGAACCAATCGCAATAACAGAGTTATTTTGCTGATATGCTTCTTCCATCACATAGGTTTCGGGATCAAGAAAAGCTAAAATTCTAGTGCGTTGATAATCCTCTAAAATAGTTTGATCTGGCTGCAAAATCAAACTTATAAATATAATGGCGGCTGGAATAGCAACCGCAAGTATAGCAAAAATAATCTTGTAGCTGAGTCCACCTACAAACATTATGACACAGAAAAGCACCAAAACAATAATACTCGTGGACAAATCAGGCTGTTCCTCAATGAGATACCAAGGTACTGCAATGAGTGCAACCGCAGCTGAAATAACACGAAAAGAATTTAACTTTTCCTTATATTTCATGATAAACTGTGCGAAGAATAAAATCAATAATATTTTTGCTAATTCAGATGGTTGAAAACGGATTCCGCCAAACTCAAGCCACCTCTGTGCACCTGTACCGCTTCCGCCTCTATCGCCAGCAATAGCTACCCATAGAAGCAGTCCTAGATTGACTACATAAATAAGCCAATAAAACTTCAGAACAAATTTATAATCAAAGAAAGCCAAAAACATCATAATGCAAAATCCTGCGCCAACACCAAATATCTGCTTGGCCTGCAAAGATTCTTTTGCACTTCCAATAATTAATATACCGATGGCGGATAGTGCCAAAATCATCAATATTAATTTAAAGTCAAAATTTCGCAGCCGATAATTTCTAAACATAAATTTTAAATCATCCTTTGTTTAAATCTAAAATCGGAATATTGGCATACAAAGTAGGTTTGGTACCACGACCTCCTTTTGCAGACGTCTTACTGATTTGTATGTCCATATTTCCAGCGTCAATTTTCATGTACTTAGATATTACTTTAGCGATATCTGATTTGATCATTTCCATCATTTCAGGAGAACAACTTACTCTATCAGATATCAGCAATATCTTTAGACGATCTTTTGCCACATCTTTCGAACGTTTTCTTTTAAACAAACGCATTTCTATGCCCCCTTATACCTTATGAAATATATCTGTAACCTTGGTCCAAAAAGAAATTCTTCTTGTAGGATCCATAAAAGGAACCGATTTACCTAAAAGTCGATTACATATATTTTCATAAGCTTGTCCAGCAGGACAAGGGGATCCAACCAATGGTTCACCCTGATTGGTCGAAATAACAACGTTTTCGTCATCAGGAACAATTCCAATAAGAGGAATTGCCAATATGTCGACTACGTCGTTTTGAGACATCATATCTCCTCTTTTTACCATTTCTGGTTTGATTCGATTGATGATTAACTCAATCTTTTGAAATTCATGGGCCTCTAAGAGCCCAATGATTCGATCTGCATCTCGAATAGCTGAAACTTCTGGTGTGGTCACAACCAAAGCTCTGTCGGCACCTGCAATAGCATTTTGAAAACCTTGTTCAATTCCCGCAGGACAATCCAAGATAATATAGTCGAATTGTGTTTTTAAATGTTCCACCATCTTTATCATTTGTTCTGGGGAAACCGCAGTTTTGTCTCTAGTCTGCGCGGAAGGTAAAAGATATAGACCTGGGTGTCTCTTATCTTTGATAAGCGCTTGCTTTACTCGACAATTTCCTTCCACAACATCCACTAGATTGTAGACAATTCGATTTTCCAGACCCATTACGACATCCAGATTTCGAAGGCCTATATCTGTGTCGATTAAACATACTTTTTTTCCTTGTTTCGCAAGGCCAGTACCTACATTTGCAGATGTGGTAGTTTTACCTACACCGCCTTTTCCTGATGTGACGACAATTACTTCACTCATGCATCCTCCTTTGGGTTAAATTCTATTAACCACATGAATATTTTCATATCGTCCCCTGAAAATGTTTCATCTTAAAACAAATTCAGTAAATCTTTTGTAAGTCCTTCAATCTGTATGCTTTTGTTTTTTACATAAGCAACTTTCGGTTGCATCTTTAGTTTTAAGCCCCACTTAGGATTTGTCTTTGGTCTATATTTGAAATCGCCGATTTTAAGTCTTTCCGGCGCCATTTCAAGCGCAAATACATAATGTCCTTCTTTGCCGTCACCACCCGCGTAGGCCTCTCCATATAGACCACCTAAAATAACAATATCTTTTGAAGAAATTATACTGCAGCCTGGATTTACATCGCCAAGTACTACAATACTGTGTTCTGTTTCTAAGATTTGATTGTTTTTCAAAGTGCCTCTATAAAACTGCCCATCGCTTCCATCTAAAGGCATATGAGTGGTAATATCTTCCAGCGCTTTCATAAATTGCTGCTGTTGCTCCTTTTGTTTACCCACAAGACAAACTATGGAAAGCTCTGTTTCTTCATGAATTGTATCCAAAATGGCTTTTTCTTCCTCCAAAGACAACTCTCTTCCTTCAATAGAAAGAGCCATTCTAGCATCGCCAAAAAAAGCTTTTCCGCCTGCAAATTTGTATGCAATTTCACTTAATACTTCTTCAAAAGGAGCTTCTTCATCCAAATAAATAGAAATACCATTTGAAAAGCTTTTAATTAGGACTTTATCCTTCATACTTACCTCTCTATTAATCGTTATTAAATCCTGCCTCGTCTAATTCTGATGCAGAACCGGTAATAATATCATCTGTTTCTGCCAGACCATAATGGTATTTGATGATATCTCTTGTGGTCTGAGCCGCATAGTCAGAGGTGTATCCAAATGCAATACGAGTTGCAATTGCAATTTCAGGTTTTTCATAAGGTGCGTATCCAACAAACAAGGCGTGGTCCGCACGACTTAAATTTTCCTGTGCCGTACCTGTTTTACCAGCTACATTTACTGCCAAATCCGAAAAATAAGATTTTCCTTCTACTACTCTACGCATACCCAACTGAATGGAATCCCAATAGGTGCTAGGCATTTGAATTTCGTTGTAAATCTCAGGCTCATATTCAATCAAAACGTTACTTAAGGAATCCGTAACCTTATCTAAAAGCGTCAGATTGTAAACAGTACCTCTATTGGCCACCGCAGTCACATATTTAGCTAATCCAACAGTAGAAAAGTTGTTGGTACCCTGTCCAATCGCAGACTGAATAGGCAATTCGGTTGAAATGTGCGGAGTAGACTCTGCAATTTCCACTCCAGATTTTTCTGTTAAGCCGTACATAGCTGCGTATTTCTCTAAAGTATCAAGACCCGTCTGGGCATTGTAAGAACCATTTACACTACTCAAACGATATCCCATCTCATAAAAGAAATAGTTACAGGATTTCTGAATTGCCGTTGTTACATTGATGTTTCCATGACGTCCTGGATAAACCCAGCATCTCGGGGAAGGCGTTACCGTTTCAAAAATACCTGTACAATCTATTTTACTCTTGGTAGTAATGATACCTTCGTTGAGGATTGCCGTTGCAGTTACCATTTTGAAGGTAGAACCTGGTGCCGTCATCTGTTGAGTGGCGTGATTCCACTGAGGCTCTGCCTTGTCCACCCTCAATTTAGAATAATAAGCACTGTCTGACATTTTGTTGTTGTCATATCCAGGATACGATACCAATGCTAGAACATCACCATTTGTTACATCTGTAATAACTACGGAACCTGTACATGGATCAAGTGCCAGCTGTGCTGGTGTAATTTCCAACGAACTGATACGATTAATCATGAAATTAAAAGCAGAAATCTTACCGCGATAAAGCAATTCCACATCTGTCTCATCAATTTCAACATAACCCTGCTCACAAAGAATGAGGCAAACCTGCTTGCCTGTAATCTTGTCGGATAACAGCATATATTTGTATAATTTTTTTTGGAATTCAGATGTGTAATCTAAAATTTCAAAAATACAATTCAGCAAATGCTCATATATTTTTTCGGAATCCGCATATTTGCTGTCCAAATCTATCTTTGTCACATCTACCCAGCCCATAGAAATCGCATAGTTCAAATATTCATTTAAACTAATTTTTTCTTCTTTGGTCCAGGCAATATACACGTCATCTGTTTTATCTATTTTGGAACTATCTAAAATTCCCTTTTCCATCAGATAAGTAACAATATTACTCTGATAAACCTGATATTCTTTTTTTAATTTTTTGTAAGGTGTTTTCTTGTCTGTTAGTTCATTGCGCAGTTTTTCATAGACGCTGTTTTTGTACTCTAGGTAGGTCTGATATACTTCCTTTTCAACATCTGAAGCATATTCCTGCGTAAAACGGTTCGTATCAATTACATTATTGTTAAAAAGCGCGTAATACACATCATAGATTGGAATTGGGGGCTTGTCATTGTTGGCTCCTTCCTTCACTTCTTTGATGTTCTGTATATTAGAAACCAAAATACCAGCAATTTTTTGCTCCAAAATATTGTAAGTGGCAATCTGAAGATCCATGTCAATGGTTAAATATACATCGTTGCCAGCCACAGCTTCTCTAGACTCTTCTTCTAGTACACTCATTACTTTTCCTGTATTGTTTACAAATACGGTTTCAATACCCTTACGACCTTGAAGAGTAGATTCCATAGATGCTTCAATACCAATCTTTCCAACTGTGTCCGTTGCAGAATATCGCTCGCCATCTCCACCCTGTTCTAGGTCTGCAGCATTAAAGGAAGTAATCTCATCAGAGGTGATTTTGCCAGTATAACCGATGATATGTGAAAAATAGATACTGTGTTCGTATCTGCGAACAGTATCTTCAACGATACTCACTCCATCTAACTCATCGTTATTTTCCATAATTGCGGCTACAGTTTTGGCATTTACGTCCTTTGCCACATATGTTCCTATGTATTTTTGGAAGGAAGTCAAACTCATCGCATAACGAACATTTACGATTTTGAGCACTTCATCTTTGGTATATCCTTTACCCGGTATAAAATCCGAACTGGTATCCTCTGGATCTTCATAATCTCCTACAGCATATTTTTTGCTTCCTGCCATATAATTCATGACATCATCTGCAGTAGCGGTACGCTGTTCTTCTTTCAAAGAGGATATATAACTATGTCCATAAATATCTGCCAGAAAACGAAGACGTTGTGTCTCAGAAGATGCGGAAAAGGCATATTGACCATTTTCATCTATCATGATGCCAAAATCATGAATGATTTCATCTCCGTTTTTTTCAATCATCTTGATTAATTTATATATATTGGCATTTAACTGCTTATTTTTAGATCGGCCAGTGGTTTCATATACATCTTCGATTTTTACAGAGTAAGCAAGTTCATCATAAGCCAAAACATTGCCATTACGATCAAAAATTTTGCCTCTTGTAGCAGATATTTCACGGGTCTTTTTACTTTGAAGAATGAAGTCATCTAAATATTCCTGACCTCGAATAATCTGCAAGTCAAAAAGACGATATATTAATATACCGCCTAAAGCCATGAATACCAGGATTAACACTGTCAATCTGCTGGTTAAAAACTTTATGATACTTTCACTGACAGAATTAAACGAATTTCTGGGCACTATTTTTCTCCCTTGTTTCTAGAGCAAAATTAATTTTCAAAATAATTGGGTACAAAATCAATGTAACCATTGTTGTATATATCACCTCAGGAACAATAATTGTTTTGAAGTAAAATGGGAAATTAAGTCTTCCACGCATAAGGAACAACAAGAAATAACTTATTACTCCAAAAGACAAATCGCTAAGTACAATAAGAGCCATTGGTAGTTTGATTTCTTCTGGATAAAAAATGCCAGAGAATTTACCGTTTAAATAACCTATGTACATTAAAATCAACGCTTGGAAGCCTATCACATCTCCAAAAAAGATATCGCAAAGCAAACCACAAACAAATCCTATAATCAGCCCTGCTTTTTCCCCTCTCATAAATCCAAAGGAAGCAGTCAACACAACTAGCAAATTAGGAACGATTCCTCCAAAGGCAAGAGCTTGAAAAACCGTGCTTTGCAATAAAAAACACATTAATATTAATATTCCAACTAAGATATAGCGTCTCATTATTCCTCCACGGTTTGTTTCAGTTGTGTGATAATCAAAACCACGTCTAAGTGTTCGAAATCCACCGCTGGCACTAAGTAACCGGATTTGGTCAATTTATTGGCGTCTAAGTTCATCTCACGGATGGTTCCTATCAAAATATTGGGCAGATATTTATCGCTAATATCAGATGTTACGATTTTATCACCTATGGAAACCACTCCTGCAGAATCTAGAAGCTGGCCAAAACGAATGACTCCATCCTGCATTAATTCCAGTTCGCCAGAAACAATTAGATTGTCTCCAGTGGCCAGTATTTTGCCGCTGACATTGGAGTTGTCTGAAATAATAGATACTACTTTAGACCAATTGGGACCAACATCGGTAATACGTCCAACTAATCCGCCTTCTGCTATGACGTTCATATCAATCGCGAGACCGTCATTACTTCCCTTGTCGATGGTAAAGGAGTGATACCAGTTTCCGGTATCTCTACCAATGATTCTGGCTCCAACTTTGTCGTATTCTGAATATTGTTCGTCTAATTTATAAAGTTCTCTAAGCGTTAACAGTTCATATTTTTCCTGTTGTTGAAGAGTATTTTCCAAAGTTAACTCAGCTACCTGTTCCTTCAGTCTTTCATTCTCATCTAAAAGTTCTCTAATCTGAGCCAGTTCTTCTGACTTGGAATTTAAATAGCTTCCTACATTGCTAATTCCTTCTTGGAAAGGCACAACAACATAACCCATCACTGTGTTCAGTGGAGCGTTAAAAATATTTGTGCTAAATGTCAGCACCATCAATATTGTACAAATAAATGTAAAAACAAAAAGGAGATATTTACTTGGTATTGTAAACCTCTCCCCTTTTCTTTTTATGATTGGGCTCATTTACTCATCCCTTCAATAGCATAAGCAACTGTTTTATAATTGTCTTCTTTAATAATCTTTGACAAGCCTAAAGCAACACTTGTAACAGGATTCTCAGAGATATTGACTTTCAGACCTGTACCCTTGCTAATTTCTTCTGCAAGATGGTTAACCTGTGAAGCCCCACCGGTCAAATAAATACCATGTCTAAAAATATCTGCCGCCAATTCTGGTGGAGTGCGCTCCAAAATCACTTTGATATTGTCAATGATACCATGGAACAATTCGCCAAGACATTCATCCACCAAACTTGTTGGAATTTCTCTTTCCACAGGAAGACCAGTTACAATATCTCTACCATAAACAACAGCACCCTTACCTTCTGCTTCCAGTTCTTTTAAATTGATTTTTACATTTTCAGCTGTCTTACCACCAATAATCAGCGAAAACTCTCTACGTACTGCATTGCGAATGGCTTCATCAAATTTAAGCCCACCTATCTTAATCAGTTTGCTGAGCACAATTCCACCTAAAGATAAAATAGAAATTTCAGTGGTATCATATCCAATATTGACAACCAAAACACCCTGGGAGTTCTTTACATCAATATCAAGACCAAGTCCATCTGCAACTGCTTTCTCTACGACCATAATCTTTTTGGCTTTCACACCAGAATCTTTAATCAAATCATAGAATGCCCTTTTTTCAACTTCTGTAACATCGGTAGGAACAGCAATATAAAAATCAGCTGGTTTTGTGTTTCCTTTAGTAATATCTCCAATAAAGTAACGAATCAGTGTTTCCATATTTTTGATATCAGCGATTACACCGTTGCTAAGTGGATATGAAATGTTGATGTTGGCAGGAGCCTTTTCGTACATTTCAAAAGCGGAATCTCCGTATGCAAATAAAGAATGCTTATTTTCAATTGCAATCATATTCTTTTCTACCAGAATACTATCATCGCTTCTTGAATAAATTTTAATGTTGTTGGTACCCAAATCAATACCAAATGAATTATTTGCCAATTTGACAACTCCTTTCTATAGTAAACCATGTTCTTTAAAACTAAAATATTGATGGTCGCCAATGATAATATGATCAATCAAAGGCAACTCTAATTGTCTTCCTAATTGTTGCAAGACTGTAGTGACCCTTTGGTCTTCCTTGCTTGGAGTCGGATCCCCGCTTGGATGATTGTGCGTAACAATAAATTGAATAGCACCTGCTTTTAACAGTTCGATAAAAACTTCTCTAGGTGATAATGGCGACATGGATGCAGTACCATTAGACAATATCAATTCTTTCAGTAGATGCCCTTTAGCATCCAACATTAAAAGTCTAATCTGTTCTCTTTCCAAGTGCCGCATGCTTTCCATCAGATAGGCCGCTACCGTACCAGAACGCTGAAATACCATTCCGTTAAACGCATTAGTCTGAGAAATGCGTCTGGACAATTCTGTGATACATTTCAGTTTCACCGCTTTTACAGGTCCAATGCCCTTGATAGCAGACAATTGTTCCAAACTCATACGGTGTAAGCCTAAAAGACCTTGTTTACCGCATCGGCATTCCTCAAGAACTTTTCCAGCCAACTCCATGGCGCAACAGTTCTTCGTACCAGTTCGTAGCACAATAGCCAATAGTTCCTGGTCTGTTAAACTTTCTGCTCCGTATTGTTTGAATTTCTCGTAAGGTAAAATCTGTGTGTTTAATTTCATGCAACTCTCCTTTCAGAAAGTGCATATCGATTATTTGACGAATTTATAAACCAGCAAGGACAAAATCACGCCTAAAACACTTGCAATTGTAATACGGATTTGGAAGCCTATCACAAATACTAAAAATCCAAGATCAATTTCTAGTGGTTCGCTAAATCCAAAGGTCTGTCCATAGTTTAACCAGGATTCTCCAAAGTAAGTTCCTATGAATCTGCCAATCACAAATCCAATTAATACAAGTACGACAAAAGTCCAGTTTATTCTCTTCAAAACGCATCCCTCATTTGTGCAATCATTAAAAATTATATTACCACAATTCCCATTTTATGTATACATTTATCACTGAAAAAATTTCGACACAATTCCTCTTTCTACGCAGCTCTGTAAACTTCTCAAAATACCGAATTTGGCATGCTGCCAAGTCAATCCACCCTGGAAATAAACAGCGTATGGTGGCTTAATTGGGCCATCTGCGCTAAGTTCAATGGAGGAACCTGACACAAAAGCTCCTGCAGCCATAATTACGTCTGCATCGTACCCTGGCATAGCCCAAGGTTCTGGAGTTACATGGCTGTCAACAGGTGCAGCAGCCTGAATTCCCTGACAAAACGCAATGACACCTTCTGGAGTTCCAAATTCAACTGCCTGAATAATATCATGTCTGCTCTCTGTACTATTTGGCACCACATGAAAACCGCATTTTTCATAAATATTCGCCGCAAAAATGGCTCCTTTTAATGCGCTAGCTGTAACAGTTGGTGCAAGAAAAATACCTTGGTAAAAATCCTTTAAAATACCCAAGGATGCTCCAACTTCCTTTCCTAGCCCCGGAGAAGTCAAACGATAAGCCGCGTTTTCAACACATTCTTTTTTGCCGGCTATATATCCGCCAATTGGAGCTAGTCCGCCCCCTGGATTTTTGATTAAGGAACCAACCACCATATCTGCTCCTACATCAGAAGGTTCTATGGTCTCCACAAACTCACCATAGCAGTTGTCTACCATACAAATCACATCTGGTTTGAGGTTTTTTACAAAGGAAATCAACTCTCCAATACGGGCCACGGATAATGTTGGTCTGGTCTGATAGCCTTTGGAACGCTGAATGGTAACTAATTTGGTTTTATCATTGATCGCTTTTTTGATATTGTCAAAGTCAAAGCTACCATCTGGCAATAAATCCACCTGTTTGTAGGTAACGCCATATTCTCTAAGGGAACCTTTAGATGGTCTAATGCCAATCACTTCCTCCAAGGTATCGTATGGCTTGCCTACAGGAGAAAGTAGCTCATCACCAGGGCGCAAATTCGACATAAGCGCCAAGGCCAAAGCATGAGTACCACAAGTAATCTGTGGTCTAACTAAGGCATCTTCCGTGTGAAAAATAGCGGCATAAACTTCTTCTAAAGTATCTCTACCCAAATCATTGTAGCCATATCCTGTGGTTCCAAGAAGGCACGCTTCTGCTACTTGCTTTTCCTGCATAGCTTTCAAAACCTTCAATTGATTAGCTTCTGCAATGGCATCAATTTCTTGAAAGCGCTCTTTTAATCCTTCTAATATTTCTTCACCAAAATCATAGACTTCTTTAGAAATTCCAAGTTGTCTGTACATTTCTTGTAATGCAATACTCATGAATCAAATAATTCCTCTCTCTTTTAATACATCTAACATATAATTTAATATTAAATCTTCCTGATATTGAAACTTTGGCATGTCTACCCAAACAACATCCTTTTCTCTGCGAAACCAGGTGAGCTGTCTTTTTGCAAAGTGTCTGGTATCTCGCTTAATTAGGTAAATTGCCTCTTCCAAAGAAATATGACCATCTAAGTAATCTAAAACTTCTTTGTATCCAAGGCCCTGCATAGAGACCATCTGTCGATGATAACCGAAATCTTTTAATCTAGAGACTTCTTCCACCAAGCCATTTGCAAACATTTCATCCACTCTTTGATCGATTCGTCTGTAAAGCAACTCTCTTTCGTCATTCAACACAAAATAAGCGCTATTGTAGGCGGCTTCCTTTTGCTTTTCTTCTTCGTTGTGATCCGAAATGCGAGTTCCAGTAAGTTCATAAAACTCAATAGCTCTAATCACACGTTTAACATTGTTAAGATGAATTGCTTCTGCAGATTTAGGGTCTACTTTTTGTAGCATTTCATGTAAAATTCTAGGCCCATCTTTTTGCTTCGAAATTTCTTCCAAACGGCTTCTGATACCAGACTCTTCCTCCTTAGAAAAATCGATATCATACAAAACAGCTTGAATATAAAAGCCAGTACCACCCGTCAAAATAGGTATATGACCTGCTTTGTAAATTCGCTCCATGGCTTCTTTACATTTCTGCTGAAAAATCATCACATTGAATTCTTCTTCAGGAGACAAAATATCAATCAAATGATGGCAAACTCCATCCATTTCTTCGTGACTAATTTTGGCCGAGCCGATATCCATTCCTTTGTAAACCTGCATAGAATCCGCAGAAATAATTTCGCCGCCAATGGCTTTAGCAAGGCGAATAGACAATGCTGTTTTGCCAACAGCTGTGGGCCCGGTTAAAATTACTAGGGGCTTTTTCATTAAACAATCCTCTTAAATTTCTTTTCAATTTCATATTTACTCATAGAAATAATAGTTGGACGTCCATGAGGACAATTGTAAGGGTTATCTAGAGTCAGCAATTCATCGATTAAGGTTTCCATCTCTGCAAAGGACATAGCATGATTGCCTTTGACTGCGGCTTTACAAGACATAGAAGCAATTTTCTCTTCTACCAATGCAAAATTGCCAAGTCCAGAATTATCTAGCAGGTCATCCAAAACCTGGATAAACATCTCTTTTTCGCTTAGTCCATACAAATCGGTCGGCACTGCTCTAAGGGCATATTCATTTCCGCCAAAGGCTTCCACTTCAAATCCCAGCTCTGCAAAAACATGAAAATAATCTTTCAAAACCTGCTCTTCTTTGCCACTCAAAGAAAGAATAATCGGTGGATTGAGACTTTGGCTAACCACTGTTTTTTCATGAAACTGCTTCATAAAACGTTCATATTTCACTTTTTCATGGGCAGCATGCTGGTCTACGATAAACATCTTGTCTTTAAAGGCTATAATCCAATATGTATCAAAGATTTGTCCTAATATTTTGTACTGCTGTCTATTGTCAATATCCAACATTTTTTCTTCAAACAAATCAAGCTGAACTGGTTTTTCGACCAAAATGTGCTCAGCGGCTTTTATCACTGTTTTGGTACCTTCTAAATTCTTTAGGGAATCATCTTCCTCCTGTCCCAAAACACGACTCCAAACAGCACTTTGTCTAAGTGAGGATTCTGTGCTAGTAGAAGGTCTTGAGGCCTCATAACGCATTTCTTCGACCACTTTATACTGAGTGGTACGTCTTTCTTCAAAAGGTTCTGGAGTTGACTCTTTTTTGACAACAATCTCTTCCTTTACATCTTCCGTCAAAAATGCTTCGGGAATCATTTCTTTTTGGGATAATGTTTCACAAACTGCATCCGCGATCCATTGTCCTACCAATTCCGGCTCCGTAAAACGCACATCCATCTTGGTAGGATGAACATTTACGTCTACAGAATCTGTCTGAATCATAAAATGTAACACTACAAAAGGAAATTTGTGCTGCATCAAATATTGACGATAACCTTCCTCAATTCCTTTTGCTATTACATTGCTTTTGATATATCTTCCATTGACAAAGTAAGTTTCAAAATTACGGCTGGAACGATTTAAAGTTGGCTTGCCTAAAAAACCATAAATGCGAAATCCCTCTCGTTCATAATCAATTTCAACCAACATATTACTTACTTCTTTGCCATGAATACGATAAATCACTTCTTTTAAATCTTTATTACCAGAAGTATGAAAGCGAACATTTCCATTGACCATCAATTTGAAGGACACATCAGGTCTAGACATGGCGATATGTTCCATCAATTCAATAATATATCCACCTTCTGTAGTGGCTTGTTTTAAAAACTTGCGCCTTACTGGAGTGTTAAAAAACAAGTTGCGAACAATAAATGTGGTTCCATCCGGCGCACCCACCTCTTCAAACAATCTTTCCTGAGCTCCTTCAATGACGTAATGTACGCCCGTAAGCTTGTCCTTTGTTTTGGTCACCACTTCCACTTTGGCAACTGCGGCTATACTAGATAGCGCTTCGCCTCGAAATCCCAGACTTGTGACACGATTCAAGTCATCTACTGTACGAATTTTACTTGTGGCATGCCTCATAAAGGCATTCTTTACCTGAGTGCCTTCAATTCCGCTTCCATTGTCAGTAACGCGGATCATATCTATACCGCCACCCTTGATTTCCACAGTAATAGCGGTTGCATCGGAATCCAAGGCGTTTTCCACCAATTCTTTTACAACACTCAGTGGTTTCTCCACAACTTCACCAGCGGCGATTTTGTCTATTGTATTGGAATCTAGAACTTCTATTTTTGCCATAGTGACCTCCTAAATTACCATCTGTTGTTTAATTTGTTTTGCAAGCGATACAACGTATTCATTGCATCCATAGGAGTCAAATTAGAGATATCGATTTCTTTCAGTTCCTGGATCACATCCTGATCCGACACAGTGTCAAACAGAGACATTTGAGCCAAATCCACTTCGTCGTATTTAGCAACTTTTTTAGCTCTGTTATCGGAACCTTTGGTCTCAATAGAAATACTTTTTATTTTTTCAATGATATCATTGTCAATTAACTGTTGGGCTATTTCTTTGGCGCGATCAATAACCATATCTGGCACACCTGCCAATTTGGCCACTTGAATACCATAACTCTTATCTGCTCCACCTTTAATAATCTTTCGCAGGAACACGATATCGTCTCCTTGTTCCTTGACTGCAATGCAATAATTATTTACATTGTGCATTTTACCTTCTAGTTCAGTCAACTCATGGTAATGTGTGGCAAACAGTGTTTTTGCTCCCAATAGTTTGCGGTTGCTGATATGCTCAATGACTGCCCAAGCAATGCTAAGTCCATCAAAGGTGGATGTTCCACGTCCAATCTCATCTAAAATCAAAAGACTGTTTGAAGTGGCGTTTCGCAAAATATTGGCCACTTCATTCATCTCCACCATAAAAGTAGACTGTCCACTTGCCAAATCATCCGATGCACCTACCCTGGTAAAAATACGATCCACGATACCTATATTGGCACTCTTTGCTGGTACAAAACAACCAACTTGAGCCATCAAAACAATCAGTGCTGTCTGTCTCATGTAGGTGGATTTGCCAGCCATATTAGGGCCAGTAATAACAGATATACAATGATTGTTGTTGTCCAAAAAGGTGTCATTGGCAATAAACATATCATGATCAATCATTTTTTCAACCACAGGATGTCTACCGTCTTTGATATCAATAATACCTTTTTCATTTAACTTAGGTCTAACATAGCGATTTCGTTCCGACACCAATGCCAAAGATGTAAATACATCCAAACCAGCAATGGCTTTTGCGGTGGCCTGAATTCGTTCCATTTCCATGGCGATGGCATCTCGGATCTTACAGAACAATTCGTATTCCAAATTGTACAATTTGTCCTCTGCATTGAGAATCATATCTTCTAATTCTTTTAATCTAGGAGTAGTATATCGCTCTGCATTGGCCAAGGTTTGCTTGCGAATAAAGTCTGCTGGGACCAAATCTTTGTAGGAATTGGTCACTTCAAAATAGTATCCAAACACTTTGTTGTACTTGATTCGCAAATTCTTGATTCCAGTTTGTTCTTTGACCTCTTCTTCCAAGGCAGCCAGCCAATTTTTGCCTTCTTTCTTGGCATTTTTCAGCATATCAATGTTTTCATCGAAGCCTTCTTTGATAATGCCACCTTCACGTATAGTAATAGGAGGTTCCTCTTCAATTGCACTTAATATCAATTGATAAATATCCTGAAGGTCATCAATAGAATCCTGATATTCTACTAAAAGTGCTTTCTGAAAACCTTTAAGTACTGTTTTAATGTGTGGAAGCATTTCCAGTGAGTTACGAAATGCAATCAAATCTCTTGGATTGGCAGTTTTGTAGCTCACTCTAGCAAGCAGCCTTTCCAAGTCATAAATAGGTCCTAAATATTCACGAATTTCATCTCTAGAACAAGCATCTTTGTTGAGTTCTTCTATGGCATCTAGACGTTTTTCAATGACTTCGCGTTCAATCAGTGGCTGCTCAATGTAACTTCGAAGCATACGTCCACCCATAGCAGTTTTAGTTTTGTCTAATACCCAAAGCAAAGAACCTCTTTTTTGCTTCTCACGAAGCGTTTCTGACAATTCTAAGTTTCTTCTTGTGGAGCTATCCAAAAGCATAAATTTGCTTGTAACGTAAGGATAGATATGGGATAAATGTGCCAGAGATATCTTTTGGGTGTCATACAGATACTGCAACAGAGCTCCCGCTGCAACCATTCCCGTTGGGAAATCTTCCAAGCCAAGTCCAATAAGCGTTTTGACTTTGAAATGACGTTTCAAGCATTCACTCGCACCAATGTCATCAAAGTAATGGGCATCCAAAGGATAAACACAAATTCCTAGTCTACCCCTTAAATCATCTACATCAAATCCACTTACCATAAATGGATCATTACAAATCACTTCTGCGGGGGAAAAACGAACAATTTCGTCAAGCAATTTCTTGCCATCTTCTACTTCTGTGACCAAAAAGTCTCCTGTTGTAACATCTGCCAGAGAAACACCGATTTTGCCAGGTGTATATGTAATACACATAAGATAATTGTTTTTAGATTCATCTAAACTTGTGGTATTTAAGTTGGTGCCAGGCGTGACGATTCTTACTACTTCACGTTTCACAAGTCCTTTTGCCATTTTGGGATCTTCAACCTGCTCACAGATAGCAACTTTGTATCCTCTGGAAACCAGTTTATTTAAATAACCCTCTACAGCATGATAAGGTACTCCACACATAGGCGCTCGTTCCTCTAGGCCACAGTCCTTACCAGTAAGCGTAATCTCTAATTCTCTGGATGCTGTGATTGCATCCTCAAAAAACATCTCGTAAAAGTCACCTAAACGATAAAAAAGAATACAGTCCTTGTATTCCTCTTTGGTCTCTACATATTTTTGCATCATTGGTGTTAATTCAGCCACGGTTTTTCTCCTTTGGGTCAAATAAAGCGAGGACAATAAAGCCTTTGTCCTCGCTTATAAATATAGCATAAAATTAGATTATTGTAAACGTTTCGCCCTCTCCAAAGCGTCATCAATATGTGGGCAGAAATTGTCCTGTCCAACCATATCAAAAAAGCCACTTTTCTTCATTATGGACATAGGTTGTTCGTTTACATGTGAAAGAATTAATTGTACATTTTTTTCTTTGCACTGTTTTAACAAGGTTTGAAGATTGTTCATTGCTGTCGCATCAATCGCACCCACGCTTCTCATGCGCAAAATCAAAGCATTGGTATCTTTGTTAACAACAATGGAAAGAATTTTATCTGCAGCACCAAAGAACAATGGACCATTTACTTCATACACAACTGTGTGCTCAGGAACCTTTTTCAATGCCAATCTGTCTGGATCCTCATCGTCATCTACATATTTCCAGCCTTCCACTTGAGTTACATCACTCATGCGCTTCATGAACAACACAATAGCCAAAAGAAGGCCAACCGCAATTGCTACAACCAAATCAAACACGATGGTCAGCACAAAAGTAGTTACCAAAACAAGAATATCACTCTTTGGCGCTGTTTTGCACAGTTTCACAAAATGCTTCCATTCAGACATATTGTAAGCAACCATAAACAGGATGGCAGCAATAGCTGGCATTGGAATTAGTGCTGCATAAGGCATCAAAACCACTAAAATAAGCAAAAGTGTCAGCGCGTGAACCATGCCTGCAATTGGTGTTCTACCGCCATTTTTTACATTGGCAGCAGTTCTAGCAATGGCACCTGTAGCAGGAATTCCGCCAAAAAGAACAGATGCAATATTACCAGCACCCTGAGCAATCAATTCCATGTTGGAACGATGACGGCTGTTTACCATACTATCTGCAACCACACAGGAAAGAAGGGATTCAATCGCTGCCAGAATCGCAATTGTAAAGGCATCTGGAAGTACTGTTTTGATTAAATCCATATTTACATTTGGCATAGAAAAAGAAGGTAAATCGCTGGAAATCACATAAAGGTCTCCAATGGTATTCACTGGAAGATTACACAGACTTACCATACCAATGCTCACAAGTACTGCAATCAAAGAAGGTGGGATTTTTTTGAAAAAGCCTGGCAAAAATGGCCATCCAATCAAAATCACCATGCAGACAACACCTACCAATACGGCCCACCAGTTGATGGTATGTATAAACTCAAATACAGCAGTAAGCTTTTCCATGGTTTCAATCAAAGGTTCTTCGGAAACTACTGTCAAACCAAGAAAGTCTTTGATCTGTCCTACCAAAATAGTTACCGCGATACCTGATGTAAAACCGGTTGTAATAGTATATGGGATAAATTTGATCAGGTTTCCCAGTCGAAATACACCCATTAATATCAAGAAAATACCTGCAAGTACTGTGGCAACGATCAAGCCATCCATGCCGTTCTTTGCAACAATTCCAGCTACAATTGTAGCGAAGGCAGCAGTAGGTCCAGCAATTTGCACTCTGCTTCCGCCCAAAAAGGAAATAATAAATCCAGCAATAATAGCTGTATAAATACCTTTTTCAGGTGTAACGCCAGAGGCAAGTGCTAAAGCAATAGAAAGAGGCAATGCAATGATTGCCACAATGATACCTGCAATGACGTCTTTCACAAATTGCTCTTTCGAATAAGTTTTCAATACCGAAAATAGCTTTGGTTTCAATTTTTCCATTTTAAAATTTCTCCTCATATGTATCTATAAATTAAATCCTATGGCCCATATAATAAAAGCCATGGCATTCATCTAAATATACATCTACCAATGTACCAATCAAAGATGCATCTCCTTTGAAATGAACAATGGTATTGTTGGACATACGTCCAGAAACCAGAGTAGAATCCTGTTCGTTTATTTCTTCTACCAAAACCTCCTGACTGGTTCCCTCATATTTGCCAACGGTAAGTCTAGCAGTTTCTTGCACAGTTTTCAATACCCTTTCGAATTCTGTTTTTACCCATTCTTCTGATACTTGATTTGGCATAGCCGCTGCAGGTGTACCTGTTCTTTTGGAATATATAAAAGTAAACGCATTCTCATAGCCGACCTGTTTGATTACATCTATGGTTTCATCAATATCTTCTGAGGTTTCCCCAGGGAAACCAACAATAATATCCGTAGTCAACGCAATATCAGGAATTTCCTCCTTGATATGTTTTGCTAATGCTAAGTACTGTTCTTTCGTATAGCGACGATTCATCGCTTCTAATATGCGCGTAGAACCAGATTGAAGCGGCAGATGAAGGTGCTTGCATATCTTATTGGAAGCTTTCATCACCTGAATTAGTTCTTCTGACAAATCCTTTGGATGAGATGTCATAAAGCGAATTCTTTTAAGCCCTTCTATTTTTTCAATTTCAGTTAGCAACTGAGCAAAGGTCATCGGAGTGGAAAGGGTTTTGCCATAAGAATTGACATTTTGTCCTAAAAGCATGACTTCTACAACACCATCAGCGACCAGTGCTTTAATTTCCGCTAGGATGTCTTTAGGTTCCCTACTACGCTCTCTACCTCTGACATAAGGAACTATGCAATAACTACAAAAATTGTTGCATCCAAACATAATATTGATGCCAGATTTGAATGGATATTTACGTGTACAAGGTAAATCCTCTACAATCTGATCAGTATCTTCCCATACATCCACAAGCATCCTGTCCTGCACGAAGGTACCATACAAAAGTTCTGCAAACTTAAAAATATTGTGAGTACCAAAAACCAAATTGACAAAAGAATAACTCTTGCGTATTTTCTCAATAGCCGAAGGCTCTTGCATCATGCAACCACACAAAGCAACCTTCATGTGTGGTATCTTGCGCTTCGTACTTTTTAATTTGCCTAGTCTGCCATATACTTTTTGATTTGCGTTGTCACGAACCGTGCAGGTATTAAAGATGACAAAATCGGCTGTTTCTTCTTCTATAACTTGATAGCCTACCTGCTGCAATATACCAACTAATTTTTCGGAATCTCTGGCATTCATTTGGCATCCAAATGTGGTAACGCATGCAGTAGGTGTTCTGCCTAGTTGTCTTGCAAGCTCTATTACATGTTCTTTACATTTGTCCAGATAAAAATACTGTTTTTCTGTTTCTGTGTTAAATGGATTCATAATGCTTCTCCAAAAGTCTAATTAAAAATTCCACATTCTTTTCCATGGATTGAACACATGCAAATTCATATTTGCCGTGGAAATTGTGTCCTCCCGTGCCAAGATTGGGACATGGCAAGCCCATAAAGGACAATCTGGCGCCATCTGTACCGCCTCTAATTGGACTCACGATTGGTTCAATCCCCATCTCTATCATTGCCTCTTTGGCTTTGTCGATTAAAAACATATGATTTGCAATAATCTCACTCATATTGAAATAGGAATCCTTCATATCTACAGTGACAGTGCCAGGACCGTATTTCTGATTGAGATAATCTGCAGTTTTCAAGAAAAGTTCTTTTTTGCTTTCGAATTTCGCTCTGTCATGGTCACGAATAATGTAATCGCCCTCTGCATATTCACAAGTTCCCTCTATATGATCCAAATGAAAAAATCCTTCATATCCACTTGTATACATTGGGTTCTGCTGCACAGGAAGCATATTTTGAAATTCCATAAGCATCAAAAGTGCATTTTTCATCTTGTTTTTGGCATCGCCAGGATGAACGCTTCTACCCTGCACTTTCACTCTTGCACCAGCGGCATTGAAATTCTCGTATTCAAGTTCACCAATACGACCACCATCTACAGTATAGGCAAAATCAGCGCCAAACAATTTCACATCGAAGTAATCTGCACCAGCACCAACTTCTTCATCTGGCGTAAAACCAATACGAATTTTACCATGTTTGATTTCGGGATGAGCAAGCAAATACTCTGCCATGGCCATGATCTCTGCTACACCAGCCTTATCATCTGCCCCCAAAAGAGTTGTTCCGTCAGTGACAATCAAATCCTGTCCAACATAGAGTAGCAAATCTGGAAAATCAGAAACTTTTGAAACCACGCCAAGTTCATGGTTTAATACAATGTCTTTGCCATCATAATTAGATATAATTCTTGGATTTACACCTTTTCCAGAAATAGCAGGTGATGTATCCATATGTGCAATCAAACCAATGACAGGACTTTGTTCGTAACCTTCGCTGGCAGGAATGGTAGCATATACATAGCAATGTTCCTTGTCATATGTGATTTCCTGTGCTTGCATCTCCTTTAACTGTGAAACTAAAACTTCCGCCAAATCATGTTGTTTCATAGTAGAAGGAGTAGTAAGCAGCCTTTCATCTGATTCCGTATCAATTTTGACATACTGCATAAATAAATCAATTACTCTAGACATAAAAACCTCTCATTCTATTTACGAATCTGACCTTCTCCTACAATTGTATATTTGTAGGAGGTTAACTCTCTAAGTCCCATTGGTCCTCTGGCATGTAATTTTTGGGTACTGATACCTATTTCTGCGCCAAACCCGAATTCAAAACCATCTGTAAATCTGGTTGACGCATTTACATACACACAAGCAGCATCGACGCACTGCAAAAATAAATCTGCATTTTCTTTGGAGGACGTAATAATCGCCTCTGAATGCTTTGTATTGTACGTATTAATATGTTCAATAGCCTCTTGAATATTTGCCACAGTTTTAATAGACAAAATATAGTCTAAATATTCTGTTCCAAAGTCTTCTTCTGTCGCCTCTTTTACATCTTCAAGGCAAGAAAATGCCTTGGTATCTGCTCTAAGCTGCACCTGCTTTTCTTTCAAAGCAGTTTCTAATTTTGGCAAGAAATCCTGCAAAATCTTCTCATGTACAACCAAGGATTCACAAGCGTTACATACACCAATTCTTTGAGTTTTCGCATTGAAAATAATCTGAACAGCCAAATTCAAATCTGCAAATTCATCCACGTAAATGTGACAATTTCCAGTGCCTGTCTCAATGACAGGAATTGTACTGTTCTCTACAACACTTTTGATCAGTCCTGCGCCACCTCTTGGAATCAACACATCCACGTATTGATTTAGCTTCATAAATTCATTGGTAACTGCACGGTCTGTATCCGCAATCATCTGAATCGCATCCGCAGTGATTCCTTGACTAAAAAGAGCCTTTCTAAGCACATTCGCGATACAAATATTGGAAGAAATTGCATCACTGCCACCTTTTAATATGACCGCATTTCCTGTTTTAAAACAAAGGCCGAAAGCATCTGCTGTCACATTAGGTCTGGATTCATAAATGATTCCAATAACGCCCAAAGGAACTCTGATTTGAGAAATCTTAAGACCATTAGGTCTTTCAAAAGTATCCATAATCTGACCAATTGGGTCCTCCAATTCTACAATCTGTCTAAGACCCTCAGCCATGGCTTCAATACGGTCCTTTGTCAGTCGAAGTCGGTCTACCAACCCTGGGTGCATGCCGGCAGATATACCCTTGTCAATATCCTGTTGATTTGCAAGTAAAATTTCATCTGTACTCTCTATAAGAGCATTTGCACATACAATCAAGGCATTGTTTTTGACTGCTGTAGTCAACCCCTGTAATTCATATTTCGCCTTTACTGCTTTTTGTCCCATTTCTACTAAATTTGTACTCATTTTCCTACTCCCTCATAAACAAATAATCTGACCTGGTTTAATATCTCCCTCTTCCGGTTCAATCCCTTCCGTCATTTGGCAGGCAAAGCCAATAGCAATCGTATGTAAAAAGGGCTTGTCAGACAGATACCTGTCATAATAACCACCACCATAACCAAGTCGGTTTCTAAAACAATCAAAGGCCACACCGGGCATAATCATAAGGGTATCCTCTTCTCTCTCCGGTATAGCCTGAAACTCTTCCGCCTCATCTATTGGCTCCAAAATGCCTTTATACCCTTCTTTTAAATCCTCTAAGCTATGGATTCTGAAAAAGCGCATTTCTTTGCCAATCACTTTAGGCACATATACTTTTTTCGATAATCGAAAGGCTTCTTTCATAAGTTCTATGGTGCTAATCTCACTTCCATAGCTTACATAAAGAAGGATATTGGAGGCCTTATAAAACCACAGGTGACCAAAGAGCTTTTCATTCATTAAAATCTCAGCTCTTTCTCGTTCCTGTTCTGTAATGCTAGCTCTTTTGGCTAGCATTTGTTTTCTAAGGCTCTTTTTATCCATGAAAGCATCTCCTATTAATGTGTGTTTTGGTCTCCGTACTTTTCTCCTAAATTTTCAACGCTACCATCGGGATTAACCAAATCAACATTGTTTAGAGTGCCTCTGAGATTTGCTCTCACATTGGCAACATATTCTTTTCTTAATGTAGCCTGTTCTTCTTTTTCAGCCTCTGTCAGACCTTCGTTTTTGGATTTGTGATATAACTCGTTGATACGAGCAATCTTTTCTTCTAATGTGGCCATATTAGGGTCCTTTCTATTATTTATGTAGATTCATAATAAAATCTGGCAAGTCAAAATTAGGATCTTCATTGGCAAGGAACAAGGTTCCTTCCTCTTGTCCAGATATAATACGATTTAAAATAGTTACATCCTTGCTATTGGCAATGATCATATCTGCTCCAGAATTGGTTGAGATTTTGGCAGCAGTCATCTTGGTATTCATACCGCCAGTTCCCACATTGCTTCCAGTGCTTGCCTTGCCCATATTCATATGTTCATCTGTTAGTTTTTCAACCAATGGAATAAACTTTGCATCTGGATTCTTACGTGGGTCATCTGTATATAGTCCATCAATGTCAGAAAGCAGGATTAACAGATCCGCATCTGTCAAAGCGGCTACTACCGCAGATAGAGTATCATTGTCTCCAATCAGAGTATCGTTCTCTCCGACATGAATTTCGTATGTGGCAATGGTATCATTTTCATTTACAATCGGAATAATTCCCATATCCAACAGTTCTGAAAATGTATTGTGTGCATTAAAGCGATTGTGGTCATCTACGAAAGTGTTTTTCGTCATCAATATCTGAGCCACAATCTGATTGTATTCCGCAAATATCTTCTGGTAAGTCATCATAAGTCTTGCCTGCCCGATTGCAGCACAAGCCTGCTTAAAAGCAAGAGGATTGTCCTTGTTTGGTTGATGCCCAGAAACGCTAACTGCTTTTTTGCCTACCGCAATGGCTCCAGAAGTAACTAAAATCACATCTTTTCCCTGATTGCGTATATCACATAGCTGTCTGACTAATTTTTCCAGCTTCATGTAATCCAAATCACCAGTCTGGGGGTGCTGAAGTGAAGATGAGCCAATCTTAATTACTATTCTCTTTTTGTCTTTTAATCCTTCACGGTAATTCATTTATACACCCTCTCCTCTTTTTGAATAACTTTTTTTATTCTACTTTATACCAAACCGTTCGTCAATGATTTATCCTACCATTTTGCATACTTTAAGGCTATCTTTTCTGCAATTAAGATGCCATCCATAGCCGCAGAAGTAATTCCGCCAGCATACCCTGCCCCTTCACCGCATGGATATATCCCTGAGATATTGGCCTCGCCAAACTGATCACGAGGAATTCTTACTGGAGAAGATGTTCTGCTCTCTATTCCTGCCAAAATAGCATCTGTTCTATCAAATCCATCTATGTTTTTGCCAAAATGATGCATTCCCTCTATCAAAGCTTTGTTACATTCTGTCGGCAATATATCTGTTAAGTCTGCCTCCGCATATTTACCTTTAATAGCTGGTTCAAAGGTAAACTCTGAGGGCAAACTGTCTCCCAATACTTTGCTACAAAAGGCTCCAAATGTCTGAATCGGTACCATGCCCTTCCCGGCTTCGAATGCTCTTTGCTCTAATCGGCGCTGAAATTCTACTCCTGCAAGTGGATGATCACTATCATAATCCTCTGGGGTTACAGACACAATAATAGCACTATTAGCATTGGCTCCATCACGCTTCGAATAACTCATACCGTTTACAGTAAGCCTTCCTTCTTCTGAAGAAGCATTTACCACATATCCGCCTGGGCACATACAAAAAGAATACACACCTCTTCCATAAGAAGTCTGAGCAGTCACTTTATAAGATGCCGTAGGCAAAAATTCCATGTCAGCATCGCCATACTGAGATTGGTTAATCATGCTTTGTAGATGTTGAACACGCATTCCTACCGCAAAGGCTTTTGCTTCCATAGAAATATTGTGCTCATATAACATAGAAAAAGTGTCTCTCGCGCTATGTCCAATTGCCAGCACTAAAACCGAGCATGGAATCGTTTCTGCATGATTTATTTCAATCGCAGAAAGTTCCCCATGTTGATTTAAGCAAACATTTGTCAATTTGTTTTCAAAACGAACCTCTCCACCCATCTGAATAATCTTGTTTCGAAGATTCGTTACCACATCCATCAATATATCTGTTCCAATGTGAGGCTTACTGTCATACAGGATTTCTTTTGGTGCACCGCACTCTACAAAGACTTCTAAAACTTTCTTCCCTTTACCATCTTTGTCCTTAATTAATGTATTTAATTTGCCGTCCGAAAAAGTTCCTGCTCCACCTTCACCGAACTGCACATTGGAAAAAGGACTTAGTTTGCCAGTATTCCAAAATACTTCTACATCTGATAATCTTTCCTGTACGCATTTACCCTGTTCTAAGATAATCGGCCTGTATCCTGCCTTTGCAAGAAAATATCCGCAGAACAATCCAGCGGGCCCAGAACCCACAATGATGGGTCTTTCCTTTAGGGGTGCTTCTCCGGAATTCGGAAAAGTATACTCTTTGTATTCTACCAAAGAGGCATTGGGGTTTTTCGCTCTCTTTAGCACTTCTTTCTCATTCCTCACACTTACATCTACCACATATACATACCAAATATCTGGTTTTTTGCGTGCATCTATGGATTTTTTAACAATATGTAAATCTAAAATGTCTTTTACTTGTATTTTTAATGCTTTGGCGGTCTTTTCATAAACCATATTCAATTCACATGTATAAAACACTTTTATTTGATTAACCCGAATCATATTTACTCCTGATAAATCTAATTTGATTTAGAGGCATTTGTGCCAGCCACGAAACCGCTGCTCCAAGCCCACTGAAGATTGTAGCCTCCACATTTACCGTCTACATCCAAAATTTCTCCTGCAAAAAATAAGCCACGATGAAGTTTGGACTGTAGAGTATCCTCTAATTGCGCAAAGTGGACACCACCCGCTGTAACCTGCGCCTGCTCAAAGGAATTGATATCTACAATATCCAAAATCCATTTCTTGCATAAATTCGCAAGGGTATATATCTTGTCATCCTTAATCTCTTTCATCAAAGTGTTAGGGTTTAAACTTATTTTTCTGGAAAGATATAATGCCAGTTTTTTGTTAATAAAGCCAGCCAAAAAACTATCCAAATTTCTATCAGCAAATTGATGTTTTTTACGCTGCAATAAAAGTCTCAATTCTTGAAGTTCTATGTCTGGACACAAGTCGACCACAACCTGAACCTTTTGTTTTTGGGCCAATCCCATTCCTGCAATTCTGGACATTTGAAAAATTGCAATTCCAGATACACCATAATCTGTCAATTGTAATTCTCCTTTTTCGTGCATGACTACCTTGTCGTCCAGCAGCATATCTATAGACACCTGACACCTTACTCCAGAAATAGCTTTAAAATCATTGTCTTTGACCTTCAAACCCGTTAAAGCAGGATAAAGCGCTGTGATTTTATGCCCTAATTTCTTTGCCAAATCTAAACCTTTTCCATCAGACCCAGTTTTAGGTGCAGCAAGACCGCCACATGTCACAATCACTCTATCATATACTTTCGACTTTCTTTTCGAAGCAACCATAAATTTACATTCAGAAAGAGCTTTAATCTCCGTTACCAATTCTTCTGTTAAGATTTGGATATCTTGCTCTGCCACTTTGAAACGAAGGGTGTCAAGCACAGTGCTGGCTTGCTCAGAATATGGATATAACAAAGAATCTTTTGCTCGAATCATCATTCCTAAATTTTGAAAGAAACGTTCTGTATCTGACACATCAAATTCTTTTAATATTTTTTGGGGAATAGACAAATCACTGCCATAATAATGCTCCATGCTCATTTGTCTGTTTGAAAAATTACATTTCCCATTACCTGTAGCCAAAATCTTTTTGCCCACACGTTCATTTCGTTCCCAGATATCTACTTTTGCGCCATTTTCACTAGCAACGATTGCAGCCATTAATCCTGCCGCGCCGCCACCAACAACTGCGATATTTAGCTGTTTCATGTTTTGTCCCTTTCAAAGAATTTGTCTACAGTATAATCTTAACTGGAATATGACTCAAGAAAATTATAAAGTTCTTCTTCTGTTTCCAATGTCATCCCAGCAATCAATTTCATCTGAATCTCTTCTGGCAAATCCTCCAGATGAATGCCTGTCCTCATAAAAATCGTTGTTTTGTCTTCTTCGTATACTATCACCTGATGATCAAAAACTGCCAAAAAGAAATTTTTGATTTCTGGATTCTCATAATACATAGTAATCTTGACCTGAGAAGATGAAAAAGATTCCACTTCCACATTTACAAAACCTTTTTCGCGCTCCTCTGTAGGCGGCACCAGAGAATAATTTTCCATAGCCACCAAAAAAGTTTCTCGATTCATGCCAATATACTGCTCTGGAACAGCAATTGTTTCACTGGATATATCTTCATCCGGCATTACAACTGACTTCACTGTATATCTAGTATCCTTAGTGATACATTCCTCCTCTACAGCTACAGGTTCAGCATCAGATTCCTCTCTAATAATATGTGGAGATTGATAAGTTTCGTTGGTCTTACTTCCAGGATAAAAGAAATTCTCTGTTTTCATGCCATAATAAAATCCAATACAAAAGAAAATCAAAGCATCTATAAAAAACAAACTGATCCATTTTACAAATTTCATATGAAATACTCCTTTTGTAAACAGTATCAGCTTATTTTTTGATTTTATTCAATTAACGGAATAAACGTAGTCGATTTCCTATATAAATCCATAGTTTTCCGCCCGGAAGATTTAACATATCATGGTCATTTCCGCACTGAAGTGCCATACAAATAATAATATGAACAATTGCGCCAAGCAAAATAATCAAAAGCGATAAGAAAACACTTCCCAAATCATTGCCAAATGCTTTTGACAAAAGATACATAAATAGACCCGAAATTGCACTACTGAGAACAGGAAATGCAAATCCAGAAAGCCAATCTGGTGTAAATCTATAATGCTTAATCAAGAAAAAACCTGCACAAAAGGCCATCGTTCCAAGTTGGACTGTCGCTGGAATAAAAATAATATTGTCTACTTGTTGTAACATTCCGGACATAAGAAAACTTACTGACATGGATGCCACCATGGAAACAAACATGCTGACCAATGCACCTCTCCTCTTGCCTCCTTGCCACAAAAGAGTGAAAAAGAAATACGCAAAGGTTGCACCAAAAAACAGCAAACCAACTTTCCAAGATCCAAGCGCTATATGACAAACAGCCACAAAGGAACTGACCATCAATACCCAAACAAGGCCAATCCTAAAACCGTCTCTTGCCTGTCGAATCTCTTCTCTTTTAATCCACGTAGAAATCTGAGATACAATTAATACAACGAAAGAAAATATAAGTAGCGAAAAAATAGCCCATGGTATGTATTGTTCATTCAACAAAGTTCCTAAGTTTTTCAAAGCAGCTATTTTATCTTCGAATCTTTCGAAAAACAGGACAAAAGAAAGCATAAATGGCAATAAAACCATCAAGGTCGCAAACCAATATGGAAAGAAATTCGCCACGAAAATACGTGTGGAATCTATTTTGTGTTCAGTCTGGCGGATGGCGTTTTTGTTTCTACTGTTTTCTTTTACAGACAAGAAAAAAGCAAAAAACAGAAAAATAAAAGTGATAACAGCAGCAACACCAAGACCAACAATCAATCCTGTCATAAAATATTGTTCTTTAAACTCTTGATTGCCCATTAAATCTGCAACTTTTTGACCATATTGAGCAAGTGGGTTCCCAAAAACATAAGCAAATAGAACAGTAAAACAAATAATTAACGCAGAGGAAATGACCGTTTGAAGTCCAGAACCTTTCCCCTGAAAATAAACACACAAAGCCCTGCTTAAAGCAAAAAAGACGAATGCAGGAGCAAAAAAAGGTACGCAAAAAGATACACTTGACAATTGCAAAACCTCTTTCGCAAACGAAGGAACAAATAACGCCATTACTATTCCAAGCAAAACCGATGTAAAGAGAGTATAACCAAAGACAACACTCCAAAGCCCATTAGCATTTTTGATTTGCCCTTTACTAATTCTAGCTCTCAATGGTTTTTCAATTGCAATGGGTAAAAAAGAAAAAAACGGCAGAAAAAAGCACACAAAAATCAAGGCGATAACCATTAAATATCCCCCTGTTTTGATACTGAGTTTTGAACAGATATAATTCAAAATCAGAAATCCGAATGTATAGATCAAAAACAATATCTGCTTTCTTCTAGCATCCATTTTGTTCATAAAAAACCTCAACAATTACTCTCTTGTGATTCCTAATGCTTCTAAAGCTTCTTTCTGTTTGGCTTCCATCACTTTGGCTTCCTCTTCTTCCATATGATCATAACCACACAAATGCAACATACTATGCGCAATCAAAAAAGCATACTCTCTTTTTTCACTATGTCCATACTCCTTTGCCTGCTGTTTGATTCGATCCACAGACAAAATAATATCGCCTAAAATAAGCTCTCCTGAATCGGGATCAAAATAATCCGCTTCAAAATCCTCAAGCCCCGTAAAATCAGATGGTGTTTCATATTCAATATTCGGAAAAGAAAGAACATCTGTCTCTTTGTCTATATCACGATAAGTTGCATTGTACTCCCTGATTCCAGCATTGTCTGTAATCAGTATATTTACTTGAGACTCATAAGGACATTCTTCAGTGTCCAAAATCTGAAGAATTACCTGATCCGCAATCTCTTGCAGAGGAAAATCAAATTCTACATCTGTTTCATTTTCAATGTAAGAAGTCATAATACAGTTTCTCCTCTTTAAAAATGTTCTTCATGGTGCTTAACTCGTCCAGTGTCAGTGAATTAGCATCCAATTTGCCTGTTGATAATTTCGTTTTGAAAACTGTTTCAATGATTTGGTCATAATCTAATTTATTACTATTTCCTTGGTTGTCATGATGCAATAAATATAAAATGGATGAAATAACACCTTCGCTAAAAACCAAAACTGCCGTCTCTTTTTGTTTCATAACAGTTCCATCATTTAAATATTCATCCAGCAAATCAATCGCAGGCTCTGGGAACTTATGTTGATGACATATATCTAAAATTTCCTCCCATGTCTGATGCTCTGTCAAACAACCTATGGCATGATAATATCCTGCTGTTTTGCATGCAGCCGAATCCAATCCTAATCTCTTACAAATACGATCACAAAAATAAGCTGTATGTAGGACCTTATAGTATTCCGACTTAGACTTATCTTTTAGCTGTACCATCAACGTATACTCAGGGTCCGTTATCTCCAGATAAGCATCCCTGTGTTTAAAAATAACGGTAGCAGAAAATACTTTCAGCAATATAATTAACAAAATAGTCGAAATCACTACATTGAGAAAAGGTATAATAAATAATTCTATCTTTAATTTCGAATTTTCAAAAAGAACCACTCCTGCTGTAAGCGTTAGCAAAAGCATCATTGCAGAAACCAAAAGAGGAATTCCTATGCGATAGTTCTCATCCAATTTCGAGAACATGCAAATTCCTACCAGGCCTGCAAACAGATACAATACAAAGATGGACATTGATGCACCGGAAAGCATAACGCTGACGGTAAGTAAAACTATTCCGGAAATAATCCCCAAAACTGTATTGCTATATAAAGCCAACAACACAAACAAAAACAGAAATGGCCATCCAGTTGTTGGCAAAAAACTAAAACCAATGGAAAAACAAATTGAAACAAACCAAATAAAGTAGAATCTCTCTAAATGTTGTCCATTGTCGTATTTGAACATGTTTTTTTCGTCAAATAAAGCCGTCACTACAAATACAATGCCTACCCCTACTCCCATCAGGACAGTATAAGACAACATTATATCCAATTCGAAGCCCTTCAAATAACACAAGGCTGCAAAAAGAGCAACAGAACAGAGATAAACAAGAATTCTCTGAAACACCTTTATCCAATTTGGCTTATTTCTTTTCTTTCTTTGCATTTGCTGTTCTTCTCTTCCTGTCTCTTAATTCTTTTTCTTCGTAAGCTTCATAGGCCTTAACAATCTTCTGAACCAATGGGTGTCTCACAACATCCTTGCTGGTCAAATGACAAAAAGCAATATCTTCATCCATTTTGGACAAAACTTTGGTTGCTACATCCAAGCCAGAGACTGTACCTGGCGCTAAATCCTTCTGTGATGCATCTCCTGTAATGATAACCTTTGAACCAAACCCGATACGTGTCAAAAACATTTTCATCTGGGCTGGAGTGGTATTTTGAGCTTCATCCAAAATAATATAAGCATTGTCCAGAGTACGACCTCTCATGTAAGCAAGAGGAGCAACCTCAATTAATCCTTTTTCCATATTCTTGGCAAATGACTCCGCACCCATAATCTGATACAAAGCATCATAGAGTGGTCTTAAATAAGGATCCACTTTACTCTGCAAATCTCCTGGTAAAAATCCAAGTTTCTCGCCTGCTTCGATGGCTGGTCTCGTCAAAATAATACGACCAACCTCTTCGTTTTTAAATGCTGTAATAGCCATAGCCATAGCCAAATACGTCTTACCTGTACCTGCTGGACCTAGACCAAAAACAATCATAGATTTGCGAATCGCATCTACATAATTTTTCTGTCCTAAAGTCTTTGGCTTAATTGGTTTGCCATTGATAGTATGACAAATCAAATCGCTATCTATTTCTGTTAAAACATCTTCCTGGGACTCTTTCCCAAGTTCAATTGCATAATCCATATTTTGCTCCTGTATTTCATTTCCCCGTTTAGACAATTCCATCAGTTGGCTCAAAATAGAAACAGCCTTCTTCACATTGCTTTCTTGGCCACTAATTTTTACAGTTCCATTGCGGTCTATAATTGTAACGTTTAAATCCTTTTCAAGTTTCAAAATATATTGATCATTACGACCAAATATATTTTGCATGTGCTGTGCTGGAATATCCAGCATATAAGTCATTTCACTCATATACTTCCTCTATTAATCGTTCCTCTTTCGCCTGATGTAAGGCTGTCACGGTGCCGGTCAAAATCCATCTGTCAGACCCTTCTTCTATTCTAACATCTTTTGAGATTATTTGTACCCCTTTTTCATTCAAATTTACAAGAAATACACGAAAAGCATCTTCTAATTTTTGGCTAGCTTCATTTAAATCATTTTCATACTCTATTTCATAAAATTCTCGACTAAAGATACAAATAATATGAGCAGGAACATTCCACAATAATACTTTCGGATATTCCTTTGTTTCCCATATCTGATCATAGTTTTGAAAAGAAATCTTTCTTTTTGTTTCAAAACTTCGTCCACCATTTAATAGCAATTTATAATCCTTTTCTGTTCTGCCAGTGTAATACTTTTCAATATATACTTTTGGAATAACAATATTAACTGGCAGTTGATATTCAATCCACACATCGGCATCTGAGTGAACCATTTTCACTTCTCGGACGGTAGTATCATCATTTAATATTTCTATTCTTCCTGATACAATCACGTCACCAGATTTTACTTCTTGACCAATATATAAAAGCGGGACTCCTTTTCGAACTACCATATCTTTAATCTTTCCATCTACAGTAGCAACCAAATCACAGGCTTTTTCCTCCTTCGGTTCCTCCAAGATTGTAGTATTCTCTTTTATATTTATCTCTAAAATAGTCCCGTTTTGTTTTACACTTATCCATATGATTTCGTTATATGTATTTCTTAAAAATTTTTCTAATTCTTCATAGTTTACATTTTTTACCATTCCCCCAACCATAACATTTTGTTCCTGCAAGGTCCTAAGAATGTCTTCATTTGTAATTTGAACATTTCCTACTAAGTCGATTTTCCAAACAAAGAAGGATGAAATCCACCATAGCCAGAAGGTTGTCACTAGACCTAACATAAAAAATTTACGCTTATAGATTTCTGGCACTAAAAAAGGTAGTCCTATTTTTTTCAATAGAACTACCTTTACTTTTGTTTTTCGAACAAGTGGTGCAATCAGAAAAAAATCCTTTAATTTCATATACATGAAATAGACTTCATCTTCCTTTTGAATTCCCCACAAAAAAATCCCTCTGTTACCACATAGATTCACAAACCTTTCTGGGGCAAAACCACTTATGCGTATATAAATATATCCATGTATAAATAGAAATAACTTTTGCACTACTACACCATTCTCCTATAAATAGCTTATTTGCTTAATAATGCCACTTATCTTCATGTCTTCATTTGTGTAGTATTCGATACATAAATCTGTGCCTTGGAACAAAACCTGGTTGCACTTTGCCTGAAGTCGAATTTCAGTACTTGTATATTCTACTATCCCCTTATAGTTTTCAACAAATACCTCTCTATTTCCTGTCACAGTCAAAATCATAGCACCGCAGGAAACATCTTTAGGGATATTCAAAGTATCAGTAATGGTATTTCTAATATTTATTTTAATATTTCTCATACCATACTTTATGCTTTTCTATCAAGATTGATACATACAATTTATTTAAGATATAACAGCCTTTATCATAAGACATTCCGCGGGTTTAATATCTGAAAATGTATATGCTTTCACAAAACGCTCTTCTGCCATATCCATTTTGGCTATATCATTTCCATACATGATTGCCAATGGTTGGCCTGCTTCTACATAGTCACCCACTTTTTTCTGCAAAACAAATCCCACAGAAAGATCAATCTCGCTATCCTTGGTTTCTCTTCCTCCACCGAGCATCAAAGAGCAAACACCTATCTCGTCACATTCAATATGCGAAACATAGCCAGATACAGGCGCATTAATCGGTCTTTTAAACATAGCAAGTGTAAATTTCTCTGGGTGATAAACATAAGATTCATCGCCACCCTGTGCTTTTACAAACTCAGCCAATTTATCAAGTGCTTTACCATTATCAATAACTTCTAAAAGCATTGCTTTTGCTTTCTCTACTGTTTGAGCCTTATTGGCACTTAGAAGCATCTGTGCGCCAAGTTCCATGCAAAGTAAAGAAAAATCTTCTGGTCCATTTCCATTTAAGGTCTCAATTGCTTCAATAACTTCTAGCGCATTACCAACCGCAAAGCCCAAAGGTTGATCCATATCTGATATGACTGCTTTAGTGCATCTTCCAACACCATTTCCGATATCCGTCATAATCTTAGCAAGTGCTTTTGCATCCGCTTCCTCTTTCATAAAGGCTCCGCTTCCTGTTTTTACATCCAATACAATAGCATCTGCGCCAGCTGCCAATTTCTTACTCATAATTGAACTAGCAATCAATGACATATTGTCCACAGTTGCTGTTACATCTCTGAGAGCATATAATTTTTTGTCTGCTGGAGCCAAATCAGCTGTTTGACCCATGATAGCAATACCAATTTCGTTTACCTGTGAGATAAACTGCTCTGTTTCAATCCCAGTTGAAAATCCAGGAAAACTTTCCAATTTATCTATGGTTCCACCTGTATGTCCAAGACCTCTGCCACTCATTTTGGCAACAGGAATTCCGCAGGCCGCAACCATTGGTGTAAGTGCCAGCGAAGTCTTGTCTCCTACGCCACCAGTACTGTGTTTGTCAACTTTAATACCATCAATAGCACTCAAATCAAGCATATCCCCACTTTTTGCCATGGCCATAGTAAGCGCTACCGTTTCCTCTGGATTCATCCCTTGAAAATAGATTGCCATCATCATAGCAGACATCTGATAATCAGGAATAGATCCATCTGTAAATCCCGTCACCATAAATTCAATTTCTTCTTTGGTTAGCGCTTCTCCCAGTTTCTTTTTGGAAATCAAATCATACATTCTCATAGATTAAGCCTCCCAGCTTCACACCTGAAAACATCTCATTTTTATATGTTACATTTGTATATATGCTTTTAACAATTCAAGAGTATTCTTCACTCCATCCACATGGCTTCTTTCGTAACCATGAGACGCATATACTCCTGCTCCAATCAATCCGTGCTTTACATCATAACCTGCGGTAAGTGCGGCATCTGCATCTGAACTATAATATGGATAAACATCCACGGCATAGTCCAATTCTTTTGCTTTGGCAGCTTCAATCAGTTTGCTCACTACTTCATAATTGTATGGACCTCTACCATCCTTAGCGCAGATAGAAACCTGGTGTTCCTGACAGCCCAAGCCCTCACCAACACACCCCATATCCACAGAAAGGATTTCGGTAACTCCATCTGGAACAGTGCCGCAAGCACCATGTCCTACTTCCTCATAGACAGTGATATGCTGATAGATTCTTCTCTTAGGAATAATATTATTTTCCTTTAAGAATTTGGCCAGACCAAGCAAAATTCCAACACTCAATTTATCATCTAAGAAACGACTCTTAATATATCCTTCAGAAGTGATAGTTGTCCTTGGGTCAAAGGCTACAATATCTCCTACCATAATACCTAATTTTTCGGTATCTTCTTTACTAAACACCTTATGATCTAATACCACTTCCATAGCATCATAGCCACGCTTGGTATCATTGTAATCTCTATTCACATGAATAGATGCATTATTTAATTGAAATGTTCCTTCATATTTACCATTAAATCGTGTAATAACACGACAATTCTCTGCTTCAGCATTGTTTGGATTAAGTCCTCCAAGTGGAGTCAAACGAAGGCGTCCATTCCCTTTGATTTCACACACCATGGCACCCAAAGTATCCATGTGTGCTTCCACCAAAAGTCCATCTTTATCATTTTGACCACCAAGGTCAACGAGAACGCCACCCTTTACTGTCATGACTGGTTCATAACCCAACTTTTTGTATTCTTCCATCAGATAGTTGGCGCCATCCTTGGTATATCCTGTTGGGCTATCAATCGCAAGTATAGCCTTGGTTTGGTCTAAGATATATTCGATTATTTTATCCATACTTTTCTCCCATATAAATTTATTTGATAATATTATACCTTCTAGATCCATTTTTTTCTATCTTATTTTATATTCCATTGAACAAATGTTCGAAATATGATATTATCACATATGCAACCGTGTACAACCTCTGCTTTGCAGAGCTGGGTGTTTAGCCTCCCGTACTAATTTTAGAAGGGAGATGGTGATAATGATGACTATGTTTAAAGCAATATCTTTGATGATCGCTTTCTCAATGTTAATCGTTACACTGCTTGCCTACATAGATAGGAATAACAAGCGAAAATAAATAAACTCACCTATGTACTTGGCCGGTATCAGGTGAGTTTATTATAAACTTAACTTTTAATGGCTAACCACCTTGTGTGGCGGTTGCTTTTTGTTATTTAATTTTAACATATAATATAAATGTCTGCAATCAAAGAATTCTATTTATGATACGGTTCGCCATATCATACCCAAGTGCTATTCTTAACCATTGTACCAAATTCTTTATTGACAAACAAATAAATCCGTGCTATTCTCGGTCTATGAGAAGGAAATGGGTTTTCACCGTACAGCATTATTACTCAAGCGGGCTCCCCGTTTCCTTTTTAATTCTCAGAAAATCATACAAATACTTCTTTCCATCTTCCGCATGTCTGACCAGCATCTTAGCAGAAAAAATATTGTATCTTGCCAATTCACCACTTTTATCGTCATACACGGGCAAAGCAAATCGCACATCATAGCGATACCAACCAAACTTAGCATCTTTTTTATGCTTCTCCTTGTCATTTTCTGCAAATGTATCCTTCGTTGCTATTTGAATTAATTCCGGAATACCTTGGGAGGCATTTGCTTTTGCCTTAGATACCGGTCCTTTTAATGCAATTCTACTCTCTGAATTGGCAAACTCATCCGGAAAATCCGTATCAATATAAATTTTTTCTGCACTTTCTTCTATCTCATAACACCGTCCTACATACTCAACAAGATACTTCTCAATTTCTTTCCACTCTTCGCGTTTCTTTCCTTTAAATCGAATATCATTAATCAGTACGATTTTTGTGCCATCCGAGTCAACTATAATGTTTACATTTTTTGATTTAGTTTTCTCCGCCTGTTCTTCTTTATTTTTCTGGGCAAGTATGTCTATCTTAGCCTTATAAACAAGTAATCTTAGAACATAGTCCGGCATCTTTCTTTTTCCATGCTCCCAATCCTCTACTGTACGAAGTGGAATTCCATATTCGATTGCAAATTCCTTACGATTTAATCCTAGTTCCTCTCTTAGTATACGAAGTTCTCTTTGCTGATATTCTAACTCTATACGCTTTTCTTCCATGACACTGCTCCTTATATATCACCCACGCTTTGCGTGTGTTTTTTCATTTTATCACGAACTACAAACTGTGTCAATCAAAGTCACTCACAAAAAGAGGGAGGCAAATTGACATTATGCTAATGCAGGTAACAAGTTCCTCATAAACCGAGAACAGATTGAAAACTACTGATGAACCCTAATGTTACTCCTTTCTTAAACTTGACCACAAAAATAGGCACATACCCTTTTGGGGATATATGCCTATATACATATAGATAAAATATGGTTAATCCGAAAATAGCATACTATTTTCTGTTGTATTCGCATTTACTTGTGATACGGTTCATTGTTAATAATACGAAACGCTCTGTAAATCTGCTCTGTCAAAACAACTCGCATCAATTGGTGTGGAAATGTCATATCTGAAAAACTAAGATGCTTGTCTGCTCGTTTTGTCACAGAATCATGAAGTCCAAGTGACCCTCCGATGACAAACTGTATATGACTTTTGCCAGAAATTCCAGCCTTTTCAATCATATCAGCAAACTTCACAGAATCCATTTTTTGACCTAATATTTCCAAAGAAATAACAAAGGCATCGTCTTTCAGTTTTGGCAAAATTCTGGCAGCCTCTTTTGCCTTTATTTGGTCTTCCAAAGCCTGCGAAGCCTTATCTGGTGTCTTTTCATCTTCCACTTCAATCACGTCAAAGCGTGCATACTTTTGAAGGCGCTTGCTGTACTCACCAAGCGCCTCCACATAAAATTTTTCTTTTATTTTGCCTACGCAAACAATATCAACCTTCATACAGGTCTCCTTTTTCTTCACCACCAAACAAAATCTACTCAAATATTTCTGTATAGATTTCATCTAAATAATGATCTAGAAAATCTTCGTTTAAATTAACGAATTGCTTGCAAATTCTCTTTTTCATATAAGAGGTTCTGCGGAAATATTTTTCCTCTTCTGTAATGTCCTCGCCGCCAAAAAGCTCAACATCAATTTCATAACTATTGAAATTGTCCAGGCACCAAATTTCAATGGCATCTTTGAGAGTATTCTCTGTTTCTGCCTCCTTAGCAAATACTTTAGAGGAACGCATGGAAACAAAGCCCATCACGATAAAAAGAATAAACAAAGCACAGACTACACCATAAGTCATGTATCCAGTAGTTCCGGATAGTCCCAGCGGAATCACATCAAAGAAAGACAATGCAAGGAAAATCATACCGGCAAATCCAACTACCAAAAGAGTCCATCCAGAGGATTTATTCTCTTCTGCTTTCGTCGCACTATCCTGATATACACCCTTAAAAACAGGTTTTGCGTCTTCCTCTTCGTCTGTAGAACCTTCGTCCGAATGTGAAGACTCCTGTTCAATCAAAGTTTCTTCATTCTCTAAGAATTGAATAATAGCGCGTTTTTCGTCTTCGGACAAAGCAACGCTTTCCACTTCTATTCCATCTTCTAAAGCTTCTACCAATTCACATTCGCAGTCTGGGCAAGTGGTCATCCCATCTTTGTACTCGCTTTTACAGCTTGGACACCAAGGCATATTTTAACCCTCCAAATAAGAATCAATTCCTTTTGCAGCTGCTTTACCAGCTCCCATTGCCAAAATAACGGTCGCTGCACCTGTTACAGCATCGCCACCAGCATAAACACCTTCTTTGCTAGTTGCACCTGTCGCTTCATTTGCAACAATACATTTCCATTTGTTCACTTCAAGTCCTTCTGTGGTTGATGTGATCAGTGGGTTTGGAGAAGTACCAAGAGACATAATAACAGTATCAACTTCCAAAACAAACTCTGAATCAGGAATCACTACTGGACTTCTTCTTCCGGAAGCATCTGGCTCACCTAATTCCATGCGAACACACTTCATACCGCATACCCATCCATTGTCATCTGCAAGGATTTCTGTTGGATTAGTAAGCAAATCAAATATGATACCTTCTTCTTTTGCGTGATGTACTTCTTCTACTCTGGCTGGAAGTTCTTCTTCGCTTCTACGATAAACGATATGTACTTCCGCACCAAGTCTAAGCGCTGTTCTAGCAGCATCCATTGCAACGTTACCACCACCGACAACTGCAACCTTCTTACCTCTCATAATAGGAGTGGTAGAATTTGGATCAAATGCTTTCATCAGATTGCTTCTGGTAAGATATTCATTTGCAGAAAATACACCATTTGCATTTTCTCCAGGAATGCCCATGAATTTAGGAAGTCCTGCACCAGAACCAATAAATACTGCGGAGAATCCCTCTTCTTCAATCAACTGATCAATAGTAACAGACTTTCCAATAACTACGTTGGTTTCAATCTTAACACCTAAGGATTTAACGTTTTCAATTTCTTTTGCCACTACAGCCTGTTTTGGAAGACGGAATTCAGGAATACCGTAAACCAACACACCACCTGCTTCATGCAAAGCTTCAAAAATAGTTACATCATAACCCATTTTTGCAAGATCTCCAGCACAAGTAAGTCCTGCAGGGCCAGAACCGATAACAGCTACTTTCTTTCCCTTTTTCTCTTTTGCGCCTTCTGGTTTGATTCCATTTTCTCTAGCCCAGTCAGCTACAAAACGTTCCAATTTACCGATAGAAACAGGTTCTCCCTTGATGCCTCTGATACATTTACCTTCGCACTGGCTTTCCTGTGGGCAAACACGTCCACATACAGCAGGAAGTGCGGAAGCTTCACTGATGATCTGATAAGCATCCTCAATTTCTCCAGTTTTTACTTTGTCGATAAATGCAGGAATATCAATGGCTACAGGACAGCCTTTTACACACTGTGCGTTTTTACATCCAATACATCTGGATGCTTCTGCCATAGCTTCTTCTTTGTTGTATCCAAGACAAACTTCTTCAAAGTTTGTCGCTCTTTCCTTTGCATCCTGTTCACGAACAGGAACTCTCTTTAATACGTCCATTTCTATATGTCCTCCCTTGACTTAATGATTGCAGTGTCCACATCCACCGTGATGAGTGTCGCCTTCTTTCGCTTTCAAGAACTCACGTCCTTCAAAAGTCTTGTAAAGCTGCTGTCTCTTCATAGCTTCATCAAAATCAACTGCATGGCCGTCAAATTCAGGACCATCTACACAGGCAAATTTCACCTTACCGCCAACTGTTACACGGCAACCGCCACACATACCTGTGCCATCAACCATGATTGGGTTCAAGCTTACGATAGTAGGAATGCCAAGTTCTTTGGTGAGCAAGCACACAAATTTCATCATAATCATAGGTCCAATAGCAACACAAACATCATAGGATTTACCTTCATTTACCAAATCCTTAAGTGTCTGAGTAACCATACCACTTCTGCCATAAGAACCATCATCCGTTGTAACATAAAGATTGCCTGCAACTGCTTCCATCTCTTTTTCCAAAAGAACTAAATCTTTGGTCTTTGCACCAACGATTACATCTACATCTACGCCATGCTGATGCAACCATTTGACCTGTGGATATACAGGTGCAGTACCAACACCACCTGCGATAAAAACAATCTTTTTGTTTTTCAGTTCTTCCAGAGGTTCATTTACAAATTCAGAAGGCTGTCCAAGAGGACCTACAAAGTCCCTAAAACTATCCCCTTCTTTTAATGTAGACATCTTCTGTGTAGAAGCACCTACAATCTGGAATACAATTGTAACAGTTCCTTTTTCACTATCGTAATCACAGATAGTAAGTGGAATTCTTTCCCCTTCATCATCCATGCGAACAATAACGAACTGACCAGGTTTGCAAGAAGCCGCAACCCTTTTTGCCTCAACATCCATCAGATAAATGTTTTCAGCCAATTTTTCCGCTTTCAAAATCTTGTACATCTCTCAATTCCAAACCTTTCTAATTATTTATCAGAATCCTTCTAAAAGGTAATTCCCAGACTCATCTTTTGATAGCTTATAAATATTTCTATCATCGATATTCACGCCATAATAAGTACCTGTTTTTTCTCTGTTTCCTGAAATATCCTGAAGAACTTCTGCTATCACATAGAAATCTCCTTGTCCTTCTATCCTGATTGGATATTGGAACTGGTATTTATACCAGCCATCCACTCCAACAGCAGTTCCTATCGTATCCGATATCTTTCCTATATCCATCATTTTTTTAATGACATCATAGCAAGCAGAATCAACTGTCAAATTTGTATCCAAAACTAGAGAATATTCTCTCTCCGTGACTTCTCCTGCAACGCCATCTTCATTGTAACCTACAAAACGGAAAACACTATTTCCTAATGGCATAGGTATCGGGCCTTTGTACAAAGTCGACTGATTAGAGGGAAAAGTCCCGTCAACTGTATAATACACCGTAATGTCATCAAATTCCAGAATTTCAATCATGGTAGGTGAATTATAGGTGCCACTTGACACATAAACTTCAGGAGCTCCAGGTACAGCTAATTCAACAATGTACTCTTTAGAAACCACATCACTAACTATACCATATTCATTTACAAATATTGCACTTACCACGTGTTCTCCAGCTTCTAAGAAAAGAGGGGCTGTATATAACATATCCTCTTGCTCTTTAGGAATACTTCCATCCACTGTATAATATATCTTTCCTGTTGTATTAGAAGAAAGTTTCAGCGGAACCATGGATTCATATTCCCCTTCTGGGTAACTAAATTCCGGTGCCAAAGCAATATATCTTTGGTATTCAATGGATATTTGACTAATGCTACAGCCATCCAACAATTTTACAATCGCTTCATACTCTTTCTTACTATCATAATAAGAAATTAATTTCGTATACGCCTTTACTTGTTGAGCTTCTGTTGCCTTTGATTCAAGGATGACTTTCTCTAAAGAAGCAACAAACCTTTCAATCTGCTCTGATCTTAGATAACTTTCTGCCAAATCCAAGAGCAAATCCATATCAGTTTCATCAAAAGCATATGCTTTTTCTAAATAAACAGCAGCCTCTTTATAGTCTTCATTTTGAATCGCTACGTTTGCTTGCTTGATCTGATAAGAATAAGATTTCGTATAAATCGAATAACCAAGCAAAGAGCCAAGTAAAAGAATACCTAGCGCAACAGCCCCAAATAAGGCAAACTTGATCTTGCGTTTTCGAAAGGCGATCCTTTCCGCTTGTTCCTGCGCTATTCTCTGCTCACTTTCAATCATTTCTCGAGCTAAAACTTGGGCAGCAAAGTCAATATCAATATCAAAATCTGGAACAATATGAATTTCTTCACCACAATGTTCGCAGTAAACTGCACCATCTTCTATGGCTTCACCACATTTTGGGCATATCATAAAACTGACTCCACGCAGTTGTTCATCAGCATTGCAATTGTCATAGGTCCAACTCCACCTGGCACAGGAGTAATCGCACTACACAAAGGTGCAACACTTTCAAAATCAACATCTCCACACAATTTGTTCTGGGTATCTCTATGAATTCCTACATCAATCACAACAGCGCCTTCTTTGACATAATCCGCAGTCAGGAACTTTGGTTTGCCAATCGCAACAACCAAAATATCCGCTCTCTTTGTGATCTCTTTTAAATTCTGAGTCTTTGAATGTGCAACTGTAACTGTTCCGTTCTCACGAAGAAGCAACAAAGACATAGGTTTGCCTACAATATTACTTCTTCCAATCACTACACACTGCTTACCAGCAATTTCAATTCCACTTCTCTTCAAAAGTTGAATAATTCCAGCTGGTGTACAGGATAAAAAGCCTGGTTGTCCAATACAAAGTGCCCCAACACTCTGTGGATGAAACCCATCTACATCCTTTGCAGGATCAATTCCTTTGATTACTTTGTCTTCATCAATATGCTTTGGCAATGGCAACTGAACCAGAATGCCATTTACGTCTGCTCTTTGATTTAATTCCGTAATCAAATCCAATAATTCTTTTTCTGTTGTCTCTTCTGGCAATTCATAAGCAAGGGAGCGAATTCCAATAAATTCACACGCTTTCTTTTTATTGCCTACGTAGACTGTAGATGCAGGATCGTTGCCAACCTGAATAACCGCTAGCGTAACTTCTTTACCAGCAGCCCTGAGTTGTGCAACTTTTTCCTTTAACTCTTCTTTGATTTCTGCCGAAATCTTCTTTCCGTCAATTAACTGTGTCATGTTTTTTACCTTCAGCGCTATATAGCACTGTCTTCCTCAAAGCAATTTTATTTAGAACAATCCTACGATTTTTCCTTCTTCATTTACGTCAACATTGTAAGCCGCTGGAGCCTTAGATAAACCTGGCATGGTGACGATAGAGCCCGCAAGAGCAACAACAAATCCAGCTCCTGCAGAAACATATACCTCTCGGACAGTGATCTCAAAATCAGAAGGTCTTCCAAGTAAAGAAGGATCGTCAGACAAAGAATACTGTGTTTTAGCCATACAAATTGGAGTTTGACCAAAACCATTGTCCTCTAAGGTCTTAATCTGTTTTAGTGCAGCTGGTGCGAAATTAACGCCTTTTGCGCCATAGATTTCTTTGGCAATAATTGAAATCTTTTCTTTGATTGGCAATTCCACATCATACAAAGGCTTGAAGTTGGATTCTTTCTTTTCAAGGGTATCTAATACCTTGTTTGCAAGGGCAATACCGCCTTCTCCACCAGCACCCCAAACATCTGCCAGTGCAAATTCACAATCTCTTTCTTCACAGAATTTCTTTACAAACTCAACCTCTGCTTCTGTATCTGTCACAAATTTATTCAATGTGACAACCACTGGAACACCATACTTATGGATATTTTCAATGTGCTTTTCTAAGTTTACAATACCTGCTTTCAAGGCCTCTAAATTCTCTGTATTTAGGTCTGCTTTTGCTACACCACCATTGTATTTCAGTGCTCTAATCGTAGCAACCAAAACAACCGCATCTGGATGAAGTCCAGCCATACGACATTTAATATCAAAGAATTTCTCCGCGCCTAAATCCGCGCCAAAACCTGCTTCTGTCACAACATAATCCGCCATTTTAAGAGCAGTTTTGGTAGCTCGAACAGAGTTACATCCATGGGCAATATTAGCAAAAGGTCCACCATGAACAAGGGCAGGTGTATGCTCTAAAGTCTGAACCATATTAGGCTTTAATGCATCCTTTAAAAGAGCTGCCATTGCACCTACTGCTTTTAATTGTCCAGCAGTAACTGGCTTGCCATTAAAATCGTATGCTACCACGATGCGGGCCAATCTTTCTTTCAAATCCTTCATGTCCTTTGCTAGACACAAAATAGCCATTACTTCACTGGCAACTGTGATTACAAAATGGTCTTCTCTGACAACACCATCTAATTTGTTGCCCATTCCAACCACGATATTTCTAAGTACTCTGTCATTCAAATCCAGACACCTTTTAAACACTACGCTTCTTGTGTCAATTCCAAGTTCATTGCCCTGCTGAATGTGATTGTCCAAAAGTGCTGCCAAAAGGTTGTTTGCTGTGGTAATTGCATGAAAATCACCCGTAAAATGCAGGTTTAAATCCTCCATTGGAACAACCTGGCTCATGCCGCCGCCAGCGGCTCCGCCTTTGATACCAAAACATGGACCTAAGGAAGGCTCGCGAAGAGCAATAACCGCCTTCTTACCAAGTTTACCAAGGGCTTGGCCAAGACCTACGCTCACTGTTGTTTTACCTTCTCCTGCAGGAGTCGGATTGATTGCAGTTACAAGAATCAATTTGCCATCTGGATTTTGTTCAACACTCTGCAAAAAATCATCACTAAGTTTTGCTTTGTATTTGCCGTATAATTCCAAATCATCTTCGCCAACGCCAATGCTGGCTGCTACTTTTGTAATTGGTTCCATTACTGCCTCTTGGGCAATCTGAATATCACTCTTCATGTAGTTCTCCATTTCCATATCTTAATCTCTATTGTTCATTACTGATTTGATCCAGCAACTGTTCAAACTGTTCCATTGTAATCAAAATCTTACAAGGTTTCTTATCAAACTCTTCACTGATTACACCATATTCCGTCAACTGGAAAATAATACGTTTGGCACGTACAAATCCAATTCTGAAGTAGGTCTGCAACATACTCGCTGATGCCTTGCCTTTTTCAATGACAAATCTTCCTGCATCCGCAAAAATAGGATCTACCACTTCTTCTCTAGAGTCAGAAGAATCATTGTCATTGTCATTTACATCTGATTCACAACTCTTCATCTTCTCTGCAAAGTCATCGGAATAAACATTGCCCAGAACTTGATTTTTAATAAAGTCAACCACATTGGCAACTTCTTCATCTGACACGAATGCGCCCTGCAATCTGGCTGGCTTGGAATAATCCTGTGGTAAGAACAACATATCACCTTTACCAAGCAATTTTTCTGCGCCATTCATATCGAGAATCGTTCTGGAATCCACACCGCTGGATACACTAAAAGCAATTCTACTAGGCATATTTGCTTTAATCAAGCCAGTAATAACATCTACGGACGGTCTTTGTGTTGCCAAAATCAAGTGAATACCTGCAGCGCGCGCAAGCTGAGCCAAACGGCAAATAGCTTCCTCCACTTTGTTTTTGTCACCACTCATCATCAAGTCAGCAAACTCATCTACAATAATTACAATCTGTGGCATCTTTGGAGGTACATTGTCTTCTCCATTGGCTTTCATAGATTCAATCACCTGATTGTAACCCTCAATATTGCGGACATTCATATCTGCGAACTTGGAATAACGATCCAGCATTTCGGCCACACTTCCTTGAAGTGCATTTGGTGCTTTCTTAACATCTGTAATAACTGGATTGAGCAAATGAGGAATTCCATTGTAAACCTGAAGTTCAACCACCTTTGGGTCAATCATAATCAGTTTTACGTCATCTGGATGCGCCTTGTAAAGAATACTCATAATCAAAGTATTGATACAAACGGACTTACCGGATCCAGTAGCACCGGCAATCAACATATGCGGCATCTTTGCAATATCAACAACCGTTGCTTTTCCTGCAATATCTTTACCGACGCCAAAAGCAATATTGGATTTGTGTTGCTGGAATTCTTTGGTTTCCAACAAATCCCTCAAATATACAGGTGAACTTTCTTTGTTCGGCACTTCAATACCGACTGCTGCTTTTCCTGGAATAGGCGCTTCAATTCGAATATCTGTAGCTGCCAGATTTAATTTTATATCATCAGCTAAACTTAAAATCTTGTTTACTTTCACACCAGGTTCCAGCTGCAGTTCATATCTGGTAATAGTTGGTCCTTGTGTGATATCTGTAATGGTCACATTTACGCCAAAATTCTTAAGTGTACTCTGAAGTCTTTGTGCGGTAGCTCTTGTATCTCCTTCAGCCGCGCCGGACCCGCCACTCTTTTTCAGCATGGAAAGTGGTGGAAATACATACTTTTTAGGAATCGCTGGGCCATCCGTCTGCTTGGCAGAAATTGACTCTTCCTGCGAAGGCTCTTCCTTTGCTAGTTTTGCAACAGGTCTTCTATCGCGCACCTTTGTTTCCACTTCTTTTGGCTGTGGAATCACTGGTTCTGAGAAGAGAGGTTCTTCATAAGCACCCACCTCTGGAACTACTTCCTCTAAAACAGGTTCTAAATACATACTTTCCTGTGTAAACTCTGTTATATTTTGAGGCATGGTGCTTTCAAACTCTGCCATCGCTTCCAACGGAGATTTGTCATGAAGCGTAATTTCATGCATATCATCTCTTTGGTTAGAATGTTCCTCTTGAGAAAAATCTTTTAAGCTGGTATCCAGAGAAACACCTGTCACTTTCTTTTCCATACGGAGAATCTTTTCTGTCTCTTTCTGTTCCAGTCGAAGCTGTTTTTCTGCTTCTTTTTGTTCTTCTCTCAGTCTTCTGGACTCTTCACGTTCTAGGCGCAACTGCTCCTGGCGTTCCTTTTTAATTTCTAGTTGTTCTCTGCGTCGCAGTGCATCTTCTTTAGACATTGCCATTACTTTTTCTTTGCCCATTTTCATGTCAGAGACAAAAGAATGCTCTGTCAAAAGTACAACACCTACAATACTCAGTACAATAACAACCAAAATAGAACCTACGATATCCAGCAGAGAATACATTCCATACGCAAGGCTACCTGCAAACACACCGCCTCCGCTTCTGTTTTCACTACTATATAAATAAATCTCCTTTATATCATAGGCTTTCAAAGATTGATATGTACCACCTACAAATTCAAAAATGACACCAACCATAAGAAACAAGATGACACCTGCGCATATTTTAATAATAGCAGCATTATTCCCTTCGTTGGCACGCCAGAATAAAGTCGCCACTAAAATAGCAACAGGTGCAATATATGCTGTGACACCAAAAAGGCCGAACATAACAGCACTGATGGAATCACCTAAAGTTCCAATCACTCCAAAATTACACAAGAAAAGAATCACCACAAGTGCAAATAAAACAATCAATCCAACTTCTTTAAAGATTGCGCTTTCTTCTGGTGTATACCCTCTGCTTTGTCTGCGATGATTTTGAGATGTCCTAGAAGTACGATTGCGATTTGATCCATTTCTAGATGTAGTCGTTCTCTTCCTATTGTTTGACGGCATAAGTTTTACTCCTAACAAAAATTCTCATTACCGCTTATTATAGCATTTTTTCTAAGGCTTGTCACTAATTTAACATTATTCTCTTGCTTTTAAATTTTCATCCCTTTTAATCAAATGATGCAGTTTATTTAAAGCCGTATTAATTCCGCCAATTTCATCAATCAAACCTTCTTTTACTGCTTCTTTGCCAACTAAAATACTTCCCACATCCTTAGTCAACACTTCTGTCTCCATAAGCAGTTCCTCGAATCTGTTATGATCAATTTTACAATGATCACAAACAAATCCTGTGATTCTCGCCTGAATCTGTCTGAAATAATCAAATGTTTGAGGAGACCCGATGACAGTGCCATTTACTCTAACTGGATGAATTACCATAGTGCCTGTTGGCACAATAAAGGAGTAGTCCGTGCTTACAGCAATCGGAAGACCTATCGAATGGCTTCCTCCAAGGACAAGAGAAACCGTAGGCTTCGATAAAGAAGCAAGCATTTCTGCAATTGCAAGCCCTGCCTCAACATCTCCTCCCATCGTATGAATCAATACCAACACACCTTTAATATCTTTGCTGTCCTCAATTGCTGCTAAAGAAGGTAAAATGTGTTCATATTTCGTTGTCTTAGATGTTCCACTTAAATTTTCATGTCCTTCAATTTCTCCAATAATAGTTAATAGATGTATTCTGTCCCCATCTTCATTATTGTTTAAGGATACTTGCCCTGTCTCTTCAATTCGTTTTTCTCTCTCCGCTTCTTTTTCTCCACCCGAAGTATTATTTTGCTTATTTTTACCCATATTCATGCCTCCATTTCAACTCTATAACATCAAAAAAAGAGAACAGTTTTCACTGTTCTCTTAGGATTCACAATTGTAATTTTTTTATTCCATTTTGATATGTTAAATATCAAAATCATCGTCTTCTGAGACTTCAATATCAAAGCACATCTGTTCTTTGTCAACATCCATACCATATCCCATGGTTTTTTTGACATGTTTCTTGGGAAGTGGTAGAGGATTTGGAATAAATTGAATTTCTTTCTTAGGTTCTGTAGTTTCCACCGCTTTAATCTCTTCTTCCACTTTAAGTTCTTCTACTTTAATCTCTTCTTCCACCACAAGAACCTCTTCTGCTTCCAAGCTCATCGTTTTAACTTTAGTAAAGAAAGTTTGTATTCCACCACTAGCAAACGCAATAAGCATCAGTGTACAAAAATAACTTCTGTTCATTTCCATGGACGCACTACTGTTATATTGCATCAAAAGAAGCAAGAAAACTACGATACCCCATCCAAACTGCGGATTCGTGTATCTACACTCCCAAAAGCCCAAAACGCCTAACAATAATGCCCCAAAAAGGATAGCAAGATAAATCCACATCTGTAAATTGTAATTCGAAGGAATTCCAGCATACCAGTTTTCGCCAATAGCAGGAGTAAAAATACTTTCCCAGTGGAGCAAAGTGTCTATAAACCCAGAGTCCGAAGCAAAAGCATCAATGCCCAGCAAAAGAACAAATCCAAGAAGAGTTCCAACTGCAAACAATATCAAATACATTTCTCTGCTTTTTATCTGAATATATGGCTGCTTATTGCTTACAAGCCAAAAGAAAGACAATCCAAGCAAAAGAACAAATGCTCCAATAATGTCCAAGTAAATAATTACACCACAGAGCAAGCCAATCATAAAGGAAACAAAGAATTGGTAAAACTTAACCTTCTGATTTTCAAAGATAACCAGTTGGCTTTCTGTCAAAAAATAAAGAGCTAACACACATAATAGAAAATAAAACACACAAGGATTTAATCCTACGCCTGCAGAAATCATTTGTGGCGAAAACATAGCAAACGAAAAACTGATTAGCGCGGCGACAATCCCTGTCGTTTTACGAATCACAAAATAAAGCAACCCCAAACCAATCAGCTGCATCACAATCTGTAAAACAACTGCCGAAGGCCACGAATTCCCCACATAATAAAATAGATTTCTCAACAAATAAACATATACGCCAAAGGCGCCATGTGAGGTTTCAAACTCTGCAGAGTTTTCAGAAATACTGGCTAAATTAAAAAGACTTGTATCGCTCAAATCCGTAATAGAATACAATCTTGCAAGTAATCCACCCGCCAAAAGGCCGACAAAAATCAAACTTTCAAGTGTAATTTCAAAAGACTTTGAAAATTTCATAGCTTCAAGCTTCTTTTTGCCCAATTTTAGGATCAGATAACAGCACAAGACAATGACTACTGGGAGCGCAATCCAAAATATAGGCAAAGCAAACTGTTTTAGGCACGCATCAGCCATGTATACGTACGCCAAAACAATTAATATGCTACTTAATCCCCATAAAAAATAGCTAAACCAAGTTTTTCTCCAGGTCATAAATGACTCCTTTAGTCTTCAAGAACCTTTTCAATGTTATATCTAGGTCTATGTTTTACTTCCATGTAAATCTTTCCAATATACTGGCCCACCAAGCCAACTGCTAAAAGCTGAACACCACCGATAAACCAAATGGAAAGAATTAATGAGGTCCATCCAGGAACTACATTTCCAGTAAAGTATGATACAAGTGCATATATTGCAGCCAAAACACAGCAAATAACGATGGTAATACCTAATCCGGTAATCAAAGTAATCGGTTTGATACTGAATGAGGTAATTCCATCGAAAGCCAGAGCAAGCATCTTCTTCAAAGGATATTTACTCTCTCCAGCCACTCTTTCCTTACGCTCGTAATATACGCTATCCGTTTCATAGCCAATCAAAGGCATCATGCCGCGAAGAAAAAGATTGGATTCCTCATATTTTGCGAAATGCTCCAAAGCTCTTTTAGACATAAGGCGAAAATCCGCATGATTGTAAACAGTCTTCACACCCATCATCGCCATTACTTTGTAAAATGACTGGGCAGTAAAACGCTTAAAAAATGTATCCGTCTTTCTCTCACTTCGAACACCATAGACTATATCTTTTCCTTCATGGAACTTGTCTATCATCTGTTCGATTACATTCACATCATCCTGTAAATCTGCATCAATAGATACCGTTACATCTGCCATATCTTTGGCTGTCAAAAGCCCTGCTGTCAAAGCAAATTGATGTCCAACATTTCCAGCTAATTTCACACCTTTTATCTGAGTAGGATGTGTCTGGTGTTCTTGTTCAATCAATTCCCAAGTCTTGTCTTTACTGCCATCATTTACAAACAGAACAAAACTATCCTGTGCAATTTTGTTTTTGGCAATCAAATCATCTAAAACTGCTCGTAATGCATCTGCAGCAATATGTAGCACTTCTTCTTCATTGTAACAAGGCACTACAATAGCTAATCTATCCATAACTTCCTCCACAAGCTAGCTTATCCTTTAGACAAAAGACAACGCATGCTCTAAATCTGCGATAATATCTTCTACGTGTTCAATTCCAACGGAAAAACGAATCAAATCTGGTTGTACACCAGCCTCAATCAACTGCTCATTACTCATCTGTCTATGAGTATGGCTTGCAGGGTGAAGCACACAAGTTCTTGCATCTGCCACATGAGTTACAATCGCAGCCAAGGACAGGTTGTCCATCATTGCGCTAGCAGCTTCTCTACCACCCTTAAGTCCAAAGGAAATAACACCGCAGGTACCCTTTGGCATGTATTTCTGTGCCAAGTCGTAATACTTATTTGATTCCAATCCCGGATAATTTACCCAAGCAACTTTCTCATGTTTTTCAAGATATTTAGCTACTTCCATAGCATTGTAACAATGTCTTTCCATACGAAGTGGTAAGGTTTCCAAACCAACATTGAGTAGGAAAGCATTTTGAGGAGACTGTATAGAGCCCAAATCTCTCATGAGCTGTGCAGTTGCCTTCGTAATATATGCCGCTTTGCCAAATTTTTCTGTATAGGTGATACCATGATAAGATTCATCTGGTGTGCAAAGGCCTGGGAATTTGTCAGGATACAAGCTCCAGTCAAAGTTTCCAGAATCCACGATACAACCACCAACGCTCATAGCATGACCATCCATATATTTGGTTGTAGAATGAGTAACGATATCTGCACCCCATTCAAAAGGATTGCAATTGATTGGAGTCGCAAATGTATTGTCCACAATCAAAGGAACATTGTGACTATGGGCAGCAGTCGCAAATTTTTCAATATCAAGCACAACAAGTGCTGGGTTAGCAATCGTTTCTGCTAACACGCATTTGGTATTGTCCTTGAAAGCTTTGTTTAACTCTTCCAAGGTCATATCTGGATCTACAACTGTGCACTCGATGCCCATTTTAGCCATAGTAACAGTAAGCAAGTTGAAGGTTCCACCATATACTGTAGAAGACATGATTACATGATCACCAGCTTCACAAATATTGAAAATCGCGTAATAATTCGCAGCCTGTCCAGAAGATGTGAGCATTGCGGCAACACCGCCTTCCAATTCACAAATCTTCTGAGCTACGCAATCATTGGTAGGATTCTGTAAGCGTGTGTAAAAATATCCAGATTCCTCTAAATCAAACAATCTGCCCATTTGTTCTGAGGTTTCATACTTGAATGTAGTAGACTGATATATAGGTAGTACTCTAGGTTCTCCATTTTTTGGTTTCCATCCAGATTGGATGCAGATTGTCTCTTTTTTCACTGTTTTTCTCCTTATTCATCCCAGTTGTGATATACGTTCTGAACGTCGTCATCATCCTCAAGCAAATCCAGTGTTTTCTGCAGATTCTTGATTGCAGTTTCATCTGTAAGTGTCACATAATTCTGTGGAATCATTGTCACTTCTGCACTTACCATAGGAACACCAGCTTTTTCCAGTGCTTCTCTAACCATTTCAAAGGAATCAGGGTCTGTGAGAATTTCATAGCTATCTTCTTCCTCTGCAAAATCTTCTGCTCCAGCGTCCAAAGCAAGCATCATCAGCTCATCTGGATCTGTTTCATACTCTTCTTTGTCGATAATAATCTGACCACGCTTATCAAACATAAAGGATACGCAACCAGGTGTTCCAATATTTCCCTGTCCTTTTGTAAATGCACTTCTTACATTTGCAGCAGTACGGTTCTTGTTGTCTGTAAGCGTATCAACAATAATCGCAATACCATTAGGGCCATATCCTTCATATGTAATATATTCATAGTTAACATTTCCCACGTCACCAGCAGCCTTTTTGATACCTCTTTCAATCGTATCGTTAGGCATATTGTTGGATTTCGCTTTCGCAATAACAGCAGCCAATTTAAAGTTGTTTGCTGGATCAGGTCCACCTTCCTTTACCGCTACTGCAATTTCTCTTCCAATGATTGTAAAAATCTTACCTTTTGCTGCATCATTCTTTTCTTTTTTGTGTTTGATGTTTGCAAATTTTGAATGTCCTGACATTTCAAATCTCCTTTATCTTAAATACTTTATTTTATGATATTTCACCGTCTTCAAGATTGCTTGAATCCTCCGATTCCATATCCAATTTTTCAACTAATCTGGTTACCAATACGCTTTGAACCATATTGTTTTGCACAGATAAAATCTTAAAATTATAGCCAGCATAATCCGTGTCAAACTCCACACCTTCTTCTGGAATACGTTCCAACCTGGAAATCAAAAAACCGTTGATGGTTTCAAATTCTTCCTCTTCAAAAGAAATATTCAATTTCTCTTCTAACTCTTCCAGCGGTGTGACGCCCTCAATAATGTACTCATACTCGCCTTTTTCTTCGATATATTCTACATCTTCATCGTATTCATCCAGAATATTTCCTACGATTTCTTCCAATATATCTTCCATGGCAATCAATCCACCTGTCTGTCCATATTCATCTACAACAATAACCATCTGAACTTTTTGTGATTGCATCTGTTTGAAAAGTTCATCGATATTTCGAGTAAGAGGAATATATGTAACATCTCGATTCAAATCTACCATGTCTTTGACTGGACCATCTACAAATTCTTTACTAAGCACAGCCTGCAAGGCATCTTTCAGATGTAAAATACCTATAATGTGGTCAATGTTCTCCTCGAAAACAGGGTATCTGCTTTTGTGTCCATCCAGCATAAACTGAAGAACTTCTGAAATTGGCATCTCACCATCTATTCCAACAATATTGTTACGATGAGTCATAATATCCTGAGCTTCTTTGTCGCCATACTCAAAAATATTATTAATCATCATTGCTTCGCTTTCTTCCAAAACACCTTGCTCTTGACCTTCGTTGACCATAGAAAGAATTTCTTCCTCAGTCACATCATCCAAATCTACTTCCTTGCGTATGCCAAAGCACCACAAAACTACCTTGACTGAATTTGCCACAATCCAGGTAAACGGCCAAAACAAAATGGTCAACATATACATGAAATTCACTAATGTATATGCCCATTTGTCAGGGTTGCGTGCCGCCAATTTCTTTGGCATCAATATAGCAAAGGAAAGCATTACATAAAAAATCAATCCTAACTGCCACAAACTCAAGGTAAAGAAATAACCCACCAAGAAATTTAAAAGCAATACCACAAACTGCAGTGTATTGACAAAAATAACCGGGCGATCCATAATCCTGTTCATTCGAATCGAGCGCTTGTCACCAGCTTCTGCTTTGCTGTCAATCAGTTTTCGGTTGACACCTCTTAAAGCTTCTCCAAATCCATAAAACAGAAAATCAATTATTAAAACAAAACAAATAAACACTATATAGGCAGTGGGGCCTATCTCCATTTCTATTCTCCTTCTTCTTTTGCATAAAATAACAAATTAAAATATACCATTTACCTATTGGTTAGTCAAGAAAAGCAGCTCAGCTATGTACACAGTTCCAAGCTTACTTTCAGACCTTGATTTACCTTTTCCATAATTTTGTCGTCCAAATGACAAACCTTGTCTTTCATACGTTTTTTGTCTATGGTTCGTAGTTGTTCCAAAAGAATCACCGAATCTTTATCCATTGCATATTCTGAACATGGTAATTCAATATGAGTTGGTAATTTTGCTTTATTCATTTTGGATGTGATCGCTGCTACAATTATGGTTGGACTATGCTTATTGCCAATGTCGTTTTGAATAATCAGTACAGGTCTGATTCCACCCTGCTCTGATCCAACCACTGGCCTTAAATCTGCATAATATACATCTCCTCGTTTCATAAAACTAGCATCCCTTCTACATAAATCTGGTATTAAGTATTTCCAGTTTATCTGAAGGTATTCATTGCAAGATTAGATGTAATGTCTAGGAATACGGTTGCCCAAATCACATACCAATTCATAATTGAATCTTCCAGACAGTTCACCGAGAGCATCTGCTGTGATTTGTTCTTCGCCATCCTTTCCAATCAAGGTAACTTTATCCCCTTCTTTTGCTTCTTTAATTTCTGTTACATCCACCATCATCTGATCCATGCAGATGCGGCCAAGAATCGGCGCCCTCTGTCCATGAATAAGTACATATCCTTTGCCCGAAAGACTTCGCGGATAGCCATCTCCATATCCGATTGGAATAGTAGCAATACGCATGTTCTTGTCAGTCACAAAGGTACTTCCATAGCTTATAGGAAACCCTGCTGAAACTTCTTTAATAAAGACAACAGAACTATAAAAAGCCAATGCAGGTTTTAAATGATGTTCTTTCAAATCAATAATGGAGGATGGTCTTAATCCATACAAAGTAATTCCTGCTCTCACCGCATCCATATTAGCTTCTGGCATTGATACAATGGCTGCGCTGTTGGAACAGTGGCACATAAACCCTGTGATCCCTGTATCCTTTACCTTAGCGACAAATTCCTGAAACACCTTTAATTGCTGATAAGCAAAAGATTTGTCTGCTTCATCTGCGCTTGCAAAATGAGTAAATATGCCAGCAATCTCAAGACCTTCTATTTTATTTACCTCTTTCACAAAGGAAAGACCTGTTTCATCTGGGAATACTCCAATTCTTCCCATTCCAGTATCAATCTTGATGTGTACTCGAAGATTTCTGCCAGCCCTTAAAGCAGCCTTCCCCATTTCTTTGGCCATGTCAAGACGAAAAACCGTTGGCTCAATACCATTGAGCGCCATCTCTTCATAAGCATAAGGAAATGTATAGCCGAGGACAATAATTGGCTCCTTTATCCCCTCTCGAACCAATTCCATAGCTTCCTCATCTGTCGCAACTGCAAATCCATACAATCCTGCATGCCCAGTCAAAGCTTTGGCAATTGAAACACTACCATGACCATATCCATCGGTTTTAATAACCGCAATCATTTTGGTATCCGGGCAGATCTCTGTTTGCATATTCTCAACATTTGCAATAATATTTTGCAAATCTACTTCAATATATCCACGTCCGTAACGTTCAAGCATTCTTATTTCCTTTCTGTATCTGCTGCACTCCTTCTATGATATGTGAGGCCATCAAGGCTCTTTCACCCACCATCTCTGCAGCATAGTCCCCTGCACAACCGTGCAGATAAACAGCTTTAAGTACATTTCTATATAAATCGCCTTCTAAAGCAGCATAGGCACCAATTATTCCAGCAAGTACATCTCCACTACCCGCTGTGGCCATACCATGATTTCCCGAAAGATTCAAATATCCTATTTGGCCTTCCTTTGCAACAACGGTTTTGGCATCTTTACAGACAGCAATGCAATGGTACAAGGCACTTAACATAGTTGCACACTCGTAAGCTTTTTCTTTGATTTCTGTCGTAGAAAGACTCAAAAGCCTACCAAGCTCACCTACATGAGGCGTCAAAATCAAATCTCTGGCAAATTCTTTGCTGGTTGCAAGCAAATCTTGTTTTAACCCCACATTTGTGGCAAGTATATTTAATGCATCTGCATCAAAAACCATAGGTACTTTAGCATATTTCAGAATCAAATGCAAAATATCTAATGCCAGCTTATCTATTCCGATTCCAGGACCTACAACAACAGAATCTGCCCAGTGCAGGTCTTTTTGAATTTGCTGCTCCAAAACATCAGAATCCACATCATGTTCATAACAGCTGAGCATAACTTCAGGAATCCGCTCTAAAAACAATTTATCATACTCTTTTGCGCAAAGCACTTTCACCATGCCAGCTCCGGCACTAAACGCACTTTTCGCGCATAAAAGAGCCGCTCCCATGGTATCTTTACTTCCTGCGTAAATATATACTTTACCGAAGGTTCCTTTGTTTCCGTTGGGATTGCGATATGGCAGCAGTTGTGGTATTTGCTCATCAAAAGCATAGAGATACTTATGGGTGGCATCCAAATCTACATGCATAATCCCTATTTCACGGCATACTACCTTTCCAGAATACAACGGTCCATCTCCTAAAAAGAGTCCTCTTTTGAGGAATTCAAAGGTAACTGTCATGTCCGCTTTAAAAGCTATGCCTTTTACGATTCCAGTGTCTGTGTCTAAGCCAGATGGAATATCCACTGCAACCTTAAATCCAGGCATACGATTCATAGATTCCACACACTCATAATATTGATCTTGCAAAGACCTTTTCAATCCAATGCCAAACATTGCATCTACAATAATATCATATTCCGCATCCTTGATTTGCGCGCCAACAGACATCCCCATATTTTGCAAAATATAAAGTTGCTTTTTGCACTCCTCAGAATATTTCTCCTCATCTCCAAGAAGAATGACTTGCACTAAAGCCCCGTAATTATAAAGTAAGCGGGCTACTGCCATTCCATCTGCACCATTATTACCGCCTCCACAGACAATTAAAACCTTAGTCTTTGAGGGTTTCAAATTTGTATCCACAATATAAGATTTAATCTCATCAAAAACTGCCAAAGCTGCTCTTTCCATCAATACCATAGAGGGGATACCGATTTCCTCTATCGTATATCGATCCAAATCCTTCATCTGATTTGCAGTTAAAATCTTTTTCATCTATGGGCTCACTTCCTTTGATTTTGGCACAAATAAACTCATTATTATCATACCATATTCCAACCACGAAAAAAAGAGTTGCTCTGTAGAACAACTCTTTTTGCATACTAATTGTCATTTTTTTCTAAGCGCATGTGAAGATCAAACAAGTCAACTACATCAGCCCCAAAAATATCGTGCATATAGGAATAAAGTTCATGGTTGTCCTGTTCCATCTCCTGTTTGCGAATTAATTTCTTTTTCAGTTCTATACGAACCTCTGAAATCCACTCAGATATTTCCTGAATATCCGCTTCGTTGACAGCTATACGTTCATAGCACGCTTCCATTGACAGAACCATTAATCGAAAATTAATCTGTTCGATTTCTGTAGGCAAGTCCAACAGTTCATCCTGATAAGCATCCAGTTTGTCATTGCAATCCTGTATTAATTTTTTGTGTTGATCGATTTTGTCCTCAATGTCTGAATGATTGGTTTGAATAGCCTCATCTCTCAAAGTGACAATCTCATCCATCAACTTTTTCTTAAGATTGCGAATCCCTTTGATATCTGTGTTGAGTTTCCCTTGCTTTTTTAAAAGTTCGTTTAATTCGTCAGAAAGCCTTTTTATTTCTGGCATCGTTTTTGTTTGTGTAAAAAGCTGGTGCCATTTATTGTCTAAAGTTAGAATTGGAATCTTTTTACCCTGTAAAGCATTCTTGTAGGCTTCTTCCTTCGACTTTTTGTCTTTCTTCCCCATATAGGCTACTCCTATTTTTGTTCCTGACTGTATCTCTCCAGATTGTAGGACAATTTCATTAAGCTATCAGACAAGTGAACGTTTTCAACCTGAATACCTTCTGGTACATTCAAATCAACATGTGCAAAATTCCAAATCGCTTTAATACCATTGTTAACAAGTACTTCTGCCACTTCTACTGCACTTGTCTTTGGAATTGTGAGAACTGCAATGTCAATATCATTCTCTTTTACAAAAGCTTCCACTTTGTCCATTGGCTGAATTGGAATACCGCGAACCTCTTTGCCCCATAGTTCAGGATTTACATCAAACATTCCTTTAAAAATAAATCCTCGATTCTTAAAATTCATGTAATTACCAAGAGCCTGTCCTAAGTTTCCTGCTCCAATAACGATTAAATTATGTTCTTTGTTCAGGCCTAAAATATTTCCAATTTCTTTGTGCAGAAAATCTACATTGTAGCCGTATCCCTGCTGACCAAAGCCCCCAAAATTATTAAAATCCTGTCTAATTTGTGAAGCAGTTACTTTCATCAATTCGCTCAATTCCTGTGAAGAAATTCTCTCCACACCTGCTTCTTTCAAATCTCCCAAATATCTAAAATATCTAGGCAAGCGACCAATGACTGCCTGTGATATTTCTCTCTCTTCCACAGTAATATCCTCCTCAAAGCTATAATAAACTTATTATATAAGAATGTTAAAATAATGTCAATGACGAAAGTCTCTATATTCCCTAAGGAAGACGCTGGCTTGACAACGTATCATAAAGCCATTTAATGTATTGTACTTTGACCGCTTCCGGTGAGGTAACCACAACATCCTTTCCAAGCCCAGCCAGCCAGCCAAAAAATTGACCACTGACTACCACTTGAATACGCGTTTGCAATTGTTCTTCATCTATTTTACGTATCGCAACATCTTTTCCAAAATGATCAATGATGACACCAATTAAATGATTTGGGAAACGTATCGTAACCGTTTCTTCGTTGCCTCCAAACATACCTAATCTTTGGTTGGCATATTTAGCCAAGTCCGTTTGTTCAAAAGTTTTTAGTCCTTCTCGTGGAGTTTTCTCCAATGTAACACTTCCCATTTTGTCCACGCGGAAATGTTTCACTACCCCATCAACATACGCAGCCAAATAATAATACTCGTCCTTCCAAATCAAAGCCCATGGACTAACCACATATTTTTGGCCTTGCCTGCGTGGAACCAATTCTTTGTTCACACTCCACTCTAAATACGTGAAGCTGATCTGTACATTGTCGTGAATTCCGCGATGAATGGCATCTACATTGTAATAAATTCCTTCATTTTCGGTTTTGACGCGGCTTGCAACATAAACCTGTCTTTGAAGATGAGACGCTTCATGTTTACTAGTCAATTCTTCTAACTTACGAATCAGTTCTCTGGACTTCTTCTCTGTAATAAATTTAGAAGATTGGACGGCATCTACAAGGAGTTTTAATTCAGCCAATTCAAATCTACGACTGGCCAGATAATATCCACCATTCACCTTTGAACGCACCTGTATGATATCATATCCAAACTCAACTAGTTGATTGATATCATCATAAATACTTTTACGTTCTGCACAAATGCCCTTGCTATCTAACATATCAATGAATGCCTTGGTGCTAATGGGATGTTCTTCGCTAGACTCTCTCTCAAGCATATCTATGATGTACAGCAATTTTAACTTTTGGTTTGATGATTTAGCCATATACTATTTTACTCCCAATATTGATAAAACCTCATAAAGGCTTTGAATTTGGTATGTTACAGTCTTTTCTCTTTCCACAAGGGTTGGCGCATAAAAGCAAGTATCTATTCCAGCATTAATTCCACCTTGCATATCACTGCTTAGGCTATCTCCCACAATCAGCACTTTTGTAAGGTCAAACTCTGTATCTTGCTCTTTTATCTTTGAAAAACATGTATCAAAGAAATCTATATGCGGTTTTGGTACTCCTATCTGTTCGGAAATAAATATTTCATCCATTAACTTATCAAAGCCAGACAAAGATAATTTTGTCTTTTGTGTACTAGTAACACCGTTGGTTACCACATATTGATGGAATCCTAAATTCTTCAATTTGTCACAGACTTCTATTGCACCCTCCATAGGTACAAAATTCACACCCAATTCGTATTGATAAGACTCTCGGAACGCATCTACATCCGAGCAAGCAATATTGCATGCCTCAAAAAAATCTACAAACCTGCCAGACAAAAGTTCTTTCTTTGTCACCAGCCCCAGTTCTAGATTCTTCCACCATCTTTCATTTATTTCGGTATAAATGGCATTTAACTCATCTGTTCCTGTAACCCCTATCTTTTCTAGGCATTTAAACAATGATATTTTTTGTGAATAGGAGAAATCCAAAAGAGTGCCATCTACATCCCAAAGAATATACTTATACTTGCTCATTGGTCTGTTCTACTGTCTCCTGAGTTTTCTTTAAATCAGAGTTCTTTTTTGCTTTGCGAAGCAGTAAGCCAACACAAAAACCCGCAGAAGCAACCAACACACAAACAAGTACTAACAACAAATAAGACAACAATGAATTAAAAATTGATACCATAAGATTTACCTCTCTATTTATTCTAATGCGCCGCCATCATCATGCAGTAGATTCTCTCCATCTGCTGCTGTGGTGGCCAATACATCACATCTTTCGTTTTCCGGATGACCATCATGACCTTTCACCCATTCAAATGTGACATCGTGCATTTCCTTTGCTTTAAGCAGACGCTTCCAAAGTTCAATATTTTTAACGGGCTTTTTAGCACTGTTTTTCCAATTGTTCTTTAGCCACCCATCAATCCAATTCTGATTAAAGGCATCTGTAACATATTTAGAATCTGAAACCAGTTTTACCTGGCATGGTTTCGTCAAAGCTTCAAGACCAACAATTGCCGCCATCAGTTCCATACGATTGTTGGTAGTTTTTTCATAGCCTGCTGAAAATTCTCTTTCATGCAATGTGCCTTTGCTGTCCACATATTGAAGGATGGTTCCGTATCCTCCAGGACCATCTGGATTGCCTCTTGCTGCACCATCCGTATATATCGTTACAAACATATTAGCCCTCCTCACGCATCCATCTTCCTGTTTGAAGGAATCGCTCTGCTCTATCTGTTGCTGATTCAATAATATTCGAATCATATCCCATAATTCGAAGCAACTGTATTGCATTTCTCGTGGTTGCTTTGCCGATCATCAATTCATAATTGAAAAGCACATCTCCATCCTGCACTTTTTCTTCAAAATGATAGTTATCAAATTGTTCACTCAGCAAATCAGTCAATTCTATATCGTGTGTTGCAGCAAAGCAAAGCACACCATTCTGCGACAAACTTCGCAGTATTTCTGTGGAAGCCGCAACACGTTCTACAGTATTGGTGCCTCTCAACACTTCATCTACAAAACAAAGAACTGGATATTCCCCTTTTTTGACAATATCTAATATTCGTTTTATGGATTTGATTTCGACAATATAATAACTATCTCCGCCTTCTATATCATCTTTAAGAGACATAGATGAACAAATAACAAACAAATCTCCTTCATAGGAATCTGCCGTACAAGTAAAAATCGTTTGGGCCATAATCGCTTCGATAGCAACCATTTTCAAAAAAGTAGATTTACCAGAAGCATTGGAGCCAGTCAATAGGACTCCTCTGTCTGCATCAATACTATTTTTTACTGGATTAAGCAAAAGGGGATGATATCCTTGCTCCACTTTAATTACACCACATTTATGTAACAAAGGTTTACAATATCCATTTCCTTCTGTCTCCATGTAGTAACGATATTCGCCAATAGCAATTGCAGTTTCTAAATATCCAAGATTTTCAATCAAAACCTCTATATCACCTAAATGAATGCGAACCTGATGAAGCATCTTGTTGAACTGAATTAAATCCAAATGAAAAATCATACGCATATAATCCGTCAAGATATCAAGCGGATTGCCAGAACCAGACATTCTGCCAGAGGACATAAGCCAAAAAGCGCCTCTTCGAAAAGCATTTAATGCGTTTTTGTGCTCCTTCAAAACCCGAATTTCTTCCTTACAGACATCTACATTAAGCTGGGTAACCTGCTCAGCCACTTCCATCAATCGCATAACATAGGCAAAGCTAAAAATATACATATCAATTTCGTTTTTCTCCTTGAAATACGAAATCATATTGTAGACGGAAACAGAGGCCATCCATACAAGACCAATTGGAACATCTACAAAAAGGACTCCTATCCCTGCTACCAAAAGAAGAATCGACAAATAATGCTTTGTATTTTTACGTTCCCCTAATATATCTAAATGGTCTATATAATCATAAATAGAATGTTTCCCTGTCTTGCCAAGTTTGGCCAAGGCAAGCTGGAGTTTGATCCTTTGATCTTGTTCACTGACAAAATAATCGCAGATTTCATCAAAATGTTTTAATTTTTCAACATCATATTCTGGGGTGCGAAGTTTGTAATACAAATATTCTTCCCCAACAGAAGATAGTGTTTTGTTGATTTGAAAGAATATCTCATCCATATCCAAATCATTCCATGTGATATCATCAATTTGATTTGGTTTAGGATGTTTTTCATAGTATCTGGGAATCGTGGTCAAATGTTGTGGTAAATATTCTATTTCCGGTCTTTTACCATATTCTTTTGTCAACTTAATTTTGAATCTTTTCCATTTTGTCTGTTCATCATAAAATCCTTTTGCCAGTATTACAACAATCAGCAAAAAGACAAACACACCAAATGCTATATAGGCTTCCATGTTATACTCCTCAATGCAGGCCTAAGTCTTTTACAATTCGATTTACATCTTCATAGATATGTTTTGCATCATATCTTGGAAAATGACCGTCTCTGTACAAAACCTTGCCCGCTATCATAGTCATTTTTATATTTTGTTTACTTCCACTGTAAACCAAATTCTTAGTCAAATTATGAATCGGTTGCATATTGGGCTGATTTAAATCAATCAATATCATATCCGCATTCTGACCTGCAGAAATGGTATTTGAATCTTGAAGCCCCATTGCTTTTGCACCACCTAAAGTAGCCATCTGAAGAACCACATCTCCATCTATAGCCACTGCGTCCATATCTTTCAATTTGGCAAGACCAGCTACGAGGAACATTTCTCGGAACATGTCTAAGCAATTATTACTTGCTGGTCCATCTGTACCAATCGCAACATTGATACCCTTGTCCAAAAGTCTTTTAACAGGTGCAATACCGCTTGCCAATTTCGTATTGGAGCCAGGACATGTGACCGCGGACATATCATGAGCCTTCATAATCTCTATCTCTTGATCTGTCACATAAATACAGTGGAAACCACCGCCTCCATAAGCAAACATATCCATGGAATCTAAGAAGGCAATTGGTGTTTGCCCATATCGCTCCTGACAACCAGAAACTTCGAAAGACGTTTCACACATATGGCTATAAACTGGTGCCTTATAATAATGAGCCAAACGTTTCAGTTCCATTAAAATATCTTTTGAAGTTGTGTATTCTGCATGGCATCCAAGATGATACTGCACTAGGGAGCCCGGCTGATTGAAAGTTTCATATTCCCTTGCTGTTTGTTCTATGGAGGAAGTAAAGTTATTTAGTCCACTTACCATGGTCAAACGCATACCCATCTCCTGACAGGCCTTTGCTACCATCATAGGGTCAAGGTACATATCAAAAATAGCCGTCACACCTGAAGTAAGGTATTCCAGTATAGCCAATTTCGTAAAATGATATATATGTTCTCCATTCAATTTGGCTTCTGAGGGAAACACTTTTTGATTTAACCAGTCATGTAAAGGTAGATCATCAGCAATAGAACGAAGAAAAGTCATTCCCGAATGAGTATGTGCATTTTTGAAACCGGGCATCAATAGATTGCCCTGACAATCGATTACTTCTTCCCATGTGTGTTTTGAAGAATCCAAATCCTTTCCATCTCCTACATAGGAAATCTTCTCTCCATCTACCCAAACTTCTCCCTGCAAAACCTTCATAGTAACAGGATCTAAAATTTGCGCATTAAACAGTCTGATACTCATACGATATTTCCTCCACCAAAGCCCTCTGGAAGCAGTTGTGGTAACGTAAAAATCTTGTATTCCTGTTTTGTTTTGGCCACAATTATCTGAAAATCATCTTCGCAAAATTCTCTCATCACCTGTCTACATACTCCGCAAGGAAATGCAAAAGATTCTGGAATTTCTTTTTTGCCGCCAACGACTGCTATAGCAACAAAGTCTCTTTCTCCTTCACTGATTGCTTTAAAAAAAGCTGTTCTTTCTGCACAGTTAGTAGGGCTAAAGGCAGAATTTTCAATGTTGCATCCAGTCACAATCTCGCCATTTTTCAAAAGCAATGCTGCGCCAACCTTAAATTCCGAATAAGGTGTGTAAGCATGCTTGCGCGCATCATTGGCTTTTTCAATTAAATCAAAGATCACACTTTGCTCTAAAGTCACTTGGCAATTACCTCTTTTCTACTAGAATTGTGGAACCGCACGAAGCAATAGATTTGCAAATTTTTCAGAAGCCATATCTGCAGCTTCTTGCACTTCTTCGTGAGACAAAGGATTGGCCGAAAGGCCTGCCGCTAAATTGCAAACACAGGATACACCACATATTTCCATACCCATATGATTTGCAGCAATCGCTTCTACTACGGTACTCATACCAACCGCATCTGCTCCCAGCACCTTCGTAGCTCTTACATCTGCTGGAGATTCAAAGGATGGACCCGTAAGCTGAGCATAAATACCCTGTTTTAAATCAATCCCTTCTGCTTCGGCTGCATCCTTCAATATCTGTTGCAACCTCTTGGAATATACCTGAGACATATCTGGAAATCTAGTTCCCAGTTCATCAATATTTGGTCCAATCAAAGGATTTGGCGCAAAGATTGCAATATGGTCAACAAGCATCATCAAATCCCCTGCACTAAAGGTCTCATTGACCCCTCCTGACGCGTTAGTCAAAAAGAGTTTGCTTGCGCCCAATAATTTCATCAAGCGAATAGGAAGGACTACATCGGAAATAGGATATCCTTCATAATAGTGCACTCTTCCCTTCATACATACCACAGGGGTCTGTTCAATATATCCAAAAATAAATTTGCCTGCATGTCCCGGAACGGTTGACACAGGAAATCCCTTTATTTCATCATAGGAAATCTCACATTCCACTTTAATATTTTGGGCAAAATCACCAAGCCCAGAACCGAGGACAATTGCTACTTCTGGTTTGAAATCTGTTTTTGCCTTTACCTGCTCTACGCAATTCAATAATTTCTCATAAACTGGATTCATTTTTTACCTCCCCAATATCTTTATTGTCCCAAAAAATGACCTTTATATAACCATAACATAAAAGCAAGAGTTCCGCTAGAGAAACTCTTGCTTTTCACATAAACATAATCTTTATTTCACTTTCAAATAACTATCTTTCTTTTTATTAAAGAAAATAGAACGAATCTTAGAAAGAACGATTGCAAGAATAAGTGTTATAAAAACAACGAAGGCATACGCAAGAACTAGGTAATCTCGTATTCCGATTTTATTCATAATCAAAATAACTAATCCATGTACTAGATATATTTCCAATGAAAGGTTTCCTATTTTTGCTAAAAATGGAATCCGAATTCGAATCTTCAAACTACATAAAATAAACAGAAATACAAAAGAAAAATTAGCCAAAATAGTAAACAAAATATGCTTCTTTCCAGCAAGGAAAAGATCTGTTCTAGCATAATTGGAAAACAAAAGGCAACATAGAAGAAATCCAAAACACAAGCAGAAATACTTTAATAAATATTTCATCCACTTTTCTTCCCTGTAAACAAATAAAAGACCTAGGAAAAAGAATATACTTGTCGTATACCAATGCATCCCCCATCCCAATGCCAAAACCATTGCAACATAAAAAATAGTAAGGACAAAAGTACCGATTACAATCGCTACATGATTTTGTTTAAACAAACGCATTAAGAGATAAAAAACAATATAAAAATATATAATGGAAATGATAAACCATGAATATTTAACAAAAGAATTTCCATATAAACAAAAGTCTTTAATTATTCCTAGAGGTGTATAACAGAAGCCCTCCAAATAGTAGAACAGCCAATACACAGTACACATAAGCAAAAACATAAAGGCAATAGGAAAGACTCGTTTCCTTATAAACCCTATATGATAAGTTCTGTCTTCATTAAATTTTTTGAATAAGCCATATCCGGAAAAGAAATAAAAAAGACCAGTAACATAATCTCCATGAGAAAAGGGTCTATAATATTGAAAATCAAGAGACCACCCCAAATGATAGAGCATAATTACTATGGCACAGATTCCTTTATATTGTTGTACTGCCTCTTTCGTAAGAAAAGAAGTATTATTTTTACAAAAAGTAACAAATTTCCCCATAAAATCACCCATATATATTCTTGCTTTCAAGTTTACTCAATCATAAAAATAATGTCAAATAAAATAGGCAGCGTTAAACTTACTTGTTTTAACGCTACCTACTGTTCATTTTTAATCAAATAATGATACAAATCATGCCGCCGCTACTCTCATTGACGATCTTCTGCATAGTATCCTGCAATTTCATCTGACTCTCATCATTTATCATGCCTATTTTTGTAGAAATTCCATCTCTTACAAGTTGTTCAATGGATTTGCCAAAGATATTGGTTTCCCAGATATCTTCATTTCTAGCACCTGCCATATCAATATATCGAATCAAATCTTCCGCCTGCTCCTGTGAGCCAACAATAGGTGCTATCTCGGTTTGAATTCCTGCTCGAATCATGTGAATAGATGGACTTTCTGCTTTGATCTTTACCCCAAACTTATTACCGTGTTTGATTAGTTGTGGCTTTTCAAGTCTAATCTCCTCTTTTTCTGGAGTAACCACACCATAACCTTTCATCCTGACCGCTCCAAGGGCAGCTGTTACCTTCGCATATTCTTTTTTCATTTCTGTCATCTCACGGATCTTTGCAATCAACTGCATTTCACCAGAGATTTCTTCCCCCACCAATTCACTGAGCATTTGATAGTAATAACTTTGATCTACATCTGCATGAATCATTACCTTGCCATTAGCAAGATTGATATCATCCAGTTTTACCCTTGTGATATACTCACTTTGAATTTCCAGAGGCTTTTCTTTCACATCACGTATTGACACAAAATCCTGACAGCCTTCCTTGATACTTTTGATCATATCCTGCTTCATAGGATGTGTTAATGGCAACATCTCCACCCATTTGGGCATATAAAATTCCATCTCGGCAATTGGAAATTCATAAAGCACCTGTCTGATGATTTCTAAAACATCTTCTCTGCGAAGTTGTTTGCAATTTACTGGTACAACCAAAACATTGTATTTGTCCATCAGCTCCTGTTTTAGATTGAGCGTTTCCTCATCATAAGGCCTCTGACTATTTAGCAAAACCACAAATGGCTTCTTTATAGATTTGAGCGTATGAATGGTTTTTTCTTCCGCCTCTATGTAATTGCTTCTGGGAATATCTCCAATAGAACCATCTGTAGTAACCACTACCCCTATTGTAGAATGATCTCTGATTACCTTGTCTGTACCGATAGACGCCGCCTGTGTAAATGGAATTTCATGGTCAAACCAAGGCGTTCGAACCATACGCTCTACCTCTTCTTCCATATGACCTACAGCACCTTCCACCATATAGCCAACGCAATCAATTAGTCTGACATTGACATCTACATTTCCGCCCAAAACAACTCGCGCACCTTCCTGTGGGATAAACTTGGGCTCTGTTGTTGTAATCGTCTTTCCACCAGAACTCTGTGGAAGCTCATCTTTCGCTCTTTCCTTCTCATTTTCATCCCGCATTCCAGGGAGCACCAATTCATCCATGAATCTCTTCACAAATGTTGATTTTCCTGTTCTGACAGGTCCAACCACTCCAATATAAATATCCCCCTGGCATCTGTCCTTTATGTCTTGATACAAATCATATTCCTTGAGCATTTTAGGCCATTCCTATCTTTTTTCCATAATCTATTGAAATATATGAACCAATTCATTCATTTATTCCAATTCATTTCCATTCATCACTTGAAATATTAGGAAATAAGTACTAAACTATTGGTTGGGTATTTTAATTTCTTTGGAGGAAGTTTATGGATTACACAAAAAAGGGCTACCGAATTGGTCTAGTAATCGGCAATGTCGAGGACGACTTTTCCAATCAGGTATGTAAAGGAGTTATGCGAGGTGCGGAAATCTTGGGGGATACCGTATTCGTATTTCCTGTCAAATACTTTGGACAAGACGAAAGCGACAGTGTTGATATGTTACAACGATACGAATATCAATACAACAATATGCTGACTTATGCCCAGAGTCATTCTCTGGACATGATTTTATTTTGTTTAAGCACTATCGCTTATCGTTCAACACCTGAAGAATACAATTATTTATTACATATTTTTAAAGATATTCCAGTACTACTTATCGCAACCAAAAGCGACGAATTCCCGTCTGTAGTATATGACAACGAATCTGGCCTTCGCGAAGGCATTAACTATATCATCAAGCAAAAGAAATGTCGTCATATCGCAATGCTAACTGGTATTGCAAGCAATACAGATGCTCAAGAACGTTATCAGGTATTCTGTGATGTCATGGCAGAGAACAACATCTCTGTTCCAGAAACCATGATTGTTAGAGGTGAATTCAACGACAAATGTTATCCTCTGGTTGAAAAACTCTTAAAAGAAAATCCAGAGTTACAGGCCATCGTCTGTGCCAACGATTCCATGGCAAAAGCTGTGTATTCTGTACTCAACCAATACCATTTTTCCATTGGCAAAGATATTCTTGTTATGGGCTTTGATGATATTGCAGATGCAGCCAGCATGGTTCCTCCATTGGCAACTGTTCGCGCAGATGCAGCACTCCTTGGATACCGCGGTATCATGGAAGGCCATAGCCTTTTGGAAAAATATTTGGAAGATCCTTCAAAACCTCTTCCACCAAACAATTATATTGTCAATACTACATTTATTAATCGTGAATCTTTAACTGGCGTAAAGCAAAAAGAAAAAAAGATTACCGAAGAAATGTTGATTGAGCAAAAAGAAACCATCAAGCGTATGCTTCACATGAACCATATGATGAATATCTGCACCAGAGATATGCTGATGTACAACCAGGAAAACATTGGCGATTATGCTACGGTTTTAAATGGATTAAACATTCAAGAAATTGATGAAGTATATATTTTCACCTTACCAAAACCAGTTGCATGCTATTCCAACAAAGATATGATTCACTCCTCTTCTTTGTATTTGAAGGCATATCGTAAAGGAAAAGATATTATTGTTCCGCCAGCACAGGAACAGCACATTGAAATCGATCGATTGTTTGAGCATCCATGCTTCAATAATGGTCAAAAAACTTATTTCGTTTTAGACATCTACTCTCGCGAATGGCAGTATGGAATTTTAGTTTGTACTCTCCCCCATCATTTGGTTCATTACACAGAGAGCATCTGCTTCCACATGAGTATGGCGGCCAAGGTTATGGATTTGTTTCATATTCAAGATGGTTTGCTAAAAGACCGCGAAGATATGGTTCGCAAACTAGAAGCAGAAAATACTCTTTTAGATGACATTTCAAAAAAGGACGAGTTAACTGGAGTCTGCAACCGTCTTGGTTTTATGTCTAAAGCCAACGATATGCTTCGTGACCATGTTGGACAACGCGCCATTGTATTATATGCGGACTTGAATTACCTCAAACGTATCAATGACACTTATTCGCATGCAGAAGGAAACTTTGCACTTATCACCTGTGGTCAAGCCCTGGAAAAGGTTATGGGTGATCACGCGGTAGTCGGAAGAATAGGCGGAGATGAATTTGCCGCTTTCGCAATACTCCAAAATAGGACCGGTAGCGAAATCAGTCATCGAATCAAACAGATGCTAAAAAACATCAATGATGAATCTCATAAGCCATATAAAGTCTCTCTTTCTATAGGTCATCACGAGTTTATCATCAGAGCAGATTCTACATTAAAGGAAGTTATCTCACTGGCAGACGAGCAGCTTTACAAAGACAAAAACATGAAGCCGCCTTTTGAAGGATAAAAACAGCAAAAAACCAAACATACTTTGCAACACTAAATGCAAAGAATGTTTGGTTTTCTTTTGGTTAATTATAGAATTTACAAAGTAACTCTTCTAAAGTTCTTTTTACCACGTTTTACAATCATACCTTCGCCATCAAAGGCAGTCTTGTCATACATAGTCTTAATATCTGTAACCTTTTCCTCATTTACAGTTACGCCACCCTGTTCAACGTTTCTACGAGCTTCACCTCTAGAAGCACAAAGACCAGCAGCAACAAGTACTCCAAGAATATCAATCTGACCCTCTCTGAAGTCTTCGTCTGCAAGTGTTGCAGTTGGCATATCCGCCGCATTTCCACCAGAGAAAAGTGCTCTTGCACTCTCCTGTGCCTTGGTTGCTTCCTCTTCTCCATGAACTAGTTTTGTAAGTTCATATGCAAGAATCTCTTTGGCCTGGTTAAGCTGACTACCTTCCCATGCATCCATCTTTTCGATTTCTTCAAGTGGAAGGAAGGTAAGCATACGGATACATTTCAATACGTCATCATCAGCCACGTTTCTCCAGTACTGGTAGAACTCAAAAGGAGAAGTCTTGTTTGGATCTAGCCATACAGCACCCTTCTGTGTTTTGCCCATCTTCTTGCCTTCAGAGTTAAGGAGAAGTGTGATGGTCATAGCATAAGCATCTTTGCCCAGTTTACGACGAATCAATTCTGTACCACCAAGCATGTTGGACCACTGATCATCTCCACCAAACTGCATATTACAGCCATATTTCTGGTAGAGCATGTAAAAATCGTAACTCTGCATAATCATATAGTTGAACTCTAAGAAGCTAAGTCCTTTTTCCATACGCTGTTTGTAGCATTCTGCAGTAAGCATACGGTTTACGGAGAAATGTGCTCCTACTTCACGAAGCACTTCTACATAATTCAGATCCAAAAGCCAGTCTGCGTTGTTGACAAGCATAGCCTTCCCTTCAGAGAAATCAATAAAGCGGCTCATCTGCTTTTTGAAGCATTCAACATTGTGAGCGATTGTCTCTTTGGTCATCATGCTACGCATATCAGTTCTACCAGATGGGTCACCAATCATAGCTGTACCACCACCGATAAGGGCAATAGGTTTATTTCCCGCCATCTGCAATCTCTTCATAAGGCAAAGTGCCATAAAATGTCCTACATGCAAACTATCTGCTGTAGGGTCAAAACCAATATAGAAAGTTGCTTTACCTTCATTAATCAGGTCTCTGATTTCATCTTCGTCTGTGAGCTGTGCAAGCAAACCTCTGGCCTGCAGTTCTTCATAAATTTTCATATTCTTTCCTCCTGTTCTTGGTTGTGTCTTTCGACGCTTAACTTAGCATACGAATAAGCAGACTTGAAAATCTTCGATTTTCAAGTTCGCGTTGCTCGCCAAATCTTCGTTTGCACAACTTCCTGTGCAAGCACATCATTTGTGCAACCTCGACTTGGCTCTGCCTATTCGCGCAAAAAAATAAGCTCATCCTTTACATATGAAAGGACGAGCTTTTACTCGTGTTACCACCATTCTTCGTGATTTCCTCACAGAAATCACCTCATTAGGCACTTACATGCCATGACAGGTTAACGACTGCCAAATTCGTCACAGCCTACTAAAGTTCGGTGTGAAGCTCCGAGATGTATTCACCATGAACCTACCTTAACGCCTCTCATCCACCGGCAATTTTCTGTAAGAAACAATTCATCGCTACTTATTCTCTTCATAGCCTTTGCTTTATTTATGGTAATTTTAATGTGAGACTAATATTTTGTCAACCTCAAATTAGAAATTATATTAACAATATAATAAATCAAGAAAGTATACTGTTATTTATTCACCATAAGTTTTGCCATCGCCTGATTCAAACCATCCACTGTCAACTTATACATAGGAATCAGTTCCTTGACCGCGGTCTCCGCTTCGCGCCATGGAGCATGTCCAGGTGCCATCTTGGGGTTGAGCCAAACGACTTTTTTGTATTTGCGTTTTAAAAGTTTGAGCCACTCAAAGCCTGAAAGACCACCATTTGGTCCTCTATAGTTTCCAGTGTCAGAATACAGTTCTTCTGGTGCCATGGCAGCATCCCCCACAATCAACACCTTATAATCACTGTCTAAGTTTCGAAATACCCACTCTGTATCTACCCAGTCTCCGTTTTCGCATTCTGGTGTCTTATACAACTTACTATAAATACAATTGTGGAAATAATAGGTCTTAACATCTTTATAATGGTTGGATTTGTGTACCGCTTGGAAAATGTCATTTAAAAGCTTACTGTAAGGAATCATGGTTCCCCCAGAATCCATCAAAAGAAGGAGTTTTACTGCATTCTTACGTGGTTTTTGCATGACAATGTTTAATACACCACCTTGATTACAGGTCTTCTTCACAGTGCCATCAATGTCCAATTCCGTTTCTGGAATATCCAATCTGGATGAGAATTGACGTAGCTTACGAAAGGCCAATTGAAACTGCCTGTTGTCAAGCACTCTGTCATCTCTGAAATCTCGATATTTGCGTTCACCAATGACCGCAAAAGCAGATTGATGTCCAGTTTTACCACCAACGCGCATACCGCCTATATTGCTTCCACTATTTCCAAAGGAAGTTTTACCCATGCTTCCAATCCAAAAGCTACCGCCGTTGTGTTCGCTGTCTTGGTCACGAAGTCTTTCTTTAAACTTTTGCTCTACTTCTTCTTTGTCCATAAAGACTTGTCTTTCTTCCATCTGATTCAACATATTTCTCGCCTCTTCATCAGCCAATTCCTGTAAATCAGATTTGTCCAGCCACCTAAGCATAGCACTTGTAATCTCTCGCTCTGCTTTTACTGCTTTAAAACATTCATCAAAGGCCATGTCGAACTTGTCATATTCAGTTTCACTCTTCACCATGATCATGCGGGCCACATAATAGAACTGTGTCAGGCTATTGCCACAGAGCCCTTTTTCTAAGGCTTCCTGTAACGTCAGAAATTCACCCAATGTTACATGTAGTCCCATTTCTCTCAAGGTTTGAAAGAACTTTAAAAACATAAAGCACCTCGAATTAAATGTTGTGTTTTACCAATTGCACATCTTCATCTTTCTTTACAACCACTCCAATAAATGGTAGTGCAGACTTAATCTTTGAAGTTTCAATGCCGCCAAGCTGAAGCGCATTGATCCAATCTATCAGTTCAGATGTGCTTGGCTTTTTACGAATATCTCTCATCGCACGAATATCATAAAAAGCATCCATTGCACTCTTAAGCAGTTCCTCTTCTACATTTGGATGATGTACCTTTACAATTTGTTCCATCAACTCTTTGTTTGGGAAATCAATATAGTGGAAAATACATCTACGAAGAAACGCATCTGGAAGTTCTTTTTCTGCATTGGATGTAATAATCACGATAGGTCTGTGTTTTGCTCTTACAGTGCGTTTTGTCTCATTGATATAGAATTCCATCTGATCCAGTTCCCACAAAAGGTCATTTGGGAATTCCAAATCTGCTTTGTCTATCTCGTCAATGAGTAGTACAACCTGCTGCTCTGAGTCAAAAGCCTCTCCTAATTTACCCAATTTAATGTATCTAGATATATCATCTACGCCTTCTTCGCCAAATTGGCCATCATAAAGTCGCTGAATCGTGTCATAAACATAAAGTCCTTCCTGGGCTTTGGTAGTGGATTTAATGTTCCAGATAATCAACTTCTTGCCCAGTGCCTCTGAAACCGCCTTCGCAAGCATAGTCTTACCTGTTCCTGGTTCTCCTTTGATAAGCAATGGTTTTTGAAGGGCCATAGCCACATTGACGCTTGCCATCAATTCTTCACTTGCTACATATTGACCTGTGGATGTAAATTGTAATTCACTCATTTTATTCTCCCTTTAAAATCTATTTAAATATAGTCTTTTTCTTGAAAACGCATCACATACATGGTACGATACTTAAATATGAAAAGCAAGTAATTTTGCATACAAAAGGGACGATAAAATATGACTAAATCATTTGTAACCAAAGACAAACTTTCTATCTCATTTGAAGTTTTTCCACCAAAAAAAGATGGTGAATTTGAAGCCGCATTTCAAATTATGGATGACCTTTCAGCACTGAAGCCAGATTTCATCAGCGTTACCTACGGTGCAGGCGGAAGCAAATCTAAAAAAACCATTGAAATCGCTTCCTATATACAAAATCAATTAAACATCCCTGCCATGGTTCATTTGACCTGCGTGGGCAATCGTAAAGATGAAATCCTTGCTGTTGTTGAAGAAATGAACAAGCATAATTTAACTCATATTCTGGCCCTTCGCGGCGACAGACCTAAGGATATGACAGATGACCAGTATGATTCTAGAGAATTTACTTATGCCAGTGATTTGATGCATTTTTTAAAAGGCAATACCAACCTTCACTTTGGTGGCGGATGCTACCCCGAAAAACATTTCGAATGCTTTAGTATGGAATCCGACTTAAATCATTTACGTATCAAGCAGGATGCTGGTGCTGAATTTTTCATCAGTCAATTGTTCTTCGACAACGATTTCTACTATTCCTTCTTAGAAAAAGCAGCCAAAAAAGGAATCACTGTGCCTATCCTCGCTGGCATCATGCCTATCACAAGTGCCAAGCAGATTGGTACTACCGTTTCTCTTTCTGGATCTTCCGTTCCAAAAGCTCTCGCTGATATTGTTGCCAAATACAGTGACAGTCCAGAAGATATGCGTAAAGCAGGAATTGATTATGCCATCCGCCAAATTCAAGATTTAAGACAAAATGGCGTAGATGATATTCATCTCTATACCATGAACAAGCCACAGACTGCTAAAGAAATACTTGCTGGAATTCGTTAAATCTAACACTTATAAATACAAAAGAAATAGAGGAACCATCATCATGAATCAACAACCAATTTCTGTAGAAAAAAGCACTTTTGAATCTAAACTAATTCCTATTTCAACAGTTTCATTCGCCATTGCTGCTATATTTGGTGTGTTAGCAGTGGGATACTTATTCCATCCCTCTTCTATTTCAGCTATCATCAAAGATTTGATAGTAGCAGAAATCTATGATCTAAGCGCGCAACAAACCTGGCTATTCATTTACATAGCATTAACAGTAGTAAACTGTCTGGGTACTTTATTATTGTCAGTAGGTTTTGTTCTATTATTGATGAAACGATATAAAATGGGTATGGATTTGATGTTTCACAGTGCCAAGTGGGCACTGACTTTTGTAAACATCTCCGGGGCAATTACACTAGCCTATTTTATCTTCAGATCCATTCGATATATCTTCGTTTGCTGTCAGACCCCAAACGACGCTGCCTTTCTATTAATATCTTTTGTACTGATGGAAGGCTTAATGGTTACACAAGCAGTTTTCTTATTTATAAAATTGCGCCAATTTCTTTCAGGCTGTATGGAAGCAACTGCCGGTATTGGTTACACCCTATGCTACGGCAAGATAACTTCTCCATCCATTCCTCCAGTTTTTGTATTGGGATTTCTTACTCTCGGCATTTTTGATATTGGTATTGCATGGGATAGATTCTTTACATTTATACATATCCAGGTACAGACTAAGGTTATTTATAAGTTCCCGCTAACCACAGATCCTTTTCAATTTATCTCAGGTCTTTCATTTGCTTTCGCCGCACTAGGCAATATACTTCTTTACTTCTACCTACGCGGATATAAACGCAAAAGTGAAAGAATACTAATTCAATCCTTTAAAAATATTACGCAAAGAGCTCCTTCAGCAAATACAGCAGTAAATGAATAATGTCCTATAAATCAAAAAAGCAATCTGCACCAGAGTGTGCAAACTGCTTTTTTATTTTTCTCTTTAGTCTTCCCACTGTGTAGCTGAGATTTCAATCTTTTTGTCTCGAAGCATCAAATCTTTCACAGCTTCCGCTGCACTTTTGCCTTCAAACAATACCAAATTCACCTGTTCAATGATAGGAAGTTGTACTCCATATTTCTTAGAAAGCCCTATAGCAGCTTTTGCAGAATACACACCTTCTACAACCATCTTTACTTCATCCATAGCCTCCTGCATGGTTTTGCCTTGGCCAATCAAGATACCAGCTCTGCGGTTGCGAGAGTGCATAGAAGCACAGGTTACGATCAAATCACCGATCCCCGTCAGTCCGCAGAAGGTCTCAAATTCAGCACCCATAGCCATGCCAAGTCTAGCAATTTCATTGATACCTCTGGTGATAAGTGCTGCTTTGGTGTTGTCTCCATATCCAAGTCCATCTGCCACTCCAGCAGCCAAAGCAACCACGTTTTTCAATGCGCCACCAAGTTCAATTCCAAGTACATCGCTACTGGTATAAACACGGAACACATCATTCATAAACAAATTCTGCAGATATTCTGCAGTTTCTTTTTTCTTGGCTCCAACTACAATCGTTGTCGGAATACCTCTTCCAACTTCTTCTGCATGTGATGGACCAGAAAGCACTGCCACATTGGCCTGTGGTACTTCCTGTTCAATAATCTCCGACAAAGTCATAAGCGTATCTTCTTCGATACCTTTTGCCACATTCACAATAATCTGATTCTGACAAACAACTTTGGAAAGCAATTTAGAGGTACTTCTAGTAAAAGGTGATGGTACCGCAAGCACCAGTGCATCCTTTCCCTTCACTGCCTCCTCCAAATCAGTTGTAAACAACATATCCTCTGGCAATTTCACACCTGGGAGTTTATCCAAATGCTCATGTTTGTCATTTAACATCTGAATTTCTGCTTCAATGATAGACCAAACAGAAATCTTATGTCCATTCTTATGTAACAATACAGCCAAGGCTGTTCCCCAGCTACCCGCTCCGATGATACCTATGTTAGCCATAGTTCCCTTCTCCTATTACAGTAATTACTGTTTTTTCTTAAAAAGATAAGTCTTACTTTCTGTTCCAGACAAAAGACGTTTGATATTGGCCCAATGCTTACCGTAAGCCAGCACAGTCAAAAAGGCTGCAATCACATACATCTCAATCAAATGTGGCTGAGTCATATCTCCAAACACACCAGTCTGACCACAAACTATCATCATAGTGATAAAGCCTGCATAAACAAGCAAAGAACCCAAAGACACATAATGTGTCAAAAGGAACATGCCAAAGAAAAATGTTACACCCATAATAATAAAATATGGGTGGAATGACAGAATAAGTCCTGCTGTTGCGGCAATACCTTTACCACCTTTAAATCCCATATAAAAAGGATAATTGTGGCCAAGAATTGCACCTGCCCCTGCATAAAGGCAATACAAATAAGTCATCTCTGGGTGCATAGCACCAAAAGTAAAACGAACAATACATACTGCAATGATACATTTCAGGCAATCCCCCGCAAAAACAATCAAGCCTGCTTTTGTACCTAAAACTCTAAGGGCATTGGTAGTGCCTGAATTTCCACTACCGTGCTCCCTGATATCAATTCCATGTGCTTTACCATAAAAGAAAGCCGTCTGGAACAATCCAAAAACATACCCTATTACTAAACAAAATAAACGTTCCACGTTATTTTTCTTCCTTTCTCTCCCTTATAATGAATCTGAGTGGTGTGCCCTTAAATCCAAAGGTTTCACGAATCTGATTCTCAATATATCTGGTGTATGAAAAATGCATCAGTTCTTTGTCATTCACAAAAATGACAAAGGTTGGTGGTTTTACAGAAGCCTGAGTAATATAGTACAGTTTCAATCTCTTTCCTTTGTCAGAAGGAGGTTGCTGCATCGCTACCGCTTCTGCCATAATCTCATTGAGCACACCTGTTGCCACTCTCATTGCATGATTTTCACTTACCATATCAATGGTTTCAAAAAGCTTAGGAATACGCTGTCCTGTCTTTGCAGAGATAAACAGCATTTCCGCATAAGTCATGAAAGAAAGAGTATTGCGAATCTGCTCTGTAAAACGATAAATTGTTTTGTCATCTTTTTCGATGGCATCCCACTTATTTACAGCAATGATTACTGCTTTGCCTCTATCATGTGCAATACCAGCTATCTTTGCATCTTGTTCTGTAACACCTTCTTTGGCGTCAATAACCATTACCACTACATCTGCACGTTCCACTGCACTTACAGTACGCACAATCATGTAATGCTCTAACTCTTCTTTGATCTTGTTCTTACGACGAAGACCAGCTGTATCAATGAATACATATTCCTTGTCATTGAAGGTAACTTCTGTATCAACTGCATCTCTGGTGGTTCCTGCAATATCCGATACAATAAGTCTGTTTTCACCTAAGATCTTGTTGATGATTGAGGATTTACCAACGTTAGGCTTACCAACAATAGCCACTCTAGTTCTCTCATCCTCTTCCTCTTCAAATGCTGTATCGTCAAAATACTTTGCCACTTCGTCAAGCATATCGCCAAGGCCCATACGGTTTGCAGCTGAAATAGGATGTGGATCACCGATTCCTAAATTGTAAAACTCATATACATCAGCCATATACTTGTTTACATTGTCCACTTTATTTACAACCAAAACAACAGGTTTGTGTGAACGTCTGAGCATGTCCGCCACCTTGGAGTCTGCATCCACAAGGCCCTGCTTTACATCAACCATAAACAAAATCACGTCTGCTGTATCAATTGCAATCTGCGCCTGCTCTCTCATCTGAGAAAGAATAATATCTTTACTATCTGGTTCAATACCACCTGTATCAATCAAGGTAAATGACATATCCAGCCAGTTAATATCAGCATAGATTCTATCTCGAGTAATACCAGGAGTATCTTTAACGATGGAAATCATTTCACCTGCCAATGCATTGAACAATGTAGATTTACCTACGTTTGGTCTACCTACCACAGCCACTATTGGCTTGGATTTTCTCTTTGCCATAATCTTTTCCTTCCTATTTTTTAGTAAACAATCTAGTTTGCAAAACTATTTGTCGACATTTTGAAGTATCATATCGACAAAATCATAACCACTTGATTTTACAATATCTATTTTGACTTGTAAAGCCTTTTCAAGCTCCGACAAAGTCATGTCATCCAAGAAAACTTCCTCACCACTTCTAAGTACATTGATAGGTAAAAGTAGTCTATCACCTAAGTCTTTGTCCTTAAGCTGAGCCAAAATATCTTGACCAGTCAACAATCCCGATACCGTAATCATTTCACCAAAGAAATGGTTCGTAATAGGATATACTTTAATCTCCACCTGACCGACTTTACTCATAATTTCATCTGCCATACGTTGAATCTCTGGATAAGCCAATTTGCCTGTAGCCAGACTGATACGTTCTTTTTTATCAGACTGAATAGTCTGTGGTTTACGCTGCCTCATGGCATCTGCAAACTCTTCTCTTTGAAGGCGAAGCATTCCAACTCCATTTTCCAGTTGTAAATAGCCATCATATCTATCTTCTTCCGGAAGTTCTCTCTCAGCAAGAATATACCATTCATCACTAGCATGGATAAAATGGATGCCGTATTCCGCATATACCTTACGTTGCCACTCTTCTATAGTGTCAATGACCTGGCAGGCATCTTCCTTGGTAAAAGGCTCAAGAGGATAGAGACCGTCCCTATATTTGGACAAACCAACCGGCACCACTGATACACTTTGCAGATTCGGCAGATACTTGGTCATTTCTCGGATGCTAAACTCAAGTTCTTCCCCGTCATTGACTCCCTTACAGAGTACAATCTGACCATTCATCACAATTCCCGCTTCCATGAATCGATCCACCTTTTTCAGTGCTTCACCAGCGAATCGATTGTTGAGCATCTTACAGCGAAGGATAGGATTCATGGTCTGAAAAGAAATATTGATTGGAGACAAATGATAGTTGCAAATACGATCCACATCATGCTCAGACATATTGGTCAAGGTAACATAATTTCCCTGCAAAAAAGAAAGTCTGGAATCATCATCCTTAAAGTATAGTGTATCTCGCATCCCCTTAGGCATCTGATCAATAAAACAGAAAATGCACTTATTGTGGCAACTTCTATACTCATCCATCAATCCATTTTCAAACTCAATACCAAGGTCTTCGTCCATCTCTTTGTCAATTTCTAAAAGCCATTGTTCTCCATCTGACTTTTGAATTAACACCTCGATATAAGTATCCTGAATTAAAAATTGATAATCAAAGATATCTTCTACCTTTTGGCTATCTATTTCTAGCAAAATATCACCTGGTTCAATGCCAAGTTCCTCTGCTATACTGCCTTTAATAATCTTTTTAATAATATGTTTGTTGTCTCTCATCTGAGGTAAAACTCCTTTGATAGTCTAAGTTTATTCTACTAGAAATTCCTTGACGTGTCACTAGCATAATGTTATAAAATAATTGTCGAAAAATATCGGAAATTATGGAGGAGATTATGCCCAATCTTAACGAATTAGAAAATGCAATGCCTGTGGCACCCCTAAAAATTGTTGCCCTCCCATCTGCAGAAAAAATTGGTCGCAAAGTCAACGACTACCTAGTAAATTTCAGAAGAAATATTAAAAATGACAAAGTAAAAAAGGATCCTGCTTTTCACGGATATATTGAAAGCAATTATTTAGTTGATGTTGAAGTACCTCGCTTTGGTTCTGGTGAAGCTAAAGCCATCTTCCACGAATCCATTCGAGGCAAAGACTTGTTTATCATTGTTGATGTATGTAATCACAGCATTACCTACAACATGAGCGGTTATACCAACCACATGTCTCCCGATGATCACTATCAGGATTTAAAACGTGTTATCGCCGCTTGCGAAGGCAAGGCAAAACGAATCAACATCATCATGCCATTCCTCTACGAAGGCAGACAGCACAAGCGCAGTGGTCGTGAATCTTTAGACTGTGCATTTGCACTTGAAGAACTTCGTGATATGGGTATTAGTAATTTCGTCACATTTGATGCACATGATCCTCGTGTTCAGAACGCTACTCCACTCAATGGATTTGACAACTTTACTCCACCATACCAGTTTCTTCGTGCTTTGCTTAAAACAGAAGAGGATTTGAAGGTAGACAAGGATCATCTGATTGTTATCAGTCCAGATGAAGGTGCTTTAGACAGAGCCATTTATTTCGCTTCTGTTCTCGGTGTTGACACAGGTATGTTCTACAAACGCCGAGACTACTCTACCATTGTCAATGGCAAAAACCCAATCGTGGCTCACGAATTCTTGGGCGACAATATTGAAGGTAAAGATGTCATTATTATCGATGATATGATTTCTTCCGGTGAAAGTATGTTAGATACAGCCAAACAGTTAAAAGCCATGAAAGCAAGACGTGTATACATATGCTGTACCTTCGGTCTTTTCACCAATGGATTGGAATCCTTTGACAAAGCTCACGCCAATGGGGATTTTGACAAAGTTGTTGTCACCAACTTAACTTATCTTCCACCTGAAATTCATGGCAAGCCATATTTTGTGGAAGCAGACATGAGCAAATTCATGGCATCCATTATTGATTTTATGAACCATGATGTTTCTCTCTCAAACACATTGGCTACTACAGAAAAAATCCACAGTATTTTAGATGCATACAATCAAAATGGTATCTTAGATGAAGATTAACCAAAAGACCGTAGGTGCAAACACAAACACCTACGGTCTTTTGTTAATTCAAAGGATGAACGAATTCGACTTATTCACTTTCTTTTTCGGAAGCCACTTCCATGATAGTAGTCTGCGAAGCTATCTCCTCTTCTTTGACAGATTCTTCAAAAAGAATCACAATCTTGAACAAATCCCCATCTAAGATGATGTTCAGAGAGCCACCCTGGGCTTCCACTAAGGATTTCGCGATAGACAATCCCAGCCCACTGCCTTCCGTTGTTCTGGAATCATCACCTCTCACGAAGCGCTCTGTCAATTCATCTGGACGAACATTTAATTGATTTGCAGAGATGTTTTTGATAGACAAAAGCACCTGTCTCTTCCCATTGAACTTATTTGGAGTGAGATCAACGTAGACTCTGGTTCCATCCAAAGCATATTTATAAATATTGTTAAAGAGATTTTCAATAACTCTCCACATGCGTCTGGAGTCCGCATATATCATGTACTCACCATCCCCATAATTTTCAAGAATAGTAAGTCTCTTGCTTTCAAACTTTTCAGAAAACTCTCCCAAGGATTGCTTAAGCAAAACTGCAAGATTAATTCTTTCCATCTGAAGCACAATATTTCCAGAAGAAATCTTGGAAGCCTCCACCAAATCATCCGTCAACTGCTTTAATCTTTGAGATTTCGCATCCAAAACTTCGATATAGCCTTTTACAGGCTCTGTTTCAATATTTTCTCTTTTCAGCAAATCAACATAGTTGATGATTGAGGTCAATGGGGTCTTAATATCATGAGAAACATTGGTAATCAAATCTGCTTTCATACGTTCGTCTTTCATACTAGTCTCTACAGCAGTTTTAATTCCATTTCCGATATTATTTACCGCATTTGCCAGGCGATTGTTCTCGCCTTTGTACTGGTTTTCATCCAGTCTAATATCCATCTCACCACGGGCAATGCGCTGAATATGCTTAATAATCTCTGTTCTCGCCACTTTGTTTTTCAGGATCGCAAATGCAACTGCTGCATCCATGACAAACAACACTCCATAAATGATAAGCCCTACAAATAATTCAGCATTTCCGTAATCGAAGCCTTCTACAACCAATACGCCACCAATTGGAACCACAATGAAATGCAAAATCATCAAAAGAACTGCGGGCCACATAACCTTAGAAGCATCGCTTCCATTGTTGTAGATATACTGAATTTGAACCTTGATTGCTACAACAATCTTTTTAATTCCTCTATAGAACCATGCCAGGAATCGGAATATTAAACTATGCTTCAAAACAATATGTGCTTTAAATCTTCTGAGCATACTATACCAGAAGAATGTAAACAAAACGCTTAAAGCACCAGCAGTTAAGCAAACTCCAAGCAGCATAAGATCGTCTTCCTGATATGTATACCAATTCATAAAATCGCCAAAGCTATAGGATGCTTTTACAAGTCCCCAAATTATCGCTACACCAACAACAGCGCATATAAAAGCAGCAATTTCTGTCGGTACATAATCAAACCAGTTTAAAACAATCTGAGTTTCTCCTGCCACCTTTTTTCTACCAGTCATGACGCTCAAATAAAGTAGCAATAATATCCAGATTAAGGCGCATGTAACTGCAATGCCGATGTACAACCATATATCTTTGGTAACAACAAATTTATGCATTCCCATCTGGAACGCATCTGCGACCGCATAGGAATCATCTACTGTAAAGTAAATCTGTACATTTTCTCCCAAAGCATACTCATAATCCTTAAAAACAGAGCTCACATATTCATACATATTTACGGACATATTCGTATCATAAGAAATCGTGCTTCTATTCCAAATAAAATACGGTGACTCAAAATGCTTCGTATAATATTCTTGAGTATTGCTTGTATCTGTAAAATTTGTGAATGTAGAGGTTTCTCCATTGTCATGATTTACAATAACACAAAATCTAAAGTTCGTAGAATCGGCCATTAAATCTCTATGGATTTGCTGATAATTTTCAAAATTAATAGAGAGATCATAGACAGAACTTTTCAATTTGCCTACCAGATACAGATAGTCGGACCAATTCGTGGCAAGTTCTTTTAATGTAAGACCATTCTCCATTTGATATCTTTCCACAGGAATCGTAATCGCAAGACAAGGATTCTCATGGTTTTCATTTCCAACATAATTCCAACAATCCAACTGATTTACAATCGCAGACTGATAAATCATATCATACAATTCTATATAGGTATAATCCTTCGTACTTTCCTTCTGCTCTGGAAAAACCCTATAAATATCTTCTAATGATTCAATATTATAGGTTTCGTAGGTAATCCCATACATACCCCATTTAAGCAAATCATCCAATTTGTAGGTTGCACTAAGGGATGCCTGCTCCTTCAGCCCATTTTTACGATTGGCATAAACAACAATGTCTATCGGCGTTGTCCCTTCAATTTCACCTGTTGTACCAAATTGAGAACTGATGACACTTCCAAGGGCAACCTTTTCTGTATAATCCTCAAAGATATTGTAAAAAGTACTGCTTTCTTCAAAGGAATTTGCATTTTCAAAAGGATTCAGCGTATAATAACGCTCTCCACTCACAAGCCCCTTTCCTACAATCCCAATACTAAGAACCATATAAGCAAGCATAACTGCCATGAATGCTGCACATAAATGCTGCACGCAAAGTAGCATAATTCTTATAACTCCAGGCAATGATTTCTTTTGGGTACTAACCTTCATACTTCCTCCTCATGCAATTAAACCCCTTGCATTAGCTTTGTTTTTCTATCTTGTATCCTACGCCCCAAACAACTTTTAAATATCTAGGTTCTTTAGGGTTAATTTCAATTTTCTCTCGAATATGTCTTATATGAACTGCAACTGTATTGTCTGCACCAATTGCATCTTCATTCCATATACTTTCATATATCTGGTTGATGGAGAATACCTTACCTTGATTTTGAACTAGTAAAAGTAAAATACTGTATTCGATTGGTGTAAGTTTTACAAGTTCACCTTCCACAAATACTTCCTTCGTATCGTCATTGATGACAAGTCCTCCAACAGAGTATTCCTGTTGTTTGTCCTCTTTTGCACTTCCAAAGCTGGTATATCTACGAAGTTGGGATTTTACTCGGGCAACCAATTCCAAAGGATTAAATGGTTTGGTAATGTAATCATCTGCGCCCATATTTAAACCTAAGATTTTGTCTGTATCTTCTGATTTCGCTGACAAAAAGATAATTGGAATACTACTTGTTTCTCTTATCTTTAAGATGGCGTGAATTCCATCCATACGAGGCATCATAATATCAATAATCAACAATTGAATATCTTCTCTACCTAACACCTCTATGGCTTCAACTCCATCATAGGCCTTAAAAATCGTATAACCTTCATTCTTTAAGTAAATCTCTATTGCCTCAACAATGTGCTTGTCATCATCGCATACTAATATGTTTGCCATAACCTTATCTCCCTTGTATGTTTTTATTAAATCAAAGAAATTTTAAGTCCCAAATAGGAATTTATTTAAGATTTTATTAATTAGTCCCCATTTAACATCATAAATGCACCCAAATTCCCTCGTTTTCCCCCACTTGCCCTATGAGAAAAGAATATTTCGGGATTACAACAGGTACAAATATCAGGGCGCTGAATATGATCCTCTAAAACACCACTTAAAAGCAGAGTTTGGGAAATAGCTTCCCATAGATTTAATTGATACTTTTTCTCCGCTTTTCCTTTTGCTAATATACTATCGGTACGGTAAACCTTCTGAAATTCCAATGCCACATCTTCACTGACTTCATAGCATCCCTGACAAATGGAAGGACCAATTGCAACGTATACCTCCTTTGGATTTGTACCAAAGGCAAGTTTCATGTGCATAAGCATCTTAGCACTGATTTGACCAACGGTTCCTTTCCAGCCCGAATGCGCTACTCCGATTGCACGATTCACAGGGTCATAAAAATACACCGGAACACAGTCTGCATAGAACAAGGATAGACATAATCCTGGCTCATTGGTAATCAGTCCATCAATATTTTCATAATCTAAATCCTTAACAACACCTTTGCCAGCATCTTTTTGGGTAATTTGACGAATGTTTGTGGTGTGCGTTTGCATGGAACAGACAAATTGAGTAAGCTCAATTCCAAGTTCCTGCCCAACCAGTTTGAAATTTTCAAGCACAGCATCCGGCTGATCTCCTCTAGTAAAACTCAAATTCAAAGAAGCACAATCTCCTGTGCTTACACCACCCAATCTAGTAGTAAATATAGCCTGCATTTGACCTTTAAATCTGTCAAAAACAGAAAAGGTAATATATGGAATTGTTTTTCCATTTACCACAACAGACGGCCCATGAGAGCCGTCTGTATATATACGTTTTAATTCTATATTTTGAATGTATTCTTTCATTGAACTCTTCCCTTCTATTCCAGTCAAAAAAATAGCTTAAATTAATTATCTCCCATAAATATGTTGAAAGGCATTGGGAATCCAAGTTATTTTGTCCCCCTCTATCCCGACTACATCATAGCGAATAGGTGCAAATTCCCCTATCCCATGCATCAATCTATAAAAGTCAGCCACTTTACAGATTTGTCTTTGCTTCCGCAAATCTACCGCTTCAAGGGGAGAGCCTTTTGCTTTTGATTGACGAAATTTCACTTCCACAAAAACCAAATACTCATCCTGTTTTCCAATCAAATCAATCTCTCCACGGCGGCTTCGAAAATTGTACTCCAGAATTTGCATTCCTTGAGCCTGTAAATATGCTGCAGCTTCTTTTTCCTTGCTTTCTCCAACCCTTCTTTTGTTCAACACTATGCTCCTATTTCATCTTCGACTTTAATTTGTCCATAGAATCCACAAAAACTAAAATCTCTGCCACAACTTCATATAATTCAGGTGGAATCGCATCTCCAATATCCAACCTAGACAAAGTATCTGCCAGTTTGTCATCTCTGTGAATCGGCACCTCGGACTCTTTTGCCTTTTCAATGATTCGATCCGCCAAAAGACCTTTTCCTGAGGCAATGACTCTAGGTGCTTCATCATTAGGATCATATTCCAGCGCTATGGCCTGTTTCACTTTAGCATTATCTATTTCTTTGCTCAAAATTACCTCCTATGCCCTAACATCAAAAGCATACTGCGAAAGAACCACTTTGTCAGGCTCCTCTTTTGCAATCTCTTCTATCACATTAAATCCTTGTCCTGTTTCTTCGTCTCGTTGAATCATTTGACAATTTAAGGAATACCCTCTTTTTGCTAAATGCTCATCCAGTATATATATATGTTCATGAATAAAATCCAAAAGTTCATCTGTCGCCAAATAAAAATTGGTAGTTACCTTTTGATTCTGCATTGCCACATAGACATCCACAGGTCCTAAATGTTCCATATCCAAATGAAGCAGAGCACTGACTGTGCCATCATTTCTAGCCAAATTTTTCTTGTTGGTATAGACGTACAGTTCTCCCTGAGTACCTTTTCCATTCCTATTTAATGGAATTTGAATATAGGTGTATAACTGATTTATATGATTCATAAAGTTAACATTATTTTGTAAATTGTTAACTGTTTTCAGCGCGGTACTTTCCTCGCCTTTCACATGCTCAAGAACCATTTTCAGCCCTTCTAGTTGTCTGGAAATCTGATCATATAAATCTCTTATTCTTCCCTTGTCTGCCACCTCCTGTGGGTTTAAAGCCCAGCTGTCCAGCAAATGAGCATTTAACAGTTTACCAAACACTTCTCCCTCCAAAAACCCCTTTTCAAGGGAAGGCACTGTTGCAGTTTCTATTCCCATTGCAATGGCTGTTGCAGAGGCACTTTCACTTGCGTTTGTATTTGGTTGTGACACTAAATTGTCTGTGTTTAATGCACTGTTTCCTTCCAACCCAACTTCTGCCATACTGATAGGTATTGCAGTTTGTTGTCCGGTCTCTTTACCTGTAATCCCATTTGTATCTGGCATCTGGCTCAGTATTAGTAGCAAATCTTTGACCGTTAAATCAGATTGTCCAGGATGTTCCACAAAAAAGACTACTTTATCAGGAAGTTCCATGCCATTGGTCAATTGCTTTATACCATCTGCCAAAACTTGAAGTTCATGGAAGTTCATAACCTTAGATACTAAGCTAGATTCATCGCTATTTGTATCTAAAGTTTCAAGCACCATGGAAAGAGCAGGCTGATCTAATCCTTCCGCTTGAAGATCTGAAACCACTTGACTCATACCTGCCACCAACTGATGTTCTAAATTTTCATAATGGATAAGCTGATTTAAGTTTTGGGCATTCACAGGGATTCCCATCTGGTGTAACCGTAGAATATGCTCCACAGTCGCAGTTCCAAAGGTTGCCACATCCTTATAAACATTTTGAATGCTATTTACATCTACAGACATTCCTTTTTCCATCATAGATGTGGCCATGTGGGCATTGCGTTCGTTGATTGGAATATTGGCCATTTCAAGCGCTTTGTATGCAGTTTTGTCCATAGACATATTGGCAAACAATGGACTCAAAGAAAGAATCTTGCCATTGTTCTTCACCTGAAAAGTTAACAATTTTCCAAGTTCCAGATTCAATTCTCTCTCAAGCCTTGCAGTCAAAACCATATCACCTGCAACCTTTAAGGTGATCTCTTTTCCATTTTTGGCCACAACTTCCCCCTGCAAAGTCTGCCCAGGAACCAGTGTTTCAATCTGCTGTTCCACCTTCGAAGAACTTTGCATTGTTGTACTTTGATGTGGAGTTTTGGAAACTACACTCCCATCCTCTCCGCTGGTCAGATTGGTCTGTGTAGTTGGCTTACTAAATGGATTTTGTATTTTCATGCTTTTTCCTTAAACAAAATTCTTGATAAAGCTTCTACGATGTATAGGGGTCGGTCCATACTTTTTCAGCGCTTCAATATGCTTCGCACTTCCATATCCTTTGTTGCCAGCAAAGTCATACTCAGGAAAAACCTGGTCGTACTGTACCATTAATCTATCCCTGGTAACCTTTGCAATAATACTTGCTGCACCAATAGACATACTTTTGGCGTCACCCTTTATGATAGGCACTTGCTTAACTGAAACACCCGGTATTGTCACCGCATCATTGAGAAGCAAATCAGGGGTAACCGTCAAATGACCAATAGCCTCTTTCATTGCTTCAAAGGTAGCCTGCAGAATATTGATTTCATCAATTCTTTCTGGAGTCGCATATCCGATGCCAGTTGCCACTGCTTTTTCCATGATAATCTCGTAAAGCTCTTCTCTTTTCTTTTCGGACAATTGCTTTGAATCATTAATATATAAAATGTCACAATCTTTTGGCAAAATAACTGCTCCTGCCACAACAGGCCCCGCCAATGGGCCACGCCCTACTTCGTCAATGCCACAAATATAGGAAAAAGCAGAATATTCTCTTTCATAAGAAAGCAATTGAAAGCATCTTTCTTTTTCCTTCGCAAGAGCCTCTAAGCGTTTTCTGGCACTATTGATACAAGATTGTACCCCTGCTCTTTCATCCTTTAAATATGTCTCTATAAGTTCAGGCAGCATCTTTTCATCCGCTGCCTGAAATAATTTCTTTATATCACCAATCTTTTGTTCCATAACAAAACTCCATCTATTGTACTGTTCCAAGTTTAGACATAGGCCACATGCGAAACCACGCTCTACCCACAATATCATCTCTATGTACATTTCCTACCATGGGAAAGCGACTATCAGAACTATTGTTTCTATTGTCCCCAAGTGCAAAATATTCATCAGCTCCCAGTATAATGGGGTATTCCACTGTTCCCAAATGGGCACTATCAATAATTTCTTTTCCGTATCCTTCTATCAATTTTTCACCATTGATATAGATAAAGCCATCCTCTTTGATCTCCACAGTTTCACCTGGCATTCCAATAATTCGTTTGATCAAAAGTTGACTGGTATCTAACTGATATGGAAATACAATAATCTCAAAACGTTCTGGTTCACGGAAACGATAGGAAATCTTGTCAACTATAAGGTTGTCGCCTACTTTGTCAGGGTCATGCTCATCTGTACCGACTAAAGTAGGTTCCATGGAACTACCTTTTACAATGGTTCTCTGAGCCACATATTGAATAAACAAATACGTAGCCAGCAAAACGACAAGTAAATAAACACTGGTGCTTAAAATCTCTTTTAAAACCTTTTTCATGGTGCCACCTCCAATGTCATAGGTCCTAACTTTCCACTTCTAAAATCATCAATCAGAAGTGCTGCAGCTTTGTCATAGTCAAGTGCTTCACCCTTTGCAAAACACTTTCTAGCCTTTGCAATCTCTGAAAGTACATCAACATTGGACTCGGGCATTTCGAATCCATATCTCTCTGGGATAGCGTTCGGATATAAATTGCGGATACATCCTATTAAATCCAAAGCAAGCTCTGATGTAATAATAATCTCATCATTAATAGAACCCAAAAAGGCAAGTCGCATACCAACCTGCTGATCTTCAAATTTAGGCCACAATATTCCCGGTGTGTCTAAAAGTTCTAAACTCTTATTTAGACGTATCCACTGTTTGCCTTTAGTAACTCCTGGTTTGTTGCCTGTTTTGGTGCAAGCTTTTCCAGCAAAAGAGTTGATAAAAGTAGATTTACCTACATTGGGAATCCCAACCACCATCGCCCTAACAGGTCTATTTACAATACCACGCCTGCGATCTCTTTCAATTTTTTCTTTACAGGCCTCAGCCACCATTCCATTGATATTCTTTATTCCTGCACCAGACCTAGCATTTATTTCCAGTACAAAGAACCCTTTGTCTCTAAAGTATTTGGTCCATTCACTATTTGCTTTCGGATCTGCTAAGTCTGATTTGTTAAGCAAAATAAGTCTGGATTTGTTTTGAGCCAAAGTATCAATATCTGGATTGCGGCTGGAAAGTGGCGCTCTGGCATCTACCAGTTCAATCACCAAGTCAATTAACTTAATATCTTCCTGCATCATACGCTTTGCTTTCGTCATATGACCGGGGTACCATTGATAATTCATGTCATCCTCTTTTCTGTCTATTATTTTACAAAGCCAAGTTTTCCATCCCCAACATAGAACCAGGCTTCACCTTTAATATCTTGTTTTTTCACTAGGCCAATATCTGCAGATCTGCTATCTTCACTATTGTTTCTATTGTCCCCTAAGACAAAGAATTCATCCACTCCAAGCACAATCGGATTGGAAGCAATCCCCGCATCTGCCATCTTGTCATAAGAAATCTTGTTATTCTCCTCCAAAACACCATTGACATACAGTCTTCCATTTTGAATCTGTACAGTATCCCCTGGAGTGGCAACAACACGTTTGACATATAAATGAGAATTCTCATTGCCATTTGGCAAAAACACAATCACATCACCTGATTTGGGAGATGTAATAATATATGCAATTCGATTGATAAGTACTTGATCAGAATTACTAAGCGTCGGCTCCATAGAAACTCCAATCATACTTGTTTTGATACCAAAGAAATAAACCAGTACAAAAGCCAGAAAAACCCATAGGCAAATGCCCACAAATATGGAAAAACCTTCTCTGACGATTGTTGGGCTTATCTTTTTTCTTCTATAATAAAAATTCAATCCTTTGTGTCTTCTAGCCATTACAAGTATCCTCAAAAATCTCAAATCGATGTTGGATTATTCCAAAATCTTATCCTGAAACATTATAGCATAAATACAATGAGATAAAAAGAGAAAAGGACAATTCGTAATGAATTGTCCTTTAAAAATCTTTAAGGTATGATCGCAATTATCTAACGATTTCTTTTACTTTTGCTTTCTTACCAACGCGGCCCTTCAAGTAGTTCAATTTAGCACGTCTTACTTTACCACGTCTTACAACTTCGATTTTCTCTACATTAGGAGAATGAAGTGGCCAAGTCTTCTCAACGCCTACGCCATTGGAAGTCTTTCTAACAGTGAAAGTTTCTCTGTTGCTTCCACCCTGTCTCTTC
>JAFTKW010000037.1 GCA_017453065.1 Lachnospiraceae bacterium | reverse complement strand
TCTTCACGATTGTCAAACCAAGTCTTTTCGCCGTAGGCGTAAGCAATCTTGATGCCAGTAGAAGTGTAGATACGGAAGTCATCTCTGCCAGGACCGAGGTAGCGAGCAATGCTCCAACCATTATCACCAGTGTAGCGTTCGCCCTTAGGAACAGCATTAACTTTGATGTAGTCTTCGGTGTAGAACTTAGTACCGTTAATCTTATAGAGTTCAGTAACATTGTGCTTCATTGAGATGTCCTCCCTTGTTCTTTCTGATTATAGTATAGCATTACGGGACGCAGTTGTCAAGAGTTTTTTACAAAGTTTTTGTAATTTTTTTTCTTTAGCACTTTAATGCGCTGAAGTTAGGGTTTTTTCGACCTACCTCGAACGGCACGAGAAAAGAGAGGACTTACGCCCTCTCTACTGGATTACTTTTTATAGATTTCTTCAAGCAATCCATCGTAGTCACAAGACCACAGATAGTCACCACCAAGATACCTCTCAGGCAGTTCGAAGTCCTTAAGCCCACCATCCCACATACACCACACAGCCTGTACTACACACACAGGGATGAACGCCAGCACGAAGAACCACACAGGGATGTACTGGTCACGTCTGTACTTAGTGTCGCTCTCTTTGGTCAGCGTGTAGGTGCAGAGCTTGCGGAGCCAAGGCTTTGCGTGGTTGTACTTGCCAATCATCTGCCATTCATCGTAGCTAATCTTCTTAGTGTTGTTCTTCATAGGTTTGTTCTCCCTTCCTTTACTGTAATTGTATTATAGCATTTCGGGATGTTTTTGTCAAGCCTTTTCGGCAAACTTTTCGCACTTTTTTTACTGTAACACTTTACTGTGGTGAAGCTAGGGCGCTGGCGCCCGTTAGCGGTGACTAACCACACACAGCAAAGAGAGAGGCTTAATAAGCCTCTCTCCATACCTTGATGATTAGGTCATCTGTTGTGTTGTTAGGTGTGTTGTTGTCAGCAATCCACAGGAGCAAGAAGTCATCAGTGTTGATGCTCTGTTCTACTGCCCACAGCTGTCTCTGCTCATCCTCTACCACGCCATCGGCGTACCACCATGCGCCTACCATGCGCACTGTACCATCCTCGAAGCCACCACACCACTGTGCCTCAATGATAGAGGTATCGAACATCTGTTCCTTCTGGACTTCCACATACTTGACAACAGGCTCTTGCTCTACCTGTGCGGCGTGAGCTTTACCAAAGCATCCTGCACCGAACAGCATCATCATGATTACCAGCATCATACCAGCGACTGCACACATGAACATAGCCACTTCGTTCCACTTAATCTTTTTCATAGTATCTATCTCCTTCGTTCTTTGTATCTATAGTATACCATTACAGGATCGCTTTGTCAATAGTTATTTTGCATAAATTTACGAGAAATTTTTTGTACACTTTGTCTATTGCAAAACTCGGCTCGCCACTACCGCCAGCGAGCCGAGCACGTGCTTAGGAGTGTTGTGTAGGGGTCTAAGCGTTTTGCTATTGGATGGCGGCAAAGACCCAGACTATAGACTTTGTAGTTTTCTTCGGACAGAAAATGGGGGGTGTATTTCAGGAAAAAAATTTTTTTTCTTTGTTGATTTGTTTTGCTCTGGGCACAACAATCCCAGAGACGTTTTCAGATTCGATATTACGGTAATCTCTATTTACAGGATTTTTAAGAAATGGGTCCCATACCCCTTACGCCAGGTAAGCTTGCATCCCATTCGCCTTATAATGCCAGTTACGATCTCCACAATGAGGACATTTTAACAGTCTCTTCCCAGGAATGTGCGCTCCCATCAAATAAGCTCCAAGAGTAGGTTTATGCATTGCACCACATTCATGGCATTCATAAGTTGCACTAGTATAATCTAAATAAGTTGCCGCTATTGCGCTCGCCACAGCTATTCCGGCAATCACTCCGCCAATTACCTTTTTATTCATAGACTGCCGCCTTTCTTGCCAAAACCGAAATCAAACCAGCCTTTCAGATCTTCAATCTTTGCCTTGCCAGTATAAATCAAAAAAGTTTTCGTGCCGATTCCAGCAACATAAATAAATCCATATGCCGTTGCCCATGCCGCGATAGCTTTACCGATTGCCATTAGGCCTTGTCCAATAATTTCCATATCAATTTACTCCTGTTCCAAAAAATGCGCCAAAAATATCGCCCAAGTCTTTTTCAACATTTGTATTATTAAATGGTGTAGCATAATAATGCCATACGAAACCCATGCCATCTTGCACTGTGCCAATATAATCCCAGAACTTAATTTCTCGAGGTAATTCCCAACCCGTGCCGATTGCAATAATTTTTATTTCAATATCTTTCAATTCATCATCAACTTCATACCAAACACAAGGCCCAGAACCCGGTTGAAATTGTGCTGTCAAAATTTTCTTAATTTTACCATTAATAGTGGTAATTTCTCCATCAAGTCTAAGGGTATTTTTATAAATCTTAATCATGCCGTTTCCCGGTCCTCCGATCTATTAATCTGGTGTCCAAATTCCATGAGTACAACACCAATATTGAGGACAATAAAAAGAACATTGTCCATCTGCTGATTTACATGGAACAAATTCATTTTGCTCTCTCATGTAACTAATATCGTAATTACATTCATAATCGTGTGGCTTTGTATGAAATAAGAAACTTTCGTATCCAATTTCATAAAAACATCTGCGTGCTGTATATTCATCACGCATTTTAATATAAGCATCTTTTTCTGCGCGAGTAGGTTCATCTGGATCTTCTTTAATTTTACCAGTTTCTTCATCCCATTCAATATCTACGATCATGCTGCCATCTTCATTGCGATGCATTCGCTTACTAAATAGCTGCCGACTTACCTCAAAAGGATCTCGAATCCCGTGCTAACGAGCATACTTATCAAAATCGGCAGAGATATTCATAGCTTTAAAGCCATTTTCACTTATTACTATAGGCCCGTGATTCATCAATTCGTCTCCTTTGCGCAGCAAGCAAAGTGTTTTCCAATAGGGCGACTCTTGTGAGGAGCCCAACACCGCCCGGAACGGGCGTAACATCTCTGTTTTCAGTGTTAATGCAATCGCCCACTAACTTGCCGTTTTCGTCAAAATTAATTCCTACGTCAATTACAGGAACATGAATAGCATAGCAATTTAAAAATGCTGGTTTGCCAACAGCAGTGACGATTAGGTCTGCAGTATCAATAAACTGCCATTTAGCCTTGCTCTTTGAATGACACAAAGTTACTGTGGCGTCCCGTCTAGTTAACATATCTGCAAGTGGTCTTCCTACAATATCACTTCTGCCGAAAATCGTGACATTTTTACCTGTGAAATTGTAATTACATCCATCAATAAGATAGCGAACAATTCCAGTAGGAGTACAAGGTTCAAATTGACTCATAGGATGAAAACCATCTACGTCTTTCTTGGGATCAATTGCGAGTTTAATTGCCGTTTCGTCGATATGATCGGGGAGTGGCATCTGAACGATCAGTCCATCTACATAATTATTCATATCTTTAATTTCTTGTACTAAATCTTCTGTGGTAATTTCTA
>JAFTKW010000036.1 GCA_017453065.1 Lachnospiraceae bacterium | reverse complement strand
GTGTGCGGGGTCTGGTATAATGGAAATAACGCGCGCCTGGGCCGTGGGCGCGCGGCCGAAAAGTCAATTGGTAAAAATGCACAAAAAAATGGGAGACTTTTCAGCCTCCCATTTTACATTTTTGCACAAAGTCCTTTGGGACAATCAGGTCCATGATGTCGATGTCCTCAAGGGGCGAAAGCGTCAGCGGAATGTGTGCGTTGGGATAGTCCGTGAAAATCTCGTCAAGGATTTCTGCCAATGCCACAATCAACTCATTAAAGCGTTCTTTCTTTCCGCTGATTGTATTATTGATTTCGGCAGACAGTTCGCCCAACTCTTCAAGGTTTAACTTGCTAATGGCTTTGTAAGCCTCTTTCATGTTGTCGCTTGTCATGTTATCACTTCCTTTTGGAGAAAGGGGACTTAGTCCCCAATCTCCCACATGGTCTTCATCAGCCAGCCCAGCACCATCAGGCTCCATTCCTCGGTAATCCAAGGCTCCTCGCAGTTGGTCATGGCGTAGATTTCGCCAGTGTGTCCATCGACCACCATCACAGGTGCGCCGTTTTCTGCGTGCTCCATCAGCGCACAGATAGCCACATCAGCGGAGTTGGTCTTGACTTCGATTTCGCAGTCAGCGTAGTTAGCAGTAATGTTGTAAGTGTAAGTCATGGTATCAATTCCTTTCTTTTATTGTATCTTTATTATAGCACAAGGGGCTGAGTTTGTCAACCCCTTTTTTCAATTTTTCTCTTCAAAATTTTCCGTCATCATTACAAAGGCATTGTATTTGCTGTGTGTAGGATTAGGCTGAGTATTGTCTGCCACAATGTCCACCCAACTAACAAACAGCCACAGTAGGAATAATACTTCCAAGGTGACTACTATTCTGCCAAACCATTTCATCATGTTTATCACTTCCCTTTCTTTAATTATAGTATAGCATTTCGGGAGGTTTTTGTCAATAGTTTTTTTATAACTTTTTTATCTTTTTTTACTGCATCGCTTTAGTGCGCTAAAGTTAGGGGTTTGGCGGGGTTGACGAGCAGGGCGGTTAAGCGGGGAGCGGCACAAGAAAAGAGAGGACTTACGCCCTCTCCTCGAATTTCACCCATGTATCATAGTAGTCTTTTTCTACACTCTTGGAATAGTGTTCATTCTCATAGCCTTCCTTGATGAAGTCCCGCAGTTGGTACTGCCACTTCTGTGCCCACTTGCGGTCGCTGTGCTTGGCACCTCTCCACAGGTTGCTTGTGCCCCAGTCCATGCAGTAGTAGTAAGCCTTGTCCTCTTCCACCCACTCAAGCACCTTGGGAAGCACATGATTGAGCACCTTAGTGGCTCGCTCTACGCTCCACACTCTGCGCTTGTCTGCTCGCTGGCTCATCACATCGTACAGCGTGACGAACGGCACAAGCGGCAGTGCCCACACATAGTAGCTGTATCTCTTGCCGTTGATGATGTACCATTTCTTGCTATTCTTCTTAGGCTCCTTAGCCTTATCAAAGGTATTGTTCTTCATTGTGTTGTTCTCCCTTCCTTTACTGTAATTACATTATAGCATTTAGGGATTTATTTGTCAAGCCTTTTCGGCAAACTTTTTTGCATAATTTTACTGTAGCACTTTACTGTGCTAAAGCTAGGGCGCTGACAGCCGTTAGCGGGGGCTAACCGTGGGTATGAGAAAGAGAGGCTTAGTAAGCCTCTCTCCATACCTTGATAACAATGTCATCTGTTGTGTTGTTAGGTGTGTGGTTGTCAGCAATCCACAGCATGAGGAAGTCGTCAGTGTTGATGCTCTGCTCGATGCCCCACAGCTGTCCCTGCTCGTCCTCTACCACGCCATCGGCATACCACCATGCCCCCACCATGCGGATAGTGCCATCCTCGAAGCCACCGCACCACTGACTCTCAATGATAGAGGTATCAAAATTGCTTTGCTTCTGGACTTCCACATACTTGACAATAGGCTCTTGCTCTTCATGGGCGGCACTTGCCTTGCCGAGACATCCTGCGCCGAACAGTATCATCATTACCACCAGCATCATGCCCACCACAGTCCACACAGTGATTGCTACATCGTATCTCTTAGTCTTCATAGTATCTATCTCCTTCGTTCTTTGTATCTATAGTATAGCATTACAGGATGTATTTGTCAATAGTTATTTTGCATAAATTTGTAGAAAAATTTTTGTGCACTTTGTCTATTGCGAAACTCGGCTCGCCACTACCGCCAGCGAGCCGAGCACGTGCTTAGGGGCGGATTGTTAGAGGTAGCAAGCTTTTGGTGGATAGCAGACTATAGACTTTGTGTGTTTAGTCGTGTGCAAAATGGGGCGTGAGTTTCGGGAAAAAAAATTTTTTTTCTCACTAATTTGTTTTTGTCTGGGCACAACAATCCTGTAGGCCTTTTTTAATTTCGGATTACGGATTTAATTATTTTCCATATTTTTTCAATTCAGGAAATTTCTCAAAAAGGTACTCTAAACAGATTTTATTAAAATCTGTATAAGGAATTCTTAAAAGACGAATATTATTTTCTTTGCAATAAGCATTTTTTCTTTCATCTCGTTCTTTTTGAATAAGAAATTTTTCTTCTCCACCCCATACATCAATAGGCTTAAAATGCTATTCTCCATCATATTCAATTACACCAAGTAAAGTTCCTTCTTCATTAAAAATTGCAAAATCAAAAGCTGAAAATTTACTAAAGTCATTGAAAAAATATTGTTCTTCATAAGGAATAGCATAAGCATCTAATAATGTAGCAATTTCAATTTCACCAGCAGACTTTTGAGAACATCCACAAGAAATTGTTCTACTATGACCCTATCCTTTCAAATGTTTCAATGCAATCCATTTTTCTGTACCACAAATACATCTGCAAAGAATTTTAGGAGAAGCTCCGCTATAATCATATTTATCACTAATAACTTCTAAATAACCAAATCGATCACCAATTTGAATCAATTTATGACCTCGACCAGTAATAATTTTTGCACAATAAGGGCAAGATTTTTCTATATCACTTTTACGAATAGTATAAATTCGATCACAATCTAAACATTTCACACGCAAGCCTGTTTCATGGGATTTAAATGGTGGGTCATAATCTCGTTCAAGGACAATACGATTAGCAAATTGTTTACCAATTAAATCTTGCCAAGCACTTTTTTTGTTACGAGTCTTAGGTTCAATTCCTAAATATTTTTGAAGAGTTTGTGGTGAAATGCTATATTCTTTTGCCAATGCTGTAATAGATTTTTTCTCTGTATTTAATTTTTCTCTAATTTCTGGAATTTTTTCAATAATATCAGTACGCAAATTTTATCTCTCCACTTCCGGGATTTTTAAAGAATGGGTCCCATATCTTTTACTTTAGGTAAGCTTACACCTCAATCGCTTTATAATGCCAGTTACGATTTCCACAATGAGGACACTTCAACAATCTCTTTCCAGGGATATGCGCCCCCATTAAATAAGCTCCAAGAGTGGGCTTATGCATTGCGCCACATTCATGACATTCATAAGTTGCGCTAGTATAATCCAAATAAGTTGCCGCTACTGCGCTCACTACAGCTATTCCGGCAATCACTCCGCCAATTACTTTCTTATTCATAGACTGCCACCTTTCTTGCCGAAACCGAAATCAAACCAGCCTTTTAGATCTTCAACCTTTGCCTTGCCAGTATAAATCAAAAAGGTTTTCGTGCCGATTCCCGCAACATAAATAAATCCATATGCCGTTGCCCATGCCGCAACAGCTTTGCCTATCGCCATTAAGCCC
>JAFTKW010000026.1 GCA_017453065.1 Lachnospiraceae bacterium | reverse complement strand
CAATTTTTATAGCTCATAGATTATCAACAATAGTTAATGTTGATAAAATTATAGTTCTAGATAACCGGAACAATAGTAGAACAGGGAAGTCACCAAGAACTTTTAAAAACTGGTGGTTATTACTCCAAATTATATAATTCATATTATGAGAGCTTAGGATAAATTAAAGATAACAAAAGGTGCCGCAATATTAATTGCGACACCTTTCTTGTTTTGAGTTAGTTACATATAGCGACTTTTAGCAAGCGTATATTGGTTTTCGAGTTACTGACGCGCAGTAAGCTGAAGAAGTTCATTTTTGAGGTCTTCTTCCAGCATAGCACGCCTTTCACGGTTGGCTTCACGCAGAGCTTTTCCTTCGGCATGAATCTGGAAAACAGCTTCGATACCTTCGATAAGTCTCTGGTTTGCATACTCGAGAGTATCACCTTCGATGATTTCTCTCTGGGACAGTTTGGCAACATCGATAGTGCTCTGCTTCAGCATATCAGCGTTCTGACGAATCAGCTCATTGGTGAAGTCAATTGCTGCGTTGGCAGCATTGGCAGCCTGTCTGGAATTCTCCATGTTCAAAGCCAAATGAATCTGAGTGCGCCATGCAGGAACGGCAGTGGTGAAGATAAAATCAAACTTCTGGATAAGAAGATTGTTATTCTCCTGCGCCATACGAATTGCAGGTGCTGTCTGCAGACACAAAACTCTGGAGCTTTCAAATTCACTTAAGAGCGAATCAAAACGATCCAACTTGGATTTATAGGAATTGAAAGCCTCAACATCTGCCATGTCACCACTTTGAGTAGCTTTCTGCTGAAGCTGAACCAAAGTTGTCTTTCTTTCTTCATCCAGCTTCATCTTACCAGCGATAATGTAGAGAGTAAGTGCTCTGTAATATGCCAGATTCTGATTGTAGAGAGCTTCGAAGGACTGATTGTCAGCTGCCAACTGGCCTTGATGCTTTTCCATGATTGCGACAGCTTTTTCAACGTTTTGCTCAGCAGGAGCAAGCATTGCATTCAGCTGAGCAACATAGGATTTTGCTCTTCCGAAAAGTCCCTGGGACTGGCTCGGAACACTGATTTTTTTCAGCTGAAGCATAAGGTTGGACATGCTGGTACCAACTTTACCAAGATCCTTGGTACGGGTGACAGAGAGAGCTTCCTTGTTGACATCTCCAATTCCAACTCGAACATCTTTACCATATTCAGAGGTGAAATTGGGCTGGGTCAAATCCATAGACTTGACGACATTTGCGAGTTCCGTTTTCTCCTGAGGCTTGAGGCTGTTAAAGATATCTTGTTCAGCCTTAGTCAGCACAGGAGCAGGTTCCTTTGTTACAGGTTGTGCAGCCTGCTGAGCAGGTGCAGTTGCGAAAATGTCTGTCGAAAACAGAGATGAACCGGTTCCACTAGTGTTTGTTGCTTTTGCTTCCATGTAAGTAGACCTCCTAATAAATAGATTTTCTTATAAATAACTCAATGTGCATAAACTGTAAAAATTACAGCTAGCATATTTTATCATATTTATGGCTTTATGTCAACGAAATTGTTAAAAATGGCGCAAATCAATACAAAACATTCCAAATACAATTGACATAATATTTCAATTGTGTTATAATAATCGCTGGCATATATTTATATATGTGGGTAAATTGAAAACTTTATATTTATCATGTGAAAGGAGTAAAACAACATGGCAAAATTCGCAGAATTCCTGAATCGTTTTCTTTACGAAGATGGAGGCAACACAGAAACAGAAACACAAGCAACTCCGGAAGAAATGGCAAACTTCGAAGCATCGGTTTCCGAAACCGGCGGGGAAGACGTTGTCGAAATGGCCAAGAAGCGCATCGCAGATTCTCAGGTAGAAGCTGACAGTGATGAACTTCCTGACATTTCCAACGTTCAGTCCGTTGTGGAAACGACAGGTGCTGATGCCAGTCATGAGTTGATCAGAAACATTCTGACCAATTTTGCTCACTGCGATCCTGCAGAACTGGAAAAAGACGGTATCAAGCGTAAAGATGCAATTCTGGCTGCAATCGAACAGGTTAAGAATCAAGCCACTATCCTTAAGCAGGAAAAAGCTGCTGATGAACAGAACCTGGCCCAGGCAGAAAGAGATGCTGAAGCAGCATGTACAGAAGCAATTTCTCAGGCAAATCTTGCCAGTGAGCAGGCAATCGAGGAAGAAAAAGCACGATCTGCTGCAATTATTGCTCAGATTCGTAAGGATACTGAGGCAGCAACTGAAGCAGCAAAACAGCAGAGAGATGCTACTTTGGAAAGTATCGCTGGACAGCGTGCTGAGAATGAAGCTGCTCTCCGCAAGTCTGCCGCGCTTGTCGCAGAAACCGAAAAACAAGGTCAGATGGTTATCGCTCAAATCCTTGAGTGGCTTAACTATCTGAAGTAACTCGTCAACCCGTTATTCAATTTAAAAATATCAGGAGGATTTAAGATGGGTAACAGAAAGCTCAAGCCGTGGGTTATTCCCGCAATGGTCGTAATCGTAATCGCGATTCTCGGCGCCGCTGTTTTTGGTGTGAGTCGTTTGATTGGCAAGGATGACAATCCTAGTGCCAGCACGAATCCCTCTCAAACTCAGCAACAGGAAAATGTAAACAAGCCTACTGACAGCAAGAATGATGATAATTCTGAAACAGAAGGTACTGACCCTGTAGAAACCCAAGAAACAATCAAAGGCTATGTAAACACGTTCAGTGGCTACACCAGTCTTTTCGCAGCCAACGGTGGAAATGTAACTCAGGATGGATCGAATTTTGATAAAGCCGGACTCAATGTGGAAATCTACATTGAAGACGATGATGACAACATCATTAAGGCTTTTGAGAATGGAGAAATCCAGTTCTTTGCGATGACTGTCAACAAGATGGCTCTGGTATCCAAACAGTTGGAAGATAAGGGCATTCAGACTGTTATGCCTTACTTCATTGACACCAGTACTGGTGGCGACGGAATTGTTACTGACAATACGGTTAAAAACATTACTGATCTTAAAAATGTAAAGATTGGTATGGCTAAAAATTCCGTGTCTACTGCAATTCCTGTTTGGTTTTTGAACGAGTCTGGTCTTAGCGAAGAAGAAGTCCAGAAAATCGTTGATAACTTTGTGCTTTTTGACTCCACCCAGGAGGCAGTCGATGCCTTCGTTAGAGGTGATGTAGGAGCAGTTTCCACTTGGAACATGACAGGTGCACTTGAAAAGGAAAACAGCCACCTGTTGTTCAGCACTGCTTCTGCAGAGTATCTTGTTATTGACGGTATTGTCTTCAATAAGGAATTTGCAGAAAGCCACAAGGACGAAGTAACTGCCATTATCGATGCACTCATTACAACTGTAAATGACATCAATAACGATGTTAATATCCAGGGGTATTATGATGCAATTCGTAGCGCAGTTCCTGACTTCTCCGAGTATTCCAACGAAGATATGGCTGCTGAAATCAGTTATGCCAAATTCCTTGGTTTTAACGGTAACCTTGAAGCACTGGATGTTGCAGAAGATATCTATAAGGACTTCTGCAAGGTTTGGAAGCAGCTTGGCTTTGAAACCAATGAGGAGTATAACTTGATTTCTGATTCCTACATTGTTTCTCTCGGCTCCAAATGGGATGGAAAAGAAAATGCAAATGACTCTTCCATCACCAATGATGCAGAAGACTATGTGGACCAGGAAGCACTTATCACACAATATGCGAAAGTGCTCTTCAATGGTGACTCCGCAACCTTTAAGACTGGCTACGAACAGACCAACAAGGAATTGCTGGATCAGTTCATCAAGGTAGCTAAAGTTCTGAACAAGACCGTTATCAAGATTTCCGGTCACGTTAATCTTGGTGAAGGAAGCTCTGTTTGGGATGAAGCAACACAGTCTTACAAGATTGCTCCGGGCTTCAAGAGCAGTGAATTTGCTTACAAACTCTCTTTGATGAGAGCCGAAACTGTGAAAGAATACATGGTTTCCCAGGGCATTGATGAAGATCGTATTATCATCGAAGGCCTTGGTGGCGATTATCCGATTGACACCAACGATACTGAAGAAGGCAGATCTAACAACCGTAGTTGCGAGATTTCCTTCTATCAGGCTGGATATTAATTTGCTCAAATCTAACAATCGTCTAGTTTAACTCCGAGGACCTAGCTAACTTCAGCTAGGTCCTTTTTCTATTAATATAAAATTTAAAATATATTGTTTTCCTAAAAAGTATGGCAAATAATGCGAAAACTCTTGAATAGTTTACATAAACGTGATATAATTACCCAGGTGAAAGGATGTAAAAATGGGATTATTTAATAAATTATCTAATTTAATATTTGAAGAAGAACCAAGTGATGAAAACAAAACAAAAAAAGCTTCTTCTACTCAAGAAAAGAAGGGAAGTTGGACAGATATCTTTTTTGAAGATGTTTCTGAAAATGCTGAAGAAAACGATACTCCAGCTAAGAAAAAAGGTTTTTTCGATTTCTTATACGAAGAAGTACCAGAGGAAACTGATGATGGAATAAAATCAACTTTTGTTACAGGAGATGAAAAAACATCAGTACTTAACGATATTTCTTCTAAGATTGAACGTAGAGAAAGCGAACTTATTAATTTAGCTGCTTTTTTCAAAACAGTAAATCCAAAGGATTATCCTGACAGTGGTTCAGAATATGAAGCATATCTATCTTTAGTAAGACAATTAAATGCTATAAAAGAACTTGCTAGTTCTAGTCAAAATTCTACTATAAACAATATGAATAATTATCAATTAGAAAGTAGTTTTAGAAAATTTGAATTAGATTACCAAACACATATTAAAGCAATTCAAAGTTTATGTTATTTAAGTGAATTATCTACATTAAATAACAAAATGATAGATTTGTTCTCTAGTAATTTTACTAGTCAAACAGGAAATAAAATCTTTCAAACAGAAGGTTATATAAGATTAATCAGTAAAAAAAGTAATAGTTTTGATAAAAAATATTCTGCCAGACTATACAAAGAATTAATTGAAGCAGAATATAGATTAACTCTTTTAAAATTAATGAATGAATTAAAAAATGGTAGAAATCCAAAGAGAAATCCATTCTCTAACTTTTCTTCTGAAAAGAAAAAAACTTTTGAAACATATATATCAAAAGATTTAAGAGATTCAAGCGAAAAATATAATACTATTGCT
>JAFTKW010000035.1 GCA_017453065.1 Lachnospiraceae bacterium | reverse complement strand
GATCATGTTTTTAACATAGTCAGCGTGGCCTGGGCAGTCAACGTGTGCATAGTGTCTCTTCTCTGTCTGGTATTCTACGTGTGCTGTAGAAATTGTGATACCACGTTCTCTCTCTTCTGGAGCCTTGTCGATGTTTTCGAAATCTACTTTCTCGTTACCAGCAACTCTCTCAGCGAGTACTTTTGTGATAGCAGCAGTTGTTGTTGTTTTACCATGGTCAACGTGTCCAATGGTACCAATGTTACAATGTGGCTTTGATCTGTCAAATTTAGCTTTTGCCATTTTGATAATCCTCCTTAAAATTTGAGTTTCAATATTTGAAATATTTTTTTACTCGGCTATCTCTAATTATATTAAATAACCGTTATTTTTTCAAGATATATTTGCGGTAACAAACGGGTTTGTCACCGCAAATTCACTATCCAATTAGGTGTACTGGAAAATCTTATTTAGATTTTGCAGCCAATACCTTTTCCTGTACGTTCTTAGGTACCTGCTCATACTTCTCGAAGAACATAGAGTAGTTACCACGACCCTGAGTCTTAGAACGAAGGTCTGTAGAGTAACCGAACATTTCAGCAAGTGGAACGAAACCTCTAACGATCTTACCACCGCCAAGATCATCCATACCTTCGATACGTCCACGACGAGAGTTAATGTCACCAATAACGTCTCCCATGTACTCTTCAGGCATAGTTACTTCTACTTTCATGATAGGCTCCATAAGAACTGGAGCTGCTTTCTGCATAGCTTCCTTGAACGCCATAGAACCAGCGATGTGGAATGCCATTTCAGAAGAGTCAACTTCATGGTAGGAACCATCGTATACGTTAGCGTATACACCTACTACAGGGAATCCACCAAGGATACCTGCCTTAGTAGCCTCTTCGATACCTTCACCAACAGCTGGGATGTATTCCTTAGGAATAGCACCACCGACAACAGTAGATTCGAATTTGAACAACTGCTCGCCGTTTGGATCCATTGGCTCGAATTTAACTTTACAGTGACCGTACTGACCACGACCACCAGACTGTTTAGCATACTTAGAATCAACTTCAACAGCTTTTGTGATTGCTTCTTTGTAAGCAACCTGAGGAGCACCTACGTTAGCCTCAACCTTGAATTCACGAAGGAGACGGTCAACGATAATTTCAAGATGCAACTCACCCATACCAGCGATAATTGTCTGGCCTGTTTCAGTATTTGTATGAGCACGGAATGTTGGGTCTTCTTCTGCAAGTTTTGCCAAAGCTTCACCCATTTTGCCCTGACCAGCTTTTGTCTTAGGCTCGATAGCGAGCTCGATAACTGGCTCTGGGAATTCCATAGACTCAAGAATTACTGGATGCTGTTCGTCACAGATGGTATCACCTGTAGAAGTGAATTTGAATCCAACTGCTGCAGCGATATCTCCGGAGTAAACGATATCCAATTCTTCTCTCTTGTTAGCATGCATCTGAAGAATACGACCAACACGCTCTTTCTTGCCCTTTGTAGCATTTAACACATAAGAACCAGACTTACATGTACCTGAGTACACACGGAAGTAAGCAAGCTTACCTACGAATGGGTCTGTCATAATCTTGAATGCCAATGCGGAGAATGGCTCTTCATCAGATGAATTTCTGCATGTTTCGTTGCCATCTAAATCTACGCCTTTGATTGCTTCAATATCAGTTGGAGCAGGCATATATTCGATAACAGCATCAAGAAGTTTCTGTACGCCCTTGTTTCTGTATGATGTACCACAACATACAGGAACAGCCTGACATGTACATGTTGCTTTTCTCAATGCAGCCTTTAATTCTTCTACAGATGGTTCTTCACCTTCAAGATACATCATCATCAAATCGTCATCTAATTCACAGATTTTTTCGATTAATTCCTGACGGTAAAGTTCAGCTTCTTCAGCCATATCACCCAAATCATCTGTAACTGTGATGTCATCACCCTTATCATCATTGTAGATGTAAGCTTTCATTTCGAAAAGGTCGATAACACCCTTAAATGTGTCTTCTTTGCCGATTGGCAACTGAAGACAAATAGCATTTTTACCTAATCTTGTACGAATCTGTTCAACAGCTCCGTAGAAGTTTGCACCTAAGATGTCCATCTTATTGATATAAGCCATTCTAGGTACGTTGTAAGTGTCAGCCTGTCTCCAAACGTTTTCAGACTGAGGCTCAACACCACCCTTAGCACAGAATACGCCTACAGCACCGTCAAGTACGCGCAAGGAACGCTCTACTTCAACAGTAAAGTCAACGTGTCCTGGAGTATCAATGATGTTGATACGATGCTCAAGAGCACCTGGGCAAGCCTTTGTCTCTTTCTGCAATGTCCAATGACATGTTGTAGCTGCAGAAGTGATTGTGATACCTCTCTCCTGTTCCTGCTCCATCCAGTCCATGGTAGCAGTACCTTCATGAGTATCACCAATCTTATAGTTAACACCAGTGTAATAAAGGATACGCTCAGTTGTGGTAGTCTTACCAGCGTCGATATGAGCCATAATACCAATATTTCTGGTTCTCTCTAATGGATATTCTCTTCCAGCCAAGATTTTTTCCTCCTTATATTAGTCCTAAACCAAAGATAAATCTTAGAAACGATAGTGAGCAAACGCCTTGTTTGCTTCTGCCATCTTGTGCATATCTTCTTTTCTCTTTACTGCAGAGCCAGTATTTGCTGCTGCATCAAGAATTTCGTTAGCCAGTCTTTCTTCCATGGTCTTTTCGCCTCTCTTACGAGAAAACATTACCAACCAACGAAGACCAAGCGCCTGACGACGATCAGCTCTAACCTCGATAGGTACCTGATAGGTAGCACCACCGATACGTCTAGCTTTTACTTCAAGTACAGGCATAAGGTTGTTCATAGCCTCTTCAAATACTTCAAGTGCAGGCTTACCAGCTTTTTCTTCTACTCTAGCAAATGCTCCGTATACAATCTTCTGAGCTACGCCCTTCTTACCATCAAGCATTACGTTGTTGATAAGCTTTGTAACTACTTTGTTGTTGTATAAAGGATCTGCTAATACATCTCTTTTCTGAATATGTCCTTTACGTGGCACGGTTCTTCCCTCCTTATTAAAATAACCTAAAATTCGCTTTGCGAATTTCGGTCGCGCACACTCGTCAAATGCTTAAAATCGCTTGACTCATCATGTTCGCGCAAATAAATCATCGGTACTCACATTGTGTCTACTAATTTAACATGTGTTACGTGCGGAAAGTCTAATCTAAATCAGAATCCCAACACTAATTAGTTCTGTTATGTGGTACATCCTAAAACTAACTTGTTATTTCCTAAAGCTTATTTCTTGTCTTTAGGTCTCTTAGCGCCGTATTTAGAACGAGCCTGTTTTCTGTTAGCGACTCCCGCAGTATCAAGTGTACCACGAATTACGTGATATCTTGTACCAGGTAAGTCTTTAACTCTACCGCCTCTGATAAGAACAACGCTGTGCTCCTGCAAGTTGTGGCCTTCACCTGGAATGTAGCTTGTTACTTCGATTCCGTTGGAAAGACGAACTCTGGCGATCTTTCTAAGAGCTGAGTTAGGTTTTTTAGGAGTTGCTGTTTTAACAGCTGTGCAGACACCTCTCTTCTGAGGAGCGGAAGCATCAGTAGCCTTCTTGTGCAAAGAGTTGTAACCCTTCTGCAAAGCAGGAGCTGTAGACTTCTTAACCGCAGTCTGACGTCCTTTTCTTACTAACTGGTTAAATGTTGGCATTCTGTTTCACCTCTTTCTTATTATGAAATATTTTGGAAAATTTATGCACACAAAAAGAAAATGCATTTGTGGGCACTTTGTATAGTATACTTGCTCGCAAATGCATTGTCAACAAATTTTTATATAATTATAGAAGAAATTAAACTACTTTGTGTGCTGTAAATCCCACTTCTCTTTCTACTGTATAAGCGCCATCAGATACTCTCTCACCAAGCAGTTCTTCGTACTTTCTGTTTTTGCGTTCCATCGCAGATGACATAATAGATGTCATAATTACTGTCATTCCTAATACTGCAATCAATGGCTCATACATAATCCCCATTACAACCATCACAGCAGCTATCATTATTAAGCTCCAAGCTTTCTTGTAAGCACTTCTCTTCATTTCGCTCTCCCCAACTATGTCCTGCACCCTTAACAGGAAACTCCCTCTTCGCAGTCTCTTTTCTAGTACCGCAGTACTATTTTCCTTTTATCTGTCTCCATTATATAGTACCATGGTACCATTTGCAACCACAATTTTTACCATTTTTTACAGATAAAAGCACTACATATTGGGGTTATACGTTATTACGAATGACATGTTCTGTTAAATCATTTGTTCTAACAGTATCTATTGCATCAACAATTTAACATATCTTTCCAAGGCATCCTGCCAGGTTGGGAGTCTATCAAATCCATTCTCTGTCAGTTTGTCCTTGCTCATACGACTGTTAGATGGACGCTTTGCCTTGGTAGGATAGTTGTCAGATGTAACTGGATCTACCTGCACCTTCAGTCCTGCCTGACGGAAGATTTCACAGGCAAATTCATACCAGGTACAGATACCTTCGTTGGTTGCATGATAGATACCATATTTGTCTGTCTGCACCATGTCTACCAAAAGTTTTGCCAAATCATACGTATAAGTAGGAGAACCAAACTGATCATTTACAACTGTCAAATGATCTCTAGTTTGTCCCAAATTAATCATCGTCTTTACGAAGTTTTTGCCATTGATTCCAAATACCCAGGCAATACGCACAATAAAGAACTTGTCCAGAGTGTTCATTACAGCCTGTTCGCCTTCATATTTGGTCAATCCATACACACTAAGCGGCTGACATGGGTCCTCTGGTTCCCAAGGTCTGGTTCCTTCCCCATTAAACACGTAATCTGTACTAATCTGAACCATTGGGATATCCAGTTTCTTACATACTTTGGCAATATGCAGTGGCCCATCTGCGTTTACTCTTCTACACAGATCTACATTGTCTTCCGCTGCATCCACCGCTGTATAAGCAGCACAGTGAATCACTGCATCTGGATTTGCTTCACAAACCACTCTATCTACACTCTGCGCATCCGTGATATCCATTTCATCAATATCCACGCCAATGGCCTCCAAGCCACGACGCTTAAGCTCCTCTACCACGTCATAGCCCAGCTGTCCTTTTACTCCTGTGACAAATACTTTCATCAACGTCTCCTCCTCAATAAAGAGTTCCTATCTTAGTATGCATCATCATGCTTAAGCAATACCAAAACTGTCTTAAACATAATCTTTATATCAAATAACAATGACCAGTTATCTATGTACTCTACATCCAGTTCAACGATATCATCAAAGTTGGTGATATTGCTTCGGCCATTAACTTGCCACAAGCCTGTGATACCTGGCTTGATACTGATTCGTCTCCAATGGTTTCGATTGTACTTTTCTACTTCATCCAATGTAGGTGGTCTGGTTCCAACCAAACTCATGGTTCCCTGCACCACATTGAAAAACTGTGGAAACTCATCAATGCTCAATTTACGAATAATCTTTCCGACTCTGGTAATTCTAGGGTCGTCTTTCATCTTGAACATAACGCCGCCTTCGATTTCATTTTGCGCCATCAGTTCCTTCTTGCGTTCCTCTGCATCAATATACATGCTTCTGAACTTGTAAATCTTGAAGTGTCTACCATTCTGTCCTACACGAACCTGCTTAAAGAAGACTGGTCCCGGCGAATCCAGCTTGATTGCAATTGCTGTAATCAGCATAAATGGTGATGTCAAAATAACGCCAACCAAGCCGCCCAGAATATCCATTGCTCTCTTTAAAATCTGTTCATAGGTATTAAGAGTAATCGTATGATAAGCAATAACAGGGTAAGTACCCACTGTGCTGACATAACTGTTCGCTCTTCTACGCTTGTACAAATCAATAATCAATCGAACGGTAACACCCATGGTAATGCACAAATCAACATAGGTCTGTGTAAAGCGCAGCTCCTCGCCATGCTTTTGAATAATATATACCTGATCAATATTGTGCTCTCTGATTAAGTTCTCCAAATCCTCTAGACATCCGAGATAATCTTCAGGATTACTATCGTACTCATCCTTATGCATAGCAATATATCCGAGCATTTCAATACGAATACTGGTCTTATCTAAAAAGTACCTAAACTTATTAAACTGATCCTTTTTGCCAACAAAAACAGTTCTTGGGATATATCCTTTCCCGTATACAGATTTTAATGGGCGAACCAAAAAAATCTTCAGACACACAATAATATATGCAATCAACAAAAATAGATAATATGTCTTTTGCACTCTTTCATCCTGTGAAAAACAGAGCAGAATAGCTATTGTTGGAAGCATTCCCAGAAAAAAAGATTTTGTGACCTTCTTATGTACTCTATCTAAATAATAGAACATAGTAATATTGTACAAATACCCTTCTTTATTGGACAAAACATAAATGATTGCAAAAGTCATCCCTAGTGCAAGTAAGGATAAATTTTGTTCAAAATTTAAGTTTCTTCCCCAAATCAGAAAACAAATCAGATAAGCAACCAGCACCAACAATGCATCTAGTATCATCTGAAAGATATTGGTATTCGCACCCGAATTCGTTCTGTTCACTTCGTTCCCTCTCTTTTGTAAAGTGTCATCTATTCAAGCACACCACACGCAAGTCTATCATATTATTATATGGACTTTTTAAAGATAAAGCAAGAGACTTATTTTAATACAGAGACGAGATACGCTCGCCTCGTCGCTATCACAAAAGAGCCTCGTTCTAATTTCTTAGAACGAGGCTTTCTTATTGTTACTTATTAATGTGGATTATTCCTCCACAGCCTCCAATGTTTCTTCTGCTTCTACTACTTCAGAAACTTCTTCATCCATTTCTACTGTAGCCTCAACATCTGTCTCATCGAGGATTTCTTCCTCCACAGCAACATCATTTACATAGTCAGTGCTGAGGATTGTGTTACGGTATCTCTTCATACCTGTACCAGCAGGAATCAGTTTACCGATAATTACGTTTTCTTTCAGACCTGTGAGAGGGTCAATCTTGCCCTTGATTGCAGCTTCGGTAAGAACCTTAGTTGTCTCCTGGAAGGAAGCAGCTGACATGAAGGAGTTTGTAGCAAGTGCTGCCTTGGTAATACCAAGCATTACCTGCTTACCTTCTGCTGGCTCTTTGCCCTGTGCAAGCAATTCTTCGTTCATATCTTCGAAGTCGAGTACATCTACCAAGGTACCTGGCAGGAACTCTGTATCTCCATTGTTTTCGATACGAACCTTTTTAAGCATCTGACGAACAATTACTTCGATATGCTTATCTGCAATATCTACACCCTGCAGACGGTATACTCTCTGTACTTCACGGAGCATGTAGTCCTGAACAGCGCGGATACCCTTGATCTTCAAAAGGTCATGTGGATTTACGCTACCTTCGGTCAGTTCATCACCAGCCTCAAGCATCTGTCCATCTACTACTTTGATACGAGAACCGTAAGGAATCAAGTATGCTTTGGTATTGCCCTCGTCATCTGTGATTACAACTTCACGTTTCTTCTTTGTATCTCTGATTTCTGCTTTACCGCCAAACTCAGCAATGATTGCAAGTCCCTTAGGTTTTCTAGCTTCGAACAATTCTTCTACACGAGGAAGACCCTGTGTGATATCGTCACCGGCTACACCACCAGTATGGAATGTTCTCATGGTAAGCTGTGTACCAGGCTCACCGATAGACTGAGCTGCGATAATACCTACTGCTTCACCAACCTGAACTGCTTCACCTGTAGCCATGTTAGCACCGTAGCACTTAGCACAGATACCGATGTGAGAACGGCAAGTGAGAATAGTACGAATCTTAACCTCTTCGATAGGCTCGCCATCTGCATTTACACCTACGCTGAGGATCTTAGCAGCACGGCTAGGAGTAATCATATGATTACGCTTAACAATCATGTTGCCATCTTTATCATAGATAGATTCGCAGGTATATCTACCTGTAATTCTATCTTTAAGACTTTCAATAGTTTCCTTTCCATCCATAAATGCTTTTACGGACATTCCAGGAATTTCTG
>JAFTKW010000002.1 GCA_017453065.1 Lachnospiraceae bacterium | reverse complement strand
TTTCGCAACCGGTATTGCTGGTCTGTCCATCGTTGCTGACTCCCTTTCCGCTATTAAGTTCGCTAAGGTTGAAGTTATCCGTGACGAAGATGGCCTGATCGTTGACTTCAAGACAACTGGCGAATTCCCTAAATATGGTAACGACGATGACCGCGTAGACATGATCGCTCAGGATCTTGTTCACAAGTTCATGACAGCTATCAGAAGACACCACACCTACAGAAACGGTGTTCCTACAACATCCATCCTTACTATTACTTCCAACGTAACTTATGGTAAGGCTACAGGTAACACACCTGATGGACGTAAGAAAGGACAGCCTTTCGCTCCAGGTGCTAACCCAATGCACGGCCGTGATACTCATGGTGCAGTAGCATCCCTCTCTTCTGTATCCAAGCTTCCATTCAGAGATGCTCAGGACGGTATCTCCAATACCTTCACAATCATCCCTGGCGCTCTTGGTAAAGAAGATCAGGTATTCGCTGGAGATCTTGAGATCGATTTGAACAACTAATCTACTCTGAAAGGAGCACTTATGGACGACAAAGCTAAAATTGAGGAATTGGTCAAGATGTTAGATGCAAGTTTTGCAAATGGCGTCGGCCACATCAATGTTGATACAAATGATGAGCCTACTCAAGAGCAGGTTTCTGTTCAAACCCTAGGATGTACGGATTGTTCCAGAACTCCTTTGGCTTGCAGTGTTCCTACCCTACAGCAGGGTTTAGACGATTACAAATAATTTATCAATCAATATAGGAGGAAAAAATTATGGCAGCAGTTAATCAGGCACAGGTTGATAACTTGGTAGCATTGTTAGATGGTTATGCAGTTAAAGGTGGACATCACCTCAACGTAAACGTACTCAATAGAGACACATTGTTGGATGCTCAGAAGAATCCTGAGAAATATCCTCAGCTTACAATCCGCGTAAGTGGATACGCAGTTAACTTCATCAAGTTGACAGCAGAACAGCAGGCAGACGTTATCTCTCGTACATTCCACGAGGCTATCTAATCTAGCTAAAGCTAAATAAACAGTAAACCCCAGGGCCAATGTCCTGGGGTTTTTTGTACTAAAAATATTCTTTTTGCCCATGCTATACTCATAGTATTTAATTAGCGATTTTTACTATTTATAGCCTATGTATTCTGCAAATCAAGATTTGTAGTATTTACTTGGAGGGATTACTATGAGTGAGATTGCAAGGATTGTTGGTCAAAGACTTCGATATAGAAGAAATGAATTGGGTTATAGCCAGGAATACACATCCGAAAAGGCTGGTCTACATCCAACCTACATTGGACAACTAGAACGCGGTGAAAAGAATGCCACCATTGAAAGTTTAGAAAAAGTGTGCCTTGCTTTAGAGTTACCCATGGAGGACTTGTTCCGCAATATCCTTCCTTTACAAGGTACTTCCAAAGCCGCCCAAAAGACCTACGACCTGCTAATTAGCCTCTCCACGAAAGAACAGGATGCCATCCATCTTATGGTTGAAAATATTGTGAAATTCAAAAGAGAAATCTGACACGCTCAGATTTCTCTTTTTTATAGTCTCCGTACTAGATTTAGTACACTGCCAAACCTTGTATTTTCCCGTTAAAAAGGGTATACTTCGTATGTAAAACAAAGATACTTGATTACTTCATTTAATTTTTCAGCACTTGCGAAAGGATTTCTATATATGACACAAGGAAGAATTCACTCTCTTGAGAGTTTTGGAACAGTAGACGGGCCTGGCGTACGCTATGTAGTATTTGTTCAGGGTTGCCCTATGCGCTGTGCCTACTGCCACAATCCAGACACCTGGGCTATGACTGGCGGCACTATGATGGACCCAGAATATATCATTGAGCAATACAAACGCAATCAGGGCTTTTATAGAGGCGGCGGCATTACCGTGACAGGTGGCGAACCTTTGATGCAGGTAGATTTCCTCATAGACCTCTTTACCTTAGCCAAGAGAGAAGGCATCCACACCTGTATCGACAGTTCTGGAATCGCCTTCAACCCTGACAACCACGCATTTATCGAGAAATTAGACAAATTGATGGAGCTTACCGACTTAGTGATGCTTGACATCAAGCATATTGATTCAGTGAAGCATAAAGAGCTCACAGCTCAGCCTAACGAGGGCATCCTTGCTTTTGCAGCCTACCTGTGTGAGCGCAAGGTAGACATGTGGATCAGACATGTTGTAGTGCCCGGCTATACAGACGACGACAAATATCTCTACGACCTGGGATACTTCATCGGCCAATTCAACAACCTGAAAGCTCTTGATGTCCTCCCATACCATACCATGGGAACCGTTAAATACGAAAAACTTGGCATAGAATACAAGTTGAAAGACGTTCCTGCAATGGACAAAGGCAAACTTGTAGAAAAGAAAAAAGTTGTTCTCCAAGGCATCAAAGACCGTCGTGCCAATTTGCAACAAAACTAGTTTTTGCTCTTGTATTTATCCTCAAACTATATTAGAATGATTATGATAAAATATTATCAATTCAGGTGATTCTTTTTAAAAGGAGGATAAAGTTATGGCATATGTTATTAACGATTCTTGCGTAGCATGTGGCGCATGTGAAGCTCAGTGCCCAGTTGGCGCTATCAGCATGGGTGATGGCAAATTTGAAATCGACGCTGACAAATGTATCGATTGCGGTTCTTGCGCAGGTCAGTGCCCAGTTGGTGCTATCGAAGAAGCATAATAAAACACTAAAACAGGCTACCTTTCGTAGCCTGTTTTTTTATTTCTTTTTCTTTAAAAAAGAATGTTTCTTTCTAAGCAGTTCATCCACCTTTCTGAAATGTTCTTCGTCCATGCGCATCCTTTGTGCATGCCTTTCCTCTTCCTTTTCTTCTTGTGCTCGAAACTGATAGTCCAGCTCCTTCAGCACAATCTCCTTTATCATTTGACCCAGTTCCTGATTGTTCTCCTTAAGCGTCTCTCTAAACAGTTGCTGCAAAATCCACTGTAATCTCTTCGCCTTGTCCTCCATTCCTTCAGGCATAGTTGCCCTCTCTACTGCTGGTAAGTTTTTATCCTCACCGCACAATGGCTCAGAGACCTCTATTGGAAGCATGTCCAACTTCCCATCCTTCAAAATCATTCTGATGGCCTTTAGCTGAAGCCCTCTTTCTTTCATGTTTTTTATTTCCATGAAACGTTCCACATCCTCTTTTGTATAATAGCGGTGTCCCAATTCATTTCGCTTGATTGGCAATTCCAATTCCTCTTCCCAGTATCGGAGCACATGGGTCTCCACCTTTACCTGTTTTGCTGCATCTGAAATCAAAAAATTATTACTCATATTATCCCCTTTCTTTCCTTATGAGTTAAAAAAGAGAACATACTCCCTTGCATGTTCTCTTTCGTAAAATCAAATATTTATTTTTGTAAGTTTGCAAACTTGGTAAGGCTTGGAAGCCATGCCAGTTCAACGGTACCAATAGGACCGTTTCTTTGTTTTGCAATAATGATTTCTGCTATATCCTTGCGGTCTGTATCATGGTTGTAGTAATCATCACGATAGATAAACATAACTACGTCGGCATCCTGCTCGATGGCACCAGATTCACGAAGGTCAGAAAGCATTGGTCTATGATCTGGTCTCTGTTCTACCGCACGGCTAAGCTGCGACAAGGCAAGTACAGGAACACTAAGTTCTCTGGCCAGTGCCTTTAGGGAACGAGAGATATCCGAAATCTCCTGCTGTCTGGAATCAGACTTTCCACTACCAGACATCAACTGCAAATAGTCGATGATAATCATAGACAAGTCATGCTCCATCTTGTACTTACGGCACTTGGAACGAAGCTCTGCAATACTGATACCAGGAGTATCATCGATAATCAGACTGGATCTTCCAATCTCATCCGCACTTTCTACCAACTGTGCCCATTCCTGATCCGAAAGCATACCGGTACGAATGTGCTGAGAGTCAACTCTTGACTCCAGAGCCAACATACGATTCACCAGCTGTTCCTTTGACATTTCCAAGGAGAAAATCGCTACACACTTATTCTCTTTAAAAGCGACGTTGGAGGCAATATTAAGTACAAACGCTGTCTTACCCATAGATGGACGAGCTGCAATCAGCACTAGGTCAGAAGGCTGCATACCAGCCGTTCTGTAGTCCAGATCTATAAAGCCCGTTGGAATACCTGTAACAGCACCCTTATTCTTGGCTGCAATTTCAATCTTGTTTAAGGTGTTTACCACTACCTGTCTGATAGGAACATAATCACCTGTATTGCGCTTCTGTACCAAACTGAAAACTTTCTTTTCCGTTTCTTCCAGAATCACCTCTAGATTTTCCTTGCCCTGATAGCAGGTATTTGCTATTTCTTCATTCAAGCGAATCAACTTACGCAGGGTTGCTTTTTCACTTACAATCGTGGCGTAGTGCTTGATATTCGCAGAAGTAGGAACCGCAGTAATTAAGTCTCTTACAAACTCCAGACTGCTTACCTCTGGCGGAACATCCTTCTCTCGAAGTCGATTCTGCAGAGTAACCAAATCTACCGGTTTTCCTTCATCATTCAGTTCTATCATTGTTTCAAAAAGAATGCCATACTGCTTGTTGTAGAAATCATCTTCCGTGATAATTTCTGACGCAGCAACAATAGCCTCTCTGTCCATGATCATGGCACCAATTACGGACTGCTCCGCTTCTGTGCTATGAGGCATCACTCTTTTTAAAACTGCATCATCTAATGTTGCCATGTTAAGTCTCCCAGGAATCTTATGCCTCTTGCACCTTCACTCTGAACTTACCGTTTACCTGTGGATGAAGTTTTACCACCACTTCATAAGTTCCGAAATTCTTCAGTGCTTCTGACAACTGAATCTTCTTTTTGTCAATCTCGATACCATTCTGCTCTTTGAATGCCACTGCAATTTCCTTGGAAGAAACGCTACCAAAGGCTCTTCCGCCTTCTCCGGCTTTCATCTTTACAACTACTTCCATAGTCTCGAGTTTCTTTGCAAGCTCCTTCGCAGCGTCAAGCTGTTCCTGAGCCAACTTCTCTGTATTTGCTTTCTGCAACTTCAAGTCATTCAGATTCTTTGGAGTTGCTTCCACACCAATTTTCTTAGGTAAAATATAGTTTCTAGCAAAGCCTTCGCTTGCCTCAATAATATCGCCTTTTTTACCTAATTTCTTTTCATCCTGTAACAGAATAATTTTCATTAAATGTCACCTTCCTCAAGCATAATATCAATTGTGTCTTTCAGGGTGCCAATAGCCTCTGCCAATGATGTGCCTTCCATCTGGCATGCAGCGATGCTCATATGTCCACCACCGCCCAAACGCTCCATGATGATTTGCACATTTACTTCATCAATAGATCTGGCAGAAACATAAATCTTGCCCTGATAATCTGTCAGCACAAAACTTGCTTTCACTCCCTTAATATTTAGAAGTTCATTTGCAGCCTGTGCGCCCACTACTGTAGGGCTTGGAATATCGTCCGCTGTACATACAGAAATCGCAAAGGACTGTCTGTAAATCTCAGCCTGACTAACTGCGTCCGCTCTTGCTTTGTACTCGCTTGCATCCTCTCTGAAGAGTTTGCGTACTCGGGTCACATCTGCACCATTTCGGCGCAGGAATGCAGCCGCCTCAAAGGTTCTAACACCTGTCTTACTCATAAAGTTGTTGGTATCCACCATGATACCTGAATACATACAATCTGCTTCCTCTGGACGCATCTTGATATTGTCGTATGTATATTGCAAAATCTCAGAAACCATTTCACAAGCTGACGATGCGTAAGGCTCTACATAAGACAGTGTTGCATTTTCAATGGTCTCTGCGCCCTGTCTATGATGATCCAAAACCACGATAGACTTACAGAGTTTCAGAAGTTCTGGGCACTCTGTGATGGTTGGTTTGTTGACGTCAACCACTACCAATACACTATTGCTACTGTTGGTTGCCTCTTCAATAGCATCTTGATTGTTCAAAATCATGTCTGTATCGTATTCTGGGTTGTTCACAAACAGCTCTACCAAAGGCTGAATAGAGGTAGTCATATCATTTAAAACGATATGAGCCTTTCTATCTAATGTCTGTGCAATTCGATAGATACCTACAGCAGCGCCAAAGCTATCCACATCGCCGAGGCGATGTCCCATGATAAAGACTTTGTCCTTGCTGGTAATGATTTCCTTCAGTGCATGGGCCTTTACTCTTGCTTTTACCCTAGTGTTTTTTTCCACCTGCTGGCTCTTGCCACCATAGTAGGTAATGCTCTCAGGAGTCTTCACAACTGCCTGGTCACCGCCACGGCCCAAAGCCAAGTCAATGGCATTTCGCGCAAACTCATAATTCTGTGCATAAGACAAGCCATCCAAGCCAACACCGATACTGATGGTAACTGCCATCTCATTACCGATGTTTACAGTCTTGATGTCCTCAAGCAAATCAAATCTGGTTTCCTGCAACTGTTTAACTGCCTTCTTGCGCAAAATCAGGAGATATTTGTCTTTTTCAATCTTCTTTACAATACCATCAATAGATGACATGTACTTATTAATCTTACGATCAATTAACGCTGTCAAAAGAGAACGTCTTACCTCTTCAATACTCTCCAATGACTCTTCATAGTTGTCCAGATAAATAAGGCCAACGGTCAAACTCTGGTCGTCTACTTCTTGCAATGCCAAATGAAGTGCTGTTTCATCGAAAAGATATACTGCAACCAAATAGCCGTCATAGCCTTCTGGTCTGAGCATATCACTATTCTCAGCCATTTCTTTCAAGGAAATCTTCTTAAACTTGGCTACAAACTCTCTGCCATCATAGGCCAATTCAAACTGACACTCTTCTACGCCATCATTACTTGGAAGCTTGTCCTTCGTAATATTGGGGAACAAAGAAGTAATAGATTTAGAATAGCCTTTAGGCTCATGAATTACATTTTCAAACGCAATGTTAGTCCAAATAACCTTGCCTTCTTCATCGAGAAGTGCGTATGGAATTTCGAGGTCGCGGAGTAAACGCTTCTGAATCTGCCCATACTGCGTTGCAAAGCTAATGAGTTCATTCATAATGATTGGCTTGTTGTAGAAATAAAGGCTAAGTGTCACTATAAAATAGAACACGGTAAAACAAGCCAGCAGTGCTGCTGCCCTATAATCAAGCAAAAACAGGAATATGTTAACCACAAAAAGCAAGACGCCCAAATAGATAGAAAACAACATGTAATTTCTAATACGTCCTTTTAATCGAATTCTCTTCTTCATATAACTGATAACCCTCTTCTAGAACCCTTTGTGAACTTCTTAATAACTCTTCCCCATAAAAAATAACTTACAAATAATTATAGCATAAGCTTCCAATGATTGCCACCGATTTTGCGTACTAGACCTCCCATATTTCTTTGACAAATTTTGGCAAATCCGACGAAAAAATTGTTCTTCAACATTGAAAATTCCTATGCTGTGAAAAAGGGTGACTACCTTTCGGTAGCCACCCTAGAATGCGTTTGTCTTATTTCTCCATCTTGTAGAGATAGAAATCATCCCATGCGCCCCATGCTTTTGCTGCGGCTTCTGCTCTCACACCTACGATTACGGTTGCGCCTTCTGGCACTTCAATATCCGTGATGTGAGGCTCATCCCACTGCAACCAGCTTGTTACGCCTGTATCTGCCACATATTCCTGATCATTAACCTTAATATATAACTGGAACTTAGCATTGGCTCCTGCGTCGCCACCCTGAAGGAATGCGCCCAATTCGTATGTACCAGCATCTAGTCCAGAAACATCCTGCCATACATTGTACTTCACAGCAGATTCACTCCAAAACTTAAGGCTGTACTCTCCACTGTGCTTGTTGTTGTCTGTCTCTCTATCGATGCCCTCGCCTTCAATGTTCCACATATTCATGTTCTTGTCTTCAAGGCCCGGGTTCTGAACAAAGTTTACTTTCAGAATCGTCAAATTGCAGATTACATCATAGGAAGTTCCATCCACATCTGCAACACCCTTGATTTGGTATTCTCCGCCTTTGCCTGCTTCTGCTTCTTTAACTGCATCCATATCCCAAGTTACAGGAACTTCTTTGGTCTTGCTGTTGAGCATTACTGCTGGTACAGTTTCAGGCATTTTAACAGGTTCTCCAATTCCGGACTCTAAGGAAACATCTCTCACGCCTGTCACAGTAAGCGGAGCAGTTGTTCCTGTGTAAATATATTTAAATACATTTAAGGATTCCATTGGATTTCCTTCAAAATCGAACATCGCCTGATTATCCCAGGAAGAACCACCATAATATTTACCTGCATCATTTGGATCAAATGTCTTAGCGAAGCTGGATGCCCAGCCACTTCCGTAAGTCTCCCATTTTTCCTGATTGGAAGCAAGCACTGCATCTGCATTCGCTGCATCTGGATTCCAGTACTCTACAGGAATCCATGCTGGCTCCCAATAGAATACTCCAATTCCTGCTTCTCCCACATCTGCAACTGCCTGGAACACATCTCTGGTTGCATTCACTTGTCCCTGCAAGCTAAAGTCATAGCTAGCAGAAATGGTATTGAGAGAACTATGAACAGAGTTTGACCATCCATCACCGTCATCATCTGTATACGCATAAGAAGTTTCTGCTACCATAACTTCTTTGCCGTATGTATTTGCAATCTCTGTCAATTTTGCTGTAAGATTTTCCAAAGTTCCATGCCAGAAAGAATAATAGGAACTAGCAAATACATCATAGTCTACTTCATACTGATCCATGATTTTCGCATAGTCTGTAAAGTTCTTATTATCTGGGTTTGTAAAATGAACCGCGATCTTAATCTCTTTACCTTTTTCAGCTGCAACTTCTCTAATCGCTTTACATCCAATATTCATCAATTCTGTAACTCGTTCCCAAGAAGTCTCACCTGCCATACCAGAAACAGTTTCGTTACCGACCTGGATCATCCCAACATTGACGCCTGCATCGAGAAGGGCTGTCACGCTCTCTCTAGTAAATGTATCCATGCCTGTTTTCTTGTCTTCCCAAGTATAGTGTGCCCACTTCTTAGGGGATTTCTGTTTGCTTGGATCTGCCCAGAAATCGGAATAATGGAAATCAATGAGCACCTGCATACCCGCTTTGGTTGCAAGTTTTCCAATTTCGATTGCTGTTTCCAAGTCATTGTGTCCACCGCCATAAGAATTGCCCTTTTTGTCGTATGGATCATTCCAAACACGAATGCGAACCCAGTTTACACCAGACTCAGCTAACAATTTAAAGAAACCTTCCTGAGAAAGTTCTTTTCCATTCCAATCCTTAAATGTTGCTCCACTTTCTATCACAGAAAGGTATGATGAAATATCAACTCCACGGATGAATGAATCATCAATGCCCTCCACCTTGTCTACGTACAATGTGGAATCTACCGCTTCGCCACCTGCAAAGGTAGGCAGTTTTGCACTGCCACAGCCTGTGAGCATGCCACAAGTCAAGGCTCCTACCAAGAGAAGTGCAATCTTCTGAAGCACATTCTTTCTATTCTTCATAACTGTCCCTCCATACGGCGCAATAAACTGCGCAACTTTTCCTTATACCCTTATTTTACTTTCTTATCCCCCAAAAGGTCAATGTCCACAACAACCAAGATTTGGGGATTTTAAAAACGCCCCTTTCAGCACAAGTAAACAGTTTTTGCGCAACCGTGTGCGCACTCGTAGTTTCATTGCATTCAATGTCTAAATATGTTAAAGTATTTGTGATATTACAAGAGAGGTGCGGATATGGATAATGTATTAGTAATCGGTATCGCAGGCGGTACTGGAAGTGGCAAAACCACTATTACCAAAAAGCTTCTGGCCCGTTTTGAACAAGATATTTCTGTCATTTATCACGACAACTACTACAAGGCTCATCACGAAATGACCTACGAAGAACGCACTCAACTTAACTACGATCATCCAGAGGCGTTGGATACTCACCTTTTGGTCGCAGCCTTAAAAGAGTTAAAACAAGGGCGTAGTGTAGAGTGTCCTGTGTATGATTTTTCTATACATGATCGCACGGACCAGACCACTACCATCCATCCTACTAAAGTATTGATAGTAGAGGGTATCCTTATTTTTGCAGATCCAGATTTGTGTCAGCAGATGGATATCAAAATTTTTGTTGATACAGACGCAGATGTTCGCATCCTTCGCCGCATTATCCGTGACGTTAAGAAACGCGGAAGAAGTTTGGACAGTGTGGTGTCTCAGTATCTAAATACAGTCAAACCAATGCACGAGCAGTTTGTAGAACCTAGCAAGCGCAATGCTGACATTATTATCCCCGAGGGAGGCCGCAATCTAGTAGCTTTGGATATGCTTATGGAGCGAGTAAATGCGCACTTACAAAAAGACCAAGAGAGGAACGGTAATCAATAATGGCAAAACTATATTTTAAATACGGCGCAATGGGCTCTTCCAAATCTGCGCAGGCACTTATCACCAAATTCAACTATGAAGAACTTGGAATGAAGGTATGGCTGATTAAACCAAGCATAGACACCCGCGATGGTGCTGGTATCATTAAGAGCCGCATCGGGCTTAAAGAGGAAGCGCAGGCCATCACTCCCCAGCAGAATATCGTAGAGGAATATTACAAAGCAGGCAATGTGGATGTAATTATTTCCGACGAATCTCAATTTTTTACTCCAGAACAAATTGATCAGCTGCGCACTCTGGTGGACGAAGAAGATTTGCCCGTTTTGTGCTTCGGCCTTCGCACCGACTTCTTAACACACTTCTTCCCTGGTTCCCAAAGACTTATGGAATTGGCGGATTCCTTGACCGAAATCAAGACTGTTTGCTCCTGCGGACGCAAGGCCACCGTTAATGCCCGTATCGACGAGCAAGGCAACATTATCACAAAAGGTGACCAAGTTTTCTTAGGCGGCAACGACAGTTACGTTGCCATGTGCCACAAATGTTGGAAGCAAAAACAAAAATAGATTACAATGCAAAAACACACCAGACATACTTCTTGCTGTGGTAACAGGTCCCTGACCAGAACGCACACCATACTGTTCGCTCAGTCTCTCTGCGTAACTGCGAATATTGCCAGGAATCAGCATGCAGCAATTCTGTCTGTCCATTTCCATCAATACCCACTATGCAAACGATTTCGCCTGGGTTCGCTTCCTTTTTTCCACATGGAAATTAACATCTCTACCTACCATCACCACAGATTAAGTCAACAAAAAAGACCAGCCATCCATGGGATGATTGGTCTTGATTTGCATTAGTCCTGTACGTATGGCATCAATGCAACGTGACGAGCTCTCTTAATAGCTACTGTCAACGCTCTCTGATGTTTTGCACAGTTGCCTGTGATTCTTCTAGGAAGGATTTTTCCTCTCTCAGAAACGTATCTCTTTAACTTGTTTGTATCTTTGTAATCAATTACGTTGTCTTTACCACAGAATACACAAACTTTTTTTCTTCTGCGCAATCCGCCTTTTTTTCTCATAGGCGCATCTGCTTTGTCTGTTTTAGTAAAAGCCATGTCAGTGCCTCCATTTTCTAAAATAATGTGTTAATTAGTTAAATGGCAATTCTTCATCGATTCCATCAGGAATATTCATGAAACCATCTCCAGCACCTGAAGGTTCTGGTCTCTGGTATCCACCGCCTGTGTATCCACCTTCATTAGAAGAAGAACTCTTACTCTCAGCAAATTCCTGCTCTTCTACAACAACGTCAGTAGTGTAAACTCTCTGACCATCCTTGTTGGTATAACTACCAGTCTGAATACGTCCAGTTACAACTAACTTTGTGCCTTTGCGGAAATATTTCTCTGCAAATTCACCTGCGCGGCCAAAAGCAACACAGTTAATAAAATCTGCTGTCTGATCATCTCCACTGTTACGAGAATTTCTTCTATCTACTGCTAAGGTGTATCTTGCGATTGCCATAGCATTTTCCCCCTGAGAATATCTTACTTCAGGGTCTCTGGTCAAACGTCCCATAAGAATAACTTTGTTCATAAATTTATCTCACTTTCCGTACAGCCAGATAGTTGTCATCCGGCATATACTTATGCCTCGTTCTGTTTAACTACTAAGTATCTAACAACATTGTCCATGATACGAATACGGGATTCGATCTCGGCTGGAGCAGTGCTATCAGCATCGAACTGGATAAAGTAGTAGAACGCATCTCTCATCTTCTGAACTTCGTAAGCAAGTCTCTTCTTACCCCATTCATCTACATTTGTGATTGTTCCACCGAATCTTTCGATAAGATGCTTGCACTTGTCAACAACTGCTGCTCTTTCATCGTCTTCGATTTTAGCACTAACAACAACGGCTAATTCATACTTGTTCATGCTCTTTTACCTCCTTTTGGTCTCTGGCCCCTGCCTAACAGGAGCAAGGAATTTATATATCACGGAGAGTTATCATAACACAAAAACACCGTGATTTCAAGGCTTTTCTCGTATTTCTTTTACATTTTTTTCAACTATTTTGCGCGCTATCATAATTTGATGACCACATCCTGCACACTTCAAGCGAAAGTCAGCTCCAATACGAAGAACTTCCCATTCAAAGCTTCCACATGGATGCTGTTTTTTCATCTTAATAACACTTCCAACAGGTATATCCATCTATGTTACTCCGTTCTCTCAATCTATTTGTCCAAATACTTCACCTAGTCCCGCCTGAATAAGCAAAGTCGCTTTTTTGTCCTGAGGTGTTGAACTCTTGTTAATCAGCACTAAATGCTTTCCTCTAAAATAATCTATTAATCCAGCGGCTGGATAAACTGCCAATGAAGTTCCGCCAATAATCAATACCTCTGCATTTGATATTGATTCAATAGATTTGCGAACCACTTCATCATCTAGTCCCTCTTGATACAATACCACATCTGGCTTAATTATACCATTGCAATGTTTACATCTTGGTACACCCTGTGATTCTAAAATGCTTTCCACCGGATAAAATTCATGGCACTCCCAGCAGTAATTTCGAAGCACGCTTCCATGTAGTTCCAATACATTCTCACTACCAGCCGCTTGATGCAGCCCGTCTATATTTTGTGTAATTACCGCTTTCAGCTTTCCCTGTTTTTCCAGGCTAGCCAATTTCAAATGTGTAATATTGGGCTTTGCATCTGTAATAATCATCTTATCTCTATAAAAACGGTAAAATTCCTCTGGTCTATAGCTGAAAAAGGTATGGCTCAATATTGTCTCGGGAGGATAATCATACTTTTGGTTGTAAAGTCCGTCCACACTTCGAAAATCAGGAATTCCACTTTCTGTGGACACACCAGCTCCACCAAAAAACACTATATTATTGCTACTCGCAACAATTTCTCGAAATTGCTGTATTTTGTCTTGAAGTTGCTGTTCCATGCTTATCCTCCTTTGGTTCTATACTTACATATTACCAAAAATAAAATCTTTTACCACACCAAAAAATTCGCGAAGCATATTTTGTGGTTGCAAAAAAGGATAGGATCTGGCAGCGATACCATAGACTTCATTGTATCCCGCCGCCTTTGCTATCTGCGTAGCTCTAAAAACATGGAAATTGTTCGTAACAATCCCGACGCTCGCATTCTCTTCGTCTATCAATTTTGCACTGAACGCCAGGTTTTGTGTTGTGTTTTTGGACTGATTTTCAATCAAAATACTTTCTTTGGGAACTCCAAGTTCCATCAAATATTCTGCCATACCATCCGCTTCTGGTTTGGGCTCATTCGTACCTTGCCCGCCTGAAACCACAATCTTCACGTCAGGATTTGCCAAATAATAATCATAGGCTTCATCAAGGCGATATTGCAAAACTGTACTTGGACCCGTAGGTCTCAAATAGGCTCCTAACACGACAATATAATCCAAATCTGGTTTTCCTTTTTCAAAACATCTACTTACAATAAGACCTTCCACAAAGAGGAACAAGCACCCTCCAAGTATAACTGCCGTCATAGTCAATCTGCGAATCCAAACTGGAACCTTCTTAATCATCCCTCGTTTCCACGCAATTCCCCATGCCAAAAAGACTAGTCCCATCACAAGCCATATATAATAAAAGTTTGTTCCATGACCAGCCATGAAACCCACACAAGCATAATACAGTATGCAAACCAAGCCTAGCACCATTAAGAAAACTGACATTTTATTACTCCAATCCTTTTTATTGTTTCATTATACCTTATCTTTCATTAAAACAAATTAGGATTTTATTAAGAACTTCTTTTTTCTTTATAAAACAAAAAGCACCAAGATTTTCATCTTGATGCTTTAGAGGCGACAACCAGATTTGAACTGGTGATCAGGGTGTTGCAGACCCACGCCTTACCGCTTGGCTATGTCGCCAAATCTCTTGCGAG
>JAFTKW010000034.1 GCA_017453065.1 Lachnospiraceae bacterium | reverse complement strand
TAGCAACTTCGGAAGCCAAACGTCCCAAAGTCATATCTGTAGCGTCTACTACATACCATTTTCTATCGATTGTAGCTGGACTAGCCATAAATGTTTTCATGATATTTCCTCCATTACAAGTTAGCGTCCATCGGACTTTTTACAGTGTTTCGTTTTCCCTTTCTTCCGCAGATGTCCGGCCACGGCTAGAAATTCTTTCGAAACGGTATCTCTATGCGATCTCGTCCACTTTGTCGGGGCTTTGACTAAGTTTAGAGTTGTCGCCACAGTGTTATATTATATTATAGTGGTCATTTTGTGTCAATATGTTTTTGGACCAAATTTCAAATTTTTTCCTTATTTTTCAAGGGTTTCAAGACTTCTTTCCGGAAAAAATTCATACTTTACAAGCATAAGTCCATGAGCTGGTGCAGTAGGTCCTGCCAACTGTCTATCCTGTCCATCCAGGATAGCTTTGATTTGTTCTGGCAAAAGACTTCCTTTGCCCACCTCAAGAAGTGTTCCTGCGATGATTCGAACCATATTATAAAGGAATCCATTACCACATACGCGAATCACAATATCCGTGCCCTGCTCTTCCACATCCACTGTATAAATCGTTCTTACTGTAGTTTCCACCACAGCCTTCACGGAACAAAAACTTTTGAAATCGTGTTCCCCCACCAAATAAGCAGCAGCCTTCCTCATCTGCTCCACATTAAGCTTGTGGTAAGTAAAGTAAGAGTATAGCCTCTTTGTAGGAATCGGAAATTCTCCCCTAGTAATCCGATACTCATAGGTTTTGCGACTGTCGCAATGTCTGGGGTGGAAATCTCCTGCGACCTCTTTGGACTCCTGAATACTGATATCCTCTGGCAATCTCTGATTCAAGGCATAAGATATCTTTTCTGCAGGCATACGGTTGTCTGTATCAAACACTGCTGTATTGCACAGTGCATGCACTCCTGCATCTGTTCTGCTTGCTCCTATTACTTGAATGGGCTCGTTCAGCAACTGTGATAGATGCTTATTCAGTTCTCCTTCTATGGTAGGCTTATCCGGCTGAAGCTGCCAGCCACAGTAGTTGGTACCGTCATAAGCCACCGTCAGTTGTACTCGTTTACTCATAGCAAGATTTTTCCTATTAATACACTACCTACCAGATACGCCAGCAAGATGGCATAGGAAACATAATCTCTCTTTTTGTAGATCAGCGGTTTCATCTTAGTTCTTCCGTCGCCACCTCTATAGCATCTCGCCTCCATAGCCATAGCCAAATCGTTGGCTCTGCGAAAAGCGGAAATAAATAGCGGAACCAAAAGCGGAACCATAGCCTTTGCTTTCTTGAAAATGTTTCCACTTTCAAAGTCTGCACCTCTAGCTATCTGGGCTTTCATAATCTTGTCTGTCTCCTCCAGCAAAATAGGAATGAAGCGGAGTGCAATAGACATCATCATTGCAATTTCATGCACCGGAAGTTTGATAACCTTTAATGGATTCAGTAATTTTTCCATTCCATCTGTCAAGTTGTTTGGAGTAGTAGTCAAAGTCATTACAGAGGAACCGATAATCAAAAAGATCAAGCGGATTGCCAAAAATCCTGCCACTTTGATACCCTCTTTGGTAATCTGTAGTTTCCACACAGTCAGAACAGCCTCTCCAGGCGTCAAAAACAGGTTAAATACCACCGTAATCATCAGAAGGAACAAAATAGCCTTCATACCTTTAATCATGAATTTAAAAGGCACTTTAGATACTTTAATTACTGCCGCCAGAAAAAGGCCTGCGCAAATATATCCCCAAATGTTGTCATAGAGAAACAGCGAGATAATATACGCAATAGTACCCACCAGCTTTACCCTAGGGTCCAGCTTGTGTACAACAGATTCTGTCTGATAATATTGTCCAATCGTTATATCTCTAAGCATTTTAAGATCTCCTCTGTTGCCTCGTCTACAGTTGTGGCGCTCAGGCTTACTGGGAAACCTGCCTTTTGAAGTTTGTGCATAATGTATGTGACCTGTGGAGCCGCAAGACCAACCTCTTCCAGTTCCTTGTAATGTGCAAAAACCTCTGCTGGTTTTCCGTCATACATAACGCTACCACGATTCATCACAATGATTCTATCCACATATTCTGCCACGTCTTCCATGCTATGTGAAACAAGGATAATGGTCATCCCAGTTTCTCTGCGCAGGGTCTGAATCTGTGTCAGGATTTCTTCTCTGCCTTTTGGGTCAAGCCCTGCTGTAGGCTCATCCAATATAAGCACTTCAGGCTGCATTGCAAGCACTCCTGCAATGGCAACTCTGCGCTTCTGTCCCCCAGAAAGATCGAATGGAGATTGGAAATAATATTCTTCTGGTAGACCTACTTTCTTAAGAGCATCATAAGCTCTTTTTTCAATCTCTTCCTTGTCCAATCCCAAGTTCTTTGGGCCAAAGCATACATCGCTGAATACATCTGTTTCAAAGAGCTGATGCTCAGGATACTGGAACACCAGTCCCACCTTGCTACGAAGCTCCTTTAAACTGTATTCTTTATCGTAAATATTCTGACCGTTGAAATATACCACCCCACTGGTTGCCTTGATCAATCCGTTCATATGCTGAACCAAGGTGGATTTGCCTGAACCTGTATGACCAATCACACCTACGAACTGCCCATCCGGGATCTCCAGATTGATGTCTGACAAAGCCTTAACTGGAATCGTAGTATCTTCGTCGTATAAATAATTAATGTGCTCAAGTTTAATAGACATAATCATCCTCCAAGTTGCCGCTGCCATCTGCAGTCGACACAATTCTCTAATTAGTCTTGTTTCAGTTTCAGAAGTTCATCTACAAACTCCTGATGAGTCAAAATACCACTTGGCAAATTGACTCCCTTCTTTTGTAATTCATATGCCAAAAGTGTAACCTGTGGAACGTCCAGGCGAAGTTCTTTCAGTCTTTCCACCTGAGAAAAGATCTCTTTTGGAGTTCCTTCCATAGTCACCTTGCCTTTGTCCATGACAAAGACTTTGTCAGCATAAATAATTTCTTCCATATAATGAGTAATCAAGATTACAGTTACTTCTTCTACATCATTAAGAGCTCTCACTGCTCTGATTACCTCTTTACGTCCTGTTGGGTCTAACATTGCTGTTGGCTCATCTAACACGATACACTTTGGATGCATAGCCAATACACCGGCTATAGATACTCTCTGCTTCTGTCCCCCAGAAAGCTTGTTGGGCGAGTGTTTACGGAACTCATACATTCCCACTGCCTTAAGGCTCTCCTCCACACGCTCCCAAATCTCTTTGGTAGGCACTCCCATATTTTCAGGGCCAAATCCTACATCCTCTTCTACCACTTGACCGATAATCTGGTTGTCTGGGTTCTGGAATACCATACCGGCAGTCTGCCTCACATCCCATAGATGCTCATCCTCTTTGGTATCCATGCCTCCAACCCAAATGGTACCTTCTGTAGGATAAAGAATAGCATTCATGTGCTTCGCCAAGGTAGATTTGCCCGAGCCATTGTGGCCTAAAATCGCAATAAAATCACCCTGCTTGATATCCAAAGTCACATCGTCTACCGCTCTAGTAACGCCTTCTACATTGCCATCTTCATCTCTTCTAATATAGTCAAAAGATAATTTGTCTGTCTTTACAATTCCCATTTTGTCTCCCCAGCTTACTTCTTGTATATTTTTCGAAGCATCAAGCCACTACCTGTCACAAGCACAACAGCCACTCCATATGCCATAAAATAAAAGCCTGGTTCTAACAGTTCTCTGGCCTGCAAAAAATTCTCTCCTGCATAATACAAAGTCGCCTTGCCATCCACCAGTTTCTGTTTGATTCCACCGTCGATATAAATGTATCTGTCTGGTCCACCTTCCACATGAACTACCACGGAAGACTTCACTTCGTCATAGGTTCCCTCTATTGTGTTGCCATTTAAATAAAGCTGTATGTTTTCCACTGTCAATGCAGTCGCAACCACGAAGACGATTAATCCAACTACCAGCAGAACTTTCCAGATTGTAGATTCATATTTCTTTTCTGCTTTGGCATCGTATACTGTCTCACGACCATCAAAGCCATCGTATCCATCCAAATATTCGCCCATGTAATCAATTACTGTACCTTGTTTCTCTGCACAGTACCTCCATTTTGCATATTTGCGCCTTATTATAACACGTGGCTCAAAATATTTCTACAATTTACAAACATAGTTTCAAATGATATTCTAAGTCTATACTATATTAATGTTGTCAGAGATAGGAGTCAACTATGAAAAAAGAAAAACTAACAAAACTCATCGCCGTTCTACTCATCATTGTTTTCATTGCTGCCGGCCTATCTAGATGCATGGGCGGGAACTCCATGACCCTAGAGGAATACGCTGCTCAAAAAGAGTTGGAATAAAAGTGTGTATCCCTGCGGAGCATTCCAAATGTCTATTTGAAATATAAAAAGGTCGTAAGATTTCTCTTACGACCTTTTGTTTGTTTCATTATTAAACAAGCTCAAGAACTACTTCCATAGCTGCATCGCCTTTACGCTGACCGATCTTGATGATTCTTGTGTAACCACCCTTACGGCTTACGTACTTAGGAGCGATTTCATCGAAAAGCTTAGCTACCAAATCAACTTCTTTGGTGTTCTTTTTCTTTCCAGCGTTTTCAGCAGGAACTTCTGTTACAGTGTAAAGAACTTTAAGCATCTGGCGTCTAGCGTGAAGTCTGGAAGGGAGATCCTTTTTGATTTCCTTTTCAACGGTTTCGAACTTTGTAACTTTCTTGCCGTCTACAACTTCTTTTACTCTCTTGCCATCTTTGTCCTTAACAGGAACTTTTGCAGAAACAGTAACCATTTCGAAGTTATCTTTTTCTTTTACTGCAAGAGCGATAAGACCTTCAGCGATTTTCTGAACTTCTTTAGCTTTTGCCTGTGTGGTAACGATTCTACCATTGTTGATAAGTGCTGTTACCTGGTTTCTAAGTAATGCTTTTCTCTGGGAAGATGTTCTACCCAATTTTCTGTACTTTGCCATTTTAATAATTTCCTTTCATCATTTCATGGTACATTCGGCTACGCTCTTTGGTCTTACTTACCGAATGCATTAATAGTTTCCATTTATGAGATTCCCATGCATGTACCCTTTGGATTTACCACGCATGACATCCTTGAAGGTCAGGTTTACTCTTCGCTAGGATTAAGCTGAAGGCCCAACTCTTTCAATTTAGCTAATACTTCTTCCAAAGACTTGCGACCAAGGTTACGAACCTTCATCATGTCTTCAGGAGTTTTGTTTGTTAATTCTTCTACGGTATTGATACCTGCTCTCTTGAGACAGTTGTAGGAACGAACAGACAATTCCAATTCGTCGATACTCATTTCTAAAACTTTTTCTTTTTCATCATCTTTAGTCTCTACCATAACTTCTGCAGTTCTAGCATTTTCGGAAAGATCGATGAACAGACTAAGGTGCTCACTGAGTACCTTTGCAGCCAAGCTTACTGCTTCGTCTGGAACCAAAGTGCCGTTTGTGAATACATCCAATGTAAGTTTGTCAAAGTCTGTAATCTGGCCTACACGGGTATTTTCTACTGTAACATTAACTCTTTCAACTGGTGTATAGATAGAGTCAATTGCGATTACACCAATTGGTAAATCATCATGTTTGTTCTTGTCAGCGCTTACGTATCCTCTGCCCTTAGTAATGGTCAATTCCATGTAAAGCTTTGTCTCTTTACCGCTAAGTGTAGCGATAACAAGATCTGGATTCAAGATTTCGATATCCTGGTCTACCTGGATATCAGAAGCCTTAATCACGCCTTCTCCTTCGAATTCGATGTAAGCAGTCTTAGGCTCATTTGTCTCGCTAGTATTTCTAATAGCTAAGTTTTTGATGTTCATGATGATTTCTGTTACGTCTTCCTTAACACCTGGAATAGAACTGAACTCATGCAAAACGCCATCAATTTTAACCTGGCTTACTGCTGCACCTGGCAAGGAAGAAAGCATAATTCTTCTAAGAGAGTTACCCAAAGTAATACCGTAACCTCTCTCCAAAGGTTCAACTACGAATCTGCCATACTTCTTGTCCTCAGAGATCTCAGCAACCTCAATATTAGGTCTTTCAAAATCAAACACTGCAAATACCCTCCTTTACAAGCAAATTTAATTAACGAATTATTTAGAATACAATTCGACGATAAGCATTTCGTTTACAGGAACATCAATCTGCTCTCTAGTAGGAAGTGCTTTGATAGTACCCTTGAAGTTTTCAACATCTACGTCAACCCATTCTGGTGTGAGTCTTCCGCCTGTTACTTCAATGATATCTTTGTATCTCTGTAAAGATTTGGATTTTTCTCTAATTTCGATTACATCGCCAGCTTTGCAAAGGTAAGATGGAATATTTACCTGCTTACCGTTTACCAAAACGTGCTTGTGATCTACGATCTGTCTAGCTTCTCTTCTGGTTCTAGCGAAGCACATTCTGAATACTACGTTGTCAAGTCTGCTCTCAAGCATGGTCATGAGGTTTTCACCAGTCATACCCTTCTGTCTGTCAGCCTTTTCATAGTAGTTTCTGAAAGGTTTCTCTAATACACCATAGATAAATTTAGCTTTCTGCTTTTCGCGAAGCTGAAGACCATATTCGCTCATCTTCTTGCCTGCTCTTGCAGAAGTTCTGTTAGATTTCTTGTCATATCCAAGAACCATTGGCTCTAAGCCAAGTGCTCTACATCTTTTAAGTACTGGTACTCTATTAACTGCCATTTTAAATATCCTTTCTGTGAGACATTAAGTCTCTGACTATTGTTTACAGCACAAAAGTGCTTTCTTCTAACTTGTTACTAATATTAGTACTAGACGCGACGTCTCTTAGGAGGACGGCATCCATTGTGAGGAACTGGAGTAACATCACAAATACTTAATACTTCCAAACCACTTGCCTGCAATGCGCGAATTGCAGCTTCACGTCCTGAACCAGGTCCTTTTACAAATACATCTACAGTCTTTAATCCGTGAATCAAAGCAGCTTTGGTAGCTGTTTCTGCTGCCATCTGTGCAGCATATGGAGTAGATTTCCTTGAACCTCTAAAACCAAGACCACCAGCACTTGCCCAGCTAAGAGCGTTACCTTCAGCATCTGTCAATGTAACGATTGTGTTGTTAAAAGAAGACTGAATATGTGCCTGTCCGCGTTCAACGTTTTTCTTTACGCGCTTTTTTGTAACTTTTTTAGTTGCTACTTTTTTAGCCATGATAAACTAACCTACTTTCTCAATTCAAATTAATAGTTATTATTTCTTCTTGTTTGCTACTGTACGCTTAGGACCCTTACGTGTTCTAGCATTGGTCTTTGTCTTCTGACCACGCACAGGAAGTCCTTTACGATGACGGATACCACGATAGCATCCAATTTCCTGCAATCTCTTGATATTAAGTGCGATTTCTCTTCTGAGATCACCTTCTACCATAATACCGAGTGTTTCGATTGCTTCTGTGATTTTCTTTACTTCGTCGTCAGTGATATCTCTAACGCGAGTATCAGGATTTACACCTGCTTCTGCTACAAGCTTTGTAGCTGTCACTCTACCGATACCATAGATATAAGTAAGAGCGATTTCAATACGTTTTTCTCTAGGTAAGTCAACACCTGCAATACGAGCCATTTACGTTTCCTCCATTTTTTGGCATTTCTTG
>JAFTKW010000025.1 GCA_017453065.1 Lachnospiraceae bacterium | reverse complement strand
GAGCAAACTGGAAAATGAGCGCTCCAACTTTAGTAAAATGCAGCAAATGTGGTGCACTTATGATGCCTCACAGAGTATGCAAGGCTTGTGGTTCTTACAACAAGAAAGAAATCATTAGCGCTGAATAATGAATTTGCCAGTGAAGGCTTCCCTGATGGGAAGCCTATTTTGTTTTTATCTGTTTATTATTACTTATAATATATCGAATCTATTTTTTAATGTAGAATGAAAAAGTTTGACAAATTTGAATTTATCGAGGCGTTTAGGTTGTGAAATTTGACTTTGTCAAGGCAGTGCTGGATTTTGCAGGGAAGATTGGGCATCAGAAGATTAATATTTATATGTCATGCCCAAAAGAGAGCGAAAAATCAGTATTTTGTCAAGACCGAAAGGGTTTTTGGGCATAGGAGAAATAAAAATTTATCTGTATGCCCAAAATATCAAATATTTGGGCACTGAAGGAAAGTTTTATTACTCTATGCCCAAAAAATACAAGAAACCGCGAATGCATAGACTCAATTTCGAACTTTTGGGCATGGACGAGATGTTATTTCATACCTATGCCCAAAACGATAGATGAAGGGGCACTAGTTCCGGTTCTGAGCCAGGCCCAGCTCGCGTCCAGCGATGCTGATCGCTCGCTGCGTGACTTCGCCACATACATCTTCGCACGAAGATGTCTACATGTGAGCAAGCTCCTGTAGCCAATTCGGCTCATCTGTGCCTGACTCGATAGATCTCAATTTGTTGAACTGTTATGTGTTTCATGTTAATCTACTATATATAAAATAAATGAGAGATTGACTAAATCTAAAAGTTATTATGACTTGAATTGAAGAAGATATAAAGTAGATGAGGTTATTATGAACAGAAAGTTTTTAACGGGAAGTGCTCTTAAATGGTTTGCACTAATAACAATGTTTATTGACCACATAGGCGCGGTTCTTATTCCGTCTTTGTATTCAAAAGGAATGGGAGATGAGTATATTGATTGGGAAATAATATATCAGATTTTCAGGACAGTTGGAAGATTGTCGTTTCCAATATTCTGTTTCCTTTTGGTGGAAGGTTATCAGCATACTTCTAACAAATGGAAATACTTAGGTAGATTGGTTGTATTTGCTTTTGTTTCGGAAGTTTGCTTTGATTGGGCGATTTATAATTCTCTGTTTTATACAGGTAAGCAGAATATCTTTTTTGAACTTGCCCTTGGAATCCTGCTGATGATTGGGACCGATTTTTTAGAAAAGAAATTTCAGAATCTATACTTACAGTCAGTGAGCATAGTTTCTATCTGGTTTGCAGGAATGTTAGTGGCCAGACTACTTGAACTTGACTATGGTATGTATGGTATTTTGAGTATTGGCATATTGTATTTGTTTCGTAGAATACCGGTGTTTCAGATATTTGGTGGTGCGCTTAGTTTTTACTGGGAATTACCCGCACCTTTGGCTTTTTTTATTGTCTGGTTTTATAACGGGAAAAAAGGCAAACAGTACAAATATTTCTATTATATTTTCTATCCATTACACTTGGTTTTGCTAGGATTTGTTAGGTGGTTGATTTCCTGTTGGGAAATTGGCTTGTTTTGAACAAATAGGATGGTTGATTGTGAGAGTATAAAAGTCTTGATTTTTATAAAGTGGTCTAGTATATTTAAATAAGATGTTTGAATAAAAACGGAAGGTAAATACTTATGAGTGAAATGGTTCGTGTAGCAGTAGACGCCATGGGTGGGGACAATGCGCCATTGGAGATTGTCAAAGGTGCAGTGGAAGCTGTCTGTGATCAGCCAAAAGTAAAAGTTTTCTTGGTAGGTCAACAGGAAGTCGTAGAAGCAGAACTGGCAAAATATACATATGATAAATCTAGAATTGAAGTAGTGGATGCCAGAGAAATTATCGAAACCGCAGAACCTCCAGTAATGGCGATTCGCAAAAAGAAAGATTCCTCTCTTGTAAAAGCCCTGAATTTAGTGAAAGAAGGCACTTGTGATGCTTTTGTTTCAGCAGGTAGTACAGGAGCCATTTTGGTAGGAGGCCAAGTGATTATTGGCCGTATCAAAGGTGTTGAGAGAGCGCCTTTGGCACCGCTTATTCCTACAGCAAATGGAGTATCACTTTTGATTGACTGTGGAGCTAATGTTGATGCTAGATCATCACATTTGGTTCAGTTTGCCAAGATGGGTTCCATCTATATGGAAAACATTATGGGCATTAAAAATCCAAAGGTTGGTATCGTAAATATTGGAGCGGAAGAGGAAAAAGGAAACAGCCTTGTAAAGGAAACCTTCCCACTTCTCAAGAATTGCCCAGAGATCAACTTTATTGGAAGTGTTGAAGCGAGAGACATTCCTAGTGGAGTGTGCGATGTTATCGTGTGCGAAGCCTTTGTTGGAAATGTAATCTTAAAGACTTATGAAGGTGTAGGCGCCGTTTTAATCAAGAAGATTAAAGGTGCTATGATGGAAACCTTCCTCAGTAAGATTGGCGCACTTTTAGTTAAACCAACACTGAAGAAGACGCTGAAGACATTCAGCACAGATGAGTACGGTGGAGCGCCACTGCTTGGCCTCAAAGGTTTGGTGGTTAAGACACATGGCAGTTCCAAAGCAATTGAAGTTAAAAATTCTATCTTGCAATGTTTGACCTTTACAGAACAGAAGATTGCGGATAAGATTAAAGAAAATATTACATTAGAAAATGAATAGAAAGGATTTTTGAAATATGGAATTCGAAAAGCTGAAACAAATCATTGCAGATGTACTGAATGTGGATCCAGAAGAGATCACAATGACTACCACATTTATGGATGACCTGGGAGCTGACTCCTTGGATGTATTCCAGATTATCATGGGCATCGAAGAAGAATTTGACATCGAGGTTCCACCAGAGAAGGCAGAAAAGATTACAACCGTAGAAGAAGCGGTGGAATTGATCAAAAGTGCAACAAACTAATTGATATCAGAAACTTTGACAAAGTATTCCTAATCTCTGCGTTAGGGATACTTTGTTTATCTTTTGAGAAAGGCTAACTTATGCAAGAAAAATACACCATTAGTGAACTAGAAGAACGTATAGGTTATCGTTTTAATAATCAGATGTTGCTGAAACAGGCTGTAACACACAGTTCCTTTACCAATGAGCAAAAAATCAATAAATATGGTCACTATGAGAGACTAGAGTTTCTAGGCGATGCTGTTTTGGAACTTGTATCCAGTGATTTTTTGTATCATACCTTTAGCCAAGAACCAGAGGGCAAACTAACCAAGATGCGAGCATCTATGGTATGTGAACCCGCATTGGCTTTTTGCGCAAGAGATATTGAACTAGGACAGTTTTTGCTGCTTGGTAAGGGAGAAGAAAGCACAGGTGGTCGTGAACGTGAATCTATCGTCTCAGATGTGATGGAGGCAGTGATTGGTGCCATTTATTTGGACGGCGGAATAGACAAAGCGAAAGAGTTTATCTATCGCTTTATCCTGTCTGATCTAGAGCACAAAAAACTTTTCTATGATAGCAAAACAACCTTGCAGGAAATTATGCAGTCTGGTGGTGGTAGAGAATACCACTATGAACTAGTAGGTGAAACAGGACCTGAGCATGACAAGGTTTTTCTGGTTGAGGTTATTGTAGAGGGTGAGTGCTATGGTAAGGGCAGTGGACGCACCAAGAAAGCAGCGGAACAGCAGGCTGCTTATGAAGCACTATTAAAAATAAAAGACTTAAGAAAGAAATAAGTTTGAGGAAAACGTATGTATTTAAAAAGTATTGAAATACAAGGCTTTAAATCTTTTGCAAACAAACTGACATTTCAGTTCCACAACGGCATTACCGGTATTGTAGGACCAAATGGAAGTGGTAAAAGTAATGTAGCGGATGCCGTGCGTTGGGTACTGGGTGAACAGCGTATCAAACAGCTTCGTGGTGCATCCATGCAAGATGTTATTTTCTCTGGTACAGAGATGCGTAAGCCGCTTAGCTATGCTTATGTTGCTATCACTTTGGACAACTCAGACCATCAGTTAGCAATTGATTATGATGAAGTCACTATTGCTAGACGTATTTATCGTTCTGGCGAAAGTGAATATATGATTAATGGTTCTGTCTGCAGATTGAAAGATGTAAATGAACTCTTTTACGATACCGGTATTGGTAAAGAGGGATATTCTATCATTGGACAGGGTCAAATTGACAAAATCTTAAGTGGTAAGCCAGAAGAACGCCGTGAACTTTTTGATGAAGCGGCTGGTATTGTCAAATTTAAACGTAGAAAGAATGCTGCTCAGAAGAAGTTGGAAGATGAACAGCAGAACTTAGTGCGTGTAAAAGATATCCTTTCTGAGTTGGAAAAACAAGTTGGTCCTTTGGAAAGACAGGCAGAAAAAGCCAAGATTTATCTAAAGAAAAAAGAAGAATTAAAAACCTTGGATGTAAATGTGTTCTTGCTTGAAAATGCCAGACTTAGAACACAGCTTGCAGAACTGGAAGAAAAATACCAGATTGCAGCTTCTCAGTTGGATGATACCACTAAGGAATACGAAAGTATCAAAGAAGAGTACGAACGCATTGAGGCTCAGATTGAAGCCTTGGAACAGGCCATTGAAGATGCCAGAAATACCTTGACAGATACCAACGTGCTTAGAGGCAAACTGGAAGGTGAAATCAATGTATTGAAGGAGCAGATTAATTCTGCGCAGAGCAATACATCACACTTGCATTCTAGACAGGATAATATTCGTGCTCAAATTGCGGAAAAAGAAAAAGAGAAACAGGGTATCTTGGATGAAAAGTCTGAAATTGATAGACAAGTTGACGAGATTACCGCGACCAGAGATGAAGTAAGAGCATTGCTGGTTGAGGTTCAGAACCGCATAGAAGAACTCAATGACAATATCGAAAGTGGTAAAAATACCATTATTGGTGAATTGAATCAAAGAGCGACTATCAAATCCAAGATGGGTAGATATGATACCATGTTGGAGCAGATTAATATTCGCAAATCCCAGCTTACATCTAGATTGGTTCAGGTCAAATCGGATGAGCAGCAACAGCAACAACAGCTTTTGCAATTGCAGAAGGAATTTGAAGAAGTCACAGACGTGCTTTCTAAGATGAATGAAGAAGCGGCTTCTATGGAACTTAATCTTGGTGAAATCAGAGAGAATCTGACTTCCATGGATCAGACACTTAGAGAGACACAGGAGACATATCATCAGGAGAATTCAAGATTAGAAGCACTCTCTAATTTGACGGAGAGATACGAAGGCTATGGCGGTAGCGTAAAGCGTGTCATGGAGCAAAAAGACAAAGAAAAAGGAATCATCGGTGTCGTTGCAGATATCATCAAAGTTGAACCAAAATATGAAACTGCTATTGAGACTGCTCTTGGTGGAAATATTCAGAATATCGTAACGGATGATGAAGAAACTGCCAAAAAGATGATTGCATTTTTGAAAAGAGAAAAAGCTGGTAGAGCAACGTTTCTTCCTCTTACCAGTATTACCAAGCCTCAAGAATTCAAAAATCCGGAGGCTCTTAATGAGCCAGGTGTCATTGGTATGGCAGATGAACTTGTACAGATTGATGCAAAGTACAAGAACGTTGCCAAGGCGATGCTTGGTCGCATCGTTGTAGTGGATCATGTAGACAATGCAGTAAAGATTGCACGCAAGTTTGATTACGGTGTACGTATGGTTACCGTTGAAGGTGAACTTTTGGTGCCAGGTGGCGCCATCAGTGGTGGCGCCTTCAAGAACAATAGCAATCTTCTTGGAAGACGTAGAGAAATCGAAGAACTGGAGAAAAAAGTCAAACAGCTTGCTGCTACTATTGAAAAATTACAACAGGATATTGAGGATACCAAATCCAAACGTAACAAGATGCGTATGGAACTGGAGTCCTTGAAGGCAGATATTCAGCGCAAATTTATTGAGCAGAACACTGCAAGGTTGAATGTCAGTGCTGCAAGAGAGAAACAGGAAGAGACAAAGGAAGGCTTTGAATCCCTTAAAAATGAAGAATCTGAAATCGAAAGCCAGATTCAAGAAATCCAGCAAAACAAGCAGGAAATCCAGAGAGAACTTGCTGTTTCTGAGGAAGTAGAAAAGAATACACAGCTTCAGGTTCAGCAGTTCCAGTCTGAATTGGAAGGCAAGCGCGAAGAGGAATCTGCAGCAGCTGCAAAGGTTTCTGAGTGGGATTTGAAGGTTGAAAAAATGCTTCAGACACAGGGATTCCATCAGCAGAATGTGGACCGTATCGAAAGCGAGATAGGCAGATACACAGACGAACTTACAGAGGTAATGCAGGGACTATCTGATACAGAGACCACGATTGAAGAAAAACAGAAAAATATTTCTGCATTACAGCAAACTATTTTGGCTTCACACACCTCTCAGAGTGAAGCTGAAAAGAAACTGAAAGAGGATATTGAATTAAAAGAACAGCTTTCTGCAAAGCAGAAGAATTTCTTCAAAAATCGCGAAGAACTCTCCGAGCGTATGACTGGTCTTGACAAAGAAGTATTCCGTCTCAACTCTCAAAAAGAGAAAGCAGAGGAAACTTTAGAAGGACAGATCAACTACATGTGGGATGAGTATGAGATTACACTTTCTGACGCGGCGGCGATTCGCAATGAAGATATGACAGATCTCTCTGCTATGAAGAAAGAGATTTCCTCCTTGAAGGATCAAATCAAACGCTTAGGAGATGTAAACGTAAATGCCATTGAAGATTACAAGAATTTGATGGAACGTTACACCTTCCTGCAGACTCAGCATGATGATTTGGTAGAGGCAGAAAAAGTGCTCCAAGGTATTATCGAGGAATTAGATTCTGCTATGCGTAAACAATTCCACGAGAAATTTGCACAGATTAACCGTGAGTTTGACAAAGTATTTAAAGAACTATTCGGCGGTGGTAAAGGTACCTTGGAACTGATGGAAGATGAGGATGTACTGGAAGCAGGCATTCGAATCATTGCCCAGCCACCTGGAAAGAAATTGCAGAATATGATGCAACTTTCTGGTGGAGAAAAGGCTTTGACAGCCATTTCATTGCTCTTTGCAATACAGAATCTAAAGCCATCCCCATTCTGCCTATTGGACGAAATCGAGGCTGCTTTGGATGAGAGCAATGTATCCAGATTTGCCGGTTACTTACATAAACTGACCAAGAATACACAGTTTATTGTAATCACTCATAGACGCGGAACCATGGAAAAGGCGGATAGATTGTATGGTATCACTATGCAAGAAAAAGGCGTTTCTACCTTGGTAAGTGTAAATCTGATTGACAATGATTTAGATGATTAGAAAGGAAATTAGCCTTAATGGAAGAAAAGAAAGGCTTTTTTGCCAGACTGAAAAGTGGACTTAGTAAAACAAGAGACAATATTGTAAAAGGTATTGATTCTGTATTTAGTGGTTTCTCTGCAATTGACGATGATTTTTATGAGGAATTAGAAGAAATTCTGATCATGGGAGACATTGGCGTAAATGCCACATCTGAAATCTTAGAGAGACTGAAAGAACAGGTGAAAAAACAACACCTAAAAGAACCCATGGAGTGCAAGCAGCTTTTGATTGATGAAATCAAAGAGCAAATGCGTGTGGGTGAGACAGCCTATGATTTTGAGCATGAACAGTCTGTGGTAATGGTTATTGGAGTCAATGGAGTGGGTAAAACCACTTCTGTTGGCAAATTGGCAGGGAAATTGTCCGATGAAGGGCGTAAAGTTTTGATTGCCGCTGCAGACACCTTCAGAGCCGCTGCAGGTGAACAGCTCAAGGAATGGGCAAGACGTGCTGATACAGAGATTATCAGTGCGCCAGAAGGCTCGGATCCTGCCAGTGTAGTTTTTGATGCGGTAGCAGCAGCTAAAGCAAGAAATGTTGATGTGCTCTTAATTGATACTGCGGGAAGACTTCACAACAAAAAGAACCTGATGGAAGAACTGAAAAAGATGAATCGAATCATCGAAAGAGAATTCCCAAATGCACATAGAGAAAATTTGATTGTGCTAGATGGAACAACTGGGCAAAATGCTTTGGCGCAGGCCAAGGAGTTTGGACAGGTTGCAGATCTGACTGGAATAGTACTTACCAAGATGGACGGAACTGCAAAAGGTGGTATTGCAGTAGCGATTCAATCGGAACTAAAAGTTCCTGTGAAATACATTGGTGTAGGGGAATCCATTGAAGATTTGCAGAAGTTTGATTCTGACCAGTTTGTAAATGCTTTATTTGACGTAAAATAGCTTTGACTTTTTCACGTTACCAGAGTAAAATATTTAGAAAAAGTCCAGGGAGGCACTATGTTTACATTAGAGAAATTTGAAGAGGCATCAGAGGTCGTAAAAAAGGTTACGTTAGAAACGAAATTAATTTACAGTGACCACTTCAGTGCTATTACAGGAAATAGAGTATATTTTAAACCAGAAAACATGCAGTTTACAGGTGCATACAAGGTGAGGGGCGCTTATTACAAGATGAGCACTTTGTCTGATGAAGAGCGTCAGAAGGGACTGATTACAGCATCCGCTGGTAATCATGCACAGGGCGTTGCTTATGCCGCAAAATGCTACGGCGTGAAGGCGACTATTGTTATGCCTACTACGACACCACTTATGAAAGTAAATCGCACTAAAGGATATGGTGCAGAAGTGGTTTTGTATGGTGATGTTTATGATGAGGCTTGTGCGAAAGCCTATGAATTGGCAGAGCAGTATGGCTATACCTTTATTCATCCTTTTGATGATTTGACAGTAGCTACTGGACAAGGAACCATTGCTATGGAAATTTTCAAAGAATTGCCATTGGTGGATTACATTCTGGTTCCAATCGGTGGAGGCGGACTTGCAACAGGTGTGTCAGCTCTTGCCAAGATGCTAAATCCAAACATCAAAGTAATAGGAGTGGAACCTGCTGGAGCGAACTGTATGCAGGCATCTCTGAAAGAAGGAAAGGTTGTAACACTTCCAAAGGTGAACACAATTGCAGATGGTACAGCCGTAAAAACACCTGGAGGAAAACTTTTCCCTTACATACAACAGAACTTAGATGATATAATCACTATAGAAGATGAAGAATTGGTTGTTACCTTCCTTGACATGGTTGAGAATCACAAGATGGTAGTTGAAAATTCTGGTCTCTTAGCTGCCGCTGCTGTCAAGAAACTAAACGTCAAAGACAAACGTATCGTAGCAATTCTGAGTGGTGGAAATATGGATGTTATTACCATGTCATCTGTAGTTCAACAGGGACTGATTTTTAGAGATCGTATTTTTACCGTTTCTGTGCAGCTTCCTGACAAGCCAGGCGAACTTCATAGAGTGTCTGGAGTCATTGCTGATGTAAGCGGCAATGTTATCAAATTGGAACACAACCAGTTTGTGTCTACCAATAGAAATGCAGCTGTAGAGCTTCGCATTACTATGGAAGCCTTCGGCCCAGAGCACAAAGCACAAATTATTGCTGCTCTTGAAAAAGAAGGATATGGGCCTAAATTAGTACAAACAAATATTTAAAAGATGTGTTTATCTGTCAAAGGTTAACGCTGAGCAAATCCGCATATACTAGTTATATGCGGATTTTTAAATATAAGCCCAAAAGTAATTTTTAATGAAGTGTATTGAGGAAAAAGAAATGCAGAAACTTAGAACAATGATTAATAACAATAGGATTTTGGCAGGTATTTACGCATATTTTATGATTACTGTGGCGGCGTTTATCTATGGTATTGCAATTAGTCTTTTTTTAGATCCTAATGACCTGGCACCTGGTGGGGTTACTGGTATAGCAATATTAATCAATCGATTGATTCCGCTTGAGACGGGTACATTGATTTTGCTGATTAATATTCCTATTTTGTTCTTTGGATTGTGGAAATTCGGGATTCGGTTTATTATATCTACAGTGTACTGTACTGTGATGACATCTGTTTTTACTAATTTATTTGCTGTATTTGAGCCAATATCACGTGAACCGCTTTTGGCAGGCTTGGTGGGCGGTGGTTTGACCGCATTGGCATTGGGACTAGTGTTTAAAGCTGGTTCTACCACAGGAGGTACGGATGTTATCGTCAAATACCTTCGAAGAAAGATGCCACATCTTCGAACAGGAATTATCTTTATGGTAATGGATATTGCCATTATTTCTTGCTCTGTAATAGTTTTTGGAGATTTTGACAAAGCAGTATATGCGGGTATTTCAGCCATTGTGACATCTTATGGATTGGATTTTGTGCTCTATGGAAGAGATGGGGCTAAACTTTTGTATATTATCAGTGATCACTCTGAAACAATCACACAGCGCATCCTAAAGGAACTGGATATTGGAGTTACTTTTGTGCAGGGGTATGGAGCTTATAGTGGCAAAGAAAAGAGAGTCATCCTTTGCGCGATTCGCAAACAATTAGCTCCTAAGGCAGAGCAAATTGTGAGAGAAGAAGACAGCGATGCATTTATGATAGTTACCAGTGCCAATGAAATCTATGGAGAAGGCTATAAGAGTTATTTCACGGAAAAACTTTAAGGAGTAGAATATGGAAACTACTTATGAAAAACAGGGATATCTTTATGACGATTTTCGAATGTTCCATGTAAAGGATCATGAAAAAAGAGAATATAACTTTCATTATCATGATTTCTACAAGATTATTTTTTTCCTAAAGGGAAAGGTAACCTATAATGTTGAAGGAAAAAACTACAATCTCAAGCCTTATGATATGGTACTCATATCTCAGGGCGAGATACATAAACCAGAGGTGTCTTTTGAAGAGCCTTATGAACGTGTTATTTTCTATGTATCTAAGGAATTGTTTCAACGTTACAAAACAGAGGATTATGATATGGAATATTGTTTCCAAAGAGCGTTGGAAGAGAAAAAACATGTGGTTCGTTTCTCGGCCTTGGAAAATACCGCTTTTTTGGATATTATTGCAAGAATCAAAGAAAAGGCTTGGGGAAATGATTACGCCTCAAAATTGTACGGAGATGCACTTTTTCTGGAGTTTTTGATAGAACTAAACAGGTGTTGTATGGATGGTAGAGGCAGCTTCGAACAACTGACTACCTGCAATACTAAAATGATAGAAATCATGGAATATATCAATGCCCATCTAAAAGAAAGACTGGATGTGGAGCATCTGGCTGATGAGTTTTATATCAGTAAATATCACATGATGCGTGCATTCAAAAAAGAGACAGGCTATTCTGTGCATCAATATATTACTGAAAAAAGAATATTGCTGGCGAAGAAACTGATTGATTCTGGGATGAGTGCTGGTAATGCTTGTTTGGAGTGCGGATTTCGTGATTATTCCGCTTTTTCCCGAGCTTTCAAGAGTCGAATGGCACAGCCGCCAACAGGAAATGAAAAAAATGAAAGGGTGTAAAGAAAAAATACTTGACACCCATTTCTTTTTCTAGTATTATGCTAAAGGTGGTAACAGAGATGGAAAATATATTTCAGCAAAATATGCTATATGATTTTTATGGTGAACTTTTGACAGAGCACCAAAAAAAGATTTATGAAGCTGCAGTGTTTGAAGATATGTCACTCAGTGAAATTGGTGCAGAGTTTGGCATCAGCAGACAGGGTGTACATGACTTGATCAAACGATGTGACAAGATACTTCGTGATTATGAAGATAAGTTGCATTTACTTCAACGTTTCGAGGAAACCAAGAAAACTGCGAACCTGATCCATGAATTGTCTTTGGAAGCCAAAGATGCGATGGATGTGGCACAGAGTAAGGCCAAGATATTGGAAATCGAAAAGTTATCAGTTAAACTAATAGAGGAGTTATAGTTACATGGCTTTTGAAAGTTTGACGGACAAACTACAGAATGTATTTCGAAACCTTAGAAGTAAAGGTCGTCTTACTGAGGAAGATGTAAAAGCTGCTTTAAAAGAAGTCAAGATGGCACTTTTGGAAGCAGACGTTAACTTCAAGGTTGTAAAACAGTTTGTGAAGGCAGTGGAAGAACGTGCTGTCGGCGCAGATGTGATGAATGGCTTGAATCCTGGTCAGATGGTTATCAAGATCGTAAATGAGGAAATGATTAGCCTCATGGGTAGTGAGACCACTGAAATTGCTTTTCAGCCAGGCAAATCCATTACTGTACTTATGATGGCAGGTCTTCAGGGTGCAGGTAAAACTACTACCACAGCTAAACTTGCTGGTAAGTTTAAATTAAAAGGCAAAACTCCACTGCTTGTAGCATGTGATGTTTATCGTCCAGCAGCTATTGAGCAGTTGAAAATAAATGGCGAAAAGCAAGGCGTTGATGTTTTTGCTATGGGCACAGGACATAGCCCGGTAGATATCGCCAAAGCGGCACTTGAGCATGCCAAGAAGAACGGACACAATGTTGTAATCCTTGATACCGCTGGTCGACTTCACATAGATGAAGATATGATGGGCGAACTTCAAGAGATTAAAAGACAGGTGGAAGTTCATCAGACATTGCTTGTTGTGGATGCCATGACAGGTCAGGATGCAGTAAATGTTGCGAAGGAGTTTGATGAAAAGGTTGGCATTGACGGCGTGGTACTTTCCAAGATGGATGGTGATACACGAGGCGGTGCAGCCCTTTCTGTAAAGGCCATTACAGGGAAGCCTATCCTCTATGTAGGTATGGGCGAAAAACTCTCCGATTTAGAGCAGTTTTATCCTGATCGAATGGCAAGCCGAATCCTTGGTATGGGAGATGTGCTTTCCCTGATTGACAAGGTAGCGGAAGCCAATCTTGAAATGGACGAGCAAAAAGAGCGAGACATGGCTGCTCGTATGAAGAAGGGTAAATTCGATTTTGAGGATTACCTGGAGAGCATGAAACAGATGCGCAAGCTTGGAGGAATCGGCTCTATCCTGGGTATGATGCCAGGAATGGGAGCAAAAATGGGCGATATTGAGTCCATGGTTGATGAAAAGAAGATGGCTCGTATGGAAGCAATCGTACTTTCTATGACTTTAGAAGAGCGTAGAAATCCAAAACTTTTGAATCCAAGAAGAAAGCATCGAATTGCCAAAGGCGCTGGTGTTGACATCGCTGTAGTAAATCGCTTTATCAAACAGTTTGAACAAAGCCAAAAGATGATGAAGCAGATGGGCGGTATGGGCAAGCGTGGTAGAGGAATGATGGGCGGCTTTGGAGGCGGCAGATTTCCATTTTAAACAGTAGATACGGATGTATAGATCCTTATCATAGAAACAATTCATTTTTTAATTATTTGGAGGTAAAAACAATGGCAGTTAAAATCAGATTGAGAAGAATGGGACAGAAGAAAGCTCCTTTTTATAGAATCGTTGTAGCAGATTCTCGTTCCCCAAGAGATGGAAGATGTATCGAAGAAATCGGTACTTACAATCCTAACGTAGAGCCAAATGCAGTTACAGTAAACGAAGAATTGGCTAAGAAATGGCTTGCAAACGGCGCTCAGCCTACAGAAATCGTTAGCAAACTCTTTAAGCAGGCTGGTATTGAGAAATAAGTCTGTTTTGATTGGAGCAATTAACGAGTTTTTGGAGGTGGATTATGAAGGAATTAGTTGAAGTTATTGCAAAAGCGCTTGTTGATAATCCGGAGGAAGTTGTAGTAACAGAAAAGACAGAAGGTAAAAATGTCACTGTTGAACTTCATGTTGCATCTACCGATATGGGTAAAGTAATCGGCAAACAGGG
>JAFTKW010000024.1 GCA_017453065.1 Lachnospiraceae bacterium | reverse complement strand
TCGTGGACACGGCTCAGGTAACGGCAAAACAGCTGGTAAGGGACACAAAGGTCAGAAAGCTCGTTCCGGAGCTCCTAGACCAGGTTTCGAAGGTGGTCAGATGCCTTTATACAGACGTATTCCTAAGAGAGGTTTCACTAACAGAAACACAAAGGATATCGTTGCAATCAATCTTAGTGCTCTTGAGAGATTCGAAGATGGCAGCGTAGTAGATGTTGAAGCACTGCTTACAGCAGGCATCATCAAAAACCCACGTGATGGCGTTAAGATTCTTGGAAATGGAGAATTAACTAAGAAGCTTACAGTAAAAGTAGATGCTTACTCCGCATCTGCAAAAGAAAAAATCGAAGCTCTTGGTGGAAGTGCAGAGGTGATGTAATATGCTTACAACACTGAAGAATGCATTTAAAATCAAAGAAGTTAGAAACAAAATTTTATACACATTTCTGATGCTGGTTGTGATCCGTGTAGGATCACAGCTTCCAGTACCAGGTGTTGATAGAACCTATTTTGCAAACTGGTTCGCGCAGCAGACAGGTGGCGCATTTAGCTTTTTCGATGCAATCACTGGAGGATCTTTCCTCAATATGTCTATCCTTGCGCTGGGTATCAACCCATACATCACATCTTCCATTATTATGCAGCTTCTCACAATTGCTATTCCAAAGCTTGAAGAGATGCAGAAAGAGGGAGAAGATGGAAAGAAGAAGATTGCTTCTATCACAAGATATGTGACAGTAGGCTTGGCTCTTCTTCAGGCTGGTTTCATGGCTATTGGTTTTGGCCGTCAGGGTCTCCTTATTGACTACAATGTAATCAATGTAATCACTGCAATCGTAGCGTTCACAGCAGGTAGTGCTTTCCTCATGTGGATTGGTGAAAGAATTACTGAAAAGGGCGTTGGCAATGGTATTTCTGTTGTATTGGTAATCAACATTTTGGCTAGATTCCCTCAGGACATCACTGGATTGTTCCAGCAGTTCGTAATTGGTCAGCCATTTGCTACAGCAGCTTTAGCAGCAGCTATTATCATTCTTATCATCATTTTGATGGTAGTTATGGTTATTATTTTGAATGGCGGTGTTCGTAAGATTCCTGTTCAGTACGCAAACAAAGTACAGGGCAGAAAGATGGTTGGTGGCTCCACAAGTAACATTCCTTTGAAGGTTAATACTTCTGGCGTTATCCCAGTCATCTTCGCATCTTCTATCATGCAGTTGCCTATCATCATTTGCTCCTTTATCGGTACTTCTGGTACAGGTATCTGGGCTGAAATTTTGAAAGGTCTCAACTCTGATAACTGGTGTGATCTTGATGCACCTATCTATTCTATCGGTTTGTTGGTATACATTGTATTGGTAGTATTCTTTGCATACTTCTATACATCTATTTCCTTCAATCCAAACCTTATTGCAGACAACATGAAGAGACAGGGTGGTTTCATTCCTGGTATCAGACCTGGAAAACCTACTAGCGAATACCTTACAAAGGTTCTCAACTACATCATCTTTATCGGTGCAGTTGGCTTACTTGTTATTGCAGTACTTCCATTCGTATTTAATGGACTCTTTAATGCTTCCATTTCCTTTGGCGGTACAAGCCTTATCATTATCGTAAGCGTAATCTTAGAGACAATGAAACAGATCGAGTCTCAGATGCTTGTTCGTAACTACAAAGGTTTCTTGAACGATTAATAAAAGATAAAGGACTTAGGCAACACGCTTAAGTCCTTTTTTATGTTTATATTCAAGATTTATGGCACCATTTCAAGCCCTTGGTGTGATTGTAGCAAAGACATAAACTACTTTTGAACGCTTTTGTGACGAATGATAGAATTGTTCGATTTTAGTTTTTTGATATATACGCCTTGAGGAACTGTTTGCAGTAGGCACTTAGAACTTCAAGCAATTCCCCTTGGCGTCACGCTTTCAGGGCGGTTTCGAAATACGAAACTGCCCTACGGGGATGCGCACGAGTGCGAGATGAATGTGTCTGCAAAGCAGACAGTGCACTCGGCGCAACGATTGTGCCAAGGCACAATCGAACAAACGTAGCGGTACATAAGGGACGCCTAGAGGAATGCTTAGCAGTTCTTGTGCCTACAAGTTTTGCGAAAGGCGTATGAATAAATATCAAAAATCAAAATCGCTCACAATTCATCGTGAGGAACACCTAAGTTCAAAAGTAGTTTATGTACTTTGAGAAAATACACTTTAATCCGATGAAAGTGCTTTAAATCTTGAATTTGCGCCACTTTTTGTGATTTTTAGTGTTGCAAAGTCCTGCAGAACAAAGTAAAATAGAAGTGTTCTGCATTAATATTAAAAAATAGAATGAAAAGGGGAATACGCTAAGATGAAGATTATTATGTTAGGTGCTCCTGGAGCAGGAAAAGGTACACAGGCAAAGATGATCGCAACAGAGTATCAGGTGCCTCACATCTCCACAGGAGATATTTTTAGAGCAAATATTAAAAACGGTACAGAGCTTGGCATGGAAGCCAAGAAGTACATGGACCAGGGACTTTTGGTTCCGGATGAGCTTACAGTAAAGATTCTTTTGGATAGAGTTGCACAGGAAGACTGCAAGAACGGATATGTTCTTGATGGTTTCCCAAGAACCATTCCACAGGCAGAAGTTTTGGATAAAGCATTGACAGAACTTGGCGATCAGATTGACTATGCAATCAACGTAGATGTTCCAGATGAGAACATTATCAATCGTATGTCTGGCAGAAGAGCGTGCCTTGGCTGTGGAGCTACATATCACATCAAACATATTCCACCAAAGACCGAGGGCGTATGTGATACCTGTGGTCAGGGACTTGTTCTTCGTGACGATGACAAGCCAGAAACTGTAAAGAATCGTTTGGATGTATATCACAAACAGACACAGCCACTGATTGATTTCTATTCTGAAAAAGGTGTGCTGAAAGCTGTGGATGGTACAGTAGATATGCAGGATGTTTTTGCTGCTATCAAGGCTATCCTTGGCTAATAGAAAGAGGATTGATTTATGGCAGTAACAATTAAATCTGCAAAAGAAATTGAATTAATGAGAGAATCCTGCAGACTTCTGTCGATTGTTCATCAGGAGATGGAGCAGGCGATTAAGCCAGGCATGACTACTAAGGATATTGATATCCTGGGAGATTCTCTTATTCGCAAATTGGGTTGCATTCCTAATTTTAAAAACTACAATGGTTATCCAGCTTCCATTTGTGTATCTGTAAATGACGAAGTGGTACACGGTATTCCTAACAAGCGTAGAGTGCTTCAGGAAGGTGATATCGTAAGCTTGGATGCTGGACTTATCTATAAAGGATATCATTCTGATGCTGCCAGAACACATGCAGTTGGTCAGATTAGCCCAGAGGCACAGAAACTTCTCGATGTAACCAAACAGAGCTTCTTCGAAGGAATAAAGATGGCAAAAGCTGGAAATCATTTACATGATATTTCCAATGCCATTGACGCTTATGTAAGACCATTTGGTTACGGCATTGTTAGAGATTTGGTAGGACATGGAATTGGAACTTCACTTCATGAAGATCCACAGATACCAAATTTCAGACAGATTCGCAGAGGCATTAAGCTTCAGGCTGGTATGACACTGGCGATTGAGCCTATGATTAACATGGGTACTCATGAAGTGGCTTGGTTGGATGATGGCTGGACAGTAGTGAGCGACGATGGTTCGTTGTCTGCACACTATGAAAACACCATTCTGATTACAGATGGTGAGCCAGAGATTCTTACTTTATACTAGGAGGCATAGTATGGTTGGAATGATGGCCGCTTCCAAGGCGGGGCATGACAAACTTCAGGTTTACGTCATCGTCAAAGAAGAAGGCGATTTTGTCTATTTAAGTGACGGAAGACTAAAACCAATAGCAAAGCCTAAAAAGAAAAGTAAGAAACATATACAGATTATCAAGCATCAGGTCAATGAAGAGCTTGCATCGCGTCTTGTAAGTGGCGTGAGAGTATATGATGAAGAAATTAAGTTAGCTATTAAATTATGGAATCGTAAAAACAAGGAGGAAGACAATGTCTAAAGCAGATGTAATTGAAATTGAAGGTACAGTAATTGAAAAGTTACCTAATACAATGTTCCAGGTAGAACTGGAAAATGGTCACAAGGTATTGGCACATATCAGTGGTAAACTGAGACAGAATTTTATTCGTATTTTGCCTGGTGACAAAGTTACTTTAGAGTTATCCCCATATGATTTGTCCAAGGGAAGAATCATTTGGAGAGATAAATAAATTGGTGTTTATACTAAGGAACCAAACTCTTTAGAAGAGGGCAAAAATCCTTCAAAAAAAGAGTAAAAAAGCCCTTGCATATTGTAAACTACCATGCTATAATGTAAAACGGTCTTTTTTGAAAGGAGGGTTTAACGTGAAGGTTAGATCATCAGTAAAACCAATTTGCGAAAAGTGCAAAATCATTAAAAGAAAAGGACGCATCAGAGTAATCTGCGAAAATCCGAAGCACAAACAGAGACAGGGATAATCACCAACTTGATTTAGTCCTTTAGGACATCAAGAGTGAGTTCTTGTCCCATTATTATGTGCGGCTGAAATAGCAGATTCTGTATTCGTTTATATATAGAAGAAAGTTATTTAACATAATAACCTCTAAAAAAGAGTCGGGAAGAGCTTACGGGAGATTACTTCTTGATACCAGGAAATGAAGATTTTCTAAGATTTGCGCTTGCGCAAATCAAGAAAAACTAAGTCATTTCCGGCAAGTTGCTTCGCAACTAGCATGGAAGAGACGCGTTTGCTGGACAGATCGGAGATTGTGTCCGATTGGGTGAAAGCCCCAATCAATTAGTAACTAAGAAGCACACGAAACTATCAACAGACCAAATTTAATGTGTGCGAAGCATCTATATTTAGATGCATGAAATGCCAAAAAATGGAGGAAACGTAAATGGCTCGTATTGCAGGTGTTGACTTACCTAGAGAAAAACGTATTGAAATCGCTCTTACTTATATCTATGGTATCGGTAGAGTGACAGCTACAAAGCTTGTAGCAGAAGCAGGTGTAAATCCTGATACTCGCGTTAGAGATATCACTGACGACGAAGTAAAGAAAATCACAGAAGCAATCGAAACACTCGGTATTATGGTAGAAGGTGATCTCAGAAGAGAAATCGCACTTAATATCAAGAGATTGCAGGAAATTGGATGCTATCGTGGTATCCGTCATCGTAAAGGACTTCCTGTGCGTGGTCAGAAGACAAAGACCAATGCTAGAACACGTAAGGGTCCTAAGCGTACAGTAGCAAACAAGAAGAAATAATAACTATTAATTTGAATTGAGAAAGTAGGTTAGTTTATCATGGCTAAAAAAGTAGCAACTAAAAAAGTTACAAAAAAGCGCGTAAAGAAAAACGTTGAACGCGGACAGGCACATATTCAGTCTTCTTTTAACAACACAATCGTTACATTGACAGATGCTGAAGGTAACGCTCTTAGCTGGGCAAGTGCTGGTGGTCTTGGTTTTAGAGGTTCAAGGAAATCTACTCCATATGCTGCACAGATGGCAGCAGAAACAGCTACCAAAGCTGCTTTGATTCACGGATTAAAGACTGTAGATGTATTTGTAAAAGGACCTGGTTCAGGACGTGAAGCTGCAATTCGCGCATTGCAGGCAAGTGGTTTGGAAGTATTAAGTATTTGTGATGTTACTCCAGTTCCTCACAATGGATGCCGTCCTCCTAAGAGACGTCGCGTCTAGTACTAATATTAGTAACAAGTTGGAAGAAAGCACTTTTGTGCTGTAAACAATAGTCAGAGACTTAATGTCTCACAGAAAGGATATTTAAAATGGCAGTTAATAGAGTACCAGTACTTAAAAGATGTAGAGCACTTGGCTTAGAGCCAATGGTTCTTGGATATGACAAGAAATCTAACAGAACTTCTGCAAGAGCAGGCAAGAAGATGAGCGAATATGGTCTTCAGCTTCGCGAAAAGCAGAAAGCTAAATTTATCTATGGTGTATTAGAGAAACCTTTCAGAAACTACTATGAAAAGGCTGACAGACAGAAGGGTATGACTGGTGAAAACCTCATGACCATGCTTGAGAGCAGACTTGACAACGTAGTATTCAGAATGTGCTTCGCTAGAACCAGAAGAGAAGCTAGACAGATCGTAGATCACAAGCACGTTTTGGTAAACGGTAAGCAGGTAAATATTCCATCTTACCTTTGCAAAGCTGGCGATGTAATCGAAATTAGAGAAAAATCCAAATCTTTACAGAGATACAAAGATATCATTGAAGTAACAGGCGGAAGACTCACACCAGAATGGGTTGACGTAGATGTTGAAAACTTCAAGGGTACTATCAAAGCACTTCCTACTAGAGAGCAGATTGATGTTCCTGTAAACGAAATGCTTATCGTCGAATTGTATTCTAAATAATTCGTTAATTAAATTTGCTTGTAAAGGAGGGTATTTGCAGTGTTTGATTTTGAAAGACCTAATATTGAGGTTGCTGAGATCTCTGAGGACAAGAAGTATGGCAGATTCGTAGTTGAACCTTTGGAGAGAGGTTACGGTATTACTTTGGGTAACTCTCTTAGAAGAATTATGCTTTCTTCCTTGCCAGGTGCAGCAGTAAGCCAGGTTAAAATTGATGGCGTTTTGCATGAGTTCAGTTCTATTCCAGGTGTTAAGGAAGACGTAACAGAAATCATCATGAACATCAAAAACTTAGCTATTAGAAATACTAGCGAGACAAATGAGCCTAAGACTGCTTACATCGAATTCGAAGGAGAAGGCGTGATTAAGGCTTCTGATATCCAGGTAGACCAGGATATCGAAATCTTGAATCCAGATCTTGTTATCGCTACACTTAGCGGTAAAGAGACAAAGCTTTACATGGAATTGACCATTACTAAGGGCAGAGGATACGTAAGCGCTGACAAGAACAAACATGATGATTTACCAATTGGTGTAATCGCAATTGACTCTATCTATACACCAGTTGAAAGAGTTAATGTTACAGTAGAAAATACCCGTGTAGGCCAGATTACAGACTTTGACAAACTTACATTGGATGTATTCACAAACGGCACTTTGGTTCCAGACGAAGCAGTAAGCTTGGCTGCAAAGGTACTCAGTGAGCACCTTAGTCTGTTCATCGATCTTTCCGAAAATGCTAGAACTGCAGAAGTTATGGTAGAGACTAAAGATGATGAAAAAGAAAAAGTTTTAGAAATGAGTATCGACGAATTGGAATTGTCTGTTCGTTCCTACAACTGTCTCAAGAGAGCAGGTATCAATACCGTAGAAGAATTAACAAACAAAACTCCTGAAGACATGATGAAGGTTCGTAACCTTGGTCGCAAGTCTTTGGAAGAAGTATTAGCTAAATTGAAAGAGTTGGGCCTTCAGCTTAATCCTAGCGAAGAGTAAACCTGACCTTCAAGGATGTCATGCGTGGTAAATCCAAAGGGTACATGCATGGGAATCTCATAAATGGAAACTATTAATGCATTCGGTAAGTAAGACCAAAGGGCGTAGCCGAATGTACCATGAAATGATGAAAGGAAATTATTAAAATGGCAAAGTACAGAAAATTGGGTAGAACATCTTCCCAGAGAAAAGCATTACTTAGAAACCAGGTAACAGCACTTATCAACAATGGTAGAATCGTTACCACACAGGCAAAAGCTAAAGAAGTTCAGAAAATCGCTGAAGGTCTTATCGCTCTTGCAGTAAAAGAAAAAGATAACTTCGAAATGGTTACTGTTTCTGCAAAAGTTCCTGTTAAGGACAAAGATGGCAAGAGAGTAAAAGAAGTTGTAGACGGCAAGAAAGTTACAAAGTTCGAAACCGTTGAAAAGGAAATCAAAAAGGATCTCCCTTCCAGACTTCACGCTAGACGCCAGATGCTTAAAGTTCTTTACACTGTAACAGAAGTTCCTGCTGAAAACGCTGGAAAGAAAAAGAACACCAAAGAAGTTGATTTGGTAGCTAAGCTTTTCGATGAAATCGCTCCTAAGTACGTAAGCCGTAAGGGTGGTTACACAAGAATCATCAAGATCGGTCAGCGTAAAGGCGATGCAGCTATGGAAGTAGTTCTTGAGCTTGTTTAATA
>JAFTKW010000023.1 GCA_017453065.1 Lachnospiraceae bacterium | reverse complement strand
TTTGCCGTTAAGCTCAGGAATTACAAGACCGATAGCTTTTGCAGCACCTGTGGAGTTAGGAACGATGTTGCAAGCACCAGCACGTGCTCTTCTAAGATCGCCTTTTCTCTGAGGTCCGTCAAGGATCATCTGGTCACCAGTGTAAGCATGAACAGTTGTCATGATACCGCTCATGATAGGTCTGCAATCGTTAAGTGCTTTAGCCATAGGAGCCAAGCAGTTTGTTGTACAAGAAGCTGCAGAAATTACATTGTCAGCTGGTGTAAGGGATGTGTGGTTAACATTGTATACGATAGTAGGAAGGTCGTTTCCTGCAGGTGCAGAGATAACAACTTTACGAGCACCAGCAGTGATGTGAGCGGATGCTTTTTCCTTAGAGGTATAGAAACCTGTACACTCAAGAACTACGTCTACTTTGAGTTCACCCCAAGGAAGCTTGCTTGCGTCTGCTTCTTTGTAGATTGTGATAGTCTTTCCGTTTACAGTGATGTTGTCTTCGCCAGCAACAACTGTGTCAGCATATTTGTATTTACCCTGAGAAGAGTCATACTTCAAAAGGTGAGCCAACATGCTAGGACTTGTCAAGTCGTTGATTGCTACTACCTCATATCCTTCTGCATCAAACATCTGTCTGAATGCAAGACGACCGATACGGCCGAAACCATTAATTGCTACTCTTACTGCCATTTTAGTTTCCTCCTAAAATTTAAAATTTATAATTTTTCGACTTCCACCCCACTGTTTGTGCCTTGCAAGGCGGATTGTCAAAATTTTGTCAGCACATACATTTTACCTAATTCCCCACGATAATTCAAGATATAAATCTAAAATAAATAACTTTTTCTCTCTTTTTACGGAAAAGCCTATGCTTTCTTCCTCTTCCTTTGTTATAATAATCAAAAATATGAGTAAAAATACTTTCTATCCACAAAGAAAAGGAGAATAACATGGCTATTACCGCAGACTATCACATGCACTCTCTTCACTCCGGAGACAGTCAGGCTCCTATGGAGCAAATGGTCCAAAGTGCCATTTCCAAAGGACTTACCCACATCTGTTTTACAGAGCACATGGATTTTGACTTCCCTGTATCCGATGCTTCACCAGAAGGATATTTTGAAGTCAACACAGATTCTTATCTTTATGACCTGATTAAACTCAGAGAAAACTATGCAAAAGACATTCAAATTGGCTTTGGCATCGAACTTGGACTACAGCCACACCTTGCAAGACAGCTTGCCGTGTATGCCAAGTCCTTCGATTTCGACTTCATCATTGGGTCCTCTCATATCGTAAACAAAACCGACCCATACTTCCCAGCCTACTACGAAGGTCGCAGTGAAGAAGAAGCGTACCGCGAGTACTTCGCTTCCATCATCGAAAACCTTAAGAAGATTTCTAACTTCGATGTCTACGGCCACTTAGACTACGTAGTTCGCTATGGCCCAAACAGAGATACCAACTACAGTTACGACAAGTACAAGGACATCTACGACGAACTCTTAACCCTTCTTCTGGAAAAAGAAAAGGGCATTGAGCTTAACACTTCTGGCCTTCGCTCCGGTCTTAAAGACATGCACCCATGCATGGATGTGCTCCGCAGATATCGCGAACTTGGAGGCGAAATCATTACCATCGGCTCCGACGCTCACAAGCCAGAGCATGTAGGTAGCGATTTGCAAAGAGCCGCAGAAGTGCTCACAGAGTGCGGTTTTAAATATTACACTGTATTCCAACACCGCCTGCCAGAATTCAAGAGAATCTAGGTTTCCGCTGATTGCTTTCAAAGCAAAACACAAGGGAGTCTTTCCGTCTCGGGAAGACTCCCTTTTTTAATTCTATCTTCAATACTGCTGCCACAACAAGTTTTCACTATGCAGACGCCTAGCGCAAGATAGTTCCTCCGCCTAGCACATATTCGCCCTCGTAGAACACCACTGCCTGTCCTGGTGTGGATGCTCTGACTGGTTCATCAAAGGTGCAAAGCACGGTGCCGTCCGCTTCTTTAGAGATGGTGCAAGAGCTTCCTGCATGGCTATATCTAATCTTGGCAGTCACCCTTCTTGGCTCTGTCAGTTCCTCCATGCCCATATAGTTCACTTGGTCGCACCAAATCTTAGTGGTGAACAAGTCTTCATGTTCGCCAATTACCACTTCATTGGTCTCGGGTCTTAACTCAGTCACGAATACCGGATGCCCCATAGCGATACCAAGTCCTTTGCGCTGGCCGATGGTATAATGGGTTACCCCTTGGTGAGTTCCAATTACCTTTCCATCCACTGTCACAAAGTTGCCTGGCCCTGGCATTCTGTCTTTGGCTTCTTTTTCTAGGAATGCACCATAGTCCCCATCTGGGATAAAGCAAATATCCTGGCTATCCTTTTTGCCCGCCACCGGAAGACCTATCTTCTCTGCGATGGTTCGGATTTCTTCTTTGGTATATTCCCCAATTGGCATCAGTGTCCTAGAAAGCTGATCCTGCGTCAAATTGTAGAGGGCATATGTCTGATCTTTAGTAGCCGTCACGGAGTTGCGAACGGCATATCTTCCATTGGGTAGCTGATCAATTCTTGCATAATGTCCCGTAGCAATATAGTCTGCACCTATCTCCATACTTCTGGAAAGTAATGCTTCCCACTTAATCTTGCGATTGCATACATTGCAAGGGTTTGGAGTGCGACCATTTAGGTATTCCTCCACAAAATAGTCGATGACTTTTTCCTGAAACTCCTTGCGGAAATTCATCACATAGTGGGGGATGTCCAACATCTCTGCCACTCTTCTGGCATCTTCCACCGCTGAATTGCCACAACAGCCTCCATTTTCTTCTATCTGGCAAGGGTCTTCCTCCTGCCATATCTGCATGGTCACACCTATGACATGATAACCCTGCTCTTTTAATAGGTAAGCTGCCACAGAGGAATCCACCCCTCCTGACATACCTACTACAACTGTCTTTTTGTTATTCATATCTAAATCCTCGTAGTTTTCCTACTATTTCCTTTAGAGCCTGTACCGTCTGCTCCATCTCTTCCATGGTATTCAGATGGCTTACCGTAAACCGAAGAGCTCCCTGTGCTTCCTCTTCGCTACAGCCCAGCGCCAAGATTACGTGAGATCCTTCCAGCGCCCCTGTGGTGCAAGCTGAACCACTGGAGACACAGATTCCCTTTTGATCCAACATAATCAGTGCAGACTCTCCCTGCACCCTTGAAAAAGTCACATTGACATGGCCTGGAAGTCTCTGCGTCTCGTGCCCATGAAAATGACAATCCTTGATTTCTTCCTGGATACGCTTTTTTAGATGACTAGAAAGCCTTGCCACTACTTCTGCCCTCTCCTGCATATGCTCCAGAGCTTCCTTTGCCGCCTGCGCCATACCTACAATAGCTGGTACATTTTCCGTTCCGGCTCTGCGTCCTTTTTCCTGCATGCCGCCATGGACAAACCCTGGCAGCTTCACTTTTGAGTCTACATATAAAAAGCCTATACCCTTTGGACCGTTAAATTTGTGGCCACTGGCAGAGAGCAAATCAACCCCCAATTCTTTGACGTTGATGGGCAAATGACCGTAAACCTGTACGGCATCGGTATGAAAAAAAGCCCCTTGCTCTTTGGCAATTGCTGCAAGAGCGGCTATGTTTTGAATGGTTCCAACCTCATTGTTTGCCATCATGATAGATACCAAAATGGTATCCTTTCTAAGTGCCTTTTGAAGCGCTTCTTCCTCCACGAGCCCCTGCTCATTGACCTTCAAATAAGTAACCTCAAAGCCTCTTTTTTCAAGATAAGCACAGGTATTTAGGATGGCTGGATGCTCAATCTGGCTGGTAATGATATGCTTTCCTTTACTCTCGTACTGCTCCGCAACCGAAATCAGAGCCCAGTTGTCGGCCTCTGTTCCTCCAGAAGTAAAAAAGATTTCTCGAATATCAGCCCCAAGGCTTTCTGCGATGGTCTCTCGGCTGCGGTTGATTGCTTTTTTACTCGCTGCGGAAAGCCTATATATGCTACTTGGATTTCCGTAATATTCTGTAAAATATGGCTGCATCGCTTCCCACGCACCTTCCGATAGCTGTGTGGTCGCCGCATTGTCCAGGTAAATCATTGTCTCATCCTCACCTAATGTATTTGGCATACACTTTCTATTTTCTACATATTCTCAAGTCACTTTAAATTCTGCTTCTTACAAATATCACTTAACACACACTGGTCGCAATATGGCTTGGTTCTGGCTGTGCAAACGGCTCTTCCATGGTCTACCAGTCTGTGGCAAAACTCATTGCCCTCCTCTGGTGGAATAATTTTCCACAGCTCCTTTTCTACCTTGGCAGGTTCTGTAATTCCATCCACCAATCCCATGCGATTGACAAGTCGTATGCAATGAGTGTCCGTCACAATGGCGGGCTTTCCATATACATCACCCATGATGAGATTGGCACTCTTGCGTCCCACACCGGGAAGAGCCAAAAGTGTGTCCATATCCTCTGGCACTTTGCCATCGTACTTTTCCACCAATTCCTTCATGCATGCCACAATATCTCTGGCCTTGCTACGACCTAATCCACAGGGTCTGACGATTTCTTCAACTTCGTCTGCAGTAGCGTAAGCCAATGCCTCCATCGTCGGAAACTTCTCATATAGTTTTTCAACCACCACATTTACCCTTGCATCGGTACACTGCGCTGCCAGTCTCACACTGACTAGCAATTTCCATGCCTGGTCATAAGTCAAACTACAGCCACTGTCTGGATACGCTTTTTTCAATCTTTCAATAATTTCTAAGGCAAGTTTTTGCTTCGCATTCTTTTGCATATACTCTAATAATTCCTTTCTAAAGGAGCCAATATATGAAAGCTCATCCGTTAATCAAGGGAACCATCATGCTTACCCTGACTGGTATGTTTAGCCGTTTAATCGGTTTCTTTTATCGCATCTATCTCTCTCGCACATTTGGCGAAGAAGGCATGGGGCTGTATCAATTGCTAGGTCCTATCCTTGCCCTTAGCTTCTCTCTCTGTGGAGCGGGAATTCAGACCTCAATCTCAAAATACGTTGCTGGAAAATGTGATATCTTAAATCACAATCCCCAAGGCAAACGAGACGCTCTGGTGTTTTTGTTTGCCGGAATTTTGCAGGCAAGTGCACTTTCCGCCCTCTGCAGTTTCCTTCTCTACACCAATTCAGAATGGATTGCCACCCATTTTCTATTGGAGCCGCGCTGTGCATCTATGCTTCGCATTATTGCACTTTCCATTCCTTTCAGCGCACTCCATGCCTGTGGCAACGGATACTTCTATGGGATATCCAAAACCTCCATCCCCTCCACCACTCAGCTGATTGAACAATTTGGTCGCTTTGGATGCGTCTTTGTCGCTAGTCTTGTCGCCAACAAGCTGGGCTTGGATCTACATATCAATGTAGCAGTAGTGGGACTGGTACTAGGGGAAGCATTCGCCACTATGGTGTCTCTCTCCATCGTCGTAAAAGAATGTGCTCTCACTAAGTCCTATTCTATAAAACATGCCCTGAGATTGCAAGAAAGACCTGCCTTTTTGCTAGCTAAAATGGCGCTACCTCTTTCTACTTCTCGTATCGTCGTCAATCTACTACAGAGCGTGGAAGCCGTCTATATTCCAAACCGCTTACAATCCTATGGTCACACCAGCAGTGAGGCATTGAGCATCTATGGTGTTCTTACAGGCATGGCTATGCCACTTATCTTTTTCCCCTCTGCCCTGACCAACTCTTTAAGCGTACTTCTACTCCCTTTGGTTGCAAGAGCACAAGAAGAGAAAGATACAGAAAAACTAAAAAGAATCACCCACACGGCAATCCTTTTTAGTTCCCTCTTTGGTATCCTCTGTACGATTTTCTTTTTGTGTATCAGTAATTTTGCAGGGACTCACATGTTTGACAGCCCTTTGGCCTCTGGCTTTATTGCTACACTAAGCTTTATTTGTCCCTTCTTGTATCTGTCCTCCACCATGTCCAGCATATTGCATGGCCTTGGAAAAACAGGCATTACTTTCCTTTTAAACGTGATGGCACTGTCCATCCGTCTGGTGTTTGTATTTACCTTAGTCCCACGCTATGGTATTCAAGGTTATCTTTGGGGATTGTTGGTCAGTCACCTGTCCACCACCCTGCTGGAGGTCTGGTCAGCCAAGCGCCAAATCCTTCACAACCTCTGATGCAATAATCAGTCCAACCACCGATGGAACAAATGCAGTGGAGCCTGGTGTCGCCCTGCGACCAGTCTCTTCTGTAGTCTCCAAAGGTTTTAGTGGCTCCTCTCTGGAATACACCACCTTCAGTTTGCCAATGCCTCGCTTTTTCAGTTCTCTACGCATAACCTTTGCCAGTGGGCAAACGGATGTATCATAGATATCTGCAACTTCAAAGGCCGTTGGGTCCAATTTGTTCCCTGCTCCCATGCTACTGATGATTGGTCTAGCCACCTCATTGGCGTGCATCACCAAATCTATTTTGGCGGTAACAGTGTCTACCGCATCTACGATATAGTCATACTTAGTAAAGTCAAATTCGTTTCTATTTTCAGGAAGGTAAAAACAATTGTGTGTTGTAACCTTGCACTGTGGATTGATCTGTGCGATACGCTTGGCCATGGCCGTAGTTTTGTCCATGCCGATCGTATCCAATGTAGCAATCAACTGTCTGTTTAGGTTGCTCATTGCAACCTTGTCACTGTCTATTAAATCTACAGCGCCGATTCCACTTCTAACCAAAGCTTCTACTACATGCCCGCCAACTCCCCCAATGCCAAACACAGCAACTCTTTTGCTGGCCAGTTTGGACATGGCCTCTTCTCCCAGTAACAGTTCCGTTCTAGAAAACGCTTCCTGCATAATACTCCTCCTAACAGCTCCTGTTCCATGGCATATCGCCTTTTCTGTAACCATCCTGTAACCTTTCTCTCCAGTACATAAGTAAATTTTATTGTTTAGAGGATATCTTGTCAATCTTAAGACATCTGGAAAAGAGCGGTAGAAAGATATCTATCCCCACTATCGGGCAAAATCACCACCACATTTTTGCCCTGATACTGTGCTCTAGAAGCGATTTGCATGGCACCTGCCAAAGCAGCTCCTGAGGAGATTCCTACCAGCACGCCCTCCGCCTTAGCCAAACGTCTAGCCTCCACATAGGCATCTTCCTCGGTGACGGTTATAACCTCATCAATCAAATCCACGTCCAGGATAGAAGGCACAAATCCTGCGCCAATCCCCTGCAAGCCATGGGCTCCGCTTTCTCCTTTGGATAGGACAGGACTCTTGGCAGGCTCAATTGCTATCACCTTTAAATCTGGATTCTTGGACTTTAGATAACTTCCTATTCCTGTAAGGGTGCCACCAGTGCCTACGCCAGCAACCAATACATCCACTTTTCCGTCCATCTGCCCCCAGATTTCTGGTCCTGTAGTCTTTTGATGGGCTTTTGGGTTTGCTTCATTGTCAAACTGTCCCAAAATAACTGCGCCTGGAATACTCTCCTTTAGCTCCTCCGCTTTTGCGATAGCTCCAGACATGCCAAGTTTGCCTTCTGTAAGTTCCAGTTTTGCACCATAAGCGGAAAGGAGAGTACGTCTTTCCACACTCATCGTATCTGGCAAGGTCAAAATCACTTCATATCCTCTGGCTGCCGCCACGATTGCAAGACCTATACCGGTATTTCCAGAAGTGGGCTCAATAATGGTTGCGCCTGGTTGTAAGATTCCTTTTTCCTCTGCATCCAAAATCATCTCCAGCGCCACTCTATCCTTAATGGATCCCGCTGGATTTAAATATTCTAATTTAGCAAACACCTTTCCGTGAATCTCCGCTCCACCTTGCGAAGTCTCCCAGTTTTGAACAAATCTCCCAATCTCCAGTATGGGTGTGTTGCCAACCAATTCTAATACACTTTTTTTCACATTCATATTTCTTCTCCCCTAAATATACTATTATGGAAAAAATGTTAATTTCAAATTCTCTTTTTGTCAATATACGCATTTTAATCACTTTCGCGCCTTTTTGAGCCTTTGCTTTATCACTTTAACGCTTTTAATCAAAAAAGTGCTTGCGCATATTAAAAAGTAGGGCTATAATGTAGTGAAAATTGAATTTTTCCAAAGAAAGAAGGTTTTGATATGAGTTTCGAATTTATTAAGAAGCTTCCAACACCTGCTGAAATACAGGACGAATATCCTCTTCCTGCTTCCTTGGCAGCTTTGAAAGCAAAAAGAGATAAAGAAATCAGAGATGTAATCACAGGTGCAAGCAACAAGTTCCTTGTAATCGTAGGACCTTGCTCCGCTGACAATGAAACAGCAGTATGTGACTATGTAGAACGCTTGGGCAAACTCAGCGAAAAAGTAGAGGACAAATTGGTTTTGATTCCTCGTATTTATACCAACAAGCCTCGTACCACAGGTGAAGGTTACAAAGGCATCGCTTCTCAGCCAGACCCAGAAAAGAAGCCCGACTTCCTTGCAGGACTCATTGCAATGCGCAAAATGCAAATTCATGCTATGGAGGCAAGCGGCTTAACTGCTGCTGACGAAATGCTTTATCCTGAGAACTGGCAGTATGTAGATGATATTCTCTCCTATGTAGCCATTGGTGCACGTTCTGTAGAAGACCAACAACATCGTCTGACTGTCAGCGGTTTTGATGTGCCAGCCGGCATGAAAAACCCTACCAGTGGAGACTTCTCCGTAATGCTCAACTCTGTGTATGCAGCACAACAGGCTCACTCTTTTATTTATAGAGGCTGGGAAGTAAACACAGATGGAAATCCACTGTCCCATACCGTACTTCGTGGTGCAGTAAACAAATATGGTCGCTCCATTCCTAACTACCACTATGAAGATTTGAATACTTTGCTTACTCTTTACAACGAAAGAGAACTTCACAATCCAGCATGCATCATCGACACGAATCACAACAACTCTAACAAGCAGTTCAAACAGCAGATTCGTATCGCCAAAGAAGTTATGCACAGTCGCAAATTAAATCCTGACATTCATGGACTTGTCAAAGGTCTCATGATCGAAAGCTACATTGAGGAAGGGGCTCAGAAGATTGGCGACGGTATTTATGGCAAATCCATCACAGACCCTTGTCTTGGATGGGCCGATACTGAAAGATTGATCTTCGACATTGCCGAATACGAATAAGTTTTTTCTTTCATAGGTGATAGGTATGAATACATTTTATTACGAAGTGAAACAAATTGATGGCGACTACGCATATCTGATGCGTCTGGATGCTCCAGAAGAACCTCTGAAGTTAGTTGCCAGAGCTCTCCTTCCAGCCGAAATCATGGAAGGAACCAAGTTAATATACGAATGGATGCAATATAGCATCTGGGAAGGCTAAGAATTTAGCCCAAACATGTTCAAAAGTAAAGGCTCACCTCATCGGTGAGCCTTTTATTTCATCTTTTTGCTATACCTTCATTATTTTAAAACTGTACCTTTGCAAGTGCTTCCTTGACTGCAGGGATACAAGCACTACTCATACTAAGTTTCTTTGCACCTATCTGCACCAATTTCACCGCGCTCTCTGGTTTACCCGCCATCTCTCCACAGACGGATACGGGTTTTCCTTCTCTATCAAATGCTTCAAACACAAACTGAAGCAGTCGGTAGATTGCTGTGCAATCTGTTTGATAATACTCCGTCACCGCCTCATTCATGCGATCAGCTGCACACAAATATTGTGTCAAATCATTGGTTCCCACACTTGCAAAATCCACCTCTTTGGCAGCCAAATCTGCTATCAAAGCTATGGAAGGAATCTCTATCATGATTCCTATCTGTATGGATTCGTCGAAAGCCTCTCCTTCTTCTCTAAGCTGTTTTTTTGCCTTCTCTACAAAAGTTTTCGCCTTGGCAATATCCTCCAAACTGCCTACCATCGGAAACATCAATTGCAAGGGGCCAAATACAGAGGCTCTAAGGGCTGCACGCAGTTGTGTTAAGAAGATTTCTTCCTGCGCAAAGCAGAGTCTAATCGCTCTCTTGCCAAGAAATGGGTTGTCCTCCTTAGGTAATTCCATATAAGGCAGTGTTTTGTCTCCACCGATATCTAGAGTACGCAGAGTAACCATGCGCCCACTTGCCCTGTCCACCACAGCTTTGTAGGCCTGAAACTGTTCTTCTTCACTTGGCAAATGTGTATTTTCCATGTATAAGAACTCGGTGCGGAATAATCCAACAAAGTCAAACAGGCCATCCTCTGCCTCAAACTCTGTAGAACCCACGTTGATTCCTATGTCTATCTTTCTTCCATCCTGTAGTGTACAAGCCTTGTTACGATACTGCTCTCTCGCCTCTTTAAGCACTCGCATCACTTCTTGCATTTTAGCGAAGTGTAGTTCATCTTCCTTATCTGGTGCAACCGTAACTTCACCTACTACCGCATTGAGCATAGCCTTCTCATCTGCTGGAATTTCTCTGCAGGCATTTGCCACACCAAGCACTGCCGGTATACAAAAACTTCTTGCCAAAATAGCGGAATGAGAATTGTATCCACCCACCTCTGTAACAATACCTTTAATGTGCTTTCGATCCATAGTCGCAGTATCACTTGGCAGTAAATCATGTGCCACCACAATCACGTCCTCAGTCAGATGGGCCAAACTCTTTACCTCTTTGTTTTGGCAGATAGAAAGCAAACGCCTTTTGACATCTAAAAGGTCAGCTGCTCTTCCTGCAATCAACGGATCATCCAACTTCGTCAGCATTTCAGCATACAAGTTATAGACCTGTTCTATAGCCGTTTCTGCGTATTTATGCTCCTCTTCTATTGCCATCTGAATCTCTTCCAAGATTTCTTCATCTTCCAAAAGTTGGGCATGGGCCAGAAAAATCTTCGCCTTATCCTCATCCTCCACAGAAAGGCTTGCATATAAGTCATTCAGTTCCTTTTTTGCTTTGGCAAGCGCATCATGGAACAAAGCCATCTGCTTTTCTTGCATACCTTCTGTAGTGCAATCTTCCCTTACGCTCAATGTTTCCTGTTCATAAAGATAGACCTTTGCCAGCGCCCATCCTTCGGATACAGGAATTCCTGTAAGTAGCTTTTTACTTCCTTCCATGATACAACCCTCCTTTATTCACCAAAACCAGACTCGATCAATTTAGCCAGTTCTTCCATGGCCTGTTCTTCATCTGCGCCATCTACAACCAAATCCACTTTACAGCCTTGGCCAATACTTTCCGCCAAAAGTCTAACCATCGATTTTGCATTGACTGCCTCTCCGCCCTCTTTGGCGATGGTTACCTTACTTTCGAACTTTTTGGCCAGAAGAACAAACTCAGAAGCTGGACGAGCATGTAGTCCTGTTTTGTTGATTATCTCAAGCTGTCGTTTAATCATATTTTAACCTCACACACTTAAGTCTTCCCCATTTGTGGCAATACATTTTCTGTACCACTCGTAGGAATCCTTTTTTCTCCTCCAAAGAGTACCATTTCCACTGTTGTCCTTATCGACATAGACAAATCCGTATCTCTTTTCCATTTCACCTGTGCTGGCACTTACTAGATCAATGCAGCCCCACGGTGTATATCCTATGAGATTCACGCCATCTGCGATGGCTTCCTTCATCTCTTCAATATGTGCTTTCAAATACTGGATGCGATAAAGGTCATGAATCTGACCATCTTCCACCTTGTCCACTGCACCCAAGCCATTTTCCACAATCATCAGTGGAAGTTCATATCGACTATACAAATCATTTAGCAGTATTCGAAGCCCCTTGGGATCAATAGTCCAACCCCAGTCGCTAGCCTGTAGGTAGGGGTTAGAAACTCCCATCATCATATTTCCAGCAGTCTGTATCACTTTGGGGTCTACCGTAGCACATCTGGAACTGTAATAACTGAAAGTCATAAAATCCACTGTGCCCTGACGAATGATTTCATCGTCCCCCTCTTCCTTTAGAATCGTAATCTCATTGTCTGCAAAGTATCGGTTCATGAAATAAGGATATTTTCCTTTTGCGCATACATCACCGCAAAAGAATATGCTTCTATTCATCTGATTTTTTGCCTCAAATACGTCATCAGGATTACAAGTATAGGGATAGGACGGTGCCGTAGTCAGCATGCAGCCAACCTTGTTTTCACAGTCAATCTCATGAGCCAAAAGCGCTACCTTTGCACCAGCCACAAATTGGTTGTGAAGTGCTGTAAATCTGGCACTTCTCTCCTCCTTTGTCTCTGGGATATTTCTTCGTCTCATGCCAAAGATGTCTTCCCCATCCTCTGGCAGTATTCCCCCACAAAGAAGGGTTCCGAATCGGCTTACCAGAGTATTCATTTCATTAAAAGTCAGCCAATATTTCACCAAGCCTTTATACTCTTTAAAAACCGTTTCACAATATCGCCAAAAAAACTCTATCAGTTTACGATTAGTCCATCCACCGTAAGTCTCACAGAGATGATATGGCATCTCGTAGTGAGATAGCGTCACCAATGGCTCAATTCCATATTTGCGACATTCCAAGAAAACTTTTTTATAATACTCTAGCCCCGCCTTGTTGGGTCCAAGTTCATCTCCCTTTGGAAAAATACGGCTCCATGCTATGGATAAGCGAAATACTTTAAAGCCCATCCCAGCCAAAAGCTTGATATCCTCTTCGTACCTATGATAAAAGTCCACCGCTTCATGGCTTGGATAGTTTTCCCCAGAAAGGATCTCTTTTGTAAATCGCCGCGGAGACGATTTCGTCCCCGCGGTGATGTGATCCGCTATAGAAGCTCCTTTTCCGTCCACATCCCAGGCACCCTCAATCTGATTGGCAGCGATTGCGCCACCCCACAGGAAGTTTTCTGGAAATTTTGTCAGGATTTTGCTCATTATGCTTCTCCTTTTGTTTCCTTTTCAATCAATGTCTTCTCGTATGCTTTGAAGAAAGGATAGTATGTAACAAATGCCACTACAAAAGCGATTACTGGAATCAAAATGTTAAGTGGTGACAATGTGGTCAAATACTGTGCGAAACCAACTGGAAGAGTTGCTGTCACACTAATAAATGCAGGTTTGAACAAACCAACTGCATATCCTGCCCAGCAAATCAACATGGTGATAATTGGATTCAAGATAAATGGGATAGCTAAAATTGGATTGTACATGATAGGGAATCCAAAGATAGCTGGCTCATTGATGTTGAAGATACCAGGAACAATTGCTGCTTTACTTACTGCCTTCACCTGTTCGGATTTAGAGAACAGACCCATTACACAGAGTGCCAATGTGTTTCCTGTACCACCACAGCAGTTGATAATACCAAACAACGCGATTGGCATGAACACCAATGCAACACCTGTCTCATGATTTACAGCGTTTGTTGCGTAATACTGCATAAGTGGAGCTGCGATTGCTGCGTAAACAGCAACTGTACCGTGAACGCCCATGGTCCACAGAAGGCCTGCGATCAATACAATAATAATGATACCAGGAACACTTGTAAGTGCTGCCAAAGGCATACCAAGAAGTCCTGTTACCAGCACTGGAAGTGCTGTATTTGTAAGTGCCGCGCAGCCTGCACCAAGCAAGGTCCAAATTGCTGCATTCACTACCAATGGAATCAAGGACTTAAATGTATCCTGTAAAAACTGAGGAACTGCATCTGGCATCTTGATAACCAAATTGTGTTTCTCAAAGAAATGTGTCAGCTTAACGCTGGTAAGTGCTACGATAATAGCCATGAACATACCTTTTGCGTCCAATGCCATTACGTCCAAACCAGTAAATGTGCTTGCGCCATCTGTAAGTGTTACAGTCTTAACTGGTGCAGATGAGATGAAGAACAACAGTACAGAGTTAAGACCTGCTGTAACTGCCTGCATCTTCAAAGATTTTGCATAAGAATATGCAATTGTAAATGCTACATAAAGGGAAATGAATCCCATAGAAACTTTGTGAGGTGCCAAAAGTGTGTTGTAAAGGGTACCGCCTTGCTCAATCACTCCGAACATCTCCAAGAAAACTGCTAGAAGCTGAAATACTGCGCCAAGTAAGATAACCCCCATAGTCATCATCATACCTGCAGAAATCGCTTGAATTCCTTTGTTTGCAACTACCTTTTCACCAAATCTCTTGATGAGCTGCATAGGTTTGCTTTCATAAATCTTTGTCATTACCTTCTCCTCCAATGTTAAATGTTTGAATATAATTCGTCAATCTGTTTCATGATGTTATCAGCATTGCCAATCGCATAGTCGTAAGGTGCGATTACAGCGATTGGTTTTTTTACAATTTGGCTTATTTCGTCCTTCTTATAAGAAACCTGTGGTCCTAAGAGAATAACCTCATAACCTTCACAAACTTCCTCATAAGAGCTAAGGCCAACTGCATCAATCTGCAACTCCGTACCTTGTTCCTGTGCGAATTTAATCAGCTTTTTCATCAGAATCCCCGTTGACATACCCCCAGCGCATATCAACAATACCTTTTTCATATGTGACCTCCCTCTCCTTTCCTATTTATTCTGATAAAGAGCAATTATCTCTTTAATTAGATCCCCAGCTAACGCACTGCCCATCAAATGGTCCTGTGCATGGCAAAGTAAAATACCCACCTTGTCAACCTGTCCTGTAGCGTCCAGTTTAAGCAATTCTCTGTGAGATTCGTGGGCGATCTGCAGACTTTCCTCGGCCGCCTTTAACATCTCTTCCGCCCCTTCAAAGTTTCCTTTTTTCGCTTCTGCCAAAGCTGCAAAGGCACTGGAACGGGCTGCGCCAGAATTTGCAATAATCATCATCGAAATCTCTTCTAGTTTTTCCATCATTTCTTCACTCATGTGTTTTCCCCCTATAATTGATATATGATAGTTAAAATATTTGCTATTTCATCGTCTGTAATAATAATGCGAAAAGCCTTTTCCAACTCTTTCAAAATCTTAAGCAGTTTCTTGAACTCTGCTTCATATTTGGTCAATATCATGGTCTTTCTTGGGTTTGTTGCCCCTTTTTGTTTGCCAATCATTCGATCCACCAGACATGCCAAATGGATAAGCAATCCAGCCTCTGCATCCAAAGATAGTTCTGCAATCTCTTCGTTGATATTCTTTAGTACACTTGGAAGTACCTTTCTAAGCTTCGAAATATTTGTGTACTCCAGCTGTTCATTTAAATAATCAAACATGGATTCGTAATCTATCTTTAACTTTGCTTCCTTTTCAAAGCTAAGAAGCTTTGGTAGATTCTCCTTTTTTGTTCCAAACACATCACTGATTGGAATAAACGGAATAGAAAATAGTTCTGGATCAAAAGTCCCCACCACACAAGAGATATATCCTTGACGCATCAACTTGCGGAAGGTTTCTTTCAAAGCTTCTCTATCTTCAATGGCCAATGGAACAACCTCTGTGTTGGACAATTTGCCGTATTGTTCGATATATCGTTTTAATTCCCTTGCCCCTCCCATTCCAGTGGTACAAAGAGTAACGATATAATTCTTTCCATAATCCATCAGTTCTCCCAATCGTCCTATTGCCTGTTTATATACTTCTTCAGGATTGGACTCTGTGGTTGTCCTGCGTGCCAATTCAATACCCATAGTGGCAATTGGTGCTGGGAACTGCCTAATGAAAACCCCCAATTCTTCTTCTATCTCGGAAAGCATCTCTGGCAGAAAACTACTGTCATACACTACCAGAACTCCTTTTCCCTGATGGATATCCGAGACGAAATCGCGAAGCTGCGCATAGGTCTCTGGCGTTCCTCTATCGTACGCCAGTTCAAATGCATATATATTGTCAAGTTTTACAAGACTTGTCACTGTCTTGGCAATAGCTGTTGCAACGCCTTCCCCGTAGAAAGCAAACAGTATAACTGGCTTCGGTGCCTTTCTTTTTTCCTCCTGCCCACAAGTAAGGAACATGGTCATCAGTGCAATTTCTTCCGTAGACAGTTCCACAGGATATACTTTCTTGATTTCCTCTGCCAATTCCACCATCAGCAGGTATTCTTTTTGGTGCTTGCTCAGCACATCGGCAATGCGCGCCATATCAATTGCCGCCCTCTCTGCCAAGCGATGGATAACTGCATGGATATGTAGGCATAAACCATAAAAAACAGAACTAGGAAACCGTGTGTTTAAACTTTGCTCTGCACGTTTTAAAAAGTTTTCCACCAGCTCCATTAAAGGTTCTTCTACCAGGATTGCCAACTGACTTTTGTCTGCAACCTCACCGACCAAATTCACTCTGTATTTGGCAAAAGACCTTTCTACCTCACCGACCAAAATAGCATCTACTTCTTCCTGCTCCAGTCCTATACCCTTAAGCTGCTCTGCCTTCTGGTTGATTCTTTCATAGAAGTTAAGTCCTTTGGTTTCCTGAATGTTCATCGCATCTTCACTAAAAACAAAGGTGCTTCCAACAGGTACCAACTCATCTATCTCTTTTTTTAACATTCTGCTTTTGAGCAATCCTTTTCGCACATGTTGCGGGAAATCGCTCAAAAAAAGTTGAATATCATCTTGCGTTTTGTACTCTCTGACATAGGCATTCGCACATCCAATCTTGATGTCACCTTTCAGTTGATGATAATTTGCTTCACATTCATAAGAAAGCAACGCTCTCATCAAGTCGCCTTTGACAATCAATTTTCGCTTTATTCTTGCTGCTTCTTTTTGAAAATGCTTCTTGATCAGTGCAAGGCGTTCCGACAAAGGACGCTGTGATAGTATCGGAAGTTCTATTCGCATTGGAAAAGCCACCACGAAATCCTCATCCTGCAGCTGATCCTGGCTAGTGCAACTGACCACCAGCATACAACCACTTGACTCTTTCGCCCTATCTAGCAGATATCTTTTGGCGCTTCCTGGCAAGAACTGTATATTGTCCAGATAAAGAACTCCATCTTTAGCTTCAGCAAAAAAGTCTAAAAGCGCCTTCATTGCGCCCTCACCATCTTGAGCATAATCTTGACAATTCATTTGTACAAACTTAGCTACATCCTGCTTAATTCCCCTCTCTAAGGCGAGTCGGTACATCTGTTTTGCAAAATAACTCTTTCCGGTTCCTTTTGCTCCTATTAGCATCGTATTTAAACATCTATTTGGATAAAGTACAGCCGCCTTGGCTAGCTGCACTGCTTGCCTCAAACTTCCCTGTGCCCCTATCAATTTCGCAAAGCAATCCGTCTTCTTTGTCTCTTTGACTACATAATATTTCACAGGGCGTCCATTTCTTTTTTCTACCTTGCCTTCTTTTACAAGTTGGTTGAGGTCACTACTCACATTGGTTCTCTGTAGATTGAGCGCTTCTGCAATATATATAGTAGACACGCCATCTTCCATTTCTCCGCTTGTGGAAAGTTTAATAAAATCGTATATTTTGTCTTTATTTGATTTCATGATTTTCCTCCTGTAATCAAGATGTTTAAATCAACCAATCAAATTATACACTTTATACACTTAGAAATCTATCATCTTCCGTTTTTTATGTCAAAAATCATAGTGTATACCACAGGCCGATTTAGTGTATAAGTTTCTGAGTCAAAAGTACCAAAAACAGTATTTATTCATATTCAATGATACAAAAAGGCTCATCCTCTTGGATGAGCCTTTGCATATACGTCTCTAATTCTATTTTGATTCATATTGGCATAAATCTGTGTTGATGCCAAATCGGAATGTCCCATCATCTCCTGAACACTCTTTAAATCCGCTCCATTTTCAACCAAATGAGCCGCGAAAGAATGTCTCAATGTATGTGGCGTAATTTCCGCTTCTATTCCTGCCTGTTTGGCATAAGACTTAATCAATTTCCAAAAGCCTTGACGGCTCATCTCTTGTCCATAACAGTTAAGGAACAGAATTTCGCAGTTACGGTCCACCATAAGCGCCTCTCTGCCTTTTTCGATGTAATCAAGAAGTGCCGTCCTTGCCTTGTTGCCAAAGGGAATGACTCTCTCTTTACTGCCATCTCTGCAGACCAAAAATCCCATCTGCAAATTGATATCCGAAAGTTTAAGCCCAATCAATTCTGAAACTCGAATTCCAGTAGCATACATCAGTTCTAACATCGCCCTATCACGCAATTGCTTTGGAGTGTCTGCTGATGGCTGCTCGAGCAAATCTGTAATCTGCTTCATAGACATAATTCCCGGCATCTTCTTCTCAATCTTTGGTGCTTTGAGCATGTCAGAAATATCATCCTCAATCAAGTGCTGTTTAAACAAAAAATGATAAAATGCTTTGATAGAAGCAATGTTGCGGGAAACTGTAGCTGGAGTAAATTTCATCTTCTCAAGATACAAAACATAAGAGTTGAGTCCAGTCTGGGTAATCTGGCGCACCTGGGTAATCCCTTGTTCTGCAAAAAAAGCCTTGAACTTGCCAAGGTCTCTTCCGTAAGACATAACGGTATTGGCAGATGATTTTTTAACCGTTTTAAGATATGTAACAAACGCCTGTATGTCCCTCTCCATGAACTCTTACCCTTTCTAACTCCGTATCCCTCATAGATGCCCTTTTCATCAAAAGTCGTCGAATTTCATTATAATAATTACAGAGCCGAAAAGCAATCTTTATTTTAACTTGTAGGCCATAATTCCACAGATTGTTTTGGAATCCATAATTTCTCCGGCATAAATCTTCTGAAGAAGTTCTTCCACTGTGTAGCTTTGCACATCGATAAACTCATCTTCATCCAGATTTTGTCTGCTTGGTATAAGATTTTTTGCCACATAAATATCAATTTTTTCATTGCAAAATGCAACTGTGGTATAAATACTCACCAAAAAGGAAATATCGTCACTCTTATATCCTGTTTCTTCTTCTAGTTCTCTCTTGGCCGCATCATAAGTTGGTTCTCCTGGATTCAGTCCACCCGCTGGAATTTCCAATGTATATCGGTCCAAAGCATTTCTATACTGTCTGACCATCAGTATTTTCCCATCCTTTGTCACAGGAACAATAGCAGCGGCCCCCTTGTGACCTATAAAATCCCATTTTACCACATTTCCATTTGGCACCTGCACAGTATCCTTGTAATAGTCTATGATAGAACCTTCATAGACTAAGTCTCTACTTAATCTCTTAAACTCCTCTGCCATAACTCATTTCTCCTTTACTAAAAAGGTCCGCAAGCAATGTTGCGAACCCTCTGTCAATCATTATATAAAAAGCTACTAACACTTTTCAAGCAATTTTTCTATACTTACCAGTTTCACACAAAGCACGAACAACTCTGCGGCAGCTGCCATCTCTTCTGGTGTAGGGAATGAAGGAGCAATACGAATATTGCTATCCTTAGGATCTAGTCCATAAGGGAAGGTTGCTCCTGCTCCAGTGAGCACTACACCTGCCTCTTTACATTTAGCTACAATGGCCTTAGCGCATCCCTCCATTGCATCGAAGGAGATAAAATATCCACCATTAGGATTGGTCCATGTGCCAATTTCCAAGCCTGAAAGTCCTCGTTCAAACACTTGTAATACCGCCTGAAACTTAGGACGCATTAAGTTTGCATGCTTTTTCATATGCTCTGTCATTCCATTAATGTCTTTGAAATAACGAGCATGTCGAAGCTGATTAATCTTGTCATGGCCAATGGTCTGAACAGTCATCTGGCTCATAATGAATTCAATATTCTCCAAGGAAGACGCCACAGCAGACACACCCGAACCAGAGAAAGTAACTTTAGAGGTTGAGGCAAAAATGTATACCATATTTGGATTTCCAGCTTTTTCGCATTCCTCCAAAATATTTAAGATTTTGTCCTGTCTGTCCTCATATAAATGATGAACACAGTACGCATTATCCCAAAAAATTCTAAAATCCGCTGCTGCTGGCTGCAAATTCGCAAAGCGTCTTACCACTTCATCAGAATAAGAAATGCCAGTAGGATTGGAATACATTGGTACACACCAGATACCTTTCACAGTAGGGTCATTATTTACATATTCCTCTACCATATCCATATCCGGGCCATCATCATATAATGGAATATTGACCATTTCAATGCCGAAATACTCGGTTATCTTAAAGTGACGATCATAACCAGGTACTGGGCACAAGAATTTCACTTTGTCTAATTTACACCAAGGTGTGGAGCCATTGACCCCCTTCATCATGGAACGAGATACAGTATCATACATAATATTTAAACTGGAGTTACCACAAATCAGAACGTTGTCCTTCTTAACAGACATCATTGCTGCCATAAGTCTTCTACATTCACCGATACCATCCAAATCACCATAATTACGAGTATCGTTTCCCAACTGAGTCTTCATATCTGATGAACTGTTAATCACATCCAACATAGGCATGGAAACGTCAAGTTGACTTAAACCTGGTTTACCTCTGGACATATCTAATTTAAGGCCCTTTCCCTTCGCATCCAAATAAGCGTTTTCTAAATCCGCCTTTAACGCCAGTAATTCTTCTTTGCTCATTTCTTTGTACGATTTCATCCTTGATGCACCGTCCTTATTATTTGTATTGGATAATCGTATACAATCATACACGTTTCATCTATTCTACTATATTGTTGTGCTTTAGACAATACCCAAAATAAAAAAAGTGGAAATCAATTTCTTGATTTCCACTTTAATACTTATTTGATTTTATTTTGCATAGTCGATTACACGACTCTCTCGAATAACATTGACTTTGATCTGTCCAGGATATTCTAATTCAGCTTCAATCTGCTTAGAAATCTCTCTAGCCATCAATACCATGTCTGCATCCGAAATCTGTTCAGGAACTACCATTACACGAACTTCACGTCCCGCCTGAATAGCAAAAGATTTTTCAACACCTTTGAAATTGTTTGTGATTTCTTCTAACTGTTTAAGTCTGCTAGTATAGGTTTCCAATGTTTCCCTTCTAGCTCCTGGTCTTGCAGCAGAAATTGTATCAGCAGCTTGTACAATGCATGCAATCAGGGATGTTGGCTCTACGTCGCCATGGTGAGATTCTACTGAGTTAATGACAGTAGCATTCTCTTTGTATTTTCTACAAAGTTCGGATCCCAACTGAATATGGGAGCCTTCCATTTCATGGTCAACAGACTTACCAATATCATGCAACAAACCTGCACGCTTTGCAAGTCTCACATCAAGGCCCATTTCAGATGCTAAAAGACCTGACAACTGAGCTACTTCAATGGAATGTTTCAAAGCATTCTGACCATAACTGGTTCTAAATTTCATCTTACCAAGTAATCTTACGAGTTCAGGATGAATACCATGTACACCAACTTCAAGTGTAGCTGCTTCACCTTCCTCTTTAATCATTACTTCAACTTCTTTTTGCGCCTTTTCTACCATTTCTTCAATTCTGGCAGGATGGATACGTCCATCTACGATTAATTTCTCAAGGGCAATTCTAGCAACCTCACGACGGATTGGATCAAATCCAGAAAGGATAACTGCTTCTGGAGTATCGTCGATAATCAAATCAACTCCTGTCATGGTTTCAAGAGTACGAATGTTTCGACCCTCTCTACCGATGATACGTCCTTTCATCTCATCATTTGGAAGCTGTACAACAGAAATAGTAGTTTCAGAAACATGGTCTGCTGCGCATCTCTGGATGGCATTTACCACATACTCCTTCGCTTTCTTGTCTGCTTCTTCCTTGGCGCGACTCTCAAGTTCCTTGATCATCACAGCCGTTTCATGTTTCACTTCGTCTTCAACAATTTTCAATAAGTATTCTTTTGCTTGTTCAGAGGTCAATCCGGAAATTCTTTCCAGTTCCTGTACTCTTTGCTCGTTCAGTTTAGCAACCTCTTCCTTCATTCGATTAAGGTTTTCTTCTTTCGCTGCCAAACTCTGTTCTTTGCGCTCGATAGCCTCCGTCTTTTTGTCGATGGCTTCTTCTTTCTGCTGCACACGTCTCTCATAACGCTGTGCCTCTGCTCTGCGCTCCTTGATTTCTTTGTCAAGTTCATTCTTTGTTCGAATGGACTCTTCTTTGACTTCAAGTAAGGATTCGCGCTTCTTAGCCTCTGCAGTCTTTAAAGCTTCATCGATAATCTCTCTTGCCTTTGTTTCAGCATCACCAAGCTTGCCTTCTACGAATTTCTTACGGCGATTGGTTGCTACAACAGCTGTAACAGGAATAGAGATTAAAAGAGTAACCGCTACCGCTCCTAGAATATACCAAAGCATTTACAGGAGCACCTCCTTATTAAGTTTGTTTATTGTACAACTATCTATTATAGAATGTATGTATCGCTCAAGAATTTACAATGAGCACATTCTAACAAGCATTTTACAACAAATAAATTGTAAAATAAAATGATACTTATGTCAAGTAGAAGTCATCTGTATACTGGCCATTCTCATATCTTTTCATCGCCCTATTCACCGTATCACCAGAAAAACCTTTTCTCATTAAAAATGCGTATACTTTCTGCCTTTCCTTAGCATCCCCACAAACCTGAGAATACTTCTTTTTTTCCAACAGTCGAAGGATTAGTTCCTCTTCATCCTGTCCATTGCCCTCTTCTTTCCACTCGCACCATGCGCGCTCCACATCCAGCTTTGAGACTCCCTTGCGCTGTAAATCCTGTTCAATGATTCTACGACTCTTGCGTTCGTGGTTGTAATGTATATAGCTTTTAGCATACCGCACGTCATCTATGTAGCGATAGGATGCCACATAATCTAGCGCTTCCTCAATCACCGTTTCTGGATAAAGCCCCTGCCTTAATTTGTCCGCCAGACCACTCCTAGTATAGTCTCTGGATTGTAAAAGATTCATAGCTCGCATCTTTGCTCGCTTAGGCAAAATCTCTGTTAAAATCTTATGATAATTCTCATCCGAGAGTTCTGCGTCTTCTTTTATGCCAAATAAACGCAGTTCGCCTTTGTATAAAACAAAGGCGAACTCTTGGTCAATATATACTTTACTTCTATTTTTCGTAAATTCTTCGATTTTAGAAATAATCATTACTCTGCTTTCCCAGACTTAGCTTTCTTAGATTTAGAATCCTCTTCCGAGCCTTCCATACAGTCTGTGTCCAAACCGAAGAGTTCTCTAATCTTAAGTTCTACTTCTGCACAAATTGCTGGATTGTCTTTCAAATACTGCTTCGCATTCTCGCGACCCTGTCCAATCTTCTCTCCCTGGTATGCATACCAAGCACCTGATTTTACAATAATGCCGTTTTCCGCTGCTAAATCTAAGATATCTCCTACAGAAGAAATACCTTCACCAAACATAATATCGAACTCTGCCTCTTTAAAAGGAGGAGCAACTTTGTTCTTTACCACTTTGACTCTGGTACGGTTACCAATTACTTCTCCGCCCTGCTTCAAAGACTCTATACGTCTTACATCCATACGCACAGATGCATAGAACTTCAACGCTCTACCACCAGTGGTTGTCTCTGGGTTACCGAACATAATACCAATCTTCTCACGAAGCTGGTTGATAAATACGATAGTACAGTTGGTCTTGCTAACCACACTAGTCAGTTTACGAAGCGCCTGAGACATCAATCTTGCCTGTAAGCCCACATGGGAATCTCCCATCTCACCATCGATTTCCGCCTTTGGAACCAATGCAGCTACAGAGTCAACGATAACGATATCAAGGGCACCAGAACGAACCATCGTCTCTGCTATCTCCAATGCCTGCTCACCGTTGTCAGGCTGTGAAATATACAAGTTGTCAATATCAACACCGATATTCTTAGCATAAACAGGATCCAGTGCATGTTCTGCATCAATGAAGCCTGCGATACCTCCACGCTTCTGCACTTCGGCAATCATATGTAAGGTAACTGTAGTCTTACCACTGGATTCAGGACCATAGATTTCAATAATACGTCCCTTAGGAATTCCACCAAGACCCAGTGCAATATCAAGACTCAAGGAACCGGTTGGAATAGTCTCTACGCTCATCTGGCTCATAGGGTCTCCCAGTTTCATAACTGCTCCCTTACCATACTGTTTCTCAATCTGCACCAAAGCGGCGTCTAATGCTTTCAGTTTTTCTTCTTTATTCATAATTAATCTCCTTCATAAGGAACATTTGTTCTAGAATTAGAATAAAACAAATGTTCGATTTTGTCAATGCTTTTCTACAATTTATCTAGCATTTTTTATGTTTATATTATAAACATTTTGAATGTCCCATAAACTTCCCTCAAAGGCATCCCTCCTTCGCCATATAAATTTGTAAACATTTTCCACTTATTGGATTATTGGCGAATTGCCGGAAAGACCAAGAATAAGTGTGATTTGGCTCCCTTGGGAGCAAAAGAATGTGTTGGCAAGTTGCGGATAAATCTCTTGCCTATAGAAAATGTATCATATCTACAAAGCAATGGCAAGGGATAGTAAATTGTAAAACTAAAAATAAAAAGGCTGTTTATATTCCTCTACGGGTCCGCTTTCGCTACTTATGAAACGTAACGGTACTAAGTTCGCGTATGCACTTCCGTGCTCCGCTCACTAAGGACCGACGTTTCATAAGTACCCTTTAGAGGAATATAAATCAGCCTCTTTTCGTTTCTCAACTAATATAATTTCAAGAACTTCTCATAGTCTGAGTAGGTCATGTACAGGACTACGTCGTAGAGATTTAAGCCTACCTCCATGCCCATAGGGGTGTAGAAGATAACCAAGTGGTCTATATCTTTAAGCATTTCTAGGATTTCTTGGTCAGTATAGTCAGTCAGCCACTCATCTCCATTTTCGATGATTTCTCTTCTGCGAAATTCAATTGCGAAATCCAGATCCAGATTTAGAATATCAACATTGTTTAATATTACCCCATCTGTCATATCGAAATTGAGACAGTAATACTGAATCATACTTTCTCCATCAATATACAGTTCCTCATGGAAAACGACACTGAGTACTTCTTCATCCATGTAAGTTACATATCCCTGTGCCACCACATAGAAAATGCTTTCCTCTGTTATGTATGGCTCATAGGTTTCCACGAAATAATCATAAAAATAAGAATACTCTCTTTCCAAATATGCATTAATGATATCCAAATTAGGAGCCGCACCTGTCAGTTGTGGATATTCTACCTGTATGGTAACTCTTCCATCATACTGTTCTGGTATATGCTGTCCCGTTTCAAAATCAATGCCATAAATCAGGTCATCTCTAAGTGCATTGTAAGGAGCTTCGTAATACTTTCCTTCTGCTAACCCTTCCAAATCTTGAGTAGGCTTTGTCATCTCCTCTTCCTCACTAGAAGAAGTTGCAGTAGAACTCTCTTTTTCCTCTTCCACTTCTTTAGAAGGCTCCGCATATTTCTTGTCTGAGCCTTCGTATGACTTGGAAACTTCCTCCTCTTCGTCATCCTCTTCCCATGGATAAATTGATTTGGATTCCTCACTCAATAAGCTGTCCACATCTATGTCCAACATATACATGCCCAAACTTCCAGCGCAACAGGTAAACAACAATCCTAAAATAATAACCACCATCACCAAAATGATGACCAATGCATTGTTGTTCTTCTGCGGTTTTTGCAAAGCTGGATTGTTGTAAGCTTGATACTGGTACTGATTATAACTATCCTGTGGCGGTGCCACAAAGCCTGCATTTCCATTGTTCTGGAATGCAGATACATTCTGCTGCTGGCCTTGCCAGCTCTGCTGTGGCTGCTGCGCTTGCCAGCCCTGCTGCGGCTGTGGTTGCTGCACTGGCTGCTTTGGCACACTTGCTGGATTTACATATCCGCAACTCTGGCAAACCCCGTCTCTTGCCAGTGCCCCACATTTAGGACAAAAATCAAATTTACTTAAACTAGACATTTAAACTCTCCCTCAAAGAACTTTATCTTTTGTAATTGAGAGTCCGCAGCGGACTCTCTGCGCACACGCAAATCGCGAAGCAAAACTCTTATTTCACATCAGACATAACACTGCGATTTTTGATTACATAATCAAGAAGCGAAATGACTGTAAGTGCCAATGCAATCCACATGGTAACAGCAACCAATGCATCCCATACTACAGTTCCTGCCAATGGGAAATATGCATTGTCCACCATCATCAGGCAAATCATAACCATCTGAAATACAGTTTTGAATTTACCCCAATAGCTTGCTGCAATCACAACACCATTGTCAGATGCAACCAATCGAAATCCACTGATAATGAACTCTCTACTAATAATGATGATTACCACCCAAGCTGGAATACGTCCCATTTCAACCAGACAAATCATAGCTGAGCAAACAAGCAGTTTGTCTGCCAGTGGGTCCATAAATTTACCAAAGTTGGTTACCAGGTTGTACTTTCTGGCGATCTTTCCATCCAACATATCTGTCAGACTGGCAATGATAAAGATAGCCAACGCAATATAATCCACATATTCGATGATTCCAGAAAGCCAAGCCCAGTTATAAAAGCCACCTAACAAAAGCACTACAAAAGGGACTATAAGAATCATTCTAACGATTGTAAGTTTATTCGGTAAATTCATGATATATCTCTCCTATCAAATCATATTCATTACAGCCCAAAACCTGAACCTTCACAAAATCGCCAGTCATCAGGTTCGCTGTTGTATTAATGAAAATATATCCATCTACATTTGGAGCATCGCGGTAGGTTCTAGCCACATATACGTCATCCTCCGCAACCTTGCCCTCCACCATACAGTATAACACTTTTCCCACCATGTCTTCTGCTTTTTCGAAGGCAATCTCCTGCTGCAATTCCATAATTTCTGCCTGTCTGGCGAGCTTGATTTCTTCGTCAATCTGGCCTTCCATCTTGGCTGCTGCTGTATCCTCTTCCTGAGAATAAGTAAAAACTCCAAGGCGGTCAAATTCCATTTCATCTACGAATTCCATCAGACTCTCATGATCTTCCTCTGTCTCCCCTGGAAAACCAGTAATCAATGTTGTTCGAAGGCATATATCCGGAATCTCTCTTCTCAGTTTGGCCACTATATCACAGATATCCTGTCTGCTGGTTCTACGTCCCATACGCTTCAATATCGCATCGCTTCCATGCTGTATTGGAATGTCCAGATAGTTACAAACCTTTTCTTCAGATTTGATTGCCGCTATCAATTCATCGTCAATTTCTTCTGGATAGCAATACAGGATTCGAATCCAATAAATACCACTGATCTGTGCCAAACGATGCAAAAGCTCTGGAAGGCTCTTTTTGCCATACAAATCTTTGCCATAAAGGGTAGTCTCTTGAGCCACCAAAATCAGCTCCTTTACGCCCATATCCGCCAGCTGTTTGGCTTCCTGTTCCAGCACTTCCATTGGAACGGAACGAAACTGCCCTCTGACCTTTGGAATAATACAATAGGTGCAATGCTTGTCGCAGCCTTCTGCAATCTTTAAATATGCATAATGTCCACCTGTGGTCAGCACACGGCCCACACCACTTACAGGCTTTTCATCTATATCTGCGTAGTGATTGACTGCCTTTCCTTCCACCAATTCATCAATGCAGCTAGCTATGGCATCAATGGCGGTGGTTCCTATGATTGCATCAACCTCTGGAATCTCTGTCTGTATTTCTTCTTTGTATCTCTGAGCCAAACACCCAGTAGCAATCAGAAACTTTAAGTTTCCTTCGTTTTTCAAATCTGCCATTTCAAGTAAAACATTGATACTTTCTTCTTTGGCATCTCCTATAAAGCAGCAGGTGTTTACTACCACCACATCTGCGGTATATTCATCGTCTGTAAATTCATGTCCCTTACTGCGAAGAATACTCAGCATCATCTCTGAATCCACTAAGTTCTTGTCGCATCCTAAGGATACAAACATAATCCTCATGAAATACTATCGCCTTTCTTTGCCTCTTTGTAAAAAAGAGAAATCCCCAGGAAAGGTATTTCTCTTTTCGTTGCATTATTCTTCGTCGCTTAAGATTTTGATCTGGCCTTCGTTTAACTCTTCAACTGCTACGGACAAAGGTTTCTTGCCTTCTGCATTTACCAAAGTTTCGGAACCAGAAATAATCTGTCTTGCTCTCTTGGATGTAGCCATTACGATGGAATATCTGCTGCTTACTACTGGCTCCTCGCCTGGCTCAACCTCGCTATTTACTACTTTCATCAAATCACTATAAGATGGATGTAACATTATTTATCTCCTTTCGATAACTGCTCTAATTCATTTCTGATTTGGTCTATAAACTCCACATTGCGTACAGACGCACACTTCGCAGACTGTACAATCTGGTGAATCTCTTCTGTACATGACTGTAAATCGTCATTCACTACCAGATAATCGTAGGCTTCGATGCCCTGTGACTCTTCCACAGCTCGACTCATGCGCTGTTCAATCACTTCCATGGTCTCTGTCCCTCTGCCCACCAATCTTTCTCTAAGCACCTTCGCGCTTGGAGGTGTAACAAACAAAAGCAAGGTCTCTGGAAGTTTTTCCTTTACCTTGAGAGCACCCTGGATTTCGATTTCCAAAATCACATCTTTCCCCGCCTCAAGCTGCTGTTCCACATAAGATTTTGGCGTGCCATAATAATTGCCACAATACTGAGCATACTCTATTAAGCCATCTTCTGCAATCTTTTTTTCAAAATTTTCGCGTGTAGAAAAGAAATATTCTACTCCATCACTTTCCCCTGGTCTGGGAGATCTAGTTGTCATTGAGATGGACAACGCATAATTATTGTAGGTCTTCATAAGCTGCTTTACCAAGGTACCTTTACCAGCCCCAGAAAACCCTGAAATAACAATCAAAATTCCCTTGTGTTTCATGTGTGTTCCTCGCTAAATTACTCGATGTTCTGAATCTGTTCTCTTACTTTTTCGATTTCAGTCTTAAGTTCAATAGCTCTGTTGGAAACTTCAAGGTCTGTAGTCTTGGACAAAATGGTGTTGGCTTCACGGTTCATCTCCTGCGCAATGAAGTCTAACTTACGACCTACGCTTCCACCCTTTAGAAGTTCTGCCTTGGTAGCTTCAATATGACTGCGAAGTCTTACTAACTCCTCGTCTACACATACCTTATCTGCAAAAACAGTTACTTCCATCAAAAGTCTGGTCTCGTCCACTTTTGCATCGCCAAGCAAATCCTGTACTTTATCAATTAATTTCTTTTTGTATTCATCAATAATCTGAGGAGAACGCTCTGTAATAAATTCTACGTGGCCAAGCATGGCATCCAATTTGGATATCAAATCGCTTCTAAGGTTCTCACCCTCTTTAATACGAGTCTCTACAAAGGCCTCTGCCGCACCAGTAAGTGCCTTCTGAAGAGCCTTCCAAAGCTCGTCCTCATCCTCTGTCATCTCTTCCATAGAAAAGACCTCAGGATAACGGGACAAACTAGACACTCTCACGTCATTGTCAAGTCCAAAGTCTTCTGCCATCTGTTTCAAGTACTGAACATAAACAGCTGCCGTTTCCTTGTTGTACTTGATGCTAACATTGCCTTCGGAAAAATCTTCGTAGGTAATAAAAATATCTACTTTACCTCTCTGGATAAAGTTTTTGAGTTCTGCTCTGATTGCCGCTTCAAAGAAATTGAGTTTCTTTGGCATCTTGATGTTTACATCCAGATAACGATGATTCACGGATTTCATCTCTACGGTAAACTTGCGCTCACCTTCCATGACTTCGCATCTGCCAAAACCTGTCATACTTTTAATCATGATTTTATCCCTTTCTTCGTGCGAACCTATACCGTAGTCTCTCGTTCGCAAATACCCCTTTATTATAGGAGAAAAAGTATTTGAAGTCAAGTAAAGGGCCACCCTTGGAAGGGTGACCCTCTACAAAAGAGAATTAATTATTTTTTCTTTTTAAGAAACCAAACTGCTGCGCCCGCGCCTGCAATTACTACAACAGCGCCTGCTGCCACAAATGGCATTGCACTAGGCTTCTTCGCCTGAGTCTCCACAGCCTCACCAGAAGTAGCAGTGCTATCCTGATTCTGTCCAGCCTGATTTGCATCCTGGCTGTTGGTGCTCTGCTCTACTTCCTCCTCTTTTTCAGAAGAAGCATCCTTTTCTGGATCAATATCTCCCATTGGAGTTTCTTCATCAACGATTTCCTCTGGCTCCTGACCATAGGTAGGATCCACCATTGTATAATCTACAAATGCCCAGAATGCTGGTTTTACTTTGTAGTTTCCATCGAAGAGCAGTGGACACTGAGTCATAGTGCCATCTGCACCTCCGCCTACATTGGAGGAACTCTGAAGCCAAGAATCCTTGTCAGAAACACCCCAGAAGGTGATACCTGTAATATTGATGCCCTCTTCTGCATCCAGTTTCTTCAAACTCTCATAAAGTGCCAAATATTTCTGAGACTGCTCAAGATATTCTTCCTGCAAGTTCTTTTCTGTAGAAAGATCTCTGCTAGCCTTCATATCAAACTCTGTAATCTGCACATTGCCTACTACAGCGGCATAAGCACGGATGGCATCTTCAAACATCTTCACAGAAGGGTTCATCAGGTTGTAGTGAGCCTGCATACCCATTGCATCGATACGTGTACCTTCTGCTGCCAATACATCAGTAAGAAGTTTTACAATACCTTTTACCTTGGTGCTATTGCACTCATTGTAATCGTTGTAATACAGTTCCAAATCTGCTGGTGCATATTTATTTGCAAACTGGAACGCCTTAATGATGTACTCATTGCTTCCATATACTGCCCACCAGCTGGAGTTAGAGCCGTGTGTTGGATCGCTTGGTTTTTCGCCATTGGCAATCTTGTCAGTACGATAACTTCCACTACCATCACTTACTGCTTCGTTTACTACATCCCAGCCATAGAACAAATCTTTGTATTCACTGTCTTCGCCAGTGAAGTGTTCCAGAACAGTCTTGATATACCATTCCAAACGCAAATTCATTTCTTCAGCAGATACATAGTTTTCGCTGCCATCTGCATTCTGACCTACCACATAGTTCTCACGGAAGAACCACTCTGGTGTCTGTGCGTGCCATACGAGTACATGACCTCTTACCTTGAATTGATGGTCTGGATTTTCATTGTTCCACTTCACAATCTTGTCAAGAACCATTTCTGCTCTAGAGTAATCCAAAGTAGGAACTACCAATTCCTGCCCATTGAAAGAAATAGTCTCAAGTTTGGTATGTGCACTGTTACTATATCCAAACAATGCATCTGGTTTCAATTCATTGCCAATGGTAATTGCGTTGAAGTGCTTGTTAAGAAGCATGCTGGTTCCCAAGTCATCAATGCTGTTGACTGTAAGGGAGTTACCTACGATAAAGTCATCTCCAAATACACTCATCAAGGTTTCATCCAAATTAGGAACTTCTTCATCGATTGATGGTGGATCTGGAACATACAAATCCATCTTCACATCTGCAATACTATATCCGCCGAGTACACAGTCTCCCTGACCATAGTTAGTTCCCTGCTCCAAAATACGGATTATTACCTGTGCCACTTCATTGGCATTGGTTACTTTGTATGTACCTTCAAACTTAGTCCATACACCTGGCTCAAGGACCTGAGTATAGGTACCTTCAAGCTTAGGATTGTAGTCTGCCACACCTTCTTTGTCCACTGTATATGGTGCAAACTGCACTACTCTCTGTTCTTCTGGAGCGCCGATGTAATCATCAGACAACTTCGCCCAGAAGGAAAAGGTGTAAATTTCATTTTGAACAACGCAATCTGTAATATCCTGCGCAAAGCACTGATATGGAGATGTACGCTTATTGTAACTAGCATAATTGGTTACGCCATCACCGAAAGGTGTGCTGCTCACTTCGTGGAACATGCTTACGCCTTCATTCTGTCCCCAATAAGCTGCCTGCCAGTCACTCAAATCTGTATCTGCGAAATCACCATTTACCAGAATAGTATCGCTTACTGCCTCAGGATCTGGCTCTTTTGCAAAATTCAAAGTAACATCCACAACATCCACATAAGCGCCATCTGGGTTTGGTGTTGCCAAACTCATAATACCAATCGCATCAATGGAGCCTCTGATATTAGGACATACTGTATAGGTATCACCAATCGCATTGAAATATTCTACTCTCTTTTCAACGCCCTTGTTGTAAAGTTTAATTGCAATAGGAACGTTCTGTCCACCTGTATTTACTACTACAGATACAATGTCTGAAGCGGCGTACGCTCTTGGAAGACTAAGGCGAACTTCGTCATAGTTGTCTTCAAAGGAAACAGTCACTTTGTCTGCAGACTGTTCAAAGGTCGCAGATGCCCAATCGATAGAGAACTCATCCATAGAATAGTTCTGTGTAAATGTGATTTCGCGATTGTCTACGTTGCTAACAGTCGCTGCACCGCCACCATTTCCACCACCCTGTCCATAAATCGTAAATGGTGTGGTTTCACTCATCTGAATTCCAGCTACTGCATAAGAACCAAGCACGCCAGGGACAGTGCCCCATTTCAGTCCCTGCTCCAAAATACGCAAGTGGAACTCTTTTGCATTTTCAGGAACATAAGTCATAGCGACTACATGAGTCCATACTCCCGGCTCACAAACCGCTTTGCCAATTCCTGCAACTGGCACATTGTAGTTTGCATTTCCTGCAGAATCTACAGAATATGGTGCAAAAGAAACTGTTCTATATGCCTGTGTATAACCTTCGTATTCTTCAGAAAGTTTTACCCAATAAGAAATTGCATAGTATTTACCTGGCTCCACTCTGGATGTAATATCCTGCTGGAAACAAGTGTAGTTGCTTTCTCTGCTTACAATCTCACCATAGGTAGTAAAGGTTTGTCCTGCAATAAAGGCTGTTCCATTATCCACTCTAGTGACGTGGGAAGGCCACATAGACATATCTTCATCTTCAAAGAAGCCATTCTTAACAATATCGCCCACGATGGTCATGTCGATTTCGAAAGTGATAGTTGTAAGCTGAAGATTCTGATTTGCCACTGTTGATGTGATACGAATATATTTGGCTTTCTCATTGCCGTTGGCTTGCAATACATCCACATTTCCAGTTACAAGCACATTCTTATTTGCATCTAAAAGGCTAATTTCAATACCTTCAATTGTTTCCCCTTCAAGACTCTGTACAGAAGCCGTGGAAACCACTTCCATATCCAACGCAATACTTGCCAAATGTGCAACATCTACTGTATCTGGAATTTCAAAATCTACGTAATCGCCCACCTGTGTGAACGCAACTTCACTGACCGTCTGTCCACCAACCTCTTTTACTTCTACAGTAACACCTGTTGATGTCTCCACATTAGCAAAGAATGTAGAATCAACTGTCACCTGACCATCTCCATCTGTATCTTCTGGAAGTGGCTGTGGCTCTTTGCCTTCCATCAAGAAAGTAATGCTGTCGATAGTGATGTTTGCACCTTCTGTAAACTCACTACCACCTGTCTGAACGCCTAAGATATCTACTTTCTTGTCTGCAGTTGGGGTAAGCACATATTCACTTGAACCCACCTTATAGTTGAAAGTATCTACATTGGATCCATCGCTATAAGCATAGAAGTTTACTGGGCCATCCTGTGCACTAACTGCCACTGTGATAGAAAGACATTTTCCAAAGTTTACAGCCGCTGGAAGCACAAATTTTACCTGCTGATTCAATGCACTGTACTGAACAACTAATTTGCCATCCACAATTTGTGCTGACTGTGCGTTGCTAGAACCAACAGTAAGCTGATCTGCTGTGTAGGTAACAGTGTAAGTTTCTTTCTTTGCGGTCATCATATCAAAGACAACGCCGTCTAAAGAACACTTCTGTCCTGTCAAATCCTTGTCTAACATGACAGCTATATGCGTAACAACTTCTGTTCTACCAGAGAAGTCTATTGTATATAAATTCTTGTCAGTATTTCCGTATGTAGTCACGCCGATTTCTGACAGTTTTCCATCTACTGTCTCATACAGTTTAAAGCTTACAGATCCTGTCTGCTCTGAGAGAGCAAAGGTAACAGAGTTACACATAGAAAGATCGATGCTTTCTGGCAGTTTAAACTGTCTCTCTGTCCACTGACCACCAAAAGTAATTTTATATTCATCTGAATTAGGTCCGCCTAATGATCCTGTAGCAGAGCCACTGGACTCAACAAAATCCGCACCTTTAAATACCTTGTCTTCTGCAGAAGCAGCTGCTGGAGTCATATTTGCTGTGGTATCTTCCACAGGCTTGTCTGCCTCGATTTCTTCTGCATTCTTCATATCAAAGAATACACCATCAAATACACAGGTAGAAGTTGCACCTGCTTCTGTGGTTGCTGTATTCATCATAACGCCTACGCAAGAAGCAACGCTACTATATGCAGACAAATCAATTGTATATAAATTCTTTCCGCTAAAATTATACTGAACTACCTGTGCGTCATCACCATCTTCAGACGTATACACCTTAAATGCCAATACACAGTTTTGAGCTGAAATAGCAAAAGTTACGCTCTTTGCATTGGTCAAATCCAGTTCACTAGGAAGTCCAAACTTAGCCTGCTGATAAGCGCCGCTGAAAGTCATCTCCCACTGAGTTCCATTTAAAGTAGAGGACGCGTTTTCCCACCACTTGCCAAGTTGATCACCTGTATAGGAGATATCTTCACTACTGGTTGCCACTGGTGTCATGTTGGTTGCTGTTTCGCCACCTTCAGTGCCACCTTCGCCTTCAGTACCGCCTTCGCCGCTATCACCACCCTGGTCAGGGTTCAGCTCTGCCTCACTCATCATGTCGAAGTACACACCATCAAACACAAAGGTCTGACCTGTTGTATCTACATCTAACATAAGACCAACCTGAGTAACGATATTGGTCATGCCAGATACATCATAGGTGTACAGAGTCTGACCACTCTGTGAATATTTGGTAAAGCTAGAAATCTCAGCATAAGAGTCATCAATCAGTTTGAAAGCAACTGGTCCACTCTGCTCAGATACGCAGAAGGTGACAGTCTTGCACTTGCTCAAATCAATTTTCGCATAGTTTGTCAGTGTAAATACTGCCTGATTGTACTGCTCTGCAAATCCTAGTTTCACCTGATTCGCATCTGTTGTCTCCTGTGTAGATGTACCCCATTCATAAGTCAGGTCGGAAGCCTTAAATGCATAATCTTCTGTGCCCGTCAGAGCTGGTGTGATATTGGTTGCTGTAACAGTACCTTCACCGCTTTCGCCACCTTCACTGCCTTCGTCGCCTTCACTGCCTTCACCGCTTTCGCCGCTTTCACTACCGTCACTACCTTGGTCGGGATTCAGCTCTGCCTCACTCATCATGTCGAAGTACACACCATCAAACACAAAGGTCTGATCTGTTGCTTCTACATCTAACATAAGACCAACCTGGGTAACGATATTGGTCATTCCAGATACATCATAGGTATACAGAGTCTGACCATTCTGAGAATACTTTGTAAAACTTCCAATCTCTGCATAACTGTCATCAATCAGTTTGAAGGCAACTGGTCCGCTCTGCTCAGATACGCAGAAGGTTACAGTTTTACACTTGCTCAAATCAATTTTCGCATAGTTGGTCAGTGTAAACACTGCCTGATTGTACTGCTCTGCAAATCCAAGTTTCACCTGGTTTGCTTCTGTTGCCTCCTGAGTGCAAGTACCCCACTCATAAGTCAGGTCAGAAGCTTTGAAAGCAAAGTCTTCTGTTCCTGTCAGGGCTGGAGTAATATTTGTGCCCTCAGCACTTACTTCCATAGGAAACAAGTTCACTGCCCCTGCCACCAATGCTACAGAGAGCATGGCTGCTAACAACTTTCTAAATACCTTTTTCATAAAAACACCCTCTCTAGTTTATAAAGTATAATCAGTTTATCTTTTTGTAAGCGGTTTCCACTCGCTGAATTTTGCTCTAATTTTTTCACGGATTGCTATTTTTACGGAGCTTGTCAAAAATCAAAGTGCATTTTTGTGCATTTTATACAAGAAATAAGGGTGAATTTTTATTGCGTGCGCGGACACACCTTAAAAATAATACGATTATAAAATAGCAATAAATGACTAGTTTTTGCACGCTATTACGCAAAAAAGTCTATAGAAAGCCGCGACCGTTTCCATAGACCTTTTATTGCTATTTTATTTGTTTCTATATGATTTCACTTAACACTTAGACTTCTATGCCTGACGAATACCGGATATATCCGTATCAATCATCATGGAGTAATTGGTATAATACACCACAAAACCAGGATTGGCTCCAGCAGGCTTTTTCACATGCTTCTTCTGAATATAATCCACTTCCACCTTGTCCTGTCCTTTGCCTTTGGAATAAAAGGCTGCCAGCCTAGCTGCGTCTTCAAAGGTTGCATCTGGCATTTCTCCATCTGGACCTGTTTTGACAATTACATGGGAGCCTGCCATACCCTTGGCATGGAACCACCAGTCGTTGCCTGTGGCAAATTTAAACGTCAATTCATCATTTTGATAATTGTTTTTGCCCACATAGATATCGAATCCATCAGAGCTGATATAGTGAAATGGCTTGCTAGTTACTTTTTCTTTCTTTCCAGCCTTCCTGCGCACATATCCACTTTCCACCAGTTCTTCCCTGATTTGCACCAGGTCTTCTTCTGCCTGGGCAATGTCCAAAGAAGCCATAATGGACTCCAAATGTTCAATCTGTCCCTTTACCTCTTCAGTCAAAGTCACCAGTGCTTCATAGGTTCTCTTCATCTTGGCGTACTTATCAAAATACTTCTGTGCATTTTCCTTTGGAGAAAGTGTTTCATCCAAAGGAATAGTAATCATCTCGTTGGTATAGTAATTCAGTGCTTCCAGGCTCTTACTTCCCTCTGGCAATCCATATCCATAGGTATTAATCAGTTCCCCATAAATACGAAACTGTTCTCTTTTTTCTGTATCCTTCATTTGGGTAAGCTGCAAATCGTATTTCTTGATATTTCGTTCCAAAGCTGTCTGCACTATCTTGCGCAAGTCTGCAGACTTCTGACGAATACGGCTAACGCTGTCTTTTTCTGCATAGTACTGCTCTACCAAAGCAGACATAGAATCAAAACTCTTTAAAGAATACTCTCCCTGATCGTACAAAGAAAGTGTCAATGCACCAAACTCTACAGGAGCCTCCTTGTGATAAGCTACACATGGCGCAAACTGCCCATCTCTGATCTGGCTTACCATATCCACAAATGTTTCCGCAAGCCTTGCCATCTGCAATGAGTCAAGGGCCACCACTGGAACTTCTCCATCCACCTTAGCCCTATAGCAAAGCTCCTGTGCCATAATGGGCGAAATACCAACCAAACTGGTGTAAATCGCTTTGTAGATAGGCATAGGCTTGTTTTGAATCGCTGCCACAAACTGCTCCACGCCCAGGGAAAGAGGCTGAGCCTTCTGTACTGTCTGAGGCATAAAATATGCCTTGCCTGGCAAAACCTCTCTGACACTGCTGACCAGCGCTGAAACTCTCTTAATACTGTCGATAATAGTCCCATCTGCATTGCAGAAAATGATATTACTGTGTTTGCCCATCACTTCTACAATCAAAGTCTTTTGACAAAGGTCACCCATTTCATCAAAATGCTCAATCTGAAAATGCACCGCACGTTCCAGCCCAGGCTGGGTCACCGATACAATTCTACCATTCTGCAAGTGTTTACGAAGCAGCATACAGAAGTTCGGTGCTGTCATAGGGCTTGGTTTGTTTTTGTCTGTCAAATAAATCAAAGGCAAAGAAGGGCTTGCAGACAACACCAAACGATACTGTTCTCCCCCACTTTTAATGGTAATCAACAGTTCATCTGGCTCCGGCTGTGCTATCTTGTATAATCTTCCACCTACCAGTTTTGATTCAAATTCCTTTACCAAACTGGCTATGGTAATTCCGTCAAATGCCATATCTAGTCCTTTCTAACAAATGTAGGTGACTTTCATCAGCCACCTACGTTTTACATCAATTTTAATTTATGGGCTACCTTTACTAGCAGATAGCCTTTGGGAATAGCTCGCAGTTCTTCTTCGTTCATTCCTTTCATCAAGATTACAAATGCAAAATAGATAATCACTGCAAAAATCACAGCAACAATAAGGCTAATAATATTGGACTCAACTAGTAAATACATTCCTTGATAAATCGCCCAGCTAAGACCTCCCATAAAGGCAGATGCCAAAAGTGGCACCACAAAGGTAGTGAACAGTTCCTGCCTGTACTCCATATACTTGCGAAGTGCTCTCTGATTTAAAAAACTAATCACTACAGAATACAATACTTCAGCTATAACCAAAGCATACAAGTCAAATTCGGTAAATACCAAAAGTCCTGTCAAAGTAAGTCCCTGCAACACCAATGCCACTGCAGCGTTTTTCACTGGCACATTGACTTTTCCAATACCCTGAAGTACAGAATTGGTCACTGTGGAAAGGGCATAAAAGAGCACCGACATACCCAGTGCCATCAAAATGCCTGCTGCCGCATCCAGGGACTCCCTTTGCGGGAACAAAAACTGCATCACCGGCTTAGCAAGTACAGTTAATCCCACTCCTGAGGGGATGGAAATCAGCATGGTTACCTTCACTGCTCTATGTACCTTGTCTCTAGCGTCCTGATATTCCCCTTTTGCCCATGCTGTTGAAATACTTGGCAGCACTGCGGAAGACATAGCAGAGGCAAGTGCAATTGGAATATTTCGAATTACAATTGCTTTCCCTGCAAAGATGCCATAGTTTGTAAAGGTTTCCTTTTCAGTTACCCCCTTGATATGCATCACAATCTTAGTATATATGGTCTGGTTCATCGAAGTACTTAAGTTATAGATTGCCGTACTCAATATAAATGGCAACACTACTGAAGTCAAAGTCTTAAAGATTTGTCCATAGGACTCCACTTCTCCTAAGTTGTCTCTTCGAATTCTTCTGTCAAATGTCTTTTTATTGAGCAGATAGATTGCCCACATAAACAGAAGGGCTGTAAGTACACCCGCTCCTGTACCCATGGCACTACCAATGGCTCCATAGGTGGCATGCTTGGTATTCCATTCCTCTTGTTCCAGGGTTAGCACATAGACCGTGTTGCCTTCTTCGTCCAGCACCACATTTCCGTCTTCATCCAGCATAGTCTGTGCCTGCTCTACTACCACTTCCCCACCAAAGGTCACCTGACCATCTGCGTCCAGCACATAATAATCTGCACTGCCCAGCAGAGCATAAATCAGCCAAAGAGCTGCGCCTATGCTGACAGCCGCATTCATAATCTGCTCTAAAATCTGCGAAACAGAGGTCTGAGCCATGGTACGATGGGCCTGAAAATATCCTCTAAGTACACCCAATATGCCATATAGGAAAATCGTTGGCGCAAATACCTTTAGCACCGTTGCCGCCGGGCCTTCTAACAAAAGACCTGCTCCAAAAAACAAAAAAATACCAGCAGCACCGCCCACTGCCAGCACATACCACATAGCACATACAAAAACACGATGAGCATTGCGGTATTCCTTGTCAGACAGTTTCTGCGCTATCACCTTGGATATGGCAGAAGGAATGCTGTAGGAGGAAACTAAAAGGATGATTGTATAGATGTTAAAAGCAGAGGAATAATACCCATTTCCTCTGTCCCCTATAATCGCAGTTAAAGGGCTCCTGTACAAGAGCCCTATGATTCTGCATATAATCCCCGCCACAGCCAGTATGCCGGCCTGGAGGATAAAACCATCCTTTTTACCCGTTTTACTCATCGTTAAATCCTAATATAAAACCTAGCCAATCAACCAGTCGTACATCTCCTGATATTTAAGGGCCGACACATGCCATGAGAAGTCCACTGCCATAGCACGGTCAATGATTTTATTCCACTCTCTCTTCTTATCGTAATAAATCTTTTCTGCATAGCGAATTGCATCCAACATTTCGTGTGCATTGTAATTGGTAAAGCTAAAGCCTGTACCTTTGCTCTCATACTCATTGTATGGTTCAACGGTATCTTTCAGACCACCGGTCTCACGAACAATAGGCACGGTACCATAGCGCAAGCTCATGAGCTGGCTAAGTCCACAAGGCTCAAACAGAGATGGCATCAGGAATGCATCACAAGCCGCATAAATCTTGTGAGAAAGTTCCTCAGAGTAGTAAATATTAGCAGATACTTTACCGCTATATTTCCATGCAAAGTGACGGAACATATTCTCATAACGCTCCTCACCAGTACCCAGCACAACAATCTGTACATTGTCCTGACAAAGCTCGTCCATCACATAGGCAATCAAATCCAAGCCCTTCTGATCTGTAAGTCTGGATACGATTCCAATCATCATGGCCTTGTCATCCTGATTTAGACCGAGTTCCTTCTGAAGTGCTCTCTTGTTTTTAATTTTTTCCTTGCGGAAGTTTACAGCGTCATACTGTTTTTCAATGTATGGGTCTGTCTCTGGATTGAAGTCTGTGTAGTCAATACCATTGACAATACCCCTTAAATCTCCACTTCTGGCATTCATCAGCCCATCTAAACCTTCGCCGTAGAAGGAAGTCTTGATTTCCTCTGCATAAGTGTTACTTACCGTAGTAATGGCATCTGCAAATACCAAACCACCCTTTAAGAGGTTGGCATCCTTGTACGCCTCTAGCTTGTCTGGAGCAAAATAGTAATCTGGAAGACCTGTAATGCTCTGTACCGTCTTCACATCCCACTTACCCTGGAATTTTAGGTTGTGGATGGTCATAACAGACTTGATACCTCTAAAGAACTCATCCCCTGCAAAACGCTCCTTCAAATATACTGGAATCAGGCCCGTCTGCCAGTCATGGCAATGAATTACGTCAGGTCTAAATCCAATCACAGGCAAAATTGCAAGTGCAGCCTTTGAGAAATAAGCATACTTTTCAATCTCAAAAAGCGCATTGTCACTGTATGGTTTGAAGCCACCAAAATATTTCTCATTGTCAATGAGATAATACTTGATTCCCTCTACTTCCGCCTGCAAAATACCTACATATTCTTCATGCCAGTTGAAATCCATATAAAAATGATGGAAGTAACTGCACTTCTCCTGCATAGCTGGTTTCATGCAGGTATACCTAGGAATGATTACTCTGACATCAAAATATTCTTTGTCAATACATTTCGGTAAGGAACCCACTACGTCTGCGAGTCCACCAGTCTTAATAAAAGGCACGCCCTCGGATGCTACGAACAATATGTTTTTCATCGTAATCCCTCCTGTAAAACATTTTTCTATATTATACAACACCGAGGGCCTATTTGAAAGTAGTTTTTGTCTATAAAACTCGATACCTAAGCCTAATTTTGTCTGCAATCAGAGCGATAAATTCGGAATTTGTGGGTTTTCCTTTCCCTGTATCGATGGTATATCCAAACAAATTGTCTAATGTTTCCATTCTTCCTCTAGACCATGCCACCTCTATGGCATGACGAATGGCACGCTCTACCCTACTTGGTGTGGTTTGAAACTTCTTGGCAATGGTTGGATAAAGAATCTTGGTGATACTTCCAAGCATAGAGGTATCTTCCACCGAAATCATAATTGCTTCTCGTAGATACTGGTATCCTTTGATATGTGCTGGAACACCAATATCGTGGATCATGTCTGTCACGTCTTTTTCCAAATCGTGTATCTCTTCTACCGCACTAGCTTCCCCTTTTGCTCGCATCGAAGTCACGTTTTGCATTGCTACTGGTTTGGATGCCGAAGAAGGCACCGTAATCATAATCTGAAACTCTTTATCTGCACGCATCAAGTCTCCCAAAATCCGATAGACTTTGTCGCTCTCATTTGTAAGATTCAAATTCACTTGTTCCATGAATATCCTCCCTTTTACAAAAAAATCCTTTTTCATTATACGTTTTGACTTCTTTTTTCTTCAACTGAAACAGACCGCATTTCCTGACGTTTTTCTTCCTTGAGGTTTGGCGAAAATTGTTCTATACTTAAGAAGAATTTTGGAAAAGAAGAGGTTAAATCGACTTATGACTAAGCAAGAAATTTCAGAAATCAAAAAACTTTTTACACCTAGGAACTGCTCCATTACTCGTATCTGCGGTTGCTATGTGGACGGTGAAAAAACAAAGAAATCTCAGTTTAAGGAAGCCTTTTTAGGTCTTCCCGAGGAAGAGATGTACAAATATTTTCAGATTCTGCGCAAGAATTTGTCCGGTGCGGTTGGACGAAATCTGTTGAATCTTCAGTTCCCTCTTTCCAGTGAGGAAGCTGGCGGCGCACAGGAATTCTTATATCGCCTTAGAGAAAGTAAATTAAAGGATGATGCTTTGCTTGACCAGTTCTATGACAAAGTCATTGAAGCCTATGAATATGTAGGAAATTATTTGATTCTGCTCATTCACGACGTGTACGATGTACCTGGCAAAACCACAGATGGCATCACTATGGAGGACGCTTCCGATGAAGTCTATGAATACATCATGTGCTGCATCTGCCCTGTAAACCTTTCTAAGCCAGGCCTTAGCTATGATGATCTTTCTGGTGCTTTCCGCAACCGCATCCGCGACTGGGTGGTAGATATGCCTGAAGCAGGCTTTTTGTTCCCTGCCTTCAACGACCGCACAGCAGATATCCACTCTACCCTATATTACACCAAGGATGTGAACGAGTTTAACACCAGTTTCATGGATCAACTCCTAGGCTGTCCTATCCCAATGCCAGCCATCAGCCAAAAAGAAACCTTCCAGACCATCATCGAGGAAACCTTGGGCGACGACTGCGACTTGGAAACTGTGGTTGGAATTCATAGCAGACTCCACGAAATGGTTGAGGAACACAAGGACAATCCAGAGCCTCTGATGCTGGACAAAAATGAGGTACATAGACTTCTTGCAAATAGTGGTGTCAAAGACGAGCATTTAGAGCGTTTTGAACAGACCTATGACCAGACCGCTGGTGCCAAAACTTCTCTTTGTGTTAGCAATGTGGCAAATCAGCGTACTTTCGAAGTAAAAACTCCTGACATCGTCATCAAGGTCAATCCGGAAAGGGCAGACCTCATTGAAACTGCCACGGTAAACGGACGTAGATGCCTTGTCATCCCAATTACCGATCAGGTGGAAGTAAACGGAATTCCTGTTCACACAGCCATCCCCGAGGACGAGATGGATTACTAATATTTAGATATAAGTTTTTTGGCATAAGAAAAGCCCCTTTATAAAGGGGGCTTTTTGTCTAGGTGCCAAAATTTACCATCTCACCTTCCACCGCTCACGAAGCACCTCTAATCTTTCACAGTGAGCGGTTAGGAATTTTTTGCTTGCTCTTTCGCGCACAAATCATTTAAGTATTTTTCAAACAAAGCTTCATCTGTTGGAATCTCCGCCCAATCATTGGTCCATGTAGACAAGTACGCTGCATTGGAAATAGAAAGGGAATTGATACCTTCTTTTCCTTCTGCTATCATCTCTGTTCCATTCAAAATGGACTGTGCAAAGGCCTCCAGCACTTCTGGGTGTCCTTCTGGAACCGGTGCTGAAAATTCTTCATATGTGCAGTTAGGGGTTATGAAGCCCTCTGTTGCAGTGAAACAAAATTCTCTTTCAGGAGTTTCTAATTTCCACCAGCAAAGTTTGCCATGTTCAATGACAATCTTGCCCTTGTCGCCTGAAATCTCCAATCGGTTGGTTCCTGGCGCCTCTCCGGTCGTAGAGATAAAGGTTGCAGTAGCGCCATTTGCATATTCTGCAAAGATAGTTACATCATCTTCTACATCGATCTTATGATACTTACCAAAGTCACAGAACGCTCTCACTCTCTTTGGCATACCAAATATCCACTGCCACAAGTCAAGGTTGTGAGGGGCCTGATTTAGCAGTACTCCACCGCCCTCTCCATTCCAGGTAGCCCTCCAAGTGCCAGAGTCATAATATGCCTGGGTTCTGTACCAGTTGGTGATAATCCACACCATGCGTTTCAATTCACCAAGTTCTCCACTCTGCACAATTTCACGCGCCTTTGCATAAAGAGGATTGGTACGCTGATTAAACATAATTCCAAATTTGGCATTTGACTTTTCTGCCGCTTCATTCATCTCTCTTACCTGTCTAGCATACACTCCAGCAGGCTTATCTGTAATCACATGGATATTGCGATTCAGACACTCGATTGCGATGGTAGGATGATCATAATGTGGTGTTGCAATCAGTACTGCATCCACCAATTTACTATCCAGCATTTCTTTGTAATCTGTGAAGGTAGCTACGCCTGGATATTCCTTTGCTTTGTCCATCTTTTCCTCTACAAGATCACATACCGCTGTTACTTCCACAGATGGGCACTTGCCTTCCATCACATTGGCAAAATGACCTCTACCCATATTTCCATATCCAATGATACCAAGTCTGATCTTTTCCATTTTTGCCCCTCCTTAAATCAGTTCTTTAAGCGCTTTTACTGCCGCGTCAAAAGCGGCTCTAGATGATGGATATACATACTGCATCTTTGTCTTTGCTTCTGCCTCCAGGGAAGCAAATCCATCAAACACTGACAGATGAGGTTCCAAAGTCAGTACACTACCCTTGTAGTTCTGAAGCAGGTATGGAAGATTGCCGATTCCTTTCCCCGCTGGAACTACGCTTCCATCTGCCAGTGCATCCTTGATATGCATATATTCCACATAAGGCTCCAGCAGTTTCCACGCCTCAACGGTATCCTGCCCGCACTGGATAAAGTTCGCAGGATCAAATACCGCTCTAAGTTGTGGGAAATTGCGGTGAATTTCCGCGCAGCGAACTGCCATATCACCATAAATTCCTTTTTCATTTTCATGACAAAGAATGATTCCGCTATCTTTTGCACAGGATACAAATCGATCTAGTCTTTTCATTACTTCATCCGCATATTTTTCTTCCTCTCCCTGAGGAATATAAAAGCTAAACATACGAATATGCTTTGTCCCCAATACCTCTGCCAATTCAAGACCTCTCTTGAACAAATCTAAATGTGGCTCAAAATCATCTGTAATGCCAATCTTTCCATAAGGAGAGCCTAGGGACCAGACTGCCAAACCAGCGTCGTCTAACTGTTTGCGCACTTCCTTCGCCTTGTCCACAGAAATATTGGAGATATTTTGTCCGTCCACTCCTCTGATTTCCAAGTACCCTATACCATTGTCTTTCATGGCCTGAATCTGGCCTAAGATTTTACCATCTGCCTCATCCGCAAATGCTGCTAACTGAAAACCCATACTTCCACCTCCCAAAAATGATTTCTACCTGTATTCTAGCATGATAGAATTTGCATTTACATTGCGCTTTTACTCTTTATACATTGCATTTTCGCTCATTTGTGATAACATCAAAGCAAGAAGACGTTGTAGATGCAAAAAAGATTACTGAAAGGAACCAATTATGATTGAAGAATACAATTTAGGGGATATCTATATTAGACACGCCATCGATGATTGTCCTGCTCCTACGAATTTCAACATGCATATTCACGACCGATGCGAAATCTATCTTTTTATCAGCGGAAGTGTCACCTATCTAGTGGAAGGGTCCGCCTATCCCCTAACACAAAATAGTCTGATGATTATGAGTCCTGCTGAATCCCATTGCCCCAAAATACTTGGGAGTAATCGATACGAAAGATACGTCATCAACTTCCCTCTGTCATTCGCTAGTTCTTGGGATCCTGAGGGACGACTTATGAAGGCATACAAGGAACGTGCCTTGGGAAAGAACAATATGTTTCATTCCTCTGAAATCAACACTGCTCTGATACAGGAATTCTTTATACATATTTTTTCAGAAAAAGACGAATATGGACGTAAGCTCACTGCAAGAGCTCATTTATTGACAATGCTGGATATGATTCACCGTGCGCTGGAACATAAAGCAAATCAGGAGCATTCCCAGAATAGCCTTTCTGAACAGGTGGTTTTATATGTAAACGAGCATCTATTTGAAGAATTATCTGTTCCAATGCTAGCAGAACATTTCTTCTTAAGTTCCTCTCACTTTAACAGATTGTTTAAAAACGCTACAGGAGCTGCCCCTTGGGACTACATCACCAAAAAGAGACTTACTGTAGCCAAAGACCTGATACTCCATGGAACCAGCTCGCAGGATGCCTGCGAGAGATGTGGATTCAAGGACTACTCCTCCTTTTATAGGGCCTACAAAAAACATTTTGGGCACGCCCCCAATGCAGATTCTACCCGTCCAAAATAATCAACAAAAAAGCAGCATTGCACTTTCATGCAATACTGCTTTTATTTAGCTCAAATGTTTATGAGAATTAATGCAAATCAGCATTAGAAGCTTCAGGATTTCTCTCTGTCTTCTTCACCAAGAACATACTGATAAGAAGTGCTACAATATAGAGCACCAATGTAACATACATTACATACTGGTAACCTGTTGGGTTCACCATGTTGCCGTTACGCTCTACCACTTCACCAAATGTGCTTACGATCCAGTTTGCAAGCTGGTTACCTGTAAGACCTGCAAATGCCCAAGCAGACAATGTGATGCCATGAATAGCACTGATACTTCCCATTCCATAGTGGTCAGAAAGAAGTGTTGGCACGTTGGAGAAACCACCGCCGTATCCTGCATTTACGAAGAAAATCAAGATAAGTACAAGTGCTGTAAGTACAACATTTCCTTCTCCGTTTGCAACACCGCCTGTGAGACAAACGATCGCTGTAAATGCGATAGAAAGGATAAAGATCAATTTGTAGATTGTGTTACGATCCTTCATGGTATCTGCCCATGCAGAGAAACCAAGACGTCCGCCTGCGTTGAAGATAGCAGATACAGTAGAAATGATACCTACTGCTCCAGCAAGACCGATACATTTTACAATCATTTTTTCCTGAGAAATAAGTGCAAGACCACATGTGATGTTGATATAGAACATCAACCAGATACCAATGTAGTTGGTAAGAGGTTTGGTCTTAAGTACCTGCATAAGGCTAGGTTTTGCTTCGCTGCCCTGTGGCTCATGCCAACCTTCTGGTTTCTTAAGAAGAAGGTGACCAACAAACATCATTACGAAGTAGATTGCAGCCAAGATAAGGAACATCTTGTAGATACCGCCTTCGCCAAGGCCGGAAAGCATAGCCTGCATAATTGGGCTAGCAATAGCCTTTGCAGCACCAAATCCTGCAACTGCAAGTCCTGTTGCAAGACCTTTACGGTCTGCAAACCAAAGCATAAGTGTCTTAACTGGGGAAAGGTAACCTGTACCAAGACCAATACCCATGATAAGACCATAACATACATAAATACCGATAAGTGCAAGTGCGCTACCTTTATGTAATCCACCATACCAGATGAAGAAACCTGT
>JAFTKW010000022.1 GCA_017453065.1 Lachnospiraceae bacterium | reverse complement strand
TTCTCATAACTTGATTTGTTGCCATAAAAAAAGTCGCCTCCTTTTCGCACTTTCTAATTCTTAAGTACGACAAGCGGTGACTGTACACTCTCCCGTGTGTGTCCTAAACCTTTGCACATTGTGCTGGTCTAAATCTTTCACACGTCGTTTCTGTTCTCGACAGACGTTCTTTGTTTGTACAGTGACTTGTCGTCAGTTTCCTAACTTGACATTCGCTCCACGGAAAACCTGCTATTGGACTTTGCCTTAGCAGCAACCTCGCGCTTCACAGCTATCATGCCACAGCAAGAGTAAGTATAAATGTTTTCCCAAAATAATGCAACACTTTTTTTTCAAAAATTGTATTTTTTTTAGTACAATCTTTTTGCCCTCTTGCAAGCCACTTTTGAACATTGTTTTTCTGTCCAAGATGATGTATATTTACCTTATTATATAGAAGATTCTCGTCAAAGGGATACTTCTAAGTCACAAGATGTTCTTTATTATAATAGGAAGAAAAGGAATTTACAATATGTGGATTGCAGATCAATGGAAAGATTATGAAGTGCTGGATACCTCTTCTGGGGAAAAGCTTGAGCGTTGGGGCGACTATATCCTGATACGCCCAGACCCACAGGTTATCTGGAGCACACCGCACGATCACAAAGGTTGGAAGAAAAAGAACGGCCACTATCACCGCAGTGCCAAGGGTGGCGGCGAATGGGAATTCTTCAATTTGCCAAACGAGTGGTCCATAAACTACCACGACCTTACCTTTAATTTAAAACCATTCAGTTTCAAGCATACAGGACTGTTCCCTGAGCAGGCCACCAACTGGGACTGGTTCTCTGGACTTATCAAAGGAGCAGGCAGACCTATCAAGGTCTTGAACCTCTTCGCTTACACTGGCGGTGCTACATTGTCTGCTGCTGCAGCTGGAGCAAGCGTCACTCATGTGGATGCTTCCAAAGGCATGGTTGGTTGGGCCAAAGAAAACGCCTTATCCTCTGGACTAGGAGATGCACCTATCAGATGGCTGGTAGACGACTGTACTAAATTTGTGGAACGAGAAATTCGCCGTGGTAACAAATACGACGGCATTATCATGGACCCACCATCTTATGGACGTGGACCAAAAGGTGAAATTTGGAAAATCGAAGAAAGCATCTGGCCATTTGTACAGCTGACTTCTCAGCTTCTGTCGGATGACCCTCTCTTTTTCTTAATCAACTCCTATACAACAGGTCTCCAGCCTGCAGTACTCTCTTATATGATGAATACCGCCATCGTTCCAAAGCACGGTGGACAGGTTGAGGCTGCAGAGATTGGTTTGCCAGTCTCTTCCAATGGACTGGTACTCCCATGTGGTGCTTCTGGAAGATGGAGTCGCAAATAAATAATATTCGCAAAGCAAAAGGAACCGTCAAAACGGTTCCTTTTCTTTTTCATTTTTCTTATATTACATCAAACTGTCAAATGTGCCGGATGCAAACATTGCACCAAACAATAGTGCATAAAGCAGAACTACAAGTACGATAGTTACCAAGTAAATAATCAGGTATGCTCTGCAGAAATTCTTCTTGCTAGTCTTTGTATCTTTGCTGAATGCCCATACGATACAAACAATCAAGCCTACGCAAGGTACTAAGTTAAACAGAAGTAATGTTCCAATCCAATCACCCAAGGAAACTGGTTCTTCGCCCTGTGGCTGATATGGTGCATAGTTCTGTACTGGAGTATACGCTACTGTCTGCTGATACTGTACGCCCTGTGAAAACTGTCCTGCATTGTCTGTAGTCTGCGCTACATTGTTAGTAACATTCAAATCATTGTTGAAATTGTTGTTATCCATTTTTATCCTCCCTCATGGTATAAATATCGCAAGTCACCATTCAAACCTTCTAGTCAAACAAACTTTGAATCCATTCCCCATACTTTGGGAAGATTCTCTGAAAAAGGTTCCCCTCGTAATATGTAAGTGGTGGCTCCGTTGGAAATAAGTTTATCATACGATATAGGTAAATAGCAACTGAAAGTAGTGCCACAAAAGTCAAAATCCATCCTATGTATTTATTTCTTTTTCCGAGTACATATCTATATAAGAAGAAACACAATCCGAATGCCAACCACCCCCATACAGATGGATTGTACAAATGGGCTTGGGCAATATCACCAGTTAGTAGTGAAAAAAAAGCGTGCCCCATACCACAGCCAGGACATGGAAGCCCTGTCACAAACACGGTGATGCATGCAGTTCCAATGCAAAGGTTGAGCACAACCCACAGCACCACCAATATTCCTATGATAACACCATATGCCTTTATGTCTTTTCCTATGCGCTCAAAAAAACACTTCATCTTTGTCTGTGTCCCACTTTCGGCTCCTACTTATTCGGTGGCTGTAATAGGCTCATTGTTACCATTCAAACCCCGTCGGCAAACTCGCACTCCATGATACTCCGTGCCTTCGTTGAATCTCTGGCAGAAGTCAAATATCGATTGCCACCTTCATCAATCATAGCAGAATTGTGTCCTGCTGTGCAATAGCCTCTCTGGTTAGACCACCGTATGTCTCATACATATAATAGTATCCACATATTCATAAGGTCCTTCTTTATTCTTGGAGACTGCCATTCCAATGCAGGAACGTCTCCAGGTAGAAGATGCACTGTAATAAAGCAGATGCATCTATAGTACTTCCATAACTATGCAAAAACTGACCACTATGCTATACTTTTAAACAAATATAGGAGGTGTATTTATGGAAAAAGAACCTTGGCGCATTGAAAAAGAACAAATGGTAAAGGATTTCCACCTTTGGAATCTGGAAGCGGAAAAAGGACAGATTGTCTTTGCTGGCTCTTCTCTGATGGAAATGTTCCCTATTCACCTATGGGCAAAGGAATTGGGGCCGGATATTCCTCCTATCTACAATCGTGGCGTAGGTGGCTATCGCACCAACGATATGCTTCCTATTTTAGATGCCTGCATATTTGAACTTGAGCCACGCAAAATATTTATCAACATCGGTACCAATGATTTGAGTGATGCATCCGAGCCTATCGAAGCAGTAATGGATCGTTACGAGCAGATACTAATGCAGATAGAAAAGCGCCTTCCCCAAGCAAAAATTTATATGATGGCCTACTATCCTGTAAACTACGATGCCGCCAGCGAGGAATTAAAGCCTTGCCTTCGCATTCGCACCAATGCCAAAATTAACGAAGCCAATAAGCAGGTTGAAAAACTGGCTGCCAAACGTGGTCATAGATTCATCAATGTAAATGCTCCCCTGATGGACTCCCAAGGTCGCCTCAAATCGGAGTATACCCTGGAGGGCATGCACATCAATCCCGAAGGCTATCGCGCCATCTTTGCAGATGTGATGAAATATGTGCTTGAGTAAACTGCAGAAGTTTGATTTTTATATTCAGGCATCCCAAATTGGAACTCAAGTGTTCCAATTTGGGATGCCTGAATCTATAGCAAATCAACCTTCGATTCTCTATAAACGCAAAACAGCACCACGCAAAGTGGCGCTGTTTTTTATTTAAATTAATGTAAATGACTTTAGGCTTACGTTGCCTCCTCCGCGGTAGGTCAGATAGATTGCCTGTACTCCATCTGGAATGGATACAGGTGTAGCATACTCCTCCCAGATATTGGTATAGTGCAGTTTCATCTGTCCCAGCACTTCTCCATCCCAAGCAGTTCTAACTTCAAACACGCCATCTCCATAGCCTCTTGCTTTGATTCGAATCTCTTTTACACCCCTGCAATCAAAGTATTTAAAGCCTGCTGTAGCTCCGTCTGTCATGTTTCCTACATAACCGGGGAGTTCATCTCCATCTCTTCCATCCTGCATCACTCTAGGCGCATGTACATCACCAACGTACATGACTGGAGTATCGGTAAACAGGTTGCAAGCCAGATATCCTGGATATTCCCCCTTACCTTCCAATGGTCCTCCATTGAGGCCACAGGAAGTCAGCTCCACTTGCGCTATAGAACCATCTGCTGCAATCTCTATCAGCTCTGCACAGCCCTGTCTGCTATACCAGGTTCCATTGGTCTGGCGATGATAAAAGATATACCACTGCTGCCCAATCTGTACCATACCGCCATGATTGTTCGCTCCATAGGCCATAGGTCTATCTGCTGGCTTGTAAGTGTCAATGTGCATATCGCTGTTACTTACCAGCACTCCACCATAGACAAAATCCTTCGTAGGATTCTTAGACGTAGCATAACAGAGTTCATGCATCACCACAGAGGAATACACGAAATAATATGTATCTCCAACCTTGCGAATGGAAGGAGCCTCAAAGAATTCATGCCCTTCAAAGCTACTACCTTTTCCATACTCACAACCAGGCACAATAAACACTGGCGCTTCTTTGATGGTCAGCATATCTGCCCCAAGAACTGTGGCCATAGCTCCTGTTCTAGATTTGTCCCCTCTACCGCAGAAACCTGTGTAAAGATAAGTCACATCTCCTTCTGTCAGCACGCCCGGATCAAACTGTGGTTCGTCTCCTTCTTTTTCTCCAAGACGAGTTCCATCTTCATAATGTACATATCCATAGAATTCATACTTTCCTGCAGGACTATCGCTAACTGCAACAGAAACCACAGATACATGGTCTAGCACATAATACAAATAGTATCTTCCATCGGGTCCCACTGTCACATCTGGCGCATAGAGACACATAGAACCATCCTTGTTCAGAGGATCTGCGGTCTTCGGATAAATCACACCCTCATATCTCCAATTCCCCAGTTCATCCACAGGGGCAGACCAGCAGACATAGTCTCCCATACAGAATACATGACCATTGTAAAAGTCATGTGAACCATACACATAAACTCTGTCGCCAAAGACATAAGGTTCTCCATCAGGAATATATTCCCAAGAAGGGAGGTATGGGTTCAACCCCTGTTTTTTACTCTCTGGGGTTTTCTTTAAATCCTTACGAATATGCTCTATCATAAATGCATCGAAATCAGATTCTTTCTCACAGGTTGGTACCGCTCCTTGTGGAAGAAACTGCATCCTGCATGGGTTCTGTGCTGTATATGGCTGCCACAAAGGCATATCACTGCCATCTACATCCTTGCCATTGGGATTTCCTGTCTTGATGAAATTGGCCCAGTAATTACACATCTGTCTAGAAAGATCATAATGTCTTCCCACAAAAGGTCTCCAGCATTTCGCCAATGTCTCAAAGAAGAACCACAAATCCACAGAATGGAAGCATCCTGGATTGTCCCATCCTGGTATATCGGCTTCGAAAGAATAAATATAGTGCTTGGTCTTTTTGCCATCCATTCTCTTGTTCAACACCAAACTCTTTGCAGTGCATGCTATGCCATTGACATACGCATAGTTTCCATCTGCTCCTCTTCTATGTGCCTCTGGCAATGCTAAGAATTCTTTGGCTTCCTCTGCAAAGAGTTCTTCGGCCTTAGCAGCCAATTCTTCTTCATCTTTTGCAGGAATAAAGCTCAAGAATTCATCCTTGGTACTTCCTGCCATCAAAGATACATCCACATGTTTGCCCGCCATGAACAACTCAATTGGATCGCCCACGCAAAAAACATCATCCGCTACCGTTGCCATTCGTGGATATCTCTGTGCATATTCTGCATATTTAGCGCGAATGGTCCATGCATCCAATGCCCTTGCTTCTTCCAAGGTAGACACGCCCAGCACATGAAAGAAATCCTCTCCCATTTTTTCTGCTTCACTTAGAGGCTTTGGTCCCACCAGTGCTTCTTTTTGATAGGGACTTCGAATCATAGCACTCATTACTACCGCTCTATGGAACAAACCTTCGTTGTCCATACAAGTCGTCTGGCTCATTACACTTCCGCCACCGGCTGACTGTCCAGCAATAGTCACATTGGCCGGATCTCCACCAAATGCTGCGATATTCTTCGCCACCCAGCGAAGCGCCGCCTGCTGATCCAAGCTACCAAAGTTGGTGGGTGCATCTGCCTGCTGAGCCGTAAGCTGTGGATGCGCCATAAATCCAAATACATTGATTCTGTAGTTTACAGAAACCACAACCACGCCTCTTCGAGCCAATCTTTCTCCATCAAACTCCATCTCTGCAGGATATCCCCACTGAAGTCCACCACCAAAAAACCAAACCACTACCGGCTGTTTTTCATCTACTTCTTTTGCGCTGGTCCAAACATTCAAATACAGGCAGTCTTCATCCATCTCTATCTCTGAATCCACGTGCCATTCGCGATTGTAAAGGCCCTCACCGATTCCTGGTGTATCCTGCACCGAAATAGGTGCAAACCTGAAGCAGTCACGCACGCCTTCCCAATTCTCACAAGGCTGTGGCGCTCTCCACCTGTTTTCTCCCACTGGCGGTGCTGCAAAAGGTATCCCTTTAAAAGATGTAATTCTTGGGTCTGCTGCTTCAATACCTCTTACGAGGCCATTTTCTGTCTGTGCAATTCTAATCATATTTCCCTCTCCACTTTCTTTGCTCTTTCCCCTTGAAACCAGCATTTACCCATTCGCAGGACATGTCGGCTTCTATCCCAATTCTAACATAGCCAAATTTTCTTGTACATTAAGATACCTAACCAGTTGTTCACATCACTTATCATAGATTGCCAAATTGCACACAATAAGATAAAATTGGTGCACAACATGTTAATAATCCGTTCATAGAGGAAAGGCAGAACTTATGATTATACCAATTCTTTTAATCGCTCTTTTTATATTGTTTTTTGCAACCTTATTTGGCTTTTACTTTTTCGCATTCTGCCATCCTAAGCACGCAAGGCCTAAGCCAAAGGAAATTCCGCCGGATAGTATCTACAATCCTTACAGAGAACACTTACTTACCTGGATTGAGGATATGGAAACAACCCCAAATGAATTGGTTCAAACCAAAGCCTTTGACGGCAAAAAGTTGTTTGCTCATCTATATGTCTTTTCACCTGATGCACCGCTGGTAATATTTTCCCATGGTTATCATGGAATCTATTGCCGTGATGGTTACGGCATGTATCGCGTCTGCAAAAAACATGGCTACAACATCCTTATGATGGATGCCAGGGCTCATGGACAAAGTACAGGAGACATTACCTTCGGCATCCGTGAACGCCATGACTTCAAGACTTGGGTTGACTATTCCATCAACCACTTTGGACCTGATGTCAAAATCATTCTTGCTGGCGTTTCCATGGGGGCTGCCTCCATGATGATGTCCACCACTTTAAATCTTCCAGCCAACGTAAAGGGCCTAGTTGAAGACTGTGGCTATTCTGAGCCTGCAGCAATCATCAAAAAGACCATCTTGGAAATGCATCTTCCTCTAAATCCCTTCTATGGGATTGTGAAACTCTCCGCTAAAATCTTTGGTGGAATCGACTTAGAGGAAACCTCTGCACTTGAAGCAGTCTCTAAATTGCAGATTCCTCTTATGTTAATTCACGGTGACAAAGATCACGTTGTTCCGCCACCAATGTGCAAGGAACTATATGAGTGCTGCTCCTCCAAGAAAAAAATGGTTACCTTTGAGCATGCCACTCACGCCAACAATGCCTTATCCGATTTCGATTTGTATGAAAAAGAAGTGCTACAATTTATAAAGGAAGCCCTGGCATGATACTAAAGAGAACTACCAGTGCTTCCTAACCATAAAAATAACTCCGCTGAGATTACCTCTAGGCGGAGTTATTTTTAAAAAAAGAGAAATATTATTCTTTGACTGCTCCCGAAGACAATCCCTGTACCAGGAATTTCGATAGGCAAAAATACAGTACTATGATTGGTATACCTATAAAGATAGATCCTGCTGCAAATCTGGTAAACTTTGTCTCATCCAGATGCATCAATCCTACTGCCACAGTCCACAAATCTTTGTTTTTCAAAAGAAGGTTTGGCAGGATAAAGTCACTCCATGGCCATGCAAATTGTGTCAGCATAGTATATACCAGCATTGGCTTTGACAGTGGCAACACCACTTGTGTGAAAATACGTCCATTGCTGGCACCATCAATCCTGGCAGCCTCATAAATCGAATTACTGATGGTGTCAAAGTACCCTTTCTGCACCAAATATCCCATAGGTGCCCCTGCAGAGTATATTAGCACCAAACTCCACAATTGATTGATCAGTCCAAAGTTAACCATCAATAGATACACCGCTGTCATTCCCATGAAACTAGGAAACAAACTCAGAATCAGCGTACCCTTCATGAGGGTTTTCCTGCTCTTAAACTGGAACTTGCTCATCACATAGGCTGTGAGTATCACCAGCGTAGTTCCTATCAGAGCGGATGCGGTTGCTACGAACAAGGTATTCTTCAACCAATTGGGGTAATCATACATGGTTGTATCTGTAAACAAATCTATATACCCCTGCAAACTGTATGCTTTAGGGAAGAATCCTTCCAAATCATAGATAGAGCCACTTTTAGAAAAAGATGACAGAATCAACCACAATACTGGGAAGAAAAATACAAAGCAAACTGCTATCAAAACAATGTGTGTAACAATCGTGTCCACACATGAGGATAATTTCAATTTTTTCTTCATCGGAATGTATCCTCCTTTTTGTATGCTGAGCTTCTCACATATACAGACAGTGAGAAAATAGATGTAATCACAAAAATCACCAAACTGATGGCCGCACCGATTCCGTAGTAACTATTGTCTATGGAAAGATTGTAGAGCCAGTTAATCAATAAATCCGTATCACTGGCCAAGAAATAGCCATCACAATACAAGCCCCCACGCAAGAAATAAAATATACCAAAATTATTGAAGTTTCCCACAAAACTGGTAATCAAAACTGGCGTAGTGGAAAAGATTACAAAGGGTAATGTAATCTTTACAAACTGCTTCCATTTTGAAGCCCCATCAATGCTAGCAGCCTCGTACAAATCGGTATTCATGTTGGAAAGGATTCCCGTTGCCAGCAGCATGGAGGAAGGAATAGAAATCCATGCATTGACCAACAAGCCAATCAATTTGGCCTTGATACCTGCATCAATATCCAAAAATCCAATGGCACTTCCACCATATAGTGTTATGTAATAGTTGATAGGCCCACCATAGGAAAACATGAATTTAAAGGCAAGCAAAGTGATAAAGCCTGGCAGTGCATAAGCCAAGATTGGAAATGACCTCCAAAAGGCTTTCCCTTTAATACATTTTTTGTTCATCAAAAGCGCCAGGCCGAGGCCTCCAAAATAGTTGATGGCAGTAGCCAAAAAAGCCCATATCAGATTCCAACCTAATATCTTGAAAAAGGTATCTCGCAATTCACCCAACGCCAGTATCTTTTCAAAGTTCCCAAGCCCAATCCAATCTACCAATTTAGGTGGCACAATATCTCCACCATAGTTGGTAAATGCAATCAAAATCATGAAAACAATTGGTAGAATGTTGAACACCGCAACTCCCAGGATTGGGAAAACAAGTGCCAGCTTGTAAAACTTTTTGTCCATGTAAATCGGTACAGCTTTCCAAAAAGAAGGCACCTCAATCCCTCTTTCCTTTTTGCGCTGTATTTCCATGACATCGTGAACATTAGACGAATGAAGGAAACCCCAAATCAGCAATACAATCACTGCAAATATTCCCTTGAGCATCATCATAACTGAGTCATCGCCCTGAATCCCCAGCCAAGGATCTCCCTCTACTGTTCCCAATGTAAAGAATCCAAAAATATCATTTGCTCCGTACAAAACCATGTATGTAACGATTGCCACCAACGCTGACAGATATAACAGCCCTTTCGTGTATTGACCATACATGAGCTGTCCCAAACCCATGACCAGCAATGAGGCTTTCGTTTGTATAGAACCGTGGAGCAATTTTTTCCATATTCTATTTTGCTTCATCTTCGTACTCCGTTCAAAACCTCAATATCTTTCTATTAATCTGCCAATGTATAGATAGCATCATAAATATCCTTGCAGGCTTTCTCAAGTGCTGCCTCTATCTGCGCAGAAGTTTGGTATTTCTTTTCTACCATAGGTCTAAAGGCATCCTTCGCCATATCTCCCATCAGAGTCTGCACTGGTGTCCAAATCTGATCTACTGCTTTGATAGAAGGCATCAACTCAATATTACCTTCCTCAAGGCTTTCAAATATCATATCTGTTGTTCCACCATGCTTCGCTGCAACATCTGCTCGTGTTGGTGCGATGCCAAGCATTTGAGCTCTTTTGTCTATCATCTCATAGCTAGTAGCAAAGTTTACGAATTCAATACAGGCTTCTCTATGCTTGGTGTATGAGCTAATGCCATATCCATTGATTCCGCCCATTACCACAGTCTCTACCCAATCGCTATCCTTCATGGTACTACTGTCTTTGGAAAAATCGCCATCTGCTGGCATCAAAGCTGGCAGTTCAATCATTTTCAGGTTTTCAACAGCTTTTGCTTGCGCCTCTTCTGTAGAAAGCCCCTCGCTCTCGTACTGAAGCTGTAATTTCTCCACAAAAAGTGTGTATGTATCTGGTGTAGAGACACTACAGAAATATTCGCCAGATGCTATCTTGGCATATCTGTTGGATATGATGGTATCATCAATGCAACCTTCATTCATGAGGGCGGCAAATTGAATCATTCCAGTCATGCCATTCACAGCATCACCTGATGCAAATCCAATGTCTTTGCTGTCGTAAGTTCCCAGTTCATCTCTTCCGAAAACATACGCATCATAAGAAAAAAGGAAATTTGCATTTAGATACAAATTGTTTAAGGAGGACATAAATCCATACTGGCTATTCTGATTGGCACTAGTATCTGTTTCCCTCAGATACTTTGAATATGCGTACAAATCATTCCAATTTTCAAAGAAATCTGCCACTCCATTTTTGTCATCATCCCAGTTGGTTTCCCAATCCTGTGGCAATTTGTCCTGACGATAAAAAAGCATCGGCTCTTGTACATTTACAGGGATACCACAAGTATATGTTTTTCCATCTACTGCAATACGAAAAGCTTCCCAGCCTTCCTGTGCCGTAGTCTCATAGCAGTCAAAATCTTCCGGATTGATTGCCAACAAATGTTTGTCCTCTGCATAGGTCATCAACTTATCATTTGCCTGATACAATACATCTGGGCCATATCCATAAGGTCCATTTTCTGCCAGGTTGCTATATTCGTCCATATTTGCATCCACAGCCTGAATCCCTTTGTCCTTGTAGGCTTCGTTGAATGCTTTTAAAAGTTCATCTAAATATCCTTTTTCCTTGGCAGTATCATTTTCCAATATACGAAGCGTAATCACTTCTGCAGGCTTGTCATCTTCGGTTTTTCCCCCGCAACCTACGATTGTCAAAGACATAGCCAGCGCCAATAGTACTGCCAAACCCTTTTTCATCTTACTCATACTATACGTCTCCCTTCAAAACCAATTCATGACTATGGGCTGGAATCACCCTTCCATCTGCAATGCCCTCTTTGTCTTGAACATTAATATATAACACAATCTCTTTTCCCTTTGTCAAGCGGCGCAATATGAAAACTCCCTCCTGAGCTTCCAGCATCGTCTGGGCAGATGCCAATTCATAATCCCGCCTTAGGTCTGCAAGTCTTTTGACTAGACTTATGGTCTTCGCATACTTGCCACTTTCTATACCGTCCCAATCCATACATCTACGACAGTCAGGGTCATAACCACCTTGCGTCAATGTTTCTGTTCCATAGAAGATACAGGGAATACCCGGAAACAGGTACAATAAGTGTAATGCCGCATTCATTTTTTCTTCATCGAGGTTGATTTCGCTAAAAAATCGATGCGTGTCATGGCTATCCAAAAGGTTCAGCATCATGGCATTTACCGTGTCCGTGTTGCGCGCCAGAATATCGCTGAGTTTGTTTGCCATCTGCTCCCCATTAAATTTGTTCCAAGCAAAGAAGTCCAGACAGGCCTTTGTAAAAGCATAGTTCATGATGCTGTCATATTGATCGCCTCTTAAATAATTGCTAGCATCATGCCAGTTTTCCCCTAAAATGATACAGTCCTCTTTGCAGGCCTTTACTGCTTTGCGGAAGTTCCTCCAAAAGTCGTGGCTCACCTCGTCAGATACGTCCAATCTCCAGCCATCAATATCATATTCCTCTATATAGTGGCAGGCAATATCAATCAAATATTTCTGTGTTTCTTCATTTGAGGTGTTGAATTTAGGCATATAGGCACAGGATGCAAACATCTCATAATTTCCAAGCGCTTTGTCCGGTTTGTCACCATAGATTACAAACCAATCATAGTATTTTGATGCTTTCCCATTTGCCACAACATCCTGAAACTGGGCCATGTCTTCGCTACAATGATTAAACACTGCATCCAAAACAAGCTTGATTCCTCTGCCGTGTGCTTCTTGCACAAGCAATCTCAAATCTTCATTGCTTCCAAAGTGTGAATCCACTTCATAATAATCGCTGATATCATACTTGTGGTTGGACTTAGACCTAAAGATAGGTGTTAGATAAATCGTATTTACGCCTAGTCCTTTAAGATAATCCAATTTACTAACAATTCCTCTTAAGTCTCCACCCGCAAAACTCTTTGGTGTAGGGATATCACCCCAGGAACAGTTTATGTATGACTTGTCTTTTTCGTTATCACCAATACAAAATCTATCTACAAATATCTGATAGAACACTCCTTGCTCTGTCCACTTGATTTGATCTAGGATATCCGCCGTATTGATATATGGATATTGGAAAAAATTGTAAAACCCAACCTTGAAATCATAGTTTGCAGTCAAGCCATCTTCCGAAAAATAGAAGTAATCCTTTCCATCAAACAGATAAAATACATAGGCCAATCTAGTATCCTTCAAGTCTAGTGTAATGGAATAATAGTCAAAGAGTTCTCCAGACAACTTTTTTTCCATAGGAAGTTTTTCCTGTGTCTGCCCTATTACATATTTACTTTCGTAAATAATCCATACCTTTTCCACATCATTTTTTGCTGTTCGAAGACGGATGGTAATCCGATTTTCACTGACAGGAAAACAATATGCAGAATCTATTATGTGTTGCACAGCATGTTTGTTCATATTTCTGTCCTTTATAAATTGGGTAGATTGCCGTTTGCGACAATCTACCCATATTCCATTCCATATTTCCTTTTAACTGCTTATTTTGCTACAGAAATAGTATAAGCATTCAAATCCACTGTAAATGTGTATGTTCCATCTTCTGCCACAGTTACATTGTAAGCCTCTTTTAGCAGAGCCTTAGATGCATCATCCACTACATTTTCAGCCTTAAGGCCAAAACCTGTATCTGCATCACCCTCAAATACAGAGAAATACAATTCTGTTCCTGCTGCAAGATCCATAGTGATCTCGTACACGCCTTCAGAAACCTTTGTCAAATCCTTGAGTTCGGACCAATCAGCTACCCAGCTACCTTTTACTTTTACGCCTGTGTTCTCTTTTAATTCGAACTTAGGCTCTTCTACTACGATTTCTTCAGCAGCTGCTGCATCCCCATTTCTGACAATGACAATTTTGTCCATTGCTGCATCATCAGGGTTGGTTGTAAGAGTAATTGTATAATTTCCATCTGCCACTACATTTACGTTGCTTCCATTGTCACTGCCAGAAAGGCCTCCGCCATTTTCAAACTGTGAAGCATCGTATTCTTCCAAGTAACCAAAACCGTGCTGCTCATTCCACTGCCAATCATGAATCACCTGGAACTGATCACCAGCATACAAATCCAAAGTTATGGAGAATTCGTTTGTAGCATTTCCTGTTGCTGTCAACTGGAACTTCGCCTTCACAGTATCGTCAACAGATCCTGCCCATGCACTCTCTGCAAGTGCTCCTTTACTGGATGCACCTACGATATACCAAACTCTAGTATCCTCAGTAACCTGAGTGGACTGGAAACATCCATAAAGTGTTGTATCTTCACTAAATGTTGCAGTTGCCAAATCCTGTTTTGAAGCTTCTAAATATGTAGGAGTTCCAAACCAACCAAGAAATGTTGCATCCTCTGCTGTCTCATAAGCAGCATAAGAGGAAGCCTCCAAGGTCTTACCTGCCTCTGTCTCTACCGTTCCAAGATTAACGTCTCCGCGCATGAAAGTAACCTTTACCTTGGTTACTTCATCCTGATTTGCATTGCCATTTCCACAGCCTGTCATCATAGCCAAAGTCATTGCTAAGCAGGTCAGCAGAACAAGAACTTTCTTTACCTTTTTCATCATTAATACTACCTCCACTTTTTCATTAAAGATACAGTTTATTTAACCGTTTAACTTAACCGGTTAAATAAATATTAGCACCACTCTATTTTTTTGTCAATATGCAGTTGACATTTTGTTTTTCAGATGATTATACTTGCTATATAAACACTAATGAGAGGTTATTTATGAACAAGAAAGTCACCGTAAGAGACGTTGCGCGTGAAGCAGGCGTATCTGTCGCTACTGTTTCTTATATCATGAACAATAGACAGGATGTGAAGATTAGCGAACAGACCCGCAAAAAGGTTCTGCAAATCGCCAATCTCTTAGATTACAGCCCTAGTTCTGCTGCCAAAAGCCTTGCTACAGGTCGCAACAACATCATAGGCGTTTCCTATCGGCTTTCCGATCACTCTCCCTCTAGGAACTTGGAAGTGACTGGCTTTGTCAATCTCTTGATAGAGCAATTGAATCGTCTGAAATACAATGTTTTATATATGCCCATCAAATCCTCGGAGGACAATATTCCCATCAATCGAAATATTGATGGAATCATTGCTATCGACTTATCCACCTCAGACTTTCGCGAGTTGGCTGACAGTTACATGGTTCCTATTATAGCGGTGGATATGTTGGTCAATGACGATTTGTTTTATCAGGTATGCTCCAATATTCCAACTGCCATTGAAAGAGCATTTGCGAAATATCCCAATGCTGTTTTAGTTACTGAGCGTTTTTCCAACGAAGCGTATATGGACTTTATCACTGCAAATGTGCCAAGTTCAAAGCTTCAGGTTTTAACTCACACAGATGTGGATGCACTTAAACAACTTTCTGGAAGACAGGTTATTGCCATCGGCTCTTATCTGGCCTTGATGCTCAGACCTTATGTTGCAGAAGATAGTTTGGCGGTTATTGCTTCCCAAAACTATGTCCATCTGCTTCCTTCCTCTACAGATATTATTGAAGTGGATATTACCCAAAAAGCAAATATGAGTATCAATCTACTGCTGAATGCATTGGACCGCAAATTTGAGGTAAATCACAAACATATCCTAGATATCTAATTCACCAATCAGAGACGAGATTCGCTCTGCGAATCTCACTCTGATGAGCGGTCGGCAAATGCCATCAGCCAAATGCACATCCTTTTGTGCAAGCACAAGTCTGTGCTCTTGTCTTCTGGCGCTTGCCTCGTCGCCATCACAAAAAGGACTTCCGTTTACACGGAAGTCCTTTACATTTTACATTATTCCATTATTCTGCTAATTCAAACTGTTCAATCATTTCCTCAAGGTTAGTTGCCTGTGCAGAAAGCTCCTGACTTACTGCGGAAGTCTCCTGTGCTGTTGCTGAGTTGTTCTGAACAACCGCCGTGATCTGCTCCATTCCTCCCTCAATCTCTTTGAGCATATCCACCTGAACTTTAGATGCCTCTGCTGCTCCTGCAGCCATGCCAGCAAATGCCTCCATATCAGCAAGCACCTTGTTGATTGCCTCCATAGTATTTTCAACGATACTATTTCCAGCCTCGATTTCCACAAGGCTCTTACCAATCAATTCCTTGGTCGTCACTGCGGACTGAGCACTATCTGCTGCCAATTTACCAATCTGATCTGCAACTACTGCAAAGCCTCTTCCTGCTTCGCCTGCTCTCGCGGCTTCGATAGAAGCATTGAGAGACAAAAGATTGGTCTGAGAAGCAATATCTTCAATTGCTCCGATAATATTTTCAATTTCCTGAGATGTAGCTATGATACGCTCCATCGCCTCTGTAAGCTGATTAACTTCCTCTCGGCTCTTCTTAGCCGCTACTGCTGCAGCAGATGCGCTTTCAGATGCCTTAACTGCATTGTCTGCACTTTCCTCTGAAATGTTAGTTACATTTTCAACTGTAGCAGCTAGTTCCTCCACTGCACTTGCCTGGTTGGTTGCGCCCTCTGCCAAATCCTGTGCACTGCTTGCCAACTGCTCTGCGCCAACGTTCACCTGCTCAGATGCTGCCTGAATCTGGGTCAATGTGTCGCTCATCTTGCGCTTCAACTCGCTCATTCCCTGCAGAATAGTCGCAAAATCACCCACATAATGATCTCTTACATTGGTTGTGACATTGAAATTGCCTTCTGCCATTTCTTCCAAGATGCGTCCCGCATCATTTACTACCACATTCATGTGTCCGCAGGCTTCACGCAAATCATTTGCCAAATCGCCTAATTCATCGCAACTTTCATATTTAATCTCAATATCCAGTTCTCCCTTTCTTAACTTCTGCACTGCCGCGCGCAACTCCTCAATTGGCGTCACCAGCGCATCTGTAAGGGTTAAGCGAACCACTCTAAACATGTAGATTGCCACTAACAACATTGCCATCATGATTCCAAAGCCAAAAATACGAGCGGAAGATGAAAAAATGCCAACCCCTGCAATGCTTGCATATATCATAATATTTGCGATAGCAAGTACTGCGAATAAAATACAAAAGATGATAATGGTTGTAAAAGAGGTTTTTAATTTCTTGTCGATCTTTGCGTTCATCAATTTGGTGTTGCCTTTAATGCTCAATTGTTTCTTGCTCATAAGAATCCTCCATTCAATAAAAATACCAACTTTTCTGTACTCTCCTCGCCCCAACAAGGTTATTTCGCACATTTGAGGTAATTTTATCACAATATTTAGTCAAATGGAAGATGTAATCGTATTATTTTGTACTATATTGCGTAGAAATTCATTGTTATACAGAGACGAGATACGCTCTGCGAATCTCGCTCTGATGAGCGGTCGGCGAATGCCATCAGCCAAATGCTCACCCTTTTGTGCAAGCACAAGTCTGCGCTTTTGTCTTCTGGTGCTCGCCTCGTCGCTATCACAAAAAAAGAAGCAATCTACATTGCTTCTTTTCACAACTTTATTTAGTAAGTTAATAACTTATGCTTTTACAGCCCAGCGCATCTTCGTGGATTTTGCTCTCGGGTTTCTAACACATTCTTCTGCTGAAGGACGAATCACGTCCTTAGACACATCACTGTATACTCCTGCTCTCTGCAACTCTTTAAAGGATTTCTTTACCAGACGGTCTTCCCCCGAATGGAAGGTTAATATAGCCACTCTTGCTCCTGGGTTAAGCACTTCTGGAAGTTTTTCCAAAAAAGCATACAGCACTTCAAACTCACTGTTTACATCGATTCTAAGTGCCTGGAAACAACGCTGGCAGGACTTTTTCACCGCCTCTGCTTTATCCTCCTTCGGGACATAGCAAAGTGCCTGCTCAATCACATTTTTTAAATCGGTAGTGGTTTCGATTGATTTGCCCTTCTTACGCCACTTACTTACCGTAGCGGCAATCTCCTTTGCGTAAGGCTCATCGGAATTCTCCACCAACATTCCCACCAGTTCTTCCTCGGTCACTTCCTTTAAACGCTCTGCAGCACTCACTCCTTTCAAAGGATTCAATCTTAGGTCAAGAGGTCCATCCACTTTGTAAGAAAAGCCTCTCTCTGGATTGTCAATCTGCATAGAAGACACACCCAGATCTGCTAACACAAAATCAAACTTCTTTCCCGTCTCTTTGGACACCAAATCGATATCTGCAAAATTCTGTAAGCGCACTGTCAGTATATCTTCGCCAAACCCTTGACCCAAAAGGCGCTCCTTGGTCTTGGCAGATTCAATGGGATCCACATCCAAGCCATAAATATGACCCTGCCCTTCCAACTTCTGAAGCATCGCTTTGGTATGTCCCCCGTAGCCTAGAGTGGCATCTAGTCCAATCTGTCCAGGTTTAATCTGCAAAAAATCCAAAATCTCTTGCACCATAATGGAGATATGCATTCCCGCAGGAGTACTACCCTTTTGTATTACCTTTGCTATGGTATCCGCATATTTTTCCGGATTGTGCTCTTTGTATTTTTCTTTAAAGCTCTTTGGATGTGTGCCAGAGTAACGCACACGGCGCTTGTGTGGCTGTCCCTGCTGGTCACCACTTTGTTGATTGCCGCTTAAGTTCTTCTGCTGATTTTCCATGTTCGTTGTGACTCCTTTTTGGCTGCTTGCCATAAAATAAAGCTAATTACATGCCCATCAAAACTCTAATAAATTTAACTCTTTTGCAGAAATATTTAATAAATAAGTAGGAGCATACAAGTGTAATCAACATATTAAAGGCTACAATAATAATCGGTATCTGCGTTATGCTGCAAATGATGGTTCTTGAGATAACTAACAAGAATCCGTTCAGCAAATACAACTGTAGGGAATAATCTCCCAATCTAGAAAAGGTCCAGTTTGTAACTCTAAATTTTGTAAGAAGGAAGAAACTGAGGCTTCCAATGATGCCCATCACCGTTCTGGTAACTGTCGTGTAAGGCACAAACAAAGAAAGGCATCCCCAAAGCACTATCAACACCACTATCACAATCGCACGTGGTATAGGCTTTATTTTGTCCACTGCGAAAATATCTATGTTACATAATTTCAGCATCACACCCGTATTAAAGAAAAAGAGATACTGCATAACAGAATTCAGGCAAAGCACCGTTACGTCTGTTTCAATCAATGTTACTGCCAACAGCACAGCCTCTACGATAATCATTCTTACTATACTATTTTTTTGGAACAGATAAATGAATGGGTAAATCGCAAACACCGCAAACAATGTATACAAAAACCAATACTGTCCACCATACAAAAGCATTGATTTCAGGGATTCCCCGATACTGCTTGGTCTGTTTACAAACGCAGACAATACCTGTCTTGGGATCACATCCACCAGTCCAAACACAACATAAGGAAGCATCAATCTCAAAAACTTCTTTCCGATAAACTCCCCATAGTTTCCTTTATAGGAAAAACAATAGCCAGATATCAAAAAGAACAATGGCATTGGAACACTTCCAAAAAATTTGAATATCTCTCTCCACACATCATTTTCTAGTAAATTGATAGGATACAATATGATTGCATGACAAAAAAGTACACACACAATCGCCATACCCTTCAGTGTATTGATTTCCTCGTAAAATTTCTTACCGCTCATCGTAATTTCTCTGCAGCTTTCACATGCTGCTCTCCTTCATGACTTCAAAATCTATTTGGCACCAATGATACTCTTTAAATGCGAGAACTTCTCTACAATCTCTTTTTTGTTCAGAAGCAGATACCCTACATACAATACTGCATATATAGCAGTCCCTCTATAATCTCCTATATACCATCCACTGACGATAAATACTACTGTCAAAACAAGTTCCTGCAAGGTTTCCTTTAAAACGCCTCCGCCCACAATCTTTCTGAGCCATATCTCGGTCAAAAGACATTTTAACATTACCAATAAAACAATACTTGCAACCGCCAAATCCAGACTCTTGAACAAACCTACCGTAACTACAGTAATACACAAGCTAATCAAAACAGTGACCACATTCACATACAAAATATATTTTTCTTTTCGGTATGTATTTAAATAAGTATTGTTTAAGATGGTTGTCCTTACTTCATAAATAAAAATTGGGAAAAGGATTGCCAAATATCTCAAACTAGCCTCATATTGTGGCAACCAAAGCACCAAAATATCTCGGAATGGTATATAGATTAACAACAGTGCATACAAAGGCACCGTCAATACCATTCGCATTACCGGATACATACTTTTTAGTTTCTCACTGTCCATTCTTCTCAGCACCGGGAACAGCACCACACTGACTGCTGCCAAGCAGGTAATCAGCATGTTTGACATACTAAGTGTAAGTGAAATTTTGCCAAAAACAACAGTGCCCCATTCCCACTCCACTGCAAAGCGGACTATTCCAATAATCAACTGACTGGCCAAATTAGCAAAGGACAATTTAAATCCACAACTGATGAGATATTTTGCTTCCTTCGTCAACTCCTTGAAAGAACTCATTTTCACAAAGATGACATCTCTGCAAATATACACTGCATAAATCAGGGAAAGGATTCTCGCTACAATTTCGCTGTAAATAAACGCCGCATAGTCTCTACTTCCTATCAGCACAAACAAAATCGCCAGCGAAAAAAACAAAACTCTTTCCACCATTACGATTCGAGCGTATTCTTTTATTCTGTTCGTACACTGCAGTAAAAACTGCAACATGTATCTGACATTATCCAAACCTGCGGACAAAAAGGCCAGCATCAGCACATACGACTTCATGGAATCTGGCGCAAATGTCATTGCAAAAAATCCTACAGTAAAGGTCAGCAAAACCTCGTATATTCCAAGTCCCCATACCTGTCCTGCAATGACTTTTTTGTCCAGTTTGTAGTAATCCTGTCCGCCATATTTCAAATAGATTCCTTCAGACCAGCCAAAGGAGTTATAGCAAGCGTATGTCACATAAAACAAATACAGCTGCCACATGCCATACTCCTGCTCCCCTAGAATCTTAGGTAGCAGAAGTGTCAATATAAGCGTAAAAAGAATCCTTGTCACATTTGCCGACAAAGCTCTGAAAAAGTTCTTAATGAACTCAATTGCATCTTTTTTCATCGTTTTTCCTATCTCTGATTACTGAAATAAAAAGCGGTCACTCCTGATAAAGTGACTCATATACCACATACAGCTTGTCCTTAGAATAGTTCACATCAAATCCATGTTTTCGGAACAAATCTATATCTACCATTCGCTCTCCCTGCTGTCTGTCATAGATATTCCATATTTCATCTGCCCACTGAGCAGCACTCTTTTCTAGGGAAATTCTATGCATCAAATGGGTAATCTGTGTTTCCTCAGGAACACAATCTGAACCAAAGGTTGGCAAGCCGTTTGCCTGAGCCTCTAAGAATACAATCCCAAGGCCCTCATATCTGGAAGGAAGCAAAAACAGATCCATGGCACTATACCACTCTGTAACATCCGGCTGTCTTCCCACAAGGAAAACTGCATCCCTGATATTTTTTGCTACGCATGCCTCCTCTATCTGCTTCTGCATACCGCCATCTCCAACCCACACAAGGACAGCGTCTTTGCATTTCTTTTTCATCTCTGCAAATACTTCTACTATAAAACTCGGATTTTTTTGCGCCTCCATTCGGGCTGCCACGCCGACCACCATCTGGCTTTCTAGCTGAAGACTCTTTCGCACTCTTTCACGGGCCTTTGCATCAAACACAAAGTCCCTAGGTTCAATAGCGTTATTAATCACTTGGAAATCGCGATTTCCAAAAATAGATATCCCCGCAGACTTTGAACACGCCAAAAACTTGTTTGCCCTACTTCTACATATAGGAGTAAACACTCTTTCTGAAAGCGTAGACTTCAAACTGAGCAGATTGAGCGGATTGTGGCAGTGATATATTCTGTGCTTCACACCCCACTTCTTTGCTGCCTTCAACACCATGGCACCATTTGGCCCTGGGAAGTTCACATGAACGATATCGTACGCATTCTCTCTAAATACTTTATCGATAAACTCAATTCTGGATTTGTCATATTTCGCTGCAATTGGTACTCTGAAAACCCTGCTGCCCTTTTCGGTCACATAGGATTCCTTCTCCATATGCTGGTCCTCAACCACCAAAAAATCAACGGAATACTCCTGCTCTATCAGGTAGTCATAAAAGGACAGCATAAAAGAGGTAACTCCATTGCATATACCCAAATCTGGTATGCACATCAGGACATTTCTTTTCATAATTTATCTCCATCTCATATGGGTTTACTTAAGTTTCTCCACAATAAAGAAGAATGTCAGCCATACATCATCATCTGTAAATTCATGTTTTCCTTCTTCTCTAAAACAGTAAGACACATCTCCACCTACCTGAAGCAGTTCCTGATACAGTTTCTCTGTTCCTTCACAGGTAAATACTTCGTCCTTGCCACCATTCACAAGGCCTAGGGAAATATCCGTCATTTTAACCACTTCGTCGTAAGGAGAATTCTCAACAAGGAATTGCTTCACATCTTCTTTTTCTTTTGATGAAATCTCACTTACCCTTCCATTGCCATACGCATAGTACAAAGTAGAATCTTCCTTCAGTTCATGCCAGTTTGGTGTCGCATAGGCAACTACCGCTGCATCTACTGCAAAGGCGCCATTTACCAAATAGTCATAAGTCATCAACCCACCAAGTGAAAATCCCACCAAACAGAGCTTATCCATATCCGCCAATTCTTGCTGCGCATAGCACTCCAGCACAGAATCTAAATCCTTGCTGGATTCAGTGACGATTTGTGCAATCCACATGCTATCGCCTTCTGCTCTCTCTCCGTGCAGTCTAGCATCCGGGGTAATCACCAAATAACCTTCCTGCGCCAATGTTTTCCCCATGAATTCATAAGTTTCTTTACTATTATTTAAGCCGTGCAACAACAAAATAACTGGTTTATCTTCAGTCCCTGTAGTCGTATCAAAATACTCAATCACTGGAACTCCCTCAATGGTACCCTTGTTGATGTTCAAGCCATCCTTAATCTCCCCCAATGTTCCTGTTACATCCACCTCCAGGATTTGAGTTTGACTTTGCCCTACTCCATTCTCTTTCAAAGGGGTTTTCTCTTGATCTGCATCGTCCTTCTTAAACAGACTACACACCAAAACAAGAATCAGGAGCAATACCAACAACAGGCTTAAAATCAGCGCTATTAACTTGATCACACTATTTTCTTTCTTCAAAGCAGTACCTCTACATCAAATAATTTTTTATCTTCCAGTTGCTTTTCATCAATACATATCCACTCAGACAACATATCACAAGCACCAAAACATAGAGAACTGCCGAATGTAATGATATTGAAACCATATTACACATTGTTTTTAATACTAAAATAACAAGGGGATGTAAGAAATAAACAAAACTAGACAAGTATTTACATACCTTCGCCTGTTTCTGATACTTTGGCAACGGATTCCTCAGCAAAACAATTAGATTCATAATTGTGAAGAAATATACCGTTACCCCCACTTGATTTCTTTCAAAATAATCGGTCGCAAATGGAACCGTCCAAATCTCTGCCAGATATGCTACCAGCGAAATTGCCCACATTATCCACACTATTTTGTCAGACCATGGCTTTGGAGAATTCTCTTCCTTTATCACGAAATAACCGAGAGTAAAGTAAGGCACTCCCATTCCAAACCAATAGGTCACCACCATAAAGTGCTCATAGTCAAGGAACTCTTTCAGCACTGGAATCTGGCTTCCCAATGGATAATACATGCAACCCAATGCACAAATCACTGTCATCACGATTCCTAAAATCGTCATCAGCTTAATTCCTTTTTCTCCACCCAATTTGTGCGCCAATGTCACAAGGATTACTGCATATATCAAAGATATCATGTACCACATATGAGTATAACTACCGATAGTGAAGAAATTTACCACTCGTTCTACCAGAAAATCCCAAATATCAGCATCACCCAATACCACATTGATTGCAAAACTTGCCAAATAGTAAATCAGTGTCCATGCAATATAGACTGTCAGCAAACCCTTCATTTGCTTTCCAAATACCTTTTTCCCATGAAGCAAACTACCGATGTAATAATACCCTGCCACTCCAAAAAAGAAGGGCACTGTAAATCTCGGAAGAAATTCCGCTATCGCCATATATAGGTTTGTATCTACGTCTATGAACACCTGGCAGTGGCAAAGCACCACTCCAAGCGCTGCAAACATTCTAAACATATCAAGAGAACAATTTCGTTCTTTCATCAAAAGGCTCCTTTATATCTGTGAAAAGAAGGTTTCGTAAGGTATAACATCGTACCATCCCTGCCAATAAATATCGTGCAGTAGCTTCAAGATAAAGAAAAATGAGAAGATAAAGAACATCACTAACCTTCTGTTTTTCTCCTTTATTCGCAGCAATGCCTTTGGAACGATAAACGGAGTAATAATTGTCATACTGTTTGTCAAACGATCTGCCTGTGGAATAATGGCAGAATATAGCATAAAGCAAACACCGAACAGGAACATATTAAGCATCAAGTCAAATTGCTTATCTTCCGTATCTTTGCCAGCCAACTGACAGTAGTAAAGCAAAAGAAGCGTCACTAAGATAAATGCAAACGTAATGATACTAAATCCCTGTTGTCCAAAAATAGAATCCAGATACCACGCATACTTCGTCTTAGAAATTACAAACTGAATTGCACCTTTCAACACCGGCTGTGCCACAATTGCACACAAGATGAAGATTATATGTGCCTTCACATTTGCTCTAATGCCATATATAAAATAAATCGGGATATAAATCACTGCACTTGTATGCATTGAAATAGCTAGCAAAATAAGCAGGAAATATTTTATTGGCTCTCTCTTCCACAAATATTTCATGGCATACACAGCAATTGCCATAGCCAGTGCCTGTCTAATCTGGTTTAGAGAGTTAAAATAAAACAAACCTACAACAAATATATAAATAGATACACATACATTGACTGACTGCTCATAGAAAGCCAAAAACATAAACAGTAGGGTCAGAACAGCCACCACTGCAAACATCAGAAATGGTTTCTCTGATATGAGATATGTAATCTGATTTATTATGTTGAAACCTACTTCATTGAATTTCTCTCCGCCTGAGTTGATGCTGTAGAAAAAGGGCGTATAAACATAGTCATAGTCCGTCCCTACATTGTATCTCAAGGCAGCAATGACCGTTAATGGCACAAAGGACAAAAAGGCCAAAATACGGTAGCTATTCTTTAAAGCAGGATATGTTTTTGCATTCATCGCATATTTTGCAAAAAGCATGGCTAATGCGGTACCAATCACATAAATAAGCATTTATTTTCTCCGATAAAACTTTCTATTTTACTTTTTCCCCATATTCTTAAGGGCTTTAAACTTCAAGAAAAAGCGAAATCCAAACAGAGTTAAAACAAGGGCTACCTTCGTACCTCTTTTTGTCCGCGCGTCTTTCAGAACAACACTGCGGCGGCTCTTGATATTGTGTTCTATCCTTCTGCGTTCCTCGACATACTCCTGGGTCTGAGGAATCTGCATATAAATATGGAAATTGGCTCTCACCACCCTGGATGCCGCTGCTTTTTTCAAATCAGGATATTTATCGCACAATACCTTCTCCATGGTTTCCACCACATCGATCAGGTCCATCTTGTCTTTGCGAAACTTCATCAAAGTGGTTCCACTTTCTCTAAGCAGGTAATAGTATCCGGCATAATCTTCGAATGCCACTTTCGCAGCTTTTAAAAACACCTCATAAATGATTGCTATATCTTCATAGAGGTTTCCCTTTGGAAAACGAATCCCCTCAAACAGTGAAGTCTTATAAAGTTTAGGCCACATTGCTGTATCAAAATCTTCCTGATATAGCAGTGCTTCCAATGCCTGCTCTGTCTCATATTCTTTTATGGCTCCGCTATTTTTGCAGAAAGGCTCCACCTTCGTCTCAGACACATTGTTCCAACCACAAATTGCAATATCGCTATCACATTTTTCTGTAAGCGCCACCAATCTTTCCACAAAATCCGGTGCCACGTAGTCGTCACCATCGATAAAAGTGACATACTCTCCTGTGCATCTATCCAGCGCCACATTTCTTGCATCCGCCGCTCCACCATTTTCTTTGTGTATGGCAACAAACCTGGAATCCTTGCTCTGATACTCATCACAGATTTGGCCACTTGCATCCTTTGAGCCATCATCCACCATCAGCACTTCCAATGCATCATAGGTCTGCTTTAAGATAGAATCCAGACAGGTACGCAAATATTCCTCGACGTTATAGATTGGTATAACAATACTTACTACTTTTTTACTCTCGTTCATGCTCGATACAATTCCTTATATTTCTGAACCATCACTTCGGTATTATATTCTCTGAGTACATCTTCGTAGGCGTTATTCGCAATTTGCACTGTGTCTATCTTTCCATCCAAGATATCTTGAATCACAGATACAAAGTCTTCCACACTATCGCCCACAAAGCCATTGACACCACTTTTAATGACGTCTCTGTTTCCTATCACATTTGAAACAATGCATATCTTCTTTAAAAACATTGCCTCTAACAAGGATATTGGAAGCCCCTCCCACAGGGAAGGAAGCAAAAATACATCCATCTCTTGCAGTAACTGCATCGTCTTGCTTCTATCCATCCAACCTGTGACAGAAATATTTAAGCTGGTGAGTTCACCTAACAGTTCACCTTCTCCCACCCAAACAAACTCATGCTCTGGGAATTTCTCCGCTACAGCGTTGAAAAAGGATGGATTCTTTTGATAACACACTCTGCCAATGGTTCCTATCTTCAGTTTGTCTTTAGCAGACTTCTCTGCATTACTGCTCTCTCCTGCCATAGCAGAAAGATGTTTCATATCTATACCATTGTTGATATATGTTGCCCTGGAAGTTAACTTCAGAGTTGCTTCATACTCACCTTTTGATACTGCAACTACTGTAGAACGGGTTCTTGCGCAAATCCACTCTATCCATTCATATATTTTTCTTTTTAGTCCCGAATCATCTTGCTTCAAAAAAGCATATCCATGAGGGGTATAGTAAACCTTGTATTTCTTACAATTTACTCCCAGTCTTCCCAGCACCCCTGCCTTCGAAGAATGAAGATGAATCACATCTGGCTGAACCTGTTTGATGATTTGACGGATCTCCGACAAGGCACGCAAATCCTTTACCAGGCTAATACTCCTTGTAAAGTTTTCCACCAGAATAAACTTCACACTATCATCAAAACGTTCCTTGAAATCCTCCGGTGTCTGGCTTCGAAGTGCATATGCCACAGTCACGTCAAAATCCTTTGCCATACCATTCACCAAGGCTTCCATAAAAGTATATACTCCGCCACCAAAGGCCTCTACTATATGCAGTACTTTCTTCTTTTCCATAATCCTCCAAATATTGCTATCCATTCCCAAAGATGTTATGATTAACACAAATTTGAGAGGTATACAATATGAAATCTAAAAAAAGATTAGTTTTATCTATTATCGCTATCCTAATTGTTGTGTATGTCCTATTAGGCTTCAATCCAATGCTTGAAATCACATCTTATACATACAAAAACTCCAAAATTCCAGATGCATTTCAAGACTATAAAATAGTTTTAATCTCCGACTTGCACCACAAAAACTTTGGCGGCAACCAGTCTACCCTTGTCAGCGCTGTCAAAGAACAATCGCCTGACATCGTTGTTATGACAGGCGATATCGTGGATGAGGATCACACCGATATGAAGCCCATCGAGGATTTGCTCAAGGGAATCTCTGACCTATGCCCAGTCTACTATATCAGTGGAAATCATGATGTCAGTAGCACTACAGTTGTACAGTACTCCGCCCTTCAAACTTTGTTTGAGAAATATGGAGTATACGACATTGACGATTCCCAGATAGTTTTACAAAAAGATGATGATGAAATACTGCTCACTGGCCAGGAATGGCGTTCCATATATGTTGCAGATTATCTAGAACCTGCTGATCCTTCCTACTTCAACATCCTTCTTTATCACGGAAGCGATTGTTTTGATTTGATTTCACCTTTCGGTTATGACTTGGTTCTGTCAGGTCATACACATGGTGGATTGATTAGACTTCCCTTTGTAGGTGGCCTAATTACCAACACCGGAACTATCCTTCCGAAATACGCTGGAGGCGCATACACCCAAGGAGTTTCTACTCTCATTTCGAGCAGAGGCCTAGGCGATGCTGCACTTCCACGTTTCTATAACCGTCCAGAATTAGTAGTCATTACTTTGGTAAATCAGTAGTCTATTCCTTTGATTTTTTAGGTTCCTCTAGACTAATCACAGGAATAGCTCCAATGATTTCCAACTCTCCGTACAGAGATGCATCCTGTACTGTGGAAACCTTATCTGAAAAAATCACCACACAGGCAATCACTACGCAAGCTACGGCCAATCCGCCTATCAAGCCCAATGCGCAGAAGATTACCTGTTTTTTTATTGCATTGTAAACACAATCTGCAGAATAAGCCTCATCAAGTACCTGTACACTCTCATTTGGGCTCACGCTGTTAATCTCCAGCACAAATGCGTGTGCCACTGCGTTTGCAACTGCAACAGCCGTGTCTGGATTTGTAGTCTTTGCGCTGATATTCAGTATGCTGGAGTTGGCAGACTGACTGTCGGAATCCTCTTCCAACTCAATCATGTCATAGATTGCAAATTTGTCTACACTTCCATCTCCCAAAAGCAGAGCAGCTCTCTCTGCCACTCTCAAACTCTTTACAACATCTTCGTAAGCACGCAGTGTCTGCAGGCCTTCTGCAGAAGCGTCGTAAGAACCGTAAGAAATACTATATACACTTGCGGTTGCCTTGTATTCGTCCACTGTATCCACATAAAAGACAGCCAACAAAACGCCAAGAACCAAGCCCACTAAGCCAGCAATCATTACTCTTTCTTTTCTTTTCCAGATTGCTTTTAAGCATCTGACAATATCTATCTCAACAATCTTATCAAAAATCATTATTTCTGCTCCTTCTTCTTCGCATCCTTGCTTCTTTTTCTCACAAGTGTCACAACAGCAACTATCAAAGCTGCGCCAACTAAAACGCTGGCAGCAATAAGCATATAAATTTCTTTAGATCCAATGGTGAATCTCTCTGTGTTAATTACTCCCGCTTCGTCGTCTACATTAGTGTAAGAATAAACATCCACCGTATATTCTTTTGCATCAATGGTATAGTTGTTTCCGTTGGAATCCTGATATTCAAAAGAGATGGTCAGCTTCTGTTCTCCCTCTTGTGCAAATGTAACATAGTAATCCAGGTATTTCTGTTCTCCTACATTCAGCTCATCCAGTTTCACTGTCTTCTGGCTTTCTTCAATGTTGCCTTCAACTTTCATTACAACATTTTCGATTCTGTTGTCGCCCACATTTGAATAACGAACACTCACAAGCGCTTTCGCACCCACCACTGCTTTTGTTGCTACGGAAACTGCAGGAACTTCCATCTCTGCTTTTTCTTCAATCAAAGGGGTAACGATGGATTCGATACCATACTCCACACCTTCATCATTGCTGTAAACAGAGGTAAAGCCCAGCGAAACGGAATCGGAAAGGCTTACGTCCATAACGCCCAGTTCCATAGTAAAGGATACGGATTCACCCGCTTTAATCTGTTCAAAATATGTAACGTTGCTATTTCCTTCTGTAATATAAACATTGTTAGAATAGGAAGTAAACGTTGTAACAACATTGTAAGCGTCTGCATGGCTATTCATATTGGTAAGTTCTACCTTGATTGTGAACTCCTCATCCTTCGCCACGATTCCTTCTGTAATCTCGTAAGATGTCACCAAAACCTTTGGATTGTAAAATCCGTAGCCTGCCTCTGACTGCTCTGTTCCATTTGTTGCAAGAGTTCCACCTGTTGTTGCATATACAGGTACCTCGCAGAGCAAAGAACCCAGCATTGTAAATAATAAACTAAAAGCTAATAACTTCTTTTTCATGACTGTCCCTCTTATTTCTTCACATATTTTTTGGTTTTGAAGTAATCAAAGTCTTTGATGTATTTCTTGTATTCTTCAATAGGTACTTTATTCTCTATAACACCGATTACATTGGCACCAGCCTCTTCAAATTTCTTCTTTGCATCTTCCAAATTCTTCTTTTTAGAAGTTCCAACTGCTGCCACCAAAATTGTAGCATCCGCTTTTGAAGCCAAAATTTGTCCATCAACGGATGAGTTAATGGATGGAACATCAATGATTATATAATCATACTGTTCTCTTAAGTCAGTCATCAATTTTTCCATTCTCACTGAGCAAAGTGTACGTACAGGACTTTCCGAATCATCCAGACCACATGGAATATAATCCAGAGAGCTCCAGTTTGTTTCGTAAATAATATCTTCCTGCTTTGCCATTTCTCTTACATATTCTGACAAACCATATTTCGCACTTTGGTTCAATCTCTTGTAGTCTTTGCTCTTTCTCAAGTCGCCATCCACAAGAATGGTTTTCCAGCCTGCTACAGAGAGTGCTATCGCCATCTCTACAGCAACAGATGTGGAACCTACACCTGCTTCGCTTCCGCAAAGCACATAGGATTTATATCCGTTTTTTTCCTTTTTTACATAGATGTTAACAATCGCCCTGTCGAAGGCATCGTTAACAACCTGATCTTTACAGCGATACAGATTAATCTTACTTTTCATAACTACCTCACTTAATTGATTATTTTAATAAACTTTGGGGAACCATCCAATGCCACATTGACATATCCGTTTATTACCGGAACAACAGATTTATTTCCCATAGTATTTACAACTTCCACATAATTTCCATCCACCGGGATGAGCACCGACTCCGATTCCTTCCACTGATTCTCCCATGGCATAACTGGGGTGCGTTTCGTGGCACCCTTTTTGTCATTGATAAGTCTACTGCAATTGCTCCACCCTGCATAAACCAACTCTCCATCTGCAAGTTCCAAGCGAAAAACCCTTGCAGTAGCTGAGTTTGTCTCTATCTCATTGCAAGCCTGTACTCCATCTAAACACGATGTCATATTCTGATATGCCACCGCAGATGGCTTTGGCATTACTCTCCCGAAATAATCCTCATAGTAAAACAGCCCAAAATGAAATTCATTGTTGGTAGGATCTAAGCCCTTAAACACGTTTGGTTGATCGTATAAACTATATACTTCTACCTCATCCGCTCCATAGGATAATGCTAAGATATTTGCTCTAACCAAATAATCTGCCTGGGTTCGCAAATCAACGCTCTGGGTTTTCCCCTCATCATCCATTGCCGCGGTTGGGTATCCTATCTCATTGACGAACCAAGTCATATTGCCATATTGACTTAAGAATTTCTTCGTTCGTTTCAAGGAACCTTCAATACTTAATTCAAAGCTGGAACTAGTGTAGCGATCTGGGGCCCATGGAAATCCATAGGCATGAGTAGCCAAAATCTGCTGTTTGTCATATATCCCAGCAGAAACCATTGCTTTCATCCAATCCACATCACTTAGCCCTACAGCGGCATTGATAAATGGCAAGCTGTATTGTTCCTTTATGACCTTATATCCTGGTTCAAAGTACTCTTTGATGTACTGTTGCATTGCTGCCTTTGTCGTTGCCTTATCATGGTTGAGGTTGTACTCATTTCCAATTTCACAACTGCTTAAATATTTGCCAACTACGTTTAGGGTCTCATCTATTTGAGTCATGTATTCCTGGGCATTGTCCTGAGTTGGCATCACCCAGTCATCCATTAACAAAAACTGTCCATTTACCCTGATGTTGGCGTTGACCAACCGTTTAAGGTACTTGTCCAATATGGTTTTGTCTTCCGCCAAATAATCCGGGCAGGATATACAAACTCTCACATTAAAGGCCCCTAAGGCCTCTAACAGCTCTACCGTAGTGTCATTTGGTTCATATTCACCGAATCGCACTCCGCTGACTCCAAAAGGATTTGTGTCCGCGTATTCATGTTCATGCTCTGAGAGCAATGCAAAGGAGTACAATTCACGATATTCCTCTGTTAGGGTATCTATCTTCAGATCTATGTAAAATATACCTTTTTGTGTTGTTTGTAAAAAAATCGGTATATCTATCTGCTCATCACTTTCCACCACCAAGGTGATCGATTCCGTTAGGAGTGGCGTTCCGTTGTAATCATACAACACATAATCTACGGCCAAGTTATTACTGTCTTTCGCCAGATTTGTAATATTTATATCAAACTCCACTTCATCTGCATAATATAGTGTGGATTTAGAAGTCTCTTCCGTCACACAATCGATTTTCACTGCAAAGCTACTGTTTCGACCTTTAAATAAAGCAAGCAAATCCGCATCTTTTTTATCTTCGTGATTTTCAAATACCAGATCATACTCGATTTGATATTCCTCCAGATTTGCATCCTCAATATATACTGGAATGTCTTCCTCGGGATAGTCTTCAAACAGAATCAAAGGCCTAATACTGGAACCTCGCAAAAAGGTATACAATCTGCGTGTTTCTTCGAAAGTCTGAATAGTAACTATTCCATCTGCAACTTTATATGGGAAGTCTCCATTGTCTGGATATACCCATTGCGATGAAACTTTCTTCTCGCAAGAATCTGCTTGGCATAGAAAGTTTCTATCTAATATCGCTTCGTAAGTCTGGTATGGACTATCTACACTTTGCAGCACTGCAACCACGTTGATATGATCTTCATACATCGTGTATTTGTTTGCTGCCTTGGACCCATCTGACATCTCGTATATCGCCCATACAACTGTGTTACCGTCCTCATCTGATACCAGATAGTCCTGTAATCCAATTGCTTCCACTTGCATTTGACCCAAGTCATCCTGTATCTGATACGTGCCCCCACCAGTGAGCACCTCTACACTTCCCTTTTCATCATGAAAACTCAACAATTCCTCGAAGTCCATGGTAATCGCATATCGATAACTGTCACCTTCATAGGAATACAAATAATGCTCTTCCTCTTGAGGTTGTGACGACACTTCTTCTGTGGTACTGTATTCTATTTCTTCCTCTGTTTTAGTCGTGACTTCTTCTATCTCAATAAAATCTGTTGTCTCGCTGGAAATTTGGTCTGACCCGGCAGATTTTTCATCTATTTTCCCTTGACACGAAACAACTATTGTTGAAAGCATGACCACCACAAAAACAAGTACTTTTCCCTTGATTTTCATGTTTCTTCCTCAGCAAAGTTCAACACATTTTGAACAAAACAATAGTTTTATACACAAATATCCACCTTTCATTGTATCATGGCAAAAACATAGTGTAAACCATCAGATGTCCCAAAAGCATACAAAATTCGCCATTTCAAGCGGATAAAGCCAATAGAATTATGCATGAAAAAGAGCCACGGTTACCCGTGACTCTTTACTAGTTCTATCAGTTGTTCAATACACATCTCTCCCAAGTCCTGGTTGCCCTCCTTGGCATCTCTCTGTCTTACAGATACAGATTTGTTGTTTTGTTCCTTTTCTCCGACAACAATCATGTAGGGAACCTTATCCATTCTGGCCTCTCGAATCTTGTATCCCAACTTTTCATCTCTGTCATCCAATTCAATACGCACTCCGCGCTCTTCCAATCTGGCTGCCACTTCCTGTGCATACGCAACATATTTATCGGAAACGGCAAGGATTTTCACCTGTACTGGAGCAAGCCAAGCCGGAAACTTGCCCGCATAGTGCTCGATCAAAATACCAATGAAACGTTCAATAGATCCAAATACCACTCTATGAAGCATGATTGGTCTATGCTTCTCACCATCTGCACCGATGTAATCGATGTCAAACCTCTGTGGAAGTTGGAAATCAAGCTGAATTGTTCCACACTGCCATGTTCTTCCTATAGAATCTTTCAGATGAAAATCTAGTTTAGGGCCATAGAAAGCTCCATCTCCTTCATTGATTACATAGGATTTGCCCATGCCTTGTACTGCTTTTTCAAGTGCCTGTGTAGCCAGTTCCCAATCTTCATCACTGCCAATGGAATTCTCTGGTCTTGTAGAAAGTTCAATCTCGTAAGAAAATCCGAATTTGTGATAGACTTCATCAATCAGACGCATAACACCCTGTATTTCATCCATCACTTGATCTTCTCTCATGAAGATATGCGCATCATCCTGTGTAAATGCTCTTGCTCTCATCAGTCCGTGGAGCGTTCCAGATTTTTCCGCTCTGTGTACAATGCCAAGTTCTCCCACTCTAAGTGGAAGGTCTCTGTAAGAATGTGCTTCTGATTTGTAAACCAACATTCCTCCTGGACAGTTCATAGGTTTGATTGCATATTCCACATCGTCCACTTCTGATAAATACATGTTCTCTCTATAGTGGTCCCAATGCCCAGACTGTTTCCACAGTGTCTTGTCTAGCATGATTGGTGTTGCAATTTCCTTATAACCATTCTTTTTGTGAATCTGTCTCCAATAATCAATCAGAATATTTTTAAGAACTAGTCCCTTAGGTAGAAAAAAAGGAAAACCTGGGCCCTCTGGCACCAGCATAAACAACCCCAATTCTTTACCAAGTTTTCTATGATCTCTTGCTTTGGCTTCTTCCAGCATCTTTAAATACTCTTCAAGCTGTGATACCTTTGGAAATGAAATACCATAGATTCTTGTCAGCATCGGATTCTTTTCATCACCTCGCCAATAAGCGCCTGCTACTGACAGCAGTTTAATTGCTTTAATCTGGCAGGAATTAGAAATATGTGGACCAGCACAAAATTCCTCGTAATCTCCCTGTCTGTAAAAACTGATTTGCTGTCCTTCATCCAATTCCCTAATCAACTCAAGTTTGTAATCCTCTCCGGCCTTTTCCATATAGGCAATGGCTTCCTCTTTGGATTTCTCATAAACCTGCAGAGAAAGAGATTCCTTCACGATTTTTCTCATTTCCTCTTCCACTTCTTTTAAGTTGTCTTCTGAAAACTGGAATGGAAATTCAAAATCATAATAAAAACCATTTTCAATGGCTGGCCCAATGGCACATTTTACCTCTGGGTACAAACGTTTTACCGCCTGCGCCAGCACGTGTGCGCTTGTATGCCAGAATGCCTTCTTACCCTCCTGCTCGTCAAAACTCACTTCTACAATTTCTCCATTTTTGCGTAGAACCTTCATAATTTGTTTCTCCTTTCTTATGCATAACTAACTGTTACGTCCATCTCGATATTTGCGTAGCAAACATCGAGATGATTAGCGGTCGGCGAATGCTCCTTGCCGAGCGCCTGTCACGTTTTTCGCACAAAGCCTTCTTCGTATGCAAGCATCCAGAAGGCTTTATGCTTCATCCGTTTCCAACCTTCGGTTGGACCGCTCGCCTCGTCGCCATAACACATAACACAAGAAAAGCACCCATAAGACCATATTAATATAGTCTTAAGGGTGCATTTTGCACGGTTCCACCTTAACTTTTCACTTCAGATTCCATCAAATCCTTCCCTTTAACGCAGGTTTACGGTAACACTTACATAATTTCGGCGTTACAGCTCTGGAATGGTTTTCGTCTACCTTCCACATAAATAGCTTCCACCAAATGCTATTCTCTCTGGATGCTTCCAACTAAACTACTTTTTTCCGTCGTCGCTTTTCTTATGTTATTGAGATGATTATATTTATCATATTGTCAATTGTCAAGGTATTTATTTCCCATGTGGGTATCTCGCGCTTTAGAAAATCTTCATTCCTTCCAAGATAGCCTTTTTCGGGCCCACATAGCTATTGTCCGTTGCTGTTTCTGTAGAAAGTCTCATGCCACTAAGCACTTCGGAGAGTTTTCCAGTGATCGAAATCCCTGTTACTGGAGTAATGGCCTTACCATCATTATAATATGCAAGACGCACCTCGCCTCCGATGTAATCATTGAAGGTGTCTACCTGCAAACCAGACATAGAAACCACCTCCAAATATGGTGCTTGGCTGAGACACTTCGCGCAGGCACTTCCAGCCTCCACGATGGTGCAGCCGAGATTACCTGTTGGTGTTTCCCCTAAATACTGTCCAAAACGATTGTCACCATAGTAAGCAACCGCCTGACCATCCTTTACAATCTGAATATCTGTAAGCGACATACCGTCGCCATCAAACTTGGCACTGCCGATATTGTTTGGCACTTCTCCCGCCATAGTAATGCACAAAGGATCTCCTGTTCTATCCTTCTGCATCATATCGCCCTTCTTAAACACATTGGACTTTCCATACACTGTCTGATAGTGCAATTCATCTGTCAATCTGGAGAACAGTTCACGAAGTTCCTGCTTGTTAAAAATAACCTTTCCAGAAAGTTCTTCCTCTGGCTTCTTTGCTTTAAATCTAGCCTTTACTTCCACAAGTTTACCAGCGATTTCAGCAGTAATAGTTTCTGCATTTAAATCATTGAAATTGTACTGCTGATAAAGTTCTACTGACTCACTTTCACCGTTGTAGGTAGGAATCGCTTCCACCATAGCAGCATATCTAACCTGTGTCTTGTGGATGCCTCTGCTATTGATTACTGTTCCCTTTATTTGATTTACGAACACCTCTACGGAGTTTAGAGAAGTATCCGCATCTCCCTGAGCTTTGAATACTGCCTCTGTAATCACACTTGCAATCTCATTTAAGGAACGGCCCTGGAAATTGCTTTCCACCTGAAACTGTCCTTCTTCTCCTGCTGGCAACTCATAATTCTGATTGTCAATAAGAAGGGCTTTTTCTACACACTGCTCAATTTCCGCTTCTATTTCTTCCACAGTAGTAGATGGGTAAACCACGAAAGAGGAATGTCCCTTAAACTCCCCATGATTTACATATACAGTTACCTGTTTGTCCACAGTATGTGTTCTTCTTACCGTTTCCAATTTGCCCTTCACAAAAAAGAGCTCGTAGCTTTCCTTTTCCGTCAGGTTAATCTTGTAATCGTCTACACGACTATTACTCTTCAATAATTCTATAACTTTTATCATCCTAATTTCACCCTTGCCTTCAAAGCTGGGCCGCCATCACTGACACGAACCCATTCCTTGTAGCCCTTTCCGCAATGTCCCAAACCAATAATCTCAAAATCGTCTGAAATCATTGTAATAGACTTTAGCAAATCTGGCACATAGCCACTCATCACCACTGGTGAAACCCAGTTGTCTGTCAGCTTTCCGTCCACGATTTCAATGCCGTATTCCGCCACACACTGAATCGCCCAGTTCTTAGGGTCCTCCATACCGTTGTTGGTTTCAAACAGCATATAGCCGTGATCTATACTAGCAATCATGTCCTCTAATTTGTCTGTACCTTTTTCAAAGAAAGTATTGGTCATTCTCGCATATGCTTTTCTTCGAGTAGACTGTCTACGACCATTTCCAGTTGGTTTCGTTCCAAGCTGACTAGCAGATGCCAAATCAGAAATACCCGTAACCAAAATACCATCCTTGATAATCTGTGTATCGCCTGCCAGCACCCCGTCGCCATCAAAAAAGTAAGATGCTACGCTTAGGGTAGATGCCGCACCGTCTCTCATATTTACGATTGGTGAAGCCACATAATCTCCTACAAACTGTTTCGCCAATGCTCTATCCTTTACAAACTGGTCCATTTCTACGCCGTGGCCGAATGCCTCATGAGCAATCAAGCCTGTAATGGAAGGCGCAGTGATGACATCATATACGCCTGGCTCAATTGGTTTTGCCAAAGTAAGCATGTGCGCTTTATGTACCAATTCATCTGCCCCAGCTGGTAGCTGCTCCATAACCACTTTAAGTGTAGTATCTGCAGCATAATCCATGGTCTGTATGGTCTTGTCATTTTCATGATAAACCAACGCACACATAGCGGTTGCCCAGCAATAATTCTGATCTAGCTCGCGTGCTTTGGATATAAAGAGCTGTGATACTTCGATTTTAGTTACAAAGGTAAGTGCATTTAAAATATGCTCTGATTTGCCCTTCAGCAATTCTACATACCCCTTGCAGAAACCCAAAATCTGCTTGTCGGAATAATCTTCAAAGTCTCCTGGTCTGGAAAAAGATTTCTTAAGTGGCTCATCCGCCAAAACCACCTCATCAATCACTTTGCCCTTAAGCGTCTCGCTTAAAGTCAGTGAAGAAACAATTTCCTCTGCCAAAGCGCAAATATCCCCTGTAATATCATCCAGTGAATATTCATAAAACTCTCTTCCATTGCTCAGCTTAATCACAAATCCACATTCCTTGTCAGAACCCGGATTGATGTTAGAGGTATTTAAATCCACACGATAATCTGTGGCCTTGGTGTCTACCCCTAAGACACTCACGTACATAAAGTTTTTACCCAATTCCGCCACAAGCTGTTTTATTTCACTTCTTTTGGAATCCAAATATTTTGAAAAACCCATACTAATCATTCCTTTCCCTTTTGTATTGCTTTTCACGCAAGTTTCATTATATCAAAAGGCGACACTTAATCCAATATATATGTTGCATTTACCTCTCGAAAATACAGCGTTCATATTCCCAAAATCATGTAAAGCCAAATTCCCTCTAGGACTATATTATATCGTCCTAGAGGGAATCTAAATTTATTTCCTGTTTCTGTATGCTACGCTATTTTTCAATATACTGCACTGCGATACATCCAGGGCCACCCTGAGTCGCAAACACTGGACTCAGTGGATGTATTTCAATCTCCAGCGATGGAAACGCTTCTTTTATACGTTCTGCAACTTGTTTTGCTTCTTCAGGAACGTTTGCATGAACCACATACAAAATATGACGTGCATCCAAACATTTCTTCTTCCAATGTTCGATAATTGTTCCAACTGCAGCATTCATGGTACGTTTAATACCATAAATCTTTAACTGTCTGCAATCTTCTGTTAAAGTCATAATCGGTTTCAATTTCAGTACCGAACCAATATTTGCAGTCATTGGTGCCAATCGTCCACCTCTTTTAAGGAAGCCAAAATCTTGAGGAATCAAGAAGGATTCTGTCTTATTCTTTGCTTCTTCAAGCCACTCTAGAATCTCCTTCTTGCCCTTTCCCTCCTGTTTCATCTGCTGTGCCCTTTCCACCATATAGCGATGAGGACCGCACAGGGTCATACTATTAAAAACAGTAATGTTGTCTTTGTGCTCAACCATTTCACGTGCGCTGCACGCTGTCTGGTATGTACCAGAAAGGCCATCTGCCATAGAAATATTGATAATCTCATCTTCCTTATATTTCTCATACACATCAATCACATCACCGATGGGTGGCTGAGAAGATGTTGGAACTTCGCCTTTTTGAATCCTTCCGTAAAAGTCCTCCATATCAATCTGAAGGTCTCTCCCTTCCATATCTCCAATGCTCACACAGAGAGGAATAGATTCAACTCCCTTTTCTTTTCCTGCTTCTACAGTGTACAGTGTTGATGAGTCAGTAACTATTTGTAACATTTTTCTTTACCCCTTGATATAGTTTTTATTACTACTTATTTAAGTAAACTACACCGCGTGCAATTAGTCAAGTGGTTTCGCAAAATTAATTTTAGCCGCATGAATAAGTCATAAAAATAAAAAGGATTACTAATCCGAAATGGATAAAAGAAAATAAAAAGAAATAAATAAAATAATAAATAGATATAATAGAACAGCCCTCTGGAAACCAGAGGGCTGTTCATTATTTGAATGTTATTCTAAAAGAATCAATTCAATTGTCTAGCATGTGCTAGTTATCATTACTCGATGATTGTAGCAACACGACCTGAACCTACTGTACGTCCACCCTCACGGTCTGATTTTGCTTATTTAGAAACTTAATTGTTACGGTTTTTGCCGTTTTTTGACTCATATCATGGGTATTTTACCTATTATTTAGCCTTTTTCCAGGGGAAAGTATCAAAAACGTATCACGCTTTTTCGTCCACCATAGCCATGGTATAGCATGGGCGAAAAACGATGTAAATCGGCATTTTTTACAAAAATTAAGATATGATACATATTTTGCAGATTGTGATACACGATTTGGAAGGTTTGATACATGATTTTTTGTATCAGAGGATACCATGTTCCGTTTTTTAATGTGACACAGGTGCCATAACGCTGTGGCGTGATACACAGTCAAGTAAAAGTACACACGAAAGGAGATTGTGTGTATCTTTGCTCAAAATACTTTAACCGGGAGTTTTTCACTCGCCAAACCTACTTTGGCTTATATGTTGCAAACGGCTTATTCTTCTGAAGCAAAATAGCATCTTGGTCATTTTCTGTTATCTCTGAAATGTGCCTATAAACCAACTGTTTCTTATGTATTCCATACTGCGGAAGTGGTTTGATTTCTCCAGTTATTTCATTCAATACAGCAGGCATTAACATGTATTCTCCATATTGATGATATGCCTCTTTAAAGTAATTGAATGATTGGAAATCATCTCTAGGATTTGCACGAATTATACGAGACACATTAAGTATCATTGTCTCGTCCGCAGAAAAACCACCTTTTTCCGCTCGCTTCATAGCTTCATCAATATTATTTCCAACAACTACGTAATATCCAGATGCCTCCCCCGGTACATCTCCTTCTACTAATGCAATCCTTATATCTTCTTTTTTATCATCTCTTCCTATTATCTTTATCCAATCTTCAAAAATCTTAATTGCGTATTTTTCGTTAACAAAAGGCAATAGCAACGCCGGTAACGGCATATATCCTAATACAAAACCTGCCCCACGCCAAACTGCTTTATTCCACGCCTCAAGATCTATCATCGAAGTGATAAATAAATTTTTTCTTTCTTTTTCTGGCAGTGGTCTCAATTTTCCAAGTGGCGGTTTTTCTTTCGTATTAATGCCTCTCAATCTCCAATATAATCTATTATATCCATCCTCGTTGCTAATATTATAATAAGTGCTTCCTTGAAGCGGAGTTGGAATATACTCCAAATCGCTCTCATCAAAAACAACCGGAATATATTTGCCATTCATTGCATCCGACATATATAATTTCTGATAAATGAGATTCCCTTCCCATTTAACACCCCGACCTTTTCCCGGTTCTACATTTCCATATATTTTATCATAATATCCTTTTGAACCAATCACTATAACATAGTCAGCTCTATTTATACTATTTTCCATCCATCTTGGCCACCCTTCAGAAGGTGCCTCTTCATACTGATCCAGAATAGCATCAATTCCTTCACTTCTCAATTTGTTGGCAAAAGAAAGTACTTGATCTGCAAAAGATAATGAATCTTGTGAATAACTAATAAAAACGATGGGATTTTCTTGTTGCGCCATTTTTCTCACCTCCAAATCTCTCTTGAACTTCATTTTGTCTCAGCAATATTTGCAATCTTCGTATTTCTAATCATATCATCTAACTTAACCAAATGATCATAAACACATTTTACATCTGCTCGCTCAAATTCCTTCTGTTCATCTTCGTAATGAGTACCTTTATTCAGAACACGCCAATTTCCAGGTTCTTTAAGGCTCTTGAGCTCTGCGTTTATATCTTCCATACCCTTTATCTTACCAGTTTTCTTAATCAAACCATCCACTATAGAACTTAAATCCGGTAAACTTTTAGGACTTCTCATCCCTACAGATATCATTGCATCTGAAGATTTAGCAATTAAATTCCATAAATTATATGCAACACACTCCATTGCTTGTCGACATTTTGAAGCAGCATCTTTTGTTTCATTTTCATTGTACTTTTCCTCTGCAGCCATCAATGGTGTTTTTGAATCAGAGTATTCTACTATTACACCTCGTTCCTCCAATGAATCTGCTGGAATAAATTTATATACAACAGCATTTTCTTTTACTCTCTTTTGACCTAACTTATCTTGCAATTTAAAAATGAATTGGTCTCCGTGTGTAGACAATATAATCTGTGTGTTTGCAAAATCGACATGATTCATTAATAAATCCGCCACACCATTTCTATGATCATCATCAATGGCATTTACAATATCGTCAAATATAATAAAGTTTAAATTATCATGCACCGCTTTAGCTAAAAGAATTGACAAGCCCAATATTTTAATATGGCCTTCACTTAAAACTTGTAACGCCTCCGATGTGCTACCATCAGCAAATGTGATATACATTTTATCAGAAGTTGCATCCGGTAAAATTAATTCTTCTATCTTTTCAAAATCTGCATCATCCTGATTGATTGTATTATAATAATCGACGATTTTCTGTTCTAAATCCTGTGCCATCTGCCTCGGCAACTCATTATTATAATTAACCAAACTACCAATTATCTTATTATAAGCTTCTATAATTTTTACATTGAATTCACAAATTCTTTTTTCTTCCTGAATTTTCTTTATTGTATCCTCGCTTTGTTCATCAAACTCCTTAATCTCTTTTTGGCATCTCTTTATTATCTGCTCCTTTTCATTCATCTGAGTTTTTAATGTCATAAGTGCGTTTCTTACAGCACTAAGCTCTGCAACTTGTTGATCATATTCAGAATTTGATTTGTTTGCCACCTTATTGTATTCTTCTATTTTATTTCGGGCAACTATCTTGTCAAATTCCTTTAATTCTTCACAAAATTCAAACCACTTACTCACAGTATCCACATACATTCGAATATCTTCCAATTCTACGGAAACCATGTTGTCTGTTTTTATTTGTAATAGTTTAAAAAATTCTTGATTTCCCAAAATAAAATCTAATATCTCACGAATGTTCTCCCTAGCATTTTGAGCTGCATCATTGATTTTTTTCTGTATCAGTTCAATTTCAGTAAATGTTTTTAACTGCTCTTTAGCATATTCATATGGATTTTTTTCAGCAATAGCCAAATTCGTTCCACAAGCAGGACAACTCGTCGTTTCTTCCAATTCAGATATAATCTCATACAAATTTTTATAATTTACCTGCAGAGCCATATCCGATAATTTGTTTCTATTTTCATTAACGGTTTTAAGATTTTTCTGCAATTTCAAAATGTAATTTATAAAGTTTTCAATATGTTCTACCGGTATTGGAGTAACATACTGTTTATCTCGCTCTGCAATTTTTACAGTCAAAACACCTGTCGTAGGATTATCAAGATAATCTAATGCACTGTCAACCTCTGTTATTTCCTGTTTTTTAAGTTTTGCAATTTCTTCTACAAGCAAATCTTTAATTCTATCTAATTCATCTTTGCTTTCTTGAAGTTGTTTTTCTTTAGAATCTCTCGATAGCTTTTTTTCTTCAAATAGTTTCTCCGTAACAGAACTTGTTGTTAAATATTTCTCATCAAAATTTGTCGTGAACCCTTGTACAAACTCGTTAAAGGCTGATAGTCCAAATAAAGCAGCTATTCTCTCATTCTGATTCTTAGAATTCAATACACTAATATGAGAAAAATCCGCAATTCTATTTTTTTCTACAAATGCAAATCTATAAGCATCATAATCAATTATAGCTTCATCTTCTGATCCATCCTCATACGTACAAGTAATTATAGGCTTTTTCCCCTTTTTTGTTGCAGTATTCTTTATGTAAGTAGATAGTTTGATTTTGTTTGCTTCTGCTTCTTCAATAATACCAAGCAAACCGTATTCTAAGGCTTCACTAAAACTTGATTTGCCAGATCCATTCGGTCCATATAGAAATACATATTGCTTATCAAGATTAAATGTTCGACTCACCGAAAAACCTCTAAATGAATCTACTTCCAAGACATTCAATTTCTTTATCTTCTTTGTATTTTTTTCCGAACCAAATGACAAAGTCTCAATAGTTTTATCACATACACCTTGCTTCTCACCAATATACTCCGCAATTTTATTAGCTCTTTTACCTCCAGCAGTCCCACCCGCTTCTATAAGATCTTCATAATGTTTCAGCAAAATATTGACCAATGTTATATCGTATTCATTCAGTTCCGCTAGTGTTTCCGACCAACGTTTTACCTCTCTACCGACAATTTCACTCATTTGTACCCACTCCAATACCTTATATTAATTCACATTAATTTTCTTATACATCTTCCCCTTAGTACTACCAGTACTTTCAATCAAGCCTTGCTCCAACATATCCTTAAGCAACACCTTAATTCTTGACTCTTTAACACCGGCAACAGTTTCAAATTCAGAAGCCTTATACCACTTGTCATGCTGCATAGCGTTCAAAATTGCATCGTACTTTTCTTGTGTTTTTTTCGTCACTTTTTTTTCGCCACTTTTTTTCGCCACTTTTTTTTCGCCACTTTTTTCCGACACTTTTTTCAAAAAAGAAAGCGACAGTACCGTTCTATCCGGATCAAATCTCTCCTCAATCACCGGTTCTTCCCAGCCTTCATCTGCCCACACATTAAAGATATTCGGCACACCGCTTCCGGCGCGTTCACCGATATTAATAAGATTAAACATTTTCATAAGAGCCTTGTTTCGAGGATCGGATTCGCCACCAAGACGCATCTGCTTTTTACCCGTTCTAACATAACCCGGATTTGCCAAAACCAGCTTGTCCGGTTCCTTACGGATAACAACACCACGCAAACCGTGATAATCTGCATTAATCAGGCAGTTTGCCAAAGCCTCACGAAGCGCCTTGTGTACCGGAGTATCGTCAACACGTTCGCCACCGACCATTTTAAAAGGCACCTTAATGTCTTTGATAATCTTGTTATAAACCCTAAAATAGAAGTCGCACACATTTCCGGACCATTCACCGGAACTTGACTGCAAACGGTCGCTCCAACGAGTGGTGGGGTCCAACTCTTCTCTATAATCCAAGAAATACTCCGGGAAGTGACGCACAATGTTATACTCATCACCAAACATCAGCATACCTGCTGCCGTAGGATGCAACTTTCCATCTTCATCAGAAATAGCAGCCGCACCAATGCTTCTCAGATACTCATGGTCGCTTAGGCGCTCAAAAGGATGTCCCTCTTTTAAAGAACGATGGCTATTACGGTATCCGTGAATAGTATCATAATTCAAATCTTCCATCGGAACCTTATCAAGCACCTCCATATCCATAGTACGCTCGGTCTGATCACGAAGCATGGTCTTTACCTGCAATCTGGTACAATGATAATCGCCCTCATAATTACGGCGGAAAGTGCCATTAAAAATATCATTGTTGATGTATACCGGCTTCTGCTCACGCTTTGCCATAGGTACATAAATAACCATAATGACATCCTTATTGTCACCAACTTCATAGGTCTGTACATCATCATCTGACAAAAGATTAATATTTACCTTCTTAGGATTATTCATATTATCCCAAAATTCCTTGCGAAGCTTAGATGCATTCTGGAGACCGGTAGTTCTCCAACTACCATCTTTGTTTTCTTTGACACCAAGAATAATAACTCCACCATAGCAGTTTGCAAAGGAAGAATAGGTGTCCCACAAAGAAACAGGCAAACCACCATCTGCTTTTTTCACTTCTCTTCTGTTGTCTTCTCTGTATTCATCAAATTGTGAAAGGTCAAAAGTTTTTTCCAAAATGCTCATCTCACTTTCCTTTCTTTAATACCTCTTCAAAAATATCTCTCTTGAATTTTGTTTAATTCATTTTGCATATTTTCAATTTCTTCTTCTATACTCTTTTTGTCTAGCTCAGTTTTATACACAAACTCTAAAAATTTTTCTTGTAAAGGCATAGGTGGTACAGGAATTGACAACGCAGACAAAATATCTTGATTTAAATTTTTAATATTTGAACCATTTCCTCTCAATAACTTGCGGAAAAACTCTGTTTTTAAAACATATAGCAAATAAACAGGATCTATTTCCTCATTATCATTTCTATATCTTATGCAAAATCCGCTAAAAGAAACTGGTTCTTTTCCCGTCTTGATAATAACACTTCTTCCAACTAACTCTTTGTTTCCATTAGAGCGAACAAAAACAATATCATTATCTTTCAGCAAGTATTCTTCTGGTGGCATTTGATTCAATGAAATTTCATCTAAATCATCCGTATTATTTATAGAATATTTATTTTCAAAATCTCCTACTCCTAAACTTCGAATTCTAACTCCATTTTCATCATAACTATAATTCAAACCATTTTTTAAGTTTTTTTTCTGTAATACTCGCTCACTTTTCCAGCCTTTATCATTTAAACTTATGTCTCCAAATAATTCATCAAACTTACGCATTACAGACTCGTCTTTTTCTTTTATTTCATTCTCCTTTTCTCTTATTTCCTGTTCTTTCTTCTCTATTTCAGCGACAATTCGATTCTGCTCTAACGTATCATATTCACCTTTATCATTAACAGGAATATGAATAACAGTATCATTTATAATGCTTTTTCCTGATTTCTTTTTCCAAGAGTATCCCCCCCTAGCCAGTTCAACTTTCATAGCATAACTAAGGTACTTCAGACTAACAGTATCTATAAACTCTTTCTTCAACGTATATACCCTTGTATCTGCACCAATACTAAATTTTTGCTTTTCTCTAAATATCACTGTCCCTGAATTAACACCATTGGTGGTAATTTGAACACATTCCATGTCATACTTCCATGTATCAATATGTCCTTTAATAGCATCTCCTTGTGTCTTTGCAGACAATACAGGATAATCTCCCCTATGATTTCCAATGTATTCCTGTGAAAGTGCCGTATCTCCGCTATATGAATCCGTTAATACGCCAAACTCTATAGTTTTATACCCGTCTATAATCGGTCTTTCCTTTTTTGCGTCAGATAATCTCACATTTATTCTATTATCAAAAGGTACATTCCAATTGAATAATTGAATACCTTTTTGCCATTCCGCATGTTCGGCAAGACTAGCAGGAATAACTGTTTTTTCTCCTTTGCACGCCTTATTTATATGATAATTAAGTTTTTGAGAATCTTCCCATAAATCATTTTCATTAAACAATTTGCTTGTAGATACCGCATCGCCATCTTTTCGATCTCTAATTCCAGTTTTTGTTCTCCTCTCTGAAAACTTATAGCCAATAAAATCTTGTCCTTCATCACCTTCTAGTGAATCTGCAATCAAAATTGTATCCGTAAAAACAAGTAAATAATCCTCTATTCTCTCCCTCTCTAGCGAAATAATATATTCTTTCTTCTTGGCTACAATAAATTCCTTCTTTTCTTTTTCCGATAGTGATTGATATGCCTTGTTTTTCTTTAGATTTGCTAACACATCACGTTCAAATGTTCTTAATACCATATCTGTATAAATATGTTCTTCCTCAACCATGCCATTTAAGTATTTTTTATACATTTCTATCGAAAGTTCACTACAACACTCATTCAAATAAGATTGAATTACACATGTGTTCCCAGCATATGAAAAATCAGAACCATTTTTAAAAAACGTAGCAACCATATTTTGAATACTTACGTAATCAATGTACTCTCGTTTTTTCATGAATAATATAATTGTTTCAGTAGGTGTTTTCGCAAATACTTTTGCACTCATTCTTACCATGGCGCAAATATGAAAATTTCTCAGAATTATATTTCTAGTTTCAATGTGCAATATATCAATATTACTACTAAAAACGGAAGACGGAAGTATGATAGCAGCATATCCACTGTATTTCCCCGCGTGTAAGAGTTGCGCAGTTCTTTCTACAAAAAGACACTCTATATCATCATTTTTATCTGATATTAAATCGTATAATGTAAAATCGGAATTATCCGCATTTAATGTCTGTTTAAAGGCATTTACACTATACGGTGGATTCGCAATCACAATATCAAAGTGTTCATTCTGACCTTTGGAACTATTCTTCAACTTTAATAAACCTGAATATTTATTTGAGGTAAATTTATCAAGTCCATCTGCATGAATTATATTTGCATCACCGTCACCATTTAAAAATGTACTAATTTTGGTTGTCTTAACCAACCTGTAATCCTTTTCTATTCCATACACATGTTCAGATGCCCATTCGAACTCTCCCGAAAGTCTGTCTTCGGAATTTTTTTGCCATCTTAACAAATTTTTTCTCGCTGAATTTGATAATCCAATTTCGTCTACATCATATTCATTAATTATCATTTGCTCAATATCCATATATTCTGTAAGGAAATGACCACTTCCGCAAGCATAATCAATTGCAACCGGCAACAGTTCTTTCGTATTATTATCATGTAACTTTTGATACGTTAACTCTTTTAATGGCAACGAACTCACAATGAATCTTGCTATTGGTAAGGGTGTAAAAAATTGTCCAGATTCTTGCTTAATACTTGTTGCTAATAACTGCTCAAAAAATACACCAAGAAATTGTTGCTTATGTCCATATCTAAACTGCCACTTCTGTAATAATTCTACAATTTCACGAACAATTTTAGCATTTATCAAAAATGATTCCTCGTTATATACTTCTGTAAATGCAAATTCAGAACCTTTCTGCAATCTCAATTTTTGTAACATACTAATTACAACAGATTTATCCTTGTCATCCAACTTAACAATCGCTGCATTAAGCTCATTTTCAGAATAATCTGTTACATCTATTCCCAGAAATTGATTCATTCCTTGCTTATATAATTCTTCCAAATTCGACATCAATGTATTATAGTCTGAGTTTTCCTTCCACTGAAAAGCTAATTCTTCAGAATCTTGTTTATCTTCATCCATAATCTTACACACAAAAAGATTTAGCATTTTATTAAATGCATTAGGCTTATCAGATACTGCGTTATGACGCAATATTTCAAGAAACTGATTAAATATAGTTGTGGCTGAATCCTGTGTAAGAGGCTTTAACTCTCCCCTAGTAAGACCTGTATTTTGATAATTATATGGCAAACATTCATTTTCAAATATTCCTTTATTGTTAAAATTCTTATTCCAATTATCAAATATCTCTCTAATATTTCCTAGTTTAGCCCACTCTTCTTTAGTCTCTATAATATCGTTTTCTCTTTCTATCATCCCACCAATATATCTAGACGCATACAAACACAACAACTTAGTATGTACTTGTTCAGCTGAATAATATGCAAATAATTGTCCTTTAGGCTGTCCATCTCTTTTAAGCAATCCCATATTCTTTAATTCATTTTGATAACTCTTACCAAAAGTCTTACATTCAATCATTAAATAAGATTTATTATCTTCCATAACAAATATATCCAAATATGTCGCATCATGTCCATTTGGAAAAGACTTCTCTAATGTTATATCTTTAGGTTTATATCCCAATGTCAACAGTCTATCTACACATTCTAAAACAACTGCATTTTCATCATAACTAAAATTAGAAGTTGTATCTCGTACAACTGTAATACCATTTCCCGAAGTCCCTCTATAATTAATTGTTTCCTTTTCAAAATCAATCTTTATTGTATATCCGTTATGTTCTGGATACATTTTGGTATATACTTCTCCAATTCCATCTTCTAGTTTAAAACCAATGTTGTCCAATAGTTCTCTGAAATTTTCTTTATCTATCCCCTGTATATTTTTTTTAGCCATATATACGCATCTCCTTATATTTATTATATACTGTCACTTCTCGCTTTAAATTTATTTTTCATTCATAGTAAATTCTAAAATATCATCAACTCCACACTCCAGAGCAATACAAATTTTCGCCAATGTCTCCATAGAAACAAATTCATTTTTTCCTAACTTTGCAATTGCATTTGTACTAATCTGGGCCTTTTCTCTTAATTTTGTTTTATTCATATTTTTATCTATAAGTCTTTTCCAAAGTTTATTATAATTAACTAACACTTGATTATTCATTCTCATCCTCCAGATTCAACAGCTAATAAAATATCATATATAATATTATATAATTTCAGATTCTAAAATTCAAGAATATCTTGATATATATCAAAACATTCTTGATATTATATTTAATTCCAATAACATAACAATTGATCTTACTATAGACTGAATATCCAAATTCCCCTTGAACGGATTTGTTTTTAATCACCCAATTTCAGCTAACCTCATCCCATTCCAACACACCTCCCACATTTCCCACATACATTTCCAACATACTTTCTCAATCTATGCGGGACTTTCCAACATAAAACATATTTTTCCGACGCACTTTTCCAACATACTATTTTACAAAAGAAGAAGAAGTGCTTTCACACCCCTTCCCCCATTTGTTAAGCTTCTTACCTACTCATTTCAGCCACCTTCTGCTGTACCCACTCACCGATGCTCCGCAAGAAGTGTTCCAGCATATTCATTCCGTTGATGGTAAACTGCCTCATGAATTCATATGCTTTTTCCAGTTTCGCTTTGAGCGTTCGGTTCTCGGCTTTCAGCTCCTGATTCTCTCGCTTCAGACACTCATTCTCGTATTTAAGGTCCAGCATCTTATCAAAGTATGCCTGCTCCCGCTCACCGGAATTAGTACCCTTAAAATACTCGATGAGATTTCCCGCAAGCTTTGCCTTCTGCATCGCTTCGTCCGCATCCTCCTTGATGCTCTCAAGCTGTTTCTCCTGCTCCCAGACCTCATTCTTTTTATTTGTAAGAGCCTGATGAACTTCATCCAACTCATTACTTTTATCCTTAAGGTCCTGCTTCACTTCATCCAGCTTATAGCTTTTATCCGTCAAATCCTGTAGCACTTCATTCAGTTCCACATTCTTATCAGTAATCCTAACTGACAACTGCCGCTCTGCTTCTGCTCCCTTATCCAAAGACTCCAGTATCGCCTCCATCTGCTCCGCCTGTGCCTGAATGGTAGCCAGTCCGGCTGTAACCTTATCCTTAATATCCTCAAGTTTCCGTTCCTCTTCCTTCGCCATCTCTGCCGCCTTTTCCCTGCGGTAGTCCGACAAGGTAAGATTTCCTCTCGGATTGGAGCCTTTGTAAAAACGCTCCCAACCAAACTCCTTTAGCATCTTCTCCTGAAGCACCGCCTTCTGTGTTTCCACCCAATCGGCGCCACCGTAACGGTCACGCTTCATCTGCGGCTTCAGGTTGCCATCCTCATCCTTCTGCCAGACCAAATCACCGGTCTCGGTTACCGCCTGCTTCATGGTGGTAGGGTACCCCAAATCCCTGAAGGTCTGTGCAAATGCATTCTGGACCGGTGCCCCTTTTGAGGAGTTGGTTGTATATGGAATATAGGTCATGTGAATGTGGGGAGAATTTTCATCCCCGTGATAAACCATGTGGTGGACAATCAGTCCTGCGTCAAATGTTGGCTTCCAGTTCGGATCATTCAGCTCCTTCTCCGTTACCACACATACCTCCGGCAGTTCCAACAGATACTTTGCAAATTCATCCAACAAATCCTGCGCCCGATTCGCATCCTCCGGTTTATACACGAAACCCGTGTCCCGCATATCCCCTATCTGCCAGATAATCTCGTAGCAAAGGTGTTTCTGCTTATCCTGCTCAATCTTCTCATAATAGGTCGGTGGAAATCTTTTTCCGCGCCCTTTCTTGATTTCCCGCTCACGCCACACTCGGTAATGCTCGGCAAATAACTTTTCATATACCTGCTGCAGGGTAATCCCCCAATCATCTGTATATACCATGTTTAAATGCCGTCGCTCCTCCACAGAGTTTGGCGGAATGTGGGTTCTAAGATTGTGCTCCAGATTCGGTGCGCTGTACATTGCACCACTGATGGTCTTCTCTTTCTTACCTGTCATCAAATCCCTCTCTTCTTATCTGTATTTAGTTTTATTAATAGCTTCCTTAAGAAATCTCTGCTCATGGTCGTCTTCCTCCTTTCTTTGGGTTCCCCCATACTCTCCTCTTCCCCTAAAGTAATGTCCTTTTATTGGTTTGGGGGTACCCCAAACACAAACGGGGCAAGCGTTCCGTCGCTTGACCTCGAATACATCTGCTCCTACCGCCATTTGGTAAAATTATCTGCCAGCCACCGGTATTCACAGCTGTATGTTGGTGCATTCCTTAGGGATATTTTTATTCTTGGCACCAACCGGAAATCCTCTATCCACAGGTGTGCCACTTTCGTCTCCCTTTTTGAAAAACGGCTCCACTTTGTGGCGTCACTTTTCAATTATGGCTCCACTTTGTGACTCACCTATTTATATTGGAAAATCCTCTCCTCTGAAAAGGTGCTCCACTTTTTGACGCCACTTTTCGATTATGGCTCCACTTTTTGGAGCACCTTTTGTGAAATGGCTCCACTTTCGTCCTACCATACGCTCAGGTCATCCAACGCATCCAGCCACACCTGCATCTCCCCGTTAAGCATCATTCTCACATACTCCACCGGGTTCTCAATAGCCAGTGCATCCATCTTTCCTTGGGAGTTGGGAGTGGTCCGAAGACCCTGCTCCCATTTCCCACAATCAAGACTAATCACATAATTAGTATCGTAGTGAATCACATTCACCGTATTATTCTGCTGGTTGTAAAATCCTCTTACCATTCTCATGACCAGCCACCTGCCTTTCGAAAACGCATCTCCGTTGCCATATCCACCAGATTGTTTTCCAGCTCTCCGGTAGCCTCGGCATTGAGCAGGTCTGCCACTTCCTTCTGCTTGTTAGGATACAGGTGCCCGTAAATGTTCATGGTAGTATTTACGGAGTCGTGTCCCACTCGCTGTGCAATAACTAGAGGTTGCAGCCCCTTCTCAATTAACAAGGCTATGTGACTGTGACGAAGATCATGCACACGGATAGGCTTTAGCTTCGCCTCTTCCGTCTTTTGCTTCATCTTCTTCTGAACCGCTCTGTCCGTGATCGGAAAGATTCGCTCATCCGGTGCTAGCTCATACTGCCTGTCCAGATATTCTTTTATCTCCCCTTGCAGGAACTTCGGAATGGTAATCTTACGATTGGAACTCTCCGTTTTTGGTGAAGTGATATAATCGGTTTTATTCCTTCGGTAATAGGTCTTGGTGACACTTATGGTTGCCTTCTCCACATCGATATCCGAGCTTGTCAGCGCCAGCGCTTCTCCGATTCTGCATCCCAGCCAGAATAACATCTGGAAAATCAGTCGGTACATTTCATCTCCCTCAGCAAATGTTTCAAGGAAAACCTCGTACTCATCCTTAGTCCAGAAATTTAATTCCTTGGCATTTGACCTGCCCATCTTATCTACCTTCTTACAAGGATTGTCCCGCAAATCATAAAACCTCTCTGCGTGGTTAAACAGCGCCGTCAGCTGGTTCTGTATCATCCTCAGATACGTTGGCGAATACTCCTGCTTCATCAGAAGATTCTGCCACTTGATGATATCCACCGCCGTAATCTCATTCATGGACTTCTCACCGAAGTAAGGAATTATCTTGGTTTCAATCAGGGTCCGCTTCGTCATGATGGAACGCTCCTTCAGTCTCGTACCCTTATCATTAAAGTAGACTTCCGCAAAGGCGGACAGCTTCATATTCATATTGCCGCTCTGCATATCAAGAAACTCACGCTCACCCTGCTGAGCTTCCCTCTTGGTAGCAAATCCTCGCTTCAGCTTCGTCCTAGTCTCACCCTGCCAATCACGATAGTTACATTTAAAATACCAGGTGCCTCTTTGTTCATCTTTATAAACCGGCATAATCATTACCTCTCTTTCTCCATGTGCGGCACACCCGGTTGCCCGGGTACGCCTATTCAGTTATCAAAGTTCATCTATTGCGCTTCGCTAAATCCGTAGCACTTCTTTTCGAAGTAGGCTCTGAGAACGGAACCCGCCTTAGTGAAGTAACCTTCACTCTTAAGCTCCTTGTTCCACTCTCGGATGACTGCGTAAACGGTTGATTCTGCAATTCCCAGAAGTTCTGCAACTTCCTTAGCAGATAAATAGCGTTTCGTCATACTCCTTCCTCCTTTCCGCTAATCTTATGTACGCTCCTTGCTCATACTGCCCACCTCCTGTTTTTGCATTTTAGTAACATTTGCGTTACTGTTTGTATTTTTGATTATATAGTAACATATATGTTTCTGTCAAGAGATTGTCGAAAAACTTTTTCACGTGTAAAAAATGCTTCATTTTATACAAATCTCTCATCTGCACAACCGACTCTAGATTCTGTCCCGATTTTTAGAATTTTCTGTTTGCCATACAGTAACATTTATGTTATTGTATTATCAGAAACGATATTGTTACTATTCAATTGGAAGGAGTTACACGATGGCTATTGGTGAACGAATAAAACGAATTAGAAATTTCCGCAAATTGACACAGGCACAGCTGGGTGAAGCTGTTGGCTTATCCGACGTGCGAATCCGTCAGTACGAAATCGGCAACCGCACCCCTAAGGAAGATATGATACAGGAGCTGGCAAAAGCCTTAGACTGTAATTACCGCTCCATCTACGAACCTTCACTCTATGCAGCGGAAGATGTGATATATGCACTCTTTGAACTGGACGAGCACTACAACATGCCCCTCTACGAAGTAGCGAATCCTGAGGACCCTACCGAGAAACATATCGCTGTTGGTTTTGATTATTCTTTACTGGATGATTTCCTGAATACTTGGAAAAAGAAAAAAGAGGACTTAGCCTCCGGTAAAATTACCAAAGAAGAGTATTTTGAATGGAAGATTAACTGGCCACACACTGATGATTAGAAATAATACATATAATGTCCGTACCACAGATACACCGGATAATTGTTTGTTTTTTTACCGTGTATCAAATTCGTATCACGAGCCCATTTTGAGAGAAATCTCGAAGTGGGCTTTTCTTCATGTTCGACCATCTTCCGTTAACAAAAGAAAACCGCAACTCCTCATAAAATGAGGAATTGCGGCTTGTATTTAAGTTTCTATGATACTACATCAAAGATTACTCGATGATTGTAGCAACACGACCTGAACCTACTGTACGTCCGCCTTCACGAATAGCGAATGTAAGACCCTGCTCCATAGCGATTGGGTGGATAAGTTCGATTGTCATTTCTACGTTGTCACCAGGCATGCACATTTCTGTGCCAGCTGGAAGGTTACATACACCTGTAACGTCTGTTGTTCTGAAGTAGAACTGTGGACGATAGTTGTTGAAGAAAGGAGTATGACGTCCACCTTCTTCTTTTGTCAATACGTAAACCTGTGCTGTAAATTTCTTATGGCATTTTACAGAACCTGGTTTAGAAAGAACCTGTCCTCTTTCGATTTCTGTTCTCTGAACACCACGAAGGAGAGCACCGATGTTGTCACCAGCCTGAGCGCTGTCAAGCAACTTACGGAACATTTCGATACCTGTTACAACAGTCTTCTTTGTTTCTTCTTTGATACCAACGATTTCAACTTCGTCGTTGAGGTTAAGAGTACCACGCTCTACTCTACCAGTAGCAACTGTACCACGACCTGTGATTGTGAATACGTCTTCTACAGGCATAAGGAAAGGCTTATCTGTGTCACGTTCTGGATCTGGGATGTAAGAGTCAACAGTATCCATAAGTTCCATAATCTTGTCGCCCCAAGGACCGTTTGGATCTTCAAGAGCTCTAAGGCCAGAACCTTTAACGATAGGACAATCCATGAAACCGTACTCTTCAAGCTGTTCTGTGATTTCCATTTCAACGAGTTCAAGAAGTTCTTCATCGTCTACCATGTCACATTTGTTCATGAATACTACGATGTAAGGAACACCTACCTGACGAGAAAGAAGGATGTGCTCTTTTGTCTGAGCCATAACACCGTCTGTAGCAGCTACGATAAGGATAGCGCCGTCCATCTGAGCAGCACCGGTAATCATGTTCTTAACGTAGTCAGCATGTCCCGGGCAGTCAACGTGAGCATAGTGACGCTTTTCTGTCTGATACTCAACGTGAGCTGTAGAGATTGTAATACCACGTTCTCTTTCTTCTGGAGCCTTATCGATGT
>JAFTKW010000033.1 GCA_017453065.1 Lachnospiraceae bacterium | reverse complement strand
AGTACTCATTCTTGCTCTGAAACCGTGAACTTTGGATCTAGATCTTTTCTTTGGCTGAAATGTCATCTTCATTCGAAAGCACCTCCTTCTCTTAACCTTAATCTATATAAGGCAAACTAGTTTTTCTGTTTCATAAAACCACATAGGTTTCCATCCTATTTAGGAAAATAGCAACATTGATTTTAATTGATAAAATGGGCATTGTCAAGCATTTTTGTCCTTCTAAAAATTTTAAAAAAGTTATCCACATAAAATATGAGAAAAAAAGATTTACATAATAATATCCACAATTTGTGTATAAGTTGTGGATATTTTTATTTTTTCATGTGTATTACTTGTGTAAAACTCTTAAAAAAGCCCTATTTAAGCCTATTTCTATATTTTATACACATTTTAAAAGTTATCCACAATATAAAAAATTACTTTCATAAATATGTTAACTTATAAACCAAGTTATTCACATTTTGTGGATAACTTTGACCTTATCTTTCATTTGAAAAACATCCTAATATATAGTAATATATATTCGTGATATTTTCGTCTAAAGAAGGTAGGTATATATTATGGAATTAATCAAACAACAATGGGAATTAATTAAAGATACTGTAAGAACAGAGTACAATCTTACAGATATTTCATACAACACTTGGATAGAACCACTTAAATTACATAGTGTTGAAAATAAAATTGTTTATATTGTAATTCCATCTGATAAATCAAATGCATTTAGTTACATTTCAAACAAATACAAAACTTTTTTCCAAGTTACTATCTCTGAAATGTTTGGAGACAACTTTGACATTTCATTTATTATGGAAAAAGAAGCATCTTCTATGGACTCTAAAGGAAGTGAACTTCATTCAAAATCTCCTGTTTACAATATCAATTATGAAAATGCTAATTTAAATCCTAAATATAAATTTGATACTTTTGTCGTTGGTAGTAACAACAAATTTGCTCATTCTGCCTCTTTAGCTGTTGCAGAATCTCCAGGTGAAGCATACAATCCTCTCTATTTATATGGAGGAGCAGGTCTTGGTAAAACTCACCTTATGCATTCTATTGGCCATTTTATTTTAGAACAGGATCCAGACAAAAAAGTTCTATATGTTACTTCTGAAGAATTTACCAACGAAGTGATTGAATCAATTCGTTCTGGTAATGCAGCTGCTATGACCAAACTTAGAGACAAATATAGAACTGTAGATGTACTGATGGTCGATGACGTACAGTTTATTATAGGTAAAGAAAGTACACAGGAAGAATTCTTCCACACTTTCAATGTACTTCATGCTGCAGGCAAACAGATTATTCTTTCCTCAGATAAACCACCAAAAGAGATGGAAACTCTGGATGAAAGATTCCGTTCCAGATTCGAATGGGGATTAATTGCTGATATTCAAGTTCCTGATTATGAAACTAGAATGGCAATCCTACGTAAAAATGCTGAAAACTGTGATAGACATATTGATGAAGAGATCATCAAATATATTGCTACAAATATCAAATCAAACATTCGTGAACTGGAAGGTGCCTTCAACAAAATCATTGCTTTCATTAAATTAAATAGAATTAGTAATGAAGAACTTACTATCCAGGTTGCTGAAGAAGCATTAAAAGATATTATTTATCCAGACAAACCAAAGGAAGTTACTCCTCAACTTATTATTAATGTAGTTTCTGAACATTTTGGAGTTAAACCAGAAGATATTACTTCTAAAAAAAGAAATTCAGAAGTCGTTATTCCTAGACAGGTTGTTATGTATTTGTGTAGAGAAATGACAGCTACTTCTTTACAAAACATTGGAAAGATTCTTGGAAAGAAAGATCATACTACCATTATTCATGGAGTAGACAAAATTAAAGAAGAGATAGAAACCAATGAAGAACTTAGAAGTAAGATTGAAATTATTAAGAAGAAAATTAATCCTTCTTAATCCACATAAAATTGTGGTTAATCTGTTGATAACTAAATTTTTGTTGTGAATTCATTTTTAAAGCCAAAATGAGCCTTTAAAACGCGTTGTGAATAACTTTAAACTTATCCATAACTTTACCTAAATTATCAACACAGTTTTACTACCATTTTTTACTGAAAAATGCTATAATAAAATAGGTTATCCACATATCAACAATTATTACTATAAAGACTATTAATTTCTTTTATTTATTTAATTATTTTGCATAAAATTTTTTGGTCTAAAAATCTTGAAGGGAGTTATACACAATGAAATTAATTTGTTCAAAATCTAATCTGCTCAACGGAGCTTCTATTGTATCAAAAGCAGTTCCTAACAAAACTACTATGTCTATATTAGAATGTATTTTGATTGATGCTACTAAAGGATCTATCAAATTGACTGCCAATGATATGGAACTTGGAATTGAAACTATTATCGATGGTGATATCGTTGAAAAAGGTATGATTGCCATTGATGCAAAGATTTTCTTAGAGATCGTTAGAAAACTCCCAGATAGTAATATTACTATTGAAACAGATTCTAACTACAAGATGACTATCACTTGTGAAAAAGCTAAATTCAATATCATTGGTAAATCTGGTGATGATTTTTCTTATATGCCCGAAGTAGAAAGACAGGATAGTGTTATTATTTCTCAATTTACATTGAAAGAAGTAGTAAGACAGACTATCTTTTCTATTGCTGACAACGACAACAACAAACTTATGACAGGTGAGTTGTTTGATATTAATGGCAATGAATTAAAAGTTGTATCTTTGGATGGACATCGTATTTCTATTAGAAAGATTCAGTTAAAGAATTCTTATGCTCCTGTGAAAGTGGTTATTCCAGGTAAAACATTAAATGAAATTAGTAAGATTTTGTCTGGTGATGCTGACAAAGATGTAAATATTTATTTTACTGCTAAACATGTTATTTTTGAATTTGACAAGACAACTGTTGTTTCCAGATTAATTGAAGGTACATATTTCAAGATTGATCAGATGCTTTCAAGTGATTATGAAACAAAAGTTAGAATTAACAAAAAAGAACTTTTAAGTTGTATTGATAGAGCAACTCTTCTTGTAAAAGAAGGAGACAAAAAGCCTATTATTATCAATATTACTGATGAAAGTATGGAACTTAAGATTAATTCTATCATTGGTAGTATGAATGAAGATATCGATATTTCTAAGCAGGGTAAGGATTTGATGATTGGATTTAACCCTAAGTTCTTGATTGATGCTCTCAGAGTAATTGATGATGAAGAAATTGATATTTACTTGGTAAATCCTAAAGCTCCTTGTTTCATCAAGGATGCAGAAGAAAAATACATTTATTTGATTTTGCCAGTAAACTTCACAACAGTATCCTAATTATTAAGGTTTAAAAGTAAGAAATATGGAAAAAATAAGAATTAAAGATGATTTTATTAAACTTGGCCAAGCTTTAAAGCTTGCAGGTTTGGTAGAATCTGGCGTTGATGCCAAATTTGTAATACAAGATGGTCTTGTAAAAGTAAACGGTCAAAGCTGCACCCAGCGAGGTAAAAAATTAGTTAGTGGAGATGTTGTAGAGTTTGACGGAAATTCATTTGAAATAGAAGGTTAGATCTATGATTATCAAATCAATCGAACTTGCTGGTTACAGAAATTATGATTTTTTGACCTTGCAATTTGATAAAGGTACGAATATTTTGTTTGGAGATAATGCTCAAGGTAAAACAAATATACTTGAAGCAATTTATTTGTGTGCTACTACCAAATCTCATAAAGGTAGTAAAGATAAAGAAATTATCAAATTCGACAGTGAAGAAGCGCATATCAGAGCATACATAGAAAAAGAAGAAGTTGAAACCAGAATAGATATGCATCTTCGCAAAAGTAAGAGCAAAGGTATTGCAATTGATGGCCAAAAATTAAAAAAGGCTGCTCAGTTACTTGGTTTATGTAATGTTGTATTTTTTTCTCCTGAAGATTTAAGCATTATTAAAAATGGTCCTTCTGAGAGAAGAAGATTTGTAGACATGGAACTTTGTCAGTTAGATGGGTTTTATCTTTACAATCTGAATCATTACAACAAGATTGTAAATCAGAGAAATATTTTATTAAAAGATATGTATATGAACCCAGGTCTTAGAGATACCTTAAGTATCTGGGATTCACAGCTTATTTCTTTTGGTAGCAAAATTATTGAACGCAGACAATTGTTTATTGATCAATTGAATGAAATTATATATGACATTCATCAAAAATTGTCTGGTGGCCGTGAAGAACTTAGAATTATCTATGAACCAGATGTATCCATAGAGAATTTTGAAAAGAATTTAATTCACAGCCAAGAGAGAGATGTCAAAACTAAAATGACCAATGTAGGACCACATAGAGATGATTTTATCTTTATGGTAGGAGATATTGATGTTCGTAAATTTGGTTCACAGGGTCAGCAGAGAACCGCAGCATTGTCACTTAAGTTAGCAGAAATAGAATTAGTAAAGAGACTTACCAAAGACTCTCCTATTTTACTACTGGATGATGTATTGTCGGAACTAGATAGTAATAGACAAAATTATCTTTTAAACAGTATTGGAGATATTCAAACCATTATCACTTGTACAGGTTTAGAAGAATTTGTAAATAATCGTTTTGAAATAAATAAAGTATTTAAAGTTTCAAACGGCATGGTGGAGTGTGTAAATGAGGAAATTGTTACACACAAAGGCAATGGAATGGAGGAATCATGAGCGAAGAAATCATGAACAGTAATACTACAACTGCCAATGAATATGGTGCAGATCAAATCCAAATCTTGGAAGGTTTGGAAGCGGTAAGAAAGAGACCTGGTATGTATATTGGTACCACTTCTTCCAGAGGTCTTCATCATTTGGTTTACGAAATTGTAGATAACTCTGTAGACGAAGCTCTTGCAGGATATTGTGATACTATTGATGTAACAATCAATGAGGACAATTCTGTAACTGTTTTAGACAATGGTCGTGGTATTCCTATCGGTATCAACCAAAAAGCAGGTATTCCTGCAGTTGAAGTTGTATTTACCATACTTCATGCAGGCGGTAAATTCGGCGGTGGAGGATACAAAGTATCCGGCGGACTTCATGGTGTAGGTGCCTCTGTAGTTAATGCCCTTTCTGATTGGTTAGAAGTTGAAATTTGCCAAGGTGGAAAGGTTTACAATCAGCGCTATGAAAGAGGTCATGTATGCTATTCTTTGAAAGAAGTTGGCACATGTCCTTTGGAAAAAACAGGTACAAAAGTTACTTTCTTACCTGATAAGACTATTTTTACTGAAACTACCGAATTTGATTATGATGTTTTAAAGAGAAGACTTCGTGAAATGGCCTTTTTAACCAAAGGTCTTCGTATCATACTCAGAGATTCCAGAGTAGGTGAAGAATTAGAAATTTCCAATGAAAATGAACAGATTGCTACTTTACTTGAAAGAGCACAGGCAGATCAGGCTGAAGAGACAGAACAAAAAGTAGATTTGAATGCAGAACTTTCTTTGGATGATTCTACAGAAGAAAATGATGGTAAAACCAAAACAGGTGGAAAAATAGGTAAATCTAAGACCATCACTTTGGACAATGGTAAAAAGCAGAGAGTAATAGAATTTTACTATGAAGGCGGTATCAAAGAATTTGTTACATACTTAAACAAGAGTAAGTCTGCTCTCTATGAAGATATCCTTTATTTTGAAGGAACCAAGAACAATGTGTATGTAGAAGTATCCTTCCAGCACAATGATTCTTACAATGAAAGTGTATTTAGTTTTGTTAATAACATCAATACTCCAGAAGGCGGTACTCATCTTCAGGGATTTAGAAATGCTATTACCAAAACTTTCAATGATTATGCCCGTAAGGCAAAACTTCTCAAGGACAATGAACAGAATCTTTCTGGTGAAGATATCAGAGAAGGTCTTACAGCAATCGTAAGTGTTAAGATTGAAGATCCTCAGTTTGAAGGTCAGACCAAACAGAAACTTGGTAACTCTGAAGCAAGAGGTGCTGTAGATAGTATTGTATCTGAACAGCTTACTTATTTCCTTGAGTTAAATCCAGTAGTTGCGAAGACTATCTGTGAAAAATCTATTCTTGCACAGCGTGCGAGAGAAGCAGCACGTAAAGCTAGAGATTTGACACGTAGAAAAACAGCTTTGGAAGGAATGGCTCTTCCAGGTAAATTGGCAGACTGTTCTGACAAGGATCCAAAGAACTGTGAAATTTACATCGTAGAGGGAGACTCTGCGGGTGGAAGTGCGAAGACAGCTAGAGCTAGAGCAACTCAGGCTATCCTTCCTCTTCGTGGTAAAATTTTGAACGTAGAAAAAGCAAGATTGGATAAGATTTATGCAAATGCTGAAATCAAAGCAATGATTACTGCATTTGGTACTGGTATCCATGAAGACTTTGATATTACAAAACTACGTTATGACAAAATTATTCTGATGACCGATGCCGACGTAGACGGTGCTCACATCAGTACATTACTTTTGACATTCCTTTATCGTTTCATGCCTGAACTTATCAAGCAGGGACATGTATATTTGGCTAAACCGCCTCTTTACAAGCTGGAGAAAAACAAAAAAGTTTGGTATGCCTACAGTGACGAAGAATTAGACAAAATTCTTGCAGAAGTAGGAAGAGATCAGAACAACAAAATCCAGCGATACAAGGGACTTGGTGAAATGGATGCAGAACAGCTTTGGGAAACAACCATGGATCCAGAGAGAAGAATTCTCTTGAGAGTAAATATCGACGAAGAAACAGAATCAGAGATAGACTTAACTTTCACTACACTTATGGGTGATAAGGTTGAACCAAGAAGAGAGTTTATCGAAGAAAATGCTAAGTTTGTAAAGAACTTGGATATTTAAGCGGAGGCTATTTTTAATGGATGATCGTATTTTTGACCAGGTGCAAGTAGTAGATCTCAAAGAAAGAATGGAGACCTTCTACATAGACTACGCAATGAGTGTAATTGCGGCCCGTGCTCTTCCTGATGTTAGAGATGGACTTAAACCTGTACAGCGAAGAGTGCTTTATTCCATGATTGAACTGAACAACGGTCCGGACAAACCACATCGTAAGAGTGCCCGTATCGTCGGTGATACCATGGGTAAATATCACCCACACGGTGACAGCTCTATCTACGGAGCATTGGTAAATATGGCGCAGGAGTGGAGTACCAGATATCCTTTGGTAGACGGACATGGAAACTTTGGTTCTATGGACGGTGATGGTGCAGCTGCGATGCGTTATACAGAGGCAAGACTTTCTAAGATTTCCATGGAACTTCTTGCTGACATCAACAAAGATACAGTAGATTTTGTACCAAACTTTGATGATACAGAAAAAGAACCTGTTGTACTTCCTAGCCGTTATCCAAACTTACTTGTAAACGGTACTACAGGTATTGCAGTAGGTATGGCTACTAACATTCCACCTCACAACCTTCGTGAAGTGGTAAATGCTGTGGTCAAAATTATTGACAACAAAGTAGAAGAAGATAGAGAGACAGAGATTGAAGAAGTTTTGGATATCGTGAAGGCTCCTGACTTCCCTACAGGTGGACTGATTCTTGGTACCAGAGGATGTGAAGAAGCATACCGCACTGGTAGAGGCAAGATTAGAGTTCGTGCGGTTACAGATATCGAAACACTTCCAAATGGAAAGTGCCAGATTGTAGCTACTGAATTACCTTATATGGTTAACAAAGCAAATCTGATTATCAAGATTGCTGAACTTGTAAAACTGAAAAAGATTGATGGTATCGTGGATATCAGAGATGAGTCCAACAGAGAAGGTGTCAGAGTAGTTATTGAACTTCGTCGAGATGCCAATGCCAATGTCATTTTAAATCAGCTTTACAAACATACACAGTTGCAGGATACCTTTGGTGTTATTATGCTTGCACTTGTAAACAATGAACCTAAGGTATTGAATCTGCTTGATATGCTGAAGTACTATCTGAAGCATCAACAGGATGTAGTAACCAGACGTACTAAGTACGATTTAAACAAAGCAGAAGAAAGAGACCATATCTTACAAGGTCTGCTCAAAGCTTTGGATTTCATAGACGAAGTTATTTCTATCATTAGAGGTAGCCAGAATACTCAGATTGCTAAAGAGAGATTGATTGAAAGATTCGAACTTTCTGATGTACAGGCTCAGGCTATTGTTGATATGAGACTTCGTGCTCTGACAGGCTTAGAAAGAGAAAAACTGGAAAATGAACACCAGGAACTCTTGGCTAAGATTGCAGAACTCAAGAGCATCTTGGCAGACGAAAAAGTTCTTCTTGGCGTAATCAAAGAAGAAATTACTTTCGTTGCAGACAAATATGGTGACGACAGAAGAAGTAAAGTAGGCTACGATATCTATGATATCGAAGATGAAGATTTGATTCCAAATGTAAATACTGTCATTGCAATGACCAAACTTGGATATATTAAACGTATGACAGTAGACAATTTTAAGGCTCAGAACAGAGGCGGCAAAGGAATCAAGGGAATGCAGACCATCGAAGATGATTACATTGAAGATTTGATGGTTACAACTACTCATCACTATTTGAATTTCTTCACCAACTACGGAAGAATCTATCGTATCAAGGCATACGAAATTCCAGAGGCAAGCAGAACAGCAAGAGGTACAGCAATTGTTAACCTTCTGCAGCTTAACCCAGGTGAAAAAATTACAGCCATGATTCCTATCAAAGAATATGATGAATCCAAGAATCTCTTTATGATTACCAAAAAAGGTATCGCAAAGAAGACTTCTCTCATGGAATACAGTCATGTTCGTAAGAATGGACTTATAGCAATCAATCTCAGAGATGATGATGAATTGATTGAAGTAAAACTTACCGACAAGGATAGTGAAATCTTCCTTGCTACCAGACAGGGTATGTGTATCAGATTCAAAGAGACAGATGTCAGAAATACTGGCCGCTCATCTATGGGTGTCATCGGTATGAATCTGAACGATGGCGATGAAATCATCGGCATGCAGCTTAATACACAGGGTGATAGTTTGTTGTTCGTATCTGAACATGGTCTCGGTAAGAGAACTGATATGGAAGAATTTACAGTTCAGAAGCGTGGCGGTAAGGGCGTGAAGTGCTACAAGATCGTAGAAAAGACTGGCGAATTGATTGGCATGAAGGCTGTTACTGATGACAATGAAATTATGATGATTACCACAGAAGGTATCATTATTCAGCTGAGAGTAGAGGATATCAATGTCCTTGGAAGAATTACTTCTGGTGTCAAGATGATTAATTTAGACGACAAAGTTAGAGTTGCTCAGATTGCAAAGGTTAGAGAAAAAATCTCCAATGGAGATCAGGAATTTGACGACATCGAAGATGCATTGGAAGACATTCCAGAGCAGGAAATCGCAGAAGAAGAAGTAACACTTCCAAAGGAAGAAGATGACGAATAATTAATTTACAAAAGACCTTGGTGATACATCACTAAGGTCTTTGTTTAAGGAGAAATATGAAAGTAAAGAATTTAAGTCAGGAAGAAAAAGTAAAATATTTAACAACTGCGCCAGTACCTTCATTGGTTAACAAGATGGCAGTGCCAACTATTATAAGTATGTTGGTAACCTCTTTTTACAATATGGCGGATACCTTCTTTGTAGGAATGATAGACACCAATGCAACAGCGGCCGTAGGTGTAGTATTTTCTATCATGGCTTTGATTCAGGCTTGTGGATTTTTCTTTGGTCACGGATCAGGAAACTATATTTCTCGTAAATTAGGTTCTCGTGAATTTGAAGATGCCAACATCATGTCTGCAGTAGGATTTTATACCGCTTTTTTCTTCGGAGTAGTATTTGCGGTGGTTGGAATATTTTTTGTCAGACCTTTGGCTCAGTTTTTAGGGGCAAATCCTGATTTTTTACAGGATACAGTAGACTACTTGGGAGTAATTCTTCTTGGAGCTCCATTTATGATGTCTCAATTTGTACTTAACAATCAGCTGAGATATCAGGGAAGTGCTTCCTATGCAATGGTTGGTGTTTTGTCAGGTGCTATTGCCAACATTGTGTTGGATCCTATCTTTATCTTTGTATTTGATTTAAAGGTTATGGGTGCGGCTATTGCAACCGTCATCGGACAGATTATTAGTTTTGCGGTGCTTTGGCTTCAAAGTAAAAAAGGTGAGAACATTCAGATTAAATGGAAGAATTTCAAGCCTAGCTTTGTTATGTATTCGGAAATATTCAGAGGAGGCATTCCATCTCTGTTTAGGCAAGGGCTTGCTAGCGTTGCTTCTATATGTTTGAATCGCTCTGCAGGAATTTTTGCAGGGGATTTGGCTACGCCTGCCATTGCTGCTATGTCTGTAGTCAGCCGAATTACTATGTTTGCCAACTCAGCATTGATTGGTTTTGGGCAAGGCTTTCAGCCGGTGTGTGGTATGAACTATGGAGCCAAAAAGTACGACCGCGTAAAGGAAGCGGTGGTATATTGCATTAAGGTTGCCTTCGTATTTTTGACAGTAATTTCTATTTTAGGATTGATTTTTGCAGAGCCACTGGTTACTCTATTTAGAAAAGACGACCCAGCAGTTATTGAGATTGGTACCATAGCGCTTCGCTTCCAGTGTATCAGTTTTCCACTAAATGCCTGGATAGTCATCTGCAATATGTATCTGCAGTCAATCGGCAAAGCGACCAAGGCGTCTATCGTGGCTGCTTCCAGACAAGGTATTTTCTTTATGCCACTGATTTGGATACTTCCATACTTCTTCGGACTTCTTGGAGTAGAAATCACTCAGATGGTTGCAGATATTGGAACCTTCCTTCTTTCCTTGCCACTTGGTATTGGAGTGCTGCGTGAGATGATGGTAGAGATGAAGGAAATGAATGACAAAACAGATTCAGAAGATATTACAAATCCATAGATGTTATGGATGAAGAAGCAAATCTCGGAAATAAGAGAGATGGAATTCTGAGGAGAAATATAGAAGGGATTAACACCATGACAGAAAAAATCTTAGTTCTAGATATAGATGGAACATTAACTACAACGGAAAAAGAGATTTCACCCGAGACAAAAAGAGGTTTGATTAATATTCAGGAGAGAGGTCATCTAGTGATGCTTGCTTCTGGAAGACCAACTCCAGGTATGATGAAATATGCCAAGGAATTGGAACTGGAAAAGTACGGCGGATATCTTTTGTCCTTCAATGGAGCTAGAATCATCAACTGTGCTACAGGAGAGATTGTATTTCAGAAGACTTTGCCAAGACATGTGATTCCTTCTCTTTACAAATTTGCCAAAGAGCATGATTTAGGACTCCTTACTTACTATGGAGACTATATTGTATCTGGAAACAAAATGGATGAGTATGTAGAAATCGAATCTCGTATCAATGGAATACCTGTGAGACAGGTTGGAGATTTTGTGGACTTTGTAGATTTTGATGTCAACAAGTGCCTGATGACAGCTCCACCTGAAAAAGCAGAGGAATGTGTGAAGCTTTTGCAGGAAAAGTACAAGGATACCTTGAGCATTTATCGCTCTGAGCCATTCTTTATTGAAATCATGCCAAAGAACGTAGACAAAGCAACTTCACTAGATAGAATGCTAGAGACTGTAGGCCTTTCCAGAGAAAATGTGATTTGCTGTGGCGACGGCTACAATGATATCACCATGATTGAATATGCGGGCGTGGGAGTAGCCATGCAGAATGCGAGAGATGAAGTTAAGCAGGCAGCAGACTATGTAACTGAGAAGACCAACGACCAGGATGGAATCGTTGAGGTTGTGGAGAAATTCGTTCTTTAATATTTACATTTCAAAATAAATATGTTATTTTTCAATCGTATTGTATCTCTAGTATAGAGAATGATAACAGGAGGAAATAAAAATGAATAACAAAAAATCTAACACAGGTTGGATGATCCGTGTTGCACTTATGGCAGCCATCATTATCCTTTTGGCGAACACACCACTTGGAATGATTCAGCTTCCTATCGTTAAGGCGACAACGGTACACATTCCAGTCATCATCGGAGCAATTCTTTTAGGACCTAAAGCAGGTGCAATTTTGGGAGGCGTATTTGGTGTATGCTCTCTTATCAGTAATACATACGCACCAACACTTTTGTCCTTCGCTTTTTCACCATTTATGAGCACAACAGGCTTAGCTGGTGCTGCAAAAGCAATCTGGATTTCTGTAGGATGCAGAATCATGATTGGTGTGGTTGCAGGCTGGCTTTGGAAGGGCCTTAAGAAAATAAACTGTCCAAAGATTGTTGGATACGGCATCTGCGGATTTGTAGGTTCTATGACCAATACTGTTTTGGTTATGGGAAGTATCTACGTACTTCTTGCACAGCAGTATGCTCAGGCTAGAGAAGTAGCAGGTAGCGCAGTATTTGGACTTATCATGGGAACCGTAACTGCTTTTGGTATTCCAGAGGCTATCTGTGCAACCATTTTGGTAGCACTGATTACCAAGGTGTTGGTTGCATCTAAGGTATTTATTCCTGAGAAGTAATATAGGTAGAAGTAGCTGAAAACTAGTGAACGAAATATTACAGAGAGGTTGAAACTATGTTAAATGGAAAACATGTAGTACTGGCAGTAACAGGTAGTATTGCAGCATACAAGATAGCAAACCTTGCAAGTATGTTGGTAAAGCTTCATGCGAAAGTAACTGTGCTCATGACACAGAATGCGACTAACTTTATCAATCCTATTACTTTTGAAACTTTAACTAGCAATAAATGTCTGATCGATACTTTTGATCGTAATTTCCAGTACAGCGTAGAGCACGTCTCTTTGGCGAAGAGTGCCGATGTAGTGATGATTGCACCAGCATCTGCCAATGTAATTGGAAAGATTGCCAACGGTATTGCTGATGATATGCTTACAACTACTATCATGGCTTGCAAATGTCACAAGATCGTGGCTCCAGCTATGAATACCAATATGTATGAGAATCCTATTGTTCAGGACAACATCAAAAAACTTCAGCACTACGGCTATGAAGTATTGGTTCCTGACTCTGGATATCTGGCATGCGGAGACGTAGGCCCTGGCAAGATGCCATCCGAACAGACTTTACTGGAATATATCCTTAAGGAAGTTGCTTTTGAAAAAGATATGGTGGGCAAAAAAGTTCTGGTAACAGCTGGACCAACCATGGAACGCATCGACCCAGTAAGATATATCACCAATCATTCCACAGGAAAGATGGGATATGCTATTGCGAAGCATTGCATGCTTCGCGGCGCAGAAGTTACTTTGGTAACCGGCAAAACAGATACACCAAAGCCACCTTTTGTAAATGTAATAGAGATTACATCTGCTCAGGAAATGTTTGATGCAGTGACCAGTGTTTCGGATGAGCAGGATATCATCATCAAGGCAGCAGCTGTAGCGGATTACAAACCTGCAGTCGTTTCAGACGAAAAGGTAAAAAAGAAAGATGGAGATATGTCCATTGCTTTAGAGAGAACTCAGGATATCCTGAAGTATCTTGGAGAGCATCGAAGAAGTGGCCAGTTCCTCTGCGGATTTTCCATGGAAACTGAAAATATGCTTGAAAACTCCAGAGCAAAACTAGTTAAGAAAAATGTGGATATGATTGTGGCCAACAATCTTAAGCAGGCAGGCGCAGGATTTGGAACAGATACCAACATCGTGACTCTGATTACAGCGGATGATGTGGTGGAGCTTCCAATCCTTAGCAAAGACGAAGTTGCCAAAGAACTAATAGATACAATACTGAGAAGAATGGGACAATAAAATTTATCCAAATAAAAGGCAAATTTCGGATTTTTTCTGTGAAATTTTAATCTTTCTAAAAAAAATCAGAGTAGTATAATGACCCTCGGAAGAATATTCTTCCGAGGGGTTTTTATTTAGTAAATATGTGAAGATCGAGTAGATGCCTACCCGACCTAGGAGGAGATAGCGATGGAAGCATATGGAGTTTTTAGAGACTTAGCAATCATTGTAGTTTTTGCTAAATTTTTCGGATTGATTGCACGTAAACTGAAAGCACCACAGGTAGTTGGTGAGATTATTGCGGGATTATTGATTGGACCAAGTATCCTCGGATTAGTACACCAGACAGATTTTCTGGTACAGATGGCAGAAATTGGTGTGGTACTTTTGATGTTCTCTGCAGGTCTTGATACAGACCTAAAAGAACTTGTAAAGACTGGTCCTGTTGCATTTGCGATAGCGTGTGCCGGTGTGTTTGTACCACTTGTGGGCGGCGCCCTTTTGTATATGGGATTCTACGGAGTAGCTCCTTGGGGCTCAGAAGAATTCTACAAAGCCGTATTTATCGGTGTCATTTTGACAGCAACTTCTGTAAGTATCACGGTTCAGACTCTAAAAGAGTTGGGCAAATTAAAGGGTAAGATTGGAACAACTATTTTAAGTGCGGCTATTATTGATGATGTAATCGGAATTATTGTTCTTACTTTTGTTATTGGATTCAAGAATCCAGAATCTAATCCTATGCAGGTAGTGTTGAGCACGGTATTGTTCTTCGCATTTGCAGTGGTGGTTGGATTTGTTATCTACAAGATTTTCCAGAAGGTAGACAACAGATATCCACACACAAGACGTATTCCAATTATTAGTTTAGCACTCTGTTTTACCTTTGCGTATGTTGCAGAGCATTTCTTTGGAATTGCAGATATTACTGGTGCGTATGTAGCGGGAATTATTCTTTGCTCTTGCAAGGATTCTACTTATATTGAAGAAAAAATTGATATCAATTCTTACATGCTTTTTGGACCAGTGTTCTTTGCAAGTATTGGACTTAAGACTAGCCTGGACAATATGACAGGAACCATACTTCTTTTTGCAGCTGCGTTTGTAGTAGTCGGATTGGTAGCAAAGATTATCGGTTGTGGACTGATGTCTCGTATCTGTGGAATTAGAGGCAAAGATTGCTTCAAGGTTGGTGTTGGTATGATGACTAGAGGTGAGGTTGCATTGATTGTTTCCCAGAAGGGCCTTGCAGTTGGACTTATGGAGCCTGTTTACTTCACAGCAGTTATTCTGCTCATCATCGTATCCAGCGTTATCACACCGATTATTTTGAAACTGCTTTACAGCAAGGATACAGAAGTTGAGGCAGAGGCGTAAGAAGATACTTTTTCAACGAAAAGATAAATAGAAAATAAAACGGCACTACGATTAAAGACGGGTTCCATGCGGAGTAAACCCTTACTTTAACGTAGTGCCGTTTTTTTATTGATTGTTTCTGTATATCTAAAGAATTTATGATTACGCCTTCAACTTCAGCCCTCGCAACATCACTTTGTCATCATCAGAGACGCGGAAGGACTCAATCATTTTTTGAATGGATTTGTTGTGGGTCCAAGGATCCAGCATATGTTCATCCAATAGAACTTTGGTGGCAGCAGGATACTTGGCATAGGCGGTAGCAACTGCCCAGGCTACACCCATCTTGGTATAGTAGGCTGGATGAATCAGTTTGGGTAGGACCTCAAGGACTCTTTCATAATAACCGTCATTCAGATAATGGCTCATAAGAGTAACAGCAACCACTCGCTGAGGATATTCACCTGCAGGGTCGAATAGCTGCGAATCATCTTCGCACTTTCCTGCGTCCACATACTGCATCAGCCATTCCCACACGCGCTCAGGATATTTCCTTGCGATGGAAAAAGTTTGGCAGAATGCATCGTTCACCATCCAATCCTGAATGGATGGTACAAATGAAGTGGCGTAATCTAGGATAGTTTCAATATCATCCTTGGCATAGCCAAGAACAAAGGCCTTTAGTGCCTGATGCTCCAAATATTCTTCGGGAAACTCGCGAAGGAAAGCTTTGTAATCACCTTTGGCTATCTTTTTAGCCAGACTGCGAAGCACAGGAACTTTCACTCCGATGCAAGGCTTAGCGTTTGGAACAACTTTTGTATAATATGGATTTTGAGAGGACTTGGCATTTTGCTCAAGTTCTTTTTTTATTTCTTCGAATGTCATAATGGATTCCTTTAAGGTGTGAGATGCACAACATATCAATTAAATTACAAATATAGTGTATCACAAAAGCCTTGTTTAATCATTAACATTCATTTCGGGTTTTGGTATAAGTTTTTCTTTTGGCAATTGATAGAATTCCTCCATCAAAAACTAAGGAGGAATCTTTCTATGAAAAAAACTTTTATCAAATTACTTTGCTGCGCACTGGTGTTGTTTACTCTGAGTGGGGTTAGTGTATGCGCTGCAGAGGATTTACCACCAATTGAGCAGGGAGGAATTCACGATAGACCTTTTGCTCAGGAATAATCAGAAATATTCTCGCCAAATCGTTCATGGAAATATTTTTCTAGGGCGACATCTCGCGATTTTAAAAATAATGATTCTGCTATATATATCTTTTTATAGGCATTTTTAACAGTTTCTTCTGAAAGATTTTGACTTTCTAGGACAAAATACTTTTGTGTTAAAAAAAGAGGAATCATATTGCATCGATGAAAATCGAATTGTAAGGATAATCCTTGAATGGAATAATCATATGCCTTTGAATAAATTCGTTGGGATTTACAATTATATGACAAAGATAAAAGGATAAGGCTTAGCTCTCTATAATGGTATTTGGGATTAATTCTACTACGCGAAAATCCTCGAACAATACATTCCAAAAGAGAAGTAGAGTGAGAATAATCATGGAGTTCTTCGTATAAAAAAGAGATTAAATGTGCAATAGAACATTCCATTCGGCTAAGAATTATCTTATCAAAGGAATTCTCGTCGTAGGGGCGGGTGATTTCAAAGGCGTTTATACAACGGATTAGTGCTTCATCTGTATCTATAATTTTTAACCAATAATTTATTAATGTCTGTGTAAAAATTACATACTGAGCATTTTCTTTATGATTAAGACATAATTTTGGTTGCAATTCATTTAATAGATTTTGGGCAGTCCTATAATCACATTTAGATATCGCGCGCGTCAGTTGATTCTCCAACTCCAAATCTTCAAAATCACTGACAACCAGCAGGGTATTGTGGATGCCACGGTACATGCCAAGGGTTTCTTTTATCTTTGTAAGGGTACTTGGTTTTGGGCGATTTGTGCCTGTCTCAATTCGAGAGAAGGTTTTCTGGTCGATGTCAAATTTATCGCCCGCTTTTTCTTGAGAGATGTTGAGAACTTCTCGCTCGGTGCGAACTACTTCCGGTAACAGGTAGATTTCCGGATTATTCACGGAGAACCACATTTCTGGTTTGGTGGAAATGGTGCGACCGGCATCTTCATATATCCAGAGCAGGGCATCGTATTGTCTCTGAACATAGATATAAGAGGAATCTGATTCGCCGTATTTTTCCTTGTAAAGTTGGCATTTTACATAAAGAAATTCATCTAGATGTAGGAGGCGAGTGTTTTCTCGTAAAGAGTTGAGCACGTCTTCGCAGAGTGTTATTTTCTCATCCAAAGAGTTACACGCCTGCATATATAGCCAAGAAATTTTAGGATAAAGCATAATCCATGCTTCCTGATCAAATTCTAGGCTATTAAAGATGCGGTAGACGGAAGAGATATGCTTTGTAGCATTTGTATCATCAGCTTTTAGAGTTTGCTCTAGTAACATGAATAGTAAGAGCCATTCATCCTCGGAAAGTAAATAGTTAGCAACTCGATCCAATGAGAAATCATGAATGGTAATTTTCAAGGTAGCAGTAATCATTTGGACAAGCTCGGAAGAGGAAAGACCGCGCTTTTGCTGAATTACACAGCGTACTTTTTGAAAGTATTGCTTCAAAGGGCGAATAACGGGCCTTTTAGTGGAACAATATTCATTGAGCAAATCTTCTGCAGAGTCAACATCGCCAGACATAAGGAAATCATTAATCATGCTATGTAGGGTGAGAAATTCAAAATCATCGTTGTTGAGCATGTTGTCAACCTTGTTAATGGATTTGCCAAGTCTGGACAAAAGATACTTTAAAGATAAATAGTCTATGGGAGTTTCGCCGGACTCAAATCGAAAAAGGACAGACTGAGAGCATATACCAGAACATAGTTTTTTTCCTGAAATCTTCTTTTGGTGTTTCAGGCGACAAATAATGTCTCCCATTTCTTTTGAAGTCATAGCAAGCTCCTTTGACGATTATTGAATACAGTGAATTAAGGTTAACATAAGTAAAAAGCAAAGAACAGAATGTATAGTCTGCGAAAGAGACAAAACACAGACTATAAAGATAGTACAGATATGGAGGTTAGCGGATATTTTATTCAAAGGAAAAATGAGCAAATGGGCCAAAACGAGAATGTTGACAGATTGGGATCGACAGAAAAGAATCACACAAACTTACATAGTTTTGGCTACGATAGTGCTAGCTGTACAACAAAGTATTTGTCTGATATATCCTTCTATTTCCTCAGTAGGGATATATTGGAGTAAAATTTGCAGATATATGACAAACGCTCTTCTTATTGGAAGCATTGCTTGCATTCTCATTGAAGAATACAGGGCATTAAAGGGAAAAACCTTTTGCCTTGGCATGATAACAATTCCCTTGGCAGCAGTTTATAGTTGTTCTGTTTATTTGGAATTTGCAGCTGGAGTGGAAAAAGAAAACCTGATATTTCAGACCATGTCTCTGCCCTATGTGGTGGTGGCGGTCCTAACAATCGTGATTTATCAAATGGTGGGGAGAGAAAACAAATAAAAAAGCCCGAGCTGGGAGCATTGGACATAACTATCAGTCCATTCCCCAACACGGGCTTTTGATTTGTATAAATTATTCTTCTTCGAATTCCAAGGTCATATCTTCCACTTCTAGTCTGTACTCTCCAGCGGGAAGATCGCCGTACATTCCTATATTGTAGGTTTCTTCTACGCTTGCACCAGGTTTTAATATCATGGCTATGTCATGGAAAGCCCAGTTGCCAGGGATAGCAGGAATGTCATACCATGCTCCGTCAATATACGCCTGTACAGAGAAATAGGTTCCGTAACACCACTCTTCCTCGGTATTGTTGGTAAGTTTGATAGTAAACAGGTTGCCTTTTCGCTCTACCAATTCCATGGAGATACCGCTAGGAGGATTCATCTCATTAACTTCTTTTAATAGAGTAGGAGTCCAACCATCCTCATCAAGAGACAAGACTCGAGAGCAAGGGAAGAAAGTGGCGTTGGTAAAGGAATCTACATCTTGCCACTCATACTTAGACAACAGATCTTTCATATCAAGATCAAAATTATAGACCTTTCCTTCCTCTGTAATCAAATAATTTCCGGACCAGGCAATGTTTAAACTATTTCCTTCGGCGGTTCCTATCCACATCCCATAGATTGGGAAGCTAAGGTCTTCTAAAGACCAGTCATTTACTTCTTTCGCATTTACATTAGAAAGTTCTGCCAGAAACTCTTTTTCTGTGGCGGCTGTATACATAGAATACTGTACGCCTTCCTTTGTATCGCTACCATCATACATATAACCATATTCATACATTATAAGTGCGCTATTATTTGGGGCAGCCTTTTCAAACAAGGTGTTTCCCTTACTTCCGCATCCAGCGAGAGAAAGTAAAGCCACAGCCAAGGCAAATATAGATGCAAAATGTATTAAAACCTTTTTCATAATCTCAACCTCCAGCCTATTTATTATATCAAAGATACGTTTGCACAGGGTAGTACTTATGGGAGGATGTGGAAAAGGATATTGTCTACCTTTTGGAAGAGAAAAAGATGTTAATGGTAGATATTCTAATTAGAGAAAAAGACAACTATCTGCCCTTTGAAGAAGAAAAAGGTATTACGGGTAGACAAAACAAGCATAAATTTAGAAGGTTATAACAAAAATGTCTGCCCTCAATCATTAAAATAAGTCTTAAGGGTAGACTTTGGTAAAAGAAAAAATGGAAAAACAATGAATTTCGTCTACCCTATACTCCTAGAGTAGGACTTAAGGGTAGATGTTTCAAAAAAATAATTAAAACGGATCTGCCCTTAAGAGCAAAAATCATATCTAAGGGTAGATAAGAAAGAGATTTAAGGATTAAACAAGTTAAGCAGTGCTTCAAAACCACGTAAATTCGCCGATTTATAGTGCTAAAGTCCTAGAAAAAATTAAGGTTATGGAAACGTTTCTAACTTAAATGCGCAAGAAAGTGCAACTTTTTTATGGTAAAATGCCACAAAAACCACCTAATCGATTTGTAAAATATAGCAAAACTTACAATCCTTTCGCATTTTTTCGTTGTAAGTGACAAAAAGTGGTGTTATACTTAGGTCAACGGATTTGGAAACGTTTCCAAAACGACCAGATCGGGGACAAATAACAAATTCATGTAGGAGGGAAAAACATGAAAAAGATTTTATCAGTATTACTTGCTACAGTAATGGTTGCATGCATGCTCGTTGGCTGTGGCGGCAAAGAAAAGGGTTCTGTTTACTATTTGAACTTCAAACCTGAAGCTGATGCAGCTTGGCAGGAGCTTGCAAAGCTTTACACAGAGCAGACTGGTGTAGAAGTTACTGTTCTTACAGCAGCTTCCGGTACATACAGCGAAACTCTTACAGCTGAAATGGCTAAGACATCTGCTCCAACACTTTTCCAGTGTGGTAACGCAGCTGGTCTTGAAACATGGGGTGACTATTGCTTAGACCTTAGCACAACAGATTTCTACAAAGAAATGACAACAGACGATTTCAACCTTAAGAAAGATGGTCAGGTTCTTGCAGCAGGTTACTGCTACGAAGCATTTGGTATCATCACAAATAAAGCTCTTCTTGCAAAAGCTGGTTACAGCGTAGAAGACATCAAAGATTTCGCATCTTTGAAAGCTATTGCTGAAGACATCACTGCTAGAAGCGCAGAACTTGGTTTCTCCGCATTCTCTTCCGCAGGTCTTGATGGTTCTTCTAGCTGGAGATTCTCCGGTCACTTGGCTAACATGCCTCTTTACTATGAGTTCAGAGACAACAACGTAACAGCACAGCCTGCTACAATCACAGGTGCTTACCTTGACAACTTCAAGAACATCTGGGATCTTTACATCAACAACGCTACATGTGATGCTTCTGAATTGGCTACAAAGACTGGTGATGAGTCTGAAGCTGAATTCGGCGAAGGCAAAGCTGTATTCTATCAGAACGGTACTTGGGAATATGCTAACCTTACAACTAAGTTTGGTATGAACCCAGACGATCTTACAATGCTTCCTATTTACGTAGGTGTTGAAGGCGAAGCTAATGCTGCACTTTGCTGCGGTACAGAAAACTGCTGGGCAGTTAACAAGAAAGCTTCTCAGGCTGATATCGACGCTACACTTGAATTCATGAAATGGGTAGTAACTTCTGACGAAGGTACAAAGATGATGGCTGAACAGTTTGGACCTATTCCTTTCAAAGCAGCTAAAGCTTCTGAGAACGTATTCTTCACAGATGCAAACAATCTCATCGCTGATGGCAAATACGTTGTAACATGGGCATTCAACCATACTCCTAACGTAGACGCTTGGAGAGCAACTGTTGTATCCGCTTTGTTGCAGTACTCTGCAAACGGTGGTTCTTGGACAGACGTTGAAAACGCATTT
>JAFTKW010000021.1 GCA_017453065.1 Lachnospiraceae bacterium | reverse complement strand
TTCTGTTCCGAATTTAATCTTGCGATTAAGGTTTTTGTTCTCTGAAAATCTTAAAGAATTTTCAGGGTTGCATTGCTGTTTATTTGTCAAAGTTCATTCGTTGTGACCTCAAGAGCCGCAACTCGTTTATATTAACACGACCGCTTTTCTTTGTCAACAACTTTTTTAAAGTTTTTTCACCGCTATTTTTTCGCGGTGGAATTTTATCATAGCATCACTGTTTTGACTTGTCAATAAGATTTTTCTTCCTCTTTTTGACTCATCTAGGACAAAAAATCAGAAGTACCTAATCGGCACTTCTGATTACCTTGACAGTGGTACTAACGGAGAAAGAGGGATTTGAACCCTCGCGCCGCGTGAACGACCTACACCCTTAGCAGGGGCGCCTCTTCAGCCTCTTGAGTATTTCTCCACAACTGAAAATATCAACCTCTGTCAATATGCTTTTCTCACGTCCTATTCGTGACGCAAGTGTTATTATACATACGAATAGTATGTTTGTCAATCGCTTTTTTATTCTTTTAAATGCTCTGCAATTGCCTTTTCTATTCTACTCTTTACCTCTGTTGCAATCTCCTGTGTTGACATATCTTTGTACTCTTCATAATACATAGGCTTTAAATATAGAAGAGTTACTGTGACAGGCTTAATGGATTTCACATCGAAAGGTTTGAAGGAATCAATCAGCGCACATGGTACGATAGGGCACTTTGCCTTTACTGCACCTTTGAAGCTTCCGCCCTTGAAATCCAACAGTTCGTTCCCTTTTTTGCTTCTGGTTCCTTCTGGAAAAATCAGGAAGTTCTTTCCTTCTTTTACTGCATCACTCATTGCATTGATTACTTTCATGGATTGACGCAGATCTCCTCTGTCAATAGCAAGAGACCCAAGTGCATCTCCAACCTGTTTTAAAAGGATTATATTTCTTGCTTCCTTCTTTATTACAAAAGCAAACGGTCTGTCACAAGTCTCCAGGAACACCAACACATCGTACAAGCCTTGGTGGTTCGGATAAAAAATGAAACCATCTTCTTTAGGCAGGTTTTCCAATCCTTCATAATGAATTTTTACTCTCCCTGCTTTGTTTGCCGCTTTGGTTACTTTCTTAATATATGCGTACTTCTCTGCCAATGGTGCCTTTTCATTTTTGCTATATCTCCAAATTCGAAACATATAAATTGGCGCAATATAAATCAAGCGCAACACCATCATGATGATTCTATACATAATCAAAAATCCTTCCTATACTGCTTTACAGCTGTCTCGTACAAATTATTCCCCTTCGAGTCTACCACTACCACCACAGGAAAATCTCTTACTTCCAACTTGTGGATTGCTTCTGTTCCCAAATCCTCATAGGCAATCACTTCTGCTTGCACTATCGCTTTAGACAACAGCGCACCCGCTCCTCCTACAGCAGCAAAGTACACACTTTCGTTTCTCACGATAGCATCTAACACCTGTTGATTTCTTTTACCTTTTCCTATAATGCCCGCCATTCCCATATCAAGCAAAGCCGGCGTATATTTATCCATCCTTGATGATGTGGTAGGTCCGGCAGAGCCAATCACATTTCCTGGTCTGGCAGGTGAGGGTCCCATATAGTAAATAATATTTCCTTCTATTACTATAGGAAGATTCTCCCCCTTTTCTAAAGTTTCATACATCCTTTGATGTGCAGCATCTCTAGCTGTATATATCGTTCCACTTAAATAAACATAATCTCCCGCCTGCAACAGGGTTGTGTCTTGCTTAGTCAGTGGTAGTGTAATATGCCTATCCATATACAACCTCTTCTATATATAATGTAAATTCTAAATCTCGCGTGTCACATGTCTGTTCACATGGCAACAGATATTCACCGCCACTGGAAGCCCTGCGATATGAGTAGGGTAAGTATTGATATTTACTGCAAGCGCCGTTACAGTTCCGCCTAAGCCGCCTGGTCCTATTCCTGTACCATTAATCCGTTCCAAAAGTTCCTGTTCCATAGCCTTTGCCCATGGTACCCGGGATTCGCTTCCTATGGTCCTGGTCAAAGCTTCTTTTGCCATCAAGGCACACTTTTCAAAAGTTCCCCCTACGCCTACTCCCACCACCATAGGTGGACATGCATTAGGTCCTGCATCTTTGACTGCAGAAAGAATGGCTTGCTTTACACCCTCTTCTCCGTCTGCTGGTTTAAGCATAAACACGCGGCTCATATTTTCACTTCCAAATCCTTTTGGTGCTACCGTAATACGAACCCTCTGCCCAGGAACAATCTTGTAGTGAATTACAGCCGGTGTATTGTCCTTGGTGTTCTCACGCACCAGAGGATCCTTCACCACAGACTTACGAAGAAAGCCTTCCACATAGCCCTGACGCACGCCTTCATGAATCGCATCCTCCAGGCTTCCGCCCTCAAAATACACTTCCTGACCTGCTTCTACAAACACAACTGCCATACCTGTATCCTGACAGATTGGAATCATGTCATCCTTTGCGATTTGCAAATTCTCCTCAAGACTCCCCAAAACCTGTCTGCCCAGAGGAGATTCCTCCTTTGCTTTGGCACAACCCAAAGCATCTATCATATCTGGAGACAACGTATGGTTCGCCTCAATACACATTTCTTTAATATTTTGGCTAACAATATCAACGGGTATGACTCTCATGATTCCCCCTATTACTCTACAATCTGCTTGCAAATAGTATCCAATTCTTCTGCAGAAGGAGCCGTTGGGTTCCAATTGATGTTCTGACCGTCTTCTTTATATCTAGGAATCAGATGAAGATGGAAATGCATTACTGTCTGTCCAGCCTCAGCTCCATTGTTCTGTACCAGATTCAATCCATCGGCATTTAATTTATCCCTTAGTAACGCTCCTACCTTCTTCGCCACCTTCATAGCATCTGTCGCTACATCTTCTGGAAGTTCAAACAAATTGTCTGCATGCTCCTTTGGCAATATCAGAGCATGTCCCTTGGTCGCTGGGCTCAAATCCAATATTACTCTGAACTGTTCATCCTCATAAATGGTTCTGGATGGAATTTCTCCATTTGCTATCTTACAAAAAATACAATCTGCTTTCTTCATTGTATATACTCCCTCTATCTTATCTTACAAACTATTTTGTGCAAAAACAAAAATCTGATCTAAAGTTCTAAGCACCTTAAAGTCGCCCTTCATTCGCATATCGCCTGCCATGAATGCTCTCTGGAAACTCATACGTCCAGCAATAATGTCTTCCAGCACTGCAGGTGCCATGTGCATTTCTACATCTACCTGTTTTGCATCTGTATAAGAACATTCCAAATCCGCTCCATCCACTTTAATCACCAAAGGTTTTCTTTTGCCTTCCAGATTAAATTTGTATGTAGCACTAAATCCCGCTTGTGGTTTATATGCCTTCTGCATAGGCTCAATATATTCTTCTTCATTTTCATTGCCGCCCATCATATCTTTAAATAGGCTGGTCAGCTCCTGAATATCCGCTTTCTGTCTCTGTACATAAACATCATCCGCCGCATACTCTGACAACTGTTCTGATTCCTGAGGTGTCAAATCTGTATTCTTGGTGTTGGATACCATCTTCTTAACGGCCTGATTACTTGCAGGTAAGCTCGCAAGTCTCTGATTGATAGTTCGGTACATATTTTCCGCTTTCTTTTCGATGATAGTAGCGTAATCCGCATTCATCTCCAATTCTGTAGTATCTGCAATATATCCGCAGATACCACTGCACGGAAGACCACCAAGAATTTCCCACGCATTGGCCAGTGTCAACTTGCCTTCTCTTTCGCCGTAGGTAGTTGCCATTACAATTGGACACATATATATTTTTTCGATTTTTTCCTTGTCGCCATACAACCAGCAGGCGTCCAGAAACTGCTGCATGTATCCGCCAATTCCATACCACTCTACTGTAGTAGCCAAAATAATGCCGTCTGCAGTCTTCAGAGTTTGAGGCAAGGTTGTAATACTATTCTTAAGTTCGCAAAGATTGAATCTCTCCACAGTTACATGAAGTTCCTCAAGCACTTCCTGCATCTTATTGATTACAAACAGGGTAGGATCATCCATCAATCCTCTTCCGCCATAATAAATATTAATCTTCATAGTAGCCTCCATCCTCTATTTCCCTAGATTGTTGTACTTTCTTTTTAAATAATCCTTTGTGAAAAATACCAAACCATACGATGCTAAACAAAATCCCACAAAGCACACCACCTACATGGGCAGCATTGTCTATATTTGATTCACTCATTCCGCAATAGATAGAATATCCTATAACAAGTAAGATACGCACTGGTGTCGCATTGGGAATCTCCACGCTTGGCATAAGCGTCAGCACAAGGAGCACGCCAATCAGCCCAAAGACAGCTCCACTGGCACCGATAGAAATCACAGACAGTTCCCCTGTAATTAATTTAAAACATAGAGAAGCCACATTTCCACCCAGGCCTGTCAAAAAATACAGGACACCAAAGGAAATATGTCCCACTTCTTTTTCAATCATGGCCCCCAACCCAAACAAAAGCAACATATTGTTGGTCAGGTGGCTGGCATCTCCATGTAAAAACATAGAAGTAAATATTCTATAATATTCCTTTTCCTCAAAGAAATAATAAGGGCTTAAACCTCCCTTATTATATAACAAATCACCCTCAAAAGTACACAGTAGAAAAAGGAGAATATTTAGAACCACCAATCCACCGCTGACATAGGGTGCCATCTTATTTTTCTGATTTATAGACACTCTCTTTCCCTCTTTCATAGGCTTTTAAAAAGCGTAACACTCGGGCAAAAAGATGTCAATGGTCTGGCAAAAATGGAACCAGATATAGCCCAGCATAAACAATCTCGTTTACCCTCTCTTTCCACGTCAGTTTCTTTGGTTTCTCACAAGCCGTCTCTTCCTGCTGAAGCAAGCAAAGAACATCTGTCTCTTTCTCCTGAGGAACGTTTTCTCTCTCCTTTGCTTCTGTCTCCACCTCTTTTTCCCACATTCGAACCAACTCCGTTGGACTTATGTTATCTCCAAACTGCAGAACTTCTGTATAATATTCATAAAACCAACTTTCTTTTTCTAAATCACTTCCTAGTTTACTTAAGAAAAAATCCAATAGTTCTACCAAATCCTGACCTTGTTGATTATGAGTATCAATGAGATACAAAAACTGCCACCTCTTTAAAACACCATCAAACATTATATAAGTAGGAGAAAGGCATAATTGCTCCTGTCTTAGCAAAAAACCTTTTACCTCCTCTATCACTTCATCCAGACATCGTACAAAGGAATCCATATCCTCTTTAGAAAAATGTGTTCCCTCAAATACCTCTTCCATGCAATGTAATCCTTCGATGGAATAATAGCAAAAGTCTTGTCCGTCAATAGACCTTCTACTGAATGGCAACAAACCTTTTATGTCATTTCTTTGCAGAACTTGCCTGTAATATTTCTCTTCTCCAGTTTCATTTTCTCCCTGCAGCAGTATTCTCAGATACTGTTGATTGATCTTCTGTATTTCTTGCATTCTCTGCCCTCTCAATCCTTTGTCTTAATCGAAGCACTTGCACCGGAAACAGCGTTCGCATCTCTGCCTTTGCCACAATTTCCACTTCTGCTGTTTTCCACAGTCCCATCCAAATGGATAGCTTCTCGTTTCGCTCTACGCATGCCGTGTTAGACTCCATCACCACATCTTCTTTGCTAGGAGTGCCCAGATATACGCTATATTGCACGTCATAGCAGGCCTCCATTTCCAAAATGCTTTTTTTGTACTGGTAAAAGCCACAGCACATAATAAAAGCAATAACTGACAATGTTGTCACAAACACAAACGTTGCCTCTACCGTCATATACCCCGAAAAACCTCGTTGCTCCTTCCTCACTCAGCGCCCTCCTATGCAATAAACATTGAAACTCCAAGTCCCAATGTCAAAAAGGGGATAAATGGAATTGCAGTATGAAGGTTACCTCTTTTCAAAACCACTAGCACCATGCCGAACAGCGTAGCACTAAACAGTCCAATGACCGTAGCAACGGTGGCTCTTTGAACCCCTAACATCCATCCAATCACGAGTAGTATCAAGCCATCTCCCAAACCAATCTGATCTGTTGTTACAAACGAGAGAGCGCATACACACGCTCCAGGTATAAGTCCAATCAAAGCAGATGCCCACTCCCATCTCCCAGTCCACAGCGCCCGTCCTATAAACACCATTACTCCAGCAAATGCACCGACCAGCAATGTTCTTGCAGGAATATATCTCTTTTTCAAATCCCACCTACTACACCACAGCAAATATATCATTGCAACTACCTCATTCATCATTATCTTTCCTCTCCTTGCATCTGAGACACATCGCATACTTGCTTTGTGCCTCACTTAAACTCTCTAGAGAAATCGTTCTCTTAAGTCCCTTGCACTCACGATTCACATGATACTTTTCTTGCTCCGAAGTTATGTAAACCTTCTCTCTTTCCATCTTGTTGCAAAGCATGCATTCATCTATCTTTTTTCCAAATAGGCCGTTCAAATCCTCCAAATACGTCAGCGGTAATTCCTGAATAGAAAGTTCTAAGTAGCTACAATCTGCATACCAATGGTATACCTCGCCATTGGCAGTGACATAAACCCACTCGTCTTTTAGAGAAGGCTCCGATCCGATCCACGCCATCCCTTCAAATCTACTCTGAAGCCAAACCGAATCTCTTCCTCCTATATTCAAAAGTAGCGGATATTGAAACGTTAGCACTAGACTTACCTTACCTCCCTCAAAAATCGAAACCGTTGAAAAGAACACCTCACCCGGAAAATCTACTTTCTGCTCTAATCTATCCTTTATATATAAATACGAAAATCCAACATCCCCTACCAAGTCCAAAATTCCTTCTTCTTTTGCTTCGATAAGGTCAGCCACACTGCCGTACACGCAAATCTCATTTCCCACTTGATGAAGATTCCATGTAGTAGTTGCATGAAGGCATAACATATCTATTACAGAATAAAGAGTGAGCATGAAAAACAAGAAAAAAGGAAGCACCAACGTAGCTTCCAACGTCATGCTTCCTCTAACCAACATTGGAGGCGCAAAAACTGTTCTCCTTACAGATTTGTTTTTTCTACACATGAGGGGGTTGTTTTGTGAGGACTGAATATCCTCCATGTCATTTCGATATGCAATTGAGAATGATTTTATTTGACGTTGTTTATAGTTACTTATTGTCTGTAAGAAGAACATTTTTCCACCTCCAATCAATATCCGTATTCTCTCGTAATCCAAAACTCTTGGCCGTAAGCACTCTTTACTTTCGTTTTTACCCGAAATTGGTCTGCATACATATCCAGACAAAAAGAAGATTGGTCTTCCAGCTCTCGGATGTCACTTTCTATCACATCCATCAAGCGCATAGCAGTGGTTTCCCCATCTTGAAACCACAAAAGAAGTCTCAAATAATCTTCATACGTCATCTTGCCCTTGTCTATTAACGCAGAATCTTCCTCTGCTTCCTCCTGCAATCCCTCACCGAGAAGAGGCTTCTCTTCACCATCTATCTCTCGCGCATCGGAAATGACAGCCAAATCTGCAATGGTGGATACATCAATAAGCCAGTCCTCATTTGCCTTCAGCAGGCTTACCCCTTCTCCCTGTAAAAGATTACGCACATCATAGATGCCCTCTATCTCTGCCCAGAGAATCATAAGCGCCGCATATATGACCGGCTCAACCTCCGGATTGCCAAGCGCAGCAGCGAGAGAATTCGATAGTTCCCCTAGTAAGCTATTCCTGTTTTCATCTGCCAAGATACCAATGGCATTTGCACAGGTTCTAATCTGCAGCAATTGATTGACCACATTCCACAGATTGACTCCATCCATCTCTTCTCCACTTAGGATGTACTCTGTCTGGTACAACAAATATCCGTCTTTCAAAGGGGTTACATAATTTCCCGTATAGTCCAATATGTATTCTACAAACAACAGTTGATCCCATTGGCTGTTTTTGAAACCCTTTTGAGTAGATAAACCGTCTCCTTTTAGCAATGTTCTTTGACTTGCCAAGGACTCTCCATCCAATGCCTTTTCAGAGTACTGCGCTTTACCCAACAGAAATTTAAGTGCTTCCTTCTCTAAGTAATGGAAAGAAGAAGGTATCATAGTTTCTTGCAGAAATATCTCAGTATCCGCACGAATTCTTTCCTCACTCCATTCTTCGTCACAGATTTGATACGTCAGGTCCTCCTCAAGCAGTCCCTGCTCCTCCACCAAATAAAACATCTCAGCCATCTGCTCTAAATAAGAAATCCCATATCTTTCTTCCATACACTCCACGCACTGGCGTCGTAGCACCATACCTGCGCTATCCGTAGCCAACGTTATACTTTCCAATTGGTTTTCTTCTGCCCTAAGCGAAAGCAAATCTCTAGTTCCCAAAATCAAACCTAAAGAATCTCTGGCAAAATTGTAATTTATAAACTCCATATTCTTTTTTCCCAAATCCGTGGTGGAGAAAAAAAGAAGGCCATAGCGTTCAAACAAAAGTCTATGATATTGAGCTAGCACACTATTCCCTGCCGTTTGGTGAACCGTCGCTATCTCCAACCGCATTGCACTATACCGAGCCCCATCAATGAGCGCAACCGCCAAAGACAGTATAGTTGTCATAATCATGGCAAAGAACACAGTTAACTGCCCTTTCACTAGAGTTGATTCGTCTGCTTTGTTATTTTGTTGAATAGGCTTTCTACAATATCTTCCATCTGGTCTTTGAAGATAACTACCAGGCCGACCAAGACCACTATAATCAATATTACTTCTACGGTCCCCATACCATCTTCCTCTTTTAAAAAATTTGTCCATTCCTTCATTCTCATTCCTCCATTTCTTTTCTTCTATCCAAGATTCCCAAAAGCGGGTATCATAATCATGACTAGTACCATTCCCAAAAGAAGCATCATAGGTCCAAGCAGTTTCGTCGCTGCCACCTCTCCTCGTCTACGAAACTGATGTCTCTGCCGATCTTTTGCGTCTTCCATTTCCTTTTCCAGCAAAGCTCGCAATTCTGCATTTCCTTTCTTTGCATTCTGTGCCAAAAGTCCACCTAGCCGTAAATACTCTGGCAAATCGCATCGTTGTCCAAACAAGTAATAACACTCTACTTCCAACATTCCAGATTTCATATAATTAAGGCATAGTTTCATTTCCCTATGTATGTACCTTTCCGCATTTTCACAACCCAAGGCCAGCGCTGTCTTTGCAAATGCATTCTGTATACTCAATCCAGCACCCATATAAAGAAGTAACCTAGAAATCATTCCATCATACTCTCCCTGCAGTTCCTTTGCTCGCTTGGCAACCTTGCATTTAAGGTCCCAAAAAGGAGCCACTAATCCCAGAAGCAAACACAAGACCAGAAAGCAGGAAAAACTTTGTTCTGCAGCAACCACCCCCACTCCCAAAAGAATCACTCCCAAAAGCAGCAAACTTTTCAGGGTCCTAACATAAAAATCCTTTACTTCCTGCTCTAGCTTCCCTTCTGGCTCTAACAGGCAAACTGCTTTGCGAACAAAAGCATCTATCCTCGTGCCTTCAAGTAGCGCAAACACCAATAAATATCCTCTATCCCATATACTTTTCTTTACCCGTTCCACTTATCATCCCTCCATTACACAACTAACGATGTGATACATCCATATTTTGGAAACGACATAAGCCACCAAGCACATCGACATGACCAGTATTCCATAATCGCTTTCATACATAGTAGCAAAGAAACCTGGCGACCCTATCTCTACATATTGCACCATCAAAAAAGGCACACACTCCATAATCCGAGCCTCATATCGCCTTCCTGTCAGGCCATCCTCTATCTCTTGACGCAGAACATGTCTCTCATGCAGTAATTTCGTTGTCTCTGTGATTGTCTTTGTCATATTTCCGCCGACCATAGACGCTATCTGCAACACCTCCCCTAATTCCTGCATCGCTTTACATTCCAAGTCTTTACCTATATCGCTCACCATCTCTTCCAAACAAATGCCTTCTCTGAGCGCCCTACATACTCTTCTCATTTCCTTTATCAATAAATGCTTTTCTCCATGCAATAAAACCAATTCTTTCAGTGCGCCTTCGAAAGCATTCGGAAGAGAATAACCTACTCTTAATCCCGTCGTCAGGCAGATTAGAAATTCCTGAAATAGATTTTCCAATTGAAGCTGTTTCACCCTGCGAAGTTCCAAAATTTCCATCCCAAAAATCACTAGCCATACCGGCACCAGAAACACCACCACCCAGCATCTCCGATAAAAAAACCACGCTAGGAAGACCGTCCACAAAGCACTTCCCACCAATCGAAAACATACCTCAGCTGGATATAAACTGTGCAGACGCTTTAAGCTTGTCAAGGTGAACCATAGTTTGCCTCTGTTCAAAGACTCCCACCACCTTCCCTTCTTTCTGTTCTAGTTCTCTAAATCTGTATAATTGGCGTAAGGCTATTTGGCCATCTTTAAGCCCCTCCACTTCGCACACTTCTAAAACCTTCCTGCTGCCATCTTTCAGCCTTCCCAAATGTACCAAAATCTCCACTCCTGCTACTATCTGGCTCCTGATTGCCAGCAAAGGGATGTTGACTCCCATCAGAACCATCATTTCTAATCTCGCTAGCATATCGCATGCATTATTGGCATGCCCAGTGCACATTGAACCTGCATGCCCCGTATTGAGGCACTGCATTAAATCTGCAGCCTCCTCTCCCCGCACCTCTCCCAAAATGATTCTGGTCGGCCGCATTCGAAGTGCTGTTTTAATCAGATGTCTAACCTTTATTTCTCCACCTCCCTCCAGATTTGCATTGCGAGTCTCCAAACGAACCAAATTTGGAATCCCTTCTATCTGAAGCTCTGCACTATCCTCTATAGTAATTACTCTTTGATCTGCCGGTATATATCTGCTCAAGGCTCCTAAAAAGGTAGTTTTGCCACTTCCCGTTCCACCACTGATAAAAATGTTGTACCCAGCCCTTACCAACGACCCCAAAAACTCTGCCATCTCTATGCTTAATGCCCCCAATTGTACCAAACCACGCATATCCAAAGCTTTTTTAGGAAATTTACGGATAGTAAGAGTAGCTCCATCAATTGCAACAGGTGGCAATACTACATTAATTCTCTCCCCACTTTCCAATCTAGCATCTACTATAGGCGATGCCTCATTAACCATTCGATTACATTTTGCTACCATACGGCTTATCACATCTCGCAGTTTGTCTTCTGACTCAAAAGCTTTTGAATAGGGTTCCAATACACCCTCTTTTTCAATGAAAATATTCTGGTATCCATTTACCATAATTTCTGTGATATCATCTCTATCCAAAAGTTCCTGTAGAACATCCCAGCCACGAAATCCATTAAAAAGTTCATATCCCAACTTTCTTCTCTCTGACAACTTCCAGTATCGAAGCTCCTTTTCTCTTTCCAGCGCCTCATCAATCACTTCCCACATCTGCCCGTCTGTCATATCTTTTGAATAATCCATACTTGCTCGAAGTTTTGTCTGAAGTACCTTTTTCATTTCTTCATAAGTCATGCTCTTCTATCCCCAAATCCTCTCTTTCAATTCGTCTCAAAAACTCTCTCCAAGCTCCCTTCGTCCAGTTTTCGGTTTCGTCTGGTATTATTTCGAATTCGGGGACTTGTGTATTCTTAGACTTGGAAAGCACATCTTCGTATTCGTACGCTTTGAGCAAGTGCTCATATTGCTTTAATTTGTTCTGCGCTGGTCCATCGGGAAGTGTAACTGTAAAAATGCGTTCACACATGCGAAGGATATCAAAGATGCCCTGAAGGCTATCACTCAAATCAAGCAATATGAAATCATAGCCTCCTAGCGTCTTTACTTTCTCCAGTAACTTCATCCACTCTTTCATTGTTACGTAAATTAGGTTGTGTCCTGCATATGCAGGCGGTATATAGTTAAGACTTCCTATTCTTTGCTCTACCAGCCTCAGTCTATAAACAAATCTTTCGTCTTCTTCCTTAAGGTAATAGAGCAAATCTGTCAAATCTCGTCCGCCTTCTCTGCACAAAAGTCCACTCCATCCCACATAATTCTCAAAACTGATATATAGCACTTTGTTTCTTTTGGCTAGACTTTTGCCCAACTCTAGCGCAAAAGTAGTTTGCATGGCACGCTTGACAGGTGAATAAAATCCAATCAATCTAGCACCTTGCTTAGGCATGGTTATCTTTGATATTTCACCTTCCGTTTCTAGGAAAGTAGCCATAATTGCTTTATATATTTCTCTAACCTGTTGGTATTTATTTACCGACTCAGCTCGGTCCTCCATGCTTCCTCTTCCCTCATTCAACACAAGTAGATTTTCAGTCAACCGCTCTACATCTGTTTCTAAGCTACTTTCCGCAATGACCAATAAACTGATTTCTTCCTCTCGCACCTTACAAAAGTTCCTTAGTTTATCTATATCAGTAAATCCGCACACTTCAAAAGGCAATGGTCTTTGATCATCCAAATAATCCAATAGTTTCTCCAAATAACTGGTATCGCTATCGCATATTGCTACTATTCTTTTGCTCACATGAGCCCTCCTCTCCCTAAAAGCAACACAGTTCCATATCCGAAGCATATTGCTATGGCCAAGGGCAGCGTAGCTTTGATACTTTTTCTTTTTACCCAGACCCAAATTGCCATTACAAGTGCGCAGCTTGACGTGCCTAACCAAAACAGCATCAATTCATCCTGCACCAAACCAGCTGCGATGACAGCAAGGAGCTTTACGTCTCCAGCGCCCAAGGCGCCTAAACGATATAGCACAAAGAGTATCAACATCCAACCTATGCATCTGCCTACATAAGCAAAGGCACCCGACGTGTCGGCGCTTTGTAGATACATCAGCAATTGAATAATCCAGAGTAACAAAATCGAAGTATTACGAATTTTCCTCTCCCTAAAGTCGCCATGCGCAATATAAATGAGTAACACAAACACACCAATGATTCACATCACCGCCCTAAGTCTTTATTTCTATACTTGTTGAAATGTGGAGCGAAAATTGCTCCAAGAATTGCCAGCGTCATACTGGCTTTAGATTGAGATGACAAATCGCATCTCCCTCGCCCTTGATACGAGCGTTTTTGATAAGTTGTAAAACGGATTATAGGATTATTTTTTCTCTTTGTCCATAGGTTTTCTTTGATTTTTTCAAGTTTGTGAATTTCTCACAAACTTCACAGTCCCGTTCTATCAACAATCAGCCGAAATCCTCGGAAAATATGGTATTTGCGCCTGTCAAAAGATTTCCAATTTTAGGAATAGATAAGGAAAAATATGTCTATACTTTAATCAAACATTTATTATTCTTGAAAGGAAATATCTTATGAAGATTTTGTTTCGTCAGTTGCCCATTTCCTGGGATGCAGTAAGCGAGGACTTCAGTGTTACTTCAGCAAAAAGAGAATTAGAAAAAACCCGCTTTGCACTGGATGTGGCATACGCGGGTTTTAATGACGCTGTAGATCCTGATTTAATTGATAGCTACATCTATGAAATCAATGCACTACAGAAAAAATACAAATATTTGTCTGAACTTGCTACCAAAGAAGCTTTGGAAGAGCAAAGCCTAGACCAGATATCCCCTATTCGAGCCCTGGTCAGCCAAGTTTTCGGTTAACTCTCCTCTGCCGTAGGTCAGTCCTGCATAGATGGTCTGGGAATTTTGCATTACAGGTGCTGAGGTGTCCTGTTTTGCAAGTTCCATATAGGCATCTTTCAGCTGCTCTACGACTTTGACAATATGCTGAAGGTGCTCTGTCTGGTTTTTCACATCCGCCAAGGCCAGTTCCTTGATGCAGTATAGATATAACTGCAAAAAGCAGGATGCCAGTTCATATTCCATGTTCAATGATGCGAGTAGTTCATTGAAGCAACCTCTGGTCTTGCGGATGGCCTCCCTAAACATAGCCCTATCGCCATCTCTATGGGCATCCATACCATCGTCTATATAGCACAAAACCATTTCGTACAATATTTCAATCAATTCTGTTTTGTTGGCTTGAGTGATTCGAAGAGTTAGCTCTTGCTTTTTTTCTCTAGTCATCCTTCTTCCTCCCTATGCCCTACTGTAACAGTTGCAATACCTGTGAAGGTCTCTCGTTGGCCTGTGCCAGCATAGAGGTTCCCGCCTGAGTCAGCACCTGATAGGTAGTATACTGAGTCATTTCTTCTGCCATATCCACATCCATGATACGAGAATAGGCAGCAGTCATATTTTCACTAGTGATATCCAAACTGTTAATGGAGGATTCCAGACGATTCTGATATGCACCTAGTCTACTTCTGACTTCAGAAAGGTAAGCATTTGCTTTTTCCAATCTACTAACTGCATCATTTGCACCATCCATGGTGGATACATCAATGTCTTTAATACTCATATTCTGCAATGATACTTCTGGAATTCTCACCGGAAGCACCTGACCCTCATTAGAGCCTATCTGGAGTCTCATTGCCCCAATACCAGTGACATCAATTTCTACATTAGAATACGTTTGTCCCACTTGCATATTTGCGGTATCAATTACCATCTCAAACCCACCAGAAGCTTTCAGCGTAATCAATCCGTCCTCCATATCCTGCGCCTGAATATCGTTCGGGAATCCGCTATCTGCACCAAACACCACCGTCGCTTCCATCTCACCATTTGCGCCTTGATTAATCTGCAGGCTCTCAATCGTGTAAAGTTTAATAGAAACCTCATCGGATACTGTGTTAATCTTGATATCCTGCTCAGAAGTGTAGGATTTAAAATCAAATTCTCCATCCAAAAGTTTCTGACTGTTGAATTCTGTGGCCTCAGCAATACGAGTAATCTCTTCTTTTAACTGAACTATCTCATTCTGAATAATCTCTCTATCTTCATCAGTCTTAACATCTGTATTGGCCTGTACCGAAAGTTCACTCATGCGCTGTACCATGCTCTGAATCTCTGAAAGAGCACCGTCCGCTGTTTCAATAATAGAAATACCATCACTTGCGTTCTGTGTTGCCATGGCAATTCCTTCAATCTGCGCATTCATTCTCTTGGACATTGCCAGTCCTGCTGGGTTGTCTTTCGCACTATTTACTTTAAGTCCAGAAGACAATCTCTGAAGAGACTGACTTAACAAGGAATCGTTTTTTGCCAAAGCATTGTTAGACAACATTGCTGATACATTGTAATTAATTCTCATTGTTCTACCTCTCTTTTTCCTAGCTCAAGGTTTCTTTCAGTACCTTGATATAGGTTCTAGCCAATTCATATAAGTCTTTTGTAGCCACTTTCTTTGTAGACTCTACTGCTGCTTTTACTTTACTTAGGTTACCTGCCTTAAGGCTTCTTGTCACTCCGATAGAAGGTTTCTTGTAGCCTTTGTCTGTCAAGTAAGTTTCCATCTTGTTGGCAACTTGTTTTAATGCCTCTTCGCCTTGAAGGGTTTCTGCCACCAAGAATGCACTGGACTCCTCTGCATCCATCCAGAAGGTTGCTTCTAAGCTACCAAACGATTGTGCGTCCGTGGTGATCTCTACCATTCCCTGCTTCCCTTCATCATGTTTCAAGGTAAGTTTCACAGTGGCTACTTGGTCATCTAACAGCATAGGAATCTGATACTCTTCCTGTTTTGCAAGTGCACCCAAGATATGGAATTGTTTATGTACGATTTGCATCGCTCTTACATCTAAAGACTCTGTTTCAGAAAAAGTAAGTTCTTCTGCTACGTCCGAAAGCTGCTTTGCAAATTCGCTGTATGCCTCCACACTTTCCGCTGTATCAGTGAGCGTATCTTCTAAGTTTTCCATCTTGCCAAGGGCCTCTGGAATCTTGCTAAGGGCTGTAGCCTTCTCGCGAAGTTTACGGAAGCCTTCACTTGGGCTTAATCGAATTTGCTTTGCTGCCAAAAGGTTATCTACAGTTACGGCTATTCCTGCCTCATGCAAAAGAGCAACATCCTGCTTAGGCGCATTTGCTGCATTCCTAGCTTCTTCAGCTTGCCTCTTTACATAGCCTTGTTCAATCTGCTGCGAGATCGTCACTTCTTTGCGAGCCAATTCTTCCAGTGCGCCATATTGCTGACCCAGCTTCACATCCAGCCCCTTTGCCTTGCCACTTCTAATGGAAGTTAGTATGTTTGCAAAGGTTACTTCTGAACCACTGTGAATCAATGCGCCAATGGATGCACTGTCTGTTTTTTCGATTTGGCGAAGCATGCGGTAGATACCTATATAGCTTTCTTTTTCCTGTTCTGTAATCTCACCGCTGTGCTCCAATTTATAAAGGTACTTGCTATATTTTTCTGCTTCCTCTTCAAAAGATGGATTGGCATCTAAATACTGTTCTAATTCACCAAGGCTTACCTTCAATGGATTGATACCATCTCGAATCATTTTGACAACTGACGGTGGTGTCATTTTGGAAATCACTCGCTGTAAATCTCTGTCTGTCTCCATCACTGCCTCAATATTTTGAGGTGTAATTTCCATATTGTTGTAGCCAAGAATTCTTACTGCTCTCTGTGTCTCAGATGTAATTTCGAAATCCAAATCCCGGAGGATGTCATCCACATTCCTAAATGCCTTTTGAATCCGATCCCCCATATCCGCCCTAGGTGCAGTCATTAGAGTTTCATAACTTTCTCCTGCCTCCTTGTACTTGGCCTGAAGCTGCAAGCCTTGCTTAGTAATCTGGGTGAGATTCTGGCTCAGGACTGGTTCGCGCAAACTTCCCACCAGGGCTGCTGGCATAGACATCAGTTCAGCCTTCGTAGCAACTGTCTCTTTGTATAAAGTATAGTCTGCTGTCTGGTCCTCGCTCTCTGGGAATAACTGCTGAGCCTGCTGTGCTTCCATCTCTTTCAACGCATCTACCAGTTTTTCTATCTCTGTTGTATCAATAGAAAAACCACTGCGGAGCAATTTTACATTGGCTTCCACTGTCATCATCAGTCTTACTTCTTGAAGCTGACGGTATTTACTTGCATTTCCTTCTGCGGATGCTCTTTCCAGCAAAATATCTATTTCTGAATCAATACTGACTGTCTTGTCATAAATAGTCCTAGGGTCTGCTAGATTCGCCTGGCCAGCCTCTTTACCTTCTAAAGCTGCTGCAAAGATAGCTCTTTTTACTAGCTCTTCACTGACAGGAAGTTCCAACCCCTGCAGCTGACTTAAATCCTGCATATTGGATGCTGTAAGTGGAATGGTATGCTCAATCAAAAAACTTGCCTGTTTTAATGTTTCTTCCGAAACCTCCATTCCAGCCTGTGTCAATATCTGCTCTATCTGGCCCTGAATCTCTTCAAGATCCACTCCAGTTGCTTTTTTTGCGAAATAACCCTTGGTGTCTTCTCTGTAAAAAGCTCCCGAGCCTCTGCTTCCTCTATCTGCTCCTGAAAACTGTGCCTTATAAAGGTCATCGATGGTTGGCTGCATCTGGTTGTCCAGCATATATCCCATCTGGCCTTCTGTCAGAGGAGTTAACTGTTGCGCTTTGGCCATAGCATTGGCATAACCTGTACTGCCTGCAATTTCTTCAAGCACATCCTGGTCCAGGGTATCGGTATAACCCACTACATGAGCTCCACCCTTTGCCATTTCAGCCTTTATTTTGTCAACAATAGTTACCACGGTCTCTATATCTGTATCGGTAGGGCAATACCCCTCTTTTTGCAATTTTGCAAAATCTTCGTCAGACATAGAATTAGACATTACCGTCATATAGTCACGAATAAGAGCAACGTCAATTGCCCCTGCTGATTGCATCACTTCTTCTGCGGTCCTTCCCTGGAGCCCGTAAGCAGTGTTATCCATAACTGTGCCAGAAATGTCTAATGCGTATGTGCTTCTCCCACCTTCCTTGGCAGGGCTTGCACTTCTATATTCGGTTGTGGTTTTGTCGACATTACGGTTTTGATTTTCAAATGTAATTCTCATCCGTTTGTCTCCACTTGTAATCATTTACAAATGATATATCGGAGAGGATGTAACAATTCTTTACTTTTTTCGAAAAAAACTTCTTTTTTGGATCTCCACACAGCAAAGAAAAAGGCAAGCCATTTACTAGGCCTGCCCAATCTTCAATACCGTAAAACTTCGTCATCTATCTCTAACTTATGGTTCACTAATACTTAAACACCAATGCCATATATGGCTGCAAATCGAAGGAAATGGAATACTGCTTGCCTGCTTCTTCCACCTCTTCTGCCTTGAAGGACTTGGCGATAGGATTGCCATTGCCACCAAATCTTTCTTCATCGCTGTTTAAAATTACCTTGTAGGTTCCCTTCTTAGGAACTGCCAAGCGGAAGTTCTCCCACTTCATAGGAGTCATATTGATGACGAACAAAAGATGATTCTTGTCCTTTGTATTTCTACGAACAAAGCTATAGACGCTGTGCTCCTTGTCATCAGCATTCATCCACTCGAATCCAGCCCAATCATTATCAATTTCCCAGAGGCATGGATTGTCACGATAAAGGCGCAGCAGTTCACCCACATAATCTTTCATTCCTCTGTTCAAAGGTTCGCTCAGCAGATGCCAATCCAGTTCTCTGCTTTCGCTCCATTCTCTTTCCTGTCCAAATTCCTGACCCATGAACAAAAGCTTCTTTCCACTATGGCCAAACATAAAGGTATAGCCCACACGAAGGTTTGCATATTTGTCCACCTGATAGCCTGGCATCTTGTTCACCATAGAGCACTTCAAATGTACTACCTCGTCGTGAGACAAAGGCAAGATATAATTTTCGCTACTGTTATAACTCATAGCAAAGGTTAAAGCGTAGTGATTGTCTTTTCTGAAATATGGATCCAATTTCATGTATTCGCAGAAATCATGCATCCATCCCATGTTCCACTTAAAGGTAAAGCCAAGTCCATCATCCTCTACCTTGCCAGTGACCTTAGGCCATGCAGTAGATTCCTCTGCGATAGTCAAAAAGCCTGGATACTTGCCATGCAAAATAGAATTCAGATGTTTGAAGAATTCGATAGCATGAAGGTTCTGGTTTCCGCCATATTCATTGGCAACCCACTGTCCGTCTTTCTTGCCATAGTCAAGATAAAGCATGGATGCTACCGCATCTACTCGAATGCCATCGACATGGAATTCTTCTATCCAAAACAGCACATTGGCAATCAAGTAGTTCTTTACCTCTGTACGGCTATAGTTAAAAATCTTAGTACCCCAATCAGGATGCTCACCCAATCTAGTATCTGGATGCTCAAAAATGCACTGACCATCAAACTCCGCAAGACCATGCGCATCCTTTGCAAAATGCGCTGGGACCCAATCCAAAATTACACCAATACCGTTGGTGTGCAATTTATTCACCAGATACATGAAATCCTTTGGTGTTCCATATCTGGAGGTTGGTGCATAGTATCCTGTTACCTGGTATCCCCAAGAACCATCAAATGGATGCTCCGCAATACCCATCAGTTCTACATGAGTATATGGCATCTCTTTTAGGTACTCTACCAAGCGATCTGCAAATTCTCTATAGTTGTAAAAACCGTCTGGAGTACCATCTGGATGTTTCATCCAGGAGCCAATATGGCACTCATAAATAGCCATCGGTTTCTTTTGAACATTGACAGGGCTTCCATCTGCCTCTGGGGCTTCTCTTTCTTCCAGCCATTGCTGGTCTTCCCATTCGAAACCAGTTAAGTCTGCCACCACAGAAGCATTGTCTGGGCGCATCTGTCCGCTGTTGGCAAATGGGTCTGCCTTGTACAGTTTACGGCCGTCAAAGGTGCGCACTAGATATTTATATACTGCATATTCCTGCACCCCTGGAACAAACACACCATAGATTCCGCCGTCGCCAAGCTTGGTCATAGGATGAGAATCCTCGTTCCAGTCATTGAAGGAACCTACCACATGAACTGCGGCGGCATTCGGTGCCCAAACTGCAAAGTATACACCATCTACACCGTCCTGTTGTGCCAAATGGGCGCCCATTTTTTTGTATATCTCATAATGAGTTCCCTGTGCAAATAAATATTGATCCATCTGAGAAATCTCGATAGGTCCTCTTTTTGCCATACCTGTGTGCCCCCTAGATAAAGTCTTTTTCTCTTAAAATAATCATGTCTTCGTCATCATAACGCTTCGCCACAATAATATCGAAGAAATGACCGATTGTTTTTCTGTTTGCATGCTTAATCGCTTCATCAATGATTTCTTTCACTTCATTGATATTTACTGCATGGTCGCTGGTCTGCATTTCTGCAATACGAGTGTGAAGTGCCAGAATACCCATATCATCGATACTGTATTCCTGTTCCTTGGCATACTCTACTCCGTGTTTCACAAGAGCATCGTTGTCCATAGCTGCAATATCCACACGAACCGTGAAGGTCTCTTTCAGTATTGGATTGTTCTTTAAGAAACGGTTCATGGTCTTCTTTGCATCAATCAAAATGACTATGATGCCTCTTTCTTCCTGCTCCAACACTCTATGCATCTTCTCTACAGTGACGCTGCTCATTGCGCATGCGCTCTGCACAATCAAAGCTCCTCCCGACAATTTGTCCAAGGTTTCCTGCATATCCTTTTTGTTCAGGGAACCACCAGAAATCTTTGCTGTTTTTCCAGAGAAGTTGCTATCTGTATTCTGAATTTCTTTAATCAAACTCTTAGCCAGCGCCAAAGTATCCATGCCCTCGTCGCCAGTAATAATCACATTGCCCGTGTAGGACGCCATGGAAATATTGTCAATGGCAGCCACGATGCGTTCACGCATAATTTCATTGTGGGCAAAGGAACCAAAAAGTTCTGCTTCTTCTGGTGAGAACTGACGAACCTTACTCTTTGCCTCTACAGGTTCTTTGTCGGCATCCTCGTCCTTGGCAGTTTCTTCCGCTTCCTCGGATGGCTCCTCACCCTCTTCGGTTGCTTCTTTTTCTTCCTCGGATGGCTCCGCACCCTCTTCGGTTGCTTCTTTTTCTTCCTCGGATGGCTCCGCATCCTCTTCGGTAGCTTCTTTTTCTTCCTCGGATGGCTCCTCACCCTCTTCGGTTGCTTCTTTTCCTTCCTCGGATGGCTCCGCTTCAGTAGCTTCTTCTATTTCCTCGGAGTCTTCTGCTTCCTCAGTTTCGCTCTCTTCTGAAGTTTCTACCTCTGCATCTTCCTTCGTTTCTGCAGCATCTACTTCCTCGTAAGCTTCTACTTCATTGGTAGTTTCTTCTGCAAAGGCTTCTGTATCTTCTTCATATGTCTCTTCTACATAGTCTTCAGGATATTCTTCTCCATATCCTTCATAGGCATCTTCGGTATATTCCTCCGCGCCCTCTTCGTATGTTTCTTCAGCATATTCTTCAGAGTATGCTTCCTCAGAATACTCTTCCACGCCTTCCTCATACACTTCTTCTGTGTATTCTTCAGTATATTCTTCTACATATTCCTCAGCAGGGTGCTCTTGGTATTCTTCGAAAGTTTCCTCGCCGGATTCCTCTTCAGGCACTTCCTCGGTCTCTTCCTCAAATTCCACTTCCAAAACTTCTTCGGAAGCCCCTTGGTCCTCTTCCTCTGCATCGGCTTCAGATTCCACAGTCTCAGTTTCTTCTAAGGCTTCGAGCTCTGGGGCAGCTTTGACTTCCTCAACTGCTTCTGGTTCTTCAAGCACTTCCACGTCCTCAAGGTCTGCCACTTCAATGATTTCTTCTAACTCTTCTACTTCATCTACCTCGTCTGTGTCCTCCTGATAATAAATCTCAGGCACATCTTCGGATGGCATCTCGGCATGGGTAGCCTGCTCTAAATCTTCCGCAGAAAGTTTGCCACTTTCCAGCTGCTCCAGCAGACCGTCTCTTACCGCTGCTTCAAACTCAGTAAACATGGCACCAGTCTGTTCCTTCACTCTCTGGCGAATGGCTTCCTTGTGCTTTTCTTCATTGTCCTTTTTCATTCGCTCCCACTCAAGGAGAATATCTTCCAAACGAATCTGACCGGTAATCTGTTTTTCAATCTGCTCTGCTTCTGGCAACACCAAACTAATCTGACCATCATATTCCATGCCCAGAATTCTATCGTAGCCTGTTTTTTCAAGTGGAACTGCTGTTACCATTTCCTGTGTGTCATTGCTGGTAAACTGCACTTCCTTCATCTCGTCAGAGAACATTCCCTGCTGATATAAAATCGGCTCAGGTACCACTTCTCCTCTTGCCTCAGAACGCATTACTTCCAAAACTTGATCCGCAGTAACATCTAACTCTCCAGTCTCACCAAAAAATACTTCCTGCATAGTAGGCTCTGCTTGAGTATTTTCCTGTGCCTCCAACTCTTCCTGGGAAACAGCAATATTGTCTGTCTGATCCAGCATCGTCTCTGCGATTACTTTGGTCTCCGCATCCATCACATCTTCACTTGGACCCGCCTCAGTGCCTATCCAAAGCTCACGCATATTTTCAGCCAATTCCTTCTGGATGTTGATGGTGTCATACTGACCAACACCCATTGGCTTCACTTGAATTTCCACTTCTTTGGACGGAAGCTCCTGTGTAGGAGCATTGCTGGAAATGACCTTTGTATCTGCAGTCACCTGCTGTACCTCTGGCTGGATTTCTTCGGCCACTTCTTCCGCTTCTACTCTTGCAAGATTGCGTAAGTACTCGTATTTGATTTGTTGGTCTTGAGTCAATGGATCATGAAGCATCTTTAGTTCCATCGCCTTTACCACATATTTGCCCTCGCCAAACCAAAGCACCAAATCGTCACATTCTTCTACGCATTTCGTACCAAGTCCTACTCTATGATAAAGATATGCCAATTCATAGGCCCACTTTTCAGTATAGTCACGAGCCTTCAACTCTTCCAACACAGCGATTCGCTCTTCCAAACTTACGTCCTGTGCCTCATATAATTTGTACTGAAGTATGTATCTGCCACTATCCTTTGGAGCAATCTGCACAAACTCTTTGTAGTACTCTACAGCCATGACGAAATCGCCCATCTTGATAGACAATTCGCACAGCGAATAAACGATAGACCTTCCACCTGGATGTCTGTCGTATGCCAAAAGCAACAGATTTCTACTGTCTTCATATCTTCTATTAATCTTGTACAAATCACTGATTGTACAAAGCATCATTACACTTTTCACTCTGCGCCAGTCGATAGTATCTGCGATCTCAGCCGCTTCTACATACTCTTTCTGCGCAATCAATTCTTTAATTTCTTCTGATCTAATCTTATATTCGTACTTATCCACGGTAATCGCTCCTTAAATACGTATAATAACCCACTTTCATCCTTATAAGTTTATCATACTCCTATACACAAGTCAAAAAAATCTAGTAGATTTTTGGCGAAAAAAATACTATATCTTGTGTTTTTTACGATTTTTGCCAACTTAAAACTTCGACAGAAAAATCAGCACCACCAGCTTAGCTGGTGGTTTGCTCTGCGGCTATAAGCCGCTGTTCCCTGCATGCCTCTAAAGAGGCTCTGAAAAGTTCGCCTTCCGCACTGCGGTCACAGGCTGGCTCTAAAGAGCCTTTTTTATTTGC
>JAFTKW010000020.1 GCA_017453065.1 Lachnospiraceae bacterium | reverse complement strand
TTCCAATTTACCATTTCTGGCATATCCGATTGCGGATGTCAATGTACTCTTATATTCCATCACGAATACCTCCTTTTTCGAGTAAACAATTTTTCGAATAGTCTCGTATGAAGACGGAATGTAGACCAGTTTCCCAGCAGCATATTTCTGTATCTGTCTTAACAAACGCTCTGGAAAAATATCTTTACCATTCTCATATTTCACTTATATCACCTCCATCACAAAGCCATTATATCTGTCGAATCGAAGGTTTCCTATTCCTCAATCGTGTTAACTCATTTGTGGCACACTGACATTTATCTTTGACAGCTTTTAGCTAAGCACCGTTATGCTACCCTTTCCAAATCAGAATTAAAACACATACTTCTTCAAACGGTCCATGGCTTCTATTACCAAACTGTGAGGTACAGCCAAGTTGATTCGAATGGTATTTGGAAATCCAAATGGTCTTCCATCCTGCCAAATCACTCCTACGCCTGCGCCCGCCTTAAGCAGTTCATCCATGGTTGTTTTGTGAATTTCACACCACTGCGTACAATCAAGATAAAGCATATATGTACCCTGTGGTTTCGCCAAAGACACTCCTTCAAAATTCTTTAGGATAAACTCATGGGCGTAATCCACGTTGTCACTGATGACCTGTCTAAGCTCGTCCACCCATTCTTGGCCTTCCTTGCCATATGCGCCCACCAGAGCATGCATAGACAGAACATTCATGGAATTGTAGTGTGTGATTGCCCCTTCTCTTTGTACTTTGTCACGCAGGTACTTGTTGTAAATAATATGATAAGAGCCAATCAAGCCAGCCAGATTAAAGGTCTTGGATGGTGCATAGATAGCAATGGTACGCTGCTTTGCATCCTCCGAAATACTTTGTGTTGGAATATGCTTTGCTCCAGGCAAAATCAAATCAGACCAAATCTCATCTGAGACAACTATGCAGTCATTGGCTTTGTACACTTCCATCGCTTTTTCAATTTCTTCTTTTTCCCAAACTCTGCCTGTAGGATTGTGTGGTGTGCAAAAGATTACAAAGTGAATATTGTTCTCTTTAATCTTACGGTCCATGTCTTCATAATCCATGCGCCACACGCCATCTTCATCCCTCTTTAAATCACTGTAAACAATCTTACGTCCTAGATCCTCCAGTACATGAAGAAATCCGATATAGCATGGTCTATGTACTAAAATAGGCTCTCCTTGTGAGGTAAATGCATTCAGCGCGGAAGTCACACAGCCCAAAACTCCATTTTCATACCCTATGTGCTCTTGGGTGATTCCTTCTACTCCATTTCTTACTTTCTGCCAATTTGCTATAGCATCGAAGTATTCCTCACTTGGCTCAAAATATCCAAATGCAGGATGCTCCACCCTCTCGATTACTGCTTTTTGAATGGATGGCGCTGTTGCAAAATTCATATCTGCAACCCACATAGGAATCTTTGTAAATCCCTCTTTAATCTGCGCCCCTTCAATCGGAATGATATCCACTGCAATGGCATCTTTCCCCTCTCGATTCATAATAGTTGTAAAATCATATTTCATACCGTGTCCTCTCCTACTCTAGTCTTTCAGCGATGTTTTCAGTTCACCCATAACTATCTTCTATTATACCATCTTTAATTCCGAAAATCTCTTTCATTATCATAATTGCTTAATCAAAGAGACTCATATATTATTAATGAAATAAGGATTTGGTGCGCAAAGTGAGTGCTTCCTTTTTCCTTGAGCGCGACAACTTCAAATCTATCTGTTCTACATATTCAAATTATCTTTTACCTTGGCTCCATCCAAGCTACACACAAATCAAGAGTCTAAACACAAATTAAGATATTTACCCCTGCTAATTCTTTCGCTATAATCTCCTTAGAAGCTTCTAAAACGAACTAAGCATTACAAGCAAACTAAAACTTAAACATACAAGGAGTATCCACTATGACAAACAATATTCTATCTGAGAATTTCAAAAAATTTAGAGTAGCGAAAGGCTTAACGCAGGAGCAGGTAGCCACTGCACTACATGTCAATGCGCAGACTGTATCTAGATGGGAATGCGCTGCCACCCTGCCCGATGTACTAACTCTGCCAGAACTGGCAAAACTCTACGGCGTAACCGTAGATGACTTTTACAAAAAGAGTTCTGTCGCTTACGCAAACTATGCGCAACGCCTTGCGTCCGTATATGAACTAACCCTTAACCCTGAGGATTTTCTTCAATGCATTTTAGAGTTTGAAAAAATGATAAAAAATAATGAACTATCTACCTCTGACAAGTGGAATCTTGCTGCCACCTATCATATCATGTTGTGTGATTGCAAAGAAAAGGCGCTTAAATGGTATGACAAAACAATTGCAGATGGAGTAGATGCTGATTCCCATGCATACTGCAGAGCTCGCTCCATGAAAAACCAGTTGTTATTTGACTTCGGAAAAGGCGGCGAAGTTATCACAGAGCAACTATCCATTTGCGAACAACATCCAAACAACGTTAATGAATGGATATTTTTAATTGAAGCATACATTTATGACAAAAATTATGCTGAGGCATATTCTGTCTTTTGCAAAGCCATCGAAAGATTCCCTGACAACTGGACCTTGTTCATACATGGCGGTGAAATTTGTCAGGCTCTCAAAAAATACGACGAGGCATTTTCCTATTGGGATAAGGCCGGGGAACTGGGAACTGACTTTTTTGATGAATATTACTGTAAAGCCTTTTGCTATGAAGATATGGGCGAATACGAAAAATCCTATGAAACATATTTAAAACTTGCCAAACTTCTTAGAGACTCCCACTACGATGTGGAAGCAGATATGGCTGAAGAAGATGGACAAAAAGTTCTCCAGAAAATGCATAATAAATAAAGCCAAAAGCCAAGGTGACACCCTTGGCTTTTTGTTCCCCATTTGCTCCTATTTATTCCCTATCCATCCTCCATCACCCTGCTGCATCCAGCATAGTTTCGATAAAGATTCCATATCCGCTGGTGGAATCCTGCACCAACACATCCCCTATCAGTTTCCCATTTTGAATGATAGGCGCACCGCTCAATCACGTGTCAAGTAGGGAGCAACACTTTTCTGCAAATTTTGCTGTTTTTCGGTATAAACAGCAAAACCATTACTAAAATCTGTGCAAAACACAAAATTTAGTAATGGTTTTTGAATCCTGGTTAAATACCAATCAAATTTCTTCTCTGATAAAAAAAGCTATCTGTGAACCTTGACCAACCATATACTCTAATACAGCTTGTGTTTTCTGTGCTAGAACTACCTCCGTCCTAAAATCATTTCTATGAGAAGCAACAAAACTTCCAACATACTCTTCTAAATAATACAATGTATTCACATAAAGCTTTGCATCACATTCTGGATCCTTTTGAATTAAAATATAAATCCACTCAATTCCTTTCTCAAAATATGGTTCCTTTCCAACCGTATTAAGTAGTCTAGCTATAGCGAAAAGCACTACCTTAAAACTTCCCGTGTTCGAAATAAAATCATCAAAAAATTCTATTTTTTCTTCAGAAAGTAACATGCATCTATGAACATTTTCACGCCATTCAACATTAGCAAATAAATAGCCTGCGATGACTCTATCTTTACCTATCGGTCCATTATAATCAGTATAATAGTATCGTTCCTTTTCATGACTCAATTCAAGCATTCGTGGTTTCAGAGCCTTCCACACACTCCAAAATTCATTTACCTTACCATGAATTTCTTGTTCCTGAATAAGCCATTTGAGCAAATGTTCTGTATTATCATTCCTAATAAAATCTGCTCGTTCTAAAAATAAATTAATAAGTATAGTTCTATCTTGCTCTTCACAATACAATAAGACATGTGCAAACCACACCACGTAATTAAATATATGTCCATAAATATTCCCATATTTTTCTCGCAAAGAGTCCTTATTATCAAAAGCAAGCCGCATTGCAATGTCTTTCGTCAACTCCGCAACTAATGACGCTTCTTTACTCTTAAATGGAATCATTAAAATGGTCGCAAACATAATGGACATATTTAATTGTTTGAAATCAATATCTGTATAGGTACTTACTTCCTTTTCTAATACTTGCTTTATTAGTTTCTTGTTCTTTTTGAAAAAATCATTTATAGAAGTGTCTCTGTTTTTTATAATTTCTTTTTTATATTGTTCTGCAACCACGGAAAAAGCATATAGGAATTGCCAGCCATATTGCTTTCCACACTCCCAAATATTACTCGATATCTGATTTATTATACAACTGTCATCACTCCAATCTATAAGAATTAATTTCAATAGCAAATACAACGGATTATCTTCACTAATTAAATGACGATTATCTTCACTTATTAGAACAAGAAGTCCCACTACGATTGCGTCTACGCCATTTCCGGCTTGAACAAATTCATATTTTGATGCCTTAGCAAACATTTTGCCCAAACTAAAAACAATTTGTTTACATAGTTCTCGATCTTTTTGTTCTAACTCCCTTACATAATCTCTAAGTAATACCGCACTTGTATACGAAACTATTGATACATATCTATGGGTAGCTAACCATTTATCATCATCATTTATGCTATCATCTGAATTTATTTTGTTTAGTAGTTCCCATACTATACTTAATTCTTCACAAATCACATTAGTATCAGAATATTTCGTATATTGCTTGAACTTCTCATTACGATTAAACTTATAATCACTCCAACATTGTAAATCTGCATACTTAAAATGAAAATCATTGATTTCTTTACTTTCTTTGCTCAATACCTTCATATCTTCTGTAAACTCAGGAGCTATCATATATACTGCACGACCTTCATCATCGATATTTACATCTGCCACTTCCTTATAGCGCCGTAAATCCATTCTAAAATATGCATACTTATCATCAGTCTGCCACATATCCAAATCTACCGTTACCTCATCAATAGCTGCAAAGACTTTATCCCTCTGTTTGGCAAAATCTTCTTCTGATAACTCCGATTGATTTGTCTGATATTTTAAAATAACATCCTCTAACCTAATTTTTCTATGCGGAAGATTATTACTCTCTTTTCTCTCTATGGAAAAAAAGTCGTTTTTAAGAAGTGCCAAAGTTCCCGTGCGTTCAGAACTAAATCGGTTGGAATCTAAATGAAAAATCTCCTTAGTCTTAAGCAACTCACAAACAACGTCCAGCATTTTCTCTGGATATGCTTCCGCAATACTAACAACAATTGCAGTCAACATTACATTCTCTGACTCATTTAATATACGTTGACAGTAATCCACAACAGCATTAGTTGGAGAGTTTTTTACAACATTAAGTAACCACTTCTCAAATCCCATCAAAAGACTAACAAGAAGATTTGAACCCACATGACTTCCCCTGTACATTTGCCATAAACGAGTTGATGCTGTCTGCTTCACCGTCTGCTCTCCAACATAGATAGTAATATCAAAACATTCTCTATAATCTATATTTAAACGCGATTTTTGATATGCTTCTCCTGTTTTGTTACAAAAATATATAATAAAATCTGTCGCCAACTGCTGATTAGCTTGTAATAATCCTCCTATCGGTGTTTTAAATGCACTAGCAGGGTAATAATCATGTGACAAATGTTCATTAAGCCCAAAGTAGCCATCCATTTCCAGAGAATTATGGTATATCGGCATTCCATCTGGTTTAAGCCACATTTTTTTCATCAACTCAATTACCATTTCTGGCATTGCATATGGAACTTGTCCGTAATGATATACATCTGACATCGCTTTTTCCGCTAAATCAATATACATCTTTGGTGCATCAGGTTTTCTACTTCTTCTACCAAAAGGATAGGAAATCTCTTCCTCATCCTTTATTCCATTAATAACAATCTGAAATATATTTCCCAGCTCATCTTTTATCATCCAAGCTGAATTCAACAAAACATCTTCCAGCTTTTCAATATAATCTTTTTTTATAGTATATCGAAATTCTTCACTTGCTGACAGTTTTTCAAACAAATACAAAGCAATCTTGCCACTTGTTCTCGTATTCTCTGTTTTCCGATTCACATAAACCTTAGTCCAAGAATCCAAAATCTCAATCACACTTGCTACTAATTCCTTATCCCAATTTATTTTATCTTTCTTGTCAAGAATGAACTTAAAAATTGACTCCCATGCATATCCTGATGGTTTAGAGAATCTTAAGGGCCATATATTTCCTTTACTCAAAGCTCCTTCTACATGTTCTGCAACACGACAACATGTATTAATCAGAAAGACCGTTTTCTTTAGTAATGCATAATTATTGTCATCCATATTTCGCATAAGCTTATTATAACAATCTTTTAATTTATCCGTACTGATTATAGTTAATATAATTTCGTCTTTCCATATCACATTAACATCTTTGCATTCAAGCGTTGCAAACACCAAATCCTGATGTGCTTCTATACTTGCAAAATCTGTTAACCATCCGCGAAACAGCTTTCTAATGCGTAACGTTGTCCCAAATTGCTCAAAAAATTCTTTTACAGGAATATTATTTTTATATTGTTCCGTAAAGATATGATTTACCACTAGTTCTTCAAACACATCATGTCCATGGTAATACGTTTTGGCATCTTCAGATTCGATTATCACACCATTTTGTTCCAATTCAAAAAGTGCATCATGATCATCTCCGGGCTGTATCATATACGAATAGCTTTCATTTTTAAGCATTTCTTTCGTTATGAATACTAACGCATTCTCACGTCTTGTTGGTAAGTTGTTTTTTCGCATTCGATTGTTACGAATAATTTCATCCCATATTTTTTCCTCAAATACTTCTCGATTTAAAGCAGATAACTCTGCATCTTCTATATTATCAAGTGTCAAATATAAACCAAGATAAAATGGTATACGAAGTATATCCGTCAATTTCTTATCACTTGGCAATACAAATCCATATGTATCAGACAATTCATAAAGCAATTTGTTACTAATAGGATCAACATGATATGATTGTACACATATTCCATTTAACATCAAATTATGAAACGACTCTACATAGGCAGTTCTAATGGTAAGAATTATTTTCCAACCAGCAGAAATAAACACTTGAAGTAAATCTTCAAATGTTTGCTGATTTTCTAAAATAAAATATTTTTCAACGGCATCAACATATAGAATTCTGTTTTCTGTCTCTTCATACACTTTTAACACTTCATCTATTACAAGCGATCCATATGTCAATAAGAAATTTCTCTTGTCAGAAACATCCATATCTGTACATCTGAATGCCAGAACGATTGTATTATTATCAATACTCACTAAATCTTTCTTAATGAGTGCCGATTTCCCTGTACCAGCCTCACCATCTATTACTAAAATCTGATTATTAGACTTCAAAAAACTATCTATAATGATATCATTGGTATCCAAAACAATTGTTTTATCTTTGTACGATACTTGTGTTCTAATATGATTAAATATATCTTCTTTATGCTTTTTTAGACTTTCACAACACTCCTGTACTGCAGAATCCACTTGAAAAAAAACATTTCTACAAATAGTAAGTCTCTTATCTTGCATAAGCTGAGCTTCAATATTACTAGGACCTTTCCATTCAATTGTTATACCTAATTCTTTCGCAGTATTTTCAATATTCGTCTGATATGCCGGTTTCACTATATCTTTCTCTGAACTTGGTGAAAACTCACGACTAATATAAAAATAAAGTGTCGTAATACCAGGATAAGATCTTGCAGCTCCTTCTACCGCTTCACTTAATTCTTTTTCCTTACTCGACATAGCAACACTATCCGTATAATATTTAGCCTGAAACCCTATAATTTTATTTCCTACATGTATAGGATTTGTTTCAATATGTGGCTGATTAAAGTATCTAGATATTCCATATTTTTGTCCATATTCATTACAAAACAAATAATACGTTAGATTTTCAAATGCTCTTTGTGGATTGTCTGAAAACTTATATTCAAATGCTTTCCAATTAACAGATGTCTCAGGTATCATTATCTTTTTCCTCCTTCTTACGTATCCTTCCTCAATATTCCCAAATACTCCTCATACGCAAACACCCTGTTTCTCGCAGCATTGGTTGTTTCCTGCAAAACCCCAAGTTCCACAAGCTTCTTCACAGCCGTAGCTGCTGTATTATAACTAATATCTAATTCCTTTGCAGTTCTCTTAATATCAATAATTGGATACTGTTCAATATAATCAAAAACTGCTCGTAAATTATCTTTGCTTCGAGTTGTCTTTGGAAGTTTTTCTATATTTGTATCATGCAATGCAGAAAGCTGACGAATTGCTTCTAAAGAATCCGATGCTGCTTTACTCACCGCTTCCAAAAAGAATCTTATCCATTGTTCAAAGTTTCCACTTCTTCTAACTTCACTAATTCGATCATAATATTCTATCTGGTTCTTTTTCAAAAAATAGGATATATAAATGACCGGTTTAGCAAGCAATCCCTGCTCCATCAGATAAAGGAGTATCAAAAGTCTTCCGATTCTTCCGTTGCCGTCCAAAAACGGATGTATTGTTTCAAACTGATAATGAATCAATGCAACTCTAATCAATGGATCATAATCCGCATTCTCATTAATATATTTCTCCAAATCAGACATGGCGTCTTGCATATCCTCTACATTCGGTGGAATATATCTTGCATCCTTTAATGAGCAATTGGCAGGTCCAATCCAATTTTGAGAATGTCTGAATTCTCCCGGAGTTTTATCCTGTCCGCGAACATTCTCCATTAATACTTCATGTATTTCTCTTATTAATCTGCAACATAAAGGTAAGCTTTCCAGACGTTTCAATGCATACTGTGTTGCTTTAACATAATTAATAACATCTGAAACGTCAAGATTTGCATTTGCTTCCACCTCTGGATCTAATACATCATCAAGAGTACACTGTGTGCCTTCTATTTGTGAGGAAATTAATGCTTCTTTTCTAACATACATTGATATAAACAAATCCGCATTAGAAATTAACTGTGATGCAGTATCAAGTTTTACAAGTTGTTTATTGGCATCTACTAAAAGTTTTACAATCTCCTCATTCATTTCAATTTCCGGCATAGGTGGTAATGGATTTGGTTTAAAAGATTGATAAGTAGCCTCTCCTGTTAAATTGTCAACATATATTCCTGCTCTATTCATATAATTCTCCTTGTTTTGCGAAGCAAAATGCCTGCCTGATTACACAGGCAGAGAATTTTTCACCTCTTTTTTGAAATAGCTACATTTAGTATATCTCTTTTATTTCAAAAAGTCATTAGGTTTTTGAAATAAAACTGCTTATTTCTGTATTTTATTTCAAAAAGTCCTTTTAAAAAACGTTATAATTGCTTTTCTTCTCAAATACTCCTTATAACTCATTACATACAATTCATCATAACCATTTCTTTTAATAGGAAATGGCTTATCAATGCTTTCGCATATCTCCACAATTTCTGTTGTATCCTTTAAACTTGATAATGGTATAAATTAATTCATTTTTCTCCTCCATAAAATGGGCGAATTCTTGTTGTTCCCAACATAACTCGTCCCTATTTTTCTTAATCTCTTTTTTCATTATCATCAACTGTAATCAATTTATATATAAAACGAAGCAGATTCTACAAGAGCTCGCAAAGTCTTGTAAAATCTGCTTTTTTATTAATTATGCTCTAACATGTTTTCAATAAATATTCCATATCCGCTGGTTGCATCCTGGACAAGGACGTGTGTGACGGCACCAATGATTTTGCCATCCTGTATGATAGGCGCACCGCTCATGCCCTGGATAATTCCACCTGTCACTGCCAAAAGCTCTGGATCAGTCACTTCAAGCAATATTCCTCTGTTGACATGGGCATTCTCCAGATATACATCCTTGATCTCTACATCATAGTATTTAGGCTCTCCCTCCACGCTGCATAAAATCTGTGCAGCTCCTTTTTCAATCTCGTGTTTCAAACCGATAGGGAGTGCTTTTGACTCCACTTGGTCAAGCAATTTCTTATTTCCATCGCCATAGATTCCCTTGTCACTATTTTCATCAATGATGCCCCAAATATTGGCATCTACATACTCAATCATGCCTGTCATTTCACCAGGCTCTCCACTTTTTCCCTTCTTCAGTGCTATGATTTGAGTACTATAAAGGGTTCCACTCTTAAGATTCAGCACTTCTCCAGTATCCACATCGCTAATGCCATGACCTAAGGCACCAAAGTTTCCTTCTTCATCTATAAAGGTAAGTGTTCCCACTCCCTGCGCATTGTCTCGGACCCATATCCCTAGTTTGTAATCCCCCTCCAGATTTTTCTGGGGAGTTACACTGACCTTAAGTGTTTCTTCGCCTCTAAGGATAGTCAAATCCATTTTTTCACCATCAGACTCTTCCACTCGCTCCACTAACTGATTCTTGTAGTCAATCTCACATTCGTCCACTTCCAAAATATAGTCACCTGATTTAAGAACAAACTCACAGGGATTGCATTCCACACCTCCTAAGCCTTCAAAGTCACCTGTTCCGACCACCAGCACACCTTCTGTTTTTACATAAATTCCGATTGGAATGCCCGCAGGAACCACCATCTGTTCCTGCATAACCTGAATTTCCACCTGTTTAAAAGGAATAATTCCGAAAAGTTTCAGGTCCATCAGGTAGGTTTCCATGGCATCTGCCTTCACAGAAATTTCTTTACTTAAATCGATAGAGATCGCATCTGCTGGGATATTGGATGGACGCTGACCACTTACCTGTAAGCTGTCGAGCGAATCCTGATTCTGTATTTCTGCACCGTCCAGTTTGGTAATAGTACCCTTCACTGGTAAGCGAAAATCCCACTGTTGCCAATCTCCTTGAATGAGTCTAATCTGTTTAGGCACACAATTGTATGCCTGCATGTATGTCAATGTGAACATCACACTAAACAAAATGAAAGTAACTGCCACAAGCAGTCTTCTATATATTCTAATACGATTTTTTTCTCTTTGTATTACTGCAAGCTTCCACTCTTCCATTTTCTCACCCCACACCTGTCAAACACATGGCGAACGTCGTTCGCCTCGTCGTCATAACAAAAAAAGGTATCTAAGTAGATACCTTTTTAGTGTGCTCAAAAATAGTATGGGATAATCGCTATTTCTGCTTCTGCTTTTATTTTCCTTTTTGATTAATCGCCTGCTGCTTCATTTCCCTTGCATTGGAAAGTGCTGCCTCGCTTAGAGTGTCGCTTCCGAGAAGTCTTGCCAGTTCCTCCAAAGCCTGCTCTTCTTTAAGATGTGTAATCTCCGTCACTGTACTGCTGTCTGTTGCGGATTTAGCAATTTCAAAATGGTCATCCGCCATAGCCGCTATCTGAGGCAAATGCGTGATACAGATTACCTGATGAGCCTGACCAAGTCTTCCAAGTTTTTCTGCAACCTTCCATGCTGTCTTTCCACTGATACCTGCATCGATTTCATCAAATATCAACGTATCAATAGAATCCTTATTTGCTAGCACAGTCTTAATTGCAAGCATAATTCTGGAAAGTTCACCACCACTGGCAACATTTGCAAGTGATTTCACACTTTCTCCTGGATTGGTGGAAATCAAAAACTCCACATCATCTGCACCATTTAGACTTGGCTCTTTTGCTTTAAAATCTATCTTGAAATTCACAGACAGGAAGTTCAAATCCTCCAAAGCCTGCTTTAAGATTTCTTCTAAAGCCTTCGCCGCATTGCGTCTAGTGTCTGTAAGCAGTTTGCAATCTGCATCCAACATGGCTTTTTGCTCGCTAAGCTGCTTTTGCAAATTCTGCATATAAAATTCAAAATCATTTAACTTATCTACCTGATTTTGCCTATCCTGGGCATAAGCAAGCACCTGCTCCAGGCTTTGACCGTATTTGTTCTTCAAGTGGTTCAACAAATTCAGTCTATTTTCCACTCTCTGGAAATCTTCAGGGTCAAACTCAAGGTCTGAAATATATTGTGACAAATCTCTATTAAAATCATTTAAAAGGCCATCAATTTCCAACAACTGGCTTTCTAAATCAGCAATTCCCTCGTCCAGATTAGATACATTTCTAATCTCTCGCAAGGCTCTTCCAATGCTGCTGCCGCCTGCAGATTCATCCTCATAGCCAGTCATACGATAAGCTAAGCAGGCTGCATCGCCAATCTTTTGGCTATGTACCATCTTACGGTATTTGGCCTCCAACTCTTCATCTTCACCCAATGTGACCTGAGCATCCAATATCTCTTCCAACTCAAAGAGCGCCAAATCCAGTTCTTTTTTGCGAGATACTTCGTCTAAGTTTTCCTCATCCATCTGTTGCTGAAGTTGTCGATATTCCTTATACTCCTGCTCCACTTTCAAAAGAAGTGATGTGACTTCTTCGCCCGCAAACGCATCCAGTATCTCCAAATGCTTTTTCTTGTGAAGCAAAGACTGATGTTCATGCTGACCATGAATATCAATCAAAAACTCTGCTAATTCTTTGATCTGTTTGCTGGTAACGGTTTCGCCATTGATCTTGCTGACGCTTCTCATCGGCTGGATCTTACGGCTGATAATGACCGTTCCGTCTTCCTCCACCGGCAAATCCAGTTCTTCCATCTTGGCCATAAGTTCTTGGTCACTTGATTGGAACACCAATTCTACCAGTCCAAATTCTGCGCCAGTTCGGATTATATCCTTGTCCGCTTTGGCCCCCAGTGCCAAATTAACTGAGCCAATCAATATGGACTTACCTGCTCCAGTCTCACCAGTCAGTATGTTGAGTCCTGGTCCAAACAATACTTCGGCCTCTTCAATCAAAGCCAAATTTTTCACATGTAAACTAATTAACATAAGCTACTCCTAACTCCAATGCATATCGAATGCCTGTCACACCCCCATGTGAAGGAAGCTTATCCTGCGATTAATTCGTTAATTTTTTCCATGAGATTCTCGGTATCTTCTACAGTGCGATTGGCCACCATGATGGTATCATCTCCTGCTATAGTTCCCACAACCTCTTTAAATTTAAGTGCATCGATTGCAGCAGCTACGGCCATAGCCATACCTGCAACCGTTCGAATCACAAGCAAATTTTGCGCCTTATCCATAGAAATAAAGCCATCCTGAAGCACACGGATATATTTGTCACCCAAATGAGTATCTTCCTGCTTCAAAACTACGTACTTCTGCTTACCTTTACCCGTTGGTACCTTGGTAAGCTTTAATTCTCTGATATCTCTGGATACAGTTGCCTGAGTAACTTGATAACCTGCCTCTTTTAAGTAATTCGCAAGTTCCTCTTGTGTCTCTACTTCATACTTTTCAATTATCTCAATTACCTTGCCGTGTCTGTTTTTCTTCATTGTACTCTCCGTTTCTTAGTTTTCACTCATCTTGCGACTAAGTATTTCCAAAAAGCTTACTTGATTCAATTTTAGGAAAACAGCTTCTTTTTCCCATTTGCTTATAGTAATTCGATCACCTGTCTGTAGCATCATCTGATGACTGCCATCAAAGCTGGCTTCCACCTGTGCGTCCTTACCTTCTTTCCCCGCAGGGATCTCCACCACGATTTCATCATCCGCCGAAAGTACAATCGTCCTCTGATTGAAGGTGTGTGGACAGATTGGTGTAATCATCAAAAGCTGCGTCTTTGGATCTACAATAGGTCCGCCAGCAGAAAGATTGTACCCAGTAGAGCCTGTAGGCGTAGTTACAATAATTCCATCTGCACTATATCTTTTTAAAAACTGCCCATTGACATAAATATTAAAATCATAAATTTGCAAAGGGCCTCTACGCGAAACTACCACGTCATTGAGAGCCCACTGCTGAGCCTGATTTTGTCCTTGCTGACTCACAGTAGCCTTCAGCATCATGCGTTCTTCTGTTTTGGCCTGACCAGAAAGAAGCTTGTCTATCGCTACTTCCACCTGTTCTGGCTCCACCTCTGTCATATATCCCAATGTACCAAGATTGATTCCCAGCATTGGTATATGGCGATCTTTTACATCACGCAGTGCCTGAAGCATAGTCCCATCTCCGCCTAGCACTAGCATGTAATCTATATCTGTAGGAAATGACTGCTCTTCTATCTCATGATAAAGATATACCTTGCAATCTTTGCCCAAAAGCAAGTTTTTGATTCTCTCGGTTTGGGACAAATCCGTATCTTTATGAATATTTGTATATATCAAAAATACTTTTCCCACTTTGGGCCTTCCTTTCTCCCATTAACTGTTTAACAGTTTGTGGGATTCTTTCGTAATCTCATCAATCTTGGCAGCCCATACAGGGTCATTAGAATAGCCTGACTTCTCTGCAATCAATACTGCCAAATTGTCTTCCGCTTCTCTCTCCGTAATCTCCAGCGTTTCTTTGGTTCTCTGTTCATTTTTCTGTATAAAAATCAAATATTCAATGTTGCCTTCTGGCCCCTTAATAGGTGAGAACTCCAAATCCATCACATCAAAGCCGATACTATAGGCAAAATCTACGACCTTGCAGATTACTTCGTGGTGAACTTCAGACTCTCTCACCACACCTTTTTTGCCTACCTTGTCCTTGCCTGCTTCAAACTGTGGTTTGATCAGGCAGACCATCTGGCCCCCTTCTTTCAGAAGATTTCTGGCAGGAACCAATATCTTGGTCAGGGAGATAAAGGATACATCCACTGACGCAAAATCAAGCTTGTCTTCTATATCTCCTGGAACCATATAGCGGAAATTGGTCTTTTCCATGCAGACCACTCTCTCGTCGCTTCGAAGTTTCCAGTCCAGCTGTCCATGTCCTACGTCCACGGAGTACACCTTGGCTGCGCCGTTTTGAAGCATGCAGTCCGTAAAGCCTCCTGTGGAAGCACCAATATCCATACAAATCTTTCCATCCAAAGTAAGCGGAAAACGTTGCATGGCTTTTTCTAGTTTCAGGCCACCTCTGCTGACATACTTAAGAGTCGCCCCTTTCACTTCGATTTTCACTTTGGAAGTATCAAAGCAAGTTCCAGCCTTGTCCTCTCTCTGTCCGTCAACAAACACATTGCCAGACATAATTATGGCTTTTGCTTTTTCTCTGGATGCAGCATATCCCTGCTCCACCAAAATCACATCTAATCGTTCTTTCATCTTACAAAATCTCTTTTATCTTTGCTACGATGCTTTCTGCATCTGTGCCTACTTCCTTGCGGAGCAAATCCACATTGCCGTGCTCAATATAGGCATCTGGCAAAGTGATAGGAAGCACCCTAGTGGATAATCTTTCTTTGTTCACATACTCCACTACCTTTGCTCCATATCCGCCACTAGCCACATTTTCTTCCAATGTCACAATCAAGTCATGACTCTTTGCAGCCTCACTTACTGCTTCCTGGTCAATTGGCTCAACGAAGCGAGCATTTACAAGACTACAGGAAACTCCTGCTGCCTTCAAAGCCTCACGAACTTCCTCAGCAACCTTCACCATGCCACCCACTGCAAAAAGGGCCACACCGCTTTCCTTGTAAATCCATTCACTCTTTCCTAGTTCCACAAGTGCTCTAAACTCTTCCAAACCACTGTAAGCCACGCCTCTTGGGTAACGCACAGCTATAGGGCCATCGTAAGCCACTGCAAATTTCATCATATCGGAAAGTTCATATTTGTTCTTTGGTGCCATAACCACCAGATTAGGAATACTGGACAGATAAGACAAATCAAAGATACCCTGATGGGTCTCTCCGTCGCTTCCTACCAGTCCCGCTCTGTCGATGGCAAATACCACTGGCAGATTTTGAATACACACATCATGCAAAATCTGGTCATAGGCTCTCTGCAGGAAAGAAGAGTATATAGCAACTACAGGCTTCAGTCCCCCTGCTGCCAATCCTGCAGCAAAGGTAACCGCATGCTCTTCGGCGATTCCCACATCAAAAAATCTATCTGGGTACATATTGCGGAAACGCTTCAGTCCAGTACCATCCGGCATGGCTGCTGTGATAGCAACTACCTTTTCATTGCGGTTTCCAAGCTTACACATAACTGTTGAAAAAATATCTGTGTAGTTTGCTACATTTCTTGGCTTAGCTGGAAGTCCTGTTTCAATCTCGAAAGGATCTGTTCCATGGAATCTAGATGGATGACGAACCGCTGGCTCATATCCCTTTCCTTTTTCTGTAATGACATGGACCATAACAGCGCCTTTTACACGCTTGGCTTCCTTAAACACTTTCACAAGTCCCTTTACATCATGTCCATCTACAGGGCCCAAATAGGTAATTCCCATATCCTCAAAGAACATACCTGGAATCACCAGCTGCTTCACGCTGTTTTTCACTTTGCGGATGGTATTTACCATGGCATTACCCATAGGAATATTTAACAAAGTATCATAGACCCCTTTTTTGGTTCCCTGATAACTCTCCGCAGTACGAATGTTGTTCAAATATTTCGATACGCCACCTACATTTTCAGAGATGGACATATTGTTGTCGTTTAATACAATGATAAAATTGGTGGTCAGTCTGGAAGCATTGTTCAATGCTTCATAAGCCATGCCACCCGTCAAAGAACCGTCTCCAATTACAGAAACAATGGTATGGTCCTGACCTTGGATATCTCTGGCCTTGGCGAGTCCCAAGCCTGCGGACACGGAAGTGGAGCTGTGACCTGTATCGAAAGCATCGCAGTCACTTTCTTTGCGCTTTGGAAAACCACTCATGCCGTGGAATTTACGCAAGGACTCAAAGCCATCTCGTCTTCCAGTAAGCAGTTTGTGGGTATAAGACTGGTGTCCCACGTCCCAGATGATTTTGTCTGTTGGCAAATCCAATGACAGATGAAGAGCCATGGTCAATTCCACTGCACCCAAATTGGATGCCAAATGACCACCTGTCACACTAATCTTTTGAATAAGGAACTGGCGGATTTCTTCTGCCAGTAAATCGTAATCTTTGGCCTCAATCTTTTTTATATCGTTTGCTTGTTCTATCTGTTCCAGTAACATATCTATTTCTCCCGGTGGATTAAATAAGTCATCAACTCTTTCATAAATTGATTGTCTCCACATAATGTATCTAAGATGTACACTGCCTCCTCAGACAGTTTAAGCACCTGCGCCTTCGCCTGTTCCATTCCATAGATGGTTACGTAGGTTTGCTTTCCGTTGCGCGCATCACTTCCGATTGGCTTGCCAAGGGTTGCTTCATCGCCAATTACATCCAAAATATCATCCTGAATCTGGAATGCCACCCCCAAATCGTATGCACATTTTTCCAATTTATCAATGGTATCTTGATCCGCACCAGATAAAATGCCACCAATCATCATAGAGGCTTCAATCAAAGCTGCTGTTTTGTGCTGATGAATAAACAAAAGCTGTTCTCCAGTAAGGCTTTCTTCCTTATTTTCAGCCTCTACATCTGCAGTCTGTCCACCAATCATGCCATAAATACCAGCTTTATGGCCAAGTACCTTAAGTGCTCTGGCTACCATTTCATAACGGTCACCCAATTTAATCTCGTCTACAATACAGGAATCAAAGGCCTTCATGGCAGTCTCAAAGGCATAGTTAAGCAGACCATCTCCTGCCAAAATAGCCATATCTTCTCCGTAAACCACATGGGTGGTTTTGCGGCCTCTGCGATATTCGTCATTGTCCATTGCAGGCAAATCATCATGCACCAAAGAATAGGTATGAATCATCTCAATGGCAGCCATAAATGGCTCCACCACATGTCCCATACCACCTAGCATACGATATGTCTCCTGCATCAGCATTGGGCGAAGTCTTTTGCCCCCTGCTAATAGGCTGTAATTCATCGCTTCCAACACTGTCTTTTGATATCCTTCTTCCTTAGGAAGATAAGTCTTAAGTAAAGCCTCAATCTGTTTTGCTTTGTCCTCTATCTGTCTTTCGATTCCCATTAGAATTCCTCCAGAGTACCATCCTCACTGATTACTTGAACTTTCTTTTCCACCTTGCTGATTTCCTCATTGCAAAGTTTTAATAGTTCCATTCCTTCGGTGTATGCAGCAAAGGAATCCTCCAGGCTGATATCTTCCTGCTCCAACTTCTTAATTGTTTCTTCTAACTTAGCAAAGTTTTCCTCTAGTGACATCGTCTGCCTCCTTGTCTGTAACCTTGGCATAAATCCTGCCATCAATCACATGAATCTGCACTGTATCTCCCACTTTGACTTGGGAAGTGTGTCGTAGGCTCTTCCCGTCCGGTGCTTTCACATAGGAAAAACCTTGATTTAACTTTTCAAGTGGGGACAAACCTTTCATCTTTTCAATGTAGATTTCCAGTTTGTGTCGTCTATCCTGCAATTTTCTACTCATGGCATTTTGAAGATTTTCTTCTAGCTGTATGAGATAAGTTCTCTTTTCACGAATCTGTCCTGCAGGGCTTAAATATTTCAGTTTCATTTGATAGGACTGAATCTTCTGTCTCTGGCTTTGAATGTTTCGAAGCATCTGTCTGTGCAGTCGCTCCTTACAATCCAAGATGCTATCCTGTATCAGTTCATAGTCAAACACCGCAAGTTCTGCCGCCGCAGATGGTGTGGGTGCTCTAAGGTCAGATACATAATCAATGATGGTTGTATCGGTTTCGTGTCCTACCGCAGAAATAATAGGCACCTCGCAGTCAAAAACTGCCTGCGCCACCATCTCTTCATTGAAGGCCCACAAGTCCTCGATGGAACCGCCACCTCGACCTACAATCATCACATCTACGCCCATAGCCGCCAGGGCCTTGATGCCCCTCACAATACTTGGCGCAGCATCCTCACCCTGCACAATAGCAGGATACAAAATAATCTGCACGTAAGGATTGCGTCTGGTAGCCACATTGATGATATCCTGCACTGCCGCTCCAGTTGGCGCAGTCACCACTCCAAGTGTCTTAATGAACCTTGGAATAGACTTTTTGTATATAGGGGAAAACATCCCTCTTTCTTCTAACTCTCTCTTTAAGGCCTCAAATCTCTCATAGAGGAATCCAGCACCATCCAAAATCACCTGTTTGGCATAAAGCTGATACTTCCCGTCCCTCTCGTAGACATCCACATGTCCACCGACAATTACCTGTTGGCCTTCCTGCATACGAAAAGAGAGACCACTGCGATATGTGGCAAACATGACACACGCCAGAGTCCCTTTTTCATCCTTTAACGTAAAATAAATATGTCCAGAAGAATGATACTTACAGTTGCTAATTTCACCTTTGATGAAAATGGACTGTAACATAAAATCCTGCGTGAACATATTTTTAATATACGTATTCACTTGTGCTACGGTATATACGTTGCGTATAGTAATCACCAAGCCTTACACAAATTTATACAAACTTTGCCAATATTGCATTTACAAAGCTTCCTGAGTTGTCCTGTCCAAACTTCTTTGCAAGTTCAACAGCTTCGTTGATAGCAACGCTGGCAGGAACATCCTCGTCATATTTAATCTCATAGAGAGCCAACCTGAGTACGGCCAATTCAATCTTGCCCATACGTCCTACATCCCAGCCTTCTGCCTTCTCATCCAGGAGGCTATCCAACTCGGATTTCTTCTCTATAATCTTTCCGTACTTCTCAGTGATATATGTTTCATCCTTTTCTGAGAAATAGGTTTCGTCATCCTCAAAAAACATCCTGATCTGTTCAGGCATATCTTCAGGGCTATTAAATTCTACTCGAAACAAGAGCAGAAAAATCTGTTCTCTCAGTTCTCTTCTTCCCATAGTGTACCTTTCAATTCTTATTTCTGCATATTTACGCCAGCAATACGAATATTTACATCGGTAACAGTAAGGCCAGTCATGTTTTCAATCGCAGTTTTTACCTTCTGCTGAACCTTCTGGCTAATAGCAGGAATATTGTAGCCATACTCTACCATCACTGCCAAATCCACAGTAACAGAATTCTCAAAAATGTCTACCTTTACGCCCTTGGTAAGGCTCTTTACGCCCACCTTACTCATAAGCTCATTTGTAATATTGCCAGCCATAGCAGATACGCCTTCTACTTCTGTAGCTGCAAGGCTTGTAATCATAGCAACAACATCATCTGCAATCTGTACTGCTCCGATGCTATCATCTTCCTGTAACACGTAAGTACTTCTTTCCACTTCTCTTTCCATTTAAGTTTCCTCCCAGAATACTTATTCTTAGCGTTATTATAGCACATCGCCATTCATTTTGCATAGGCTTTTATTTGCCTATTCTCCCCCAAGGAGTATGGTCAATATAAGCATTGACTCATCCTCCAGATAGGAAACAGTTTCCTTTAGATTTAATTTTTACCAAACTCTGACAGCTGCAGACCAGGATTACGGTCCAATGTCATTCCGATACTCCAAGAGTTGATAAAGAGCAAAAGTGGATTGCCCTTCAAATCCTGAATCTTTTTCATATCAGAAGTTCCTACAATCTTGTCCACTTTCACTTCATCTTTGTTTTCAATCCATCTAATGTGTTCGTATGGCAATGGCTCCAATCTAATTTCTACATTGTACTCATTTTCCAAACGATATTTAAGCACATCAAACTGAAGCACACCTACTACACCTACAATAATCTCTTCCATACCAGAACTCAGTTCCTGGAAAATCTGAATCGCACCTTCCTGCGCAATCTGGTTGATACCTTTGACAAACTGTTTACGCTTCATAGTATCCACCTGACGTACTCTTGCAAAATGCTCTGGCGCAAAAGTAGGAATTCCTTCATAGCAGAATTTTTCCTTTGGCATACAGACAGTGTCACCAATAGAGAAAATACCCGGGTCAAATACACCGATGATATCTCCGGCATAGGCCTCGTCCAAAATCTTTCTTTCATCTGCCATAATCTGCTGAGGTTGAGAAAGTCTCATCACTTTCTGTCCCTGCACATGTCTTACTTCCATATTGGCATCAAATTTGCCAGAACAAATACGCATAAAGGCAATACGATCTCTGTGCGCTTTGTTCATATTTGCCTGGATTTTAAATACAAAAGCAGAGAAATCGTTCTCCACTGGATCAATCAGTCCCTGATCGGACTTTCTTGGAAGTGGTGTTGTAGTCATCTCTAAGAAATGCTGTAAAAACACTTCCACGCCAAAGTTAGTTAGCGCAGATCCAAAGAAAACAGGAGTTAAATCACCACTTCTAACTGCATCTAAGTCAAATTCTGCACTAGCGCCATCTAATAGTTCAATCTCATCATACAACTTGTCCGCTGCATCCTGTCCAATGATGGAAGCAAGGTTTTCTTTGTCCTTAACGGAAATCTCTTTGGTCTCTCCTTCCTTTGTACCTTTTTCGGTATCAGAAAAAGTAAGAACCGCCTCTTTATTTCGATCATACACACCCTTAAATCCCTTACCAGAACCAATTGGCCAGTTTACAGGGCAGGTGGCAATACCAAGTTCCTTTTCGATCTCATCCAAAAGTTCAAACGTATCGTTGGCATCTCTGTCCATCTTGTTGATAAAGGTAAAGATTGGAATCTTACGCATTACACAAACCTTGAAAAGTTTACGAGTCTGCGCCTCAACACCCTTAGAAGCGTCAATTACCATAACCGCAGAGTCTGCCGCCATCAAAGTACGATAGGTATCCTCTGAGAAATCCTGGTGTCCTGGTGTATCCAAAATATTGATACAGAATCCATCATATTGGAACTGCAGTACAGAAGAGGTAACAGAAATACCTCTTTCTTTTTCAATTTCCATCCAGTCAGAAACAGCATGTCTAGCTGTTGCCTTTCCCTTTACGCTACCTGCCAAATTAATTGCTCCACCGTAAAGCAGGAATTTCTCTGTCAAGGTTGTCTTACCTGCGTCAGGGTGAGAAATAATCGCAAAGGTTCGTCTTCTGTTTATTTCTTCTGTGTATAAAGCCACTTTCATTTCCTCCATAAAACCATTTCACTTCCTCAGTTCACGGCAAACCGTGAACTGAGACATATCGAAATATTTTAACACATTTTGGATTACTGCACAACCGTACTAATCACAATATTTGATGCATCAATCTCGGTTTTTCTTTTTACAATATCCTCGATTTGCGCTCTCTGTGCATCCGTAAGCTCCACAGCATTTACCACCACATCAACAGTATCTCCATTTACACTTACCAAAACACCCGAAAACCCTTTTGCTTCCAACAAAATTTCTGCAGCCATTTCCATCTCTGCAATTTCTGTCATACGAACCATTGTATCCACCGCACTCTGCTTCTGCACATCGTTTAGCCCTGCGCTGTTGATGATTTCCATCAATGTCTCTTTGTTTTTGGCACGGGTCTGCTCCTTCATAAGACGAACTTCAGACAAATCTACTACTCCCATTCCAGAAGTAAACACTGCATCTCCTGGCACCTCGCCAGCACCTGGTGTTTCAATATCAATGTCCATGCTTTCCACGTCCTGAATTCCGCTATTCGTTGCTCCATCTGCGACCTGACCTGCAGAGCCCAAAATTCCGTCAATGTATTCATCTGAAGTATCAGCCCCGTCTGCAAGCTCTAAATCCTCGTCAGACAGATCCAAAAGGCCCAGCAAATCGTATGTACTTGACATATCCTCAGAGGTCAAATTCTCTACCGCACCACCAGATGCCACTTGGCCTTCTCCCCCAGCAGACAAATAGTCTTCATCCTCCAGTCCATTCTCAGCAAATTGTAAGTAGCCTGCCACAGCGAGCATAATTGCCAGGGCAGTGATCATAAGTTGGTTTTTCTTTAATAATTCTTTCAAGGCAAACTCCCCTTTTCTGACACTCTATTGTGCCTCCATTTTTGCTATTGCTATCTTATGTACATCTATTCCCAATAATGCCTGTACCGCTTGAGTTATTTTTAAATCAATATCTCCATTGCCAGCACCCTGCGCAACCACCATTACTCCTTGCACCTTCGGCACTTGGATTTTGATAACATATGGTATTGAATCATTGCTGCTGCTCTCGTATATGGCACTTACACTTTCCTCTGTGCTCGTCACCACTCTGGTTCCCCCTCCCGCATCCGTTTCTGTCGTCTCCTGAATCTTCAATGCATTTTCTGTTTCTACTATCTTTTCCTCTGAATATTGCATGGTAATCATTACCTGAGTTTTTCCTACCCCTTCTATCTGAGAAAGAAGGGTTGCCAATTTTTCTTCCAACACCAGGCAATAAGCTTGGGTGGAATCTAAGGTGTCACCCATGCTAACATTTCCTGTAACCCGTTCCTGACTTGAAAGCGTTTGCCTACCATCCTCCTGTCCGTCCTCATCCTCTGAGTCGCCAACAGGAATTAGCATCACCAAAAAGAGAACCCCAACTAGAAAAACCACCACAAAATTATTTTTATTCTTCACCCACGATTTCCATTTATCTAGCATTAGTCCACCGTCCTCTCTTTTTCCTGCAACGCTTCATTTCTCTCCGTCCCGTTCATACCTTCTCCTACCTTGATTTCATCAACTGCGATATCCTCTATAGATATTCCATCCTCTTCTATCAGTTTTTCTGTATCAGCCATATCGTTATCTATATTGTTTAATCTGGATTTAATTTCACTTTCTGCGTATTTATCTACAATTCCATCAGCTGCTTCAAGCATACTTCCAATATCCAAAGAATTCACTGTCCATTCCTGAGGAAGTTCTACGTCCAGTGCAAACTCCTCTCCGCCTAAGAAAGTAAAGACTGGAGACATAAGCTGAACCATTACCATGATTCCTATCAAAAGTTTGAAATACTTGTCATACTTCTGATGGGGTTTAAAATGTAGAACCGTCTGTGCACATACCATAAAGATTCCAACCTGTTTTAACAAACCGATGATTTCGTTCATACTACCTGCCCTCCTATTTCACCGCGAACGCTGCCATAGATATTGTGACTCCAAAAAGCAGCATTGCCGTCCCTGTTGTCTTTAACACAAGCATACCTCCGCTTCCCACCTTGTCCGTCAAGTTCGTGATCCTTTTGTCACTAATGAAACCAAGCAAGGAAGCTGCAATTTTAATAACACATGATATCAAAAATATCTTCAGCAGCGGCACCATACATATCCCAAGCAATATCAGTAGTCCTAAAATTCCTAGACTATTCTTAATTACTACTGCCGAGCCAAGCACCACTTCAACCACTCCCTCTGCCGCATTACCTATTCCTGGAATTGCAGAGATGGCCTTTTGCAGTCCCGTGTTCTTTACAGAATCTATAACAGGCGTTATCATAGACTGTATTAGACCGATACCCGAAACCATTCCCAATATAATCTTAAAAAGCAACGCTATTCCTTTTTCTATCAACCCCATCAGCAGATTTAATTTTTCATCCCACCAAATCCCGTTGAGCATAGCAACAAACACATAGCCATAAATAAGTGGAATTGCTACATTAACCAGCACTCTTTGAACCACATAAATAAGGACTAGCAATATGGAGTAGTTTGCATAAGCAGTAGTCGGCCCCGTAGCCACTCCCACAGTAACCAAATAAGTGGGCACATAAATTTGTATAAAAGATACGATTTCATTCATGGCATCAGATCCCACTGTGGCAATTTCATGAAAGCACCGAAGTAACATGGTATTGATCAATAAATATGTAAAATAAAAACTCATATCTGCAATCTGGTGATTGTCAAAAACATCAACGAAATGACTGATCAGTGCTGCAAAAATCCCAACCACTAGCAAACTGACAAAAACCTGTTTCATCCCCTCCATTTGTGCTCCAATTCCCCCAAAGCTAGCCTGCCACATCAGACTAAGTGCGCCTAAGATATCACCCGTTATTATTAATTCTATAAGTCTATCCAGGGACAAACCGCCTACAGGAAACAATTGATCTATCTGATTTCCCAAAGCATCCAGATCATATTCCTGCCACATATCTGCAATTATGTTTTCCATTACCAAAATCCCTCCATCTGTTTCACCATTGCAAACAGGATTGGTAGACCTGAAAACAAAACCGATAGTTTTCCCAAAAGTTCAACCTGCGTTGCCACAGACTGATACCCTGCATCCTTACAAATCCCAGAACTGAATTCGCATATATAGGTAATACCAACTACCTTCAGCAAGATTTTTAGATAAGAAGCGCCTTGTCCAATATACGTTTGAAAAGCCTCAAACTGCTCTAATGCCACAAACAGCCAAGACAAAACATAGTGAAACATTACAAGAGCTACAGCTAGTCCAATATACATACTCACTTCTGCTTTTTGTTGCTTGAACTGAAGTGCAATCAGCACCCCCACTATTCCAAACAATCCAATCTTTACAAGTTCCATATACCACCTACAAATCAAACAGTGTCTGTATCATTTCAAAGAGATCATATATGTATGGCAATATCCATCCCAGCACAATGATCAATCCTGCCAAGCTTACCAAGAAGGCATGCTCCTCCCTGCCACTATGTTTTAATACCTGTCCCAAGATTGTGATCAAGATACCAACAGCTGCTATCTTGAATATCAGTCCTACACCCATCTTTTAATCCCTTTCATATCAATATAAGTACCAAAAGTGCCCCAACCATAAATCCCAAACTAGTATAGATTTTTTTCTTTTCTGCAATTTCCTGTTCTCTTTTCTTCCGAAAATTCTCCATCCTCATTTTTCCGTTTTCCAAAATGCTTTTTTGACGTTCTAGGTCATATATGGCTACTCCTTCAAAAAGATTACAAACAACCTTCTTTTCCTCCATAGACATTGGAACTCCTTTCAGCCCTTCTTCCATGGATGCTTTCCAGCAACTTGCAAATTCTCCTTTCCTCTCTATTTCATAAGTACGGTAGACATTTGCAAGCATCTGACTATATGGCGTCTCGCACTCTTTCGAAATCGCCCTACAACACTCTGGAAGGCTAAGTCTTCGGAATCCAACTTCACTTAAGAAAGCATCCAATATATAAAGAATAGTTCTCGCATTTATTAAACCTTCATTTAATTCTATGTATAAAGCAAACCCATAGCCTGTACTTCCCACCAGAACTAACAACGCACCTAACAATCGAAGCATATTTTCATATCCTTTGCGTTCACTTCTCCCAATCGTTTCATCTCTTTATCATAAACACCAATTATTTCTGGCATGCCGCTTCGCTTCCCCAAAACCACAATTCTTCCAAACAATCCCGTGCCAAGAATTCGCTCCCACCCCTCTTTGTACCTCAGCTGCTGTATATCTTCCCCATGAACGGTAGCAATGACCTTGCATCCACAAAAAGACAAATGAAATACCGATTTTAGGTCCTCCATCCCTCCCAATTCATCTACTGCCACTACTTTAGGAGACATGCTTCGCAGCATAAGCATCATCCCTTTTTCCTTTGGGCATCCGTCCAGTACGTCCGTGCGAATTCCAACATCATTTTGAGGAATTCCAAGATAGCAGCCTGCTATCTCGGAGCGCTCATCTATAACAGAAACTGGCATACCCTCTCCCCAATTATTTCCGTCAGATATTTGTCTTACCATATCTCTCAGCAGAGTAGTTTTCCCGCAACCCGGTGGAGAAACAATCAAGGTGTTTTGCAGTTTTCCTTTTTCATAAAGCAATGGCATTATGCTGTTCGCCACTCCCTTTATTTGATGTGTCACACGGATATTAATGCATGTGATATATTTCATTCCAACCACCTCCCCTTGCTCCAGCATTACTTGTCCAGCCACACCAACCCTGTGTCCACCTGGGACAGTAATAAACCCATTTTTTAGTTCATCCTGAAAGGCGTAGATAGAATCTTGGCAAAAATGATTCAGATACCGATTCATCTCTGGCTCCTCTATGACAATTGCCTGCCGTGATTCCTTAGTAAGACCTTCTTTTTTTAAGAACCATTCTCCATCATTCTTCACCACTATAACCGGTTTGTTCAAACGAATTCGAATCTCCTGAATTTGGTCAGTAAAGGCTCCAAGAGGCCTCCAAATATCTCTAGCCCCTACGGGAAACAAAGTCATAAATGTATCAGCCATATTCCTTCCTCTCTTTCTAAACTAATATATGTACAGGCTTTCATTTTAGACCAAGAGAAGGTTGTATAAATAAAAAAAGAGCTACAATCCTATTGCTAGGAATGTAGCTCTAAATTCTCATTTAATTACTGCTGTGGAACATCTTTGATAGAGAAGCCCATTCTTCCCATCTTGTCCTTACCTGTGCAGATTACAGTTACTGTATCGCCGAGTGTAAGCACATCCTCAACATGCTCGATTCTCTCTTTGCAAATCTTGGAGATGTGAACCATACCTTCTTTACCAGGAGCAAACTCTACGAAAGCACCAAACTCTTTAATGCTTACAACTTTGCCCTTGAAGATCTGGCCTTCAGCGAAATCTGTAACGATAGTCTTAATCATTTCTACAGCCTTGTCCATCATAGCTGCATCTGTACCACATACAGAAACCTTGCCATCATCTGTGATGTCAATCTTCACGCCGGTACGAGCAATGATTTCGTTGATAGTCTTACCACGCTGACCAACCACTTCACCAATCTTCTCTGGATCGATCTGAATAGAAACGATCTTTGGAGCGTACTGGTTCACAGTCTCACGAGGCTGTGCGATAGCTGGCTTCATGCAGTTCTCCATAATGAACATTCTTGCTTCACGACATCTTGCGATAGCACCTTCAACGATAGGTCTTGTAAGACCATGAATCTTAATATCCATCTGGATAGCTGTAATACCATCTTCTGTACCTGTTACCTTGAAGTCCATATCTCCGAAGAAGTCTTCAAGGCCCTGGATATCTGTCAAAAGAACAAAATCGTCATCCACATCACCAGTTACCAAACCGCAGGAGATACCAGCAACCATCTTCTTGATAGGTACACCAGCAGCCATAAGGGACATGCAGGATGCACAAGTAGAAGCCATGGATGTGGAACCGTTGGATTCAAATGTCTCAGATACGGTACGAATAGCGTATGGGAATTCTTCCTCAGAAGGAAGTACTGGAACCAACGCTTTTTCTGCCAAAGCACCGTGACCGATTTCACGACGTCCTGGACCTCTGGAAGGTTTTGTTTCACCTACAGAGTAGGATGGGAAATTGTAGTGGTGCATATATCTCTTGGATACTTCGTTTTCATCAAGTCCGTCAAGTTTCTGCTGCTCGGAAAGAGGAGCCAAAGTACAAACGTTACAAATCTGTGTCTGTCCACGAGTAAACATTGCACTTCCGTGTACTCTAGGAATCAAATCAACTTCTGCTGCAAGAGGACGAATCTGTGTAATTTCACGTCCGTCTGGTCTCTTGTGATCTTTCAAGATCATCTTGCGAACTGTCTTCTTCTCATACTGGTAAACAGCTTCACCAAGAATAGCAAGCCATTCTTCGTTGTCCGCAAATGCTTCTTCCAACTTAGCTGTGATTTCTTTGATGTTGCCTTCTCTAGTCTGCTTGTCATCTGTGAATACAGCAACTTCCATTTCCTCTGGAGTTACGATAGCTTTCATAGCTTCGAACATCTCAGCAGGGATAGCGCAACTTGTATAAGCATGTTTTGCCTTACCAACCTCTGCTACCATCTGGTTTGTAAATTCAATAATAGTCTGGTTGATGCTATGTGCAAGATAGATAGCTTCGATCATCTGTGCTTCAGGAACTTCGTTTGCACCCGCTTCGATCATGATAACTTTCTCGCTGGTAGAAGCTACTGTAAGGTTGAGATCGCCATTCTTCCACTGTTCCTGGTTAGGGTTGATTACGAACTCACCATTTACAAGACCAACCTGTGTTGTAGCACATGGGCCATCGAATGGGATATCAGAGATAGCGGTTGCCATAGCAGCACCGAGCATAGCCACCAATTCAGGACGGCACTCTGGATCAACGCTCATTACCATGTTGTTAAGTGTTACATCGTTACGATAATCCTTAGGGAACAAAGGTCTCATAGGTCTATCGATAACACGGCTGGTAAGGATAGCATTTTCGCTTGCCTTGCCTTCTCTCTTGTTAAATCCTCCTGGGATTTTGCCAACTGCATAAAGCTTTTCTTCGTACTCTACACTAAGAGGGAAGAAATCAATTCCATCTCTTGGCTTGTCAGATGCTGTTGCAGTACTGAGAACTGTAGTCTCACCATACTGAATGAATACACATCCGTTAGCCTGTTTACCTACTTTGCCAACCTGTACGCTTAAGGTACGGCCTGCAAGGTCCATTGTAAAAGTCTTTACCATACTTTTCTCCTTTTCTTCTCGGCTTCTCGCCATTGATACATTGTTGATCGGGGTTTCTCCCGAAACTACTGAAAAAGGCACTTATGAAAATACCCTTTTCAGCGGTCTCGGCTTCCTTCCCCGAAAATGGTTATTTAATTGTTGCTTAATAATAAGAGTTCGCTTGCGAACTCGCGCGCCGCTGAAAGGTCGCTTTAGCGACATCTTCCTTTGTTTCAGCGTGTGCAAATATCGCCTTGTTTTACAAGTATTCATACTTGTAAAACAAGGCGGAGAGGCCGAATCAAATCGGACACGCTCCGCCTTCTTCTTGCAAAATTATTTTCTAAGACCAAGTCTCTCGATCAAGCTACGATATCTCTCGATATCTTTCTCCTTCAGGTACTGAAGAAGACCACGACGCTGACCTACCATTTTGTACATACCACGTCTGGAATGATGATCCTTTGGATGATCTTTCAGGTGCTCAGTAAGCTCCTGGATTCTTGCTGTAAGTACTGCAACCTGTACTTCTGGTGAACCTGTGTCGCCAGGGCAAGTAGCATACTCGTTGATGATTGCTGTTTTCTTTTCTTTAGAAATCATTTTTGTTTCCTCCTTTTTTTGTTAACCGCCGAATACTAAGGAGAGGTCGGAGTGTCCACCACCTGAGTACTGGCTGAAATCATACTTTGATATAATAACACACTCTCTGCCCATTGTAAAGCAAAAAAGTATTTATTTTTCAGCATATTTTGCTGCCATAGCATTGATAAGCTCCATATCATCAAAATAATTGATCTTCATCGAAGCTTTAACCTCAGAAAGTGTCTTTGCAGCCTCTGCTTGAGCCACTTCACTACCCTTGCGAAGCATTTCAAAAATTTCTGGAATCTGCTTCTCAAGTTGTGCTCTACGCTCTCTGATAGGAGCCAGTTCCTCTTGCATGATAGCATTGAGGAATCTCTTAACCTTCACATCACCTAAGCCGCCTCTCTGGTAATGAGCCTTAAGTTCATCCAAGTTTGGATACTCAGGAAGATACTTCTCGAAATGCTCTGGTCTGCAAAATGCATCCAAATAAGTAAATACCGCATTGCCCTCGATGCAACCTGGGTCTGTAACCTTTAAGTGATTTGGGTCTGTAAACATGCTCATAATCTTGTTGCGTACCTCTTCCTCACTGTCAGAAAGATAAATACAGTTACCCAAAGATTTACTCATCTTTGCCTTGCCATCTGTACCTGGAAGTCTGCAACATACTTCATTTTCAGGAATCATTGCCTCTGGCTCAACCAAAGTGTCTCCGTATGTAAAGTTGAAACGACGCACAATTTCACGGCACTGTTCAATCATAGGAAGCTGATCTTCACCTACTGGCACACAGTTTGCCTTAAAAGCAGTAATGTCTGCGGCCTGGCTGATTGGATAAGTAAAGAAACCAACTGGAATACTGGTTTCAAAATTACGCATCTGAATTTCCGCCTTAACTGTAGGATTGCGTTGCAATCTGGACACAGTAACTAGATTCATGTAGTAAAAAGATAACTCTGTAAGTTCAGGTACCATAGACTGAATAAAAATTGTACATTTCTCAGGATCTAGTCCACAAGAAAGGTAATCTAATGCTACCTCGATAATATTCTCTCTAACCTTCTCTGGATTGTCTGCATTGTCTGTAAGCGCCTGTGCGTCCGCAATCATAATAAAAATCTTGTCAAATTCCCCTGAGTTCTGAAGTTCCACTCTGCGCTTAAGGGAACCAACATAGTGTCCCACATGAAGTCTTCCTGTAGGTCTGTCACCTGTCAAAATAATCTTGCTCATTTCATTAACTCCATTTTCAATATAGTTCATAGTATTTTCTATGAAGAAAATAAGGGTTCCTACCCAATAGGATAAGAACCCTTTTTCGGCTTTAAAATTATATCACTAATCTTGAATGATATCAACACATTTCACTGGTGTACGATAATTGTACTTGGAAATCTTAATACCACTCTTAGGGCTACTAGCATGGATTACCTGTCCATTGCCAATGTACATGGTTACATGATTGATGGTTCCAGTTTCATCTGCATAGAAAAGCAAATCACCTGGTTGCAACTCAGATACACTAATCTTCTTTCCATCACCAGCCTGGGATCTTGAAGTTCTAGACACCTTGATACCAAAGTGCTTGTATACAGACTGTACAAAGCCGGAGCAATCCGCACCCTTGGTAAGGCTTGTGCCACCCCATTTGTATGGGTTTCCAAGGAACTGCTTTGCATATTCTACGATATCTACACGGATATCCGTAACGCCTTCACCATATCTAAGTTCTGCCATCGTAATGGCTGTATCTAATGATTCTTGAATTTCTACATATTCTGCATAGACATAGGCTTCCATTCCATCGATAGAAACCTTCACCCACTCTCCTACAGTTTCAATGTAGCTTAATTCCTCATTTAATGGGACCTTGGTAAGAATAGCCGCTTCTAAACTAGGCTCCTTTCTTACCATCAAAGCATCTGCTTTCACTACTGCAACAGGTTCAATGAGTTCCGTTGCCTTCAAAATGGCTGCAGCTCCTGTCAACAAATATTCACAGCTGACATAGCCTTCTACCTCGCCGGACTTAATATGCGCCCAGCCATCTTTTTCCTCCAATATTTCGCAAGCTGAAAAACTTGGCATCTTACCAATGACTCTATCCTTGGTGGATGGTCCTTTACGGACATTTAAATACTCGGACACATCTGCAATTCCGAGATTGGTGTATCCCCACAAAGCACCCTGCGCTTCTTTCGCTACTTCCATGCACTCCGCTTCCGTCATGCTCATGGTATATATGGAAGCTATGCCTCCAGATGGAATCACATCTTTCAAAGATCCCGCCTCTGTAGCTGCCGCCTCCAATGGATTCATTAGTAAAAGTCCTGCCAAAACACCAGCGCCAAACTTCACTACTGTTTTCTTCATATTTAACGTACCTTTCTAATCAACATATGTATACATCTGCAGAAATTAAATAACACCGCAAATGTTACAACTTTGTTACAAAATCATTATAGGCACGTAAAACTCATATGTCAACCTATTTGTGTCTTTTTTCCAAATATTTCCTACAAATCTGGGAATCTTTATGCAATTCTTCCTTCAAACGATCCACATCTTCAAATTGCTGCTCTGGTCGATGAAACTTTAGAAGTTCCACTCTCACCCACTTTCCATACAAGTCTCCATCAAAGTCAAAAATGTGTGTTTCCACACCTACTTTTTTCTCTGATTCTACTGTAGGTTTGCATCCAATATTAGTAACACCACCGTATGTTTCCCATGTCTGCGTTTGCTCGTTCCAGATAGAAACCTCTGCAAAATATACCCCGTATGGTGGCAGCAATTTGCCCTCTTCCGGAATCAGGTTGATGGTAGGCATGGACAGTTTTCTTCCCAACTGATGGCCGTGAACCACTTCCCCTTCTATAGAATACCCACTTCCTAAAAGAGTTAGAGCCGTTTCCATATCCCCGCGCTCGACGCACTCTCTCACATAAGTGGAACTCACTTCTCTATCCTCATAGCACACCTTGGAAATGAGACGGGTTGTGTACCCGCATTCCTGTTCCATTTGTTTCAGCAACTTGGCATTGCCTGCACCCTTATCCCCGAAACTAACATCCTCGCCCGCAGCCACAAACTTTGCCTTCAGCATATCCACTAGCACTTCCTTCACAAAGTGCTCTGGTTTCATTTGCGCAGTAGCTGCATTCATAGGGAATTCCACAAGTATATCTACACCCATCGTTTCAAAAAGTCTACGCTTTTCTTCTCTGGTGGTAAGTTCTCCGTTGATAGGCACACCAAAAAAAACTGCTGGAGACGGGTCAAAAGTAAAAACGCAGGCCTTAAGTCCTTGTTTCTTTTGCTCTAATATCTCCGAAAGCAGCCTTCTATGGCCTACATGAATACCATCAAATTTGCCGATGGCAACTGCTGTAGGATCGCTTAATATGAATTTTTCCTTATTCTGGATAATCTTCATTCCTAATCCTCGTTTGTCAAAAACATCTTTACAGGCTTCATACGTCCATTTTCCTTATCATATTCGTATATGCCGTAAAACCGTTCTTCTAAATCGTATATTCTGGCTTCCACGCCCTCTTTGACGCCGGTTTGTTCCTTGATCTGATTGGGATAAAGAGCATTTCCATTCTTTACCATGTACAGATACTTGTCCTTAACATGGAATGCTGGCAGATGCTCAAACACCTTGTCAACAGGCACCACCTTGTCCTCAACCTTCCCCTGATTTCTCAATTCTTCCAGCTGAGAAAGGGTAATGGCATCCTCAATAGAAAAAGCACTCACTCTGGTTCGCTTAAGTTTCTCCATAGCACCACCACAGCCAAGTTTTTGTCCAATGTCATGGCATAGAGTACGAATATAGGTCCCTTTGGAGCAGGAAACTACCATACGCACTCTAGGCAAATCCACTTCCAGTATCTGGATGTGGTGTATGACTACAGGCCTTGCTTTGCGTTCCACTTCCTTGCCCGCTCTGGCCAATTCGTAAAGCTTTTTGCCATCCACCTTCAATGCAGAATACATAGGTGGAATCTGCTGATATTCGCCTACAAAGGAAAGTATCGCTTCTTTGACCTGCTTTTCGTCACACAATACTTCCTTCCTTGCCTTCACTTCTCCAGAAGTATCCTGTGTGTCTGTCTCTACGCCCAGAAGCAGCACAGCCTCATATTCTTTATCTTTATCTGTAAGCATGTCACAGAGTTTTGTTCCACTTCCCAAACATACAGGAAGTACCCCAACCGCATCTGGGTCCAGGGTACCTGTATGTCCAATCTTTTTTTGTTTTAAAATTCCGCGCATCTTTGCCACCACGTCATGGGAGGTAAAGCCCGCTTCTTTATAGATATTTATTATTCCGTGATACATTTGAACACCCTTATTGAATCCACTTCTCAATCTGTGCGGAAACATTGTTAATCACATCATGGAATGTGCCATTGAGAGTACATCCTGCTGCTCTTACATGTCCACCACCGCCAAAGAAGCCTGCCACCTTGGATACATCCAGTTTTTCATTGGAGCGCAAGCTCACCTTAAAGGTCATTGGACTGATTTCATACATAAATACAGCGCAATCTACGCCCTTTGTATTTCTAAGCTGGTTGACAATACCATCCAAGTCTGCGCTTGTAGCCCCATAAAACTCCATGGTTTTGCGATCTACACAGCTGACAATACATCTGCCTTCCATGAATCGAATGCTTTCCATAAGTGCTCTGCCCAAAAGCTGATTTTGCAAATACGTCTTTTCATAGAAGGTCTCTTCTATGAGCTGGCTAAAGTTGAAGCCGTAGGATACCAGGTTCGCAGCCACTTCCAAAGTTCTTGGTGTTGTATTGGAATACTGAAAGACACCACAATCATGGATAATTCCAACATACAAAGCCTCTGCCACCTTGGCATTCATCCACTGCTGATCCATCAGTTCAAACAGCACCTGACAGGTTGCTGCCGCCTCAGGAAGCACATAATTTACATCACCGCTTCCTCTTGCATTGCTGATATGATGGTCGATATTAACTGTCTTCTTTGCCTGTTCGAAATACTTTGTCGCCTCACCCAATCGTTCCTGGTCCTTAGCCACATCCAGCACAAAGAACACATCGAAAGGTTCCTGCTCTGGGAACTGGCTATCGATGTCTTCTATCCCCTTCATCTTAGAAAAACAAGCCGGGGGATTTTCCAAAAATACCTTAACATAGGCCTCTGGCATGCAATGTTTAAGATAATGGTAAAGTGCCAAACATGAGCCTACCGCATCTCCATCGGGTCTGATATGCGCACTGATACCGATGCGGTTTGCTCCTTTACATACTTCCATCAAATTAATTTTATTCAACTTCTGCTCCTTCGTCTTCCCTGTCTGGGATTTCGCTGATCACTTCGTCAATCTTTTTGGACATATTCACACCATATTCGATGGACTGATCCAAAATAAAAGTAATCTCTGGTGTATTGCGCAGATTAATTTTGCGTGCAATCTGATTCTTAATAAAACCTTCTGCACTGCGAAGGCCTGCATAGGTATCTTTTCTCGCCTGGTCATCACCCAGCACGCTAATCCATGCCTTACAAGTCTTTAAATCTGGCGCAACCTCAACAGCAACCACACTAGTAAGAGGGCTGATTCGTGGGTCTTTGATTTCCCCACGAATCACCTCTGCCAATACTCTCTGTACTTCGCTGTTGATTCTAGTACTTTTTACGCTATTCTTTCTCATTTATCGTGGTACCTCCACCATGATATAAGCTTCTACAATATCAAGTTCCTGCATCTGGTCAAAGCCGTTAAATACCAAACCACACTCGTAGCCAGCCTTAACTTCCTTGACATCATCTTTAAATCTCTTAAGAGAAGCTAACTCGCCTTCAAAGATCTGTTTGCCCTCTCTAGAGATACGTACTTTACATCCTCTCTGGAAAATACCATCCAGAACGTAGGAACCAGCGATGTTACCAACTGCGGATGCCTTGAAGATCTGACGAACCTCTGCGTGACCGATAACTTTTTCCTCATATACTGGATCAAGCATACCCTTCATAGCAGCTTCGATATCTTCGATTGCCTGATAGATAACTCTATACAAACGTACATCTACGCCTTCACGCTCTGCTGTTTCCTTAGCAGTAGCATCTGGACGAACGTTAAATCCGATGATGATAGCATTGGATGCACTTGCAAGCACTACGTCAGACTCATTGATTGCACCAACGCCGCCGTGGATACATTTAACCACAACTTCTTCGTTGGAAAGCTTCATGAGGCTCTGCTTCACTGCTTCTACGCTACCCTGAACATCTGCTTTAACAATCAGGTTAAGCTCTTTCAAATTGCCTTCCTGAATCTGGGAGAACAGATCATCAAGAGACATTCTGCTCTTGGTTTCTTCCAGCATTCTTTCTTTGTTCTGCGCCTGGTAGGTTTCTGCATAACTCTTAGCATTCTTGTCAGAATCATGAGACAGGAATACTTCACCTGCACTTGGCACGTTGGAAAGACCCAAGATTTCTACTGGTGTAGAAGGAGTCGCTTCTTTTACTCTTCGACCCTTGTCATCGATCATTGCACGCACTTTACCGTAGCATGCGCCTGCAGAAATAAAGTCTCCCACATGCAGAGTACCCTTCTGTACCAATACAGTTGCAACTGGACCTCTTCCCTTATCGAGCTCAGCCTCGATTACAAGACCTCTTGCACGTCTATTAGGATTTGCTTTCAGTTCCAAAATATCTGCTGTCAAAAGAATGGTTTCAAGCAGATCTTCGATACCATCACCCTGCTTTGCAGATACATGAACAAACTCAGTGCTTCCGCCCCAATCAACAGGGATAAGTTCATACTCAGTAAGTTCCTGTTTTACTCTGTCTGGGTTTGCACTTGGCTTATCAATCTTGTTGATAGCAACGATGATTTCGATTCCAGCAGCCTTAGCATGGTTGATAGCTTCGATGGTCTGTGGCATTACACCGTCGTCTGCTGCAACTACAAGAATAGCGATATCTGTGGAATTTGCTCCACGCATACGCATAGCAGTAAATGCTTCATGACCTGGTGTATCCAGGAATGTAATCTTACGTCCATCTACAGTTACAGTATAAGCACCAATGTGCTGTGTAATACCGCCTGCTTCTCTATCTGTAACATTTGTCTTTCTGATAGCATCCAAAAGAGAAGTTTTACCATGGTCAACGTGTCCCATTACACAGATAACAGGAGGTCTGGATACCAAGTTCTCTTCTGCTTCTTCTTCCTCTTTCAAAAGTTCCTCAATTACGTCAACCTTGATTTCTTTTTCGCAGAGGATTTCATATTCCATCGCAATATTTTCTGCTTCTTCGTAAGAGATTTCCTGGTTCACAGTTACAATCTTGCCTTCCAGGAACAATTTCTTAACGATTGCAGATGGCTGTATCTTCATCTTGTCAGCCAAATCTTTGATAGTAATTACTTCTGGAAGGGTGATTACCTTGATTACTTCTTCAACAACCTCTTCCTTTTTCTTTTCAGGCTTAATAAATCTGCCTGGTTTTGCCTTTACGTTCTCTTCCTCTTCATAGATATGATCTTTCTTAGAACGTTTGTCTTTTTCCTGACTAAAGCGGCGTTTTTCTTCACCACTGTGTTTTTCTACATCCTTGCCTGCTGGTGCCTCACCTGCAAAACCGCCCTTACCCGGAGCTGGTTTTCTAAAGCCACCCTGGCCTGGTCTTGCTGGCTCACGATCCTTATCAAACGGTCTATCCTGGCCGCCTCTAAAGCCACCTTGACCATCTCTGCCCTGGCCTCTGAAGCCCTGACCATCTCTGCCTTGGCCATCTCTGCCCTGACCTCTAAAGCCTTGGCCATCTCTTGGCTGGCCATCTCTGCCACCCTGAGGACGATTTCTATCAAAGTTTCTATCGCCTCTCTCTGGTCTGTCACCTCTAGGACCCTGTGGTCTATCTGTTCTAGGTCCCTGTGGTCTTTCACCTCTATCTGTATTTCTCTGCTCAGCTGGTCTGTTTTCCACAGGACGCTGTGTCTGTGGTGCTGCCTGCTGTGGAGCCTTTGTTTCTTCAACCGCTGGTTTAGCAGCTGGCTGTGGACGTCCAGAAACCATCTGTACACTTGGTGTTGGGGATGGTGGTGTCAAAGGCTTGATTGGTGTTCTTGCAGGCTGCGCTGGACGAGTATTCTGTCCGTATCCACCCTGTCTCTGACCCTGATTGTAGCCGCCCTGACCGCCCTGGCCTCTAAAGCCCTGACCATCTCTTTGCTGACCATCTCTGCCACCCTGTCTTTGGCCCTGATTGTAGCCACCCTGACCAGCTGGACGCTGACCCTGACCTGGCATCTTGGAATTCTGCTGGTTGCTTACAAAGATGATTTTCTTCTTTTTAGGTGCCTCCGCCTTAGGCGCCTCTTTCACTTCTGCTTTAGGTTCCTCTACTTTAGGTGCCTCAGCCTTTGGCGCCTCCGCCTTTGGTGCTTCTGCCTTCGCAGAAGAAGCTCCAAAATGTTTTCTAACCATATCCGCATCGCCGTCTTCGATGCTACTCTGAGCCGCCTTAGCATCCACTCCCTTTTCCTGAAGGAAAGCTAAGACGTCTTTACTTTGTTTATCTAATTCTTTCGCAAGCTCATGTACTTTAATTTTCGCCATGCTCACTACCTCCTAGTTTATCCGTTTCTTCCAGTTTCCCAATAATAGCATCCGCAAGTCCCAAATCGGTGACTGCTAAGGAGGAACGAAGTTCCTTTCCTATGGCATGCCCAAGTTCTTCTTTTGTTCCATATTGAAAACATGGTACTTCATAAAAAGAACATTTATTGGTAAACAGTTTCTTTGTATTGTCTGAAGCATCCTTTGCCACCAGCACCAGCATGGCTGAGCCATCCTTTACGGCACTTTCTGTCGCAAACTCTCCACTTACAACATTTCTTCCTCGCATAGCCAAACCTAGCAGGGAATAAATTTTATTAGGCTTCAATATCTTCAAACTCCTTCTCTAAAGCGTCATATACTTCGGTCGGAATACTCATTTTGAAAGAACGCTCTAATCCTTTGTTCTTTCTTGCTTTTTTCAAGCAATCTTCTGACACACAAAGATATGCGCCTCTACCATTTTTTTTGCCTGTTACATCTAGGACAATTGCATCTTCTGCTGTTTTGAGAACGCGCATCATTTCCTTTTTGCTTTTCATCTCACCACAGCCAACGCACTGTCTCATGGGAATTTTCTTATTCATCTGCTCCCTCTTCGTATTCGCCTTCGTACTCGCCTTCATACTCCTCATACTCTTCATCGTACTCTTCGTACTCGTAGTCTTCGTAACGGAAGCCTGGAGCATCCTTCGCCTGAGTCTCAGACTTGATGTCAATCTTGTAGCCTGTAAGTCTTGCAGCAAGTCTAGCGTTCTGACCTTCTTTACCGATTGCCAAAGACAACTGATAATCAGGAACAACTACTTTTGCAGTCTTCTCGTCTGGATCTGCAAATACTGCAACAATTTTTGCTGGAGAAAGTGCATTCTGAATCAGGATACCAGGGTTCTCATCCCAGTTTACGATATCGATTTTTTCTCCGCGAAGTTCTTCCACGATGGAGTTAACTCTTGCACCGTTAAGACCTACACATGCACCTACTGCATCTACGTTTGGATTGTTGCTCCAAACAGCAATCTTGGTACGACTTCCAGCTTCACGAGCAATGCTCATGATCTCTACTGTACCATCTTTGATTTCTGTTACTTCAGCCTCAAACAATCTCTTAACCAATTCTGGATGTGTGCGGCTTACATTGATGCGTGGTCCCTTAGGAGTGTTCTTTACTTCGAGAATGTAAACTTTGATTCTCTCTGTAGGTCTGAATACCTCTCCCTTAACCTGCTCGTTTTCTGTGAGAAGAGCATCTACCTTACCAAGGTTAATGCTGATGTTCTTTCCTACATAGCGCTGTACTACACCTGTCACTACGTCTTTTTCTTTTTCGTAGTACTGATTGTAAATTACAGATCTTTCTTCTTCTCTGATCTTCTGTAGGATAACGTTCTTTGCATTCTGTGTAGCAATACGGCCAAATTCTTTGGATTTGATTTCAACCTTCAAAATTGTGCCAACTTTTGCTCTCTTAGAAACTGCTTTTGCGTCAGCAAGACAAATCTGCAAGCAATCATCTTCCACTTCTTCAGCTGTTTCCACAACTTCTTTTTCTGCATATACCAAGAAATCACATGTTTCTCTGTTAATCTCAACTTTGATATTGTCTGCTTTGCCAAAATGGTTCTTGCATGCTGTCAAAAGAGAATTCTCAATTGCCTCGAACAATGTCTCTTTGCTAATCTCTTTCTCTCTCTCCAAAATGTCTAATGCTTCCATTAATTCTTTGTTCATTTTTCTTTTATCCTCCTATGGTTTCATTCAATTTAAAAATCTATGGTCAAACGAACAAGTGCAATTTCACTGCGGTTAAAGGTTTTCTTGGCTTCGTCTTCTGCAATGATAGTGATAGACTCGCTGTCAAAGCTGTCCAGTTTTCCAACAAACTCCTTTACCTTGTCGATAGGCTTGTAGAGTTTTACCTCCACTTCCTGGCCTATACTTTTTTCAAAATGTCTGTCCTTCTTTAAAGTTCTGCCAAGACCGGGGCTACTCACCTCCAAAATATATGCATCTGGAATGAAGTCCTCCTGGTCAAGAGCATCCGAAAAAGCTCTGCTGACATTTTCGCAGTCGATGATATTAACTCCTTCTGGCTTGTCGATAAAAGCCCTAAGATACCAGTCACTGCCTTCTTTCACATACTCTACGTCGTAAACCTCTACGCCGAATTTCTGTGTAATTGGCAAAAGTAGGTTTTCTGCCTTTGCCTCGTAGGTTTCCCTCTTTGACATTTACTCACCTGTTCCTTTCTTGAATGTTGATACTTGCGTGTGCATCCCAGCGTACCGTGTGTCACAGCCCTAAAGATAAGATTGCGCATGACGCAATCTTGCGTGCGAACGGTGTTGGTGCCGTCGAAGCCACGCTTCGACGTGTGCATGTATCACTCTTTCTTGTTGCAAGCTTCGCTTAGCAACAAGAAAGAGTGGCTTTTCAGCCACTCTCTCGCAAGTAATATTATTCATCTAGGCATATTATAGGAAGAAATACTGTATTTGTCAACTGTATTCTTTCTTATTTAAAATTTAATGTCTTTCGGAATGTTCCTCTTGGCACTGCTGACATTCATTTACTTGATATGTCACTAACATAACAAAAATCTTCCTGCGTTCTAAACCCAAGACGCTGTCTTGGCCTGCGCTTAGCCCCCAAATTCTCCTTCGTCGAATCCGGAGGCTACCGCTTGCCCAAGTCATACCCAGCCAAATAAATAAAACCCCGACCCTCCAAGCAAGCTTGGGGCCGAGGTTTCCTTTATTCGTCCGACTGCGTCTTGGGTTTAGAACGCTTACATCATTCCGCCCATACCGCCAGCTGGCATTGCAGGGGTTTCTTCTTTGATGTTTGCCACTACAGACTCTGTTGTGAGAAGTGTAGAAGCCACGCTAGTAGCATTCTGAAGTGCACTTCTTGTAACCTTAGCTGGATCAAGAATTCCTGCGCTTACCATGTCAACATACTCTTCCTTCAAAGCATCAAAGCCGAAGCCTTCTTCGGATTCTCTTACTTTGTTGATGATTACGCTACCTTCAAGACCTGCATTCGCTGCAATATGGAAAAGTGGTGCTTCCAAAGCTTTGAGCACGATTTCTGCACCTGTCTTTTCATCTCCGCTGAGTGTAGCAACCAATTTAGCCACTTCCTTAGAAGCATGGATGTATGCACTACCACCACCACAGATGATACCTTCTTCTACTGCCGCTTTGGTAGCTGCCAAAGCATCTTCCAGACGAAGTTTTGCTTCTTTCATTTCTGTCTCAGTAGCTGCACCTACGCGGATAACTGCAACACCACCTGCCAATTTAGCAAGGCGCTCCTGCAATTTCTCTTTATCAAATTCAGAGGTAGTCTCTGCAATCTGTTTCTTAAGGCTTGCAATTCGAGCTTCGATTGCCGCTTTATTGCCATCGCCGTCAACAATAACTGTGGTCTCTTTCTGTACTTTTACAGATTTTGCACGACCAAGCTGTGCCAAAGAAGCATCCTTCAGCTCAAGGCCAAGCTCAGAACTGATTACCTGACCGCCTGTGAGAATTGCGATATCCTCCAACATAGCTTTTCTTCTATCGCCATAACCTGGAGCCTTAACAGCTACTACATTAAAGGTTCCACGAAGTTTGTTTACAATAAGTGTAGTGAGTGCCTCGCCTTCTACATCTTCAGCGATGATAAGAAGCTTAGCACCAGACTGTACAATCTGCTCCAAAACAGGAAGAATATCCTGAATGTTGGAAATCTTCTTGTCTGTGATCAGGATGTATGGGTTATCCAAAGTGGATTCCATTTTGTCCATATCTGTAGCCATATAAGCAGAGATGTATCCTCTGTCAAACTGCATACCTTCTACCAAATCAAGTTCAGTAAGCATGGTCTTGGATTCTTCGATAGTAATAACACCATCTCCAGAAACTTTTTCCATCGCATTTGCAACCAACTGACCTACTTCTTCGTCTCCAGCAGAGATAGCTGCTACTCTTGCGATATGCTCTTTACCATTTACTTTAGAACTCATACGAGCGATTGCTTCTACTGCGCAGTCTGTAGCCTTTTTCATACCTTTTCTAAGGATGATAGGATTTGCGCCTGCTGCCAGGTTACGCATACCAGCATTGATCATAGCCTGTGCCAAAACAGTTGCTGTAGTAGTACCGTCACCAGCTACATCATTGGTCTTGGTTGCAACTTCTTTTACAAGCTGTGCGCCCATATTTTCAAAAGAATCTTCCAATTCAATCTCTTTCGCAATTGTCACACCATCATTGGTGATCAGTGGAGCGCCAAAAGATTTGTCCAAAACAACGTTTCTTCCTTTTGGTCCAAGTGTTACTCTAACCGTATTTGCAAGCTGATTTACGCCAGACTCAAGTGCTGCGCGTGCCTCTGCTCCATATTTAATCTCTTTTGCCATAATTAAACAGCCTCCTTTATTTCAATTTATAACTACTGGATGATTGCCAAAATGTCACTCTGCTTAACAATGATGTATTCTTCCTCACCAAGTTTCACTTCTGTGCCAGCGTACTTAGAATAAATAACCTGATCGCCAACCTTAACTTCCATCTTGATTTCTTTGCCGTCTACCATTCCGCCAGGACCTACTGCAACGATTTCTGCCTGCTGAGGTTTTTCCTTGGTCTGGCCAGTAAGAATAATTCCAGAAGTAGTAGTTTCTTCAGCTACCAACTGTTTCAATACAACTCTGTCTCCTAAAGGTGCTAATTTCATAAAAACATCTCCTTATCTATTTTCTATTTGTTCTAGGTGCATTTACTTATTTTGTAGTTCGCGCTGTTTGCTTTGGAGCAAACCTAAACTCTTTCATCAATATACACCTTCATATGTATTCAGCTTTACACCAAAATATGCGCTGAAATATCAACGGTTTCATTTTATATTCTTGATATAGATGTGTCAATAAAGGAAAAATAAAAAGAATATGAAAACTTGCTGTCTTGAAAAAAGAGCCAATGCACAAAGCATTGGCTCAACGAATCAAATCACTTATTCAATTAGCATTTGATCTCCAAGTATCCCTGAAGCTTGGACATATCGTACTCTTCAAAAACGCCCAGATTAGAATCATAGAACTTGCCATCAAAATGCACAAGGTAATGGCAGTAACGTCCCATCTTTTCCATCATTACACAGCACTTAGGAAGTACTGCTTCCTGTCCTTCTGTGTAAACAATGATATCGCTGTGGTCGATACCGTAGTAATTCAATGCAGAAATCACGCGACCCATAGTTGCCTGCCACTCTCTGCAGTCCATTACGCTGATAACGTCAGCAATGGTCACGCCTGCAAGCATAGCCACACAAGTCTGTCCACAAAGACCATCCTCTGGCTGAATGATTACTTCCATGCTGTCAATCTTTCGGATTGGCTTGTCAAAGTTGTATGGGCTATTCTGGTCCATCTTAATCAAACTTCCATTTACATGAAGAAGCATCTTGTGCTTTAAGTTAAGATCCACACCTGCCACATCTTCCTCTGTAAGTACAATTTCGTAATTACCTTTTTCCTTTGGAAGAAGTTCACAGTTAATAATCTTGTTGTCCAGCACCATGTCTGCTGTAATTACTTCTCTCTGTTTACAAACTTCCCATACATTAAATGGGAGCTGAATTGTATATCCTTTTTCTTTCTTTTCAATATTTGCGCTAAAAAAGTATCTCATTTTCTATCCTCCATATGCGAGAAATGTAAACGCTTTCATGCTTTGATTGTAGCAAACTTAACGAGCAAAATAAACCATTTTTTTCACATTTGGGCTCAAGTATCTAAAAAAAAACATACTGACAAAAAAGTATCAAACTTTTTCCATTTTTTTAACCGCTGAAGGAGGGATTCCGTATCGTTTTTTGAACAATTTACTGAAATGATACGCATCATCGTACCCTACCTTGGCAGCCACTTCTTGGATGCTTCCTTCCCATCCGCTCTCCAATATTTCTTTGGCTTTTTCCAAACGAATATTAATCAGATGGCGAATTGGTGCTTCTCCCGTTTCCGACTTAAAAATCTTGGATACATAAAATGGGCTCAAATACATATTTTCTGCGATAGAATCCAAGGATACTTTTTCGCTGTAGTGATCCTCAAAATAACTTACAATCTGCTCTACTACATATTTCCTATTTACAGACTCAAATGCGTATCCGGTCTTTACAGGCATCGGTTCTGTCTGCTCTCTGAATACAAACAAAAGCATCTGTATCAGATACGCCTTCATCATGTAGTATCTCCCCTGCCAGCAAACTGCATTCTCCGCTTCCATCGAAGCACAAAGTTTAAACAGTCTTTGACGAAGTTCTCCCTTGGTATGGATGATTAGCTGTCCATTCGGCAGTGGAAGTTCATTTACATACATGCCCGAAAACTGCACATCTGAAAAGCCCACAAAAAACTCTGTAGTAGGATTGTCTGGATCTGTGCACAAAGCCTGATGCATCACTCCTGGATTCAGCAAAAGCAAGTCCCCCTCTGACACCTCATAAATCTGATCGTTTAAGCGGTATTTGCCATGCCCAGAAAGAATGTACGCAATTTCTGTATAATCATGCTTGTGATAGTTTTTTTCGTCTCTCCGTCTGGTTCCCTTCCATGTAAACAAAAAAGTAGGGTCCAAACGCTCAATCATAACATTATTGTCAATCATAGTTATTCCTCATCTAAGAAAAACAATTCCTCTAAAAGTTCTATCTTCGCCTTGCCACAAGTGGCTTCCGTAATGTCTTTTTCCAGCGCCTGACGCATCTCGTACGGTACAAGGACCTTCAGGGATACCACATCCGTATACTCCGCATCCCTTGGTTCAAGGCCGCTCTGTCCTAGCAGATAAAGAATCTTGCCAATGCCATTGTAATCTGTCTCCATAGAAAGCAGACAGCCATATTTCATCCAGCCTGTCCTTGAATTACGAAGTCCTTCCTGCACAGCCTGGGTATATGCTCTGACAAGCCCTCCTGTACCAAGTAGTACTCCTCCAAAGTATCTGGTTACTACCACCGCCACATTGCGAACGCCTTCTCCCAGCAGCACTTCCAACATAGGTTTGCCCGCTGTTCCTCCCGGTTCTCCATCATCAGAGAAACGCATGGTTTCTGCATTTTTGCCTATGACAAAGGCATGGCAGTTGTGTCTGGCATCCCAGTACTTTTTCTTCATTTCTTCTATAAATAAAAGAGCCTCTTCCTCCGTCTCCACCTTTCGAAAAGTAGCAATAAAGCGAGATTTCTTTTCCACAATCTCGCCTTGCCCACCCTCTACAAGGATGCGATAAGGTTTTTTGTTGATGTCCATATTGATACCTCAAGAAATTTTTCTTTCTACACTGAAGATATTGTAGCATAAAGATTGAAATATTTGTGAAGAATTCTTAATATAAACAAAAAACCTTTATTTACATTTTTGTTTTTGTTATAATAAGGAAGGTAATGTCCTTTGGGCTTTACATATCTACATTTTGTTTTTTTGACAGAAAGGCGTTTGACTATGAATTATGGTAAAAAAGGAGTAAAGAACAAGCAGAAGGCTCTGAATTCCAAAGCACCAAAATGGGGCAAAAAGATTGTTCTTACCATTTTACTGGTATTTTTAATAGGATTTGTATCCGCAGGAATCATTGGCGCATCCGCTGCCATCGGAGTATTTAAGGGCATCATTGCCACCGCTCCAGTTATCAGCAGCAATGACGTTGCACCTGTTGGATTCACCACCTATATCTATGACAACCAGGGCAACAAACTTGACACTTTGGTTGCTGCCAACTCCAACCGTACTATTGTAACTATGGAAGAAATTCCTGACCATTTGGCGAAAGCCTTCGTTGCTGCCGAGGATGTTCGATTCTACGAACACAATGGCATCGACTTTTACGGTATCATGCGTTCTGGTTATCAGTTCATCAAAACCATGGGTAAGCGTAAAGAAGGCGCCAGTACTATCACCCAACAGCTTCTGAAAAATACGATTTTTACCGATTGGGTGACAGAAAGTAACCTAATGGAGCAGATTGAACGTAAGATTCAAGAACAATACTTGGCCATTGAGCTTACCAAGGTCTTGTCCAAGGATGAAATACTAGAGCGATACATGAACACAATCAACTGTGGTGCCAACACCCTTGGCGTTCAAGCCGCCGCTACCAGATATTTCAACAAGCATGTAAAAGATTTGACTTTGTCTGAGTCTGTGGTTATCGCAGTTATTACACAGAATCCATCCAAATGGAATCCTATCTCTCATCCCGAGAACAATGCCGAGCGTAGAAAACGTGTCCTCAACACTATGCTTGAAGAAGGATTTATCACTCAGGCCGAATACGATGAAGCCTTGGCAGATGACGTATATTCTCGCATTCAGGACGTAAACGTCGAATACCAGAACAACTCTGTAGACTCCTACTTTGTAGACTATCTGCAGGAAGTAGTTTACGACGACCTCATTGAAGCAGGTTATAGTCCAACCAATGCCTCTTCCATGCTTTACAGTGGTGGTTTACAGATTTTCACTACTTTGGACCCAGAAATCCAGGCAATCTGTGATGAGGAATTTGAAAACCCTGAAAACTTCCAGATTGACACCAAATGGTATCTCAACTATGCGCTCACTACAGAAGCGCCAGATGGCGAGCGCACCAACTACAGTAAAGAGATGCTTCAGACCTGGTATCGCGAAAATATTGACAAAGACTTTAACCTGATCTTCAACTCACATGAAGAAGGATATGAAGCCATTGAGCAGTACAAAGCTGCTGTTGTTCCAGAAGACCATACAGAGATTGCTGAAAGCGTTAACTTTACGGTTCAGCCTCAGATGTCCATGATGATTCAGGACCAGTACACAGGCTATGTAGTTGCTATGGTAGGTGGACGAGGTGTTAAAACTGGTAGCCGAACACTCAACCGTGCTACAGACTCTCTCCGTTCTCCTGGTTCAACTTTCAAAGTCTTGGCAGCTTATGCGCCTGCTCTAGACTTTTCCAACATGACTTTGGCAACTGTGCTGAATGATGCACCTTTTGCTTACGACAACGGTGTAATGGTTCGTAACTGGTGGGGCGACCAATATCGTGGAATCAACTCCCTCCGCACCGGTATTGAAGACTCCATGAACGTATTGACCGTTAAATTGCTCACACAGATTACACCACAGCTTGGATTCGACTATTTGAAAGAATTCGGCTTCACTACTCTCACCATGGCAGATGACTGTTATCAGCCTATGGCACTGGGCGGAGTATCCGGTGTATCCAACTTTGAACTTAATGCCGCTTACGCTGCAATCGCCAACGGCGGTGTATATATTGAGCCAAAGCTTTACACACATGTTTTGGATGCAGATGGCAACATCATTTTGGACAACACGGAACCAAACTCTCACAGAGTATTGAAGGAAACCACTGCATTCCTTTTGACAGATGCTATGGTAGATGTAGTTACCAAGGGTACTGGTACCGCTGTTAACTTCAAAACCATGTCCATTGCTGGTAAGACTGGTACTGCTTCTGAAACCAGAGATGTATGGTTCTCAGGCTACACCCCTTACTATACAGCAACTGTATGGGCTGGCTATGACAACCGTATCATCATGGATGAAAGAAAGAGCAACAACGAAAAGAATCTTGCCAAGATTCTTTGGCGTGCCGTCATGGAACGTGTACACGAAGATTTGCCTAACCAGACCTTCCCTATCCCAGCGGATATCGTTCAGGTTGAGATTTGTACCAGATCCGGTAAATTGCCAGTTGCAGGCGTGTGTGACGGCCACACCAAGAGCGAATACTTCGAAGTAGGTACCGAACCTACCACTTACTGTGACATTCACTTTGCAGGTTTGATTTGCTGTTATTATCAGGACAAAGTTGCCTCCGAGCAATGCCCATTCAAGATTCCTGGCATTACAGAACTTGCACTTATTGAAGACTACTCTTTGCTTGATGGCTCCAACATCATCATCGAAAATGAAGATGGCACCATCACAACTTATCAACCTGTGACAGACAACTACTGTTCACACAACGAAGCATTTTTCTTGACCAACCCTGATGCCTACAACATCATAGCCATTCAAAAGGCTGAGCTACAAGCTCGTGGCTATATGTTCCCATAGCGCTTGGATGGTATATGAAATATCATTTCAAAATGACAAAAGGCAACCTCGAACGAGGTTGCCTTTCTTGTATAAATCTTTTCTTATAGACCTTTAATTTCACGAATCTGTTTTTCTAATTCTTCAATGCCTCTCTGCGCATTCTTAATGTTGCGACACTGCTTCTCAAACAGCTGCTCTGGCATATCCCCAAAGTTCTCGTAGTAGATACGTCCTATTTCCATATAATTGCGCTTTAACATATCTTCGCAAGTGCTAATCTGGCCACGAAGACTGGCAATCTCTGCCAACTCCTTTGCCTTGTCTACTGCAGCTTGTCCTTTGGTGGTGATGGTTTCTTCTACCTTAGTGAAAAAGTCCATTATTTATACTTCCTTTCTACCGAGTACAGTCATCGAACTTGCAGAAAGTGTTACTGCACCCTTACATGTTTCGATGCCCTTTCCTGTAATTGTACTCCAAAGGCTGTCATTTTTCCATAACCAAGAAGAATTTTTATCTAATAACTTTTTCCATGTACCTTCTGGAAGAGTATATTCCTTGTCCTGACGGTTGCTATTACACATCAAAAGCACCTTTTTCCAGTCGCCTTTGTCTGCGTATGGAGTATTGTCCACTTCCATCACAACAATGCCGTCCTGAGCATACAAAGTCTTAACCTGCTCTGCAGCTGCACTGCTTCCGTCCAGATAAATGCCCAGTTTGCGTCTAAACTGAATCAAACCCTGATAATAGGAAACCAAATCACTATATTCTTCCATTCGATTGTAATCCAACTGATTTAACACTGGAGAAGATGCATAACTATTTTCATCTCCAAGCTTTGTTCGACCAAACTCCTCACCTGCCTGCATAAGTGGTGTTCCAAGACTCAAATACACAATTGCAGCAGTCAATTTGTTCGCATCTATCACCTGTGGATGGCGTTTTCCAAATTCCTCACCGCCTGTCATGGTCAAAACCAATTTATCCCACAAAGTATAATTGTCGTGAACTGATACATAGCTAATGATCTGACCAGGTACATGCTTTGGTACATCCTGACTATGACACCATGCGCTAAAGGTATGCGCTATTTTGTCTTCCATGCCAGCCTTTCCGTTGACATATCCTGGCTCTTTTGCATAGAACACACTTCCCTTAATAGCATCTCTCGTATCGTCAGAGAAAATCGCAATCCCTTCGTCCAACATATCAAGATGCGCTTTGTCTGCGGGATAAACGCCCTCTGCCATTGCAGGTGTAGCTGCCGCCCAAGGCTCTCCGTACAACAAAATCTTTTTGCCTGTAGGAAGGCTATTTAAGTCTGCTCTAATCTGGTTCATAGTAGCCACATCATGAATTGCCATCAAGTCAAAACGGAAGCCATCCATGTGATACTCCTGCGCCCAGTAGAGCAAAGACTGACGAATAAACTGATTGAACATTTCTTTTTCAGTAGCGGTCTCGTCTCCACAAGCAGAAGCATCTGCCAAAGTACCGTCCTCTTTGGTTCTATAATAGTAATAAGGTGCCAATATCTGGAAACCGTCATCGCTACGGTAAGTGTGGTTGTAAACCACATCCATTACCACACCGATGCCCATATTGTGAAGGGCCTGAATCATCTGCTTGGCTTCCTTCACACGCACTCTTCCATCATATGGATTTGTACTGTAAGAACCTTCAGGAACATTGTAGTTCACAGGGTCATAACCCCAGTTAAACTGATCATCTGTTCCAGTTTCATCCACAGAACCATAATCATACATCGGTAGGAAATGCACATGGCTAATTCCCAGGTCCATCAAATGCTTGGTTGCTTTACACTTTTCGGTAAATGCAAGGAACTTACCTCTGTGAGCACTGGACACGCCAGAAGCTTCCTGGTAAGAAAAATCTTTCACATGTAATTCATAAATCGCTGTATATGGATTGATCTGCTTCCAATTTGCATCCTTATCCCAGCCTGCAGGATTGGTAGCTCCCAAATCCAAAATCATGCTGCGCTGGCCGTTTGCGCCCGCACTCCTTCCATATGGGTCTGGGCACTCAAACATCTGGCCCTCTCTAATCACCTGATAAGTATAATAATAGCCTTCAAGATCGCCTTCTACATAGCACTCATAGGTAGCCTTCTTGCCCATCTCAGTCCCCACTGTCATAGGATATACGCCTACCTGTCTAGCACCTTCTTCTCCATCTGTGCCCCTCGTATAGATACAAACATTGACGCCATCTGCTTTTGTTGACCATACAAAAAATCTGGTTCCTTCCTTGGCATAATGACTTCCCCACTGGGTATTTAAATCTATACATTCCTTTTTGAATGCTTCTGTCTCATAATAATTTTTAAAATCTAACCCCGTCATTTTTACGTCTCCTTCCGAAACTTTACGAAAATATTATACATTATTCTCATAGAAAAGCAAACTTTTTTCTACTTAATTTTCTCTTTTTCTAATGAAATTTTTCTTATGCTATGATATAATATCTTAGATTGGAGTAGATAACTATGCAGAACACTATTTTTAACTCACAAAAAGTTAATAACGAATATGAAATTTGCGAAATTTCCTCTCTTGAAGTCAAACAGCAGATTGAAAAAGTTTTGCTTCAGAATCGCATCTCTTATTTCATTCGTTGGCCAAAGCGCAAACTCTTTAGCCGCCATAAGGTATTGTGTGTGCTATGCGTAAATGAGAGTTCAAGAGAAACCGCAGAGGAAGCAATCAAAGGATTGGGCTCAAATGTGACTGATGAGGTACGTTTCATCGTGCGCAAATCCACCAACGATTTCCTGTAAATTAGCCTCTTGAATTGTTTCTATTTAATGTGAAATTTGCGTTGACAAAGCATTTTGCTTTTGATACAATAGCATTCGGTGATTACGAGGGAACTTTTCCTTGTATATACTAAGCTGATATGGCTCAGTCGGTAGAGCGTTACCTTGGTAAGGTAGAGGTCACGGGTTCGATTCCCGTTATCAGCTGTAACAAAAAGAGATATCCATTCGGATATCTCTTTTTTTGTTACAGCTGATAACGTTGAATCTCACACGTCTACGGGCAAGTTTGTGCTATTTAACACTTCTTCACAAACAACGCCCTAATTGCATTCACCACCGCCAGTACCATAACTCCCACATCTGCAAAGATGGCGAGCCACATGCCTGCCCATCCAAGGGCTACCAGTGCCAGGCAAATCACCTTAATACCAATAGCAAATACAATGTTTTGATATACAATTCCAACACACTTTCTAGAAATATTGATAGCCTTTGAAATCTTTAAAGGATCATCGTCCATCAAAACCACATCTGCTGCTTCAATAGCCGCATCTGAACCAAGGGCTCCCATAGCAATTCCAATATCTGCTCTGGAGAGTACTGGGGCATCATTGATACCATCCCCAACGAATACAAGTTGACCTTTCTCCTTTTTCAAGGTAAGGAGTTCCTCCACTTTGTCAACCTTGTCTCCTGGCAGCAACTGACTGTACACTTCTGTAATTCCCAGTTCGCTAGCCACGTTTTCTGCCACTTCAGTTCTATCTCCTGTCAGCATTACAATGTTGCGAACACCCGCCTTACGAAGGGCTTTCACAGCCTCCTTTGCATGAGGCTTTAACTTGTCTGCTATTAGGATATATCCTGCATATTTCTTATCAATAGCAACATAGACCACCGTGCCAATCTGCTCACAGTCTACATATTCCACACCAAGCTGCTGCATCAACTTGTGGTTTCCAGCCGCCACTTCTCTTCCATCTACCGTCGCAATGACGCCATTTCCGCTAATCTCCTGTACTCCAGTCACTCTCTGAATATCCAGACTCTCATGACCGTCCTCCAGATACGCCTTCTGGATGCTCTTGCTGATAGGATGGCTGGAATGACTTTCTGCCAGAGCAGTCAGTTCAAGCAATTGCTCCCTAGAAACATTGGCCACCTGAACATCGATCACTTCAAAGACACCCTGCGTCATGGTGCCTGTCTTGTCAAAGACCACCGTCTCTGCCTTCGCAAGTAATTCCAAATAGTTGGAACCCTTAACCAATACACCCGCATGGCTAGCACCACCTATTCCTGCAAAGAAACTAAGCGGAATACTGATTACCAGTGCACATGGGCAACTTACAACCAAAAAGCTAAGGGCTCTGCCCAAAGCATCCAGCCACATAGGTTCCAGACCAAACAACATTCTGCCAAGTGGAAGCAATATAGCCAAAGCCAACGCACTATAGCAAACCGCCGGAGTATAATATTTAGCAAATCTAGAAATAAACTTCTCAGACTTAGATTTCTTGGAACTGGAATTCTCCACCAAATCCAATATCTTGGATACAGTAGACTCTCCAAATTCCTTGGTGGTACGAATCTGTAAAAGAGCCGTCATATTGATGCAACCACTGATCACCTCATCCCCTACCGCTACCTCTCTAGGTAAACTTTCACCTGTGAGTGCACTGGTATTTAATGTGGTTTCTCCTTCTACTACTATGCCGTCAATAGGAATCTTCTCTCCTGGCTGTACCCAAATGATAGTTCCCACTTCTACCTCATCTGGATCTACCTGACAAAGTTTTCCATCCTCCATGACATTGGCATAGTCCGGACGAATATCCATAAGAGCGGAAATATTGCGACGGCTTTTGCCAACCGCATAGCTTTGGAACAGTTCACCCACCTGATAAAACAGCATAACCGCTACTGCTTCCAAATAATCATCTGTCTGCAGCGCTCCTAAAACCAAAGCGCCAACTGTAGCAATCGCCATCAAAAAATTCTCATCAAATACCTGCTTATTGCAAATTCCTTTGAAAGCTTTCTTTAAGATGTCATAGCCAATCACCAGATATGGGACCAGATAAATCCCAAACTTCAAAAGACCTTTTGCTGGAATAAATTGCACCACAATTAAAAGTATCACTGTAACCAGGATACGAACTAAAACCTTCTTTTGCTTTTTTGTCATATAATTCACCAACCTAATGAATGATTAAACCTCTCTTCTATTCTTAGAAGAAAATTTCACAGTCATCTTCAACCTTCTTACAGTTCTTCAAAACCTCTTTCATAACTGTCTCTGGGTCCTGACCCTCTTCAAACTCAACAATCATCTTTAGAGCCATGAAATTCACAGTTGCATCCTTTACACCTGCAGTATTCTTGGTTGCCTCTTCCATCTTGTTTGCACAGTTTGCACAGTCTACTTCGATTTTGTAAGTTTTCTTCATAATGAAATCCTTCCTTCTGTCACATATTTGATTGCTTACGCATACATCTTTTATTTACATATGTACACACTGATATATGAATGAAATGTTTTTCTTTTCATATATGAATACTTGTTCATATGTTTGATTGTATTATATCATAGCCTTACTATATGTCAACCCATTTTCTATAAATAAGGAAAAAGATTTTCAGACCTAGTTTGAAGGTCATTTTGACATTACTTAGAAAAAGCATTACAATGAACAAAGCAAAAATAAAGGAAGTAATCACAATGACAGATACACGCCAAATTAAAATTGCATTTTTTGATATAGATGGCACCCTCACATCCGAAGTGGACCGTTCCATTCCAGAACGTACCAAAAAGGGAATACAGGAGGCCAGAGCCAATGGCCATTTGATGTTCATCAACACTGGCAGATGCTTTCAAAATGTAGAAGCACGCTTTCGCGACATAGGTTTTGATGGGTATGTATGCGGCTGCGGTACCAACATCTACTGTGGCGAACAAGAAATTCTATCCGTAACCCAGAGCCACGAGACCATGATGGATATTCTAAATATTGCCAAGGCAACCGATGTGGATCTGTTATTTGAGTCAAAGATGCATGTTTGCTTTGACCTAAGCCGTCCGCTTCATGACCCACAGGCTCAGCGCATGTATCAGGCCTTTCTCCGCAGAGGCTATCATATGCCCACTAATTTAGAAGACCCTAGCTTTGTCAGCGACAAATTCGTAATATGGTTCCAAGAGCCCGCTCAGTTAGAAGCCTTTCGAAAGGTTAGCGACAAGTACTTTGATTGTATCGACAGAGGCGGGAACTTCAGAGAATTTGTCCCTACTGGTTATTCCAAGGCTACTGGCATTCAGCGCGTATTGGATTTCTACCAATTACCACTTAGTCAATCTTATGCCTTCGGTGACAGCAACAACGATTTGCCAATGCTTCAGTATGTGCCAAACAGCATTGCCATGGGAAACTCCAATCCAACCAGTCTCTTCGACCAGGTAAGCTATGTAACGGACAATGCAAGCCAGGACGGCATTTGGAACGCACTTTTGCACTTCAGCTTTATCGGATAGCCAGAATCAAAAAATACCAAGAGTAGGAGCCAGACTCCATTCTCTTGGTATTTCTTTTTCTTGTTATTTCTTTTCTTAATATCAATTATCTTGACGCCTATACACCAATTCTTATTCAGCTGCATTTTGCGCCTTCATCAATTTCTTTACTTTGGACTTCACTCTGTGAAGTGCATTGTCTGTGGACTTTTCATCTCTTCCCAAGACTTTCGCAATCTGAACATAACTCATTCCAATCAAATGCAAATCTAGCACCTGATTTTCAAAGTCACTGAGTTCCTGCTGAATCAAATACTCCAAAGCCTTTGCCGCCTCATTGCCAATGACAATTTCCTCTGGAGATGGGCCCGCTTGAGACGGAATAGTCTCTGCGAGTTCCTGTCCTTCGCCTGACTCTCTGTCCACCTGGGAATAAAGAGAAATATAGGTGTTGAGTGGAATATGTTTTTGTCTTTGTGATGCCTGTACAGCATTGTACATCTGCCTACTGATACACAAATCGGCAAAAGTAAAAAAGCTGGCATCTCTTCCACTATCATAGTCTCTGATAGCCTTGAACAGCCCAATCATGCCCTCTTGAATCAAGTCATCATTGTCCGCTCCCAAGATGTACATAGACTGAGCCTTGCTTCGAACCAAATTTTTGAACTTGTCCAAAAGATAATCCGTTATTCCATTTTCACCCTGTCTCAAACGATCTATCAGTTCTTCATCTGACACGTCGTCATACATCTTTTCCATACTATGTCCTCACACAAACTCTTGCCACGGCCTAGTGCGCCATACTGTTGCCAAGCCGCCTGCTCATCTGCGCACATCCACGCCTATTTCAGACGTTGTCTTACAATTTCATAAGCCAGTACGCCTGCTGCCACAGAAGCATTGAGCGAATCGATATCCCCCTTCATAGGTATAGAGGCAATCATATCACACTTCTCTTTTACCAAACGTCCTACGCCTTCCCCTTCATTGCCAATGACCAAACCAATTGGTCCTCTAAGGTCCAAGTCGTACATGGTGGTGCCACCCATATCTGCGCAGACAAACCAAAGTCCTTCTTTTTTCAAGGCTTCGATGGTCTGTGACATGTTGGTAACCTTTGCTACAGGAGTATAATTCAATGCTCCAGCGGAAGTTCTAGCCACTGTCGCTGTCAATCCAGCCGCTCTGTTCTTAGGAATAATCACTCCATGTGCACCTGCCAGATTGGCGGTACGAATGATAGCCCCCAAGTTATGTGGGTCCTCAATATTATCCAGCAAAAAGATAAAAGGTGGTTCCCCTTTCGCCTTAGCATTGTCCAATATATCTTCCACTTGTGCATATTCATAGGCAGCCGCATAGGCTATAACGCCCTGGTGCTTGCCTGTTTCAGACATCTGATCCAAGCGCTCCTTGGAAACATACTTAATCAATGTATCGTGTTTGGAGGCCTCTCTCTTGATGGTCATGATTGGTCCATCCTGACAACCATCCAAGATAAACACTTTGTCTATTGGCTTTCCACTGCGAAATGCTTCGATAACCGCATTTCTTCCTTCTATGGTAAATTCCTGATATCCCATATATTCTCCTTTTTCTGCGAATCCCTGCTGTAAACTCGCTGTCACTATCCTTGTAAATGGTTAAAGTTCCATCCCTATAGCAGAAATACCATGCTGAATCAATTCCAAGATTCTTGGCATATCATCCTGTAAATACAGATAGCCTACTACAGCCTCGAAGCCAGTTGCCTTGTGGTATTCTCCAAAGGTAGCGTTTTTGGCCTTGGTGTAAGGCTTGGCATTCTTGCCACGCTTGTATACCGCAATTTCCTCCTCTGTAAAAAGAGGAAGCAACACATCAATCATCTGTGCCTGCGTCTCTGCCTTTACATATTTGACTGTCTCTTTGTGCAACTGATTGGCTGGACGATTCGCCCTCTCTACGACAACGGTGCGAATCACCAAATCAAAGATTGCATCTCCGATGTAAGCAAGGGTGAGGGGCGAGTAGGTTCTTACATCCACTGGTCCACACCCAAACTTCTCTTTAATTTGACTTAATAGTGTTATACTCTCTGCCACTTTACGCCTTCCCTGGTATCCTTCAATTCGATACCCTTTTCCAACAGTATATCACGGATTTCATCTGCGCGTGCAAAATTCTTTTCTTTTCGAGCTGCCTGTCTCTCTGCAATCAGATTCTCGATTTCTTCATCCAGCATCTCTTCTTTCTTTTCCACAATTAGACCGCAGATATCACTGAGCATGACTACTTCATCCTTAAGCGCCTGAATAAATGCCTTGCTCTTTGTGCCGTCCGCATTGGTATTCACAAATTTCACCAATTCAAAGATAACAGAAATCGCATCTGCTGTATTGCAGTCATCGTCCATGGCTTCATCAAAACGAGTCACAAACTGCTTTGCCTCTGTAAGAAGTGTCTCTTCCTCTGCACTCAATCCGGCCTCTTCTGTCTTTGCATCCAAAAGGTATTTCAGATTTGCCACGCAAGTTACAATTCTCTCATAACCACTCTTTGCAGCTTCCATCAAGTCTGCGCTGAAGTTCAGTGGACTTCTATAGTGTGCAGAGAGCATAAAGAAACGAAGCACCTGCAAATCATATTTTTCAGCGATGTCTCTTACAGTAAAGAAGTTTCCTGCAGACTTGGACATCTTTTTGTTGTCAATGTTAAGGAATGCATTGTGCATCCAGTAACGTGCAAATTCTTTGCCGTTGGCAGCCTCAGACTGAGCGATTTCATTTTCATGGTGTGGGAATACTAGGTCTTCACCGCCTGCATGGATATCGATCTGGTCTCCCAAATACTTCTTGCTCATAACAGAACATTCAATATGCCAACCAGGACGACCATTGCACCATGGAGACTCCCAGTAAGGCTCTCCATCCTTCTTTGGTTTCCACAATACAAAGTCCAAGGAATCTTCCTTCTGATCCTCACCAGATACAAGTAAGGAACGATTTCCGCCCTGCAAGTCATCTAGATTTTTGTGAGAAAGCTTGCCATATTCCTTAAAGCTTCTGGTACGGAAATATACAGTACCGTCTGCTGCCACATAAGCGTGACCTTTTTCAATCAAATCGCCAATCATATCCAGCATTCCGCAGATTTCTTCGGTCGCCAAAGGATGCTTGGTGGCTGGCTTGACATTCATCGCCTCCATATCCTTTTTGCACTCTGCAATATATCTCTGAGAAATCACAGAAGAATCTACACCTTCTTCAATGGCTTTCTTGATAATCTTGTCATCTACATCTGTAAAGTTGGATACATAGTTTACTTCGTATCCCTTGTGCTCCATATATCTGCGAAAAGTATCAAACACAATCATTGGTCTGGCATTTCCAATATGGATTAAGTTGTATACGGTAGGTCCACACACATACATCTTTACCTTTCCAGGCTCAATAGGTACGAAATCTTCTTTCTGTTTGGTTAAAGTATTGTAAATCTTCATTTCTTTCTCCTTTTATCTTTTCTATCGTTTTCGAGATTAATTATCCGTCAATTTTCTTGTTTACAAAAATCGCAGTAATGCTTACGAAAAATGCTTCTCCAGCTGCAAAACACGCTCTGCCAAATCGGCATTTGCTTTACGAAGCAGTTGTAATTCTTCTTTTACTGGGTCTGGAAGATGCACATGATCCAGTTCTTCTCTAGGTAATACCTGATTGTTCCGTCTTACCACTCTTCCAGGAACACCTACTACCGTAGAATTCGGTGGCACCTCGGCCAGCACAACACTTCCCGCACCAATCTTGGAGTTTTCTCCTATGGTAAAGGAACCTAGAACTTTGGCTCCTGCACTAATCATGACATTGTCTCCAATAGTAGGATGTCGCTTGCCCTGTTCCTTTCCGTTACCCCCAAGAGTAACACCCTGATACAGCGTCACATTGTCGCCAATAATGGTTGTTTCACCAATGATTACGCCGTGACCATGGTCTATAAAAAAACCTTTGCCAATCTTAGCACCCGGATGAATCTCGATTCCAGTCTTTCGAACTGCTCTTTGAGATATCCATCTGGCCAAAAAGTAATGCTTTTTCTCGTACAACTTGTGGGCGGTACGATAATGCAACATAGCCTTAAAACTAGGATACAAAAGCACTTCCCATGATGAATGAATTGCAGGATCTCGTTCTCGTATGATATTGATTTCTTCTTTAAGACTTTTAATAAATCCCATATATACCCCCTGATATAGAGTTCTGCGCCATCTGGTTCGCCATCCGACACCCACTTCGTGAGTGCGCTTGCTTCGTTACCATAACAGAGACGAGATACGCTTTGCGAATCTCGCTCTGATTAGCGGTCGTCAAATGTCCATTCGTGCAAGCACAATGTCCATTTTCCTCGTCGCCATCACAAAAAAACGGACACATCTATCTCCTAAGAGACGGATGTATCCGCGGTTCCACTCTTGTTAAGAACAAACTGTTCTTCCCTCAATCTCCGTAACGTGAAGTAAACGTGCTCTACTACTCAAGTAGCAAGAGGGAATTTAAACCCTAACACTACCGTTTCAAAGAGCCAGCTCACAGATGCACTTCCCTTTTGTTTCAATGAGATGCGCTTTCAGCCGGTGGCGCTTCCTCTCTGACATCTTCCCGAAAGGTACTCTTTCTGTTCATCGCTTTTACATATATAGTTCATATTATGCAAAACCTTAAATTTTGTCAACTATTTTTGCACTACTTAATATGCCAAACCTTTACCTCTGCCTTGTAACTTAGCCGGCATACTATCCTTACTTTTTGGAGCAACCCTGACATCCACCACACTTAGATTGACCGTCTTCGCCCGTCATATCCATAGTCACCATATTCTTTGGTGTGGTAAGCAGACATATCGCCTGAGAGGAAATACCTTCTCCAGCTCCAGTAAATCCAAGCCCTTCTTCTGTGGTCGCCTTTACATTGACCTGATCCACATCAATTCCCAGTGCTCTTGCAATGTTAGCACGCATCTGGTCAATGTGAGGTCGCATCTTTGGTGCCTGAGCAATAATGGTCGCATCTATATTTTCAATGAAGAAACAATTCTCTTCTAATAATTCTCCTACTTTTTCAAGTAATGTAATAGAGGATATTCCTTTGTAAGCTGGATCTGTATCCGGGAAATGCTTTCCAATATCGCCAAGAGCCGAAGCCCCAAGCAAAGCATCCATCACAGCGTGGGTCAACACGTCTGCGTCCGAATGTCCCAGCAAACCTTTTTCATAAGGAATGTGCACACCACCTATAATCATATCTCTGCCTTCAACCAATTTGTGTACATCGTATCCCATGCCTATTCTCATAACTTTCCTTGATCTCCTATCTTAATCTATAACTTTAATTCTTTTTCCTCCATACTTAGTGAAAAAAGAGATAAACTAAGTATAACACATAAAGTACCAACATCAAAATCCCATGTTTGCGTGTAAGTTCTTTCTTTCTAAAAACACAGCCAAACAGTAGAACACAAACAGCTAAAGCAATCAATGTGTCTATCGTAAAGTCTGGCACAAATACAACCGGCGTCATAACCGCCACCGTGCCAACCACAAACAGAATGTTAAAAATACAACTTCCAACAATATTGCCAACTACAATATCTGCATTTCCTTTTTTGGCTGCAACCACAGAGGTAAACAATTCAGGTAAGGATGTTCCAATAGCAATAATTGTAAAACCCAACATACGATCGCCGACTCCCATTGCCGTGGCCATAGCACTCACAATTTGAACGGCCAAATCACTGGAACCAATAAGTAATATCAGACTAACTACTATCCGCAAAAACAGTACCGATGTTTTTGCATGCTCTATACTTGTCTTGCTATTTTCTGGCGCTTCCACTTCAAGCAATGCTTTATCCTTTCTGTCTTTGATTGCCAAAAGAAAAAGGTAAGCCAAATAGAATATAAAAATCCATAGGAAAATCACGCCCTCTAATCTTCCCACGTTGTTGTCCCTTACTCCTGCAATCAGGAGCATCACTGTGACGCCAAACATGATTGGAATCTCTGCATACACAGTGTTTTTTTGTATAGTCAGCGAAGATATCAGTGCAGAAATCCCCAAAATTAGAAGTACGTTTAAAATATTACTTCCCACAATATTTCCTATTGTAATCTCAGCATTTCCCTCTAGTGCAGATGTTATACTCACCACTGCTTCCGATGCACTTGTCCCCATTGCCACAATTGTAAGTCCCACCGCTATTTGTGGCATTCCGAATTTAACTCCAATTCTCGTGCTGGCGTCTACCAACCAGTGTGCACCAATATAAAGCATTGCAAAAGCAACCATCAACAACACTACTTGCACTACACTTTCCATACCTATCGGTCCTTTCAAAAAAGAGCGTTTCGACTATTAAGCCGAAACGCCCATTTAATCATTGCTAAACTATCTGTAATTACAGAATTGCCAACAATACAAAGTTCAAGATGAACAATACTGTGCAACCCCACAACAGTGGATGTACTTCTTTTGCTTTGCGAGCACAAATCTTAACGATGCAGTATGTAATGAAACCGAATGCGATACCGTAAGAAATGCTGTAGCAAATAGCCATGAATAAGCCAGCGAAAAATGCTGGAAGAGCTTCGTCCAATTCGTTCCATTTGATATCCTTGAAGGAGGATGCCATCAGAACACCTACCATAACCAATGCTGGCGCTGTAGCTGCAGATGGAACTGCACTAACGAATGTAGCCAAGAATGCAGAAAGTGCAAAGCAAATGGAAACTACTACAGATGTAAGACCTGTACGTCCGCCTGCTCCGATACCAGCTGCAGATTCTACGAATGTTGTTGTATTGGATGTTCCAAACAAAGCGCCGATAGAAGTAGCTGTAGCATCTGCAAAGAGAGCCTTGTCCAATCTGGACTTGAAACCAGCATTCTGATCCATCATCTTCTCATCTTCTTCAGAGAAGATACCACTCTGACGACCAGTTCCGATGAAGGTACCGATTGTATCGAATGTATCTGTGATGCTGAATGCGAAGATTGTGATCAATACCAATGGCAATTTGGATACATCTGTGAACAAGCTTACAAGGCCACCTTCTCTGAAGATAGCAAGGAAGGTTGTTGGAAGAGCTGCGCAAGCTTCTGTGAAGCTTACAGAACTTCCCATAGTTGTAACACCAAAAGGAATACCAACGATAGTTGTGATAATGATAGCAAGCAACATAGCTCCTTTTACTTTAAGAAGCATAAGAACGATAGTTACTACCAAACCAATGCAGAATACCCAAAGAACTGGAGTATTTAATGTAGCCAGAGAAGGAACTCCAGCACCAAAGTTAACAAAGCCAACATTCAAGAAGCCGATGTAAGCAACAAACAGACCGATACCGCCGCCGATAGCATTCTGCAAGCTTGTAGGAATGGCTTTGATGATGTACTTTCTGAGTTTAGTAACAGTAATCAAGATGTTGAGTAATCCACAGATAAATACCATGGACAATGCCTGCTGCCAGGTAAATCCTAAACCAAAGCAAACAGTGTAAACAAAGAATGCGTTAAGGCCCATACCAGGTGCCTGTGCATATGGAACATTAGCAACGAGACCCATAATCAGAGTACCAACTACGGATGCAATGATTGTTGCTAGGAAAACTGCGCCCCATTCCATACCAGACTGGGACAAGATGTTTGGATTGACAAAGAGAATGTACGCCATTGCGAAGAATGTAGTAAGACCAGCAGTGATCTCGGTACGAACGTTAGTACCATTCTCTTTCAACTTAAAAAATTTTTCCATGATTTTTCTCCCTTTCGTATTCGTTATAGGTCCGCTCCTGAAGCGTTCCTACTATATAAAATCACAAAAAAAATTATAATATACCATATATTAAAAATCAAGAAATTAATTGGATTCCAAGTCCTCCACAGACGTACAAAATTCCGCAAAAATTTCATCACATTTTTTTTGGATTTTTTTCAAAAAATGACTTGACAACATCATATCCTATCCATTATACTAGCAAAGTCGGTTGTGAATACAACTCGCGGACGGGATCTTAGCTCAGCTGGGAGAGCATCTGCCTTACAAGCAGAGGGTCATAGGTTCGAGCCCTATAGGTCCCATTTAAAAACATAATTTGATATGGCGAGATAGCTCAGTTGGCTAGAGCACACGGTTCATACCCGTGGTGTCGAGGGTTCGAATCCCCCTCTCGCTACTAAAAAAGACTCTTGAGAAATCAAGAGTCTTTTTTCATATCTATTTTGTTATTGTTTCTTTCTTAGCCTTTATTATATTGAACATATCTTTATAAGTTATTCCATTTATTGCAAGTACTCTATTTTGCATAATAGCAAAACTAACAAACATGCCAACAAATCCTAGTATACAGTCTTTTCCCGTTATCATATTGTTTGAAAGTAAATAGTAAATAGTAAAGATTGAAGCAATTAACATCATATATGCAGTAATCATACCAGGAGTATAAAATTTTTCTGCTTTCGATAGTTTGACTCCCATTGTGTGTACAAATCCCTCAAAGATTCCTAGAAAAACAGGAATAAGGGTTAAAAAGATTATTGAATCAAAAATATACGGAATAATATGTATTAGCAAAAGTAAAATCATAACTGGAATATGCGAAAGTTCTTTAGCATCTTCACTGAATTTTTTGCCAATCATTCCTTCCATAATGTTCGTGAACCCACCAGGATATCTATTTTCTTCCCACTCATGTAGGGTAAATAAAAATACATATGCAATAAGGATTCTTTGTGTAACTGACAAGGTCCAGTTACAAATTGTCGATAATGTCACGAAAGCAAACATTATCGTAGTTAGTATCTCAAGATTGTATTTTATAAGAAATCTCTTCATAATGATATATCCTCTTTCTTGTTATTGCTTTACATGTGTCGTATAATATTATAGCAATAGACAAAAAACGCATCAATTTACAGATTTGACAGATGTGTTAAGCAATGAGGAGTGCCGATGAAAAAACACCCAGAGGTAACAGAAACTACAAGGAGAGATTTTATATCTGCTTTTTGTGAATATTATAAAGAAAGACCTATTGAGAAAATTACAGTAAAAGAAATATCTGAAAAAGCAGGATATAGCAGAGTAACATTCTATAATTATTTTAAGGATCCATATGATTTGTTAAATCAAATTGAAGAAGAATTTATCTCAAATTTTACAAAGGCAATCCGCGACAATATAGAACAAGATAGATTATTGGATAATTTCCTTTATACTTTTGATAAGCTTATAAATGAGAATGAAATGTATGGTCAAATTTTGTTAAATAATTCTTATAATCTACAATTTTCTAAGCAGTTGCAAAATATTATTATTCCTTTAGCATTAAAAAATTTTAAAATATCTCCTGATAACAAAAAAGCCATTTATGCATTTGAGTTCTATATTCCAGGTGTCATTTCTATGATAACTAGTTGGATGAAAAACGAAAGAGATATATCCATAGAAGAATTGGGTAGTATTATAAAAGGAATATTAAAAGAGGGGCTATTGACACAGGTGATGTAGGACAAAAATTCAAGGAGACCTCGTTCGAATCCCTCTCTTCTATTTTATAGTTTCCTTTTAAAAACAATTGTGATAAAATTAACCGATATGTGAATAAAAATATATTGAGGTGACTTATGAAACAAGAAAAGAATTTTTCTATTGCTCGTCTTTTTCTCAAAGTACTTCAGGGTGCTCTGATTGGTCTTGGCGCAGTATTGCCTGGCATTTCCGGTGGTGTGCTCTGTGTAGTCTTTGGTGTTTACAAAACTATTATGGAATTTTTGTCAGAGCCATTCAAAAATTTCAAAACTCATGTTCCTAAACTGATTCCTATCGGTATCGGCGGTGTAATTGGCTTCCTTGGAGTAGCTAATCTGCTCTCCTTCCTTTTAGACAAATACCCTGCCCCATCCGTATGTGTATTCATTGGATTGATTAGTGGCATGCTCCCTTCTTTATTTAGAGAAGCTGGACAGCAGGGTCGCAGCAAAAGTTCCTACATTTCCATGGTGGTTGCAATGATCTTTATCTTTGCTCTACTGATTGGTCTTAAAGTACTCTCCGTTGAAATCGAGCCAAACTTTGTATGGTATCTCTTCTGCGGATTTTCATTGGCTCTCAGCGTAATCGCTCCAGGTATGAGTTTTTCTACTCTGCTTATGCCACTTGGTTTGTATGAGCCATTTGTAGGCGGAATTGGAAGTATGGACTTTTCCGTATTGATTCCTGGTGGTATCGGTGCTTTGGCAACCGTAATCCTTTTTGCTAAAGCAGTTAACATGCTGTTTGACAAATTTTACTCTGTTGCATTCCATGCAATCATCGGTATTGTCATCGCTGCTACTATCATGATTATTCCATTTGCAAGCTTTACTGTATCTGTAGGAGGATGCATCGTAAACATCATTTGCTTGGTGGCTGGTATCGTAGCCGCACTGATGCTTGATAAGTTTAATCAGAAGTACGCTGTAGAATAAAATAGAACAATTGATAAGAGGGCTTGTAAACAGGCCCTCTTTTTTTTTGCATAAATTGGGATTTATCACTCCAAGCTATTCTCCCTTCCCCACCTCAAAAAGCAGAAAAAGTCGGGACTTCACTCATCAAGCATGCTAGAATATCATTAACGTCGACGAAAGCATGTAATTACACATATCTAAAAAGGAGTCACCATGAATAACTGGATAAATGGCATTCAAGAAGCAATAGAATATATAGAAACGAATCTAACACAAGATATTAAAGTAAAAGATGTGGCAGACAAGGCTTATGTCTCAGAATTTCACTTTCAGCGCATCTTTTCTGCGCTATGTGGCATAAGTATAGCAGAGTACATTCGAAACAGGCGTATGACACTTGCGGCCAAAGAACTAGCCGCAAAAGACACCAAAGTACTGGATGTCGCTCTCAAATATGGATATGATTCTCCAGACAGTTTTACGAGAGCCTTCACTAAGTTTCATGGCATCACTCCTTCTCAAGCAAAAGAAACTGGAGCCAGTCTAAAAGACTATGCTCCCGTTCGTATCAAGTTATCATTAGAAGGAGGAACAATGATGGAATATAAAATAGTAGAAAAAGCCGCCTTTACAGTAATGGGCAGAAAAAGAAGTTTTGACACCGAAACCTCTTATCAAGAAATCCCAAAGTTTTGGGAGGAGCACTTTAAGGATGGTGGCGGTGAAATCGTGTGTGGTATGTATGGTCTTTGCATAGACAGTGATGGCAGATACTTTGACTATCTCATTGCAGACAACTATATGCCTTGGAAGGAAATCCCAGAAGGTTGTGAAACCATAACTCTTCCTGCGGGTCTTTGGGCAGTGTTCCCATGTAAACAAAGAACTCTTCAGGACACCAACACCCGAATGTGGCGTGAATGGTTGCCTAACTGCAAAGAATACAAACTCAGCGGAAATTACAATATCGAACTGTATGGACCACCTTGTCAGGAAGACATTGGAGAAAGTTATGTAGAGCTGTGGCTACCCATAGAAAAACTATAGCTATAAATAATATGACAAAAAATAAAAACTACTACAACAAGAAGTAACCTTCCTTGCTGTAGTAGTTTTCTTTTACCTAAATAACTCTATTCGTTTTCACAAACAGTTCTACTCAATCTCTCTTCGCTCTCACTCTCGCATACAAATAGAAGAACAATACCATAAATACTTCTCCAATCATGCTAATAAAGAAAATGAGGTCGAAGTTTCCTGTTGCTGGACCCAAAGCAGAAAAAGCAAACATCAAAAAGCCAGACAAAAACAAATGTGGTGTCTTCTGTTTTACCCAGACAATGATTCCAACTATGATAAGCGGAATCACCGTTCCATAGGAAAGCAGGCTACTGATGCCTTCTGCCCAAGCTGGACTGGAATCTGCTGAAACATGACGAAGCACTGTACCAAGCTGTCGTAGTTCCAAATGAATCGCAAGGCTTTGTGCCAACCCTAGCACCATGATTACAAACGTGGCAGCCCAGAGAATCTTCATGGCCTTCTGGCCAAGTTTCAGTCCGTATCCACAGATAGGGAACATCAAAGGAATCAACACCCCATGACTGACAAAACGAAGTCTGCTAACCATCTCTGGCAAACCATTTTGAGTAAAAACTCCCAAAACGATAAACAAAGCGTCTAGAAACAATCCCAAGTCAATGAGCAACATACTGAGCACCATTTTGCTCTTGCCCTTTTGATATTCCTTCACAAAGAGAACTCCAAAAATAACTTCGATGGCAACAATCACCCAAATCATCGCTGCTAGGTTTGCGAGCATAAAATCTCTCATGAAACATCCCTCCTCATCAAACATCACAACATGCCAAGGCCTAAACCATCTCATCTAGGCCTTGGCGTCTTTTTATACATCAATTCCAAATAAAACTTCCTTAAACAGTTTATCTGTCTTCTCTCTTCCAAAGGCTTTGAGGAACACATCTGTAGAAGGTCCACCCTTCCCCAATAATCCATTGACATAGACAGCGGCTTTCTGCATTTTAGCCGCCTTGATTTCTTCGCCTTCCACCAATTCTACTGGCGCAGCAAGATAAGCCTCAAAGTGCTTAAGCGTCAACTCATCCATTGCAGGAGTCTGAGCCTTTTTGCCTTTCTTCGAGATACTCTCAGGCAGCTTGATGCTATCATACCAATGCTCGCCCGGATCTCTTTCAGGCAAGTCTACAAACTGCTCCTTTGCCTGAGCAAGTAGAGCCATAGATTTTCTTGGCGCACCCTGCGCATCTTCTTTGCCTACAAAAGTATCGTACAACTCTACAATCAACGTATCGTTTCCCATCGCATAAATACGATCATAAGAATAAAGTGGCAAATCTACCGCTGTAGGATTAATCATCAGCGTATCCATTTTCATGAGGCCGAAGAAACCTGTTGCTCTCATAACAGATATATGCCCCAGTCCTTCGGCTTTGAATGCTTGAACTGTGAAATTCATTCCATTCGCCTTTAATTTTGCAAATTCACCCACTTCTAATTCCGTAACTAAATACTTTGTTTTGATGTCTTCTAATATCTGATTTAGCATGTGGTTTCACCCTTTCTCAATCTGAAATCAGCAAGTCCGTTTTTGTGTAACATTACTGCGCCTGCAAGAAGGCACCCCTGTCCTACCACATTGACACCCTCTGCAATCCAGTTCATAGATGCCTGTGCAAAATCCTGCGAGGACAGATAGCCCATACAAAGAGAACATACAAAGGAAAGTGCAAAGAAAGCAATCAATCCTGGTTTCTTCATCTTAGCAGCGATGATACAAAGCACTACATCCATCATACCAAGGCCAAGTACCATAAGCCCTACAAAGACAAATGTTCCACTGAACACAGGTGGTGCCACAGAAAGAAGTGGCGTCTTGGTCTGCTTGTGACAAACAAGGGCAACCATGCCGATGCCTGCCAGCAAAAATCCGATGGATTGCACTGGGAAAAACATGGCATTTAACGCCTCAAAGTCGCATACCCCAGCGGCATAAAGCAATTTGTATGTAGCCTTCAGTGCACCCGCACAAAAAATATCAATGGTTCCTGCTGCAAAAAGTGCAAATGCACCCTTGCTCATCTTGTTGTAAAGGTCTCTCATAAGAAGCACAGCAGCAATTCCGAAAAAGATAACCGGAATATAGTCTACCAGTGCCATAGATACAGAAAAATCTTTCATCTTTTGTCCCCCCGCTACACTTACTTCTTATTTAAATGATAAATTGGAAGAAGTGGAATAATAATTGGTGTTTTGTTTGCGTATGTATTGTAAGCTTCGTCATTACCATAGCGAGCCATCTGACGTTTTTCCAAACGCTGTGCGCCGTTAAACATGATAAACACGATGCAAATATAGGCAACGATTGCTGTAATCCACTGACCAACTCCAGTATAAGCAGTTACACCGCTAATAAAAATACCTGTCCAGAAAATAATCTCGCCCAAGTAGTTTGGACAACGAACAATCTTGTAAAGGCCTTTGGTTGCAACCATATCCGGATTTTCTTTCTTCTGTGCAGACTTCTGGTTGTCAGCAACAGCTTCCAAGATAAGGCCAAATACAGAAACAGCCGCGCCGATAAGTGGCACTACAATATCTTTTGCTCCATTCATATAACGGAACAACATTGGGCTTACCTGCGCAGTATAAAGAATTGCTACGCACACCCAGATAGTAGCCAACACAAAGATAGGCATCTTTTTGTCATCTCCAGTTGCTTCCTTCAAGGTTTTACGATAAGCGGCATTTTTGATTTCGCGAACCAAAAGGAATCCAGATAGGCGAATGCCGTATGTCAGGAACAAACCTGCCTGCAAAAGTGCAAGCCAAAGCACTCCATCGCTCCAGCCATTTACCATAGCCATCACAAGGATAGTGATTCCGCCACCAGCCACAGCAAAGCCATAGCCGATGGAAAGGAAATATACAAACTTATAAAATCCCACTGCGCAGAGCACTGCACATACGATGAGAATAATTCCTAAATAACTCCAACCCATTATTTTGTCTCCTTAAAACTTTCTTTAATATACTCTGCAAAGCTCATATCGCCGTGAACCGTATCTCCAACCATTTCCTCTGTAAGAGTCCATTTGGAGAAGCGAAGGATAGCTTCCTTACCATTCTTTTTAAAGTGATTGATGAATGCAAGTACATCAAACAAGAACGCAGGTGCACGTTTGATAGTTGGCTCTTTGCCTGCTGCTGCAAAGCAAAGGTTTGCAATCTCCTCATAGGAATAGGTTTCCTTGCCACCCACATCGTAGGTTACATTTTCATCCATCATATGCTTTACGATAAAGTCAGCAAAGTCTTCGGTAGAAATAACGTTTGCGTGTACAGGATCGTTTCCAAGAAGAGTAACCTCTCCTTTTTCAATCATAGGTTTGAATACTTTTACGATATCGTAGAAGTAACCAGTTGGACGATGGATTACCCATGTAAGTCCGCTCTTTTTCAGTTCTTCTTCAAACAAGTATTTTGCATGAAGCATAGGAACCTTAGGAGCCTTGTCGGCTTTCAGAACGGAAATGTATGTAAAGTTCTTTACGCCTGCAGCCTTTGCCTCATTCAAAAGATTCAGGTTGCCCTGATAGTCAATTTCATAGTTAGTCACTGTTGCGGATGTCTTGGTAAGACCAACTGTAGTGATTACTGCATCTGCGCCATCACAAAGTCCCTTCAAAGACTCTGGATTTGTTACGTCCATCTTTTTGAAGGTAAAGTTACCTGTAACTCCCAAATCTCTTTCAATCATATCTGCAGCCACTACTTCATGTCCTGCAGCCAAAAGTGCTTTAAAAATATCTGCGCCCAAATTTCCATAAGCGCCAGCCAATACAACTTTCATATCTAATCTCCTTTTATTTGTTCTTCTCGAGAGAAATCCTACTTGGATTTCGATGGGAGAAAAATTACTTATTTTTCTCCTTGGAACGTTTGTCGTTAATAATCTTCATATGCTCTTCTGTGATCAACTCCACATTGTTTTCTCTTGCCCATTCAACGCAGCCTTTCAGAACCAATGGAAGGAATACACGAGGCACATTAAGGATTGTCTTCAGTGCTTCATCTGTGAATTTTACCTTGTCATCTGCACGGTCTGCCGCATAGCGAACAGATTCTAAGGATGCCTCTCTCATCTGAAGGAGCTCTGCTCTCATCTTGGTCTTTTTGTGGAACCAGAAGTTCTTACTGTCACGGTAGCCATAGTCCACTGGAAGAGGTGGGAAGTCTTTAGCTTTCACACCATTGATGATGGCATCTTTATATTTCTTCTTCATCAGAATCTTGTCGATTTTCAAAATAAAATGTGCACCAAACTTACTGGTAATACCATTGAAATCGTGGTAAGGGCCTTCATAACCGTTGAGCTGTCCTGGTTGATCGTTCTGCGCACCATCCAGTTCACGCACCCATGTACACTCAATAACTTCGATAGCATCTGTCATAACCATAGGACGAACATCCTCTGGATTTTCCTCTTCTGCCAAACTCTTTTCCAACTTAAAGCTACACTTTGGCATCTTTTCGGATGGCTTATCGCCAGGCCAGGAGAGTTTTACTGCCTCTTTAAAGGTCTTTGGATTGTCATCAATAAAGTTGATGGCACATTTACCAGTGCGAAGAATGTTCTGTGCAGTATTGGAAGAGTTACGGCAACTGAGCAACATTGCATAGTAATCTTTGCCAGCTACATAGTAAGGCTGAACCAAGGAATATGGTCCAAGGTTGGTGGTGCCATCTTCACACAAAGTGCTGATTACCACTGTTGGCATAGGAAAGAACAAAGATGTCTGATAAAAATTGTCAACAATGCGAAGGTTTTCAAAACTACTCATAATTTAAATCTCCTTTTCATTATATATTTTTTGCTACTATATGGTTCATATTTGCTCTGCTAAAAGCGGTTTCTGAGTCCCTTTACTCTCTCAGCAGTTTCAATATAAGGGGTGTGATATCCTCCACTGGACGACCAGCAACAGTCCATGTAAGCATTGCCTCTGCAATAAATTCTGCCAAAAACTCCCTATCCCCTTTGGCATTGGTACAAATTGACGCTAAAAGCTTCGCTATCTGGTCTCGCAGTTGTTTGTGTCTGACACTGAATGCTCCTGCAAAAGCTTTGGCTGCATCGCTATCTTGAAACAAGTACTCGTGCTTTTGAATAAAACCCTTAAGAGCCTCGTAAAAATGTGCTATGAACTGTTCTGGGTCCTCGGTTGCGCCTTTTTGAATCTCCCCCAGGCACAAAAGCCAATCCTCTAGCATAAACGTCGCTATCAGCATATCTTTGGATTCAAAATAGTTATAAACCGTTCCAACTCCAAGTTTACAAGCTCCTGCCACAGATCGAATAGTAGTCTTACTGTAGCCATTTTCCTGTATTTGACGTTTGGCTTCTTCTAACAGTTGTTCACGAACATTTTCAAGTATTTTTGGCACTTTCACACCTCCCATTGATTTTTATGAACCTGTTCATTATAATTATATAGACTAATAGGAATAAGGTCAAGTAAAAGGAGCATACAAAATGAAAACAAACTCGAAAAAGAGCAAAAAACAATGGCTTGTCGGACTAATTGTCGCACTACTCATCCTGATCGGCGGATGCACTTGGTACCTCTGTGACTACTACCCTGCAGACGATGCGGCAATCTCCCAATTTGCCAAAGAGCATATCTATGTAGAACGCGATTGGCTTCCTGACATCGAGATTAGCAAACAGGAAATAGCAGATGGCTGTATCGCTTACGTTCCTACTGAAATCTCAGCAGGATTTATCTTTTATCCCGGTGGCAAAGTAGAACACTCTGCCTACGAACCTCTGATGATGGCTTGTGCAAGGCGCGGCATCCTTAGTGTGGTTGTAGAGGTTCCCTTCCGCTTGGCCGTATTTGATATCAATGCTGCAGACGGCATTCAGGCGTTTTATCCAGAAGTAAAAAAATGGTATATCGGCGGACATTCTTTAGGTGGCAGCATGGCAGCTTCCTATTTGGCCAACCATGTAGATGCGTATGATGGCTTGGTACTTCTTGCCTCCTACTCCACCGCAGATTTGACACAATCAAATTTGGAAATCTTATCTTTATATGGAGACCAAGACGGCGTGCTAAACCTAGAAAAATATCAGGAGTATTTGCCCAATATCAATACTGACAGCAAAGCACTAACTGAAACAATAATTGAAGGCGGTAACCATGCTTTCTTTGGCATGTACGGTAAACAATCTGGCGATGGCGAAAGCACTATTGGAAATGCAGACCAGATAAATACGACTGCAGATGAAATCGCAAAATTTATCTTTGAATAACCTCAAATGTATACTTTTACAAAAAAACACACCTTTCACATAAGGTGTGTTTTTCTATTTGTCTCATATATTTCATAATGAAAATCTACTGAAAATATTTTCTAAGTGGCAATCCATCTTCAAATCCAAATACTTTATCCAATGCTTTGCCCCATAGACCAATCATGGCACCATTGATTAGAGTGGTAATGATAGAGCCTAATTTGATGCCCTCAAACTGGCCAAATCCAAAGAATGCAAAAGAAAGAATCAATGCAATCACGCAACTAACGCAATCGTATATGGTCTTTACTTTGCCAATATTTAGATTCCATCTAAGACAAATCTCTTTGACAAATAATTCATAGGCTTCGGGTGCAATATATGTACGGAACAGAAGCGCAATGCTTAAGGTTGCGATTACCATTCCAAAGCTGTACACCAAAAGCCTCACTAGGAAGCTTTCATCCAGTGGCAACAAGGATACCAGCAGCACTGCCCCATCCAGCAAAAACCCATAAAGCACTGCAGTCACAAAAGAAAACAGAAATATAGGCTTAAACCTTCGAAGTACTATTGCAAGGAGCAACAATACCAATGCTTGGGTCATATACTCTGCCATCCCAAAGGAGAAAAAAGGTAAATACTGTGACAGTTTCAAATGCAATATATATGCAGGCGCAACCACCACAGACATTCCAAAGTCTCCCCACGCCATACACGCTGAGCCAAAGGCCAAAATCACCAAACCTAATACATAGGAAAGTTCCGCATATAAAATCGGTTTCTTTTTGCTAATCATTTCTGTTATCTACCGCTTTCTTTCGTTCTTCCCTTTCTTACATTCTCTCCGGTGCAGAGAATCCAAGTACATCAATACAAGTCTCAAGCACTTTCTTGGTCAAATCAAGCAATGCAATCCAACCTGCTTTCTTTGCCTCGTCTGTCTCAGAAAGAATCTTGGTCTCGTGATAGAAATGGTTGAATGCATTTGCCAAGTCAAAGATGTAAGCACAAATCTTGTGAGGTGCAAGCTCTTCGCAAGCACTTTCCATCACAGTGTTGAACTTAGCAAGCTCCTTAACCAAATCTTTTTCTGCTGCATTAGCCGCATCAGCGAGCACACAAGCTGCTACGTTTCCGCCTGCCTCTGTATACTTATTGAGGATAGACTTAATACGCACAATAGTGTAAAGGATGTATGGGCCTGTGTCTCCTTCGAAGGACGCAAAGCGTTCAATATCAAACACATAATCCTTGGAAGCCTGATTGGACAAATCTCCATAGATAAGCGCAGAAAGAGCAATCTGTTTTGCTGTTTCCTTTGCTTCTGCTTCCGGAAGAGCCTGGTTTTCGGAAATCTTCTGGTACATACCATCTGTAGTCTCACGGATGAGACGTTCAAGACGCATTACTCCACCCTCACGAGTCTTAAATGGCTTGCCGTCTTTGCCATTCATAGTACCAAAGCCAATCCACTGAAGCTTCATATCTTCAGGAACGAGGCCTGTCTTAAATGCACAGCGGAATACCTGTTCAAAATAAAGTTCCTGACGCTTGTCTGTAAGATAAATAATCTGTTCTGGTCCAATCTTGCGCATGCGATCCATGATGGTCGCAAGGTCGGTGGTGTTGTACAAGGATGCCCCGTCAGATTTCAAAATCATGCAAGGAGGATATTCCTTGGTATCTGTCTCTTTCTTAACATCTACAACCAATGCGCCTTCACTGATATATGCATGGCCGCTTTCTTTCATAAAATCAACCATCTCTGGAATCAAATCATGAACATCGGACTCTCCAAGCCACAAATCAAAATCCACATTCAAGTTGCCATAGTTTACGCGCAAATCAGCGATAGAAACGTTCTTGATATGCTCCCAGATTGCACGATGGCCACGCACTCCGCTCTGGAGTTTAAAGGTATCTTCCATTGCCTTCGCCTTGTAGGCAGCATCTTCTTTGGACTTTCCACTTGCAGTTGGGTAAATCTCTTCCAATTCAGAAATAGTAAATGGAGCCTCTGCAGGATATTCCCCTTCGAAGTTTTCATCAAAGTATACCCACTCTGGATGACGCTCTTTCAGTTCTGTGATAATCAGTCCCATCTGAAGACCCCAGTCTCCCAAATGCACATCGCCGATTACATCATGTCCACAGAAACGTAAGATACGTTTGATACTTTCACCAATAACTGCAGAACGCATATGTCCTACATGAAGAGGTTTTGCAATATTGGCTCCGCCGTAGTCTACTACAACCTTCTTAGGATTTGCTGGCAAATTAAGTCCAAACTTCTCTGCCACCGCCATTTCCTTTAAATAAGAGGTCAAGAATTCTTCCTTCACTTTTAAGTTTAAGAAACCTGGCATTACAGCACTTACTTCTGCAAACACCTTACTTCCTTCTAATTTCTCAGCCACTTCGTTGGCAATCATAATAGGTGCCTTTTTGTACTGCTTTGCACCTGCCATAGCACCATTACACTGGTACTCACAGAGGTCAGGACGATTGGAAATAGTCACGCGACCAAGTTCCCTGTCATATCCTGCCGCCTCAAAGGCATTTTTTAATTCTTCAGAAATCAAATCTAATATCTTCTTCATATATATAACCAAACCTTTCTGTCCTATATCATACTGTTTTTCTCTTAGGCTTTCAAGCCTGATTTTGCTCTGTCCCAGACACAATTACTGCTCTGAACTTGCATTCTTTCTACTTAGTTCTCGCAATGTTTCTGTGTATCTCTATCTCGCTTGGAATACACACAGCCACAGTAATCCTGTCTATACAGATCATATTCTGCAGACAATTCTATGGAGCGCTTGTAGCCATTCTTTTTCTTAAAATCGGATGGTAGCCACCTAGGGCTCTGCATCACAGCCTGACCTACTGAATTCCTATTCGCCATATCCTCTTGCAGCGAAATTCCGATTTCATTGAGTTTTGCAGCGTTTTTTAAAGGGCTGATGGTCAGAGTTGTTCCAAAGTAATCAAATCCCTTTTGCTTTGCCAGATCTGCTGTAGCATTCAGGCGTAGCCTATAACAGTCAAAGCATCTCTCTCCGCCCTCTGGCAAATCCTCTCTTCCCTTGGCCATCTCATAAAAAAGCTGTGGCTCATAGTCTCCTTCTATAATTTGGATGGGAGCGAAATCCAAAACTGACACTTCCTTATTAAAGGTATCAATCAGTCTCTTTTGCTCCTCCACTCTCTTTCGATACTCCTCTTCAAAGGATATATTAGGGTTGTAATAAAAAACCGTAATTACAAAAAACTGTCGCAAATATTCCAAAACATAACTGCTGCAAGGCGCACAGCAACTGTGAAGCAATAGAGTTGGCTTTCTGCCATTCAGTTCTGCTATAAGTTTGTCCAATTCTTTTTGATAATTCACCTGATTAGGCATACGCCTCCTCCTTTCTTCTTTCTTGAAGCTACTTGTCTGCTATGCACTCAGTCATCTTTTTTCATTAAGCGTCTCTTGACACCACATATTTATCCGGTGCGCTTCCATACAAGGTGGTATATACATTTTTGTATTCGGCAAATGTCACCGTACAGTTAACACCCAAAAGTTCCATGTCCACACCGTAGAGAGTTACCTTAACGCCCATTTCTTTCAGCCCATTGGCCAAGTAAAAGGACTTTCTTTTTACTCTCATCTCTTGGTCTGGCCCCTCAGCTTCCACATCCTCTATCTCTAGGATCAACTTTCTATCCTGATACATATCTTTAAGTAGTTTCAAGGCTTTCGTTCCATAGCCTTTGCCACGCAATTCTTTGCAGATAGCAAAATAATCCAAAACCACTAGGTCGCCTGCCTCCATGGTAATTGCAAGACCAATAAAGGCTTGCCCATCCATGATACACCACATGTTGGTTTCTTTTTGCTTTTGCTTGCGCTTCATAAGCCAAAAAGGCTTGCGTTCATTGGCAGGAAATGCCTCAAGATAAAGGGCTTTCATTTGCTTGTATTGTTTGTGTTTAATCGCTTGTACTAATTCCATAGTCTTTTCCTTTATTAAAGCCTTATTCTATCACAAAAGATTCTATCTTTCCACGAAAAGTTTTAAAGTCCGTTCAAAGGTTGACGGTTTCAAATAATGGGCTTAAAATTGTTGTAAGAAATGAAAGCATCATTTGTCAGGCCACTCATAGAAAGGGTGCCCGAACAGAAAGGACACATCATGGTACAAAATGGCACCAAAAAACTGTATTACAAAGATACTCATCAGATTGATTTTACTGCTACTGTTCTCTCCTGCAAGGCTGCAGAGACTGCAGATATGATATTGGTGGAATTGGATCAAACTGCCTTTTTCCCTGAAGAAGGTGGACAAAAGCCTGACGCGGGATTCATAGAAGATTTCCCTGTTTTGGATGTGCAAATCAGAGGCGATGTCATCGTTCATGCACTCCCTTTGGACGCTTGGGATATATGCCAGGTCGGGGCCACCATTCATGGCGAAGTGGACTGGAATCAACGTTTTGATTTCATGCAGCAACATACTGGTGAGCATATCATCTCCGGACTGGTCCACAGTTACTACGGTTTTGACAATGTTGGTTTTCATTTGGGATATGAAGAAGTTACTATGGACTTCAATGGTATGCTGACCTTAGAGCAGCTTCGTGACATCGAAAAAATGGCCAATCAGGCTATCTATCAAAATCTTCCTGTCATCGCTTCTTTCCCAAACAGACAGGATTTGGCTGAAATGACTTACCGCAGCAAATTAAATTTAGTAGACAATGTGCGTATTGTGCGCATCCCAGGCATTGATGTCTGTGCATGCTGCGCTCCACATGTAGATAGCACAGGACAAATTGGCATCATCAAGATTATTGATGTTCAGAGCCACAGAGGCGGCGTTCGAATCAATATTCTCTGCGGCAAACGAGCTCTGCAAGATTACAACAAACGTCTCGACTGTGTCACAGATGTATCCGTTCTTCTCTCTGCCAAGCCTTTAGAGATTGGCGCAGCAACCAAACGTCTCAAGGACGAAACACAGGCAAAGCAGGAACGAATCAACAGTCTGCAAGCAAGCCTCTTAAATCAGAAAATAGATTTCTTAGAAAATACATACAAGGACAAAGAAAGACCAAAGCATATCTTCCTATTTGAAAGTGCTTTGGATGCAAAAGCAGTTCGCGATGCCATCAACAGGCTCATGCCTCTTTACGAAGGTTACTGTGGCATATTTGTTGGCAGCGACGAGACTGGATATACTTTTGTAATCGGTAGTGCCAACCTGGATTGCCGTGAGCTTACCACTGCTCTAAAAGAAAAATGGGCAGCAAAAGGCGGTGGAGCTCCCCAGATGGTCCAGGGAAACCTCACCGCCTCTCATTCAGATGTTCTTTTATATTTGGAGACCCTTTGATTTATTCAAAGGGTTTCTTTATATCACGATTGCCTTCCTACGAAGTTCCTTCTTAATCCTCTGAAGGAACGCATAGATAAGGCTCATCGCTATCATGATACCCACTAAAATCATAATTTATTCCTCCTTGGTTTCGCTTTCGCAGTGGGAACTGTTCGTTCCCACTACTAATTGCAAAGTTGAAATATGAGATATGTATAAATGGAAGCTTGCTCTTCACATTGTTAGTTTAATCTAACTTGCGTTAGATGTCAATAACTTTTGTTCAAATTTTTTATTTGATATACAACCCTGCACTATGCTATAATAAAGCATATTTGAAAAAGGTGGTGACAAGATGCAAGTAAATGAGTCCGCTGAAAATTATTTAGAAACTATATATAGACTGAGCAAGACACATCCTGTTGTTCGCTCTGTTGACGTAGCAGAGGAAACCGGCTTTAAGAAATCTAGCGTAAGTGTAGCCATGAAGAATCTTCGTGAAAAGGAACACATCACTGTAACCAAAGAAGGTTTCATCTATCTCACCGACTCAGGAAAAGCAATTGCAGAAATGATTTATGAGCGTCACGAACTTTTGACCGCATGGCTCACTAGCCTCGGCGTAGATGAGGATATCGCTTCCGAAGATGCTTGCCGTCTAGAGCATGTACTTAGCAAGGAAAGTTTTGAAGCAATCAAAAAACACATTCAAAAATAAATGAAACTCCACAGTGTAAACTGTGGAGTTTTTTGATGGCACAGAGGCGAGATACGCTCTGCGAATCTCGCCTCTGATGAGCGGTCGGCAAATGCCATCGCTAAAGCGCGGCTCTCATTTGCAGATGAAGCATTTTCCTATGCAAGCATGGAAACCGCTTCCATCCGCAAATAAGTCCGTGCATATGCACGGACACTTGCCTCGTCGCTATCACAAAAAAACCGACCTGCTTTACGCAAGTCGGTTAATATGCGGGAAATGGGACTTGAACCCACACGTACGTACATACACATGAACCTGAATCATGCCTGTCTGCCAATTCCAGCATTCCCGCAAACAAAAGTAATTATATATGCTGCGGGGCTTTCTGTCAACCAGATTTTAGGGCTTAATCTGCAAGAAAAACTATTGCAAATTAGAACAGGCTACTGAACAAATCTCCTGATGAATTTGTGCTTGTGAATGTACCATTTGCATTGTATGTATTGGATCTGTTTACTTCATTGGTGGTTGCAAAGTTGATCAAGGAAGACTGTGCTGAAATTCGGTATCCCAAGGAACCTGTTTCACCAAATAAATCCTTCACAGTATCCATATCTGACTTTAAGAAATCTTCTTTGTCTACAGAAAGAGTACCGTCTTCCCCAATCGAAATGCCTACTCTAGAAAGCATGGAATCGTTGGCATACACGGCTGTAACCATATTCATAGTCTTGTTCAAAATGCTCTGCGTTGAAATATTTTCAGAAGCTTCTAATACAGCATTGTAATCTTTCACTAATTTAGACACTGCATCATAAATCGCCTCTGTATCATATTCCTGAGAAGTTGTAGTAGTACCATCCTCATTGGTCTTGGTTACATCCTTCTTAGCAAACACAGATTTCTCTCCAGACACAAGCAATGCATCTGCAGACTCCTTCAAACTATCTGTTGCCACCTGCATATTCTTAAGATCCTTGCTGGCATCTGCACTTATAGAAGTATTCTTGGAATTAGCAATCTTGGAAACCTGTTCAGAGGCAGCCTCACTGTAGTATGCCTTCATCAGTTTGCCATAGCTTCCATTCTTAATGCTGGCATAATCAGAAAGGAAACTTAAATTTCCAAGTGAACCAGAATTACTGCTAGAACCCAAACTACTAAACAGATAGGAATAATCATTCTTAGGTGTAATATTAATCGCCATATCAAACCTCCTTGTTATCATACCAAACCCTATTCTCAGCATCCTTGCAATTAGGGTGATTAACTGTTCCTTTATTTCATTATAATACGAAAGTACTATTTTGGCAATCCTTTGAATTACAGGCAGTATAACCTTCAGCCATACTTCTCCCTGTGTACTTTACATCGGTGATTTAGCGGAGTTTCTTAACCCCCTTTTAAATTATCTCAATTGTCAAAACTGTTTAAAAAATTTTTGTCAAAAAAATCAAATTTCTTGTTGACTTTCTTCAGGTGAGATGATATTATAATCTTCGCACGGTACAAGTGACCGGGCATCATAAATGCGGAAGTGCTGGAATTGGCAGACAGGCAAGACTAAGGATCTTGTGTCGGTATAGACGTGTGGGTTCAAGTCCCATCTTCCGCAGTAAACGAAAAGACTCAGGAAAAAATCCTGAGTCTTTTTCGTTTGTAGTGAAGCGGAACTTGAACTCAAGGTTCAATCTCCGCTTCGCACAGAGACTCGGCAGAGTATCTTGGTCGGCGCAAAGCCGAGGTCCCCCGGACCTCGTGCGCCCCATCTTCCGCATCATAAATGTCTCGTCGGTCGGCTCGACGGGACAAAGGTCCACTGGACCTTTGTCTGTATCCGTCTCACCCCATCTTCCGCATTCTCAATTTCGAACTTGTGTTCGCATTTGATATATGATACAATCCTTATATTCCATAAACCGAAACCGTGAGGATTCTTATGAAAATATTAGTTACAGGCTTTGAGCCTTTCAATCAATCTGACATCAATCCCTCAATGGAAATCATTGGACAACTGAAAGCGCCCAAGCGCACCACTCTCATCACAGAGATTCTTCCCGTTGAGTTTAAAAGATCTAGCGAGCGCATCAAGGAGCTTCTGCAAATTCATCGCCCAGAAGTTGTTATTTCCCTTGGCCAGGCCGGCAACAGAGCAGAGATTGCTGTTGAACGTGTTGCTATCAATTTGGACAATGTCCGTTCTAGCAATGGCAAATCTATGCTCCCTGACAATGCTGGCGACATCAGAGTAGACGAACCTATCGAAATTGACGGAGCACCCGCTTATTTTTCTACGCTTCCTATTTGGAGCTTGGTAAACGCCATAAATCAAAAAAATATACCTGCTGTAGTTTCCAATACAGCAGGCACTTATGTTTGCAATCATGTAATGTATACAGTTTTATATGAAGCAGCCAAACACTATCCTGAAATGCGTGCAGGCTTTGTTCATGTTCCTTTCCTTCCATCTCAGTTAGACGAGCGAAAGGATTTCTCAGCGCAGCCTAGATACGGCATGCTTCTGTCTGATATGGTTACTGGCATTCAAACTGTCATCGACTTCATGGCTCCTTAATCAAGGACCCTTCTTTGATGCATAAAAAGCCCCACCAGCGAATGGGGTTGAGGGTTCCACACATGTACGCTCGCTGATGAGACTTTTTAGCTGGATATTATTCTGTTACCTTTTCAAACACCAAACCGCCACCTATGGAAGTCATTTCCATTATCAAACAATCTTCTTCCATTTTCAGTTCCACAGTTGACAACTTCGCCTCTGCGAAAAAGATAAAATCATCCTTGATTTCATATGTAGTGGTATACTCCACTCCCATTGCTCGCACAGTTGCTTTTCCATCCTCTGTGAATTCAAAAGAGTAATCGTACAAATCCAAGTAATCCGATTCTACTTGAGTGATTCCATTCAGTTTTACTCCCTTAAGTTCCCATTCGCCTATGATGTCTAGTGTCTGCTCCTCTACTTTTGGAGCAGGTGTACCACATGCCACCATACCCAAAGCCATACAAATCGCAATAACAAGTGTCAATATTCTTTTCTTCATTTCAATTCCTCCTATAAACAAAAAAAATGTTGGATTTTAACTCCACCTACTGTTTGAAATAAATACTCCCCAAAAACATTGAAATCACCATGTTGGTTGTAGTATATTTAAAGAAACAGCCTTAAACAATCATTAATTTTCTCTTTTTAGTTGGAAATCCAACACTTGTCGAAAACATGTCTGATATAGGAGTATAAAAATGAGAAAAAGAAAAGAATATCGAAGTAGCATTCGCTCTAAAGAATGGATTCGAAAAGCATTCATGGAGCTATTATCTGAGAAAGACTTTAAGAAAATCACCGTCACAGACATCGTAAATCATGCAGATATCAATCGTTCCACTTTCTATGTCCATTATTCTGATATCTTTGCTCTAGTGGACGAAATCGAAAATGAAATTATTGACCGTTCCATTACTCTTATCTCGGAAATAAAATATGAAAGCATTTTTCAAAACCCTACTCCTTTTTTAAAGGCTTTGACCGAACCTCTAAAGGTCAATCAGGAATTGTACAATCTACTGTTACACACTGATTTTGCCCAGAGGAAGCTCGAACGTATCAAGGATATCTTTGTAGAATTGTCCTTGAATTCACCGGAAGTCCCAGATGATCTACGCTCCTCCAAATTGTTTATCGTTCGAATTAACTTTTTCATCGGAGGCATCATCAACACCTATCAACAATGGATGCAGGGAAAACTGGGCTGTACACTTGATGAAATCACCGAAGAGATTGCTGCACTTTTTATCAGTTCTGCAAAAGACATTATCGAAAAAGATTGGAGTACAAAATATGAAACAGATCTTAATCATGGACGAACACAACTATGATCCAAACTTACCCGAAATATACAGAGTCGCAGTGCGCGGAATTATCTTTGTAAATGGCAAGCTTTTGCTCATCCAATCTAACTTTGGAGAAGTCAAATTCCCAGGTGGTGGTAAAGAAGGTGTCGAAAGCGACCACGACACTCTGATTCGTGAGACCTTAGAGGAAACTGGATTACATGTGGTCCCAGACTCCATTCGTGAATTCGGTGAAGTCGAGGAAAAAAGATTGTCTGTCCACGAACCCATGATATGGCATCAAATCAACCGCTACTACTTCTGTGATGTTGAAGAAATTCAGGAAGAGTGCCACTACACCGAAAACGAATTAAAGCACGGATTCCACCAAGTATGGTACACCCTTGACGATGCCATAACCGTCAACGAAGAGATGCTTTCTAAAGAAGGCAAAAAAGCTTGGAATCAAAGAGAATACAATGTACTTAAACTTATAAAAGAAGCCATAGATTGATTCTAAATCTATGGCTTCTTTTTTATAAAAAACTGAAAGATATATATTTTTTCATCCCACCAAATACAGATACAAATCCTCCAAATTGGGACTAACATTTCTCACTTGTCCAACGTCTGGTATTGTATCTGAAACAATCCTCAATGATACCTTTCCTAAAGTTTGAGCAACATTAGATATCTTATACTCTTCTTTATCATAATATCCTTGCTCTTCAGGCGTCACTAGCACCTCGAAAACCTTATCCTCGATTTTACCCAGCAATTCCTGTGTAGTTCCTCTAGCAATGGCATACCCGCCATTCATCACAAGAATTTCCTTAGCAATGAACTCAACATCTGAGACCACATGCGTCGCAAGGAGTACTATCTTATCCTTTGAGATATCACTTATGAAGTTACGGATTCGAATACGCTCTTTGGGGTCCAGACCAGCTGTAGGTTCATCCATAATCAAAATCTTTGGATCATTCAAAAGAGCCTGTGCAATCAAAATACGCTGTTTCATACCGCCCGAATAGGTCTTCATCTTTTTGTGTCTGGCTTCCTGCAAGTTTACCACTTCAAATAATTCATCTATCTTCTGTTTTGCTTCTTTCTTACCAAGCCCTTTGAGTGCCGCCATATACCACAAAAACATCTCGCCAGTGAAGTCATCATATATTCCCTGCTGTTGTGGCATATATCCAAGCACTTTACGATATTCTGCCCCTAATTTTGTAATCTCTACGCCATCTAAAGAGATTGTTCCCTCATCCGCGTTCAAATTTTGCGTAATGATATTCATCAGGGTACTTTTCCCTGCACCATTCGGACCCAAAAGACCATAAATTCCTGGTGTGAGATCCACCGAAAAGTCCTCTACAGCATAGGTTTTGCCTCTATTATAACTTTTACGAATTCCATCCAGTTTCAGTTCCATTTTTACTCTCTTTCTCTAATTCTTGTCCAAACACCTACAAAAGTAACCAAATATTGAAACTCCAACCAAAGTGTAATGCCAGCATTACTATTACACCAACTATCCCGACGCACATACACACTGAAATCATCTCATTCTTAACTCTCTTGGACAAATATATTCCTAGTAGGCCAACTGCAATAAAACTGAGTAGTTTTAACGCAAACACAAGCAAGAGCAACATACCTATCGTTCCTGCAAACGATGCATTGATGTTGGTAAAGTCACTAAGTTTATGCCCTATCCATGCCAATCCATCGATCTTTGTATAGTCTAAAAAAAGTGGCAATTGAGTAAGTGTGTACACAAACGATATGCAAAGTATTGCGCATAAATCTCTCTTCTGATTCAAGATTCCTCTGCCCTTGTAAGTTGACTTAATCAGCCAATTCATTTTTCGGTTTTCGTCTATGGTATAAATTCCACACACCAAGACAAGCAAAGCAATCGAACCCATTAGCCAAAATGCAACATCTCTATGACTGTCAAGCCAAAGTTCCATATATGCTAATTCATCCACCATATATTTCTCTGTAATATCACCCTCTTTTTGTTCTAGTAAAGACAACTGGCATTTGACTTGATCCATTCCTTCTTCATGTCTACTAAGTTCTGAAGCAAGTTGTACCTGCAGTAATGAACCAACACCTGACATATCTGAGCTGAGTTCTTTTATTTTTAGACGTTGTTTTTCAAAAGATAGTTCTTCTTGCTCGATAAACAAATATGTTTCATCCGTAACAGGACCATTTATCTGATTCATGTAATAATGATAAAAGGCTTCTCTTTCTGTGGTGTAATATTCTGGTCCATAAACATCCACCACCTCATATATACTCCACGCAAGTAGTAACGCTGCCACAATCCACTTTTTCTGTTGAATAAACACCTTGTACAATTCATAGAAAAGCAAGCTCGTGTTTCTACCAAGAAAGCTTAATTTTTTGCAAAACCACTGGAACAGCTGCTCCAATTTACTTTCTTTTTTAGTTTGAAGTGTCTTGTGAAATACCCAAATTCCTGTAATAGAAAGCATGACCATCAAAGCTGTTATTCCTATTACAAATATTAAATCCTTATTTATTGGATAACCGAAGCAGTTTAGATTGAAGTATGTCCCCAATACATTAACGATATCCCAGCAATAAAAGGGATTTATCACCTTGAACGCTCCCAAACTGCCACTAATAGAAAGTTGTCCACTTCCGAAATACTCTAATAACAAAATACCCGTTGCGCATAGAGTAGCCGTCACCTTACTCCTAAAAACCATCCCTACTGCAAAAAGTAGGAAAACCCAAAATACAGCTACTATGATTCGAATCACACCCTGTAGGCCAATGCCTTCTCCCACAGTCAATATATACGAGCAATTTCGAAACAAAGATACCGATTGAATCGGTCTTTCTACATCTCCAAAGCCATACAAGTAGCCAAACAGTGCCACTGTCCCTACTTCCTGTAAGAAGGTAAATAGAACCGTCACGAATAACATTGCACTCAACTTGGCTTCCGCTAAATCGGCATGCCCTTTATATGTGCCCTTTAATAGCAATAGTAAATTCAAATCTCGCTCTTGGAAAAGAACATAGTATGTTAACACAGCCACAAATATGAGCAGGAACAAACTTCCTCCATTGTATTGAGCATATCTCTCCACCCCAAAGCAGTTATCTACTTTTACTACCGTCCCTATTAGGTCTGAAAAATCTGCTTCTGTCTTCTCCAAATTTCTGTATGGATAGCTATTCTCTTTAGAAAAAATGGAAACACTTCCCATCTGATCTACACGATTTCCCATCTCTTCTACAAATACTGGATACATAGATACATATTCTTGTTGTTGTGCCATCTCCGAACTATAAAATCCATTCAGATCAGAGGTTTCATCACCTTTTAAATAACTTTCAAAAGATTCCTTTTGCTCATAAACATAGAAATAAGTACTAGACTTCTTCTCCATGACAAGCACCGTCAACAGATTGCCAAGCAAAAGCGCCAATGATATCACTATAAATAATTTGTTATATCCTAGTTTCAACAATTCACTCTTGAAAATCCGCATCTACTTTCCTCACATCATTCAGCAGTACAGCCACGATTTACTCTGCGATACTATATACAATCTCTGTAACTTCTATATTGGAGCCTTGATAGTTTCCTACGTTCTCCTTGTCCCAACGAAGCACCTTAAATCCTAAGCCTTCCTCATCTGGAATGAGAATATATTGGCACTCTGGCGTTCCCATCGGACGATCGCCAAAAATCTCGTATGGCAAGTGGTATGTATCGATGAGTTCCAAATCTTGGTTATATATCCAATAAGTTTTTTCTTCATCTATTGTTCCAATTGATACTTTGTAATCATTTGATAAATACAAATAGTGTCCATCTGTCATAACATTATATCCCTGCGGAATATCTTCTAAAAACAGTTCCACATTAGTACCATCCAAATCTGCCATGTAGATATTACTAGGCTCCAGTAACTCTTTCTCGAAATCGTATAAATAGTAAATCGCCTTATCTTTCCAAAATGTACCTAGTTGAATTACTTCTGTCTTTTTTTGATTCTCTATTTCTACGATTCTACACTCATCATTCAACACATCATATACATACTCTTTATAGTACTCATAATCATATACGTTCTCACTTGTAATTTCATCCGTTGTCTCTTCATATGCCCATACATAAAAATACACATAGTTTCCATATGCCCTAGGAAACCCAAATCCGATTACATCATATCCCACTAAATCATCTTCTTGATTCAAAATAGTAATTGGCTTCTTTGTTAATCCATCTACTGGAAGCCCACTGATAGTATATAATTGTTTCATCTCCTGCTCACCAGTTGCTGTATTCTCAGCCATTTTCAAAACATAGCTGGTGTAATATACAACCCCTCTATGAAGAGCCCACTTATCTATAAACAGTTCATTATTGGACCACTGATATACCATTTCTTTCTTAGAGCCATCTTCTGAAATACGATAAATAGAGGATGCTTCTACACTAGGAAATCCTCTGTCTAAATAATAAATATATCCATTATAATACTGAATGTGATTATTGATAGGTTTGTTTACAATATAAGCATTACACTCCTTCTTTTTTACTTCGTCTGTTTCTCTTTCGTGCAGGCAATCCACTTTATTGCACAATGGAGTTATTGTATCCGTACTTTCATCCAAATAATAGATATACTGTCCGTTAACTAGATATACTCCACCTTCTACATGTTGAATCTTCTCTAGCGACAATGTCGGACTAAACATCGTATATTGATAATCACTTCCTGGTATGTATGTGTTTGGTAATGCTTCTTTTCCACATCCTGTTACTGTGCCAAGCAACGATATAATTAGTACCAAAATCTCTATTCTTTTTCTCATCTATGCTCCCCTCCTTATATATCCATATTACAAAAAAGTGCCACTAAAAAGCGACACTTTTCTGTAAGACTTAAAAGAATATTAATACATTATTAATAACTTACTACTAATTAGTAGTTCCAGAAGTTGTTTCATTATGCCATGTATATGCTCCATATTTTACATCATGCACACCCTTTCCTCCAACAACATCTTTGTTAACACTTCTTGTTGCTGTTGCAGATGCTCCACCTGCGTATGTCGTGGAAGATGTTGCGTCTGTGTGCATATATGTGCCCATATCTACATAAGCAGTAACATGTGCGTAGATTGTACAATTACTCCGAGGATATGAAGTAGACGCTGTTGCACTAGTCGAATTGTAAGTTACATAACCCGACACAGCCTGCCCATCAATCTCTCCGGACACAGATGAGGCAGCATTTACCTGGAATCCACAGTTTGCTAGCAATATCAAACTCATTGCAATTCCTGCTAGTTTCTTCAAATTTTTCTTCATTTGTACACCCTCCCTATACTTTTGAGACGTAGCACTATTCGCTACAAACATATTTTAAACTAATAAAACACAAAAACTTATACCAAAAGTGGTTTATTTTTCCAACCGCTTTTGGTATAAGTTTTCTCTTTGTTTTATGTTATTTTTCTCCAAAATAACACTTATTTAGGAGGTGAATCCATGAAATTAACAAAACCATTATTTGCGTTAATGCTAGCGCTCAGTCTTTTTCTGTCTAGCTCTAATGCTACTACTTATCTTATAGGAACTATGCTTCTAGCAGATGACAACATTGATGATGATGAAAAGGATATTTTTATATATTAAATTCCTCGCCTAGACTTAATCGATAATATTTCTTCAAAATCTCAATAGCGGTCCAATTTCTCATCAACTTCATAAGTTGATAAGCCTGCTGATAAAGTTGTCGGCAGGCTTCTTTATCTCCATCAATCCTTACTTTGGCGTATGCCTTGCGCATAAGATACCCACCAATTTGCAATCCTCTACGACAATACAAATCAAATCTAACTCCTTCGTCACAAGCTGAAACCACATCGTCGAATTTTTCAGCTTTCGCATATGCAACACACAAGTTCTGGTTGACAAGAGCAATTCCTTGATAATGGTATCTCTTATCTACTTTACTATTCTCATATGCCTTTTTAACCTTCTCGCGAAGAATGATTCCTTTTTCTCTCTGTTCTTTTCTGTCATACAAGAGTGCCATATAATTGACTATCAAAACTTCATTTTGGCTAAGTACTATCTGGTCAAGTTTTTCAAAAGATACATTTTTTTCCGTCAAATGAAATGCCACTTCGCAATTACTAATGGCCTCATCAACATCCATTTCCTCTTTTAACATCTTTATACAAGTATCCATATAGAGAACATACTGTCTATTTTTAGATTCCTTTGTATCCAATTGAATTTTTAGGTTTTGATACAATTCTTCCATTAATTCGTAATCTCTATTATAACCCGCCTTTACAATATCTCGTTCCAGAGCTAACAAAGTGAAATTCCTTGTCACAATTTTGCCACCACAGTTTTTTTCAAACTGAAAGTATTTCTTCAATTTACGAAACGTCTCTCTTCTAGGAGTAGTCTTTCCCCGTTCAATTCTCGAAATTGTCTTTTGATCTATCTCCAGTATATCTGCCACTTTCTCTTGAGACATACCTTTCAACCGTCTCTCTTGTCCTATCACTTCTGGAATCAAATATGCTCCATTCAAACGATAGTTCTTCCACAACGCGATTTCTTCAATTTCATCTGTTTCATCATATAGACCATATACCCATCTAAGTGCAGCCGCCTGAAGTTTCCACTCTTGATATTGTTTTCTATCTATGTTCTGAAAACATACCAAAATCAAATCCAAAATCTGTTGCAAGTGAAGTAATAACCCATTTTCTGTCAGCAATCTTTCGCTCTTCAAACAAGGAACTAGCGCTTGTAAAAACTCTCCATTTTTCACATGTTCTTCAGCAAACAACCACGCCGCCTTACTATATACATTCGCTTTCACTTCCTCATCTGTGAAATTGTACTCAATATAAACTAAGATTGAATCGTTGTATTTCAATATATCAAAATCATCACTTATTCTTTTTGCATTCAACCACATAAGAAGTAAGATTACTTCCTCTTCTCCCATTCTGTATTTTCTAATATTCTCTATATCAAAATTCGGTACAGTCAGCAGCAGAGCCTCCCAAAGATATTCTGCACTTTTGACATAATTCACAGCAACCTTTTCTTCCAAAATTGCCCTAATCTTTAGAATATACTGTTTATGCAAATTGGAGCCTAATGTACTAACTCCTTGATATGCTTGAAGTTCCTCCTCTACCAAATCGTAGTTCTTATCTATAATTGCTTTCTCTATACGTTCTCGGATAGCACACAAGTTGTATGTCTCCATATCATACAAAAGCTCTAACTTGTTTACAGAAATCCCCAAACGCTCTATCAATCTTTCTAACACAAAAAAGTCTTGATATCGTTCACCCCTCTCCATTCGTTGAACATTACTTTCATCACAAACACCGAGCACCAGATCTTGAATTGATATCTTTCTTTTTCTTCTCTCATATTCAATTAATCTAATAATTTCATCATTAACCATAACACGTACCTTCGAGTAAAATCCACCAAACCCAGCATTGTCTGCAAAGCGCAAAAAACTCATAGAGTATTTTAGCACAAAATCGCTGATATACTTATACCAAAACTCGAAAAAAGAGGCCATGCGCTAATACAAGCGCATGGCCTCTTTTTCTTATAGCGTTTGCTTCATTTCATCTATTCATTGATATCCCATCCCTTGGATTCCAAAATCTCCGCATTCTCTCCCACTATCTCCTCGATGATACGCATCTCTACACGTTGTCTATGCTTGAAATGACCTATCATATCTTCAAAGCCTTGGTATCCATGAGCCTTTCCATAAGGTGACTCTACCAAGAATCCAAGCATCAGTGGATACCACATCTGATTGCCTTGTGCATCGCACCTCTCTTCTCTGATGATTCGAATATTCTCTTCCACTTCATCGCTGTACAAATAGTAAAGATGGAAGGATTTCTTATCCACTTTTGCATATAGTTCTCTGTAAAACTGGACTATCTCATCATCACTCAGCTGGTGAAACAGTATCAAATCTTCCACTATGTTTTGAAAAAAGGAGCACTCAAAGATATAACCCTGTCCGTTAAACTTTTCATAGCGAGACAAAACTATTTCTTTGATTTCTTCCAAGGACTTTCTGCCGTTGTAAATCTCAAAGCGCTCCAAATCCTTGTGAAAACCTGGGATATCTGTAAGAATTCGAGTGTAGGTGATGACATAGCGCCTTGCATCCTCTTGCCCTAAATAACCACCCATATATTCCACTGTGGTATTGGCCTTGATTTCCTCTACTAAATCCGGATATCGATCAAGTACCGCCTCATATTCTTCCTGCGTCATCCAGGTGCACCAGGCAAGTTCCACCGGGTTATAGTCCCCTTCTCGGCACACCCTATACTCTGGATACTTCTTTGCCAAAGCATTTGTAAGGGTCGATTTGCCCATTCCCTGAATGCCCTCTACAAATATGTTTCGCATATCATCCTCCTGAAGTTTGCAGTCCCTTCCATGAAATCACTTTATCCCTCTAAGGTGTTTCTTTGCATGCCGTTTTACAGTTCCTTTACCATAAAGTAGCAATCCGCATAGGTTCCGTCCTTGTACTTCATATTCTTAGGGAAGGTTCCACAGATTTTGAATCCAAGGCTCTCATATACATGAAGTGCCCTTGCATTGTCTGCCACTACCTCTAATTCCAACTGCTCAAGGCCTTTTTCTTTGGCTACCTCAATGAGTTTTCCAAGCATAATCTTTCCTATGCCAAGATTCGTATATTTGAGCAAAAAAGCAATACCTACTCCTGCGCGGTGTTTTGCTCTAAGAGTTCCTTTGCCCATCAGAGAGCAGTTTCCAATATACTCACCATCCAAAAATCCCAGAAGCAATAAACTGTCTTCAGACTCATTGTTACCATCTATAAACTTATACTCCTGCTCCAAAGTCAAATTGATTTCTTCTGGTTCCTTTACCAGAAACTTTGTTTCTCCGCAGGTAGTTTTCAGATAGTCAATTAGCATCTGTGCATCCTCATGAGTTGCACAGCGAATCCTAAGTTCCCTATCCTTCCCTTCAAACTCACCTTTACCCTTAATCTTAAATACTTCTTCCTTAATTACCATATCTTCTCCCTCTCTTTCTTTCGTATATTTGTCATACAATACGCTTCGCGAGGGAAAATGTCAATACTGCTCTGCCACTTCACCCACAAGCTGCCAAGCGATACTTCCCTCTCTAAGCTTCTCCTGGGCCGTTATTAATGGAAACCATTCCACGGCATCTACTTCCCCAGATAGTTTGAACTCTTGCTTTTTTACTTTGGCATGGAACCCAAGCATCAGCATTTCCTTTTTCTCATAAGGATAGCTTCTGACAAAGATAAGCTCCTCTACCTGCTGACCAATCTCCTCAAGCACTTCTCTTCTGGCAGTCTCTTCTGCAGATTCGCCCAGTTTCATCACTCCCGCCACACATACATAATTGGCAGTCGAAACATAGTTCTGTCTAAGAAGTGCCACCTCTTGGTTTTCATTGACTACAGCACAGATGATGCAGGTGGTAAACATATCCCACAAAGGCACCTTACACTCCTCACAATACGGAATCATGCCCTCGTCTCCAATTTCCTTCAATATCGCTTTTGTTCCACAGTGTGGACAATAGGTAAATTTCATCGTTAAACTCTCCCTACCTCTTTTTCATAGGTCTCATAAATCTTCTTGCTAAGTGCCTGTACCCTCTGCTTATTCACTTTGCACTCTTTTCTGTCATAAGTATAGATGCCATTTACTTCATCTTCCACGTCAGAAAGCTGGGTATATACACTTCCACAGAGACTTCCCTTGATGCTTGGAATTACCATCTGCTCATAGGAATCCACCAGTCTATCTGTAACTTCTTCAATATCCTTCGCAAAGCTATATCCGTGTTGGTTGTAGAGGCTGAAACAATGTTCTTCCATCACCAAACTATGTCCACCAAACTCGGATAGCACATGAGGTCTTTCACTTGCCTCAAAGACTTCGTTTCTAAAGTAAACGTGGCTACTTTCCACATCGCTCTTTTGGCCCTTAAACCAGCCCGAAGTAGCATCCACGATCCTGGTGTGGTCCAGTGCCACAAAGCGGTCATACATAGCATCTGCTTCAAACTGTCCCCAGCCTTCATTGAAAATCGTATAGTATACGATACATGGGTGGTTGTACAGATGGTCAATAGTTCCCTCCATCTGCGCAAGGAACACTTCTTTATGCTTCTTTGAAATAATTCTAAGGTTAGTCACAGAGTTTGGAGCCCCAACTGTAGGCATGGCAGTGTCTCTGATAAAGGAATATCTTCCGCTGTTAACCAAATCCTGCATTACCAGCATACCCATCTTGTCACAAAGGTAATAGAAGCACTCTGGCTCAATCTTGATATGCTTTCTCAGGGTATTAAAGCCAAGTTCCTGCATAGCCTTGATATCAAATTCATAGCCCTTTTCACAAGCAGGCAAATAAATGCCGTCGCTGTAGTAGCCCTGATCTAACACGGCATGCAAAAAGACTGGTTTGCCATTGAGTAAGATTCTATTGTTGCTACCTGCTTTGCCTATGGTAATGGTACGAAGACCAAAATAACTTTCCACCTGGTCCTCTCCCACTGTCACTTTGAGGCCATACAAATGTGGATTTGCTGGGCTCCAAAGAATAGGCTCTACTCCCTCTTCCTTAAGATCAATACGGCACTTACCCACTGCGCCTGTTCCGTCTGCCAGCAAGGTTACTTTTTTACAAATCTCACTATCCCCACAAGGAATCACAACCTGACAGGCCTCTGCGCTTCCTTTTACTTTTACTTCCAAATCAATACCTGTCAAATCAGGTGTGATTTTTATTTTTTCCACATAGGTTTCTGGCACACTTTCCAACCATACGCTTTGCCAAATTCCACTGATTGGGGTATACCACATTTCGCCTCTCGCCTTGCACTGCTTGCCGTATGGATAAACCTTGTCCAGTGTGTCTGTCACTTCCACCTTCAGAAGGTTTTCGCCTTCTTTCCACGCCTTACTTACATTTAAGGTAAATGGCAGATAACCGCCCTCATTTTCGCCTACCAACTGGTCGTTTAAATAAACCTTTGCAATCTGGTCAACTGCTCCAAAATGAAGCAATAAGGTATCCTTGACAAAGCCCTGCGGTATCACAAACTTTCTGGTATAGCTTACCTTGGCTTTGCCCATCTTTTTCGCCTGTTTTTTGCTAAGACCAGCCAGCATAGACTGAGGTGGGAATGGTACCATGATGCCTTCCTCCCACTTACCATTTAAGTTCATATAAGAATCTCTTCTAAGCTGTGGTCTTGGATACTCTGCAAAAGGCAGTTCTTTCTCTGAGCCATCTCCTAAATCTGTCGGCAAATCTCTGTGCCCATTTCGAACCATTCTGAATATAAATTTAAGCGCCACAAACAAAAGCACCGCTACCACAAAAGCCGCTGCAAAGATATTTCTATTTGGAAGGAAGGAAGTGGTTCCATCCCCATTTACAATCACCTGCGCATCACGAAGTACAAACGCTCCGATAGCTGGTCCAACGATACCTGGAATAAACACTTGTCCGAAAATACGAAGTCCTTGGAACATACCCGCTTTATTTTCAGGGGTAAGCCCTTTGATTTTGGCTCCAAACACAGCCATGCCTGCCAAATAGCCAGACATCATCAGAAGAGAGCCTACAAAAACAAGTGCTGTCCCTGTAAAACAAAACAGCATCACATACCCGGCCATCAGTATGCCCAGAGTGATATATGCACATCTTCTAAATCCAAGCTGATCATACAGGCTTCCAAAAATCGCAGTCACTATAGCCGCCAAAATAATCGCTGGTGCCATAATCAACACATAATTAGCCATCTGCAGACTCTGCTCGTAATAAATAATCAGGTAAGGCATAAATGTACTGATGGATATATTAAAGATGGAAAAAGCGCCTACTACTACATAGAGAAGCAGATTGGATTTCATCACAGAAGGTCTAAAACTGTACAGTAAATTGCCCCAAAAACTCTTGTTTTCCATGGACTTCACTGTAGTTTCATGAATCAGGAAAAAGCCCAAAATGCCAATAACAATCACTGCAAAGCCTATGATTAAAAATATCCATGTCCAACTGGATTCCTTGTTTAAATCAAAGGCCATAAAGCCGCCAAACACTACCAAGATGGACACCAGTGGCATCATTGCATTGATACCCTCAATAGTACCTCTGTTAGACTCATCTCCGCTCTCTACCAGCCAAGCATTGAAGCAGGCGTCATTGGCAGTTGAGCCAAAGAATGTCATGACACAGTCCATGAGGATTGTAAGGTTAATGCCCAAAGAGGCCGCTGCCACAGCGTCCTGTGTAATACCAGTCAGCACATCCATTCTAAGCAAGCTAAAGGATAGAATAGAAAGGCCCCAAAGTATATAGCCACCACTGATAAACACTTTACGCTTGCCCACTTTATCAGAAAGCGCACCCATAATCAGCGTAGTTACCGTTGCCATTACAGCACTAGCACCGACCATCAGCGATATCTGCGCTGCATCCGCATGGAAAATCTTGTAGATAAATACATTGAAATACATGTTTTCTACTACCCATGCCACCTGTCCCATAAGACTAAAGATTACCAATGCTACCCAAAATTTCTTCGTCAGTTTCTGCTTCATATGCTTTGTCCTCTCCTATGTTTGTTTGCCTCTTTTATGAGTTCTTTCTTGATTTCGAATGTTGTTTGAACCTAATACTTCTCTACCTATAAGTATACCTTTTTTCAGATATAATTGATAGGACTATTTTTTCAACAGAAAAGGCACCAGGGAAAACCCTAGTGCCTTGTTAAACATATCATTATCTCGAGGCTAAGCCCGGAAGGGATTAGCGGGGGAAAAGCTTGCTTATCTCGAGGCTAAGCCCGGAAGGGGTTAGCGGGGGAAAAGCTTGCTTATCTCGAGGCTAAGCCCGGAAGGGGTTAGCGTTGTACACGTCCAGAAGCATCGCCACCTGCAAGTGTCTCAACTTCTTTTCTGGATACAAGGTTGAAGTCTCCAGGAATTGTGTGTTTAAGAGCAGATGCAGCTACACCGTACTCAAGAGCAGCCTTGAAGTCTTTGCCATCAAGCATACCGCAGATAACACCAGCTGCGAAGGAGTCACCACCACCTACGCGGTCAACGATTGGATGAATGTGGTACTCTTTGGAGTGATAGAATTCCTTTGTATCTCTGCTGTAGATACAAGCGGACCAGCCGTTGTCTGATGCAGAATTAGATACGCGCAAGGAAGATACGCAGTATTCGAAGTTGAACTTGTCAACCATCTGCTCGAAGATGGATTTGTAACCAGCAAGTTCAAGTTCGCCACTTGTAACATCTGTGTTACCTGGTTTGAAGCCAAGAACGAGTTCAGCATCTTCTTCGTTTCCGATACATACATCAACGTACTGCATAAGGTTAGTCATAACCTTCTGAGCCTTTTCAGAAGACCAAAGTTTCTTACGGAAGTTAAGGTCTACAGAAACCTTTACGCCGTGCTTTTTAGCAGCGATA
>JAFTKW010000001.1 GCA_017453065.1 Lachnospiraceae bacterium | reverse complement strand
TGCGGACCTTTAGCTCAGTTGGTTAGAGCAACCGGCTCATAACCGGTCGGTCCTGGGTTCGAGTCCCCGAAGGTCCATTGTGAATTATATTTATTGAAATGATTTGGCCTAGTGGCTCAGTTGGTTAGAGCGCCGCCCTGTCACGGCGGAGGTCGAGGGTTCGAGTCCCTTCTGGGTCGTCTTACAATTAAATATTGTAAGTATTTTAAAAATGGGATCTTAGCTCAGCTGGGAGAGCATCTGCCTTACAAGCAGAGGGTCATAGGTTCGAGCCCTATAGGTCCCATTTCTTTTTATTTTATGGGAAACCAAAAGTAAAGAGAGGAATGCTGGTGTGGCGGAATAGGTAGACGCAAGGGACTTAAAATCCCTCGGTAGCAATACCGTGCCGGTTCGAGTCCGGCCACCAGCAGTAAAATAGGAAACAGCACTTGATTATTATCGAGTGCTGTTTTTTTATAGAAAAATATTAATCTTTTTATTGAATTGAAGGATGCTCATCCGTTGCAGGATTATCGATTAACTGTCCGTGCCCACCGAAGCGGGAACCGTGGCAGGGGCAATCCCAAGTATGCTCGGCAGAGTTGTATTTGAGAGCACAGCCGAGGTGCGGGCACCTGGGGACTGTGGGAGTGAGAAGACCAATTGTCGATTCAAAGATATTGATTGCAAGTTGCGGACGAAGCATGGTACGTGAAGGCGAAAAAACAGTGCTATATGGGTTTTCTTTTTCCTGGACGAGGTCACAGAGAATATTTGCGGCAACCAGGGCGTTTGTCATGCCCCATTTGTTAAAGCCTGTTGCCACATATACATCCGGCGTTGATTTGGAATATGGACCGATGTAGGGAATATCATCCAGAGTCATGCAATCCTGCGTTGCCCATTTGCCTACAATTTTTGCATCGCTATAGTGCTTATTTACAAAGGTCTCGAGTTCCTGCCATCCACCGCCCTGTTTACCGGTGCGGTGGCCACCACCGCCGAGGAGCAGAAAATCGTCGTAACTTCGAAAGGATAAGCCTTTATCTGATTCGTCTACATACATTCCGCTCACTTTCTGTGCACCTTTTATCCCAAGGACATAGGAACGATGTTGGTAGAGTTTGAGAGGGTATAAGCCATGCTTGTTAAGGATTGGAAAATGTGTTGCAATGATTAACTTTTGATAGGAGATTTTACCGTGGTTGGTAATCGCCGTGTGGGGCATTAACTCTACGACTTTTGTGTCTTCATATATAGGTAAGTCTTTTGCAATGGTGTATATGAATTTCAAAGGGTGAAACTGTGCTTGATTTTTTACAAGTACGGCGCCTGCTACGTCAAAGGGAAGTTCAAGGGCATCCGAGAATTCGGCTTTTACACCGATGCGGTTTAATGCCTCAATTTCTTTTTCAATCTTCTTTTGGTTGTTCAGAGAATAGATATAAGAGTCCCTATTTTCAAAATTGCAATCTATATCTCGACAAAGACGTGTATATTCCTTGATGGCGTCCATCTGTGCTTCCGCGTAGAGCTTCGTTTTGTCCTTGCCAAGACGTTTTATCATTTTGTCATAGATCAAACCGTGACAGAGGGTAATCTTTGCTGTGGTATTTTTGGTGATTCCACTACAGATATTAGCAGCTTCGACTAGAGCGCAATCAATTCCGGCGCTTTGTAGCTTGTATGCGCACAGAATCCCCGCAATTCCACCGCCGATTATCAGTACATCGGTGTTTATATTTCCTTTCAGTGCCTCAAACTGCACATACGGCACATCCTTCTCCCATATTGATTCCATAAAAAGTCCTCCTAGTTTCAGATAATTATTATGCGAAACTAGGAGGGCGGATATACGCGTGTTGTGGTTGATTTTGTATTATGCCTTTATTTTTTCTTTGCATTTTTGGGCAAGTTTTTTTACTTCTTCTACTTCGATTTCATAGCCTCTACATTCCTGCCAAGCAATGATCTCTTCCCATACCGAGTAAGCGGATTTGTAGTCACCAAGTTCTTCAAGGCAGAAGGCTTTTGACCAAAGAGCATCTACCATTTCGGAATCCAGCGCGATTGTTTTGTCCCAACATGCAAAAGCTTCGTCATACATTTTTAGGTTACGGTATATGTCTCCGCCGAGAGTCTGAAGTAGAGCCTGATCCTCAAATTTCTTTACGGCTTCAAGGAAGACATTCAGAGCATTCTGATTGTCATTTGCAAATAGATAAGCCACTAGCAGGTTAATATGATTGTAAAAATCAAGAGGGTTATCTGCAAGTTTGGAAGTATATTCCTGAATGCTTTTCTCATTTTCCCCAATTTGAGAACGCAGTAACATGCGCTGTCTTTCTATCATGTGATAGGTTTTGGGATCATTTTCGAGTCCCATATCAAGTCCCTTTTGGAATAACTGAAGGGATTTGGTTTTTGCATTCATCATCAAATATTGATACAGAATGGCATAGGAACGTAAATCGTTCATGGTGTAGTTTCCGTTTTGTATTAAAACGGAGTATTCTCTTTCTGCATTAAAGAAATCGTTGATATCCGAAGTGGCTTCATATACTGCCAACAGACGCGAAGCGTAGTTCTCATAAGCAATAGACTCCTCACGGAACAAATCGTCTACAGTCACACAGTATAATCTAGCAATATCCGGAAGCAACATTACATCTGGCATTGTAGAACCACATTCCCATCTGGAAAGTGATTTTGGAGATATATTTAGCAACTGAGCTGCCTGTTCTTGTGTATAGTCTTTTGAAAGTCTGAATCTTTTTAAATTTTTACCTAAGATGTTATTCATACTAATTTGTCCTTTCTGATTTGTATCAGCTGATGATTGTATTATAATGCAGGATAGAAAAGAAAACCACCTCTCAGTTTAAGAGAACACTCTCGAAAAACGAGAAAATGCACAGGGGAGAAATATTAATTTATTTATTGTATATGTCAAAATTTCGCTGTAGGTATATTTGAGGTTACATGATATAATAAGTATGTTGTTGTGGCAGAATTTACATAAATCCACAATAGAACTACGTGTAATATTGTATTGGAGGTTTAAGGAGGATGAAACTTATGAAGGGAAAAATTAAGTTTCTATTTTGCGCATGTTTGGTGTGCGCAATGATGTTGTCTGCCTGTGGACAGAGCGAAGGTTCACAGCAGAGCGTAGAGACGAAGCAGAGTGTGCAGGAATCTACACAGGAAGAATTATCAAAGGAAGATGTAAAAATGGAACTAACAGAGAGAACCTTTAGCCCTAGCGACGAATATGTAAAGACCTTGGGCAGAACAGAATATTTAAACGATACTCTTTGGATGGTATCTTCAGGAACGGGAGCTGAATTTACTTTTACTGGAACTAAGGCAGTCATTACTATGCAGGCAGATACTGCTTTGATGGGAGATAGAGATAGCCAGGCAAGAATTGCCATCTTTGTAAATGACGAGTGTGTAGTAGATGATATGATCGACAGCATGGCAGAGGTATATACTGTTTTTGAGAGCGAAGTGGAAACAGAATGTACAGTTAGAGTCATTAAATTGTCAGAAGCAGCCATGTCTACAGTAGGCCTAAAGACAATCGAAGTTACTGCGACAGAAGATATTAAGCCAACCGCGAACAAGGCCCATCTGATTGAATTTGTAGGCGATTCTATTACTTGTGGATATGGTGTTGAGGATGAAGTGAAAGAACACCACTTTTCAACCAAAACAGAGAATGTGATGAAGGCTTATGCGTACAAAACAGCGCAAGCTTTGGATGTAGACTACAGCATGGTTTCCTATAGTGGTCATGGTATTATTTCTGGATACACAGGCACTGGTGAAAAGGTAGAAACACAGTTGGTGCCTGCTTATTATTCCAAACTTGGTTTTTCTTATGGTACATATTTAAAGACTACTCCTTTTGATGTGGAGTGGGATTTTGGCAAACGCCAGCCAGATTTGATTGTGATTAATCTTGGAACCAATGATGACAGTTATACAGGAGATGATGCTGCAAAACAGGCTGAGTATGTCACAGGATATGTAGCTTTCTTGAAAGAGGTTAGAAAGAATAATCCTGATGCAACAATCCTTTGCACTTTGGGTATTATGGGTGATAGACTTTATCCTTCTGTTGAAAAAGCAGTAGCAGATTATAGTGCTGAGACAGGAGATATGAATATTCATTCCATGAAGTTTAATGTGCAGTCCTATTCTGATGGCTATGCGGCAGACTGGCATCCAACAGAGAAAACACACACGAAAGCAGCAGAGAAATTGACGAACAAAATCAAAGAGATTATGGGCTGGTAGTTACCACGTTCTTATTTGATTGTGATATGCGATTTAGACGAAATGGTTGCAAAGAAATGGTTGACAACTCAATTTAAAAGCGTATAATCAAACACTATAAACATTGAGAAAGGAGATAAGTATGAAACAGAACATGTACCAAGCACAGGCATATAGCGCAAACTGGCAGTACGGTTATGCACCCAATCCCGCAGCGGGCTTTGGTTATTTTGTGCTACCTAAATATATGGAATATTTCATACAGACATCTCTAACTCAAACTAGTTCTAAGTCAAATCCCTAAAGGGTAGATGCTATCAAAAGTATAGGAAATGGAACTTAGAGTAGATATATATTAAATTAGAAATGAAAGCTGATATCTGTATAGAAATATATAGGTATCGGCTTTTCTTTTTATAAAAATATGCGCAAGTTACTTTCAAAATGATGCGCACGAAGGAGGAGAAAATTATGAATTACTTGGAAATGTACTACAGCGATTATGATGAGGACGGAAGACTGCTTTCTCGTCATGGACAGGTGGAATATCAGACCACCATGAAATATATCCACCAATGTTTAGGCGAGAGCCTGGACAAAAGGATTTTAGAGGTTGGAGCAGGAACCGGACGCTATAGTGTGACCTTGGCAAAAGAAGGTTATCAGGTAGATGCGGTAGAACTTACCAGTCACAACTTAGCAATTCTTAAATCTAAACTCACAGGAAATGAAAAGTGTAATGCCATCCAGGGAAATGCCATGGATTTGTCCATGTACGAAGACGAAACCTTTGATGTAACTTTGGTGCTTGGACCAATGTATCATCTATACTGCAGCGAAGACAAAAAACAGGTACTGCGGGAAGCAATTCGCGTGACCAAGAAGTCAGGCTACATACTAGTGGCATATTGCATGAATGAATCCGTAATTATTCAGGAAATGTTTGTAAGAGGTCACCTAAAGGAATATCTGGACAAAGGATTGGTGACAGAGGACTTCAAAGCCCTCTCCTGTCCAGAGGAACTGTTTGATATGGAACGTGTGGAAAATATATATGCTTTGACAGAGGATTTGGATGTAGACAGAATTCACTTGGTGGCTACAGATGGCGCTACGAACTATATGAGAGCCATTGTTGATGCGATGGATGATGAGATGTTTGAGTACTGGTTGAAATACCATTTTGCAACCTGTGAGCGACAGGACATCATCGGCGCCACGAACCATTCGCTGGATATTTTGCAAAAAAGAAACTAAAAAGAGAAAGGGAGGAACACAGAGAGTGTTCCTCTTTTTTCTTGACAAAACAAAGGATAAAAAGTATGATTAGTATAACAAATCATACTTTTTGGAGGTTAAACATGAAAAATCCACAGGGTAAATATGCATGGTCTGTAAAGATAGGGGAAAAAGGACAGTTTGTAATTCCCAAAGAAGCAAGAGATATGCTTGGGGTGAAGCCAGGGGATACTATCTTGGTATTGGGAGACGAAGAGAAGGGAATTGCCATTTTGCCCAAGGACAAGATGGATCAATTTATTGCTCAGATGATGGGTCACATACAACCAGAAGAGTAGAACATACACAGGCAACGAGGAGGAGATATAAATGAGTAAGATAGTATTTTTTTGTATTCCAGCCCATGGTCATACTAATCCGACTCTGGGAGTGGTAAAGGAATTAGTAGAAAGAGGACATGAGGTTTTGTACTATTCTTATGAACCTTTTAGATCCAAGATAGAGGGCGTAGGTGCTAGATTTGTTCCTTGTGATAAATATGACGCGGAATTAAGCTTGGATCCAAAAGATGCACACAAGGTGGGAAAAGACTTGGCGCTCTCTACTAAATTGCTAGTAGATACGACACTGTCTTTGGATGACATGGTTTGCGAAGAAATGATGAAACTTAAGCCAGACTGTATCGTGGCAGATTCAATGGCTGTATGGGGCAAGGCGGTAGCACTTAAACTTGGTATTCCATTTATTTCATCTACGACTACTTTTGCTTTCAATCAGCACTCTTCCAAGATTATGAAACAGGGGCTGGGGGATTTGTTTGGAATGCTATTGTCTATGCCTAAAATTGGCAAGGATATTAAGCGTCTGCAGGACAAAGGCTACCCGATCACAAATATCTTGGATATTATTCAGAATGACAACAATACCAATACGATTGTTTATACTTCTCCAGAGTTTCAGCCTTGCGCAGAAACCTTCTCGGACAAATATGCTTTCGTAGGTCCTTCTATCAGACCAGTGGAGAGCAGTATTGTTAAGGAAAAAGAAAAACTCGTTTACATCTCCATGGGTACAGTAAACAACAATATGATATCTCTGTACAAAAATTGTATTGAAGCATTGAAAGATACGGATTACCAAGTGATTATGTCCGTGGGAGAAGAGACAGATATCAGCACCTTAGGACAGTTGCCGCCAAATATCAGTGTATATCCTAAAGTGGATCAGATGGCAGTTTTGAAGGAAGCGGATGTATTTTTGTCTCACTGTGGGATGAACAGTGTCAATGAAAGCTTGTATTACAGCGTTCCTTTGGTGATGTATCCACAGACATCCGAACAGGGAGGTGTTGCAACCAGAGTTGAGCAGGTGGGAGCAGGCCTAAAACTGCAAAAAAAGACAGCCTCTGCGATTCGAGAGGCTGTGGAAAAAGTTCTTGGTGATTCCAATTATCAATTAAGTGCAGCAAGGATTGCTGAAGGATTTAGAATGTGTAGTGGGGCCAGCGGAGCAGCTGACAAAATCCTCAAAGTAATTGCACAGGAGAGCTAGAATTAAGAACCAGCAAATTAAAGATAAGAAGGGTGTTCACGAGAGTGGACCCCTTTATTTGTTTACTCTATTTACAATGAAGATGCCTGCGCATACAAGCGCCAGGGACAATACAAGCTCTAAACCGAAGGATGAACTTTCGTGCAAAAACACAAAGGAGAGAAGCACGCTGAAAATTGGGTTGGTAAAAGAGTAAACGGCAACTTTACCAATGGGATTGTGTTTTAGCAGGATGCCCCAAACAGAGTAAGCCACGGAGGAGATTAATGCCAAGTAAAGCATAAGTACAATGGAAGAGATACTTCCATTGCCACCAAGGCGCCCACCCATTGCAAATCCAACGATGGTCATGATGATGCCACCAAAGATGAACTGGTAGCCACTAAGTACAACGGGGCTTTCTTTCTGGGAGTATTTCTTAACAAGGGCAGAAGAAAGAGCATAAGCGATCGCAGCGATCAGGATTGCACCTTCGCCTTTGAAGGTAAATCCACCAACGAATCCGGAAGGATCAAAGTTGATGACGATGACACCTGCAAAGCCCAGAATACAACCTACTAACTTAGCAGGAGTCATCTTTTCATATTTGAATACAAAACAAGCAATCAGGATGGCGATAAAAGTCTGTGAACCATTGATGATGGCCGACTTAACGCCTGTTGTATATGCCAGGCCCATGTAGAAAAAGATGTATTGAAAAACAGTCTGTACCATGCCAAGTTTGCAAATCATTGGAAGAGAGGCCTTCTGTGGAAGTAAGAGTTTGCCAGAGATAAGACTGCCAAAAAGTACAGTCAAAAGGCCTGCCAGTACAAATCGAACTCCTGCAAACAGGATGCGGGAGGCAATATCTCCGGCTGGAATTTCAAACCATTCATAGCCGATTTTGATTGCTGGAGTTGCACTTCCCCAAAGAAGACAGCAGAGACAGGCAAGCAGTCCAATGATTAGTGGTGATGTGATTAGCTTCTTTTCTTTTGTCATATTTAAAACCTTTCTAGTGTCAATTTATGCTTAATCATTATAGCATACGTGTAAGGAAAGTCCAAAGTTGTTTGAAATGAAAATGCGTGTTACAATGAAATTGTACGAACTGAAATCAAGCGAACAATTGTAGGAGAAAGCTATGTCTAAGAATAACAAGAAAAATGTATATCACAAAGTGGGTAATTCAAAAGGCAAGAGTGATAGCCATGCACCTAAAAAGCAATACATAGATATGTATTATATGAACAGTAGAGAGATTTCTGTAAAAGAAATTTACGAATGCTTACTTAATGACAAACCAGAACTGAAAGAATGTGTAGAATATTGGGAAGAAGCAGGCGTACTTGAAATAATGGTTGGTGAAGATGGAAGTATAGATATGGAGATGCTGGAGCTTTCTGAAGACGAACTTGCAGATGAATTTCTTTTCTCAAACAAAATTATCTGCGTGTATTCGGTACATACAAATACAGAACTTCTACAGGAACTCAAAGCATTGTTTGGCATTGTGGTAGAAAAACATGGGGGAATGCTCTGCAGTGATACTGCTGATTTTCAACCGATTCTTGTAAAATAGAAATAGAGATTAATAAAGCTCTTAGGGTTATTTCCCTAAGAGCTTTTGTTTTAACCTGATATTTTCTTTTCTTCTGGGATGTACTTGGACAAAATAATTTCTAATAGTTTGTAGTTGATTGGCTTGCCAAGGTAATCATCAAAGCCTTCTGCAATGAGCAAATCTCTGGTACCCATAATGGCATTGGCGGTGAGTACGATGTGCTTACAATGTCCGCCCTTCGCATAATGCGAACTGATGGTTCGGATGGTTTTCATTGCTTCAATACCATCCATCTCAGGCATCATTTGATCCATAAAGACGATATCATACAGATTCTTTTTGCAGAGCGCAATAGCATCCTCGCCGCTTGCGGCAGTGTCCACAGTAAGACCATACTGAGCGAAGGTGTGGTAAGCTACCTTCAAATTGAGCCTGCTGTCGTCGACGACCAATACGTTGGTATCACAGAACTTGAGGTCGCTGATGCTTGACTGACCGGAGTCGTTCTGAGCTGTTATCTCTGTACGGTTTAGAGGTGTTTCGTCCAGAACCTTCTGTTCGCAGACAACTGTGAATACAGAGCCCAATCCATAGACACTTTCTACGTCGATGGTGCCGCCCATGAGTTCTAAGTAACCCTTTACGATGGAGAGACCCAAGCCAGTTCCTTCGATTTCAGAATTGTTCTTGCGGTCTAGCTGTGAGAAGTTTTCAAAGAGCTTGCCTATGTCTTCTTTGCGAATACCGATACCGGTATCGGATACTTTGACTTCGAATTTAATCTTGTCTCCAGTTCGTTCCAAGATGCCGATATGCATACCGACCTTGCCACGCTTGGTGTATTTTACAGCATTGTTTAACAGATTGATAAGGATGCTTCGAATACGAACTTTGTCACCTAACAATTTAAGTGGAACATCTGGATCTAGTGTGATGGAAAAATCAAGGCCTTTCTTCTTGGCCAATGTATCGATGATTAGGTAAATATCACTGAGCAAACGATCGGAGTAATATTCTACATTTACGACTTCTGCCTTGCCGGATTCCAACTTGGAAATATCCAGAATATCATTGATGATGGAAAGAAGACTCTTGGCAGACGTGCTGATATCTTCGGCATAGGTTTTTGTTTCGGGCTCCAAATCCTTTTTCAATAGCAATTCGGAAAATCCGATGATGCTGTTCATAGGAGTACGAATCTCGTGAGACATCTTTGCCAGGAATGTACTCTTGGAGATATTGGCCGCTTCGGCTTCTTCCATGGCTTGCTCCAAATGATGGAGAGTTTTGATTCGTTCCGACAAGTCGGTGGTAACAACAATATATCCAATGACATCGCCGTGTTTGTCGTTTATTTTGTTGATAGACAAACTACAGCTTCCGCCGTGAACAACGCTGGCTGTGTCAAAATTCTTACTTTCTCCTTCAAAATCAAAAATTTCATCTGCGCTACACTGGAAAATAGTTTCTGCGCGATTTAATTTGCCAAGACTTTCGCGATTTGGCTCGGTATCTGGATGCAAGTAAGGTGTAGAAGCAGCATTGGCAAGACATAACTTGCGATCGGTATCAAAGACAAAGATGGGGGAGGATACTGAAAAGAGCATGTAGTCCGCCATGTTAACAACAGTAATTTGTGATTTGTTATGTAGATAAACTGCATGATAAATAGTACACATACCCCAAAACTGGAATATGCATAAAATAGGAACCGCAGAGTCTCCCTTTATAGGGAAGAAACTGTCCAAAAAGATTCCAAAGATAAAAAAGGACATGATAAGTATGAAATATTTACCGATGGTCTGTAATCTCTTGATAGGACGGAAGCGGATATAAATAGATAATACAGTGATGATTGTGGTTGCAAGAAGACAGTAAGTGGTGAAAAGGTGATTTACTAATCCATCTTGGAAGAAGGAAGTGACACCTGTTCCGATTCCTGCGATAGAATGGGAATACTGATCTTCTTGGATCAAGATAAAGAAAATGACAAATCCGGTACTAGAGAGTCCGGATAAAAGATATCTGACATTCTTAGGAAGTCTTGCAATGCGGCAAACCATAAGTTGAGCCACAAATATGTAAGAAAAAATGCCGAACAGCCCAACGGAACGGTAAAAGTATGCAGCAGGAACGTTTCCTAAATATAGCATGGCGGCATAGCCGAGACTCCACAAGCAGCTTGCTACACAAAGCAAAGGAGTCATATAGTTGAGGAAGTCTTTTCGTGGATGGTTCCAAAGACGTTGTAATGCAAAGTAGCCAGCGATAACTCCGTTGGCAAATAAGACGATCATAAATAGATTGTTCATAGCGCACCCTCCATAATAATATTATACACGAAAATGCGTTATTTACAAGTTTGAAGAGATGTAGCAGTGCGCAAGCCGCCCAGCAGACAATAAACGTCTGCGCAATAAAAGACATCTCATTTCTGAGATGTAGCAGTGCGCAAGCCGCCCAGCAGACAATAAACGTCTGCGCAATAAAAAAGCCCCGCAATGAGATAGGCCTGTGCGCAACCGCACGCAAAAAAAAGACATCTCATTTCTGAGATGTCTTTTTTTAGCGTGCGCTAGAAGATTCGAACTCCCGACCTTTTGGTCCGTAGCCAAACGCTCTATCCAGCTGAGCTAAGCGCACATTTATTGCAGTAACACTTGCAACATTAGATATATTACATGAAAGTGTATAAATTGTCAACACTTTTTGCAAAATAAAATTGATTTACAAAGTTAGGATTTGGAAGTATGATTATTGTATCACAAGAGTGCATTTATTATGTAAAAAATGTATTTGAAGAGTTGAAAGGGTGTCCGATGACACGGAAAGAGGTATAGTATGGCAAATTTAAAGGGAACAAAGACAGAGGCGAATTTAATGTCTGCATTTGCAGGCGAATCTATGGCACGCAATAAATATACTTATTATGCGTCCAAGGCAAAAAAAGATGGCTATGTTCAGATTGCAAATATTTTTGAAGAGACTGCAGCAAACGAAAAAGAGCATGCAAAGATGTGGTTTAAATTGTTGCATGGTGGAATGCCATCTACAGCAGAGAATTTGTTAGATGCAGCTCAGGGTGAAAACTATGAGTGGACTGATATGTATGCTACTTTTGCAAAAGAAGCTAGAGAAGAAGGCTTTGAAGAAATTGCAAGACTGTTTGAAGGTGTAGCAGCAATCGAAAAGGAACACGAGGAGAGATATCGCAAACTCCTTGAAAATGTAGAAGGCGGCTTGGTATTTAGCAGAGATGGCGATATGATTTGGAAATGCGGCAACTGTGGCCACATCCATGTAGGCAAACAGGCTCCAGAAGTATGCCCAGTATGTGCACACCCACAATCTTATTTTGAAATCAAAGCAGAAAATTACTAAGGCAAGGAAGTCCCATGGACGAAAGAAGACTCTGCAAGAAGTGTTTGATCAAAGATATGGCGGATGGGGAAGAGATGTTCCGCAACCTATATGAATATATAGAAAGTTTGGATGAAGAAATCAAAGCTTCCGAGCAGTTATATCAGGATAGACTTGCTAGTTGCCAGGCATGTGAAAGCTTGCTTTCTGGAATGTGCAGACATTGTGGCTGCTATGTAGAAATGAGAGCTATAGTGGCGAAGAATTACTGTCCTGTAAAAAAATGGTAAAAATCATTAATAGAAAGAGCAGATACCCAAGTGGATATCTGCTCTTTTTATTGGAGAAAGTTATGAAATTAACCCATTACAACTTCTACATTGTACTCAGTCTTTCCTTTTACATAAGGAATAATGCAACCTTCTACCTTCTGTCCGTCTACTGTCAAGGAAGCAATGCCCTTCTGTACGCCAGATGGGTTGGAAACCTTGATGTTGTAGGTGCCTTCACGGAAACTTCTGGTGAGAGTGAAATCACCGAATCCTTCAGGAACACATGGATTGATGGAAAGACCTGTGTGAGTAGGATATACACCCAGAATGTACTGGGAGATATTTACAAAGGTCCAAGCTGCTGTACCTGTCAGCCAGCTGTTCTTTGCTTCGCCGTGGAACTTTGCATCAGCGCCTGCAACCATCTGTGAGTATACATATGGTTCGGTGCGATGAATCTCGCTGATTTCTTCCACATAAGCTGGACAAGTCTTCTGGTAAATTTCAAATGCTCTGTCGCCGCGTCCAATTACAGTTTCAGCAATGGAAACCCATGGATTGTTGTGGCAGAAGATACCAGCGTTCTCTTTGTATCCAGGTGGATAAGAGGAAACTTCGCCGAGTTCAAGGTGGTATCTGGTGTATGCAGGCTGAAGAATCATGACACCATACTTGGTATCCAATCTTTCCTTGACGGAGTTAAGTGCTTTTTCAGCCAAGCCTTCTTTGACACCTACGCCAGCAAGAACACAGAAGCCTTGTGGTTCGATGAAAATCTGACCTTCTTCACATTCTTTTGAACCAATCTTCTGGCTATATGCATCGTATGCACGTACGAACCAGTCGCCGTCCCATCCATCTTTCAGGATAGCATCATACATAATCTCAACTTCCTTACGAGCTCTTGCTGCTTCTGCTGTATCACCCATAAGCTCGCAGAGCTGAGCATATTCTTCACCGTATTTTACAAACATACCTGCAATAAATACAGATTCTGCTACAGGTCCCTCTGAAGGGCCAAAGGTCTGGAAGGATTCACCTGGATGCTCGGAGAAGCAGTTCAGGTTCAAACAGTCATTCCAGTCTGCACGACCAATAAGAGGAAGTGCATGTGGTCCTTTGTGATTGATGATGTAATCCAAAGAACGTTTCAAGTGATCCATAAGTGGTGTCGCTACGGACATATCGTTATCGAAAGGAACCATTTCTGTCAAAATGGAAGTATCGCCAGTTTCTCTTACATAAGCACTGGTACCTGCAATGAGCCAAAGTGGGTCGTCATTGAAACCAGAACCAATGTCGGAGTTACCTTTCTTGGTAAGTGGCTGATACTGATGATAAGCGCTACCGTCCTGGAACTGTGTAGAAGCGATATCGATAATACGCTCTCTGGCACGATCAGGAATCAAGTGTACGAAACCAAGCAAATCCTGGCAGGAATCTCTGAAGCCCATGCCACGGCCGATTCCGGATTCATAATAAGAAGCGGAACGGGACATGTTGAAGGTAACCATACACTGATACTGGTTCCAGATATTAACCATACGGTTAACCTTGTCGTTGCCAGACTGTACATTGTATTTGGAAAGAAGACCTTCCCAATAAGCGTTAAGCTCTGCAAAAGCACGATCCACATCTGCAGATGTCTGGTAGCGAGCTACCATTTCAAATGCAGGCTTTTTATTTACGATGCCATAGGATTCCCATTTGTCATCCTGTGGGTTCTCAATGTAGCCGAGAACGAATACATATTCTTTAGATTCGCCTGGAGCCAATGTGATGTTGAGCTGGTGAGAAGCAATTGGAGACCATCCGCTTGCCACAGAGTTTGTGCAAGCACCGTCTTCAACAGCTTTTGGATTCTCTGTGCTGCGATAAGCACCAAGGAATTCATCTCTAATGGTATCGAAACCATCAATAGGAGCATTTACGGAATAGATGCCGTAGTGATTACGTCTTTCACGGTATTCGGTCTTGTGGAAGAGGATGGAACCGGAAATTTCAACTTCACCTGTACTGTAATTACGCTGGAAGTTCTTCATATCATCATCTGCATTCCACAGACACCACTCTACGAAGGAGAAGAGTTTCAAGTCTTTTGCTACGTCAGACTGGTTGGTGATGGTAACCTTGCTCACTTCGCAAGTATCGTTCATAGGAACGAAAGAAAGAACAGAAGCAAGTACGCCATTTTTAGAACCAGTGAAACGGCTGTATCCGATACCATGACGGCATTCGTAAGAGTCTAGCTCAGTCTTGGTTGGCTGCCAGCCTGGATTCCAAACTGTGTCCCCATCTTTAATATATAAGTATTTACCATTGATATCTGCTGGTACATTGTTGTAGCGATATCTGGTGAGACGCAAAAGTTTAGCGTCTTTATAAAAGGAATAACCACCACAAGTGTTGGAAATCAAACTAAAAAAGTCGTTACATCCTAAATAGTTGATCCATGGAAGTGGTGTTTTGGGTGTTGTGATGACGTATTCGCGATGGGCATCATCAAAATAGCCGAATTTCATATCCTTTTTCTCCTTTAATAATATGTAATTTACTGCTTTCTTAGTAAACGTTTAAGTAAAACCACAAAATCAGTCTATGTCCAAATTATACACATTGATTGTTAAAAAAGCAACAGAAATATTGAAAAATAGGCATTTCTTTAATTTTTCATAAAGAAGAAACAGTTCGGACATTTTTAGACAATTACGAAACCGTTTACGCTAAAATTTGTAATATCACGGATTTACTTGTTCAAAATTCACCAAAAATCAAGTGAGCAACCGCTTGCATTTACGTAAAAACTAGTAAAAACAACCAAAAGGTGTAAAAGTTGCATAAAAAAACTGCAAAAAGTATTGCAAAAGTGTAAAAGTTGATGTATATTTAATTTACGAAAACGATTAAGCAAATGAATGGTCGCACAAATCTTGAGCGTATCACCTGTTTTGGAGAGGACTGTAACCATGGCTTCCATGAAAGATATTTCCAAAGCCTGTGGTGTTAGCATTGCTACCGTAAGCAAGGCCTTAAATGATCACAGCGATATTGGAGAAGAAACAAAAGCGAATATCAGACAGGTTGCCAAAGAGATGGGTTACTTCCCTAATTCTTCAGCCAGAGCACTGAAAACGAATCGTACCTATAACATAGGCGTTCTTTTCTCTGACGAAGCTAGAAGCGGTTTGACTCATGACTACTTTGCAAATGTGCTTGAAAGTTTTAAGCGAACTGTTGAGCGTAAAGGATATGACATTACCTTTATCAATGCCAGCAAGGGTCGCGCTACATATTTAGAGCATTGTAAATATAGAGGTTTTGATGGAGTCATCATCGCCTGCGTGAATTTTTATGATCCACAGGTGGAGGAATTGATTCGAAGCGATATTCCGATTGTAACCATAGACCATATATTTAACAATCGCATTGCAATCACTTCTGACAATGTGAAAGGCATGAAAGATTTGCTTACATATATATATGAACAGGGACATCGCAAAGTAGCTTACATTCATGGAGCAGATTCAGCGGTTACCCAAAGCAGACTTTCTTCTTTTTATAAGACAGCAGAGGAATTGGGACTTACCATTCCAGATGAGTATATTCGAGAGGCTGCATATAGAGATACGAAACAGACTATGCAGGAAACGTTGGCTTTGTTGGATTTGCCAAATCCACCAACTTGCATCCTTTATCCAGATGATTTTTCCAGTTTTGGCGGAATCAATGCGATTAAGGAGAGAGGTCTTAGCATTCCAGAAGATATATCGGTAGCTGGCTATGATGGAATTCGCGTGGGAAGACATATCGAGCCACAGCTTACAACGCTTAGACAGGATACCAAACTGATTGGCGAGAGAGCGGGAGAACGCTTGGTGGAACTGATTGAAAGACCGAAGACTACACTGATTGAACAGATTGTAGTAGAGGGCAATGTTTACCCAGGTAAGACAGTGGGCGAGATTTAGTCGCCGTGATTAATTGTGATATTTGTGCCGTAAGGGCGTAAATATAAAGTAACTTTTCTATCTAATTTAAGGGAGGAATTAAAGTATGAAAAAGAAAGTTTTAGGACTTATCTTAGCTACAGTTATGGTTGCTTCTGCACTCGTTGGCTGTGGCGCAAAAGGATCAGCTGGTACTGCTACTGATGGCGGTAAAGTGCTGAACATCTACTGCTGGAACGAAGAGTTCAAGAGCAGAATTACTTCTCATTACCCAGGTTATGAAGAAGTTGATGCAACAACAGGTAAAATTGGTGACGTAACAGTTGTTTGGAACATCACTCCTAACGCTGACAACGCATACCAGAACAATTTGGACGAAGTATTACTTGGTCAGGACAAAGCAGCAGCTGATGACAAGATTGATATCTTCTTGATCGAAGCTGACTATGCACTTAAATATGTTGACACAGATTACACATTGCCAGTAACTACTCTTGGTATTACTGCAAACGATTTGAAAGACCAGTATAAGTATACTCAGGATATCGTAACAGATTCCGAAGGCGTACTTAAGGGTGTTTCATGGCAGGGATGTCCTGGTGCTATGTTCTACAACAGAGAAGTAGCTAAGGAAGTTCTTGGTACAGATGATCCTGCAGAAGTTCAGAAGTATGTTTCTTCTTGGGACAAATTCGTTGAAACAGCAGGCACAATGCAGGCTGCTGGATACAGCATGGTTTCTTCTGTAATGGATACATATCGTGTATACTCCAACAACGTTTCTACAAAATGGGTTGTTGATGACAAGATCGTTATCGATGACAACATTAAGAAATGGGTTGACGACTCCATGAAGATGGTACAGGCAGGACAGACAAAGACACACAAACTTTGGAGCACAGAGTGGAGTGAAGGCTTCTACCCACAGGGTAAAGTATTCTGCTACTTTGGACCAGCTTGGCTCATCAACTTCTCTATGGCAGCAGATCAGGAAGGTTCCATTGGTTACAATGGTGACTGGGGATGTACAGAAGGTCCTCAGGGCTTCTTCTGGGGCGGTACATGGATTTGTGCAGCTAACGGCACAGACAACAGCTCTCTTGTAAAAGATATCATGCTTCAGATGACAGCAAATGCTGACCTTATGAAGCAGATCGTTATCCAGGATGACGACTTCGTAAACAACAAACCAGCTATGGAAGCTATGGCTCAGTCTGACTACACAAGCAAGATCCTTGGCGGACAGAACCCACTTGCTATCTATGCTGCAGGTGCTGGAAGCATCGATCTTAGCAACCTTTCCGCTTATGACCAGGGTTGTAATGAAGAATTCCAGGATGCTATGAAGCAGTACTTTGATGGCGCTGCTACATACGACGAAGCTTTAGACTTGTTCTACAAAGCAGTTCAGGAAAAATATCCTAACCTTACATATTAATTAGAAGTCACTATACGACAGATAATTAGTGGTTAATGAAAGCCATGTCTGCCTGTGAATGAGCAGGCAGGCGTGGCTTTAACATTGCATATGCAATGTTAAAGCCTGTGATGCGCACTCGCGCAATATGAATTTGTCGCAGGCGACTGCGCTCGGCGCATGAGTTCTGCAAGCAGAACTCTATTGGATGTTGCAATGTTAAAGCCTGTGATGCGCACTCGCGCAAGATATGTTTTGCAGAGCCGGCAAGAGTTTGCTGAGAAGAGAGTGAATTGTTGCCAGCTTTGTGGGCTGGAATGGAGGTAGCATTATGAAAAAAGTCAAAAGTGGAAAAGTAACTAGCTACAATAAATGGGGCTATATTTTCTTGATTCCTTTCGTTGTTGTATATGTTGTTTTTCAATTGATTCCATTGATTACAACAATTTACAATAGCTTTTTTGAAAACTATAGAGTTGGTCTGATGCAGGTTGGACCTAATTTTGTGGGATTTGATAACTTTGTAAAATTGTTTTCCAATCCGGATATTTGGGTATATTTGGAAAACACTATGATTATGTGGATTTTGGGATTTGTACCTCAGATTTTAGTTTCATTGCTGCTTGGAGCATGGTTTGCAGATCCAAGTTTGAGACTGAAATTTACCAGATTTTTCAAGACGGTTATCTACCTGCCAAACTTAATCATGGCATCTGCATTTTCTATGCTGTTCTTTGCGTTCTTCTCTCAGAGCGGTCCGGTGAACCAACTTTTGGTTGATATAGGTATTTTGGAGCAACCTGTTGACTTTTTGATGCAGGTGTGGGGAACCAGAAGTTTGGTGGCACTGATGAACTTCCTTATGTGGTTTGGTAATACCACCATTCTTTTGATGGCTGGTATGATGGGTATTGATACAGAGTTGTTTGAAGCGGCACAGGTAGACGGCGCAAATGCAACTCAGGTGTTCACTAAAATTACATTGCCACTTTTGAAACCAATCTTGATATATGTAATGATTACATCTTTGATCGGTGGTCTGCAGATGTTCGATGTACCACAGATTTTGACCGATGGCACTGGCAATCCAATGCGTTCTTCTATGACACTGATAATGTATCTGAACAATCATCTGTTCAGCCGTAACTTTGGTATGGGTGGTGTGTTGTCTGTATTCTTATTTGTGATTACTGGTATCTTGAGCTTACTGGTATTTAAATTCACAAACAAGAAAGTAAATTAGGAGGTGCGCAAGGATGAATGATAGAAATATGAATTATGAACCTGATAAATCCATGGGCATCAAAGTTAGAAGATTTATTGCTTATGCAGTGTTTATTTTTCTTACATTGCTATGTCTTTTCTGGTTTTATGTTTTGCTGATTAATACCACAAGATCTCATTCCCATTTGACACTGGGATTTACACTTTTGCCAAGTACAAATCTGTTTGAGAACCTAAAGAATGTACTTACTGGATCACAGCCTATCTTACGAGGTATGCTCAACAGTTTGATTGTGGCAGGACTTAGTGCGGGACTTGGCGTATATTTTTCGACCATGACGGCGTATGCGATTCACGCATATGAGTTTAAGGGTAAGAAATTTATCTTTACGTTCATTTTGATGGTAATGATGATTCCAACTCAAGTTACAGCACTTGGTTTCCTGAAATTGGTTTTGACTTTGGACATGGAAAACTCTTTCGTTCCATTGGTTGTGCCAGCAATTGCTGCACCTGTTACTTTCTACTATCTGAAACAGTACATGGAAAGTAACCTGCCTCTTTCCTTGGTGGAAGCGGCTCGTATTGATGGATCTGGTGAATTCAGAACCTTCAATGCCATTGTATTGCCACTGATGAAACCTGCAATCGCAGTTCAGGCAATTTTTGCATTTGTAAGTAGCTGGAACAACTACTTCACACCAGCACTTATTTTGAAGAAAAATGAATTGAAGACTTTGCCTATCCTGATTGCTCAGCTTCGTAGTGCTGACTTCCTTAAGTTTGATATGGGTCAGGTATATGCATCTATATCTTTGTCTATCTTCCCAGTAATCATCGTGTACTTGATTTTGTCTAAACATATCGTACAGGGTGTAGCGGTTGGTAGTGTAAAAGGCTAACAAACTTTCTTTTCCTTATATTTACGGTCGCCTCGGTGCATGCTATAATGTGCCTGGGCGATCGTTTTGTTATTGCAAAATAATCAGATTGCTCAACACGCAGTTAGGTGGTTATTTGCTGTCCAAAAATCACTTGGCGCGAAGTAGGAGGGTTTAGTATGACCAAGCAGACTTTTTTAGATGAACTTAGGATGGCGTTATCTGGCAAACTAGGCAGTTCTCAGATTGAAAGTCATGCCAGATATTACGAAGAATACATCAATGCTGAAATCCGAAGAGGAAAGACAGAAGAGGAAGTGCTACGTGAACTCGGCAATCCAAGATTGATTGCAAGATCTATCATTGATGCTGAAAATGGAAATGCAGACTATGAAGAACCGGATGAGCAGGGATATGTACACAGAAAGAAGATTAACATTCCTGGATGGCTGATTGTGTTGCTACTGGTTCTTACAGTGGTAGCTGTGCTGGGAATTGTAGTGGCTGTTGTGTGGTGGCTGGCACCTATTATTTTGGTGATTTGGCTGATTGTATTCTTGATTAAGAATATAGACAAAAGGCAATAGAGTTGCCCCAAAAAGGAATAGACACAAAAAAGAAAAATCCATAAAAGGGAAAAAAGCTATCAGGGGGGCTGATAGCTTTTTTCGAGGGGAGTATAAATAATTAGTATAAGGGTTGCAAACGAGAATGAATGAAGGGTTATTCTCGATTGCAAACTAAGTTTAACATAATTTCGTAAGAAAATCAAGTGATAAAATAGTCCAAAAGTACCAAGTGAATTTGTATAAAAAGTATACACAATAGACATAATACTGTTGTAACCGTTAACAACAGGAGGGAAAAGATATGTCTTATAATAGTCAGAATGAATCTCAGAACAACAACCAGAACAACGCACAGAACAATTCTCAGAATTGCCAGAATAGTTCTAATAAAAATAACGCTGGTAGTAAGAATAGTTCTAAGAACAACGCTAGCAACAAGGCAAAGAACGACAGCCAGAAGAATTGCAGATGATGAAATAGGTTGCTTTGTTTAGAAAGCGAAAAAAAGGGGATGCAAGTGCATCCCTTTTTGTGTTAGAATGGGGTATATTGAAGAAGTGTTGTCAAAAATAGGATAATGGAGATTTTATGAAGAGAATGGAATTGATTATTCCGTGCCATTTTGGTATGGAAGCAGTTTTGAAAAAAGAGATTATAGATTTGGGCTATGATGTGACAGAGGTCGCAGATGGTCGCATTACCTTCTTGGGTGACGAGGAGGCTTTGTGCCGTGCCAACATCTTTTTGCGCACAGCAGAGAGAGTACTTATTAAAATAGGAAGATTTCACGCAGAAACCTTTGAGGAACTTTTTCAGGGAACAAAGGCTTTGCCTTGGGAGGAGTATATTCCAAAGGATGGAAAGTTCTGGGTGACTAAGGCGGCTAGTGTAAAGAGTAAATTGTTTAGCCCTTCTGATATTCAATCCATTATGAAAAAGGCCATGGTAGAGAGAATGAAGGAAGTACACCACATTTCTCTTTTTCCAGAGACAGGGGAAAGTTTTCCTGTTCGCGTCTTTTTGATGAAGGATGAAGTGACAGTGGCACTAGATACTACTGGTGAGTCTTTACATAAAAGAGGATATCGTAAGCTGACAGCGAAGGCACCGATTGCGGAAAATTTGGCAGCGGCGTTGATTATGCTAACCCCATGGAATGGCAGCCGTATTTTGGTTGATCCTTTCTGTGGTAGTGGAACGATTCCAATTGAGGCTGCTATGATGGCGGCCAATATGGCACCGGGTATGAACCGTGAGTTTACAGCTCAAAACTGGCAGCACATCGTACCTTCCAAGGTTTGGTACGATGCCTTTGACGAAGCCAGAGAGATGGTGGATTTGTCAGTTGAGACAGATATCCAGGGATTTGATTTGGATGACAAAATGGTGGCTATTGCAAGGGAAAACGCAAAACTGGCAGGAGTGGACCATTTGATTCATTTTCAGCAGAGAGGCGTTGACAAGCTTAGCCATAGCAAGAAATATGGATTTATTATCACCAATCCTCCTTATGGAGAGCGCTTGGAGGAAAAGGCGAATTTGCCGGCTTTATACAAGACTATCGGTGAGAGATATAAAGCGCTGGATAGCTGGAGCATGGGACTGATTACTGCCTATGAGCAGGCAGAGCAGAACATTGGACGCAAAGCGGACAAAAACCGAAAGATTTACAATGGCATGATGAAGACCTATTATTATCAGTTCATGGGCCCTAAGCCACCAAAACGAAAAGGAGAAGTATGAGCAACAAACTACAGTTGAGAGTGTTTATCTGTAGTCTGCTGTTTTTTGTGGTATCTATGAGTGCCATGTTGGTCTATGCGCAGAACAAGGCGGTTGTCATTGACAACGTGGAAGGCCAGCTTGGGATTGAGGAAGAGGGAACGGCCAGTGATAAGATTATTATCAAGAGCCTCAACATTCATAAAGATAGCGATGCGGGAACTTTTGTAATTCCATTGCCACAAGGAGTGGCTGCGGAACAGGTAAGCATAGAGAATAAATATATTTTGCAGGAACTTTGGGTTTCTATCGAGGGATGCGACTACACTTTTTTTGAACAGCAGTGGATTTCGGGAGATACCAGTAGTATTCTTTCTGGAACTTATGAAGTGCGAGAAAATAGGGTAGTACTGCGTCTTTTGATGGGGGACATCTTTGAGTGCAAGAATCTGCTGGAAAATGGCAGACTTGTGGTGGAACCTGTTGACCCTCATTCCCTATATGAAAACATAGTGGTGATTGATCCGCTTGGTGGAACACAAAAGTGGGGAGCGGGCAATTCAAGTATCAGTGAAAATGATGTGGCACTTGATGTGGCAAAGCGATTGCAGACGAAGATGACTGACACTGGCATCAAAGTGTACTTTACCAGATTGGAGAATGTGGAGCGCTCAAAGCAACTCAGGCAGCATTTGGTAGATACTCTGAAACCGGATTTTATGATAAGTATTGGAACGAGTACTGAAGTGGAAGAGGCATTTGGCGAAAACTATGGTGTTGAAGCCTTGTACAATACATACTTTACACCTAAGATTTCAAGTGTACTTTTGGCGGATACCTTGGTGCGTGAAGTGGCGATTAGTGCCAGTGGCCGTGGAAATGGCATTTGGGAGGGCTCTGATCAGGATGCATTATTTTACGAAGTCTGTGTACCTGCTGTGCAATTAAGTGTAGGATATCTTTCCAATGAAAAGGAAAGAGAATTGCTTGCGATAGAAGAATATCGTGATAAAGTTGCAGAGGGAATTGCCAGCGCAATACTAGGAATGTTTAAGGGAGAAGAAACAGATGCACAATAGGATCGTTTTTGCGACAGGAAATGCAGGAAAGGTGAGAGAGGTTCAGGCGATACTGGCGGATATGGGCATGGAAGTATTGTCCATGAAGGAGGCTGGGATTTCTATTGATATCGTTGAAGATGGAACGACTTACGAAGAAAATGCGTTGATTAAGGCTAGAGAAGTGGCCAAATATACCGATGCCATCGTGATGGCAGATGACTCTGGAATAGAGATAGAGTTCATGGACAATGGCCCTGGAATCTATTCTGCCAGATTTATGGGAGAGGATACCTCCTATACAATCAAGAACAATTACATTATTCAGCAACTGGAAGGTGTGCCAGATGAAAAACGCACAGCCAGATATGTGTGTGCCATTGCAGCCGTTCTTCCAAATGGTGAAGAATTGACTACACGAGGCATATTTGAAGGAAGAATTGGATATGAAGAGGCGGGTGAGAATGGCTTCGGATACGACCCCATTTTTTATGTGCCAAAGTTTGGAAAGACGACAGCACAGCTTTCACCTGAAGAAAAAAATCAAGTAAGCCACAGAGGTCTTGCTTTGGAGGCCATGAAGGCAGAACTGAAGAAACATTTATAAGAGGAATGTATGAAAGTTTTAATTGTGAGTGATACACACAAGCGTAATGCTGGTTTTTATGATGTGTTAGAAACAGTAGGTCCAGTAGATATGATTATTCACTGCGGCGATACAGAAGGGGCAGAGTATGAGTTTGAGGCTGCGGCAGAATGTCCTATTTATATGGTGGCAGGCAACAATGACTTCTTTTCTGGATTGCCTGGGGAACTGGAACTGATGATTGGAAAGTATAAGGTTTGGATTACGCATGGTCACCAGTACTATGTGTCTATGGGAAACCAGATACTTAAGGATGAAGCGAAGACGAGAGGAATAGATATCGTTTTTTATGGACATACTCATAGACCAGTCATAGATATCAGCCCTGATGTAATAGCCGTAAATCCAGGAAGCCTTTCTTATCCTAGACAGGAGGGAAGGCAGCCTTCCTATGCACTCATGGATATTGACCGCGAGGGCGAGGCGCATTTCACACTGAGGTATGTAGAGTAAATATCTATGCACGGAGCATACAGGGAAGAGATTTTTTGATGTGTTTCAGATAGTGCGAATTTTTTAAGTGCAAATTGCACATGTAATTGCCTTGAAATAGGCATTTAAAGGGGAATTTTCACGGAAATCTGACATTTAGAAAATTTCTAAAAAAACCTGTTGACATATGAAAAACCTTGTAATATAATATGTCTTGCGTCACGAAGTGATGCACTTCATCGGGGTGTGGCTCAGCTTGGCTAGAGCACCTGCTTTGGGAGCAGGGGGTCGCAGGTTCGAATCCTGTCACCCCGATTTATTTTATGGAAATTTTTAGTTATGCGGGTGTAGTTCAATGGTAGAACACCAGCCTTCCAAGCTGGATACGTGGGTTCGATTCCCATCACCCGCTTTCTTCTGCGGAGCAGAAGAGGCGAAGCAAATGTTGGCATAGTCAACAAAGCGGGGATTACACCCAGCTTCATATTTACTTCATGTGTCCATAGCTCAGCTGGATAGAGCAACGGCCTTCTAAGCCGTGGGTCGGGGGTTCGAATCCCTTTGGGCACATTTGAGATTTGAGTCTTTGGACGATAGAGTCTCGCTATGGTGGGTATAGCGCAGTTGGTTAGCGCGCCAGATTGTGGCTCTGGAGGCCATGGGTTCGAATCCCATTATCCACCTTTATTATCTAGATGTTTGTGTCCGAGCGACACGCTTGGTGACATTAAAGGGCTATCGCCAAGCGGTAAGGCACAGGATTTTGATTCCTGCATTCGCTGGTTCGAATCCAGCTAGCCCTGTTAATTTAATATGGGATATTAGCTCAGTCGGTAGAGCACTTGACTTTTAATCAAGTTGTCCGGGGTTCGAATCCCCGATGTCTCAGCAAAAGGAAAGAGTATTGCGAAAGCAGTACTCTTTTTTTTGTGTGGGCCGCTCGCGAAAGTGGGTGGTTTTCTGTCTGCAAAAGATGTGTTATGATTAGAGGGATTCAATGTGCACAAAAGGACGCTAATAATGGGGAGAACAAACCATGGCTAACATCTATTTTAGAAATACGAAAAATTGGACAAGTGTTTATGCAGTGCTTTACTCTATGGATGAAGCGGTGCGTGAAACCGTCAAACTGACGCAGGTAGATGAAGACGGGGATTTTGTCTTTGCGTTTGATTGTGAGAAGTATGATCATCTACAGTTTGCATCTGCAGATAGGAACACAAGGCTTGAAGAATGTGTAGCCTTCGTAGACGGCAGTTCTGCTATAAAAATAGAAGAAACTAGCAAGATATTCCCAGGCAACCTTTCTCTTGGAGTAGAGTATAAGTGGAATGCATCTCAGGAAAGGGACTTGACCTATCTTTTTAGCAGAGAGGATAAGTCGACTGGTCATGTAGACACCTATGTTTTTGAGGATAAAGCAAACCTAAGCTATAGAGAAGATGCGTCCAAAAAAATCTATGTGTTTGTTCCTGCATCCTACGATGAAAAAACACCCCATGAAGTGCTCTATTTCTTTGATGCGCAGAACATATTTTGTGGTGCAGGGCAGTACACTGACAAAAATGATCCCTACGGTGGATGGCAGTTAGATGTGGTATTAAATGCTGTCTATCATCAATATGGAAGAAACATCATAGTTGTGGGAATTGAAAATGCGGATATGTATCGTGAACTGGAATTGTTCATGGAGCCAAAGGACTTCGGCAAATTGGCACCTTTGGCAACGGATATTCCAGAAGAGGTTTTTGTAGAGGGACATTTGGACGAACTATCTACATTTATGTTGAAAACAGTTCATCCTTATATAAAGAAAAAGTACAACATAGATGAAGAAAACATTGGAATCGGTGGTTCGTCTATGGGAGGCATTGCAGCCTTCTATTGTGCCATGAAGGAGTTGGGATTTTACAAATATGTATTGTCATATTCACCAGCCTATGGATTGTATGAGATGGAAGCCTTTGAGAATTTCTTTAAAAGATTACAATTTGAAAATAATAAAGCAAAACTTCCAAAGGTTCATATCTACTGTGGCGAAGCGGATGATTTGGAAAAACAGTTGGTGGTATCTTCGCGCAAGATGAAGGAAACCATGGTGCAGTACAGATATGATGAGTTATTGGTGTTTGAAACCTATGACGCAGACAAGGTACACAATGAGGAAGCATGGAGATTAATATTGCCACAGAGCTTTTCCTGTTTGTTAGACTTGTAGTGAACAAAACTGGACAACAGTATGTGAAGTAATAATATGTAAAAGGGAGATTAGTATGGAAAAAAATAAGTATATTAGATGGATTATTTTTATACTAACAGTAGGGTTCAATGCCTTGTTTTTATATTTGTGTGGATTTGGACAGGAGTTACAGCCCCATACGGCGGACTATTTGGACCCAATTTTTGGAGTGATTACGGTGCTGGCTTTGGCAGTGGGTGAAAGCAGTGTGATATGGCAGCTCCTTTTAAAGGACAAATTCAGGGCACTGAAAAGACGCATGTTTGATTACAAGCTTTGGAGACAGTGCATAGCGATCTTTTTGTACTATGCTATTTCTATCGTGTTTGTGTCATCTATTGTGTATACCTACAGTGTGTTCTATATTGCAGTGTTTGCTTTGATTCTTTGTCCGTTTTGGGTTACAGGAAGCCGTACTCTTTGGATGGGCGAGGAAGCTTACTACCTAAATGATTTGGGCAGGCTTTACAAGGTAAGTAAAGTGATGGAAAACGATGAGGTGGTGGAAATGCTTTGCCAAAGACCTGGAGACAGGGAGCGTACTATTACTATTGCAAAGAAAAAGCAGAAATTGGATCAATACAGTGAGTAGGAGAGGAAAGTATGGATTGGAATAAGGGTAAGGATTGTTGCTTTTCAAGGGATGACAATTGGTTTCGTTATCGTGCGGGAGCAATTGTGGTAGAAGATGGCTGTGTACTGATGGTTGGAAATGAGAGGGACAACTATCTATACAGCGTGGGCGGAGGCGTTCAGTTAGGCGAAACTGCTCAGCAGGCAGTGGTGAGAGAGGTTTTCGAAGAGACAGGTGTGCACTATGAGGTGGATAGACTTGCGGTGGTACACGAGAACTTCTTTGACTCCAGCGATGGGTTGCTTAGTGGGCTTTGCTGCCACGAGATAGCGCTTTATTTTCTTATGAAGCCAAGAGGAACAAAAGAACTTCATAGTGATAGCTGGGAATACGGTATTAAGGAAGAGATGCATTGGATTCCAATTGAGGATTTGGACAAATATACAGCGTTTCCTTCCTTTTTACAGGAGTATTTGCAGAATCCTCATGAGGAATTGGTGCACATCATTACCGATGAGCGTCAGGGAGCGAAATAAGATGTTACATAATATAAGAACAAACTACAAACATACCATATACGCCAGTTACATAGGTTACATTACACAGGCTATCGTCAATAACTTTGTGCCACTGTTGTTTTTGACCTTTGTGGAAGATTTTGGGCTGACATTGGATCAGATTACATTCATCACGACCTTAAATTTTGCAGTGCAACTTACAGTGGACTTTTTGGCTACCAAGTTTATAGATTTTATTGGCTACCGTGCGGCTATGATACTTGGGCATGGAGTATCCGCACTTGGTCTCTGTGGCCTTGCAGTAGTACCTCAGATGGTGGGCAATGCCTATGCGGGAGTTCTAAGCTGCGTAGTGCTCTATGCCATCGGTGGAGGAATCATGGAAGTGCTGGTAAGTCCTATCGTGGAAGCTTGTCCTACCAAGGAAAAAGAAGGGGCCATGAGCTTGCTACACTCTTTTTATTGCTGGGGGCATGTGGCGGTAGTGCTACTGTCTACTTTGTTCTTTGCCCTGTGTGGAATATCCAATTGGAAGGTGCTTGCGTGTCTTTGGGCGTTGGTACCGTTGTTTAATGTGTTATATTTTTCTTTGGTACCTATCTATCCTATAGATAATGGTCATGAAAAGATGGGACTTGGAAAGATGCTTACGCAAAAAGTTTTCTGGCTGTTGATGATTCTGATGATTTGTGCTGGTGCATCGGAGCAGGCAGTGAGCCAGTGGGCATCTGCTTTTGCAGAGTCGGCGCTGGGGGTATCGAAGATGGTGGGTGATTTGGCAGGACCCTGTACCTTTGCCGTCTTGATGGGAACCTCAAGGGCAATCTATGGAAAGTATAGTAGCCGGATTCCGCTGAAAAAAATGATGGTAGGCAGTGGTTTGCTTTGTGTTGCCAGCTATCTGCTGACTGTTTTCGCACCACATCCTGTGCTTTCTCTGGTGGGCTGCGGAATCTGTGGCTTTTCTGTAGGGATTTTCTGGCCAGGGACCTTTAGTATGGCAGCGATCAGTCTTCCGGGAGCGGGAACGGCTATGTATGCCTTGATGGCACTGGCGGGAGATGTGGGATGTTCCAGTGGCCCTACGGTGGTAGGCTTGGTGGCAGATGCCATGAATGGAGATTTGAAAAAAGGAATTTTGGTGGCAATATTGTTTCCAGTGGTGATTACGGTGGGATTGGTGCTATTGAGAGTCCCGAAGAAAGATCAAGAATAGAATTTAGTAGAGCAAAAGACAAGGTATTTTGAAGTGACCTTGTCTTTTTTGATTGTAAAATTTGCAAAACCGCAAGTTTTACAATGTATGCAACAAGGTTGTCAATAGGTTTTTCTGAAAATTCGGTTATAATGAAACTATCTTGAAAAACTGTTTAAGCGAAAGAGAGGGTACTAAGCTTATGGAAATGACACTCAGATGGTATGGATCAAAATTTGACACAGTAACATTGAAACAGATCAGACAGATTCCAGGTGTACATGGTGTAATCACTACTTTGTACGATACTACTCCTGGCGAAGTTTGGAGCAGAGAGAGAATTCGTGCGCTGAAAGATGAAGTTGAGGCAGCAGGCCTTCACATCGCAGGTATCGAAAGCGTAAACATTCATGACGCAATCAAGACTGGTGCTCCAGAGAGAGAACAGTATATTGAAAACTATATTCAGACCTTGGAAAACCTTGGTAAAGAAGATATCCATTTGGTATGCTACAACTTCATGCCAGTATTTGACTGGACAAGAACTGAGCTTGCTCGTATGAGACCAGACGGTTCTACTGTACTTGCTTACACACAGGAAGCTGTAGATGCTATCAATCCTGAAAAGATGTTTGAATCCATCGCAGGCGACATGAACGGCACAGTAATGCCAGGTTGGGAGCCAGAGCGTATGGCTAGAGTAAAAGAGCTCTTTGAAGAGTACAAGGATGTAGACGATGAGAAATTGTTTGCAAACCTGAAATACTTCCTCGAGAGAATTATGCCTGTTTGTGACAAATATGACATCAACATGGCTATTCATCCAGACGATCCAGCATGGAGCGTATTTGGTCTTCCACGTATCATCATCAACAAGGCAAACATCCTTCGTATGATGCAGATGGTAGACAACCCACACAATGGTGTAACATTCTGTTCTGGTTCTTATGGTACAAACCTTGAAAATGATTTGCCAGATATGATTCGTTCCTTGAAGGGAAGAATTCATTTTGCGCATGTTCGTAACTTGAAGTTCAACAGCCCAACTGATTTCGAAGAAGCAGCTCACTTGTCTGCAGATGGAACCTTCGATATGTATGAAATCATGAAGGCTCTTTATGAAATCGGATTTACAGGTCCTATCCGTCCAGACCACGGACGTATGATTTGGGACGAAGTTGCTATGCCTGGCTACGGTCTCTATGACAGAGCACTTGGCGCAACTTACCTTAACGGTCTTTGGGAAGCGATTGAGAAAGGAGCAAGATAAAAATGGCAAACTGCGTATATGATTTAGAAGCCCTTAAAAAAGCTGGTTTTTCTCTTCCAAAGTATGACAGAGAAGCTATGCGTGCAAAAACAAAAGAGAATCCTTTCTGGATTCACTTTGGCGCAGGTAATATCTTTAGAGCCTTTCAGGCAAATGTAGTACAGAACCTTTTGAATGATGGCTCCTTGGATAGAGGTCTCATCGTTGCAGAAGGCTTTGACTATGAAATCGTAGAAAAAATGAATCGTCCTCAGGATGAATATTCCATCCTGGTTACTTTGAAGGCTGACGGCAATGTAGCTAAAACATTGGTAGGCAGCGTGGCAGAATCCTGCATCCTTGACTCTGAAAGACCACAGGAATTTGAGAGACTTCAGGAGATTTTTAGAAAGGATTCTTTACAGATGGTAAGTTTTACCATCACAGAAAAGGGTTACAGCTTGGTGGATGGAAAGGGTCAGATGCTTCCTGCAGTAGTAGCAGATTTTGCAAACGGCCCACAGAAGCCAGCCAGCTACATCGGAAAAGTAGCATCCCTTTTGTACACCAGATATGAGGCAGGTCAGAAACCTATCGCTATGGTAAGTATGGACAACTGCTCTCACAATGGAGACAAGCTTTATGCGGCAATCGAAGCATTTGCTAAAGCTTGGAGTGACAATGGACTTGTGGATGCAGGTTTCCTTGGCTATGTAAATGACAAGACAAAGGTTTCTTTCCCTTGGTCCATGATTGACAAAATCACTCCTAGACCAGACGCTTCTGTAGAAGAAATTCTGAAAGCAGATGGTATTCCAAATCTTCAGCCAGTTGTTACTTCCAAGAACACTTATGTGGCTCCTTTTGTAAACGCAGAAGAGTGTGAGTACCTGGTAATCGAAGACTGGTTCCCAAATGGCAGACCAGAGCTTGAAAAGGGCGGTCTCATGTTCACAGACAGAGAGACTGTAGACAAGGTAGAAAAGATGAAAGTTTGTACCTGTCTTAACCCTCTTCACACAGCACTTGCTGTATTTGGTTGCGTACTTGGCTATGAAAAGATTTCCGAAGAGATGAAGGACGCAGAACTCAAGAAATTGGTAGAGACCATCGGTTATGTAGAGGGTCTTCCAGTAGTAGTAAACCCTGGTGTGCTTGATCCTAAGAAATTCATCGATACCGTACTCAATGTGCGTATTCCTAACCCATTCATGCCTGATACACCACAGCGTATTGCAACAGACACTTCACAGAAGTTGGCTATCCGTTTTGGTGAGACCATCAAAGCATATGTGGCTACAGGCAGAAACGTAGCAGATCTCAAGCTTATTCCTATGGTGTTTGCTGGATGGCTTAGATATTTGATGGCGATTGATGATGCTGGCAACAGCTTCACTTTGAGCCCAGATCCACTTCTTGAAACTGTATGTCCATATGTGAGTGAATTTAAATTGGGATATACAGGAGAAGTTGAATCCAAAATCAAACCAGTACTTTCCAATGCCAAGATTTTTGGTGTGGACTTGTACGAAGTAGGCATGGCAGATTTGGTATGCACCTACTTTAAAGAGATGCTTGCAGGCGAAGGCGCTGTAAGAGCGACTCTCAAAAAATATTTAGCTTAATTCTTTTTCTTACTCATAAAATAAACCTCAAACCTCAAAAACAAGGCGTCTGCACGAAAGTGTGGACGCTTTGTTTTTTGGGGGTGTGGTTTGCGTCAAGCACCATCTTTAATCGGTGGCTTGCGATTTTGAGAGCCAGGTGGTACAATTACCGATATTATATTTTTAGAGGGAGAGTACAAATGAAGAAAAACATTAAAGTCGGCGGAGCCGTCGAATTTATCTGTGGAGGCGTCTTCTTTTTTGTGGGATTATGTATGTTGCTGGGAGGTGTGGCTGCATTCATCAACAACCAGAATTTTAAGGAGAGCGCAAGAGAGATTGAAGGGGTTATTGCTGAAATTGAATCCTATAGGGATAGTGATGGAGACACGGAATACGATGTGTGGGTGACCTATAAGGTGGATGGAAGGGAATACACTGAGAAGATTGGTTACTATAGCAGTTCTATGTTTGAAGGCAAGCCCATTGAAATCTTGGTCGACAACATGTATCCAACCAGAATTCGTTCTACCAGCGGAAGTCTTTTTGTAGTGCTGATTCTTGGTGGTATGGGACTTGTTTTTGCCCTGGTAGGTGGTGGAACACTTTTGGTGCCACTTCGCAGAAGAGCAAAAGTGAAGAAGGTAATTGCTGCAGGACATTATGTGTACGCTGAAGTTACAGGTGGATTTCTATGCCACAATTATACTGTAAATGGAAGACATCCATTCAAATTAGAATGTAAATATGAGGATGTGTTTTCCGGTATTTCACACATGTTTACCAGCGATCATATCTGGACAGATCCAAACATGTATGTAGGCAGACAGATCAAGGTATACTGTAGCCAGGACTTTACAGGTCCATATTATGTGGATATGGATAGTTTGCAGAATATGATGTAAAATGATTTGACAAACGCATATAGATAATTGTATAATGACGTGGTGTCGTGAAAGACACCACATATATGCGGGTGTGGCGGAATTGGCAGACGCGCTAGATTTAGGTTCTAGTGGGAGACCGTGGGGGTTCAAGTCCCTTCACCCGTACTGAAAGAAACGTTGATTTTTCTAAGAATAGAAGAATTGGCGTTTTTTTATTAAAAGAATAGGCAACAGTATTGATGATTATCAATGCTGTTGCCTATTCTTTTGGATATTCTTTTTTTACATTACTTGCTCCAGAGATGAAATCGAGAGAAACATTGTAGTGTTTAGCAAGAATAAGTAAATTATCGATAGGGATTCTAGTTTTACCACTTTCGTAATCGGCATAGGTTCTTTGGCCTATGTGCAAAAGATCTGCAACTTTTTGCTGGGTCAAAGAATTGTCTTCTCGAATTTCTCTAATTCGTTCATTATATTTCATTCTATTTACCTCTCTAAATTATTATAAGTAAACAGATATATTTTATTGACATTTAGAGTTATAAACTCTAAAATGGGATTTGACGAAATCCTTTAGGGGTGTTTACAAGTTGATTAAATGACTAATGAGTGGAGGAAAAAATGAAAAAGGGTAATTGGGTATGGATAATATTAATAATATGCTTTCTGGCATATTGCGGAAATGATTCGGATGAGACTGAAACACCAAGTGAAATGAGTAATATGACTACAGAACAGCAAATAGGTAATGAGAGTCAAACATATTCGGATGATTTTTCAAAAAACGACATTGAAGAGATTTGCGCATTTGCTGCGGAACGATCTAATAAATTGTCAGGGAAGGGACATAAAATTGAAGATTTTCCTTATGGAAAAGAAGATAGTATTGACTTGATACAGTACTATCTAAGTGTTATTAATGGGGAAATAACTGTGAATAAAGCTTATGTAAAGGAAGATAAGAACGGTGTTCATAAATTGACAGTAGAAGAAAAAGAGTGGATTTATTATGGAGAGATGAAAGATAATAAGCCAAATGGGCTAGGATTTGTTTTGAAAAGAACAACTTGGGGAAACTATTGCCTTGAGAAGATTGGATATTTTAAAGAAGGGTGTTTGAATGGGAGTGCATTAGTTTTCGATATATCCCATGCGGATGAAGGCATAATATCGTTTGTGGCAGATTATGAAGGCGACTATGTTATGGGAGAAAGAACGGGAGCTGGCATAGAGTATTGCTATCATTTTTTTTATGATATGTTATATGCTGGAGAACGTAATGATTATGTGCAAGTGATTTCATTTGATGGCGTAAATATTTTAGTAGATCTACTTCTTAGAACAGAGGATATAACATATATTGGTGAATTCAAGAATGGAGAGGCACATGGTCGAGGAGTCGTCACAATCGCAGGGAAGCCTCTGTTTGCAGGTGAGTTTAAAAATGGGGAATATGTAAAGGGGAAGTTGTATGACGATGGAAATCTTTTATATGATGGAGAGTTTAAAAATGAAAAGTATCATGGAAAAGGTGTTCTATATAATAGTGATGGCACGGTTATGTATAAAGGAGAATTCAAGAATGGTGATATAAAATAGATAAAATCCCTTCCAAGTGGCGGCGTTTACCACATGGAAGGGATTATTTTTGCCCCTTAGTTTCTATTTTTTGTTTTTTTGCGTTTGTTTTTTACCGCAGATATACACACCCTTCAAATTCAGATCTTTGTCCAGCAGTACAAAGTTGGCAACCTTTCCCACATCCAAACTGCCGTATTTGTCATAGATACCAATAGATTTTGCGGGATTGACAGCGGCGCATTTAATGGCCGTTTCAAGAGGGATGCCTACTTCTTTAACTAGATAGCGTACACAGTCCATTAGGTTGGTGACTGAACCGGCGATAGTGCCGTCACCAAGCGTGGCTAGATTTCCTTTGACAGTGACTTCTTGTCCGCCAAGCTGATAGGTGCCATCTGACATGCCGGTGGCCTCCAGACTATCGCTGATGAGGACGATGCGGTCTGCTCCATAGATAGAAAAGGCTGTGCGAATCATGGCAGGATGAATATGGACACCATCACCAATCAGTTCTACCATGGCGTGCTGGCAGTCGTAAGCTGCACCTGGAACACCGGGATTTCGATGAGCCAGAGGGGACATACCATTGAATAGATGTGTCACATGGCTTGCGCCAGCTTCAAAGGCTTTCATGGCAGTTTCGTAATCCGCATTGGAATGACCTAGAGATACAGTAACAGAATCCTTGACCTCACGAATAAAAGCCATGTTCTCTGGAAATTCTGGGGCTATAGAAATTAGTTTGACAAGTCCCTTTGCTGATTTCTGCCATGCCTGAAATTTGTCTAGGTCAGCGCGCTGAAGAAAGGCTTCGTTTTGTGCCCCCTTCTTTTTGGCAGAGAGGAAGGGGCCTTCCAAATTGATGCCACATAGAATGGAGCCATGCTGGTTAGCGTAATCTGCAGCAACTTCACAGATTTGACTGATTTGGTCAGCAGGCAGGGTTACGGTGGCAGGACATATGGTGGTGATGCCTTGGCTGGCTTGATACTTTGCTATTGCTTCAATGGCTTCTAGACTTCCGTTGCTGAAGTCTTGCCCCATACATCCATGGAAGTGGATGTCGGTCAAGCCGGGGATGACATACAAACCGGTTGCGTCTAGGATTTCCTCTGTGATTTGTGATTGGTTTGCACTAGTTTCTGTACTAAAAATACCATCCTTTATATAAAGTTCCTTGGATTCAAAACCATTCTCTGTAAACACAAGACCATTTTTGATAATCATGCTTAGGCACCTCTTTTACTTTCTAATCATATTGTAAATTCGCAAGCGCACAAGGTCAAGAAGTTTGCTTGCCAGTAAAGTGTATTTGCTTGCAAGTGAACTTATCAATATTAATTCTGCAGCGTTGCGCAACAAGCGCACTAAAAATTTTGCTTTTATCAAAGTACTGTGATAAAATTACTTTGTATATCCATAAATTAGGAGAACTTGACTTAAATGAATTGTTTTCGGAATTTGAAACGTAAGTATTTATATATATTGGCTTTTGTGATTCCTTTTGTGGCGATGATGGTGATTTGCGCAATCAGAGGAGTGTATCCATTCGGTAGAAACAGCTTTATGCACTGTGATATGTATCATCAGTATGTACCCTTCCTTAGAGAACTTTGGCGTAAGTTACATGAAGGAGAAAGTTTGGCATCTGCCTGGAACTTAGGCATAGGAAGTGATTTCACATCCATTTTTGCATATTATCTTGCTACACCTACCAATCTTTTGGTGTATTTTTGCCCAGAGCATTTGATTATTGAGTTTATGACTTTCTTCATCATTTTGAAGATAGGTCTTTGTGGCTTTAGTTTTGCCTACTATTTGAGAGAGCGCTTTGAAACCACATCACTCATTGTGCTGGGATTCAGTACCTTGTATGCTATGTCTGGATTTGTAGCGGCTTACAACTGGAATCCTATGTGGTTGGATGTCATTTGGCTGGCACCGCTGGTTATTTTGGGCTTGGAGCGAATTGTTAAGCAAGGCAGAACTGGGCTGTATACGATTATGCTTACAGCTTCCATTTTTACGAACTATTATTTGTCCATCATGCTATGCCTGTTTTTGGTGCTGTACTATGTGGTGCTGTTTTTGACAGAAAAAGTAAATTGGAAGACGAGACTACACAGCATCTGGAAATTTGGAGTGTCATCGCTTCTGGCAGGAGGTATGGCAGCAGTATTGTTGATTCCAGTGATGATGGCGATGGTAGCCACCGGTTTTGATGATTCTTCTTTTCCAAAGACCATAGAGATCTATTTCAATGGTCTGGAAGTAATCGCCAGACATTTCACTGCCAATCCGGTGGAAATCGGGTTGGACCATTGGCCAAATGTGTTTTGCTCCGTGGCGGTGTTCTTCCTGTTTCCTGCTTATCTGTTCTGCGGCAAAGTGCCCATCGCACAGCGAATTGCCAAGGGACTTTTGGCGGCATTTATGATGCTCAGCTTTTCTGTGAATACGTTGAATTTCATTTGGCATGGGCTGAACTATCCAGATAGTTTGCCTGCGAGACAGTCCTTTTTATATATCTTTTTGATGTTGACCATGATGTTTGAAGTGGTCATGCATATCAAATCCTGGAAACCAGTATGGATTGGTCTATCTGTTCTGGTGGGATGTGTGATTATGACTCTGTGTGGGATATTTGTTAGCACAGACGGATTTACAGTGGGCGTGGCAGCGATCTCTTGGGTGTTTTTTGGAATATACGCTGTACTGGCGTGTGTATATTTCTTTTTCCATCAGGCGAGAGAAGTGGTGCTACTGATGGCGGTGGCGTTGCTGGTGACAGAGAGCAGTGTAAATATGTTTGAGACCAGCGTAGATGTAGTGCAGCGAACTTACTACATGACCAAATGGACCAATTATCAGAATTTACTTGAGCAGATTCCGGAGGAAGAAGCGGAGGAGTTCTATCGTTTTGACAGTAGATGTAATATGACCAAAAATGATGGAGCTTTGGCAGGATACAAAGGTGTATCTATTTTTTCTTCTACTACAGCAAGTGCCATGGCAGGCTTCTACAATGATATCGGTATGGAGGGAGGAAAGGTTTCCTACTATGCAGATGGCATGACAGGATTTACAGCGGCTCTTTTGGGAGTTCGATATACCTTTGCTGAAACAGAGGAAGGGGAAGTGCTCTATACTCTGGCAGGAGAAAGTGGCAAGATGAAACTATACAAACATCGCTATACTTTGCCTGTTGGTTTTGTCCTTACAGAGGAAGAAAAAAGTAGCTTGGAGCATCAACTCATCGAGGGTGGAAGCAATGGGCTGGTTACACAGAACGAGATGGCGCAGGTGATGGTGGGCAAAAAGACTATGTACACCTATGAACTTCGCGGCAGTATGTTGGAAGTAGAACAGAGCGGACATTACTATGCTTATGTACCTCATAAGATAGAAAAGATAAATATGAGTCCAGTGCAAGGACTTTCCGAGGTGGATGAAAACGGAAATGTGGTGACAGAAGGCGCTACAGAGACTTCTTCGGACGTTAGAAAGTTTGATGATTTGAAGCGTAACTGCATCCTAGATTTGGGATACTTGGAAGAGGGTGAGACCTGGCTCTTTACGCAGGAAAGCGGGGAAGAGGAAGGACAGCCGATCGATTTGCAGATTTACCGTTTAAGGCCAGAGGTTTTGGAACAGACGGTGGCTGCACTTGGAGAGGAACCTTTTAGCGTTTCGGAGTATGAAGATGGATATATGTCTGGCAGTATCACAGCCAGTCAGGATGGAAATTTGGTATTTAGCATTCCAAAGGACAGTGGCTGGACGGTGCTGGTAGATGGAAAGGTAACAGAAACGGAAGATTGGCTTGGCTCCATGGTTTCTGTGCCAATCGAGTCGGGAACCCATTTTGTCGAATTGCACTATAGACCACAAGGTGTCTTGTTTGGTATATTGGTATCAAGTTGTTGTGTAAGTATTTTTTTATTTTGGATGTTTATGCAAAAAACAAAGGAGGAATAAAGAAATGGGGAACATTGTAGTAGGACAGTCTGGAGGACCTACCGCAGTGATTAATTCATCTGTGGCAGGTGTTTATGAAGCGGCCAAGGCAGCAGGGGTAAACAAAGTTTATGGTATGGTGTTCGGTATTCAGGGCTTTTTGGAAGAAAAAATATTGGATTTAGATGAATACCTAAGTACACAGGATGGCATTGAACTGTTGATGCGTACACCTTCCGCTTTTTTGGGATCTTGTCGATTCAAGATGCCAAAGCCAGAAGATGGAACGCAGGTCTATGAGAGAATTTTTGAAGTTATGGAAAAGAACGACATTGATGCATTGTTTTACATCGGTGGTAACGATTCCATGGATACCGTAAAGATGCTTTCCGACTATGCAGCAGCACATGGCAAGAAACAGCGCTTTGTGGGCGTGCCAAAGACGGTGGACAACGATTTGCCAGTCACAGATCACTGCCCTGGGTTTGGCTCGGCAGCAAAATATATTGCAACTTCTTTGAAAGAGTTAATTAGAGACAATGCGGTGTACGGAGATTACAGAACCGCGGTACTGATTGTAGAAATCATGGGTAGACATGCCGGATGGTTGGCAGCGGCAGCAGCGCTTGCTAAGGATGAGACCTGTGAAGGCGTGGATGCAATTTATTTACCAGAGATAGTCTTTGACGTAGATGCGTTTGTAGACAAGGTGGATGCTTTGACCAAGGAAAAGAAGACCATTGTCATCGCGGTATCTGAGGGTATCAAGGTGGCAGATGGACGTTTTGTATGTGAACTTACTGGTGCAGGCGGAGCAAAGGATGCGTTTGGACATACTCAGCTTAGCGGCTGTGGTGTATTCTTGGCACAGCTTCTCTCAAGCAAATTGGGAGTAAAAGCTAGAGCGGTTGAACTTTCTACTTTGCAAAGAGCGGCAACCCATATCGCTTCCCTGACAGATATAGAAGAGGCAAGAATGGCTGGTAAGGCCGCTGTGAATGCAGCACTTTCTGGTGAAACAGGGGTTATGGTGACGTTAAATAGAGTCTCCGACAACCCATACAAGTGTGAAACCGCAGTGCATGATATCCATTCTATTGCCAACGTGGAAAGAAATGTTCCATTTAACTGGGTTGGTGAAGATGGCTGCAGCATGACAGAAGAATTTGAGGCGTATGCAAGACCACTGATTATGGGCGAGCTTGTGCCAATTTACGAAAACGGAACTCCGAAACACCTAGTAAGAAAATAGGGAAAATACCATGGTTAGAAACGAACTCAAAAGATATGGCTTTGTATTTGGACTTTTGATGATATTGCTGTTTTTTATTTACTCATCCTTCGGGCATGTGGAATATCGCTTGCGTCAAAATAATGATTTCACTGTCATTAAAGAGGTTTGGGAAGGTAAGGCAGGAAAAGGTTCACCGAAAGAAGAAAATAAGACGATTGTAGAATTTGCTTTGCCAGAAGTGCAAAACGGAAGAAGTGAACTTGCTTTTTCAACGATTCACCAGAGTGTAGCAGTATTTTTAAACGATACTATGGTGTACCGTCTGACTCCTGACCCTAGAAATGGGTTCGGCAAAACAGCAGGTGTAACATGGCACATGATTCCGATTTTGGAAGAGGATAGACTGAGCAAGGTACGCGTGGAAATGTGGACTCCGTATGAAAGTGCGGTTGGGATTATTCCGACATTTTATTTCGGCGAGAAGTATGACATCGTGGTGGATGTGATATCGAAAGATGCACTGCCCATGGTGCTGAGCTTTATCACCTTGATCATCGGCGTGTGCTTTGTGTGTTATGTGCTGATTGTGTACAAGGAGAGAGAGGTAAACAAGGACCTGATGCATTTGGGCTTCTTTGCAATCTGTATCAGTACCTGGCAAATCACGGATTTGCCAGCAGCAAAGATGATATTTTACAACAATATTGTCATCAGCTACATTCCATTTGTTGCGTTGATGCTAATCCCAATTCCGTTTTCTATGTTTATCGGAGGATTGCACGGCGGTAAGAAACACACCGCTTGGCGCACCATAGAATTCCTCAGTTATGTGAATATTGCTTTTTGCGTTAGTATGCAATTGTTTAATATCGCAGACTTTAGAGAGACCCTTTGGTTTACCCATGTGACATTCATTGTGGGTATTGCCATTGGAGTTTACATGGTGTTATGGGAAATCAAGAAATATGGATTATCTCCAAAACGCAAAGTGAATATTATCTGTCTGCTAATTTGTTTCGCATGTACATTTGTAGATTTGGCGCGCTACTATTTTTCACAGGGTACAGTTAGTATGTACCTAGGAGCGTTGGGCTTCCTTATTTACGTAGCTTCGCTGGGCTACACCACTATCCGCGAAACACGCAAATTGCTGGATGCTTTGTCAGAGGCTCAGAAGTTTGAAAAATTAGCTTACCATGACCAGATGACAGGATGCCTCAACCGATTGGCTTGGGCAGAGATGATTCGTGGAGTGGATGTGGAAAAAGATAGTGGCGTAGTAATCATGTTTGATCTAAACGATTTAAAACTGATTAATGACACTAAGGGACATGAGTATGGTGACAGATACATCATCGAAAGTGCTTCTATTATCAAAGATATTTTGGGTGGAAGTGGAAGTGTGTTCCGTGTAGGTGGCGATGAATTCTGCGTTTTACTTCATGCAACTAAGCTAAAAGAGGCGGATGTCTTTCTTGCAAGGTTGGATGATGCTTTCGCCAAATACAACAAAGCACATCCAGATATGATGATAAGCATTGCCTATGGAAGTGCCCGTTTTGACAAACTGACAGATGTAGACTTGAATGATACGCGAAGCAGAGCAGACTCTGAGATGTATCATAACAAGTTCAAAATGAAAGAGAAAAACGAATAATACGAAAATATACGAAAAAAACGCTTGACATTCCGTCAGGCGTTTTGTATGATGTTTATAGAAAACGTTTTCCGAAAGGAGAAAAATATGGTATCAATTAAGGATGTTGCCAAGCACGCAGGGGTAGCTATTTCCACAGTTTCCAAAGTGTTGAACCACTATCCCAACGTAAGCGAGGAGACAAAGAAAAAGGTAAATGATGCCATTGAAGAGTTAGGTTTCATCCCAAACACTATTGCAGCTGCCCTTTCTTCTAAGCAGGCTGGACGAGTGGCTTTACTTATGAACCTGGTGACGAAGACGCAAGCCATTGATGAGATTGATATGCAGTATCTTGCAGGGGCCTTGCATCAGGCAAAGGAATGTTCTTTGGATGTCATCACCGTGTTCTTTTCCATGATTCAGGACAAGAGTTTGGAGGAGATAATTGCTTATTTCAAATCTCAGAATATTTCTGGAATCATCATTTATGGAATGAGTAAGGATGACAAGGTACTACATCAGTTGGTTCAGGCGCAAGTATTTAAAATAGTACTTATTGACGCTCCAATGGTAAATGACTCGACGTCCACAGTGTGGATTGATCAGGCAAAGGCTCAATACGATGTGGCAAAGAGAGTGATTAAAGAAAACAACTGTAAGAGAATACTCTATATTGCAGGAAAGCGAAACGGCTACGTGACAGAAAGACGTCTGCAGGGTATCAAGACTCTTGCGAAAGACATGAAATTGAAACTGGTAGTAAAGGATGGCGAATTTAGCGAATTGGCCGCCAGAAATATTACATTTAAGAATGCGATTGAGTCAGATGCGGTGGTGTGTGCGTCAGATCTTATGGCAATCGGGGCTATGAAGGCACTGACTGAGATGGACATATTTAGACCGGTCTGTGGCTTTGATGGACTGATGCTGATGGGCTATGTGGGTAAGCAGATGTACACTATCAAGCAGAACTTTAGAAACTTATCGGCTGAAGCGGTGGAAGAAATTTCCAGACTTATGAAAGGGGAAAAGGGTCAGGAAATTTTGATGCCGTATAGTATAGAAAGATTACAATATCTGGATATTATATGTTAAAGGAGACAAAAAACATGAACGTAGAAAAACAGTTACAGGAGGCAGTTTTGAATCTTTACGGGAAAGATATCAAGGCTTGCACAAATGAGGAATTGTATTATGGTCTTTTGAACTTTACAAAGAGCTTAATCAATGAGACAAAACCTATCACTGGTTCCAAAAAGGTTTATTACATTTCCGCAGAATTCTTGATTGGTAAATTGATGAGCAACAACTTAATCAATTTGGGCGTAAGAGAAGAAGTAAACAAGGTGCTCGCTTCCTATGGCAAATCTTTGGCAGAGATAGAAGAGGTTGAGCCAGAACCATCCCTTGGTAACGGTGGTCTTGGTAGATTGGCAGCCTGCTTCTTGGATTCTATCGCTACACTGGGACTTCCTGGTGATGGTATCGGTCTGAACTACCACTTCGGTTTGTTCAAACAGGTATTCACAGACAAGTTGCAGGATGCACAGAAGAACGAATGGATTGAAAAACAGGGCTGGCTTAACAAGACAGATGTTTCTTTCCAGGTTGCTTTTGGCGACAGAAAAGTGACATCCAGATTGTATGACATCGATGTAGTTGGTTATGAGAACGGTGTAAACAAATTGCACCTTTTTGATATTGAGACAGTAGATGAGTCTTTGGTTGAAGATGGCATCAGCTTTGACAAAGAGGAGATTGAAAAGAACCTCACTTTGTTCCTTTATCCAGATGATTCTGACGAGGCTGGTAACTTGCTTCGTATCTATCAGCAGTACTTCATGGTTTCAAACGGCGCAAGACTGATTTTGAAAGAGGTAAAAGAAGCTGGATACGACCTTCACAAGTTAAATGAGCATGTCGTAATCCAGATCAACGATACACATCCTACTATGGTTATTCCAGAGTTAATTCGTATCTTCACAGAGGAAGAAGGATTTACTATGGATGAGGCTATCGAAGTGGTAAGCAAGACATGTGCATACACCAACCACACTATTCTTGCAGAAGCGCTTGAGAAATGGCCACTTAAATTCCTTGAAAAAGTAGTTCCTCAGCTTGTTCCAATCATTAAAGAATTGGACAAGAGAATTGCGAAGAAGTACACAGATCCAAAGGTACAGATCATTGACAAAGATGGCAGAGTACACATGGCTCACATCGATATCCACTACGGATTCTCTGTAAACGGTGTTGCTGCGATTCATACAGATATTTTGAAGGAGACAGAGCTGAATCACTTCTATAAGCTTTATCCTGAGAAATTCAACAACAAGACAAATGGTATTACATTCCGTCGTTGGCTTCAGTCCTGCAACCAGGAATTGGTGGCACTTTTGGACGAAACAATTGGAACTGGATACAAGAAGGACGCTGCAGAACTTGAAAAGCTTTTGGCATTCATCGAAGACGATGCAGTCCTAGACAAAATCGAAGAAATTAAGTATGATAAGAAAAAGGCTCTTGCTAAACACATCACAGAGGTAGAGGGTGTTGAAATTGATCCAAACTCTATCTTTGACATTCAGATTAAGCGTTTGCATGAGTACAAGCGTCAGCAGATGAACGCACTCTATATCATTCATAAATATTTGGAAATCAAAGCAGGCAAAAAGCCTCAGAGACCACTTACTTTTATCTTTGGTGCAAAGGCAGCTCCTGCATATGTAATCGCTCAGGATATTATCCATTTGCTTCTTGTTCTTCAGGAAATCGTTGCAAAGGATCCAGAGGTTAGCCCTTACATGAAAGTTGTAATGGTTGAGAACTACAACGTAACCTACGCTGAGAGATTGATTCCTGCTTGTGATGTATCTGAGCAGATTTCCTTGGCATCCAAGGAGGCATCTGGTACAGGTAACATGAAGTTTATGCTTAACGGTGCAGTTACCCTTGGTACATCCGATGGTGCTAACGTAGAAATCCATGAACTGGTTGGAGATGACAATATCTATATTTTTGGTCAGGATTCCGATACCGTTATCAAACATTATGCTGATGCAGACTATGTTTCCAGAGAGTTTTATGAAAACAGCCCTGTAATCAAAGCTGCGGTAGACTTTATCGTAAGCGAGCAGGCTTTGGCTGTAGGACACAAGGAAAACTTAGAGAGATTGTACAAAGAGCTTTTGAACAAAGACTGGTTCATGACATTGCTTGATTTGGAAGACTACATTGAAACTAAGGATAAAGTCTTTGCAGACTATGAAGACAGAAGAAGATGGAAAAAGATGATGCTCGTAAATATTGCTAAAGCTGGTTTCTTCTCTTCTGACAGAACTATCGCGCAGTACGATAGAGATATTTGGAAACTTCGCTAAAGGAGAATAGGAGCATGAGAAAAAGCGGGATTTTATTACCAATTTCCTCCCTTCCATCCAACTATGGAATAGGAGCATTTTCAAAGGAAGCGTATGAGTTTGTAGACTTTTTGAAGTCTGCAGGCCAGAAGTTGTGGCAGATTTTACCACTTGGCCCAACTAGTTATGGAGATTCTCCATATCAGTCTTTCTCGACCTTTGCTGGTAATCCTTATTTTATCGATTTGGAAACATTGGTAAAGGAGGGACTGCTCACAAAGCAGGAGTGTGATGAAAGACAGTGGGGTACTCACCCAGAATACGTAGACTATGAAAAAATATATGAGTCCCGTTTCGCAGTGCTTCAAAGAGCCTTTGATAGAGCATTTGGCCAGTTTGGTTATGCAAAAAAGCCAGAGTATGTAAATTTTGTAAAGGCAAATGAATTCTGGTTGGAAGACTACGCCCTGTTTATGGCAATCAAAGATGCAAACGAGGGCAAGAGTTTTACTCTGTGGACAGATGAATTACGACTTCGCAAGGAGTCTGCAATGGCTGAGTGCAGAGCAAAGTATGCCAGAGAGATTGAATTCTACAAATTCCAGCAGTATCTGTTCCAGATGCAGTGGAAAGAGTTGAAAGCGTATGCTAACAAGCAAGGTATTGAGATTGTAGGAGATATTCCTATTTACGTGTCTGCCGATAGCGCAGATGTATGGGCCAACCCCAAATTGTTCCAGCTCACCGAAGACGGTCTACCAAGCCGCGTGGCAGGATGCCCTCCAGATGCTTTTTCTGCTACAGGCCAGCTTTGGGGCAATCCTTTGTATGACTGGGATTACCACAAAAAGACAGACTACAAATGGTGGATGCAGCGTATAGCTTTCTGCTATGAGCTTTACGATGTACTTCGCATCGACCATTTCAGAGGCTTCGATGAGTATTGGTCCATCCCATACGGTGATCCAACTGCTGTAAATGGACAGTGGGTAAAAGGTCCTGGATATGATCTTTTTGCTACCATGAAGAAGGTTCTTGGAGACAAGGCGGTTATCGCAGAAGACCTTGGATTCATGACAGATACAGTAATGGAGTTGGTAGAAAAGACAGGCTTCCCTGGAATGAAGGTGTTGCAGTTTGCTTTCGACTCTAGAGAAGAGAGCGATTATTTGCCACACAATTATGTGAGAAACAGTGTGGTTTACACAGGAACTCACGACAACGACACGACCTTAAGTTGGTACAGTCAGCTCCCAAAAGAAGATAAAGCTTTGGCGGATGAGTATTTGGAAATCACAGATACCAAGGATTTGGAATGGAAGTTCATCCGTTCAGCACTTGGAAGCGTAGCTGATACAGCAATTATCCCTATGCAGGATTATCTTGCACTAGGCGGTGAAGCTCGAATCAATACTCCTTCCACATTGGGAATCAACTGGAAGTGGCGTATGAAAGCCGGCGTAACTACAGAAGCTTTGGCAGCACGCATCAAGAAAGAGACAATCCTCTTTGGACGTGCAAAAGCAGAAAAAAAGTAGAAACAAAGGACAATAAATAATATTATAAACAGACATACCCATGTCGTTTATATAGGTCAATATTAGTAACTCCAATAGTAAAAGCCCAAGGCGTTTGATACGCTTTGGGCTTTTCACTTGCAAGTTTTTACTGATTTTGGGCTGAATTGACACTAATTAGAGTGTTTTTTCAGTGAATCCAACACGGCTCAGATTAGAGTTGTGGTAGGCTGGATCATAGGTGACATCCTCCAAAAACCAATCTGGTGGAAGGAAGTTTGAGGCGGCTTCCTTGCTTCCGAATTCCACTTCTGCCATGATGAGTGGGGTAAGTGGAGCATCAAATACGTCCAATTCGATGGTCAAAGTATAGTCCTCTGGAGGAACTGGACTTCCTTCAACGAACTGTGGATTCTTCAGTGGAATTAAGTATCTCTTTTTGGAGATGATGATGCCATCCGCTTTTTCACGGAGATGGTAGTAGGCTTCCTCGGTCAGTGCCAAGTTATATTCTTCTCTGGCCATCATGCCTTTGCCTTTGTAGGTCATGTAATAGTTGTCGTCTTCCTTGCGTACGCGAATGACTGGCTCGGTACAAAGGTAAGCCTGCTCTATATGATGCACGGGATAGGAATCTAAATCTGCGGGTAAAGTCTTAATGGTAAATTTACGTTCGATTTCCATGCTATAACTCCTTTTTTGCTAGTTATTTCGTCGTTGTTATACGTTGTTTTTTGTGTTTTCCCTTTCTTATTATACTTTATTTTTGAGATTAAACAAGTTATACTTAGAAAGGCGAAAAAAGTAAGCTTTCGGAGGGATGACCGGAAATATGGAAGTAGGAAGAATCGGAGCCTGGAAGGATTATCCGAACGAAAGTTTTAGGAAATAGTATAATTATTAATTTGATAGGAAGAGAGGATAAATGATGAGTAAGATCGCAGTCTTTTTTGCAGAAGGATATGAAGAGATTGAAGCCTTGACCGTAGTGGATTTGTGCCGCAGAGCAGGAATCGAGACTTTGATGGTAGGCGTGACAGATGACAAATGTGTGACAGGTTCTCACAAGATTCCAGTTGTCATGGATATGGGAATTGTGGATGTGGACTTTGATTCTTTGGACATGATTGTTCTTCCTGGTGGCATGCCGGGAACTAGAAATTTGGAAGCCTGTGAACTTTTGATGGAGCAAGTAGATTCTTTCTATGCGCAGGGCAAAGGCGTGGCGGCAATTTGTGCAGCACCAAGCGTACTTGGACACTGCGGAATTTTGAAGGGCAAGAAGGCTTGCTGCTATCCTGGTTTTGAGGAGCATTTGGATGGCGCTGAAGTAACCTTTGATTCCGTAGAAGTAGTAGACAATGTGATTACTAGTCGTGGCATGGGCTGTGCCATCAGTTTTGGCCTTGCCATTGTAGAGAGATTTGTCGGCAAAGATGCGGCAGATAAGTTGGCTGAGGGGATTATTTATAAGGAATAATGGAGAGGGAAATATGTTGAATGAAAAAGCATTATTAGAATTCGTGCAGCCTTATTATATAGACAAAGACATTATGCATGATATGTGGCATATTGAACTAGTAAGGAAGATGGTTAATAGGATACTTTCTATTAGTGACTATCAAGTGGATGAAGAGTGTTTGATATTGGCAACCTATTTTCACGGTTTTATTTATAGAGATGAAGATAAAATTAGGCAATGGATGATAGCACAAAATTATGCTGACGAGATAATTGCTAAAACAATAAAAATTGCATGGGAATCTCAAAGAAGTGAAGTACCTGAAACGCTGGAAGGAAAGATTTTGCATGATGCTCATGTATTAGAGGGTGGCAAAACCTACTTGGTAGTAAAAACATTAATCACCGGCTCTGTTAGGGGACAATCGTTGGTGGATACATTAGATTTCATGGAGCAAAATGTATTGGACAAAAATCAATGTTATTTGCCTGAAACGATTCCTTTGTGTGAAGAAATGAACAGATATACAAATAGTTTCTTTGAAGAATTAACAGAAGGACTTCAATAACTTGAATTTATCGAGGCGATTGGTTTGGCGAATTAGAGGTTACTGGAGGCGTTGAGTTTGTGAAAGTGGGATTTGATGAGTTGTAGACGAAGGGGAGCACTCACTTTGCGCACCAAATCCTGAAAATAGCGATTTGGTGCGCTGGTTTTCTTAACTTTTGTAAACCCACTTGCGCATCAAAAATCTAAAAATATGATTTAGTGTGCAGAAAAATTCAATTCTATCGGTATATAGACAATCCTTGGGCTTTTTATTGATAGTTTTGCGTACCAAATCCTGGAAATAGCAATTAGGTGTGCATTTCATTCAAATATAGCCTCAAATTCTGCACACCAAATACGACAAATCGGCAATTTGGTGTGCAAATCAACACTTGAGCGCGATAAATCCCAAGTTGTAGAGTTCAGTAAACGTTCAGCTTCGTTTGACAGCAAAAAGAAGTCCCGAAGCATTTGCTCCAGGACCCCTCTTTGCCATATAAGATGAACTTACGTAGGCGAGCTTATTTCATAGATTCTTCCTGCTTTTTGATCATTCTACGAACCATTTCGCCACCGATAGAACCTGCTTCACGAGAAGTAAGGTCTCCGTTGTAACCTTCCTTCAAGTTAACACCAAGTTCAGAAGCAACTTCTGTTTTGAAACGATCCATAGCTGCCTTAGCTTCTGGAACTTCTACTCTGTTAGATCTACTACTAGCCATTTTAAAATACCTCCGTTTGAAAATCTAGGCAAATTCATTTGCCTTGTATCTATATCTAAGACAAGCGTGTCAACCGCTTACCTAGATACAGATTTCTTGTGTGAAATCTAACTTGTAGCGAATTGTCATCACTTATCTTGGTTTTAGTATTAGCCATAAATAAAAAAATATGATTGGAAAGTTTTGTATGAAAAAGTTTTTAAGTTTGTTTGTGAGTTTGATGCTTGTATGCGGTTTGCTTACAGGCTGCCAGGGAAAAGAGAATGAACCAGATGCCATTCGAATTGGGTCTTTGAAAGGACCAACAACATTGGGACTTCTTTCAATGATGAATGAACAAAAGGAAGCGTCTGATGCAAATAGCGAAAATGAAAAATATGAATTTCACATGATGACTGCGGCAGATGAATTGCTTCCATTGATGATTAAAGGAGAACTGGATATTGCGTTGCTTCCTGCCAATGTGGCTTCTATTTTGTATGGTAGAATGGAAGGAAATTTAAAAGTCATCGATATCAATACCTTGGGTGTACTCTATATGGTGTCCGGGGACGAAAGTATCGATGAATTAAAAGATTTAGAAAATAAAACGCTTTATTTGACAGGAAAAGGGACCACTCCAGATTATGTCCTGCGCTATCTGCTTGCTCAGGCAGGAGTAGACGTTAGTGCAATTACCTTGGAGTTTAAATCTGAGGCAACGGAAGTGGCTGCCATGCTGGCAGAGCATCCAGATGCCATAGGATTACTTCCCGAGCCATTTGTGACAGCAGCATTGGCACAAAATGACCAGTTAAAAGTGGTGATGGATATGACTGGACAGTGGGATGCATGGCGCGGAACAGAAGGTGGTATGATGGTTACTGGAGTGACGGTTGTACGAAGTGAATTTCTGAAGCAGTATCCCGAAGCGGTGATGCAGTTTTTGGCAGATCATGCAAAGAGTACAGAATATGTGAATGCCAATGTAGATCAAGCAGCAACCTGGGCTGTGGAGCAAGGGATTGTAGCCAAAGAACCTTTGGCAAGAAAGGCTATTCCAGAGTGCAATATCGTATGTATACAGGGACAGGAGATGAAAGAAGCCTTGAGTGGATACTTACAGGTGATTTTCAATCAGTCCAAAGAAGCTGTGGGAGGAAGCCTTCCAGGGGAAGATTTTTACTTTGTGCAGTAAATGTAAATTAGTTTGAATACAAACCAGTGTACCTATGTTGATGAATACAAGAAAAGAGAAAATAAAAAAGTTAATTCGTAAAACAGCCATAGTGTTTCTATGGCTCATACTGTGGCAATTGTTTGCCTGGTGGGTGAACAACTCTGTATTGTTTGCTAGCCCTTTGGACACCGTGAAGGCACTGGGAACGTTGGTAGTGAAGGTGGATTTTTTCAAGACGCTTCTAATTAGCCTTGGCAAAATAACCATTGGTTTTTTGCTGGGATTACTGACGGGCGCGGTGCTTGGGACATTTGGAGCAAAGGAAGATTGGGTGGATGATTTACTAAAGCCGGTTCTTTCCTTTATGAAATCGGTACCTGTGGCAGCTTTTGTGGTACTTCTACTTATATGGTGGGGTTCCAGATGGCTTTCCGTGGCGATTGTCTTTGTGGTGGTTTTTCCATACATCTATTTTGCTTTTTGTGAAGGATTAAAGCAGGTGGATTGTTCCATGCTGGAAGTGGCAAAGGTTTATCAGATGCCAAGGAAAAATCAATGGTTTTATTTGTACAGAAGGGCTCTGAAGCCATTTATGGACAATGCGCTGAAACTTTCCTTCGGGCTTGCTTGGAAATCTGGTGTGGCAGCAGAAGTCATCGGTACGCCGGATTATTCCATTGGAGAAGGCCTGTATATGGCAAAGACTCATCTAAATACGCCAGAGGTTTTTGCCTGGATTGTGGTAATTCTTTTGCTTAGCACACTGTACGAAAAAGCAGGTATGTTGGCATGGATGCGTTTTTGTCAGTGGAAGCCCAAGTGCAAGGGACCGGTTTTTCGTGAAAAGGTGGACAAGGGCTTTGCGGAAGACACTTGGGTGATTTCCAAATCCTTTGGGGACAAAGAAGTGTGGAAAAAACAGAAAATAAAACTGTCAGCAGGACAGCTTTATACCTTGCAGGCTCCTTCGGGAAGAGGAAAGACTACGATGCTTCGAATTTTGGCTGGATTGGAGCCCAATGAGGAAGCAAGTGCAAAGAGCAATCAGCTAACAGAGAAAAGTGCTGTTTTATGCAGTATGGTTTTCCAAGAAGACCGTTTGCTTTTGGAGGAAACACCTCTTGTAAATATAGAAATGGTACTTGGAAGTCATAGAAGACAAGAAATATGGGAAAACCTTTTAGAGGTAATCCCGGAATTGGAGGCTCAGCAAACCTGCCAGATGCTCAGCGGTGGAATGCGCCGCAGAGTTTGTCTTGTAAGGGCCATGCTTTCCAGTGGGGAACTGATTCTTTTAGATGAGCCTTTTGCGGGCGTGGATGAACAGACGAAACAGCGAATGGCAGAGTACATAGTAAAGAAGCAAAAGGGCAGATGCATTGTGGTGGTTACACACCAGGAAACAGACAAAGAAATACTAAATTCCATACATTGGAAAATGTAGACAAATGCCAAAACCTATGATATAATCGTACAATGACTGTGATTATGTCCATTTATATTTAAGATGGTGCCTAAGCACCAAAGGAGGAAATGTAATAATGAGTTTACAGGTTGAAAAACTGGAAAAAAATATGGCAAAACTTACAATCGAAGTTTCTGCTGAAGAACTGGAAGCAGCAATTGAGGTTGCTTATCAGAAAAACAAGAACAAAATCAGTGTTCCTGGTTTCCGTAAGGGCAAAGTGCCACGCAAAATGATTGAAAAAATGTATGGTCCAGCAATCTTCTATGAAGATGCTGCAAACGAGTTGATTCCTACTGCTTACGAGAAAGCACTTGAGGAATGTGAAGAAGAAATCGTATCTAGCCCACAGATCGACGTAGTTCAGATTGAAGCTGGAAAACCTTTCATCTTTACTGCTGAAGTAGCACTTAAGCCAGAGGTTTCTCTTGGTAAATATAAAGGGGTAAAAGTAGAAGCAGCAGATGTAACTGTTACAGAAGAAGAAATCGATGCTCAGATTCAGAGAGAGCGCGAGAACAGTGCTAGAACAATTACTGTTGAAGATAGAGCAGTTAAAGATGGCGATATGACAGTTATCGACTTCGAAGGTTTTGTGGATGGCGTTGCTTTCGAAGGTGGAAAGGGTACAGATTATCCTTTGACAATCGGTTCTGGCGCATTTATCCCAGGATTCGAAGAGCAGCTTGTTGGCGCTGAAATCGGCAAAGAAGTAGAAGTAAATGTTACTTTCCCAGCAGAGTATCATGCTGCTGATTTGGCAGGTAAGCCAGCAGTATTCAAATGTACTGTTAAATCTATCACTGAAAAACAGCTTCCAGAACTTGATGACGAGTTCGCTAGTGAAGTTTCCGTATTTGATACACTTGCAGAGTACAGAGAGGACGTAAAGAAGACTCTGGAAATGAAGAAAAATGACGAAGCTAAGAGAGCAAAAGAAGATGCAGTAATCGATGCAATCGTTGCTGATTCTGCAATGGAAATTCCAGAAGCAATGATCGAGACTCAGCAGAGACAGATCGTGGACGAGTTTGCACAGAGATTGCAGATGCAGGGTCTTTCTATGGAACAGTACTTCCAGTTCACAGGACTTAACCCTCAGATGATGCTTGAGCAGGTTAAACCACAGGCTCTTAGCCGCATCCAGTCCAGATTGGTACTTGAAGCGATCGTGAAAGCAGAAGGCATTGAAGCTACAGAAGAAGATTTCGATGCAGAAGCAGCTAAGATGGCAGAGACTTATCAGATGGAACTTGACAAAGTGAAAGAAGTTCTTGGCGAAAACGGTAAGAAACAGGTTATGCAGGATATCGCAATTGCCAAGGCAGTTGAGTTCGTAGTTGCTGAAGCTAAGGAAGGCGCAGCAAAGAAGACTACTGCAAAGAAGACTACAAAGAAGGCAGAAGATGCTGAGGAAGCACCTGCAAAGAAGACAGCAGCAAAGAAGACTACAAAGAAAGCAGAAACTGAAGAAGCTCCTGCAAAGAAACCAGCAGCAAAGAAAACTACAAAGAAAGCAGCTGAAAAGACTGAGGAATAATTCCATATAGAGCTTTATTAAGCAACATAAAACAGAGGATTAAGAATTTCTAAAATCCTCTGTTTTCGGTTGAAAAAACAGCTTTTGTAGACTAATATTAATGGTGGATGTAAATAATGGAAATGGAGGAATTGCATATGAGTTTAGTACCTTATGTCGTTGAACAAACCAGCAGAGGAGAGAGATCTTACGACATTTATTCCAGACTTTTGAAGGATAGAATTATCTTCCTAGGTGAAGAAGTAAACGAGGTGACTGCAAGTTTAGTTGTGGCACAGCTTTTGTTTTTGGAAGCAGAGGACCCAGATAAGGATATTAACCTATATATCAATAGCCCAGGTGGCTCTGTAACAGCAGGCATGGCCATCTACGATACCATGCAGTTCATCAAATGTGATGTATCAACGATTTGCATTGGTATGGCTGCTAGTATGGGAGCATTTCTTCTCGCAGGTGGAACAAAGGGCAAACGTATGGCGCTTCCAAATGCAGAGATTATGATTCACCAGCCACTTGGCGGTGCACAGGGTCAGGCTACAGAGATTGAAATTGCAGCTAAACATATCCTGCACACCAAAGAAAAACTGAACCGTATGCTTGCTGAGAATTGTGGACAGCCTTACGAGGTTGTGGCAGCAGATACAGAACGCGACAACTGGAAGACTGCTCAGGAAGCACTTGAATATGGTCTCATTGATAAAGTTGTGACCAGTCGTCCTGCTGCAGAGAATTAGGATGAAAGGATCAAAATGATATGGCAGGAAAAAGTTCCTCACATGGAATAAGATGCTCCTTTTGTAATAAAACACAGGAGCAGGTAAAAAAGCTGATTGCTGGTCCTGCAGGTGTATATATTTGTGATGAATGCGTGGATATCTGTGCAGACATCCTAGAGGAAGAGTTTGAAGAGATGGGCAGAGCCGGTGGCAAAGCGCCTGATATCAATCTTTTGAAACCTGTAGAAATCAAAAAGTTTTTGGATGAATATGTCATTGGACAGGAAGCAGCCAAGAAGGTATTGGCTGTTGCTGTGTACAATCACTATAAACGCGTTACTGCAGAGCAGAAACCAGGAGATGTAGAACTGCAGAAGAGTAATATTCTGATGATTGGTCCTACCGGTTCTGGAAAGACTTATCTTGCACAGACTTTGGCCAAGATTATCAATGTTCCTTTTGCGATTGCCGATGCGACTACACTTACCGAAGCTGGTTATGTGGGCGAGGATGTTGAGAATATCTTGTTGAAACTTCTGCAGGCTGCAGATTATGACGTAGAGAGAGCCCAGTTCGGTATCATCTATATTGATGAAATCGACAAGATTACCAAGAAAAGTGAAAACGTATCTATCACAAGAGACGTATCAGGTGAAGGCGTACAGCAGGCGCTTCTAAAGATAGTGGAAGGTACAGTTGCCAGTGTACCACCTCAGGGTGGAAGAAAGCACCCACATCAGGAACTGATTCAAGTGGATACTTCCAATATTCTCTTTATCTGTAGCGGAGCCTTCGATGGTCTTGAAAAGATTGTTGAAGCAAGATTGGACAAGAAAGCCATAGGTTTCAATGCGCAGATTGTAGACAAATCCACCAAGGAGATTGGCGAAATCTTAGGCGAGGTAACGCCTCAGGATTTGGTGAAATTCGGATTGATTCCCGAATTTGTAGGACGTGTGCCTATCAACGTATCCTTAGAAGGTTTGGATTTGGAAGCTTTGGTACGAATCTTAAAAGAGCCAAAGAATGCTTTGGTGAAACAATATCAGAGACTGTTTGAAATGGATGATGTGGAACTTGAGGTATCTGAGGATGCTGTGGAAGCCATTGCAAAACTGGCTCTGGAGAGAAAAACTGGCGCAAGAGGCTTACGCTCCATTATGGAAAATGTCATGATGGATGTAATGTACGAAATCCCTTCTGATGAATCCATTGAAAGAGTGGTGATCACAGGGGAAGCGGTGCGCGGAGAATGCAAACCCCAGGTATTTCACAAGGGTTAATAAAAACAATAGTTAGGGAAACCTAAGGTTTTTATGGCGCCGCAATGGATGTTGCGGCGCTATATTTGATTACTGCAAACTCTTGAATTGACAGGGAGAATGACGTGAAAAAATTGTTGACGATGCCAGCAGTGGCACTTCGTGGATTGACCATTATGCCCAATATGGTAATTCACTTTGATTTAAGTAGAAAAAAATCCATACAGGCTGTAGAAACTGCCATGCAGGCGGATGGACAGCTTTTTGTTGTGGCGCAGATAGATCCGGGTGTGGAAGACCCTTCCTTTGATGATATGCACAAGACAGGAACCATTGTGGAGGTAAAGCAGCTTAGCAAACTTCCAAACGGTATTCTGAGAGTATTAGTATTGGGAACCGATAGAGGAAAACTGGTGTCATTTGATGAAGAGGAAGAAACTTATCTGAAGGCGCAGGTAGAAGCTTTGCCAAAGAGGAAAGAGGAACTGGATGAGACAACACAGGAAGCGATGCTTCGCCAGCTGAAGGAATTGTTTCAGGCATATATACAGTACAATCCTAAATTGGGAAAAGTGCTGGCAACTAAACTGCCAACAATGACAGAGTTGGAAGAAACTATTGATCAGATTTGCATGAGCATGCCTCTTGGATATGAAACCAAGCAGCGTATATTGGAACTTGATACCCTGCAGGAAAGACAGGATGCACTGGCAGAGATTTTGACCAATGAAATTCAGATTTCCAAGGTGAAAGGCGAGTTGACTGACAAGGTCAAGGACCGTGTAGACAAGCATCAGAAAGAATATTTGCTCAGAGAGCAGATGGCTTTCATCCGAGAGGAACTTGGAGAGCAAGATAGTTTTTCAGATGCAGACCAGTTTACACAGGCGGTGGACAAGCTGAAAGCATCGAAAGAAGTAAAAGACAAAATTCGCAAGGAGATTGTTAGATTTAAAGGCCTATCCTCCAGTAGTTCCGAAAGTGCAGTGGAGAGAGCTTACATAGAGACTCTATTGGAAATGCCATGGGACAAGGCATCCAAAGACAGCACAGACATGGACAAGGCAGAGAGGATATTGGAGGAACAGCACTATGGCCTAAGCCAGGTAAAGGAACGTATTTTAGAGTTCTTGGCAGTGAGAAGTCTGACCAAAACAGGGGATAGCCCAATTATCTGCTTGGTGGGGCCACCAGGAACAGGCAAAACCTCCATTGCAAAGAGTGTTGCAGAGGCACTGAACAAGAAATACGTCCGTATTAGTTTGGGCGGCGTGAGAGATGAAGCAGAAATCCGAGGACACCGCAAAACTTATGTGGGAGCTATGCCGGGCAGAATAGTAACGGGTCTAAAGCAGGTGGGCGTTAAGAATCCATTGATGCTTTTAGATGAGATAGACAAGGTGAGCAGTGATCACAAAGGAGATCCATCTGCTGCGCTTTTAGAGGTTTTAGATAGTGAACAGAACCACAAGTTTAGAGATCACTATGTGGAAATCCCTGTGGATTTGTCCGAAGTGTTCTTTGTGGCTACTGCAAATTCTACCGCCACGATTCCGAAACCTTTATTGGACCGCATGGAACTCATAGAAGTAAGCAGTTATACGGCCAACGAAAAGTTCCATATTGCGAAAGAGCACCTAGTTCCAAAACAGCTGTTACGAAATGGTTTAGAAGGCAAATTAACCATAAGTGACGGTGCTGTCAAACAGGTTGTCAGTGGCTACACAAGAGAGGCTGGAGTGCGAGAATTGGAACGTAAGATAGGCGAAATTTGTCGTAAAGCAGCCAGAGAAATCTTGACTAAGAAAGTCAGCCAAATTAAGGTTACTTCACAGAATTTGGAGAAATATTTAGGCAAGGTGAAATACCTTCCAGACAAAATAAATCAAAATGATGAGATAGGTATTGTCAGAGGCTTGGCATGGACCAGTGTAGGTGGAGATACTCTTCAGATTGAAGTCAATCGCATGCCAGGAAAGGGAGAAATTCAGCTCACAGGAAAGATGGGTGAGGTAATGAAGGAATCTGCCTTTACAGCCATTAGCTATGTAAGATCTGTGAGCGAAGCCTATCATGTGGATGCTAAAGTGTTCCAGGAGAGTGATTTTCATATACACATTCCAGAGGGGGCGGTTCCAAAGGATGGTCCATCAGCAGGTATTACCATGGCTACGGCGATTCTTTCTGCGGTGACAGAAATCCCTGTTTATGCCCATGTGGCTATGACGGGCGAGATTACGCTGCGAGGAAGGGTTCTTCCGATTGGTGGATTGAAGGAAAAGATTTTGGCAGCCAAGAGTGCTGGAATCAAGAAGGTATTGGTACCTACAGAAAATGCAAAGGATATAGATGAGATTTCCAAAGAAATCAAGGATGGATTGGAGATTGTATTTGTAGAGCGTATGGAGCAAGTGCTTGAGCATGCGTTGAAAAAGGAGAAATAAATGATTATCAAAAATGTAAGTTTGGAAACCGTATGCGGAATTACCAGTAAGCTACCAGATAACCAGCATCCAGAAGTGGCTTTTGCAGGTAAGAGTAACGTAGGTAAGTCTTCTCTGATTAATGCGCTTATGAACCGCAAATCTTTGGCGAGAACCAGCTCTCAGCCAGGCAAAACACAGACTATCAACTATTACAATATCAACGACCAGATTTACTTTGTAGACCTCCCAGGATATGGATATGCCAAAGCCAATGAAGAGGTCAAGGCTAAGTGGGGAAAGATGATCGAGGACTATCTTCACAAGTCAAAGCAACTCAAAATCGTATTTCTTTTGATTGATATTAGACATGAGCCATCTGGCAATGATAGAATAATGTATGACTGGATTGTAAATCAGGGCTTCCAACCAGTTATTATTGCAACGAAACTGGACAAAATCAATCGCAGTCAGATACAGAAACAGATAAAGTTAATCAAAACTACATTAAAGACCTTGCCTGAGACGATAGTGATTCCATTTTCGTCGGAAACCAAGCAGGGTAGAGAAGAGGTATATGAACTTTTAGATACCTTACTTCTAGGGGAGGAAAACCAATGACAGCATCAACGAAACGCTATATCAAGGCGTTGTTGAATATTTTTATTTTCATTGTATCTTTAGTACTTGTTGTATTTCTAGTGCCAAGGGTTTTGGTTTTTTTTGCACCGTTTGTGGTGGGCTGGATTATAGCTTGGATTGCAAATCCTGTGGTACGTTTTTTGGAAGAAAAACTAAAGATTAAACGCAAGGCCAGCACCGCATTTGTTATTATTCTGGTTATTGCACTTGTGATACTCTGTATCTATCTGGTTGGTGGCAAGGTAGTGCAGGAAGTGATTGCTATGGTGGAAGATATGCCTCAAATCTGGAGCGCATGGGAAAAAGACCTAGAGGAAGTGGGCGAAGCTTTTTCAGTAGTGTTAACCCGTTTGCCTGTCAGCGTTCAGGATAGCATCAGCAATTTGACAGCCAAGGCTGGTGAATTGATTGTAGACCTGGTGGAAAGTGTAAGTTCTCCAACAATTGAAGTGGTAGGTAGATTTGCAAAATCTTTACCTGCACTGATTATCAGTGTAGTAATGTGCTTGCTTTCTTCATATTTCTTCGTAGCAGACAAAAATGTATTGGCAGATTTTTTGCGCCAGCATACTCCAAATGGAATCAAAAGTACATGGAATATGGTCAAGAATTCCGTGATCAAATCCGTAGGTGGCTATATTAAGGCTCAGTTCAAGATTGAGATTTGGATTTATTTACTTTTAGTAATAGGGTTGCTGGTTCTCAGGGTAAACTATGTGTTAGTGGTTGCGCTTGGCATTGCACTTTTGGACATAGTGCCTTTCCTTGGAACAGGCACGGTAATGGTGCCATGGGCGATTATCAAACTGTTCAGCGGTGAATATGGTATGGCTATAGGCCTCATCGTTATATGGGGTATCAGTCAGTTGGTACGCCAGTTCATTCAACCCAAGATTATGGGAGATTCTATGGGCATGCCAGCCCTTCCATCTCTGTTCCTTTTGTACATAGGATACAAGATGGGCGGCGTACTTGGAATGATCATATCTATTCCAATTGGTATGATAGTACTTACTTTGTATCAGGCGGGTGCTTTTGAAACCACCAAGAATAGTTTCTTAATACTGATAAACGGACTAAACCGTTTCCGCAAATTGACACCACAGGATTTGGCTAGTATCAAAAATAAAAATGAGGAAGAATAGATTTCGAGTATGACTTTGGGGAAGACACGGGCAAAATCCATATTGATTAAATGTGTATTTGCCATTTATTTGCTGGTTTTGATTAAGGTGATTATATTTAAGTATCCCATAGACCATCTAAGGAGTATTGTGGAGGAGTGGTCTCCGGATGTGTTCTGGCAGGGGCTGTCTCATGCCAACTTTACCTTTTTTAAAACTATTCGAATGTATATTGAATATTGGGGACGCATCAATAGTTTTGAAAATCTGATTGGAAACATTGTGATTTTTATTCCCTATGGATTGCTGTTGCCACTTGTGTGGAAAAAGGGAAAAAGCCTATTTAGTTTTTTGCTATCTGTATTGGTATTTATCCTCGGGGTTGAACTGATACAGATGTGGACAAATTTTGGAGCCTTTGATGTGGACGATATTTTGTTGAATCTTCTGGGAGCCTTAATAGGATATTTTGTTTACTTTCTTGCCATAAAAAGATTTGTGAAAAACGTATAATTTAATAGAGATACTAAATACTGCAAAGAATGGAATTGGTTTCTTATGATTTGCAGTATTTTTTTGGGAATATTTTGGCAACTATCCGAATAGGTAAAATATGAATGGGTCAAACTCAAGGAAAGACCAGAAGGGAGAAACAGATGAACGGACAGATTCTTGTTTACAACAATCAAAGTGGCGTGGTGGCACCCTTGGAGCCACTTTTGATGGGCGATGAATACGTGACAAAGATAGTATCCAGCCGTCAGGAAATATTGGATTCCATTGAAATGGAAGAGGTGAAGATGCTAATTACAGATATAGAGCTTGCAAATGACAACGGATTTGAATTGATTGGACAGATTAGACAGATTAGTCCGATTCCTATTATGGTGCTCTCTGCGAGAGATGACGAAGCGGCCAAGATCAAGGCATTTAAAGGTGGCGCAGATGACTACGTGGTTTATCCCTGCAGTCCATTGGAACTATTGGCAAGAGTGAAGGCACATATCCGTAGATATGTGCAGCTTTCAAGTGCAAGTCATAGTTTAAACAAGGTGTATCGCTTCGATGATTTGGTAGTAAATGATGTGACTCGTACGGTAACTGTATGCGACAAGGAAGTGAAATTGACACCTATTGAGTACAAGATATTAAAACTGCTTGTGCAGGAAAAAGGAAAGGTAATGTCCATCGAAGAGATTTACGAATCTATTTGGAATATGCGTGCCATCGGCGCTGACAATACCATTGCAGTGCATATCAGACATATTCGAGAGAAGATAGAAGAAAATCCAAAACAGCCTATTTATTTAAAGGTAGTCTGGGGGACGGGCTATAAAGTAGGTTAAAGGTCAGAGCAGAGAAGGGGGTAGCTCTTCTAAAAAAAATAAAAAAAATCAATTGACAATTCCCTCAAACAGTATTATTGTATTAAGTGAGTAATACAACAGTACAGCGATACAGTTGTATTCGAGTATAAATAATTAGTGTGAGGGACGAAAAAATGTTAGAGATTAGGGATTTGACAAAGAAGTACGGAAAGACATTGGCAGTAGATCAGGTAAGTTTTCTGGTGCCAGATGGACAGATTGGGGTTTTGCTTGGACCAAATGGAGCAGGTAAGTCATCTATTATCAAAAGTATTGCTGGCTTGGTACGTTACGATGGTCAGGTTAGTATTCAGGGGATTCCGGGCAGAAGCGTAGAGGCAAAGAGGGTTTTTGCTTATGTACCAGAGCTTCCAGCAATGTATGATGCGCTTACCGTAAGAGAGCATGTAGAATTTATCCTGAAGGCTTATCAGGTAGAGTCCACCAAGGAGGAAATTGATTTCCTTTTGGAGCGCTTCGAACTTTTGGACAAACAGGACAAATTGGGAAATGAACTGTCCAAAGGTATGATGCAGAAGGTAAGTATCTGCTGCGCACTTGCTGTTAAGCCTCAAGTAATTTTACTTGACGAGCCTATGGTTGGTTTGGATCCAGCAGCAATCAAAGAATTAAAGAAGGTTGTCCTGGAATTGAAGGATAGGGGAGCCACAGTACTGATTAGTACACATATGCTTGAAATGGTAAAAGAACTTTGGGATGTTACCTTTGTGATGGAGAAGGGCCATATCATTGGTACATACAGCAAAGAAATGGTAGGCGCAGAGAATCTTGAAGATCTGTTCTTCCAGGTAACAGAGGGGGGACAGGCATGAGTGCAATTTGGTATCTGTACAAAAAGACTTTAAAGAACTGGGCCAAAAAGGCTGTAAAGAAGCCTATGACATATTTGTACCTGGTTTTGATTTTGATTTATGGTTTGATGCTTCCTTTTTCCATGAATCTGCTTCTGTCTGAGTATCAGATGAATACTCCAGAGACTATGGCAGCAGCTTGTTCTATCGTAATTTTTTGGCTGATTCCAGCAAACATGATTTCTTATGTAAAGCGTAAAGGTTTGCTTTATCGTAAGGGAGATGTACATATGATGTTTCCATCTCCAATCACACCAAAGCAGGTATTGATTTATGCGCATATCAAGACATTAGGCACTTATATTTTACTTAACTCTGTAGTGCTTGGCATGGGCATCATCTTGTTCCACTGCTCTTGGTGGCAGATTCTTCTTTATCTGTTGGTATCCATGGTGCTGGATGGTATTGTAGAAGGGTCCTTGATGGTGATTTTGTACGGTAGTGAGCGCATTACAGAAAAGGGAAGAAAGTGGATTGTAGCACTTTGCTACCTGATTATCGGTGTGTTTGTGGTGATTGCTCTTTGGGATTATCATAACTATGGTTTGTCATTGGAAACTGTGATGAACTATTTGCTTGGCGACAAGATTCAGATGGTGCCAGTGATTGGTTGGTACATTGGTCTGTTCCATTTGTTCTTAGTTGGACCTACCACATGCAATGTGATTGTATCTATTCTCTATGTAGTATTTGCTGTAGTTGTATTTTTGGCTGCATACAAGATGCCTTGCCAGGGAGGCTTCTATGAAGATGCGATGAAATTCGCAGATGATTACGAAGAATTGAAACTTAAAAGAGAAGATGGCCAGATGGCATCTCTCGGCAAGAAAGAAAAGTATGGTAAGGCTAGCGTAACCTACAAAGCTGGTGGAGCCAAGGCTATTTTCTACAAGCAGCTTTTAGAGTACAAGAAAAGTAAGTTCTTCTTCTTTGACAAGACTACGATTATTATGATGGTACTGAGTGCCTTCATTGGATATATCTGGGGTAAGGATATGATGGATGCAAAGGAGTTCATCCTTCCACTTGCAATGGGATATATGGTATTTTGTATGTCTACCACAGCTGGTAAATGGGGACAGGAGATCAAGAATCCTTATACTTTCCTATTGCCAGACAGCCCAATGAAAAAACTTTGGTATTCTACAGTGCTTGAACATATCAAATCCTTTGTTTGTGGGGCGATTTGCGCAATTCCAGCAGGAATCATTTTGGGCCTGCCAGTCCTTCAGATTTTCCTGTGCATCATTTTCTTTGTGGCACTTCAGGCATGTAAGATTTACAACATGATTGTGACAGAGACTTTGTTTGGTTCTTCCATGGGCAAAACAGGTAAACAGTTGTTCCAGATGTTCCTTATGGGTATCGACCTGGGCGTGGTTGTAACGGCAGCTGTTATCGGAAGCGTAGCCTGGGGAATGGAGCTTGGTTACCTGCTTATGATTGGTGTTTTGGTGGTTCTTTGCTTTGCACTTATGACAGTGGCAAATGGATGCTTTGACAAAATGGAAGTGGGTGCATAGTTTTCCTTGCCAAAAGTTATGTAAGCGTTTACAATATAGTAGATAAGCCATTTTTCGGGAATATGGCATACATAACTTGGAGGGTGTAACAAATGAGATTACCTGTAATCGAACAGTACATTGATGAATTGATTGAAAAGAGCACTTTGGATGTTCCAGTATGGAATATTGAAAAGGCAAAACAGGGGTTGAAGGCAGGCTGGAACTACATCGATGGATGCATGATTTTGGCACTGTTAGAAACCTACAATACGACTGGTGAGCAGAAGTATTTGGATTTTGCAGATGCTTTTATTGACCACAGAGTAAAGGAGGATGGCTCCATTGATGGATATTCTGTGGAAGAATACAATATTGACAACGTAAATGCTGGAAAGACCCTGTTCCAACTTTACGATATCACTGGTAAAGAGAAATACCGCAAAGCCATTGATTTGATTTATAGTCAGGTGATTACGCAGCCTAGAACAGAGGATGGTAACTTCTGGCACAAAAAGATTTATCCTGGTCAGGTTTGGCTGGATGGTCTTTACATGGGTCAGCCATTTTATATGGAATATGAAACCAAGTTCAATGACAAAAAGAACTATGCGGATATCTTCAACCAGTTTGCTAATGTAGTGAAGTTCTTAAGAGATGAAGAGACAGGACTTTACTATCATGGATACGATTCCACCAAGGAGATTTTCTGGTGCGACAAGGAGACTGGACGCTCCAAAAACTTCTGGCTTCGTGCACTTGGATGGTATTCTATGGGATTGTTGGATACCCTTTCCAAGACAGAACCTACAGGATATGAAAAGGAATACGAGCAGCTTAAGGCTACTTTCCTTGATTTGATTGATTCCTTGCTGAAATTCCAGCATGAAAGTGGTATGTGGTATCAGTGTCCAGCACTTGGCCACAGAGAGCCAAACTATCTGGAGACCAGTGGAAGCTCCATCTTGGCATTTTGTATCCTGCGAGGTGTTAGATTGGGATTCCTTCCAGAGTCCTATAGGGAGTACGGAATCAAGGCTTTCAACGGCGTATGTGAGAAATATCTCAAGACAGAGAATGGGGAGCTTCATTTAGGAGGTATCTGTCTGGTTGCAGGACTTGGACCAGCAAATAACTTGAGACGCGATGGTTCCTTTGAATATTACATGTCTGAGCCAATCGTAAACGATGATGCGAAGGGTGTAGGTCCATTCTTGTTGGCATATACAGAGATGCGCCGCATGGATCAGTGATTTATTTATTGAATAGACAAAAACTCATGACAAGTTTATACTAGTCATGAGTTTTTATTTGCTGGAGGAAGAAATATGGGATTGATGGAACTTTTCTTGATTGCAGTGGGCTTGTCTATGGACGCTTTTGCAGTGTCAGTATGTAAGGGACTGTCACTTGGAAAGATTAATGTGAAGCACATGGCAATCGCAGGACTTTGGTTTGGCGGATTTCAGGGATTGATGCCAGCCATAGGCTACTTTTTCGGAAGTTTCTTTACAGACTTTATCAATGCGTATGCCCATTGGATTGCATTTGGTCTGCTTTGCCTGATTGGCGGAAATATGATTAAAGAATCTATGAGCAAGGAACAGGAAGAGATGAATGCTTCCATGGCACCAAAGACCATGTTCTTGCTTGCAGTGGCTACCAGTATTGACGCTATGGCAGTGGGTGTATCCTTTGCCTTCATGCAGGTACAGATTGTGTGGGCGGTGATTTTTATTGGCTGTATCACTTTTTGTCTGTCGGCAGTTGGTGTCAAGGTGGGAAGTATATTTGGAGTAAAATACAAATCAAAGGCAGAATTGACAGGGGGATTGGTACTGATAGCCATTGGCCTGAAGATTCTGATTGAAGGTTTGTTAAAATAGAAATAAGGGAAAACGAGGGAGAGAAAGATGAAGGAAGAACTAAAGACTCTTGTCCAGGATTATCTGGACACAAAGGCAGTGGCGGAAAAGGCATTTGCTTGGGAAAATAGCTATTTGCCTCCAATCTGCGCGGCAATCTTATTGAAAGCAGGCAGGAAATTTACAAAGGAGGAGTTGGATCGTACTCGCCAGTTAATCAAGGAAAACACAGGTGTCTTTTCAGATTACAGAGGAACTGCCATGGCTGCCATGATATGCCTGTTGGCATCCGAGCCATCTCCTGAGAGTGCTATGGAAAAGTCTCTCAAAATTTATGAGGAGCTCAGAAAACATTTTGGAGCTTCTGAGTATTTGCCATTTGTATCTATGGTAATTGAAAGACTTTCTGAGAACTATGACTATGAAGGAGTATGTGCAAGAGGCAAGGCGATTTACGAGGATATGAGGAGCAATCATCCATTCCTTACTTCAAGAGAAGACGTGACAAATGCTACACTTTTGGCATATTCTTCCATGACCGATGCACAGATTGTAGTGGAGGTTGAGAATTGCTACAATGAGCTTAAAAAGCATTTTTCATCTTCAAATGATGTGCAGGCTTTGAGCCAGACTTTGGCCTTAGGGGACGGTAATTGGCAGGATAAATGCAATCGTTTCCTTCGTATTTTTGAGGGCCTTAAGTCAAGAGGTTATAAATACAGCAAAGATTGCAGGCTTGCTACCCTGGGAGCACTTAGTGTGTTGCCTGTTGAAGAAAATGAATTGATACAGGATATCATTGATGTGAATGACGAACTTACTGGCAAGAAAGGCTATGGCTTCTTCGGATTTGGCAAGGCAGACAAATTGATGCATGCGGCAATGTTGGTAGCTACTTATTATGGCAAAAAGCAAAATGACACTGTGCTTCATGCAGCTACAATTGAGACAGCGATTGCTATGGCGGAGATTAATAGTACGATTGCTATCTTGGCGGCTCAGAATGCAGCGATGATTTCATCTGTACTGGTTGCAACGGCAGCATCAACAAGCAACTAGTTCGTTGCGTTTTGGTGCAAGCAATAATATAGGGTAAATAAAAAGGGCCTCAGTGAAAACTGAGGCCCTTAATGTACGATTTAATGACTCGATTAAGCTACAACTGTAACGTTGATAGCACGAACTTTGCCGTTCTGAGGATCTGTCTCTGTATCAAAAGAAACTTTCTGTCCTTCTTCAAGAGATTTGAATCCCTGAGCGTTGATAGCGGAGAAGTGTACGAATACTTCTTCGTTAGTAGCTTCGTTTGTGATGAAACCATATCCTTTCTGAGCGTTAAACCACTTTACTGTACCGTTGTTCATGTCCAGTACCTCCCTGATAAAAAATTCGATTCCACTTAGAACAAAAAAATCACATATTTTTGTAAATCCATGAAAGAGCAAAGACTTACAAAAATATGTGAGATCAATGACTTCGTTAGAATACAAGCAAAGTGTACCAAGAAAGCCGTCATTTTGTCAAGGGAAATATTAGAATATTTCGACGATATTTGGATATTTTTTGACATTTTTTACCGTTACATTAAAGAGGGGCCAAAAGCCCTTCGTTAAGGGTTTTTTTCGAACCTATTGATTGTCAGAAATCGGAAAGTATATTATAATTTGTAAGGAGAGATGCCCCCTTTTTAAGGGCCAAAAACAACGAATAATTCAGAGGGTTACAAAATGATAAAACGTGAACAAATAAACAAAATGTGGATTGCAGATAATGGAGATGGAACATATCGAAATCCGATTCTTTATACAGACTATTCGGACCCAGATGCGATTCGAGTGGGAGAGGACTTTTTTTTAGTAGCGTCTTCTTTTTGCAATTCTCCGTCGGTACCAGTGCTTCATTCAAAAGATTTGGTGAACTGGAAGGTAATCAGCTACGCCATGGAGAAATTGCCTTTTGATACCTATGACAAGCCGATTCATGGCTGTGGTGCATGGGCACCAGCAATTAGGTACCACGAGGGTGTTTTTTATATCTTTATACCAATGCCAGATGAGGGCATCTTTATGGTCAAATCTACAGACCCTTTCAAAGGATGGGATGAGCCAGTATGCGTGCGTAAAGTAACTGGATGGATTGACCCATGTCCATTTTGGGATGATGACGGTCAGGCGTATATGGTAAGTGCTTTTGCGCGAAGCAGAATCGGTTTTAAGAGTATTTTGCATCTTTCTCGCATTAAGCCAGACTGCACTGATGTACTGGACGATGGCAAGCATATTTTTGATGGTAGCGAGACTCAGCCTACGATTGAGGGGCCAAAGCTTTACAAGAGAAATGGATATTATTATATTTTTGCGCCAGCAGGGGGTGTGAAGCCAGGTTGGCAGACAGTACTGCGCTCTAAAAATATTTGGGGACCTTATGAGGAAAAAATTGTGCTTCATCAAGGAAACACACCTATCAATGGACCTCATCAAGGGGCTTGGGTAGATACACCCGATGGACAGGATTGGTTTTTGCATTTCCAAGATGTGGGCAATGCAGGACGTATTGTGCATTTGCAGCCTATGTACTGGGAAAATGACTGGCCTGTAATGGGAGTAAACCCTGATGCAGAGGGTTGCGGCGAACCAGTGCTTAGTTATACCAAGCCAGTTAAGGGCGAGTTCCCTATCTGTGCTCCAGAAGATTCTGATTTCTTTGAAAGTGACAAACTGGGACTTCAGTGGCAGTGGAATGCCAACTACAAAGAGGACTGGTATCATCTGGATGGACAGAGTATAGAGCTGTTTGCACAAAGAAAAGAGCCGGGTGTGCAGCTCTGCGATGTAAGTAATCTGCTGATTCAGAAATGGCCAGCGCCAGAGTTTCAGATTACAACCAAACTGGATTTGTCCCAAATGAAGGACGGCGATGTGTGTGGCATGATTTCTCTAGGAGGAAGATATGACAGCATAGCAGTGGCGCAGAGAGATGGACAGAGATATCTGGTGCAACGCATAGGTCAGTGGACGAAGGACGATGAGGTGGAAATTGTTCTTGGCAAAGTAAGTGCTGATATTCTATACTTGCGCATGAAGGTGGAGAAGGAAACCTACGTATCCTACTGTTATAGTCTAGGGGAGGAAGAATTCGCCTCTTTAGGTAAGAGAACAGAAGCAACCCCTGGCAGATGGGTAGGAGTAAAGGCGGGCCTATATGCCATCCATGAAGGCGAGGGCGAAGGTGGAAGCATGAAAGCAGAGTACTTTGTATTTCAGCCGCTGGGAGAGTAGAAAGGTTTTGAAGTAGTAACCAATATATTGAAGCTAGTGACGAAAAGTCTGGTCTATGTATGCAAATTGTCTACATAAGCTGGACTTTTTTGTACGATATTTCGATTAAATAAGTCTTGAGAAGACTATGAAAGTGTGCTATGATGATAGACAAATAAAAACGTTTTTATGCGGAGGAATTCGTTATGTTCAGTGGTAAGATTGGAGTGCCCATGGAAGGGCTGGCGGAACTAGGAAGACTGGTTGCATCCCAGGGTGCTGTTTTGCTGAAAAATGAAAAAGAAACCTTGCCAATTCAAAAAGGAGAAAAAGTAGCGATTTTTGGCAGATGCCAGATAGAGTATTATAGAAGCGGAACAGGTTCAGGGGGCGCAGTAAATGTACCTTACACGACCAATCTGCTGGACGGAATGCGTCAGATAGAAGGAGTGCAGGTAGATGAGGCCCTTGCATCCATTTATGCTGACTTTATTCGCGAGAACCCATTTGACAATGGCGGCGGTGGTTGGGCTGCGGAGCCATGGTTCCAAAAAGAAATGCCTCTCGACGATGCACTGGCGAAAGAAGTGGCAGAGCGCAATGACAAGGCTGTAGTGGTGATTGGAAGAACAGCTGGAGAGGACAAGGACAACGTTGATGCACCGGGAAGTTACCAGCTGACAGAAGTGGAACTTCAGATGCTGAAGACAGTATGTGCTCACTTTGACAAGGTCATTGTGGCGTTAAATGTATCGAATATCATCGACATGAGTTTCATGTGTGACAAAGATTGCAAAGACTCTATTCAGTCTGTGATTTATCTTTGGCATGGTGGTATAGAAGGTGGCAATGCAGCGGCAGATGTGCTGACTGGCCGTGTGACCCCTTCTGGCAAACTGTCCGATACCATTGTTTACAATTTGCAGGACTATCCATCCACAGAAGGGTATGGAGATCCTTACATTTCATACTACAAAGAAGATATTTACGTTGGATATAGATACTTTGAAACCTTTGCACCAGATAAGGTAATGTTCCCATTTGGATATGGACTTTCCTATACTAAATTTGAGATGCAGGGAAGCATGGGTTACGATGGTCAGAAACTGACGGTGAGTGCCAAGGTGAAAAACATTGGAGACAGATATGCAGGCAAGGAAGTTGTGCAGGTGTATGTGGAGGCTCCACAGGGTAAGCTTGGCAAGGCATCCAGGAGTTTGGTTGGATTTGCAAAAACTAGCCTTTTGATTCCTGGGCAGGAAGAGACTGTGACCATTGAGATTCCAAAGTATTATTTGGCTTCTTATGATGACAGTGGAGCGACAGGACACAAATCCTGCTATGTACTTGAAGCAGGAGAATATCATGTTTATATTGGAGATTCCATTCGCTGCCTGCAGAGACTTTCTATGCAGCAGACCAAGGGCAATGAGATTGGAAGTCTGCAGATAGAGGACTTGGAAGTGATAGAGCAGCTTAGCGAAGCCGCAGCACCAGTGAAAGCATTTGACAGACTTGTTGCAGGACAGATGAAGGCGGATGGCACATATCAGGAGACCTATGCTCAAGTGCCTCTTAAAACAATAGATATAGCAGGTCGTATTCAGGCCAATATGCCAAGTTTTTTGACTATTACAGGGGACCAGGGTATTCGCTTTAAGGATGTGCAGGCGGGCAAAGCTACTTTAGATGATTTTGTAGCACAGCTTAATGAGGCGCAGCTAGCTACGCTGGTTCGCGGCGAGGGAATGTGCTCTGAGAAGGTAACTCCGGGAACTGCGGCAGCCTTTGGCGGTGTCAGCGATGATTTGGCTTCCTATGGAATTCCAGTGGGATGTTGTGCAGACGGTCCTTCTGGTATCCGCATGGACAATGGAGCGAAGGCGACACAGCTTCCGATTGGTACATTACTTGCTTGTACATGGGATGCTCCTTTGGTAGAAAAAATGTCTCAGCTTCTTGGCAAGGAATTGGTTAGAAATGAGATTGACTCTTTATTGGGACCAGGATTAAATATACATCGCAATCCTCTCAACGGTAGAAACTTTGAGTATTTTTCTGAGGATCCACTGCTCACCGGTAAGATGGCGGCAGCGGTTGTAAGGGGAATCGCTTCTGTTGGAACCACAGGTACCATGAAGCATTTTGCTTGCAACAATCAGGAGACAGGCAGACAAAATGTGGATGCTATCGTATCTGAAAGAGCTTTGAGAGAAATCTATCTAAGAGGCTTTGAAATTGGTGTCAAAGAAGGTCATGCTACTTCTATTATGACCACTTACAATCCATTGAACGGCTATTGGAATGCATCCAACTATGATCTCAATACCACTATTCTTCGAAAGGAATGGGGATTTGAGGGAATTGTGATGACAGACTGGTGGGCACGCATGAATGACGTAGAAGAGGGCGGTGCTCCAAATATCAAAGATACCCGTTCTATGATTCGATCTCAAAATGACTTGTTCATGGTAGTTAGCAACAATGGTGCAGAAGTAAACACTCATGGTGACAATACTTTGGAAGCCTTAAAGGAGGGCAAACTGACTCTTGGTGAAATGCAGAGATGCGCCAAGAACATTCTTACTTTCTTGCTTAAGTCCCATGCGGCAAACAGGCCAGTGAAGACTCCGGTGGTACAGAAGATTGCAGCTTGGAACGAAACAAATGAAGCAGAGGCACAAAGAACAGCTATTCTATCTGCAACAGCAATGACAGCTATAGACGGAACGGTGACGGTTCCTGTAAGTAAGGTGTGCGGTACTGAACTTTCTGGTGTAAAGCATTTTGCCATTGAGATAAACGAGGCTGGACAATACGATGTGAAAGCCAATATCTGCTCTACAGAGAGTGATAGAGCACAGCAGGTATGTCAGGTAAGCTTAAATGGTGTAACCTTTGTAACCTTCCAGATCAATGGAAATGGTGGCAGATGGGTGCTTCAAAAATTGGCTAGAGTGGAACTAGAATCGGGCCGTTATGACTTAGAACTTAAATTCATTACACCGGGCATGCAGATTGAATATATGGAGTTAACAAAATGGGACAAGTAACGATTAAAGATGTGGCTAGGGAAGCAGGGGTCTCAATTTCCACTGTTTCCAATGCTTTAAATGATGTAGATGTACTCACACCAGAAACGAAAGCTCATGTGCTTGAAGTGGCAGAACGTTTGCATTATATACCAAACCTCAATGGAAGAAACTTAAAGACCAAGGCGACCAAAGCCATAGGCTTGTTTGTCAGTTCTATGAGCGGTGCCTACTACGGTGAGTTGGCAGATTCCATTCAGAGAGTATGTGACAAAAGAGGGTATGAACTCAATGTATTCATTTCCCGAAAGAGCATGTCTGTGATGGCCAATGTATTTGGCAGAAGAGTAGATGGTGGTATTTTTTTGAACGAAATGATTACAGAAAATCATAGAGAGTCCTTGAAAGAGGCTGGAATTCCCATGGTATTTTTGGACAGAGAGTGGATTGATGACAAAATGTCCAGTGTGGTTTTTGACTCTTATCAGGCAGGTTTTGATGCTGCTACTTATCTGTTGTCTTTGGGCAGTTCTCGTATCGGATACATAAGTGGTATTACAGAAATGTACGACGGCAGAGAACGTCACAGAGGATTTATGGATGGATTGGCGCAGGCCAAGACTCCTCTCAATCCAGATTGGATGTGGGCAGGCTATTTTAATCGTGCAGAAACCCAAAAAACTTTAACCAGATACATGGAAGAGAAATATCCAGAAAAAGGTCTGCCTGATGTGATTTTTGCAGCCAACGATGAAAGTGCGATTGGATGTATAGAAATTCTGCAAAAGTGTGGTATCAAGGTGCCCGAGCAGGTTAAAGTCTTGGGCTGTGACGATATCGAATTGGCACAGTGGTTTAATCCTAAACTTTCCACCATTAAGACCAGTATGTGGGAACAGGGTAAATTGGCTGCGGAGACCTTGATGGATATGCTCGCAGGTCAGACAGGCAAACTGGAAAAAATTCCAGGTATCCTGGTTGAGCGTGACTCAACCAAGAGATGGAGTGAATTCTAAGTGCGCTAGATTTGATGGGTTGGGGGCCTCAAAATGTGTCGTAGCAAGAGAAGGCTGAGTACATTAGGAAAGACCATCAGTCCGTTGACGAAATCAGTCAGTCCCCACACATATTCTAGGGGCAGTATTGCACCCACATAAATCATAACAATATACAGTATTTCATAGGCACGTCTACCTTTGTTTCCCCAAAGGTAGTTCGTGCCTTTTTCGCCGATATAGCACCATCCAATCAAGGTGGCGGTAGCAAAGGCAACCAAGGTTAGTGTGAGAAATGTGGTACCACCAAAAGGAAAGGATAGAAAGGCGGCACTGGTGAGACCGGCTCCCGAAAAGCCCTCTGTGGAGTAGGGAAAACGTAGCACATTGGATATAATGACTAGACCAGTCAAAGCACACATGACAATGGTATCCCAAAAAACTGCTGTCATGGAGATAAGTCCTTGCTTGATTGGACTTTCAATATCTGTGTTGCCAGCAGCAATGGCAGCAGTGCCGATACCTGCTTCGTTGGTGAAAAGTCCTCTGGCAATACCATAGCGAGCGGCATTTAAGATGCTGCCGCCTAAGATTCCGCCTGTCACAGACTGAGGGGTAAAAACACTTTCCCATATAAGTTTAAGGGACGGAAGCAGGTAAGTGCGGTTTTGTATGAGAAGATAGAGGCATGCACCGATATATAGAAAGCCCAGTATTGGAACCACACTGGTGCAAAATTTGCCGATGCGTTTCGCTCCGCCTAGGATGACGCAGGCAGTTAGAAGGGCTAGCACGATGCCAATCAGATGGGGAGAAGTCCCCCAAAGAGAGTTGGCGGCATCGCTAATGGCGAAGGACTGTGTGGTACAACCAGCGGTAAGGCCTGCCAGCCCCAGTGCCAAACCGTAAAAGCATGCCAATGGCTTACTTTTTAGTCCTTGTTCCATTACGGTCATAGGACTACCACTATAGTCGCCGTCTATGGAAGGTTTGCGATAGACTACGCTTAGGAAGCATTCTGCATAGGCGGTTGCCATACCCAAAAGCCCCGTAAGCCAGCACCAAAATAAAGCGCCAGGGCCACCTGCGGCTATGGCTGTGGAAACTCCTACGATATTGCCTGTTCCCAAGGTGGCTGCAAGGGAAGTGGCAAGGGCAGTAAAACCGTTCATGGTACCTTTTTTGGCAGGGGATTTATCACAGATGGAGAGTTTGATTCCATGGAACACATATCGCTGGGGGAATTTTAGGTGGAAACTTAATATGATATGAGTGGCACCCAGCAAAACCAGAAGAGGACCACTCCAGAGAAATTGATTGATACTTTGTATAAAAGCAAATATTGGGTTTAGCATAAGGATACCTGATAGTTATGTTGGGGATTAATTTATCTATATGAATGTTTTGACAGAAAAAGAAGTTTATGGTTTTTTCATACTTTTTTTCGAAAAGAGTTATTGAAAAATATGTCTTAAGTGTTATAGTTGGTATAGAACAAACAAATCAAGGAGGGCGAGTATATGAATATTTCGAAATTTACCCAAAAGTCCATGGAAGCGGTTCAGCTCTGCGAGAAACTGGCTTATGAATATGGGAACCAGGAAATTGAACAGGAACATTTACTTTACAGCCTGCTTACCATAGATGACAGCTTGATTCTCAAGCTAATCCAAAAAATGGAAATCAATAAGGAACATTTTTTGGGCAAATCCAAGGAAATTTTGGAAAAGAGAGTGAAGGTACAGGGCGGTCAGGTCTATGTAGGACAGTACTTAAATCAAGCATTGCTAGGGGCAGAGGATGAGGCCAAGCAGTTAGGGGACGAGTACGTTTCTGTGGAGCATCTTTTTCTTTCGCTGATTAAGGTGCCAAATAAGGCGTTGAAGGAAGTGTTCCGTGAATATGGAATCACCAGAGAGCGATTTTTGCAGGCGTTGGCGACGGTCCGTGGCAATCAGAGAGTGACCAGCGACAATCCAGAGGCGACCTATGACACCCTGGAGAAGTACGGTCAGGATTTGGTACAGCGCGCCAAGGATCAGAAACTTGATCCTGTCATTGGAAGAGATCAGGAGATTCGCAATGTAATTCGAATCCTTTCTCGTAAAACCAAGAACAATCCAGTGCTTATCGGTGAGCCTGGTGTGGGCAAGACTGCAGTAGTAGAAGGCTTGGCTCAGCGTATTGTCAGAGGAGATGTACCACAGGGCTTAAAGGACAAAAAGATTTTTGCCTTGGATATGGGAGCATTGGTTGCAGGTGCCAAGTATAGAGGTGAATTTGAAGAGCGTCTAAAGGCTGTGCTTGAGGAAGTGAAGCGTAGCGAAGGACAAATTATTTTGTTTATCGACGAACTGCATACTATTGTGGGGGCGGGCAAAACGGACGGTGCTATGGATGCCGGCAATATGCTTAAACCTATGCTGGCCAGAGGGGAACTTCACTGTATCGGTGCAACCACTTTGGATGAGTATAGACAGTATATTGAAAAAGATGCAGCCTTGGAGCGTAGATTCCAGCCTGTTATGGTGGATGAACCTACAGTGGAAGATACCATTTCTATCCTGAGAGGGCTGAAGGAGCGCTACGAAGTTTTCCATGGGGTGAAAATTATGGATGGAGCTCTGGTTACGGCAGCTACTTTGTCTCACCGTTATATTTCGGACCGATTCCTTCCAGATAAGGCCATCGACTTGGTAGATGAAGCCTGTGCCATGATTAAGACAGAACTGGATTCCTTGCCAGCGGAATTGGATGAATTGCAGCGAAAGGTTATGCAACTTGAAATTGAAGAGGCGGCGCTAAAGAAAGAGACAGACCAGCTCAGTATGGCCAGACTTCAGGAACTACAGAAGGAGTTGGCAGGGCTGAAGGAAGAATTCATGAGTCTTAAGGCCAAGTGGGACAATGAAAAGACGTTGGTGGATCGTCTGTCTAGCCTGCGACAGGAGATTGAAGAGGTAAATAGCCAGATTCAGATTGCCCAGAGAGAGGGAGATTTGGAGAGGGCAGCAGAACTTAGCTATGGCAAACTGCCATCTTTAAAGAAGCAGCTTGAGATAGAAGAGGCTAAGGTAGGAGGCGAGGATCTTTCTCTGGTACGAGAGCAGGTTTCTGAGGAGGAAATCACGCGTATTATTTCCAGATGGACTGGTATACCTGTGGCCAAACTTACGGAGAGCGAGCGTAATAAGACTCTGCACCTAGATGAGGTTCTGCATGAAAAGGTAGTGGGACAGGATGAAGGCGTGACCAAGGTGACGGAGGCGATTCTACGCTCAAAAGCCGGTATCAAGGACCCTAAAAGACCAATTGGTTCTTTCCTGTTCTTAGGACCTACAGGCGTAGGTAAGACACAGCTTGCCAAGGCTTTGGCGGAGGCTTTGTTTGACGACGAATCCAATATGGTCCGCATTGACATGAGCGAATATATGGAGAAATACTCTGTATCCAGACTCATCGGAGCTCCTCCAGGATATGTGGGCTATGAGGAAGGCGGTCAACTGACAGAGGCAGTGAGACGTAAGCCTTACAGCGTGGTTCTTTTTGATGAGATTGAAAAGGCACATCCAGATGTGTTTAATGTGCTACTACAGGTGCTTGACGATGGTCGAATCACAGACTCTCAGGGTAGATGCGTGGATTTCAAAAACACGATTTTGATTATGACTTCTAATATCGGAGCAACTTCTCTGCTGGAGGGCATTAACGACCAGGGTGAGATTGAAGTGGCGGCGCAGGAGCAGGTAATGGGACAGCTTCGTATGCACTTTAGACCGGAGTTTTTAAATCGTTTGGACGAAATTATTCTTTTTAAACCTTTGACGAGAGACAATATTGGTGCCATTATAGAATTAATCATGAGTGATTTGAATGAGCGTCTAAAAGACAAATCTATTACGGTAGATTTGACAGATGAGGCCAAAGGGTTTATGGTGGAAAATGCCTATGATCCAATGTATGGCGCAAGACCGCTGAAACGCTTTGTTCAGACCCATGTTGAGACGCTGGTTGCCAGACTGATTTTGGCAGACCAAGTAAGGGAAGGCGACCATGTCACAATAGGTGTGAAGGATGACGCTTTGGTGGCGCAAATATAAAGTGAGAGGTTAGATATGTTACCAAAAGACCCAGTGATGCTGCTTAGCACGGTGAATATGAAACTCAGAGACTTTTATGGAAGTTTGGAGGAACTTTGTCGTGATATGGATGTGGACAAGGAAGAGATAGTAACTGCTTTGGCTGCGATTGATTATCATTATGACAAGGAACGAAACCAATTTATTTAAGAACTTTTTTGCGAGAGTTTCGGGAGTTTTCTAAAAGAGATTTTCAAAATAGACCTTCAAAAGGAGAAGGAAGCGTGTCTAGTAAACCATGTACCCTATGCGTAGGCTGTGGAAGGTGTGAAACCTATCAGGCAGATATAAAGGTATTGACAAAGGGAGGGTTGCCAAGTGAGTTGGCAACTCTCCCTTGTGATGTTTATGGGCAGGCTTTTTCGCAGGATGAGTTGCTGGTTTGTGTGGATATTGGAACAACCACAGTGGCGATGACGCTGCGTAGGTTGTCAGGGGGAGAGATAGTAGATACCTATACTTCTTTAAATCCGCAGAGAGAGTTTGGAAGTGATGTGCTTTCTCGTATGGAAAAGAAGGATTTTGCCAAGGAGATGCGTAGACTTATAGAAGAAACTATCTGGCAGGGAGTCTGTCAGATGGGCGCAGAGTACATTGAACAGATTAAAGGCGTGATAATTACAGGAAATACTACCATGCTATATCTTCTTAGGGGCAGAGATACAGAGGAATTATCTCATGCACCTTTTCAGGCTTCCTTTTTGGAACAGGAGGTGTTTGATTTCCATGGCCTAAGGACCATCGTGATGCCAGGAATTTCTGCTTTTGTAGGAGCAGATGTGCTGGCAGGCATGTTTGCCCTTTCTATGGATGAGTGCTTGAGGAATGAAGTGTGGGATTCTAAGATTTTGCAGGGGGCAATACTGCTTGACCTTGGTACCAACGGAGAGATGGTGTATGCAGGCCCAGAGGGGTTAATAGCTACGGCCACACCTGCCGCACCAGCTTATGAAGGCGGCGGATTTGGAGAACAGATCTACGGTGCAGATTATGTTTCTTTGCTGGCATATTTGTTAGAGCAAGGATATATGGATGAAACAGGGCTTTTGATAGACCCTTATTTTGAGGAAGGAATAGTGGTGGCTGACAAAAGGATTACTCAGCAGGATATCCGAAGGTTGCAGCTTGCCAAGGGAGCAACTAGAGCAGGATTACAGATTTTGACAAAAGACACCCCGGTTTCTGTGGTATATTTGGCAGGAGGGTTTGGATTCTTTTTGGATGGGGACAAAGCAGTTCGCATAGGACTTTTACCAGAGCAGTTTGCGGGTAAGGTGAGAGCAGTTGGAAATGTTGCTTTAGAGGGTGCATTTCTTTATGGCAGAATGGTGCTTATACAAGAGAAGAATTGTCAGATTGAAGGCCTAGTAGATAACCAAGAAATAGCCCAGAGGCGAACAACGGCTGCTCAAGTAGTGTGTGAGTATGTAGCCAGACTAAAAGAAAGTACCAGAGTAATCAATCTGGCTATGGAACCAGACTTTGAGAAGGTGTATTTGGAAAGTATTAATTTCCCCGCAAACGAAGTAGAGACAAATGACTCTGACAATTGATTGTTACTGGGCAAATGTGGTATGATAGATAAGATATATAGAAGTTATTTATCAAAGAAATATATTAGTAAATGAAACCCTAGGGGGAGATAGATTCCGTGTCTAGATTTGAAGAATTAAGAACACAATACGATACATTTTTATACAAGGGATTTGAGACAGTGCTGGAAGAAGATAGTTTGCTCGTAACTTATCTTTTTGAGATTCCAGGGCTGAGAAGCTTTAAGTCCAAGTGGAGATTCCCAAAGACAGAACGTATGGAAGGGCTACTGGATAGTCCACTACTTCATACCATGCTGTTTGACCTTGGTATGGTGGAAACCATCAGTTATTGGAAGACGGTTTGCCCACCTACTTTGAAGGTGTGCTGTGGACAGCTTAGCACAGAGCAAATTAAATGGTGGAAAAAACTTTTCTATCATGGACTTGGCGAGTTCATGTATTTGAATGGAATTGAGATTTCCATGGAAGATTTGGTGGATATTTGCTGCGAAGCGCAGGATGCTTGCCAAGAAGTGGAAGGCCTAAAGGCTGGAGAACATGCCGTGAAGACTCTGAAAGCAGGCGGATTATGTGGTCTTAAGAAACCTTGGCACGATGACAGAACTTATACAGGGTACCTTGTTCCAGTGGGCGGTGGTAAAGACTCCGTAGTTTCATTGGAAGTGCTGAAAGGACAGCGCATTACAACTTATAGCATCAATGGCAATGCCACCACACAAAATGTCATCGCAGTGTGTGAGCACAAGGATGGAGACTATGCGGTCAAACGTATTTTGGATGCGCAGATTTTGGAATTGAACAAGGAAGGATATCTTAACGGTCATATTCCTTTTTCAGCCGTGGTAGCTTTTTCGGCAGTGATTTCCGCATATCTTACAGGTACAAAATACATTGCGTTGTCTAATGAGTCCAGTGCCAATGAAAGCACAGTGAAGGGCTCCACAGTAAATCATCAGTACTCTAAGAGCCTGGAATTTGAAAAAGATTTCATGTGGTATTTCAGACAGAGAACCACTTCAGATATCACTTATTTTAGCTTGCTCAGACCACTTTCAGAGTTCCAGATTGCATGGCTCTTTGCAAAGTGCAAGGAGTATCATCAGGTATTTCGTAGCTGCAATGCTGGAAGTAAACAGGGCATTTGGTGCTGCAACTGCCCTAAGTGCTTGTTTGTGTATATTATTCTTTCTCCGTTCCTGACTGAGGAAGAATTGAAGGACATCTTTGGAGAAAAGTTGTTTGACAAAGAGAGTCTGGATCTGAATTTTAGAGAACTGGCAGGCATCGAGGACAACAAGCCTTTCGAGTGCGTGGGAACACGCAAGGAGGTACAGGTATCCCTAAAGACTTTTGTGGAAAGAGGCGGTAAGAGTCTGCTGACAGACAGATATCAAAGCTTCATCCAGGGCGTAACAGGTAGTTTGGAGGAGCTCTTGACTGAGTGGGTCAGCGATCATGGAGTGCCAAGTGATGCGCTTGCGCTTTTGAAAGAGCAAATGAAGTAGAAAGTGCAAGGATGCAGATGCACAGAAAAAAGTAAAAGCGCATGAAATAAAGGAGCGCATGTAAGAATGAATATAACAGAGAAATTACGTGGCAAAAAGGTGCTCATCTGGGGATATGGCAGAGAGGGCCAGTCCACAGAACGATTTTTGAACAATTTTTGCGAGGACGTGCAGGTAGAGGTGTTCGAAGGAAAGCGTCAGGATATTCAGGAAGACAAATACGATTTTATCGTTAAGAGTCCTGGAATCGTGATGGAAGAGGACCATCCGAAATACACTTCTCAGACGGAACTTTTCCTAGAGCAGTTCCGAGATCAGACTATAGGTATCACAGGAACCAAAGGCAAGAGCACTACCTCGACGTTGCTTTATACCGTTTTAAGCAAGTGTACAGATAGAGAAGTACTCCTTCTAGGCAACATCGGACAGCCATGCTTGGATTACTATGGCCAGATGAAGCCTGATACCATCGTGGTGTTTGAGATGAGTTGTCATCAATTGGCACACGGCAGTGCATCTCCTCATATTGGATTGTTCTTAAATCTTTTTGAGGAACATTTGGATTATTATGGAACCGTGGAAAAATATTTCACAGCAAAAAGTCATGTGGCAACCTATCAGAAAGAAGGAGATTTCTTTTTGGTGGGAGAGAATGTGCCTGAGATTCAGACCAAGGCCACTACAAAGGTGTTTGCTGAGCAGGGATTGAAGGAGTTTGACTTAAGTCTTTTGGGACAGCACAACCAATACAATGCCAACTTTGTCTATGAGGTGGCGGTTAATTTGTACGGTTGCGATGCACAGGCAGTGCGCGAAGCCATGAAAGAGTTTCATGGCTTGAAACATAGATTGGAGTTTGTGGGACAGGTAGATGGGGTGTCTTATTATGACGATTCCATTTCAACGATTCCAGAGGCGACTATCAGTGCGACCCAGAGTATTCCAAACACCAAGACGGTATTGGTGGGAGGCATGGATAGGCACATCAATTATGATATTTTGGTGGAGTTTATTAAGAACCATGTGGAGTATCAGTTTATCCTTATGTACGAATCTGGGAAGCGTATTTATGATGCAGTATGCGAGGCGAGCTTGGAAAAAGTGGCAAGCAAGGGGAGCGTGACTGTAGGAATATCAAAGCGTCTAAGTCATGTGCATTATGTAGAGGACTTAGTGTCAGCAGTAAAACTTGCTAAGGAAATCACTCCAAAACAAGGAGCGGTAGTGCTTTCCCCAGCGGCAGCTTCCTACGGATACTTCAAGAATTTTGAGGAGCGCGGAGACAAATTCTGTGAGTATGTACACCAGGCGTAGAGACAGACAACCAAAGAAGGAATCGATATGGATTTATTTGAATATATGAGAAACACCAATATGGAGAAAGAATCTCCTTTGGCTGCCAGAATGCGTCCTACCACATTGGATGAGGTTGTGGGGCAGCAGCACATTATTGGTAAAGACAAACTTTTATATAGAGCAATCAAGGCGGACAAATTAAGTTCCATTATCTTTTATGGACCACCGGGAACAGGCAAGACTACGCTGGCGAAAGTGATAGCGGGCACTACCAGCGCACACTTTACACAGATTAATGCTACTGTGGCAGGCAAAAAAGATATGGAGGAAGTGGTGGAAAAGGCCAAGGACATGAAGGGCATGTACGGCAAACGCACCATTTTGTTCATCGATGAGATTCATAGATTTAACAAGGGGCAGCAGGATTACCTTTTGCCATTTGTGGAAGACGGAACCATTATTTTGATTGGTGCGACCACAGAGAATCCTTATTTTGAAGTCAATGGGGCGCTGATTTCCAGGTCCATTGTCTTTGAACTGAAACCGCTGGAAAGAGAAGACATCAAAAACCTTTTAAAGAAGGCGGTTTATGATACGGAAAAAGGTATGGGCGCTTATGACGCTACCATAGATGAGGATGCTTTGGAGTTTTTGGCAGACCTTTCTGGCGGAGATGCAAGACATGCATTAAATGCCATTGAATTGGGTGTAATGACCACAGAGCGTAGCGAGGATGGAAAGATTCACATCACTATGGAAGTGGCACAGGAGTGTATCCAAAAGAGAGTGATGCGCTACGACAAGGGTGGGGACAATCACTACGATACCATTTCTGCTTTTATCAAAAGTATGCGGGGGTCTGACCCAGATGCGGCAGTATACTACTTGGCTCGCATGCTTTATGCAGGAGAAAGTGTAACCTTCATCGCTAGGCGAATCATGATTTGTGCCAGCGAAGATGTGGGCAATGCAGACCCAATGGCTATTGTGGTGGCAACCAATGCCTCCATGGCTGTGGAGCGTATCGGCATGCCGGAGGCGCAGATTATTTTGGCACAGGCGGCTATCTATGTAGCTTGTGCACCAAAGAGCAATGCCTCCTGCGAAGCTATTTTTGCGGCAAGTGATCAAGTGAAACAGACAGGCAATCTGGCAATTCCACCGCACCTGCAGGATGCGCACTACAAGGGCGCAGCAAAACTGGGAAGAGGTACAGGATATAAATACGCCCATGATTATCCAAACAATTATGTGCGTCAGCAGTATTTGCCTTATGAACTTACGGGTCAGGAATTTTATAGACCATCGGGCAATGGCCATGAACAGAAGATTCGCGAGCATTTCAAGAGATTGAAGGCTGAGGCGAAGGATGAGCCTAAGAGTGAAACGTAGATGAATAAAGGATGAAAAAATAGAGCAGCTGTGATTAAAACAGCTGCTCTATTAAGTATTTATAGATATCTTGATTTTTCTTTTGCCAGTTGTCGCAGATGGAAGAGGCTACCTCTTCTACTGGAACAGAGAGTGTGATGTCTACGAGAGTAATGCCTCTATCTTTTGCAATCAGGTGTGCTTCGTATTCACCACTAGTAGATTTGTAGTAGTTGGCCAAGACAGAAACTTCATTTCGCAGTGCATATTCATGCTCGGAGAAGAAGGAATCAATGTCCTTTTTGATGGCATCGCTGATGCGGTTGCCAAAGAAGTTTAAGGTTTCCTTCCCTTCCTCTGTGATGGTTAAATGGGTACGATTGCGCATGGATGTGGCGGTAATCAAGTTGGTATCAATGAGCTCCGAGATTACCTGCTGCAATGTTAAGAAGTTGGTATATTCTTTTCCCAATACGAAATCGCCCACCTGAGACTTGGTCAGAGGGAAAGAAACGCGATTTAACATATATAGAATGATGAGTTTGTAAAGGGTGTGTGGATCTTGAATCATGAAAAAAGCCTTCCTTGATAAGTTTGTCTGGTTGCTAATAGATGGTGCAGGGTTCCTAGCACCAATTTTTTATGTCCACTCCAAAGGGGAGTGAGGAGTATATCTTTAGGACCGTCACCTGTCACGCGATGCAGACAGATGGAAGGGTCTAAATGTTCCATACAGGAAATCAGGACCTCCAAATATTCTTCCATGGTGTAAATGTGAAGGAGAGGTAAGTTCGCTGAACTGTAGTCTAAGCATTCCTTGGTTGGAATTTCTATCCCATACTGACGAGCCATGCGACTGCCCTTTAGGATGTGCAAAAGTTGTAGCTTGACTCCGAAAGGATGAAAACGGTTGACGTAGTCGATGGTTTGAAGAATGTGATCTAAGGTTTCCCCTGGAAGTCCTAATATTACATGGACGATTGAAGGGATGGATAGAGCCGCAAGATCCTGCATAGCTTTTTCAAAGACGCTGCGAGGGTATCCAATGCCAACCTGCAAGGCTGTGGATTCGTGGCAGGTTTGAAGGCCTAATTCAACCCAGATAAATTTGTCTGGGAATTCCGCCTTAAGTCTTGCAAGAAGCGAAAGTACTTCTGGTCCTAAACAATCTGGTCTGGTGGCAATGGAGATGCCAATGATTTGGGGATGTGAAAGTCCCTCCCTGTAAATCTGCTCCAGCTTTGAGATTGGTCCATAGGTATTGGTGAACGCCTGATAGTAAGCCACAAATAGAGAACCTGTCTTTTTTCCTTGAAAAAGGTTAAGTCCTGCCTGAATCTGCTCAGTGACAGAACCGACAGACCTGGAAATAGCAAAATCGCCACTGCCCAGTGCACTGCAAAAACTGCAGCCGCCTGTACTTAGACTGCCGTCTCTGTTTGGACAGGTTAGTCCAGCATCGATGGCAATCTTGTAGCATTTCTGTCCGTATGTTTTTTGGAAATAATCATTCAATGAGTAGTATGGATTCATAATATTTCAATCGGCTGAAATGGGTTGGCGGAGAATTAACGGATATGTGCCTTTACAGCACTGGCAACCACTTCCGCTACCTTAGGGTCAAAGGCCTGAGGCATGATATTGTCCTCGGAAAGCTCACTTTCTGGAACAAGTCCTGCGATAGCATTTGCAGCAGCCAACTTCATTTCTTCAGTAATCTGTTTTGCTCTGCCTTCCAAAGCGCCTTTGAAGATGCCAGGGAAAGCAACTACGTTGTTGACCTGATTTGGGAAATCAGAGCGGCCTGTACCTACAACCTTGGCGCCAGCAGCTTTGGCTACATCTGGCATGATTTCTGGAACAGGATTGGCCATAGCAAAAAGAATGGCATCATGGTTCATGGAGGATACCATCTCAGGGCTAACTACACCAGGAGCAGAAACGCCGACAAAGATATCGGCACCCTTCATAGCGTCAGCCAAAGTGCCCGTCTGATTGGAGAGGTTGGTGTATTTAGTCATCTCCAATTGCATGTAATTGAGTCCTTCTGCATCCTTGGAAACGATACCCATCTTGTCACACATGGTGATGTGAGGGAAACCGTAGCTTAGGAGCAATTTGGTGATGGCGATGCCTGCGCTACCCGCACCGTTTACGACTACTTTACAGTCTTCCTTTGCTTTGCCTACGACTTTCAGTGCATTGATGATGCCAGCCAAAACAACGATGGCTGTTCCATGTTGATCGTCGTGAAAAACAGGGATATCTAATATTTGTTTTAAGCGTTCCTCGATTTCAAAACAGCGAGGAGCACTGATGTCTTCTAAGTTGATGCCACCAAAACCAGGAGCCAGGTAGGTGACGGTTTTGATGATTTCTTCGGTGTCCTGAGTATCCAAACAAATCGGAACTGCATTCACTCCACCAAATTCCTTGAAAAGGACAGCTTTTCCTTCCATAACAGGCATGGCGGCATATGGACCGATATTGCCAAGGCCTAAAACAGCACTACCGTCAGAGATGACGGCAACAGTGTTGGCTTTCATAGTGTATGTGTAAGCCGCTTCCTGATCTTGTGCGATAACCTTACATGGTTCAGCGACGCCAGGGGTATAGGCAAGAGCTAAATCCTCTCTGGATTTGACAGGAGTCTTAGAAACGGTCTCCAATTTGCCATTCCACTGCTCGTGAAGCATAAGTGCTTTTTCATTTATCGTCATAAGAAAAACCTCTTTTCTGTATTGTAGATGAAGACTTTGCAGGGCAAAGCCTATTTTGTCCCAAGAAATGGAACAATAATCATCATACCCATTTTTTTTCGGCTGTGCAATATCCAAAGCGAAATAAAAGTAGGTTTTTGGGCAAGAAATTCCATGAAAAAAGCAGTTTATACCATTGAGAATTGGGGGAAGGTTTTGTATAATACAGAAGAAAACGAAATCTAGTATTTTTGTGGGGGAAATTTCATGAACAAGAATCATCTTGTGAAAAGCATACTTAAATCAGTGGGGATTGTGTTTGGTGTATGTTTGACGCTTTTTGTGTGTTATGTTGCGTATGTTTTTATTACATACGAGCGTATACCAGACAAGCAGGTGCTGGAGGTTTCACACAGTTCTGATTTGGTTGCAACGACAGGTGAAACTTACGGTATCGTCAGCTACAATTTAGGATTTGGAGCCTATCTGCCAGACTTCAGCTTTTTCATGGATGGTGGAGAAAAATCCATAGCTAAGAGCAAAGAAAGTGTGATTTATGCAATTCAAGGTGCTGCCAAGGCGGTAAAAGACTTAAATCCTGACTTTGTGACTTTTCAGGAAGTGGATTTGGATGGAACCAGAAGCCATCATGTAAATCAGTTTGAACTGTTGTGCCAAAACTTTGAGAGTTTTGACAATACTTATGCGGTGAATTTTGATTCTGCCTTTTTGGCTTATCCCATCTTGGAGCCTCATGGCAAAAACAAAGCGTGTATTGCTACTTTTTCTAGATTTGGCATAGAATCTGCCCTTCGCAGAAGTTTGCCAATTACTACATCTGTCACCAAGGTGCTGGATTTGGACCGCTGCTACAGTGTCAGCAGAATCCCTGTGGAGGGTGGCAAATATCTTTGCATTTTTAATATTCATATGTCTGCATACAGTAGTGATGCCAGCATCAGAGAAGGGCAAATCAAGATGTTTGCAGAAGATATGGCAAAGGAATATGCCGCCGGCAATTATGTGATTTGCGCTGGAGACTTTAACCACGATTTGAAAAATATGAATTTTGATGAGGAGCCTGCTTTTTCCTGGGCATATCCATTTCCAAGAGATTTGCTTCCAGAAGGTTTTGCTTTTGCTATAGATGAGTTGCAAGGAGAGGAAGCACAGGGCCTTTGGGACAGTGCGCGCAATGCAGATATCGAGTATATTCCAGGGGAAACCATGACCATTACATTGGATGGGTTTATTTTTTCGGACAATATTGAGATGGTGAATTACACCAACCTAAACTTGGGTTACGCCTATTCTGATCATGACCCTGTATATATGGAATTTATATTGAAATAAAAAAGTCTTTCTATTTTATCAAGGTTGTATTATAATGTGGGCAGAGAAATCTTGAACTCTTTGACAGATATCCTGTCATTTTTCCCATCAGATAACAATCAACAATTGAAAACCTACCAATAGGAGGAGTATATGAGAGAAAAGTATGAATCCCTAGGCCTTAGCGATTTGAAAGCGATTGCAAAGGGTAGAGGAATTAAAGGTGTTTCTGCAATGAACAAAAGTCAGGTAGTAGAGGCTATGCTTGCAGAAGATGTAAAGGATGCGGAGGCGAAGATGGCCGGTGTGAAAGCGGAAACTGGTGAGATGAAGGCAAAAGTGGTAGCCAGCGAAACGGAGAATAGGGTACCACAGGAAAGAGATGCAGGAAGTAAACCAGCGCCAGACCGCAATGCGGTGTATGAAGCAAATAGTTTTCCAGCAGAATTAGACAGTGGGCAAGAGGCGAATGGCCTTTTGGAAATTATGCCGGATGGATATGGATTTATCCGTTGTGAAAACTACATGCCTGGTGAAAACGATATCTATGTATCTCCTAGCCAGATTCGTAGATTTGGCCTTAAAACAGGAGATATTCTGGTTGGAAATAAACGCGTAAAGACTCAGCAGGAGAAATTCCCTGCGCTTCTATATATTAAATCTGTCAATGGCTACACGGTGGAGCAGACATTGAGAAGACGTAATTTTGAAGACATGACTCCTATTTTTCCTAACCAGCGCATGAAACTGGAAAAGCCAGGTTGCAGCGTGGCTATGAGGGTCATGGATTTGATTAGCCCAGTAGGTAAGGGACAGCGTGGTATGATCGTGTCCCCACCAAAGGCAGGTAAGACAACACTTCTTAAAGATGTGGCGCAGTCTGTGTTGTACAATGCACCAAAGACTCGTATGCTCATTCTTCTTATTGATGAAAGACCAGAGGAAGTGACCGATATCAAGGAGGCTATTGAAGGTCCAAATGTGGAAGTTATTTACTCTACTTTTGATGAACTTCCAGAGCACCACAAAAGAGTGGCTGAAATGGTAATAGAGAGAGCCAAGAGACTGGTAGAGCATGGCGAAGACGTAGTAATTTTGCTGGATAGTATCACAAGACTTACCAGAGCATATAACCAGGTAGTACCACCAAGTGGACGTACTCTTTCTGGTGGTTTGGATCCAGCAGCACTCCATATGCCAAAGAGATTCTTTGGCGCAGCGCGTAACATGAGAGAGGGCGGAAGCCTGACTATTCTTGCGACTGCACTGGTAGATACCGGAAGTAAGATGGACGACGTAGTATACGAGGAGTTTAAAGGTACCGGCAACATGGAAATTGTACTGGACCGCAAACTTTCTGAAAGACGTATTTTCCCTGCTATTGATATTCAGAAATCTGGAACCAGAAGAGAAGACTTGCTCCTTACTGCAGAGGAATTGGAAGCAATCAACCACATTCGCAGATCGCTTAATAGTTTGAAAGCAGATGAGGCTGCAGATAGAATCCTGGATATGTTTGCCAAAACAAAAAACAATAAAGAATTCGTAGATATGGTAAAGAAAATCAAGCTCATATAAAAGAAAATCTGTCGCTTAATTAAAAAAAGCGCAAACTTATGGAAATTTGTGCTTGCATATTGAATTAAGGCATGATACAATAACAACGCTGTTTGTGGGTCCATAAGCAGTGCGGATGAGAACATGAATTATAACTTAATGATCATAGAGAGGTGAAAGAGATGAAAGAAGGAATCCATCCACAGTATTATCAGGCAACTGTAACTTGCAACTGCGGCAATACATTTGTTACTGGTTCTACAAAGCCAGAAATCCACGTAGAAGTATGCTCTAAGTGCCATTCTTTCTACACAGGTCAGCAGAAGTCTGCTAGAACTGACGGACGTATTGATAAGTTCAACAGAAAATACGGCGTACAGAACTAATTGTTATTTGAACAATTACATTGTTACAAGAAGCATGGGAAAGGTTGAGGTATTTTTTATCTCAACCTTTTATACTCTAAGAAACAAAATCGCTTCTTAGAGTATGAGATGCGCACCCGTGCGCGAGGTGTATGACGCAAAAGTGACTGCGCTCAGAGCAGAAATTGCCTCGACATATTCTATCAAGAGGCTTATATACAGAGGTAGATATAATGGGAAAGAAGAAAAAGAAAGTTAACAAATATTCTGGCATTGGCGGACAGGCAGTGCTTGAAGGCGTAATGATGAAGAATGCAGAAAAATATGCCGTGGCAGTAAGAAAGCCAGATGGGGAGATTGAAGTGGACGTAGAGAACTTCCAGGGTGCACTTCATGGAAGTAAGATTAAGGAACTTCCATTGATCCGCGGTGTATTTAACTTTATAGATTCTATGAGTTTGGGAACCAGAACTTTGAATTACTCTGCCTCTTTTTATGAGGACGAGGATGCAAAAGATCATTTGTCAGACAAAGCTTTGGACAAATTGACAGGAGGAAGAGCGGAAAAGGTAATGTCCTTTTTGCTTACTTTAGTAGCGGTAGTGCTTGCTGTAGGGTTGTTTATCGTGCTTCCTTACTACATCACATCCAAGATTGAATCTTATGTGAGAAATGCTTCCTTGATGGCTATCATCGAGGGTGGTATCCGTATTGGCATCTTTGTGCTTTATGTACTTTTGATTTCCTTGATGAAGGATATTAAGAGATTGTTTATGTATCATGGTGCAGAGCACAAGTGTATCAACTGCATCGAGAGAGGCAGACCACTTACTGTCAGCAATGTTATGCGTAGTTCTAGACTACACAAGAGATGCGGAACCAGCTTTTTGTTCTTTGTCATGATTGTTAGTATTGTGTTGTTCTTCTTTATTAGAGTGGACCATACTGTTTATAGATTGTTGATTCGTTTGGCATTGATTCCTGTGATTGCAGGTATTTCCTATGAATTTATTCGTATTGCAGGTAGAAGCAACAATATTATCATTCGAATTTTGTCCCTTCCAGGTCTTTTGATTCAGAGAATCACTACCAAAGAACCAACCAAGGATATGGTGGAAGTGGCAATCGCTTCTGTAGAAGCAGTTTTTGACTGGAAAGCTTTCATGGCTGAGAATTTCCCTGAGAAATGGGAAAAATATCAGGCAGAAGAGGGAGTGACAGAGCAGACACCTGTTGTGGAAGATACATTGCAAGGTGCTAGTGAAGCATATGGTGAGGAAGCGCAGCAATGACCTACAAAGATTGCTATGTTTGGGGAGTGAAGGAGCTGGAAACAGCTGATGTTCCCGAGGCAAAGCTAGATGCGAGACTTTTGTTGGAAACCATCTGTGGCACAGACAGAAATACGCTGTTGGTGCATGGAGATAGAGAGGTTTTGCCAGAGCAGATTGAGGCTTATGAAGAGGCAATCTGCAAAAGAGCAAAACGAGTTCCTCTTCAACACATCTTAGGGCAGCAGGAATTTATGGGCCTTGTTTTTGAGGTCAATGAGCATGTGCTCATTCCAAGACAGGACACAGAGGTGTTAGTGGAAAAGACGCTAGAAGTTCTTAAGGCTTGCGTGGCTCAAAGACAAATGCAGGTTGTGGGGGCGACAGAGTGTGAACTACAGAGCACTTCAGAGTCTACTGGTGTGAAAGTGCTCGATATGTGCACAGGTAGCGGTTGTATCTTGATTAGCTTGCTGAAGATGTGCCCTGGAACCTACGGTGTAGGTGTGGATATTTCCAAGGAAGCGCTTGTGGTTGCAAGAAGGAATGCAGCTGCTATTCTTGAGTGTGGAATAGGTGATGGCACTGAAAAACTAGACCAGATAGTACGCTGGATTCACAGTGATATGTTCACTCAGGTAGAGGGGCAGTTTGATGTGATTACATCCAACCCACCTTATATTCCAACCAAGGTAATTGAAGGACTGATGCCAGAGGTTAAAGATTTTGAACCGATGAATGCCTTGGATGGCATGGAAGATGGCCTGTTCTTTTATCGCCAGATAGCAGAACAAGCACCAAAGTTTTTAAAATCGCAAGGACATCTCTTTTTGGAGATTGGACATGACCAAGGCGAGTCTGTAAGCCAGTTGCTGACGCAGCAAGGCTTTGAAAAAGTAGAAGTGATTAAAGATTACGCTGGATTAGACCGCGTGGTACATGCGCAGAAATAGATGTATTAATGAAGGACAAATCCTCTCCTCACCAGAGGGTTCGGATTTTCCTTCAGAAAACAAGGAGGATTACATGTTTGACAAATTAGATGATATGCTTGCCAGATATGAGGAAATCATGAACGAGTTGGGAGAACCTACAGTTACAGAGAACCAGACTCGTTTTCGCAGTTTGATGAAGGAGCAGAGCGATTTGACTCCTTTGGTAGAAGCATATAAAGAGTACAAAAAATGCAAGCAGGCAGTGGCTGATTCCCTTGCTATGCTGGAAGAGGAATCCGATGAAGAAATGCGTGAAATGTTGAAAGAAGAACTTTCCGACAGCAAGAAGCGTATCGAAGAGTTAGAGCAGGAATTGAAGATTCTGCTTCTTCCTAAGGATCCTAACGATGACAAGAACGTTATCGTGGAAATTCGTGCAGGTGCAGGCGGAGACGAGGCTGCTCTTTTTGCTGCTGAAATCTATCGTATGTATGTGCACTATGCAGAAGGCAACCGCTGGAGAGTGGAAACTATGAACGTGGACGAAATCGGTATCGGTGGTATGAAGGAAGTACAGTTCATGATTACTGGTCAGGGCGCTTATTCCAAGATGAAATATGAAAGTGGAGTTCATCGTGTACAGCGTGTTCCCGAGACAGAGTCCGGCGGACGTATTCATACATCTACCATCAGTGTAGCAGTTATGCCTGAGGTAGACGAGGACATTGATATTGTAATTGATGACAAGGATATTCGTATCGACGTAATGAGAGCTTCTGGTAACGGTGGACAGTGTGTCAACACCACTGACTCCGCAGTTCGACTCACCCACTATCCTTCCGGTATCGTGGTATATAGCCAGACTGAGAAATCTCAGCTCCAGAACAAGGCAAAAGCTTTTGCTCTGTTGAAAGCGAAATTGTACGATTTGGAACAGCAGCAGAGACATGATGCAGAAGCAGAACTTCGTCGTAGCCAGATTGGTACTGGTGACCGTTCCGAAAAGATTCGTACTTACAACTTCCCACAGGGACGTGTAACCGACCATCGTATTGGATTGACCCTTTACAAACTGGACAAAATCATGAATGGTGACATTCAAGATATCATCGATGCTTGTATCGCAGCTGACCAGAGTGCGAAGTTGGCGAAGATGAATGACAACTAATGGATTGAAAAAGTAGAAAGAGACATTGCACGGAAATGCAATGTCTCTTTTTGGGTTAATACATAGGGTTTATTTCACAGGAATCAATTTATCCACCTTCAAAATATGATTTACAAGCCAATTCTGTAAGAACTCAAGGAAATCATACAGGTACGCTTCTTGGTTGTCGTCTACGTCGTTTAGATCCAGGTCGTTTAGTTTGTCGATAAACATTTGGTGTAAAACTTCTTGGGTTTCCAGTCCATCGTAGCCAATCTCACGCATATAGTTTTCTTCATCTGCAAAATGTATGCAGGTATATTCGCGAAGCTCGCCTATGATATCGAGTATGGAATCAAACTTATCGTGTACTAACTCTGTCTGAATGGCTTTATGTACTTTGCCTATGATATCAAATAACTTCTTGTGTTCCTCATCTACCAAAGCGATACCTGTCAAAAATTCATCTGTGAATACAGGAATTGCTGGTTTGTTTGAAATAGGAGTCGCTTCTGCAGAAGCAGATTTAGAAGTAGTAGTAAATTGACCAATCATAATATCACTGCCAAGAATGTGTCCCATAAGCCATTTAGAGAGATATTCTAGTAACTCTAAGATGGTTGCTTTGGCGGTTTCATCAGTCACTCCACTGAAACTATAGGAATTAACTTTGGCTACAAAGGAAGCGTGTTCTTTCTTTTGACGGTTTAATTCTAAATCGCCAATGCTTTCCATGTACGCTTCTTCGTGAGCAAAATGAGAAGCGGCATATTGTTTCAATTCTCCTATGAGCATAATTGCCTGTGTAACAGAATCGTCTTCTGATTTTAGCGTAGCATCAGTCTGTGCTATCAATTCAAATAATCTTTCGTGCTCTTGATCAATGTCAGCAATCCCAATTAAACAATCTTTTGTAAATGTAAACACCTAATGAGTCCTCCTTCGCATCAATATTTCATTTGAATAAAAACTATCTTTATTATAGCACTTCTGATGGGATATCAAAACTCTTTTCATAAGATGTAAAAAAGTTTGTAAAGCTTATGAATGTTGATATAATGAATGGAGAATAAATCATGCTTGAACTGTAAAATTACGTCAAAGCATAAATTGATTAGAAGAAAAGGAAAAGCGTATGATAGAAACGAAAGACTTAATTATTAAAAAAGGCGAGCAAAAAGATTGGAAAGATATGTATTACAATCTGTGGAGACACGCTGAGAGTGCCAAATATATGCTCTGGGATGTGACTACTTCCGAAGAAGATGCAATCAAGCGCATGGAGCGCACAGTTGCCTTTGAGGCGACCCATCCTTATGCTTGGTTAGTATATGAAAAAGCATCTGGACAGGCCATCGGTTTTGCAGGACTTGAGATTTTGGAAGAGGATATTTGTGAACAGAAGGCTGGCAGCGAGACGGGCACTGGGAAGATAGCGCAGGAAGGGATGACCTGCGAAGAAAGAGTGCAGGAAGAGATGACCTGCGAAGAAAGAGTGCAGGAAGAGATGACCTGCGAAGGAAGAGCGAGGGAAGGGATAGTCTGCGGAGAGACAGGGGTGGCATTTGGCCCCGATTTCGTGGGTAAGGGTTATGGCAAGCAAGTGTTAAATGCCCTGACTGACTTTGCAAAGAATGAGCTCGGTGCTAAGAAATTCATTTCATGTTGTAGAACAGCCAATGTGGCATCTCATAAAGTACAGATGGCGTGTGGATTTACATTTTCACATTACGAGGACAAAATAGATCCTAGAAACAATGAGCCTTATATTCTGGAGTGTAACTATAAAATGCTTTAGGTTGGGAGTTGTACAAAACCTTTAAAGCCTTGTAGATTGGGCGTTTTGCCAAATGTTAATTTGCGTTGCTTGTTTATTTGTGGATTATAGTAGTACGCTAATGCCAGAAAAATAACGCAAAACAAGGAGGACAAATCCTCTCCTCGCCAGAGGGCTCGGATTTTCCTTCGGAAAACAAGGAGGACAAATCCTCTCCTCGCCAGAGGGTTCGGATTTTCCTTCGGAAAACAAGGAGGATTGTATGTTAGGAGAAAACATAAAAACACTTCGCAAACAAAAGGGTTATTCCCAGGAGACTTTGGCGGAAGAATTGAACGTGGTGCGTCAGACGATTTCAAAATGGGAAAAAGGGTATTCTGTTCCTGATGCAGAAATGTTAGAACGAATGGCGGAATTGTTTGAGGTACCTGTGGCAGTACTATTAGGAAGTGATACCCCAGAGAAAGAAAAGGGGACGGAGGATGTCGGTGAGATAGTACAGCAACTTGCTATTTTAAATGAGCAGTTAGCAAAACAAAGTAGAAACCGAAAGCGTGTGTGGAAGATAGTATTTGGCGTGTTAATGGGGTGGATATTGCTGACAATTTTGTTCTTTGTCATGGCTATCTTTTTTAGAGCTAGCAACAGTGCAATTGGAAAAATCACTACAACACACATGCATTGCACTCTGGATGGAGAGACCTATATATATGGGATAACTTATGATGAGCAGTATAGGATTTTAGAGGCCGGAGGAGATGCATGGATTGCAGACCATGTGGAGGCAGAAGATTGCAGCGATGCGAATACATTGATTGCGAGAATTGAAAATTTGATGACAGAGTGGGGTGGAACCTGCAAACGCATCGATGAGCCGCTAGTTGGTACGGGTGTGAATGCTCAAGATATTCAGCATCACGTCGAGGATTCAGTTTTAGAGCGTTACGTCGAGAGTTCTTCTTTAGAGCATCACGAGGAATATGATGAACCATATTGTCAAGAGGTGCCCACGATAGAGCACCACCAGGAGACGAGCACGCATAATCATCATTAACAGGAGATGCAAATTGCTAAGTAAATGATAATATTTAAGATTTATGTTGAAAGAGATAGAGGCGAAAACTTCTATCTCTTTTTTATATTTGTAAAATCAATGTAAAATAACAAAAAATCAGTACTTTTATGCAAAAATGCTCAAAAAACCGTAGTTCCATACGCGTTTTTGTCTATAAATTGTCTTGACAATTCATGCGGTCAAGCTATAATTTTTAGTAAGGTTTAATATGGTAAAGTATGATAGTTTATGCAAATTGAGGTTTTTTTATGCAGAGAGAAGATTATAGTACGAGAAACATGGAAGTTTTGAATAATCTTTCTGATGGAAAATTTATTTTTGTACAGGATATGCGTACTGGAATTACCGCCTGGACAAAAGAGGCAGTAGAGTATTTGGGACTGCCTGGAGCCACCATGAAAGATGTAGCCACTGTTGTGGGTGCATTGGTTCATCCTGATGACCTGGAAAAGTGGGAAAAGGAAATTGAGGGTGTTTTTGCCCTTGAAAAGAAGGACTGCTATTGCTCTTACAACATTAGAAATGCAAAGGGCGTTTTTGTGCCATGCATTCAAAAGGGCAAACTAGTTTATGACGAAGATGGTAATCCTGTGATTTTTACTGGAAGCATTACAATCCAGAAAAAAGAAGTGGAGTTGGATGCCATTACTGACCTGCCAAAACAGGCTCAGTTTATAGAAGATTTACGAAATATGAAAAAAGATAGAGGCTGCCTGATTATGGCAGTGGATATCAAACGCTTTACAAGCATTAACTCTTTATACGGCTATGATTTCGGAAGTAAGACTTTGTATGAAATTGCTGGCTTTATGAAGGAAGTTGTAGGCAAGATGGGAAGAGTATATCGTTCCGAGGGTACAGAATTTTTGGTGCTTTTGGACGATTGTGAAGTGGAAGATGTAAATGTTATCTTCTCTAAATTCCGTGATGGGCTCGCGGCTTTTGATGTAGATGGATTTGTCTTGAATTTGGATGTATTTGGCGGAGTGTTACATACACACAATTATGTGGTAAGTTCACAGACCATGTTGTCCTGTGTGCTTTCAGCACTTGAAAAAGCAAGAGAAGAAGAGGCTTATGAATTAGTTATCTTTGACGATGAAGCGCATGAAAGTCATCACAAGATGATGGAGATGTTGGATGTGATTAAAGCCAGCATTCGAAATGGTTGCGAAGGTTTTTATCTTTGCTACCAGCCATTTGTATCTACTGTAACAGGTAAGATTATCGGAATGGAAGCTTTAGTGCGATTTAGAAATGAGACTTATGGAGAAGTATCTCCAGGTCGTTTCGTGCCACATTTGGAATATCATACTTGTTTTTATGATTTGAGTATGTGGATTTTGCGTAAAGCATTGACGGATACGAAAGAACTGCTTAAAACAAATCCGGATTTCTTTATCAATGTAAATATGTCTCACGCACAGATGGAGAGAGAAACCTTCAAGCATGAGGTCATTGCTGTGCTTAAGGAATTGGATTTCCCTGCAAAAAATCTGCAGCTTGAATTGACGGAAAGATGCAGAAATATGGATTTGGCATATCTTAGAGAACAGCTTTTGTTCTTGCGCCAGTACGGTATTAAGATTGCCCTGGATGACTTTGGAACGGGTTCCAGTACCATTTCACTTCTCTGCGAATTGCCAGTTACTAGCGTAAAGATTGACCAAGGATTTGTATTGCATATCCTAGAGAATACCAACAATCAGGTAGTAGTAGATTCCACAGTTCAGTGTGCGAAGAGACTGGGCTTGACGGTTTGCATGGAGGGTGTTGAAACTCTCGAAATCAAGGACTTCATTGGCAAGTATTCAGCAAACTACCATCAGGGATATTACTATTCCAAACCAATAGAATTTGACAAGTTTAAAGAGATTTTGAAACGCTCATGGTCTGTCCCAGAGGTCAGCCTGATGCGCGGCAATCCAAAAGAAACCTTTGGCGCAGAAAGTATTCTCTCCATGATGCCAGGTGGATTTTTCATTTACGCTAACAATGAAAGTGAAAAACTGCTCACTGTAAATGAAACATTGCTCACAATCTACGAGTGCGATGATTTGGACGAGTTCCTTGAATTGACCAAAGGCTCCTTTAAGGGCATGGTGCATCCAGAGGATTATGAAAGAATTTCTGACAGCATCAATGAGCAGATAGAGAGAAATGATACAGATATGGACTTTGTTCAATATCGCATCATTACGAAGAAAGGCGCAGTTAAAAATGTGCGCGACTATGGAAAACTGATTCGAAATGACAACGATACGGATTTGTACTATGTATTCTTAGTAGAAGATTACAAATATGCATAAAGCGTTATTAGAATCACGAGTTATATTTTAAAATTCCACTACTAAAGCCACAATCCAGTTTTTACTGGACTGTGGCTTTATAATTGTGATGCAGATTACTTATTTGTATTTCTTAGAAGACTTCATCTGCTTGCTCCACACGGAGATGCTTTTGTTTCGAGCCTGTTTTTGACGAAGATAAGCACTTTTACTTTCTGAGAACTGTGCTTCTCTCTCCAGATTTAAGTAACTTTGCCAGCGTTTCATGGAAAGTTCCCCATTTTCCAAAGCTGCTTTGATGGCGCAACCAGGTTCTGACTGGTGCTTACAGTCGCTGAATTTGCACCGTCCAATATATTGTTCCACGTCGCTGAAGGCTTCTCCAAGACCCACAGTTACGTCCCACATACCAAGTTCACGCATGCCAGGGGTGTCAATGATCATAGCACCGCAGGCAAGCTTGATTAATTGCCTGTGAGTGGTGGTGTGTCGCCCTTTACTGTCGTCTTCACGGATGCCATTTACTGCCATGATTTCTTCTCCAGCTAGAGCATTGACTAAGCTGGACTTCCCAATGCCGGAAGAGCCCAGAAATACAATGGTTTTGCCAAGAGAAAGATAAGAGGAGAGTTCTTCTAGTCCATAGCCTGTTTTGGCGCTAACTACATGAACGGATACCCCAGGGGCTACCAGTTCTACACTGGCAAGCTGAGAGGAAAAGTCGTCCACTAGGTCTGCCTTGGTAAGGATGATAATAGGCGTTGCACCAGATTGCCATGCCAAGGTGAGATAACGCTCCAGCCTTTTGGGGTTAAAGTCCATGTTTAGCGATTGCATGATAAACACATAGTCAAAGTTTGCTGCCACCAGTTGCTCTCCGCGTCCAGGAGTAGGATTGCGTCTGGAAAAGAAGGTTTTCCTTGGTAAAGTAGCCACAATTTGGCTGTCTCCTGTAGGGATATAGTTGATGAGAACAAAGTCTCCTGTGGTGGGAAATTCTTGCTCCCCTCCATAGTATTCTTTGGTCTTTAGGCGGCCATAGATTTCGCCGTGTTCGCAGACGAGGGCGTAACGCTCGCGATGTTCTGCGATGATACGGGCAGGAATTCGCTTGAAAGTTTCATCTGCCATCGCACCATTCTTTTGTTTTTCATCATCGGAAGCGATATATGCTTCCATTTCTTTTGTAAATCCATATTCGTTTAAATTCAATGTTGTGGATTCTCCTTTCTGTGCTGAGAGTGCAAAAAAAGGGCGCAAAAATACCGCAGAAAGTAGCCTTGGGATACCTGCTGCGGTCTGAATTTTGAGTACAAAAAAACACACCCTAAAGTGTGCTATAACAGATTGCTATAGGATTCACGAAAGGTTACAAAGAAACGGTACAACAAAAAAGCATTGCACCCTTTATGCAATTTTAGTTATTTGCTACCTCTTTTCTTACGGTCATACAATTTAATCTCCTTTCGTCTCTCTGCGAGTTGCAGAGTTATTTGCGCTCAGTGTAGCACTAAAAAGGGCGTATGTCAACCTTACAAAATAGACCATTTATTGAACAAAAAAAGACAAGATTATCATGCTATAATCAAAGGGAGTTATGTGTTATAATCTAAAATAGGGCATAAGGAGAATTGGCAAAATGAGAGAGAAATTGTTTCTAAATGGCTGGAAATTTTTGAAAACATCTTTGGACACAAAGATGAAAGAAGTAATAGATAGAGAGAGCGAGTTTGAGGCGGTATCCCTTCCTCATGACTGGCTTATTTATGACACGCTTAATCTTTATGAAAACAGCATCGGCTGGTACTTGCGAAAGCTGACCCTAGACGAGCTGAAGGAAGATTTAGAATATCAGGATGGAGAGAGTGTGTTCTTAAGATTTGACGGGGTATACATGGACAGCACGCTGTATGTCAACGGCGAGGAAGCTTTCGTATGGAAGTACGGGTACTCTGCATTTCATGTGGATATTAGTTCCTTTTTGCGCGAGGGTACAAACGAACTGTTGCTAAAAGTGGTTCATCAGTCCCCAAACAGTAGATGGTATACAGGGGCAGGCATCTACCGAGATGTCTTTGTTCGTGTGGCACCAAAAGAAGCCTGCTTAGCATACGATGGCGTATATGTACATACTCAGGAAGAAAAAGATACTGAGAATTTTACAATAATGCTTCATGGAGAAGTGCTCAGTGAATCCAAACCTCAGTGCAAACTTGTATTCACACTGCAGGACCCAGAGGGTGGAGAAGTCTTTCAGGTGGATGCAGAGCCTTGGAAGGAAGTAGAATCAGGATGCTATATAGGCAAAACAATGATGTGGGTAGAAATGCCTGTCAGATGGGATGTAAATGATCCAAAATTATATGATTTGAATGTGGAACTGATAGATGTAAATGGAACTGTGATAGATACAGATTCCCTTAAAATCGGATTTAAATCTATGGAGTTTGATCCAAACAGAGGATTTTTGTTAAATGGTCATGTGCTCAAGGTACATGGCGTATGTGAGCATCATGATTTTGGCGCCTTGGGCGGTGTGTTCTATGAGGATGCGCTGAGACGTAAGTTCCGTATTCTTAAGGAAATGGGAGTAAATGCCATTCGCTCCAGTCACAATATGCCAGCCAAGAGGCTGATGGAAGTGGCAGATGAGATGGGAATGCTTATTGTTTCCGAAGCCTTTGATATGTGGGAGTCCAAAAAGACGGACTATGACTATACCCGATTTTGGGAAAAGTGGCATGCCAAGGATGTGGCAAGCTGGGTGCGCAGAGATCGCAATCACGCAAGCCTTATGATGTGGTCTATCGGCAATGAAATATACGATACCCACGCCAGCGAGCGGGGTCAGGAGATTACCAGGGAGCTTTGCAGACTGGTTCGCATACATGACAAGCATGAAAATGCACCGATTACCATAGGCTCAAATTTTATGCCTTGGGAGAATGCACAAAAGTGTGCGGATATCGTAAAGTTGGCCGGATATAACTATGGCGAGAAATGCTATGATGAGCATCATGCCAAATATCCTGACTGGGTGATATATGGAAGTGAGACTTCCTCCATCGTACAAAGCAGAGGGGTGTATCATTTCCCTTACCAGCAATCATTGCTGGCAGATGAGGATGAGCAATGCTCTGCGCTTGGAAATTCCACCACTAGCTGGGGGGCAAAGAGCGTAGAAAAATGTATTGCAGATGACAGAGACAGAGACTTTGCTTTTGGGCAGTTTTTGTGGACTGGTTTTGACTATATCGGCGAGCCAACGCCATACCATACCAAGAATTCCTATTTTGGACAGATAGATACAGCAGGTTTCCCAAAAGATGCGTATTACATATATCAGGCAGAATGGGGAAATAAAAATAAGCCAATGGTACATATTTTTCCTTACTGGGACTTTAACGAGGGCCAGCTAATTGATGTGCGCATTTGTTCCAATGGGCACAAGGTTGAACTGCTTAAAAATGGCGTTAGTCAAGGAATTAAAGAATTAAACCACCAGCAGGGAACGGATTTTACAGCACACTTCCAGGTGCCATATGCAGAGGGAAGTATTTGTGCTATCGCTTACGACAAAGAAGGCAAGGAAGTAGCAAGGGAGGAAAGATTTTCCTTTGGCGAAGCAGCTGCCGTCCAACTTAGGGCAGACCAGCAGGTGCTTAAGGCGGGGGGCAGAAATCTGTCCTTTGTAGAGATAAGTGTAGTGGATGAGCAGGGGCATCCCGTAGAAAATGCCATGAACTATGTGCAGGTAGATACTCAGGGACCAATCAGGCTGCTTGGCCTTGACAATGGGGACAGCACAGACTTTGAACCTTACAAGACCAACGTAAGGAAACTGTTTAACGGCAAACTTCTGGCGGTTGTGACCGCAGAGAGTACGGCCGCTTCAAAAGCACTTCTTACAGTAAGCGGCAAAGGCTTAGTGCCGGCAAGCCTTGAGTATGAAGTGGAGCCCAAAAAGATGACAGAAAATGCAAGCATAGGAGAGCCTGGTTTTGTCATTAGAACACTTCCAGATGTGCAACCAGTGCGTAAGATAAAGCTTTCCAGCGACAGAGGACAGCTTTTAATCCCAGAAGTGCCTGAGCTGATTGTGACTGCCACGGTGCTTCCTTTGGACGCAACGGATAGAGAGGTTACCTTTAAGGTGGTCAATGCAGCAGGAATTGAACTTGACTTTGTGACCTTGGAAAAAGTAGAAGGATGCCCAAATGCAGTTAAGGTCAAGGCTTTGGGCGACGGAGAGTTTCGGATTCGTGCCGTGAGCAAATCGGGTACCTCAAAGTCCAAAATTTTGTCTCAACTGGAATTTAGAGCAGAAGGATTTGGACAGGCTTATTTAAATCCATACGGCTTTGTTTCTGCTGGATTGCATGCAGAGACCTACGGTGAAATTACCAATGGAAATGAACAGGGAATTGCAACTGCGAGAGGACAGATAAGTGGTGTCAGAATTGACAATATTGACTTCGGACCGATTGGTGCGGATGTAATTACGTTGCCAATTTTTGCCCTGTCTGGAGCACCTTATGAGTTCCAGGTATGGGAAGGAGAGCCGGAGGGCGACGACTCTACACTTTTGCTGGACGGAATTTATCAGATGCCTTCCCAGTGGAATGTGTATCAGGCAGAAACCTACGTACTGAATCGCAGAGTGAGAGGCGTCACTTCTTTGAGCTTTGTGTTCCACGACAAGGTGCATTTGAAGGGCTTTTCTTTTGACAAAAACGAAAAGGCTTATGAACTTCTAGCTGCAGCAAAGTGCGACAAAGTATATGGCGATACCTTTAGAGTAGAGGAAGAAAGGGTATACGATATAGGCAACAATGTGACCCTTGTCTTTGAAGATATGGATTTTGGACAGAAGGGTGCAAGTCAGCTGGCAATTAGCGGCAGAAGCGATTTGCCAATGAATACCATCCATATTCACTTTATAGATGATGATGGACAGGATAAAGTGCAGGTAGTAGAATTTAGGAAAGCAGAAGAGTTTGAGGAACAGACTTTTGCATTGGATAAAGTGTGCGGAAAGCATAGAGTGGAATTTGTGTTCCTTCCTGGAAGTAAATTTGACTTTGAAAGTATCCAGTTTGGAGAGTAGTCTGCCCTAAGAAACGAGAGTTTTGTGCCTGCAAAGATTTTTAGAGTGAAGGAATAGATTATGAGATATGAAATTAGGCATGCGTTGGTACAATACGCTGCAGACACAATTATTGAAGATGTAAATTTTGAGATACATGATACAGAAAAAATCGCTGTGGTAGGAAGAAATGGCTGTGGAAAGACTACTCTGCTAAAATTGATAGCAGGGGAAATCAAGATGGCGAATCTGGATAGCGATGAAGAATGCGGAATTTTCATGGCTGGTAAACAGAGCATCGGATTTTTGAAACAGATTAGTTTTCCAGATGGCGATATTTCTGTAGAGGACGAGATTAAGAAGGCTTTTGCTCCAGTCTTTGAATGTGAGGAGCAGATGAAAAAAGTAGAAGAGCAGCTGGCCCAGGGCGAGGACAAGGCACTGCTATCCAGATATGCTTCTTTGCAAAACCAGATGGAAGCCCTTCGTGGCTATACATGGAGACGCGATATGGAGGTAATGTTCCAAAAGTTTGGCTTTGACTTGGAGGATCTTTCCAGACCAATCGGCACTTTCTCTGGAGGGCAGCAGACCAAGGTGGCTTTTATGAAGCTCTTGCTCAGCAGACCAGATATTATGCTTTTGGACGAGCCGACCAACCACTTGGATATGCCAACTATTGAATGGCTGGAGGATTACCTAAAGACCTATGATAAAGCAGTGGTAATCGTATCCCATGACCGTATGTTTTTGGACAAGGTGATCGATGTAACCTACGAGATTGAATATCACCAGATTAAGCGTTACAAGGGCAATTATACTGCTTTTATGAGGCTGAAAGAAGAAGCCCTGATTAAGCAGGAAAAAGATTATGAATTGCAGCAAAAAGAAATACAGAGACTGACCGAGTGGATTGAGAAGTGGAAAAACACCCCAACCAAGGTGGCTGCCACCAGATCCAAGCGCATGGCAATTGAGCACATGGTGAAGATTCCAAAGCCAAGACGTTTTGATACCAAGAGTTTTCATGCCATGTTTAAGCCAAACAAAGAAAGTTACACGGACGTACTTTGGACCAAAAATCTGGACATCGGATATGATGGAAATATTCTGAGTAGAGTAAATTTAAAACTCAAAAAAGGTCAGAGAATGGCCATTTTAGGAGAAAACGGAAAGGGTAAATCCACTTTGCTGAAAACCTTAGTGGGAAGTGTGCCGGGAATTGCTGGAACCTACGGCTTTGGTATGAACGTAGAGTGGGGATATTTTGACCAGCAGGCAGCAGTAACAGCCATGGTAGATCCAGAGCAGACGGTTTTGGACAATTTCTGGGATGAATATCCAGATTTGGATCGAGAGACAGTGCGCAGTGCACTGGGAAGTTTCCTCTTTTCAGGCGAGGACGTAATGAAATTGATGGGACAGCTTTCTGGTGGTGAAAAAGTAAGACTGGCTCTTTGTAAGATGTTTCAGTTAAAGCCGAATTTGCTTATCTTGGATGAGCCAACCAACCATATGGATATTATCGGCAAGGATGCACTGGAAAAGATGCTGACAGCCTACGAAGGGACAGTGCTGTTTGTATCCCATGACAGATATTTTATTTCTCAGGTGGCAACGGATATATTGGAGTTTGCAGGAGGAGAGGTACATCAGTACAGCTGTGGCTACAACGAATATGTTGAAATGGTTGAAAGGATTAGGCGCGGAGAAATCGGAAGGCCTGGCAGCGGAACCATAATTTCCAAGGCTTCTGAGAGTGCGAAAACTGGAGCATCCAAGACAGAGAGTGGAAAGAGTGGCGTGGCAGCAGATGGCGCACCAACTCTGACAGATGTTTTTGATAAAAAGACTTATTACAATCCGGGTAAGATGAAATCTAGACTGACCAAGCAGCTTGAGAAATACGAACTGATGCTAAAGGAAAGCGAAGACAAGATGGCACAGCTACAGCTACAGCTTCTGGACCCGCAATTGTCCACCAACTATGGTAAATTGATGGAGATTCAGGAGGCTATAGACCATGAGGAGCATCAGCAGGAAACCTTGCTTGAGAGGATGCTGGAGGCAGAAACGGAGCTTGAGGAACTACAGTAATTCGCTTTAATTTGTCAAAGTGTTGTGCTATAATGTGCAAGTATAAACGTACTTTTTGGAGGAACTATGAGTAGAGTCTACTTAACGATTGATGATATCAGCACACCATATACCCCTGAAATTGTAGATTTTTTGTGTGACAAAGGGATCAAACCGATTCTGTTTTCAGTTGGGGTCAATGTGGAAAAATATAGGAAAGAGGCTTTGTATGCTTTGCGCAAAGGTGTGATTATTGGAAACCACACTTATAGTCACCCAGCCTTTAGTTCTTTGACGCTTCAGCAGGCCAAGGAAGAGATTGACAGACAGGAAGAAGTGTTGGATGCGCTCTATGCCGAGGCAGGCGTGCCTAGAACCATCAAGGTTTTCAGGTTTCCTTATGGCGACAAGGGTGGAGACAACAGAGAGGCAATTCAAGAATATCTTTTAGAAAAAGGCTTCTCCAAGTTGGATGACAGAGCCGTAGGATTTGAGTGGTACAAGACCGAAAAGCACGCCCAGGAAGTAGACACTTTTTGGACTTTTGACTTTGCAGAATACCAGATTAGACCAGGTTCTGCATTTACCTTCAACGATGTGCTGAACCGAGTGTATGATAGAAATATAGATAGTCCAAGTCATTTGCTCATGCCGGGAAGTAATCATATTATTTTGATACATGATCATGCAGAGACGGAAGAGTTGGAGCCTAACTACTTTAAGAGACTGATTGAATTGTTGCTGGAGGAGGGAGTAGAATTTATGGAGCCAAAGTTTTTGCCAAATGAGGAGCTTCAAAGCCTCAGAGATTTTTTTGCAAAGGATTTGTATGCAGCACAGGCGGGATGCCAGATTGACGCAGTGGCAGAAGGATATGCCAGATGTAGTCTTGCCATTGGACCAAACCATATGAACGCAGTGGGCTCGTTGATGGGCGGTGTACCATTTACATTGGCAGATTTTTGCTTTGCAGTGGCTACCAATAGGCCAGGACTTCATACCGTTTCTGTTCACTCCAATATTGCTTATCTGGGGACACCGAAGGGAAGCAGATTGATTGCAGAGGCACGCAAAATCAAAGATGGCAGACGAACCTGCTATTATGAGGTAGAAATAAAAGATGAATTAGACAAACAGGTTGCGGTGGTGCAAATCACTGGACTTCACATGAATTAGGAGAGGTACATATGAGACTTAGACCTTATCGTGCAACAGATGGAAATTACATTGCAGATTGGATTGACAGTGAAGAAGCTCATATCAAATGGAGCGCAGGGCGAATCGTGTATGGATTTACTGGAGAACAGTTGACAGCACGCCTTTCAGAGGCGGAACTGATATGGGGAGATATGTCCTTTACTGCGGTCACAGACGAAGGCCATCCAATCGGTTTTTTTAGCATGAATATCAACTACGAAGACAACAGTGCCTTTCTGATGCGCATTATTGTGGATGGAAGCAGGAGGGGCAAAGGTCTTGGCACGCAGATGCTTGCGCTAGCCGCGAAATATGTTTTTGAGATTGCAGGCTGTGACCAGATGAGTCTGGTGGTATTCGACGAAAATGCTGGTGCAGTGAAATGTTATGACAAGTTTGGCTTTAAGAGTGATGGCAAATTGGAAGACTATGTTTGGAATGGACATTCCTATGGTAGAACCAGACTGGTGCTTCGCAAAGAAGATTTTAAATAATAGATTTGGAGAGTAACGATGAAGAATAAAATTGCTCAGGAAATGATGACCTTTATAGACAAAAGCCCCAGTTCCTTTCATGCCATTGCCAATTTGGCTGAAATGTTTGAGGCAAACGGCTACGAAGTTCTGGATGAAAGAAAACAATGGAAACTGAAAAAGGGTGGCAAATATTATGTGGTTAGAAATGGATCGGCAGCCATTGCATTCCACATTCCAGCAGGGGAGATAAAGGGCTTCCATATGACATCTGCACACAGTGATTCCCCAACCTTCAAGGTGAAAGAAAATCCTGAGATGCTGGCAGAAGATCAGTATGTAAAGCTGAACACAGAAAAATATGGTGGAATGATACATTCTACCTGGCTGGATAGACCATTGTCTGTAGCAGGAAGGGTGACTGTGAAAGAGGATGGACAGATTGTCTCCAAGTTGGTAAACATCGACAAAGATTTGCTGGTAATTCCGAATTTGGCGATCCATATGAATAGAGAAGTCAACAAAGGCGTGGAGTACAATCCGCAGGTGGATATGCTTCCTTTGTATGGAGCTGGACCTAAGGGGCAGTTTATGAAGCAGATTGCGAAGGCGGCGAAGGTGAAGGCTGAGGATATCTTAAGCCATGACTTGTTCCTTTATGTGAGAGACAAAGGCCGTGTTATAGGCAAAGATGGAGAATATGTTCTTTGCCCTAAATTGGATGATTTACAGTGCGTGTATGCTTCAGCGAAGGCTATGGTTGAGAGCACACCTACAGGCTATATCAATGTATGTGTAGTGTTTGACAACGAAGAAGTGGGAAGTGGAACCAAGCAGGGCGCAGATTCCACGTTGTTGACAGATACCCTAGTCCGTATCAAAGAGGCGCTTGGAAAGACAGAGAGTGACTACTTAAGTTGGATTGCAGACAGTTTTATGATTTCCGCAGACAATGCTCATGCAGTACACCCTAATCGCCCAGAAAAAGCAGACCCAACCAACAGGCCTTATTTGAATGGCGGTATAGTAGTGAAATATCATGGCAGTCAGAAGTATGCTACAGATGCGGTTTCTGCTGCAGTTTTGAAGGATTTGTGCAAAGAGGCAGAGGTACCATGTCAGACCTTTACCAATCGTTCTGACAGTATCGGCGGTTCCACACTTGGAAATATCTCTACTGCACATGTTTCTGTGTCTACGGTAGATATTGGCCTGCCACAGCTTGCCATGCATTCTGCTGTAGAAACAGGTGGAGTAAAGGATACAGAGTACGCAGTAAAAATGTTTAAAGTATTCTTTGCAAAATAGAATCCCGTTTCTTTCTAATGTGGTAGTGATGAATAGAGAAGAGACCTGCATATCTTTAAAAAAAGATGTGCAGGTTTTTTTATGCAAAAAATAGAGAATTTACTGAATCTGGCACTGGAAACGCCGGTGGATGAGAGAAAACAGACGCAGGATTTAAATGTGGGTTATAGCGAGAGTGGTAATACTTGGGAATTGATAGTGAAGTATAATGGCTCTTTGGAGTTCTTACGAAATATGAATGTAGAGATTGAAGAGCTGATTGCAGGATATGCCATATTGGTGGTGCCAGAAAGTCTGATTCCGCTGATTGCCCAAAGACCAGAGATAGAATATATAGAGATGCCGAAACGACTATATTTTGCGCTGGAGCAAGGAAAGGAAGTATCCTGCATACTTCCGGTTACAGAGCGACCACCTATGCTGACGGGGAAGGGAGTGTTGGTGGCTGTAATTGACTCCGGAATTGATTATGAAAGCCCTTTTTTTCGCAATTCAGACGGAAGCAGTAGAATTATTGAAATATGGGACCAAACAACCGATGATTTTTTTGACAATAGTACACTGAATATGCTATTATTAAACAATAGGGAAAGTCTTTTTATTGAGAGGCCTTCAGCGGATATTTCTGGTCATGGAACAGCGGTAGCCCATATAGCCGCCGCAAACCCAGGAGGTGTGGCGCCAGAGAGTGAATTGCTGGTGGTCAAGTTAGGACAGTCTGTAGGGGATTCTTTTCCCAGAACGACCAACCTCATGAGGGCACTGACTTATGTCACCAAAAAGGGTCAGGAGTTGGGCAGACCATTGGCTGTAAATCTTAGTTTTGGCAATACCTATGGTTCTCATCAAGGGACCTCACTATTGGAAAGATTTTTAGACAATGTGGCAGAGGTCGGCAGAACAGTAATCTGTGTGGGAACTGGCAACGAAGCCGCATCTGGTGGGAGTGCCAGAGGCATCATGACAGAGACAGGACTTTCGCAGGAACTGACGGTAGGGCCTTATGAGACATCCCTAAGTCTACAGATTTGGAAAGAGTATGTAGATCAGTACCAAATTACAGTGATTTCACCCGGTGGGCAAAGAATTTCTGTTCCCAACCTTTATTTAAGCAGTGGGAAGTCAGTTGCTTCGCTGGATGATACAAAACTCTTAATCTATGTAGGAGAGCCATCGCCTTATTCTACGATGCAGGAAATTTATTTTGAATTCCTGCCCATGGGAACCTACATAACTTCCGGTGTATGGACCTTTTTGCTGACACCAGTCAGACTAGTCACAGGAGAATATGCTTTTTATCTACCCAGTCAAGTGACAAGAAGTATGGATACCAGGCTAGTGAGTGCTTCTCCTGAAGGTAGTTTTACCATTCCATCCACCGCGCAGCGCGTCATTCGCGTAGGGGCGTATGATGCAAGGTTTGATAGTTATGCAGATTTTTCTGGCAGAGGATTGCCAAACGCTTATCCTGATTTGGTTGCACCGGGGGTTGATATTCGGGTCCCCACCGGAGAAGGCGGAGTACAAATTCTTTCTGGTACTTCTTTTGCAACACCTTTTGTAACAGGAAGCGCTGCTCTATTGATGGAGTGGGGTGTAGTGAGAAGACAGGACCCCTTTCTCTATGGGGAGAAGGTAAAGGCTTATCTGCAAAGTGGGGCAAGACCGATTCGTGGAGAACGGGAATATCCCAATGCAAAAGTAGGCTACGGAGCTCTTTGTTTAGAGGAGAGTTTTGCAGAATATATTTAGGGACTAAAGGAGAGAACAAATGAAAACGAGACGACTTGGAATTGGCGCAAAAATTATGATACCAGTTTTGATTCTTTTACTGGCAGACATCTTGTACATCAGTATCAGCTTGTACAACAAAAGTCAGGAAGACATGATTGGTATGGCTGCAGATCAGGCTTTGATGGCAGCAAATGTAGCAGTGAGTGATGTTTATGGAAACTCTATTCGAACCTTAAAACCAGGAGATGAGGAAACCACTGCTTATGTAATGGCGGCTGAGGCACTTCGTGAAAAGATGGATGTGTGTGGAGTGAAATACCTTTACACATTGTATACAGACAAAGATAAAGTGTACTATGGTGTAGATGCAGATGATTCCGAAGACAAGTGCTTGATTGGCGAGGAATTTGATTATAGTTATGAAGAACTAAAGTCGGTTTTTGACGGGGAAGCTTTTGTGCAGGATTACATCGATGTAACAGATGATGGAGCATTGATTACCGCGTATGTTCCAATCTATGACAATGAAAAGAATGTAGTGGCAATCCTTGGAAGTGACTATGATGCATCTGGAATTCAAGCTCGTATGGATGCCATGAAGACTTCAGTATTTATGATGACTGCAGGCTCCACAGTAGTGGCAGTGCTTCTTTTGTTCTTTATCGTAAAGAGCATCATGAAGGGCGTAAAGGTTGTAAACGGCAAGATTTACGACTTGGTTCACAACGAAGGCGATTTGACACAGCAGCTGGATGTGAAGTCTGGTGATGAACTGGAACTTATGGCAGACAATGTAAACTCCTTGCTTGCCTATATTCGAGATATTATGCTCAACATCAATCGTTGCTCCAATACACTTGGTCAGGCATCTAAAGAGATGGCACAGCAAACCATGGAAGCGAGTGGAAGTATTATGGATGTATCTGCTACCATGGAAGAGATGAGTGCTGCTATGGAAGAGACAGCAGCATCTATCAACCAAGTGAACGAAGCAATTGCAAGCATATATGACCGTATCAATGGTATTTCAGGCAAGGCGGTTGATGGAAATGCAGTGACTAAGGATATTCAAGAGAGAGCACGCGACATTTACAGTCAAGCAACGGCTGAAATGGAAGATGCAAAGACACAGGCTGCGGCTATGGCAGAGTCTGTATCTGCCAAGATTGAACAGTCCAAGACAGTTAGTGAGATTAATGTACTTACTGAAAATATTTTGACTATTACAGAGGAAACCAACCTTCTCGCACTGAATGCTAGCATTGAAGCGGCTAGAGCGGGCGAAGCAGGAAGAGGCTTTGCAGTAGTTGCTGGTGAAATTGGCAAACTAGCTACTAACTCTGCAGAGGCTGCAACTCAGATTCAGGTAGTAAGTGCACAGGTTGTATCTGCAGTAGAAGGCCTTGCTGAGGAAGCTCAGAACATGATTCAGTTCATGGAAGAAAAGGTTATGGCTGGTTACTCAAAATTGCTTGAAACCAGTGATGATTACCAGAAGAATGCGGGAGACATCCATTCCTTGATGGAAGACTTTGCGGCAGAATCTGAACAGCTTGAAAATGCTATGGATGCAATCAAGGAAGCAATCCAGGCTGTGGATATTGCAGTAGAAGAAAGTACCAAGGGTATCGTAAGTACTTCTGAAACAGCAGCTATGCTTACCAACAATGTCAGTGACATTGATCAAAAGGCAGGAGGCAACAAAGATATCGCTGAAACTCTGATGGGCGAGGTTGGCAAGTTTAAATTAGAGTAAATTCATTTGTTCCTTAAAATATAAAGGTATAGTGATGGAGAAATCCGTCACTATACCTTTTCTTTTGCGCTGAGGTGAATATATTATGCTGCGGTTGGAGTAGGCTCTTTTTTCTTGCAGGTTTAAATGATATAATAAAGCGGTTAGTAAAGCGACAAAGAGGGACGATAGATGCGAAATATAGTACTGGGAGTCTGTGCCCATGTTGACGCGGGCAAGACCACACTTTCAGAGGCAATTTTATATAAGACAGGTGCGATTCGTAAACTGGGCAGAGTGGACAACCAGGATGCTTTTTTGGATAATTTCCAGGTAGAGAGAGAAAGAGGTATCACTGTGTTTTCCAAGCAGGCGGTTTTTGCATTGGGAGACAAACAGGCTACACTTTTGGATACTCCAGGGCATGTAGACTTTTCGGCGGAGATGGAGAGAACTCTGCAAGTACTTGATTATGCAATTCTTGTAATCAGCGGAAGTGCAGGCGTGCAGGGGCATACCAAGACGTTATGGCAGTTGTTTAAGCAGTATAAGGTTCCTACTATATTGTTTGTCAACAAGATGGATATGCCAGATACAGATTCTCAGCAGATACTGGAAGAACTGCGAAGCCAACTGTCGGAGAACTGTGTGGATTTTAGCATGCAGGATGAGGAGGTATTTGCAGAGAATGTGGCTATGTGTGATGAGGATGCTTTGAGCCAGTTTTTGGAGGAAGGCACAGTACCCCACGATACGGTGGTGGACTTGATAGCACAGCGCAAGGTGTTCCCATGCTTTTTCGGTAGCGCATTGAAACTACAAGGGATAGAGGAGTTTTTAAAGGGGCTTGAAACATACACGAAGGCAAAGAATTATCCAACTGAGTTTGGAGCAAGGGTGTTTAAGATTACCAGAGATGTGCAGGGAAGCCGTTTGACGCACCTTAAAGTGACAGGTGGCGAACTAGCCGTGCGAAGCCTTATGAAAGGGCAGGACTGGGAGGAAAAAATCAATCAACTTCGCCTTTACTCGGGAGAAAAGTATGAACTGGTGGACGTGGCCCATGCGGGTGATATTGTAGTAGCCACTGGACTTACGCAGATACAAATTGGAGAGGGATTAGGTTCGGAGCAAGGAAAGAACGTAGCCCTATTGGAACCTGTCCTTAGTTATAGAATTCTGTTGGACGGTATAGATCCTTTGCAGATGCTTCCTAAACTGAGAGCATTGGAAGAGGAAGAACCCGCCCTACAGATTGTTTGGGAAGAGGAATTAAAGGAAATCCATGTCAAAGTCATGGGCGAGGTACAGATAGAGATTCTGCAACGTATCATCAAAGAACGATTTGGCGTGGATGTAGAATTTGGAGATGGACGAATTGTCTACAAAGAGACCATAGCAAACACCGTGGAAGGTGTGGGACATTTTGAACCGTTAAGACATTATGCAGAGGTGCATTTGCTCCTTGAACCGGGAGAAAGAGGAAGCGGACTTATCTTTGCCAGTGGAGTTAGCGAGGACCAATTGGAGCGAAATTGGCAGAGACTGATTTTGACTCATTTGGAAGAACGGGCTCATAGAGGCGTTTTGACTGGCTCAGTCATAACGGATATGAAGATTACATTGGTGGCTGGAAGAGCGCACCAGAAGCATACCGAGGGTGGAGACTTTAGGCAGGCAACCTATCGAGCGGTTAGGCAGGGGCTGATGCAGGCCGAAAGTGTTCTGTTGGAGCCTTTTTACTCTTATACATTGGAAGTGCCTGAAGGCATGATTGGGAGGGCAATGACAGACTTGGAGCGCATGGGATGTAGTTTTGGAGCACCACAGTTGACTCGGGGTGGCGCTGTTTTGTCTGGGCAAGGACCAGTGCGTACCATGAAGAATTATCAAAAGGACTTGGCGGCTTACACCAAGGGTATGGGACAGCTGAATTGTCAATTAAAGGGATACGAACCATGTACAGACAGTGAAGCCATCATAGAGCAGCGCGGTTATGATCCGGAGAGAGATATGCGAAATCCAACCGGTTCCGTTTTTTGTGCTCATGGAGCAGGCTTTGTGGTTCCTTGGTATGAAGTTCCAGAGTACATGCATTTGGAGAGCTATTTTGGAAAGAGCAAAGAGGAAGCCTTTGAAGAAGCGGCACTTGAGGCTCGAAGAAAGGGCGAATTGACTAGTGTAGTCTCTGCTATTGATATGGCGCTTGGAACAGAGGAAATTGACCAAATCATTGAACGAGCCTCCAATGCCAATCGTAGGCAGGATCGCAGTAACAAATGGCTTCGAAAGAAAGCCGCTACAGTGAGTCAATACCCAGAGACCAGAAGTTACAAGCCTTCTGTGAAAAAAGATGCTTATCTTTTGGTGGATGGTTACAATATCATCTTTGCATGGGAGGAATTAAAGGCTCTGGCGGAAACCACCATAGATGGAGCCAGAGGCAGACTGCAGGATATTCTCTGTAATTATCAGGGGATGAAAAAATGTGAAGTTATCCTAGTATTTGATGCCTACCGAGTAAAGGGGCATGACACAGAAATACTTAACTATCACAATATCCATATAGTCTACACAAAGGAAGCGGAAACGGCAGATCAGTACATTGAGAAATTCGCCCATGAGCATGGATCGAAGTATGACGTGACGGTGGCAACCTCGGATGGCTTAGAGCAAATCATCATTCGTGGACAGGGATGCAAGCTTCTTTCTGCCAGAGACTTGGAGGCGGAGGTCAAGGCTATGGAGCAGACCCTTAGAGCAGACTACTTGGAGAGACAGGAAAAAGGTCGCAACTTACTAGGCGATGTGCTACCCGATGATATTTTGGGTGATGAATAAAAAAGAAGCCAGACTTTATCAATAAGATAAAGCCTGGCTTTTTGAATGTTTTTAATGTTTGCGGTAGGATACAGGGAACAACAGAAGAAGAATTGGGAATAGTTCCAAACGTCCTGCCAACATATTAAAAATCAGCACTAACTTTGAGAGGTTCGAGAAGAATCCAAAGTTTCCTGTAGGTCCCACCATGTCCAGACCTGGACCAGTGTTGTTTAAGGTAGCTACAACAGCGGTAAAGTTGGTGGTAAAGTTCTGCCCATCGATACTAATCAAAAGGGTAGTTCCTATGAGTAGGAGTAGATAGATGGATAGAAATACATTGGTGGAACGAATGACTTCGTGGGACACAGGATGTCCATTTAAACGAATTTTGCTAACCTCTTGAGGATGAGCAATGCTGGAAATCTCTTTTTTGATTGATTTCGCCAAAATGATGATTCTGGAAACCTTGATTCCACCACCAGTACTACCTGCGCAGGCGCCGATGAACATTAGGACAATCAGGCACATGCTGGCAAATGGCGGCCAAAGATTGTAATCAGTAGTGGCATAACCGGTACTGGTAATGATAGCACCCACCTGGAAGATGGAGTGTCTAAGGCCTTCTTCAAGGGTGGGATACAAATCCTTAATCTTCATAAAGATAAGTAGGGTTGCCACGCCAATGATGCCGAAGTACCACCAAACCTCTTCTAAAGAAAAGGCTTGCTTGATTTTGCGTCTCAGAATCAAAAAATACATGCTATAGTTGACACCACTGAGAATCATAAATACAGCAACAGTCAATTGAATGGCAGGGGAGAAGGAGGCAAAACTATCATTTTTGAATCCAAATCCGCCTGTGCCAGTGGTGCCAAAACTAGTACACATAGCTTCAAACAGTGGCATGTCAAGGAGTACTAAAATCACTGTCTGCAGTATAGTCATAAAGATGTAAATCCCATAGAGAATCTTGGCTGTGTTTTTGACTCTTGGAACCAATTTGTCCACGGAAGGGCCTGTACTTTCTGCTTTCATCATGTTCATGGTAGAACCACCGAACAGTGGAAGAACTGCCATGATAAAGACAAATACGCCCATACCCCCAATCCAGTGAGAAAAACTGCGCCAAATCAGGCTAGCGTGGGAAATGGACTCTACATCAGCTAGGATGCTGGCACCTGTGGTGGTAAAACCAGAAACAGCTTCAAATAGAGCATCTACATAGGATGGGATGTCTCCAGAAAGTGTAAAGGGCAATGCACCAAAAAGGGACATGACAATCCAACCAAGGGCAACAACGATAAAACCATCTTTGAGATATAGTTCTTTGCTTGCGGGCTTTTTGGCTGTTAGAAGATAACTTAACAGGAAACATGCCATAGCTACAAACAAATATGCAAATCCAGCTTTTTCCTGATAGAGGAAACCTACCAATGCAGGAAGAAGCATAAAGAAGGATTCGAATCGAAGTATCCAGCCTATGATATATCGAATAGTGGAAAAATTCATGGCTTATTACCTCTCTAGAATTTCTGTAATACTGCTAATCTTGTAATCCTTTAATACTACTACGACGGTATCTCCTGGGAGGATGGAATCCTGACCAGTAGGGATGATAACCTTACCTTTGCGATAGATGCAGGAAATCAGGGTGTTGGGCTTGATAGGAAGTTTGAAAAGGCTGATGCCTGTTATATCCGACTCCTCTTTGATACTAAATTCCAGTACTTCCGCTTGCCCATCAGCCAAGGAATAGAAACTCTCTACATCATTGTTCATGGATCCTTTTTCAGAGCGAACAAATTTGGTGATATGGTCAGCTGTAATCAATCTAGGATAAAGAATGCTGTCCAGATTCATGGCGTTTACAATGTCGTTGAAGTTGACACGATTGACTCTGGTGATAGTGGTAGCGGAAGATACGCTGTGACTATAAAGGGAAACCAAAATATTTTCCTCATCCATATCTAGAAGGGCTACCAAAGCTTCGGCTTCCTTCAGACCTTCCTGAATAAGTAGTCCCTCGTCCGTAGCATCACCGCAGATAATAGTAGCCTGTGGAAGTTCTTCGCACAGCTGCTCGCAGCGGGTCTTGCTTTCTTCAATAATTTTGATATTTACTCCAATCTTAAGAAGCATTTTTGCCAGATAGTAGGCTGTATTGCCACCACCTAATATCATGACATTTTTGGCCTTAGAGGTGGAGAGAGACAATTGTTTGAAATAGGTGTTCATTTTGCCTCGCTCTGCAACTACACCGATAACATCTCCAGCTTCAATTTTGAAATTTCCTTTAGGGATAAATATTTCTTTGCCTCTTGCAACAGTGCAAACCAGCATAGGATGCTTGAACTGATAGCGGATTTCTTGCAGGGTCAGGCCTGCAAGCACGGAATCAGATTCTACGCGAAAGTGTACCAGGTGTATATGGCCTTTGGCAAAGGTGTCCACCTTAAGCGCAAATGGGAAACGTACAATCTGGGAAATTTCCTGCGCAGCTGCAGCGTCAGGGTTTATGATGCTCGCAATGCCGAATTCATTGCGTAGAAATTCAATTTCATTGTGATAAATAGGATTGCGGACTCTGGCAATTGTCTTGCAGTTGCCAGTTTTCTTGGCAACCATACAGCACAGAAGGTTGTGTTCGTCGGAACCAGTGACTGCAATCAGCAAATCTGCGGTTGCAATGCCAGCCTCCTTTAGAGTTTCAAAACTGGTACCATTGCCGTTTATGCCGATAAGATCAAAAGCACCAGAAACGATAGACAACTTGTCTGCACGTTGGTCGATGGCAGTGATATCATGTCCCTCTGCAGAGAGAAGTTCTGCCAAGGCGTAGCCTACTTTGCCGCAACCTACGATAATAATCTTCATGTTAATATACCAATTCCTTTCCAATGGAATAAAAACAATACAGAAATAGTATATCACTTTGATGCGAAAAAGAGTAGTGTTTTATTACTTTTTGAAGTCGTGAGGATGATGGCTTGGAATTCGGCGAAGGGGCTTGCTTGCATAGAAAGCACACAGCCCTGTGAAGAGGCCTGTAATCAGTCCGCTTAATAGCAAGATAGGAAAATAGAGAAAGATGCCTGTCGTCTTCGTGAGCAGGTATGCAATTAGAATTTGTCCCACGTTGTGAAAGATAGCGCCAACCATACTGGTCAGGATGATAAAACGCTCTGAGAGCAGTTTTTTGGTTAAAAGCATGGCAGCAAAACAAAAAAGCCCTCCCGCAAAACTGTACATCATAGACATAGCCTGCCCTGCAAATAGGGAAGCAAGTAAAATACGCACCAGCATAATTACAAATGCGTCTGCTGGTGTCATAAAATACAGTGCAATCAATGTGATGATGTTTGCCAGCCCTAGCTTGATGCCTGGAATAGGTGCCAATGGGGGCAGAGCAGATTCAACCAATGTGAGAATCAATGCCATGGCAGTTAGCAGGGCCAGATGAGTCATGCGTGAGGTTTTCATAATAGTCCTTTTTTGTTTGGTGCTGTTTTTGCAATCATAAGGTCTGCATTTCATGTAGAACCTACCAAAATCATAGCAATAAATATATTTTTGTACAAGATAGAAAAGTGTAGAAAACTGACGAAAATAGCATTGTTGAAAAGGGGAATAGTTGGTATACTTATATTGGTGTGCATATACAAATGTATCAGGCTTTATTTGATGGAGAATGAATATGAAAAATAGACGTATTAAGGCGTTTTTATTAGGAATTATGAGTGCCTTTTTCTTGGCTGGATGTGGGAATAATGCAGGCAGGGCCAATATAGATGCTGGTATGGAAGCGATTGCGGCGATGAACTATCCTTCTGCGATAGAAAGCTTCCAGATGGCAAAGGACAAAGGAGAGAGCCCGAGGCTGATTTCCAGAGGTATGGGAATTGCAAGTATGGGGTTAACGGATTATGAAAGTGCTGTGAATTACTTTTTGGAGTGTCTATCCTACAGTGACGGTGTCGTGGAAGAGATGGATTACGACGTGAATTATTATTTGGCAGCAGCTTACTGTAAACTTGGCAAGCCAGCGGAGGCAGAGGCTATTTATACTGCCATCATCAATTTGAAACAAGACGAGACGCAGGCCTTTTTCCTAAGAGGTAATGCAAGGCTTTTGCTTGGGATGGAAGCCCTTGCGATTGCAGATTTTGAGACTGCTTTAAAATTGGAACCCCAAAATTATGACATGCTGATTCAAATTTATCAGGTGCTGGCAGCCCACGGCAAATCCGCAGAGGGACAGGAGTATTTAACCTTTGCCCTTAAGTCCAGGGAAAAAGAAATGTCAGCCTATGATAAGGGTATGATTTACTATTATTTGGGCGATTATTATCAGGCCTGTGCGGCGTTGGAGGAAGCCAAGGGCGGGAAAAGAGAGGCGGAAGTGTATCTTTATTTAGGACTGTCTTACGAGGCTACAGGTGATTACAACTATGCGATTACCAATGTTTATACCAGTTATTTGAAGTCTCATGAAGGCAATGCAGCTCTGTACAATCAGCTGGGGCTTTGCTATCTGCAGCAGGGAAGCTATGACCTGGCTCTTTCTGCATTCCAGTCTGCAATGCAGATTCCAGACAATGGTATGATGCAAACCTTGAAATTCAATGAAGTGGTGGCTTACGAGCATTTGGGTCAGTATACGCAGGCAACGGCGTTGCTTAATAGTTATCTGCAGACCTATCCAGATGATGAGGCGGCACTGAGAGAGTATGAATTTTTGTCTACGAGATAACTAAGAATATGAACTCAAAAGTTCGGGGCTTTTGAGTCTAGGAAGAAATAGCTTGGGGGTTGTGATATGCGTAAGATTTTTAACAACAATTGGACCTTTTTGAAGATGGGAGTTGATACGGACCTGAAGGAAATGAGAAGTCATTTGGCAGACTTTAAGCCTGTAGAAATCCCTCATGATTTTTTGATTTACGATACTGCCAATCTGTATGAGGATGCCCAGGGCTGGTATCGCAAACTGGCACATATTGATAGAAAGCCAGGGGAGCGCGTTTACCTTTATTTTGAGGGTGTGTATATGGATAGCACTATCTATGTCAATGGACAGGAGGCCTTTCAGTGGAAGTACGGATATTCCTCTTTTGAGGTGGATATTACGCCATATCTTACCGGTGGGGAAGAGGAAATTCTGGTTGGCATTGCGCACAGAAGTCCAAACACTAGATGGTACAGCGGAGCGGGTATTTATAGAGATGTTTATTTAAGAGTCGTGCCAGAAATGCATCTGGTCAGCGACTCTCTTTATGTTTCTGCAAAGCCTTTGGAGGAAAGCGACTTACAGGGCAAATGGAATGTAGTGCTGAGCGCAGAAGTGGCTTTGGCAAACGCTGTGGCAACACTGGATGATGGCGTGGCAAGTGACACGCAAGATGACGGCATGTGTCCTGTGTTCGTTTTGAAAAAGGATGGACAGGTTGTGGCCAAGGCCAAGGGCGAATACAAGGGAATTACAGAAGCAAATCCTGCAGCTGTGACACCTTGGGTGTTAGAACAAACTGAAGCACTGGAGGTGCGGGGACAGAAGGATGGACAGGAAACGGTTTCTGGGCAGCAGACAAACTTGGGACAGGCGAAGAAAGTGCAGACTGTGGTGTCCTACGAGGCTAGAATGGAAATTGTAAATCCGCAGCTTTGGACTTTGGAAGAACCAACTTTGTATGAGGTAGAAGTGGTACTTGGCGACGACATTGGAAACGCAAAAGTTGCTCGGGATGATGCTACGCTACCAGTATGTTTTGATTTCCTGCGCACTCGCATAGGCTTTAAGACCACAACCTTTAGTACTACAGAAGGTTTTTTCCTAAACGGCAAATGGCTGAAACTGCATGGCGCATGCGAGCATCATGATTTAGGTTCTTTGGGGGCGGCGTATAGATCTGACGCTATGAGAAGAAAGATCGCCACCTTAAAAGAGATGGGAGTCAATGCGCTTCGTACTACCCACAATATGCCAGCCTCTAATCTAATGGATTTGGCAGATGAGATGGGTATGCTGGTGGTTTCAGAGGCATTCGATATGTGGGAAATGCCAAAGACCACTTATGACTATGCGCGCTTTTTCAAGGAATGGGCACCTTCAGATGTGGCTAGTTGGGTGCGCAGAGATCGCAATCATGCAAGCCTTATCATGTGGAGTATCGGCAATGAGATTTACGATACTCATTTTCATGAGCGTGGTCTTGAAGTGACGGCCAATCTTAAGGCCTGGGTGGAGAGCAATGACCCAAGAGGCAATGCGCCTGTCACCATAGGTTCCAACTTCCTCCCTTGGGAGAATACCCAGAAGTGTGTGGACTTACTGAAATTGGCTGGTTACAACTATTTGGAAAAGATATACGACGAACATCATGAAAAATACAAGGACTGGGTGATTTACGGAAGCGAAACTGCCTCAGTAGTACACAGTCGTGGTATTTATCATTTCCCTTTAAACAAACTACTGCTGGCGGATGACGATGAGCAGTGTTCTGCCCTTGGAAACTCCACTACCAGCTGGGGAGCAGAAAGTGTAGAAAAATGTATTACAGACGATAGAGACGCTGCCTACTGCATGGGGCAGTTTATTTGGACTGGCTTCGATTACATAGGAGAGCCTACCCCATACAAGACTAAGAACTCTTACTATGGACAGATAGATACTGCTGGTTTCCCCAAAGATGCTTTTTATACCTTCCAGGCAGAGTGGACGGATTACAAAGTAAAGCCTATGGTGCATATTTTCCCTTACTGGGACTTCAATGAAGGACAGCTGATTGATGTGCGAGTGTGCTCCAACTGCCCTAAGGTAGAACTCTTTTGGAACGGAAATTCTCTTGGTGTGCGTGAAATAGACCATGTGAAAGGCAAGCAGTTGATTCAAAATTGGCAGCTAAACTACGAAAAAGGATCATTGCTGGCAATCGCTTATGATGAACACGGAACAGAACTTGCCAGAGAAGAAAGAAGTTCCTTTACAGATACTGCATCCCTGCATGTGAGTGTGGATAGAGAAAGTATGCCCGCCGACGGAAGAAGTCTCGCCTTTGTGACCATTGAAGCTAGAGATGAAGCGGGAAGAGTGGTAGAAAATGCCTCTGACTATGTGACTGTTCAGGTCAGTGGTGCGGGAAGACTCCTCGGCATTGACAATGGAGATAGCACAGACTACGACAGCTACAAGGGAACCAAGCGAAAATTGTTCAGTGGAAAACTGTTAGCCATTGTGGCAGCAGGCAAAGAAGCCGGTGAGATCTGCGTAAAGGTGAAGAGAGATATAGGCAAGTGCAAAGCGCAAGGCGCTCAGGAAGTTTGCGGTCAGGAGCAGGTCGGGGTTGTGAAGTGTTCGGACATGCAGGATGAACAAGTTATGACCATCAAGGTCAATGAACTGGACGCTCCACTTTATATGCCAGATGGCACCTGGATTGACATGGAGGAGGTACCTGTCTGCGAAGCAAATACAGATACCCTGTGTCCTTACGATGCGCCATGGATTCGTAAGATTGATATTGTAAGTGAAAAGGCACTTTCTTTTGATGGAGAGACCAAGGAAATCAAGGTTAAGGCGATTACATACCCTAAATATGCCAATCAAGATGTGATTTGGTCAGCAGTAACTTATGCTGGAATTGCCTCTCCAATTGCCAAAGTAGAAAGCCTAGGCAAGGATGCAGAGGGCAACGAGTGCGCATTGGTGACAGCAAAAGCGGACGGAGAATTTATGCTCCGCTGTAGCACGGACAATGGGACAGGAAAGATTAAACTGATTTCTCAGATAGAATGTAAGGCAGCAGGACTTGGAAAACCATTCTTAGATCCATACGAGTTTGTCACAGGAGGCCTATGCAACTGCTCTGTGGGTGATATCGGAAATGGCAATGAAAAGGGCGTTTCCTCAGGACACGAGAGAAGTGAAATTGGCTTTGTGGATGTGGACTTCGGAGAGTTTGGCTCTGATGAAATCACGATTCCTATTTTCGCACTGGATGCAAAGCCTTATCGTATTGAGATTTGGGAAGGCATGACGGCTGATCCAGGCAGTGAGAAGTTAGCAGATGTCATATATCAGAAGCCATCTATCTGGGCTGTGTATCAGCCAGAAACCTATAAGCTTTCCAGAAGGATGAAGGGCCTGACCACCCTTTGTCTGGTGTTCTACGCCAAGGTGCATGTGAAGGGCTTTGTGTTTAGTAGACCAGTAAAAGGCTTGCAGAAACTTACCGGTGGAGATTTGACTCATATTTATGGAGACAGCTTTAAACTGGATGGAGAAAGTATTTTAGGCATTGGAAACAATGTAGCGATTGAATATGCAGACATGGATTTTGGCTCAGAGGGTGTAAGTAGGGTAACCATCAGCGGCAGAACACCTCTTGATACAAACACCATCCATCTGCGCTTTACAAAAGACGGTCAGACCAAGGTACAGATTGTAGAGTTTGCAAAGGCATACGAGTGGACAGAGCAGACTTTCCATTTGAACGTTTTTGAGGGTCAGGACGCCAAAGCGGATGAAGATGTACAACTCTTGAAAGGTGATGGTTGGAAGCTGGAACTGGTATATTTACCTGGTAGCAACTTTGATTTTGGGTGGATGCAGTTTCACTAAGCATGCTTTAGGCTCGAAGTGGCTTCTGTTTTACTAAGTAACAATGGGTGCCTGTAAAGGCTACACATATTTTGCAAGGATGTGACATTTAGGTAGCATCTAAGATGCAGCAAAGAAACAAAAAAGGGGAAAATTAGTATGAAGATTAGACGTGCGCAGGAGCAGGACATTCCAAGAATAGGCGATTTGCTCTCACAGGTACTTGAGGTACATCACCAGGGAAGACCAGATTTGTTTAAGGGTGGTGTAAAGAAGTACACAGATGAGCAGCTTGGTGCCATATTAAAAGACGAAAGCAGACCTATCTTTGTAGCTCTGGACCAGGACGATGTAGTACAAGGCTATGCCTTTTGTGTGTTTATAAAGCACCAAGGGGACAATATCCTGACAGATATTACCACACTATACATTGATGATTTGTGCGTGGATGAAACCATGCGAGGATGCAAGATTGGAAAAGAGTTGTACGAGTATGTGCTGGACTTTGCAAGGGGAAATGGCTGCTACAACGTGACCTTGAATGTGTGGAGCTGCAACGAATCTGCAATGAAATTCTATGAAAAGTGCGGATTAAAGCCACAGAAGGTTGGAATGGAGGTTATCCTGTAAGCGTAAAAGTAGGAGGGGACTTTATGGCTTCGTGGATGGTACACCTAAGGGTGGCAGAAAAAGTGTTTGAAAGAATGAGTGAGTTGTGCGTAAGAAGTGCAAGTGAAGGTAAATTGGCATTGCTCGAGACAGAGTATGTGATGGGAAATATTGCACCAGACAGCGGCGTGCCAAGTGAGGATTGGACTACCTTTACGCCTAGCACATGGGTATCTCATTTTAGCGCATTGGATGAGAATGGGCTAAAGAAGGTTGATATTGATAGGTTTACCAGAGAATATTTAGCAAATGAGAAAATGGCAGGGTATGATGAGCGTCAACTCTCCTTTTATCTGGGATATTACAATCATTTACTGACAGATATGTTGTGGGCGGAGCATGTGGTCAATCCAAGCAGACTCCGAGACAAAGAAAACTTTGAGATGAATCGGGCAGGAACATTGTGGAAGTGGAAAAAGGATTGGTATGACTTGGATTTCCTTTATCTGCAAAAACATCCAGATTTCCATGCTTTTCATGTGTACGAAAACGCAATAGGGTTTAAAAATGAGTTTATAGACTTTTTTGCAGAGGACGCCTTTGACAACAGAAGGCAGTACATTACGGGATTTTATCTGGCAGGACGTGAGGGCCTAGATAGAGAATATCCATGGCTGAACGAGGAGCAGATGGATGCATTCGTAGATGATGCAACCCAGAAGATTGTGGAGTGCAATGTACAGAAACTGAGGTTATAGAGATTGTGCTATGAAAAAGAATAATGACAAGACAAATGTAATGAGAATCTTAGACCAAAACAAAATACCATATGAGAGTCACTGTTATGCAGATACGGATGCTATAAGCGGTATGGATGTTGCAACTGTATTAAATCAAAATGCAGATCAAGTATTTAAAACTTTGGTTACGGTAGGAAACAGTAAGAATTATTATGTGTTCTTGGTGCCTGTCAGCAAGGAGTTAAACCTTAAAAAAGCAGCCAAAGCAGTGAATGAAAAAAGCATAGAAATGATAAAATCGAAAGATCTATTGCCTTTAACTGGATATATTCATGGAGGCTGTTCCCCGATAGGAATGAAGAAGCAGTTTAAAACGACCATAGATATATCAGCTACAGACTTTGATACGATTGTATTTAGTGGCGGAAAAATCGGTTATCAAGTAGAGGTTTCATTGGAAGTGTTGAAAAGGGTTTTGGTTTTTGGATTGAGTGATATATGTGATTAGGTTCCATTTTTAGTGTGGAATAGGTAGATTTATATTACGAGGTGATAGCTTGAAAGCAAAATATATAAAAGCACTTGCGATTGTCGTCATAATCGTATCTATTCTAGTTTTTTTATGGAATAGTTTTTGGCTATATATTGCGGGTTTTGTGAGAGAATGTGACAGAATCAAGATTACTGACAGTAACAGACAGCAAATTGTTTCCTTGATGAAAGAAACTATGATTTCTCTGCTAGAGGAAAAGAAATATTCTTTAGAGTACATCGAATACTATGAAAAAATGCCGAATTTAAATCAGGCCATAGAAATAGAACGCTTTAGACGGTTTCGTGATGTTGAGATTACTGTCTATTATGAAGATGGCACGTGGTATTCCGTAGATTTAGATAATTCTGAAGACAATCGATTGTGTTTACTCATTCGAAGTGAAGGATATAACGTTTATTTTAGAAGTTTGGAATTCGCTCAGGATTTGATCAAGATTTTAATACCAGTATTGCTTATTGTAATTTCAGTAGTTGTGATAAGGAAATACTAAATATATTTGAAGTTGTAGAGGTGTATTATGAAAAAACTGTTATTGATCATGGGTGATTTGGCGACCGGTAAATCTACCTTTGCAAAAGTTCTTTCTACAAGATATGGAACAAATGTATTTTGCAAAGATTCAATTAAGGAAGTATTAGGTGATACCATCGGATTTTCAAACAGAGAAGAAAATTTGAAGTTATCAAAGGCTACAATAGAGCTGATGCTTTTTGTATTCTCGGAATTTAGTAAACTTGACAAGAATCTCATCTTGGAATCAAACTTCCATAAAAAAGAATTAGAAAGAATACATAAAATAGCACAAGAAAATAATTACGAGGTACTTACCCTTGTACTTCGTGGAGATGCCAGCATTTTACATAAACGATATTTGAATCGAATTTACAACGAAAATAGGCATCCAGTACATTTGAGCACAACATTAGATGTTTTTGAAGATTTTAAAAGATATACTGAACATTCAGGAAAAGAAGAAATTCCTGGAAGAATAATATTCATTAACGCAGATAGCTTTTCTTATCAGACGGATGAGGAGATATTGCGAAGTGTTGATCAATTTATGAGAGAAGAATAATTTTCAATATGCGATATTAAGTAGCCATAAGTGTGAAAGAGGTATATTAACGTGAAAAAGAAAAGAATCGTAATATTCGTATTGCTGATAATGATTGTCTTGTGCTTTTTATTTAAGGACAAACTTATTCAAACATATGTGAAAATGTTTCACGAACACTTGGAAGCATATTCAGAAAACCTATTAGGAAATAGCGAAATGAGAAGCACCACCTATGGACTATGGGATGTAGACATTTGTCATGAAGAAAAAATGGTGGAATTTATGACAGGTGGTTTCGGATTAGCGCCTAGTACTGTCTATAAAGGATTTTACTATTCTAGAGACAATGCACATACAGTTTTTTCTGTTGCTGATGCTTCTATTGCCACGATGGAAGTGGATGGTGATAGTGCGACATGGACGGATGGAACAGATAACAATGGTAAGTCTATACGAATCATCGATAATTGGTTCTGGTTTGAAGCCTCTTTTTAAGTGTGAGCTGAAGAATGGAGGAATAAGATGGGGAAAAGAATAGTAGTTTCATTTCCAGGAGGAAGAGGTAATGAAATACCGCTTCTTTATTTTGGGGCAAAACATTTTGAGGATATGGGTTACGAGAAGGTGTTTATCAATCATCCTATGACTGGAGAATGTCCTTTGGATATTTTGTTGGATAATGCACTAAAAGTGCTTGATGATGTAGACTGGACGGAATATGAACACATCGTTTTCGTAGCAAAGAGCATAGGGACTTTGGTAGCTTGTAAAGTAAAAGAACAGCTATGTATTCCTGCATCAGTGATTCTGTTTACGCCAATAGAGGATACAATGAGCTATATCACTAACGAGAATGATGTGCTTTTGGTTGCAATGGGAGATAGAGACAGATACATATCTTCTTCTTTGGTAGAGAAGCATTGTACAGAGCATAACGTAAAATGCCATATAGAGCCAGAGGTAGGGCATCGCATGGAAGTTATGAATGATTTGCAGAGGAATCTAGAAATAGTAAAACATGTTATTGGTAAGTTGGATTAAGCAAATTTGAGGTTGCTGAGGAGAATGCATTGACAAGGGTTCTTTTTTTGGATGTAGATGGTGTGCTTAATTCTGAATTTTGGAATGATAAGCATCAAAGAGAGATTAGTGATGGAACATTAATTGATGAAGAAAAGGTTAAGATTTTAGCAGAATTGGTAAAAAGGACAAATGCGAAAATAATACTTCATTCGGGATGGCGTAGTTGGTTTGATGCAGAATTGAACCCACTTCGAATAGAGACGGAGCGATTGATTGATATGTTTGCAAAAGCAGGATTGTCTATAGAAGGATTAACCCCAGATTTAACTACTGAAGAAATAAGAAGAACTAAAAAATTTAGTTTAGTAAAAGCGGAAGAAATCCTTTTGTGGTTGAAATTAAATAATGATGTTTCTGGATGGGTGGTTATTGATGATTTGAATTTGCATAATTATCAAGTAGAAAAACACCAGGTTATGCCAAACCCAATAACAGGGTTAACACTAGAAGATATTGAAAAAGCAGAACAGATTTTATTGAGTTAAATTTCTGTTTCCAGAGGTGACTAATTATGAATCAAATGCCAGAACGCCTTGAGCGTACAACAATATATGAGAGTGATCATGTCTGTCTGTATACAGATAGAGTCCGCCTTACAAGTGGATATGTAATTGAAAAATATCATCAGATTCATTATCCGAAAGAAGCCGTTGCGGTTGTCATTTTTAATGAAAAGAATGATATTTTGTTCATACATAATCGTAGATACACCGTAGGACATCTAGAATGGGAGATTCCAGCTGGAAAGATAGAAACTGGAGAAGATATTGAATCAGCCGCAAAGCGGGAAGCGGTGGAGGAGACTGGTTGCGAGCTGCATGATCTAAAATATCTATGTAGTCAAAACCCATGCAATGGTATGTCAGATGCTCTGGTGCATGTGTTTGCAGCAAGAGTTTCTGCGGAATCAGATATTCAGGATACCGACGAAGTGAGTAGCAAGAGATGGTTTTCCAGAGAGGAATATCTTGAATTGCTACGAACCAATGGGACGAAAGATGGAGTGTCTATTCTAGCTATTTTGTATGCTTTGCAGTTTTACGTGTAAAATGAAAAAGTAAAGTATTAGAAGCGATGCTACTTTGAATCAACTTCGATTAAGTACCCATACGGCACAAACGAAATAACGTAAAAAAGCGTTCTCAAAAGAGAACGCTTTTTCTTTCCAAACTTCAGTTTGTAGTTTAACACAAATAAAAAAATAAGTCTAGTAATATTTTTTAAATGAGATATACTAAATCTACCATTTGCAAAAGGTAAAAAGAAACTAAAAACATGTAAGAAGTGCCAGAATCGCTTCGCCAGATGCGAAACGACTAGTGCAAACCATTACAGCAAGCAACGGAGGCATTGTATGTCAGAAACAACCAAGCAACAAACACAAGAAATTGCAGGCGACCGAAATGGACAACAGCAACAGGACCAATCGCAAAATGGTCAGTTAACTGACCAGCAGTTAGAGTTAGAGCACTTAGAGGAGTGCTTAGGGCTCATCAGACGAAACATTACTTATTACGAAGAAGAAGCGGCTATGCGAAAGGCAGAGACCGCAAGGCTGATGAAGGCCATGACTTCCGGAGATCCGGAGCTTTACAATCAGGCCATGACAGCAGCCAGCTTAGAGGACCATGCGAACAACCAGCTTCGCAAAAATAGGGCGTCCCTAAGGCAACCCTACTTTGGAAGAATTGACTACGCAGAGGATGACCGGGTAGGCATATCCAAGGTTTATATTGGAAAGAACGGTGTATTCCGCAACAAGACAGATGTGGTGATAGCTGATTGGCGTGCACCTATTTCTACTGTTTACTATGAAAATGAAATGGGAAGAGGGTGCTACTATCTGCCAGGCGGAAAGCCCATGGAGATAGACCTAAAGCAAAAACGAACTTACGATATACAGGAAGGAAAAATGCTGGGCTACTACGACAGCGATGTGGCTGCCAATGATGCCTTGCTGATTCAATATTTGGCACAAAACAAAACAGCAGTACTTGGCGACATCATTGCAACCATTCAAAAGGAGCAAAACGAAATCATTCGCCAGAGTCCCTTTGGAAATGTGCTTGTGCAAGGTGTGGCGGGAAGTGGCAAAACTACTGTGGCCATGCATCGTATTTCCTACATGCTTTATAACTACAAAGAAAGATTTATGTCCAATGAGTTCTGTATCATAGGCGGCAATGACTTGCTGCTTTCCTACATCGCCAGTGGACTTCCCGAACTGGATATTCCAGATATTAAGCAGAAACGTATGGATACCATGCTGACGCATTTGCTTGGCAAGGAATGGAAAAAGACCAAGCACAAAGTAATGCCACCAACGAGAGATGCCAGCGTGCGAAGTAAGATGGACTTTATGCTGGAACTAGAAATATATCTGATGAAACTCAGAGAGAAATATGTGCCTACGAAAGAGGTGAGAGATCCTTCTTTGGGAGTACTGCTTACACAGTCTAACAATGAGAGACTTATCGCAGAGAATCCAGAGTTTAGTGCCACCAAGTTGTTGATGGTGTTGGATGAAAGATTGCGCACACGAATCAAATTCCTTTGTCCAGATGGCGAAAAAGAATATTTGTCTAAAAAGCTAAAGCAGTACAAGGATTACTACAAGGATAGAACCCCCAAGGAATCCATCTATGAGATATATGCTGAATTCCTTCGATATTACGATAGTGTTCATCCAGGTAAGTTGGATATGGCGCAGCACAATGCAGATGCTATAGAAAATAGATACGATGTGTATGACATTGCAGCACTGCTCATGGTGCAGTATCGTATCACTCGCAAAAAGGAAGACGAGGAGTTTGGTCAAATCTTTATCGATGAAGCGCAGGACTTTGGTATGACAGTTTACTATGCGCTGAAGCGAGTTCTTCTGAAATGCTTTTTCACTATCATGGGCGATGTATCACAGAACATCAACTTTGAGACAGGCATGAACGACTGGGAGGATATGCGTAAGTGGATGCTCACAGGAGAGAAAGATTGCTTCAGACTTTTGTCCAAGAGTTATCGAAACACGATCGAAATTTCTGAGTATGCAGGAAAGATTTTGGAGAGAGCTTCCTTTGGTAGATACAAGATAGACCCTGTGATTCGCCATGGCATACCAGTGCAGAAAAAGCATGGGATGAGTGAAGACGCCATGTACGATGAAGTTGAAACTATTGCCAAGTCTGCCAAGGAAAAGGGCTATGAGACAGTGGCGGTTATCTGCAAGGATGAACAGGCCGCAGAGTGGGTGTCTAAATGGATGGATGAAGATATTAGAGTGCTACCAATAGCGCTTACCAAGGGCCTTGAGTTTGATGTGGTGGTTTTGTGGGATTTAGACCCTGAGGAAGAAGTGGAGCAGTCCCAAGCAAAACTTTACTATGTGGCATCCACACGAGCGCTGCATGAACTGCATGTGCTGAGAGGAGCGTAGGTTTAGGCCCTGACAAGTTAGCAAAATTTGACTTGTCAGGACCTTTTTTGCCATTTCTTGAATTGACTTATTTAGGGCGAGATGCTACACTTAGACAGGTCCAAAGAAACTATGAATATATAATAGGGAGAAAACGAATGATTAACCAATTAGTATCCAAGATTCAAAAGACAGGAGCACCTATCGTTGTTGGCCTTGATCCAATGATGAAGTTTGTTCCAGAGCACATTCAGCAGGCGGCACAGAAGGAATTTGGCGCAACCCTAGAGGGCGCAGCAGAAGCTTTCTGGCAGTACAACAAGGGCATTATTGATGCCATCTATGATTTGGTTCCAGCTGTAAAACCTCAGGTTGCTATGTATGAGCAGCTTGGTATTCCTGGAATGATTGCCTTCAAGAAGACAGTAGATTACTGTAAAGAAAAAGGCCTGGTAGTAATTGGAGACATTAAGCGTGGAGATATCGGTTCCACATCTGAAGCATACGCAGTAGGACACCTTGGCAAAGTAGATGTCTGGGGTAAATCTTACTACGGCTTTGATGAGGACTTTGTAACAGTAAACCCATACCTTGGTTCTGACGGTGTCAACCCATTCATCAAGGTTTGTCAGGAAGAAAAGAAAGGCTTGTTCATTCTTGTAAAAACCTCTAACCCAAGTAGTGGAGAGTTTCAGGATCGTCTCATCGACGGCAAACCTCTTTATGAGCATGTAGGCGAACAGGTTGCAAAATGGGGTGAGCAGTGCATGGGTGACAACTACAGCTACATCGGTGCAGTTGTAGGCGCTACATATCCAGAGCAGGGCAAAATCCTTCGTAAGGTTATGCCTAAGACATTTATCCTTGTGCCTGGCTACGGCGCACAGGGTGGTAAAGGTGCTGACTTGGTTCACTTCTTCAATGAGGATGGATTGGGAGCAATCATCAACTCATCCAGAGGAATCATCGCAGCATACCAGCAGGAAAAATACGCCTCCTTCGGAGCAGCGAACTATGCAGATGCTTCTAGAGCAGCGGTTCTTGATATGAAAGAAGATATTGCCCAGGCTTTGGCAAGTAGATAAGAAATGAAACCACGGGGCAAATGCTCCGTGGTTTTTTGTGATGGCGACGAGGCAAGCGCCAGAAGGCAAGAGCACAGACCTGTGCTTGCACAGAAGGATGTGCATTTGGCTGATGGCATTTGCCGACCGCTCATCAGAGCTAGATTTGCAAAGCATATCTGGCTCTGTGATGGCGACGAGAAAAATGAGCACAAACTTGTTTGAATGCTCATGTGGCGAATAGAAAGGGGAATTACAAATGAAGAAACTAAGAAAAGTACTAGCAATGCTTTTATGCATGACTTTGCTCGTGGGGTGCGGAGCAAATGGTGCGCAGAGCGAAACTGGAAACGTCGCACAAAGTAGTGCAGTGGAAAGCATCCATGAAAGTAAGGTAGAAAGCGGCGAGGAAAGTCAGACTCAGGAGCAAAGCAAAGCACCTGAAAGTGCTCAGGAGAGTGAGGGCCAAGAGCCTGCGGAAAGCGCAGAACCAGAAAGTACAGAGGAAAGCAAAGAGCCTGCAACAGACGATGTGCAGGATACAAACGTAAACGGGGAGGAAGAAGAAATGCCAGAAAAATTTGTTGCACTTACATTTGATGATGGTCCAAACACCACCATCATGGTAGAAATTTTGGATATTCTTGCGGAGGAAGACGTAAAGGCTACCTTTTATCTGATTGGAAACAATATTACCTTTGTAACGGAGGACGTAGTAAAGAGAGCTTATGACGAAGGCCATGAACTCGGAAATCATTCTCAGAGCCATTTGCAGATGGACAAGATGGACGAAGAAACCTTGAAACAGGAGATTGAATTGGTACAGAAAAAAGTGGAGAGTCTGGTAGGCGAAAGACCAGCTACTTTCCGTCCACCATATATTGCAATCAGTCAGCTGATGCACGATACGATCGATTTGCCATTTATCGTGGGCGTAGATTCCCGTGACTGGGATCCTACTGTTACAGCACAGGAGCGCTACAACAATGTCATTGGTGGCGCACAGGATGGAGCAATCTTTTTGATGCACTGCTTCCCTGGCAACACAGAGACAGTAAAAATACTGCCTGCCATTATCAAAGAACTGAAGGCTCAGGGCTATGGCTTTGCTACTGTAAGTGAACTGTTCGAGATGCAGGGCGTTACATATGAAGCTCACGACGGCGAAAGATATAGTGTTTTGAGCAAGCAGAACTAGGAGAAGTTTTGCGATTAGCAGGGGAGAAGTATATGAGCTTTAGGGATGAATTTGTGTGGGGAGCAGCCACAGCATCTTACCAGATTGAAGGCGCAGCCTTTGAAGACGGCAAGGGAGCCAATATTTGGGATGTTTTCACACACACACCGGGCAAAATTGCCGACAATAGTACTGGAGATGTGGCGTGCGACCATTACCACAGATTCGCAGATGACATACAGATTATGGCCAGATTAGGGATTAAGGCGTACCGCTTTTCTTTATCCTGGAGCAGATTGCTTCCAGAGGGAACAGGCCGCATCAATCAAAAAGGGATTGATTTTTATAATAGTTTGATAGATGAGTTGTTGGCTTATGGAATTGAGCCATACATTACGCTTTATCACTGGGATTTGCCTGCAAATTTGCAAAAGCAAGGTGGATGGCAGAATGAAAAGAGTCCAGAGTGGTTTGAAGAATATGCCACATTGGTGGCTCGCTGCTTTGGCGACAGAGTTAGATATTTTACCACCTTCAATGAACCACAGGTATTCATGGGATGTGGTTATTTGGTGGGAGAGCATGCACCTGGGCTTTCTCTTAGAGATGAAGAACTGATGCTGGCATGCCTCAATGTTTTGAAGGCCCATGGACGTGCGGCTAAGGTTTTACACAACATGGTAGTGGAGGCCAGAGTTGGTTTGACTGTGGCTACCACCATGGTTATTCCAGACACCAAAGAGGACGTAGAATCTGCGAGAGAACTTTTCTTTGAAACAGGCAAAGGAAATTATGTATTCATGCAGTCTTTCTGGATGGACCCAATTGTACTTGGAAGATTTCCACAGCCACTCTTGGACTGCTATGGTGATTTGCTTGCCAGCGTGACACCAGGAGATATGGCGTTGATTTCTAAGTCCATTGATTTCATTGGATTGAACAACTATACTTCTCATCAGGTGGGCACAGATGCCAATGGAAGACCTGAGATTTTGACCAGACATAGAGGATTTCCAAAGACTGCCATGAATTGGGATATTACACCTGAGGGCATTTACTGGGGAACCAAGTTCTACCATGAAAGATACCATATGCCTATCTACATCACGGAAAATGGTATGGCGAATGGAGATTTCGTATCTCAGGATGGAAAGGTACATGACCCACAGAGAATCGATTTCTTGCATAGATATTTGCTGAATTTGAAAAGGGCAGCAGAGGAAGGCGTGGATCTGAGAGGCTATTTCCAGTGGTCACTTTTGGACAACTTTGAATGGGCTTGCGGATATGACAAGCGTTTCGGTATCGTCTATGTAGACTATGAGACCTTGGAGCGTACCATCAAAGACTCTGGATACTGGTACAGAGATGTGGTATTCCAGAATGGAGAAAATTTGTAAATAAATAAAAGGCACCTGCGGGTGCCTTTTTGGCGTATGGTATAGGTATGGAAAATGAAAAATAACATGAGGAAAAAATTTAGTAAAATAGTGATTCCAATTATTGTGAGCATTTTGTTGCAAAATGTTTGTTTGTTAGGAGCAGTTTCTTATGAAGTGACTGCGATTAACGAGCTGTCGATGGGTAAAAAGAACTTGGAAAGCATTGTATGTGTGATAGCCTTTTATATGCTTTTTGTGGGAGCTTTTTTGATATATGCTGTATTGGAGGCAAAGTCCATTAGCCTAATCAGAAATGATTTATATGCTCAAGTTTGGAAAAAGTTTTTCGAAATAGAAATGAAAGAGCATAATCAGACAGAAAGCGGAAATGAAATAAATTTCCTGGTTACAAAAGTAGAAAAAGTAGCCAGATTTTATTATGGCGGTATTATTCATATAACTGCAAATGTAATCGCTTATGTGATGTGTTTTTTGATGGTGGTGTATAGTAATCCTTTGGTTGGCTGTGCTTGTTTACTATGTACGATAGTATTAGTTTTTCTTGGGAAACGTCAATCTGGCGACCTTATGCGTAAGCAAGAGGAATTGCAGAAATGTCGTGAAAAGATGATTGATGCAGATATGTCATTATTGAGAGGTCAAATCACAATCCAAAATTATCAGGTACAGGAAATGGCGGAGCGTGAGTTTCAACAATATGATAAGGAATTTGAAGACTGTCAATATCTGCAAAACCAATGCATGAATCGATTTGAGCTCGTTGCTGTGATTGGCAATTTAGTGGTATATTTTTTGATTTTTATTTTTTGCTGTATTTTAGCATATCATAATAGTCTTTCTATCGGAGAGATAGCGGCTATCCTAACCTTATGTTCGCAGTTAATGGCAAAAAGTAATGGCATTATGTATGAATATGGAGTAGTAATTGGATTGTCTGAAGTGAAAAAAGAAGTGTTTTCTTATATGGAAAAGCAAGTGGATAAGCTGCACCGCATTTCTGCTGAGAGTTTGGAAAAGACGCCAATAGAAGTTACAGATGTCACAATCGGATATGGAGAAAAAGACATACTTCAAAATATTTCATTAACATTACATAAAGGGGAAAAGATTCTTCTTTTGGGAGAAAGCGGGATAGGTAAATCTACGCTTTTTAAGGCTATCATGAAACAGCAAGAATATTCAAAAGGAGAAATTAAACTATTCGGACAAAAAGTGGATTCTTTGATAGAGGAGTCCATATTTGAGCATATCTGTTATATAGAACAAAATCCTGTTATTTTTGAAGGAACAATAATGGAAAATATTATGTTGGGAAATCAGCAGGAGAATCAGGATTATGCAATGTCGGTTTTTAGGATGATGAATCTGGATAAAGATGGATTAGACCCGCATCAGCATTTAAAACAGGATGGAGCAAATATATCGAAGGGGCAAAAACAGAGAATCTCTCTGGCAAGGGGTCTATTTCAGAAGAAAAAAATATATCTCTTGGATGAGCCATTTTCAGCGTTAGACGGAGAGAATGGAGCGACGATAGAGAAACGTATTATGAGTGATTCGGAAATTTCTGTTATATGCATTTCACACAAACTGATGCAACCGGAATTATATGATGTGATTTACAGATTAACATCCTCAGAATGTAGTGTGAGTGTTTTAGAAAAGGAGGATAACGAATGTTAAAGAAATATCCTATTTCCACCTTTTTTTCTATACTGATGGCCTCCTTCTTGGGCGTGTTTGGACTCGTGCAGGCAATTATCATTGAGAGAATGTTGCTTGTAGTTCAGAAGGGAAGCTTGCCTGCAATTTATCAGTTTATATGCATTATTGTGATATATATCTTATCGTATGGCAGTATGTACTTTTTTAGTAAAATGATAAATAATTTGTGGACAAAAAAGGTAAGTCTATTTCTCAAAAAAAAGCTGTATGGGAATATTTTGAAATTAGATTACAAACATTTTTGTAAACGAGATAAAACGGAATACTTGGCTCTGCTTACAGATTTTGCTCCTTATATGGAAGGATATTTTCGTGCAAAGAAGGATATTACAGTGAATGTTATCATTCTTATTTCTTCGATAGCATTTATCGGATATTTTAATGGTGCACTCATGCTGCTTACAGTGGTATTATTTGCAGGATATCACTGCATTCGTGCATATATCATGGAAGAAATTCGTAAGTCGGTAAAAAAGATTCAAGAAGTCAAAAAGACGTTATATGGGAATGTAGTGGAAAGCGTAAGCCACATAGGTGTCATAAAAGGAATGCAGGCAGAAGCATTTTTTGTGAAAAAGAATCTTGCTACTGTGAAGGCTGTTTCTGGGGAACTACAACGATACCAATACCTATACAATCTTGCGGATATAATCTTTTTTTCTATTCAATGCATGATGACCTGTGGAATTCTAATTTTGGGGTATTGCATGGTGGATAAAAACGCAGATGTGATTATTACATTAATTGCGATAAATGAAGTTTTAACTACAATTTTATTATATTTGACGGAGATAGAAAGTTCCGAAATATCCAAAAAAGCGTGCAAAGAATATTATGATATTTCGAATGAAATTGAAAAAGAAGCAAAGGAAGAGAATATCCCGGTATATACAGAAGCGAATGATAATTTTACTATTGAATTGCAAAATGTGTTTTTTTCATATGGTGAGAAGACTGTATTGAAGGATTTTTCTGTTTGTTTCGAGCAGGGGAAAAAATATGCCATAGTTGGGAAAAGCGGTAATGGAAAAACTACGTTGCTTAACCTATTACTAAAAAATGTAGAGCCAAGCGAAGGAACAATAACCATAGGAAACATAGATTATAGGCAATTAGACAGGGAAAAGATACAATCCATGATTGCGTATGTGTCTCAAGATAGTTTTTTGTTTCACAGTACCATTTATAACAATATTTGTTTGGAAAAAGATAAATCTTTAGAATGGTTCAAAGAAGTATCAAAAAAATGCTTTGTAGATAAGATTACAGAAAAATTGCCTGAGAAAGATGAAACGGTTGTGGCATATAGTGGCAATTTATCTGAGGGAGAAAAACAGCGCATCTCCATAGCAAGAGCCGTTTACACAGAGAAACCTATTTTACTTTTAGATGAGTACACCTCTGCTATGGATTCTGACCTTTCTGAAAAAATAGAAGAAATGATATTAGGGGACCCGGAGAAAACCATAATTGTTGTAACACATAAGCTGAAACCCGAAGATTATGCGAAATATGATAAGGTGATTGCTATAAGAGGTTTTTATGGAAAAGATAGAAATTGTTTATAACAAACTTGAAGAGGCCATTGCTGTTATGAAAGAAGTTGCCAGGTGGGGAAGAGAGAAAGGCTTTCGTGTCTGGCTTGATGAATGGCTGACTCAGGAAGAATTGATTACAGACGAAGCAAAGCCAGAAAACTTTTGCATCGGAAAAGTAGATGGAAAGACTGCATGTGCGTTTATTCTACAGAACAGTGACTCTGAATATTGGCAGGATTCATCCGATGTGCAGGCAGTGTATTTGCATAAACTCTGCGTAAAAAGAGAATATGCACATAGAAACATGACAAAGGCAGTAGTAGAAGCTATTAAAGAAGAATGCCGTAGGAATGGAATAAAGTACGTTCGTCTCGATACAGGGTTGGATGAAAAAGTGGTAAGAAAGATCTATCTAAATGCTGGTTTTAAAATCGTAGATATTATTGATTATGATAATGGTCGCTCCATAGCATTGTATGAGATGGAGGTCTGATATGGAACAACAGAAAGTAAAGATTGAATTATTAACGGAAAAGAACATTGACCAAGTAAGAATGATTCAGAGAGATGATGTGGACGAAGCGTTTGTGGATTCTGTTGACACAATATACGAGATTACTAAATGGGGAGTAACTCACAATTGTAAGGGTCACACATATGCCATTATGTATGGCGATGTGTATGTAGGCATTATTCTTTTGGGAGAGGCTTTAGAATGGGAAACAGACCCGGATGAGATGAAGGATGTACCATTTTACAGGCTGATGGGTTTTGCGATAGACAAGCGATATCGTAATAAAGGCATTGGAACTTATGTATTGGAAAAAGTGATATCGAATTGCTATAAAGAATTTGGCGTCCGCCCTATTGCGCTCGGAGTACATAAAGATAATCATTCCGCAGCAGAATTTTATCTTAGAAATGGATTTGCTAAAAGAAATGTAATGGAGGGGAACGATTATTATTACTTGAGGTATCCCAAGGAGGATACAGATATGGGAAGCTGCAAGTAGGAATTTAGTAGCATAATTTATCGCAAATTGGTGTGATTTCACATCGAAATGGTGTAGTAGATTGTAACTGATGGGGCGGATGAAGTGTTTTTAGAGGTTCTGAATGCTTATATCCTTGGTGAAATAGCATTAGAAGAGCTGGAAGAAAGAATTGACCGATTTGAGTACTTGAAAATATGATATTGAGGTCAATGTTGAAATAATTATACTTTTGAGTGTTTGAAGTGTTGAAAAAAATATACTTTTATATGCTACGTAAGTAAATACGCAAGATAATACGCAAGATAATACGCAAGTTAAGGGTGGTCCATGAGATTACCGACAAATGTAAAAATGCGAACCAAGATAAGGGGAGGACAATATGAAAATTTTGTTTTCTGTGTACAATGAAGATCATGATACGGAAGAAAGAGTACTTAAGTTATATTTGCCGGACAAGAAATTGTTACAGCAAAAATTGAAAGAGTGGATTAAAGAGGAAGATGACTAATGAAATTTACGATAGAAAAAGGATTGTCGATATATGATTTAAATGATGCAATAAAATTTTTTATGGCTCAGCATGATTTTGGAGAATTTCGAAAGGTTACGATCGAAAATGACTTTGTAGTTAACATATCAGCAGAAGATTATTGGGGAGATGAGATTATAGGTGAATATGTTATTTCAAGAGAATATGTAGACAAAATCAAAGAAAAGAAGCTTCGTGAATATGAAGAAGAATGTCGAAAATGGATATTGCCAGAGCTATGGGAAAATTTTCAATATGAAATTGAAAATGAAATAGATAGGTGTGAGAAAGACCTTAGGATTGTTAATAAAAAAATTCAAGATGCTCCACAAAAGATAAAGAAAAAATCGACGCTGGAAAAGTGCCAGAATGACAAAGTTAAATTTGAAGAACATCTAAGAGAATTACAAGAGGTACAGAAACTTTATTATGCATTGAAGGAAGTCAAGGATAAGGAATATGAAAATATAAATGGAAATTACGGATTTGTTTTAATGCATAATGGGAAAAAGTATGCGTTCGTTCATCGAAAAGAGAGTGATAGTGGTATATTATTAGAGATTGGGGAGAATAATTTAATTTTACTAGAAGCTAAGGGATATTCTTTATATGATGAATATAGTGTATAAAGGTTATTCTTTAACAGAAATACATATGCGTATTGTCAAAGGCATGAGACTGAAATTAGGGAGCACATTTTGCGTTCGGAAAATGGAGGTATCGATTAATGCTTTGTCCTAATATTAGAATGAAGATTATACATAATCAACTTGAAGAATCTATCTCTGTCATGAGAGAAGTGGCTAAGTGGGGAAGAGAAAAGGGCTTTCGTATCTGGCCGGATGAATGGCTGACGCCGGATGAATTGATTACAGAAGAAGCTAAACCGGAAAACTTTTGCATTGGAAAAATAGATGGAAAGACTGCATGTGCATTTATTTTACAGAACAGTGATTCAAAATATTGGAAAGATGCATCCAATGTGGAAGCGGTGTATTTACATAAGCTGTGTGTAAAAAGGGAATATGCACATAGAAACATGACGAAGTTGGTGGTAGAAGCAATAAAGGAAGAATGTCGCAAGAATGACATCAAATATATACGTCTTGATACTGGTCTAGATGAAAAGGTTGTAAGAAAAATCTATTTGAACGCAGGATTTAAAATTGTTGATATTATCGATTATGATAATGGGCGCTCAATGGCTTTGTATGAGATGGAAGTGTAGGGTCACTGGAAGGGCATTTGGTTGACAAAAGGGGTGGAAGCATATGATTGATTTTAGAAAAATTACAGAAGAAAATTTTGATGGTGTGGTTAGTGCATACGTCGATTATTACAATAACTGTGAAAACGGATGTTGGACATATGAAAAGGCATATAAACGAATTCATCAAGTAATGACTATTGAGGATGCGGAATGTTTTGTGCAATATATCGATGGAAAAATGTCTGGTTTTGTGATGGGGTATTATAAAGAATTTGATGATTTGAAAGCATACTTTTTGGAAGAAATTGTAATATTTAAAGAATACCAGAACAGGGGGTATGGTTCGGCATTTTTCGAACATCTGGAAAAGGTGATACTGGAAAATGGTGTAGCAATGATGGAACTTAGTAGTGTTAACGACGAACATCATATGCATTTTTACAAGAAACAAGGATTCTATCAGGCAAGTAATTTTGTTGCAATGGGAAAGTTTTTGATTGAAGTGAAAGAATAATAATATTTAGAGATGAGATTATAATGCTTAAAAAGGAATTGTAGGTATGGACAAGGAGTTTTACTTAGAAAATCCATGTAAGGCATCAAGTCTACCCTTTTGGAAAACAAATCTGGTAAAGATTCCAGATAATATGAAGGTTTTGTTGGAAAATGACTTACAGAGTATTGGTGTTCGGGGATATTTCGATGAGAGATTTTTCAAGTTGATTCATCGCATGAATGATATTGAGAAGCCTGTTTTGGATAACAGGTATGAGATGGTGTGTTGTGAAGTGTCGGAGTATGCGAAGCATATTGCTGGCTGTTACAGTGATATAGGTATCTCTACCGAAGCATTGCTGGATTATCAAACTCATACTGTGTACGATGAGAATTTATGGATTGCGGTAACGGAACATGGACAAAATACAATCATTGCCAGTGGGATTGCTGAGGTTGATACTGGTATCAAGGAAGGAATTTTGGAATGGATTCAGGTTTCACCGGAATACAGGGGGAAAGGACTTGGAATATTTATTGTTAGAGAATTGCTTTGGAGAATGAAGGATAAGGCAGATTTTGTGATGGTTTCAGGTAAGGTTGACAATCCAACAAATCCGAGGGACTTGTATAAAGCATGTGGATTTTGCGGTGAGGAAATCTGGCATGTGATGAGAAAATAGTTTTAAGGAGCATTACAATGACAGCAAAAGAATTATGGTATAAATTTTGCAGTGAAATGAAAATAGATGAAGTAACACCTTACGAAGCATGGTCTTTCGGCGATGGAGCTACATGGGGTGATAATTTGTTGGAGTTAGTGCTTCAAGGTCGTAAATTTGGAACTGCCAGTGCTTATGACGAGTATGTTGCAGAAGACGCACTGGAGGATTTACCGAAGGTTGGTGATTATAGTGTACTTTTAAAGCCGAATGGAGAAGCTGTCTGCGTAATCAGAAATTACGATGTATACATACGCACCTATGAATCGGTACCGCCCTTTCATGCATATGCGGAGGGTGAGGCCAATCGCTCACTAGAAAGTTGGCGAGATATTCATACTAAATTCTTTCGTCCAAGATTAGAGGTAATTGATAAGCCTTTGAATGCCAAGTCTCTTATTGTGTGTGAGAAATTCACTGTAGAGTATACAGCAGAATCTGGGATGGAGAATATGGATGAGTTATTCTTTGTAGAACCATCGATGACGTATGCAGCGGAGATACGTTCCTACAGGGAGGAGATGTTGGCTGCGGAATCTAGTTTTGACGGATGTCTTTCCATGAAACGCATGCCTAACCCCGAAGAGTATGCAGATTACTGTATAGAGTTTGCAAATCCAAGTAGAATATTAAAGGAAAATGGAGCCAGAGGAACTGTCCTTTTGTGCATTCGGAAATCAGATAATAAGATGGTTGGCTGTATGCAGGTGCATCATGTTTTGAATGAGCAGATGAGGAGTATAACCGGGCATGTGGGTTATTCTGTCAGACCTTCTGAGAGACGAAAGGGTTATGCAATCAGAATGCTTGCAAGAGCCAAAGATTATCTGACTTCATTTGGCTTTTCCGAGATGTACATAAGTTGCATGGTAGAAAATGAGGCAAGCAGACGAACTATCCTTGCAAATGGTGGTGAATATTTAGAGACCGTGTATTTAGAAGCGGATGGTGTGGATTTGGAAAGGTACAAAATAAAGTTATGAAGAAGGAAAATTAAGGATTTCTTTCATTGAAAAACCATCATCTTTGTGGTAGTATGTAAACGACATTTAGGCACGCACATATTCATAGAAGAAACAAAGTGGCTAAAATGATACAAATCAAGGGTATTCTTGGATGAGAAACCAGATGATACAGGAGGCTAAATCCTCTGCTCCTGCAAGGGCGGTCGCATTTTGTCTCCGACAAAACAAGGAGGATTACAATATGGAAGCATACAAGCAGGAATTTATTGAGTTTATGCCTGCCTGATTTCTAGACTTCCTGAAATGCCGAAAAAACCAGTGTTTTCAAGGGTTTGCGGACTTTTGGCAAAAAGACAAATGTATCGTAATTTATCGCAAATTGGTGTAATTTCACATCAAAATGGTGTAGTAAATGGTGTAGTAGATTGTAGCTGATTTGGGGACGGAGACGTCAAATATCATAAAGAAAAAAGTGTAGAGACCCATGTGCTTGCCGGGAGGCGGGTGCATGGGTTTTTCTGTTTCTAAAATAGAAAAATTTTAAAGATTTGAAATTGGTGGTAATATAAGTATATAGAATATAAATCTATTAGAACATACTGGAGAGGGTTAATATGAGAAATGAAAACACATATGAATTATGGGAAAAACTAAAGTTAATGGGAGAGTTTGGGGATACATATTATGACAAAAGTTTATTGAATGATATGTTAGAAGATATGATGATTACTGATGAAAAAGAAATCTGCACATTATTACCGGAAGAATTATTAAGAAGCTTTTTTAAAGTAATTTCTCCATTGAGTTTTATGTATGAGGATATCTTATCATTGTTCGAACAATGTAAAGCTCAGTCATCCACAGAGAATATTGAGATAGAGTATAAGTCAAGTGATTCAGTTAGTGAGACATTTAATATAGAGCATTTTCTGCATGCAAAAAAGTCATTGCAAGAAATTCAGGTGCATCAAAATTATATAGTGCTTACAGAAGAACAATTACGGAAATTATGGAACATAAGATGTCAAAGAAATAAATCATATGATGTTAAAAGCATTGTATATAAAGAATGGAAAGAACAATATTTTCACAACATGAATAGTTGGCCAGCTAAAAAATTAGATTATGAGCAGATTGTTAATGGTTGTACTATTGAAGAGGAATTATTGAAGGCATATTCTTTCTGGAAAGCGTTATTTTATTATTATCGTTCAACAGAGATACCAAGAGGAGGGTGGCGGAGAGAATGTCAAAAACGGGAAGACCCTTTACTTTGGCCAGAAATTGATTATTGTTTAAATAGCATATTAGAGATTTTATACTTGTTAGCAGAAAATTATAGTGAATTATTAATGGAAGAGCAAATAGTTATAAAAGAAAAGTTGGAGGATTTTATTAAAAGTTTAAAAATGGAAGTTGTTCCGTGTGACGTTCTAGTTGAAAAATGGGACCAGTTTTTGCAACTGCCGGTGTGGAAAAAGCGTTATGAAGTATATTCTATTTGGATATTTACACAAATGATTGCGAAGTTTCCCAAGGATAAACTATCCTTTAATATCGAAAAAGGTGTTTTATCTTTTCCGTTTTCAGGAGCGTGTATTGCTAAAGTGACATATGGAGATGAAATGTTTGAGTTCTGGACAGAACTAAGAACAAAAACTAGTGTAACGCCTGTGGGGAGTAGCAGAAAGGAAGGAATACAACCGGATTATTCGATTGTGTATGGAAGAGCAGATAATTCGGAGGATTCGATAGTAGTTGTTGAGTGTAAACAATATAAAAAATCAAATACTAAAAACTTTAGCAATGCAATCATAGATTATGCTAACAATAGAACTAATGCAAAAGTGTTGTTGACGGATTATGGAGAGATTAATAAAGAAAAGGTTGAGGATAGATTAGGCACAATTAGAAAAGAAAGATATGGAATGTTTTCGTTATGCCGCCCAAGAACGAAATGTGTAGATGATTTTTCGATGGAAGTTTACAGATTAGTACAAGCTAAAGTTTGTGATGGCATATTTGGAAAACAGGATAGAATATTGTTTACGCTTATCTGGGATGGTCTGCAAAAAGGACAAGATTTGGATTTGTATCTCGTGTATAGAAAGCCCGGTGAAACACAAGATGTAAAGGTTTTATCTTATGACAAGGCTGAAATAGTAGAAGCGAGTTATGCTGGGGATGTGCGTGAATGTCCCGGAAAAGAAGAAATAATGGTGCAAGAATGGAATGCAGGAATATATGATATATGGGTAAATAATTATACATCTAATCTGCATTTTGGTGATTGCAAATGTTCACTAACTGTAAATAATATATCAACATGTGAGAACCTAAAAATAGAATGTCAACCCATACCTAATTCAAAGAATTGGTGGCATGTGCTACGAGCTAATGTACAAGAGGGGGCAATTAGTATAATAAACAAATTTGACGACAAATGTTTATAATTTATATTATACAGATCAGGAAGAGTGAATGAATTGGTATAGCATATTTGAAAAATATTATTTTTTAATATGATTTATTAAAGTGGCGGTGAAAAGAAATATTTGGCGGTTCACCGCCATTTAAAAAAAACATTATTATTTCTAAAAACGCACAAAGTATTTGAATTTGCAATACTTTGTGCAATTTTCAAAATGGCATAATTTTTGAAACATCTTGCAAAATAGTAGGCAATGCCGTATGCTATATATAGAGAAATGAGTGGAGGTAATTATCATGGAAGTGAGAGAATTACGTTTACAAACAGGATTAAGTCAGAGTAAATTTGCCAAAATGTTTGATGTTCCGGTTTCTACTTTGAAAGACTGGGAGCAGGAAAGAAGAAACCCTCCGACATACGTTGTTAATATGATGAGAACGATTTTACAGTATAAAGGGATGCTTATTAGCCAAAGTTATGTGGAAGCATGTGAAGCGAGGAGAAAGAGCGTGGAAAACGCTATGGCTATTATGTTAAGTGCTACAAATGGTCCCGATGAATTGTTTTTAGAGGTGTTGGACTCCTATATTTTTGGAAAAATAACGTTGGAAGAGATGGAAGTCAGAATTGATAGATTTGAGTATTTGGGAGCGTAATATATGAGTGGTGGAAAGAATTGTTACCCGGAAAGTGATGTTCTTATCAATAAATATAATATTCGTGATAAGGAACTTTTGGAGAAATTTGAAATACAGAAAGTGTTTGCAAAACTGCTGGGATTGGATGTGAAGCCCACAAGGATTGCCTATACTTATGATGTAGAGCACATGGTAAATGTTCATAAGTATTTATTTGGGGATATTTATGAATGGGCAGGAACATTGCGAAAAGAGAATCTATATAAGAGCGAGCGTGTTTTGTCCGGTGGTTACGCAGAATATGCAGACTACCATGAGATTGAGAAACGCTTAAAGAAATTATTGCAACAATATGCAGACTTGGATTGGGCGAAGAAGGGAGATGTGGTTTCTGATTTCTTATTGGAATTATGGAGCATTCATCCTTTCAGAGAAGGAAACACCAGAACTTGCATCACATTTTTGTGGCATTATTTAAGGGGTAAAGGTGTAGATTTTCAGGTGGCATTACTTAGGAATAACCCAATGTATGTAAGAGATTCGCTAGTTATGGCGAATTATGATCAGAAAGACTATTTAAGAAGGATTATTTCGGATGCGTTGCAAGGTGAGGCACAGGAGTCAGAGTATTCTATGAATGAGGAACAGGCAGGAGAGCAATATAAAATCGCGAAAGCAGATTATGAAGCGTTTAGAGAGAAGTATTCGATAAAGAAGGATTAGCAGGAAGATATTTAGAACTGTCTCGTTATTTTAACAATAGGCGGAAGATTTTAAATCTTGGAAGTAGATGTTTTTTCGTATATAGAGTATTCGATGCTGTCTGACCATATACGCAAAGGATTATGTCAATAACAGAATTAGTTCAGATTAGGAGAATATACTGTGAACAGAGATCAAACAAATACAATTCACTAGCAGTTGAACATTAAGAGTGCAACAGAGGGCGAGTCTTTGGTAGGTTTTTCTCTAATCAATTAATATAATCAAGAATCGAAAAATTGATATCAGATTTTGGCGCAGAGAGAATGAATAACACTTTTTAAAGAATTAATATGTACGGAAAGCTTAGAAAAATACAGGCGGAGGATTAATATACATATGAGTAGAAAGCAAAGTAATAATTTGTTGGATGTACTGTTATGATGCAAATATATTTTTAGGATAATTAATTTGTCAAAGAATTGGTCAGAAAATGATATAGATAAGGCTGTTGAAGTACGTTATGATAAGAGGACAAAATTATGCCAAGAACTGTTTTCGAGTTATTTCCAGAATCATATGTTGAACTGTGCCCATTAAAGAGATTTAGACTTGATATGAATATATCATATCAATTAATAGTTTGCGTGTGTGGTATATATCAGTTATTAACAAATTTTCCAAGGAAATAAATCAATATATTCAATTAAAAGATATTTATCTTTCAATTGAATTATTAGGTGAATATGAAAATGCTGAAAAGATTTTGAGAGATATTAAATTACTTGCTTGTTCAGTGTGGAGTTTAGAGAATGATTTTGTGGTTGCAGAGTATACTTATGGACTATATGGAGGTCTATAATGGCATAATTATTTAGTCCTAAAGCGGAAAGAGAAATTAATAATTGTTAATAGTTGTATAGAATTAATAGAATAACGGATAACACTTCAAGAGATGTTGCAGGGTTTGTTGAAGATAAAATGTATTCGTTATATAACATAAGATTACAAGAGGTTAGACACATTTCGTTTTGATGTTTGAGAAGAGGTGGCTGACTGTATGTGTGTTGTTAAGAGGGAGTTGTTTATGAAAAAGAATTTGGGCGCCATGATTAATGAAGTTATCATAAAACAGAATATTAGTCAGAGAACTTTATGTGTTGGGTTGTGTTCTACTACGGCATTCTCAAGATATGTAAATGGTGATAGACACATGGATCGATTATTACTTTCGGCGATACTGCAACGTCTTGGAATATCGGCAGATAAGTTTGTAACGTTGTTATCTGAGAAAGAATACATATATTTTGAGTGGCGGCAAAAAGTGTGCGTGGCTCAACTTCATAGAGATTGGTCTATGGTAGAGGCATTATTGCTGGAAAAAGAAGCATTTGACCGAACCTGTAATGAGAAGTTGCAAGAACAGTTTTATTTGATTATGAAAGCCATTGTGGAGGAAAAACAACATCAAAATTGCGAAAAAAGTGTAGAACTTTTAGAAAAGGCTATTTTACTTACGGTCCCAACATTTAAAAATGGAATAAGTAGATATACGTTGCTTGGGGCACAGGAGATTAGTGCTATTTTGCTATGGCAAAGGTTGCAACCGGATAAAGAAGTTGCAATGAAAATCCTGAGACAAATGGTAAACTATATAGAAATCCACTTTGAGGATTTGCAGGAAAAAAGTAAGGTCTATCCCAAGGTGGTTGGACAATATCTGCCACTTTTGTTCGAAAAAGGAAAGTATGCAGAGTGTTTATGGTTGGCAAAGAAAACTATTGAGATTATGACTTCAACCGGATTTGTGATGGGCTTAGAAAACATTTTGGGAACTTATGTGGATGTAGCTGAAAAAATGGGGTTAGAAGAGGAAACTAGAAAATTCAGAGTACAGTTACAGGCATGGCGAGAGTTGATGAATGATACCGCAATGAGCATGGAAGAGGTAGATGATGGTCTATACCAACTTGATGTTAGCCAGGAAATCGTATTGTTAAATGAAATGATTTATCGGAACAGATGTGAAAAAGGTTATACGCAGGAAGAATTGAGTGAAGATGTTTGCGAACCAGAATCCTTATCTCGAATCGAGACGGGGAAACAGAATCCGAATCATAGAACATATAAAGCGATTGCACAGAAATTATCCCTTCCTCAAGAACGGTATTTTAGCGCCATTGAGACAGATGACTTTGAAGTGTTGGATGCACGGTGGGAATTGGAACTACTGATAATTAAAGGCGATTATGCGGATGCAAATAAGAAGTTAGAACAGTTAAGAAGAGCGTTGGATTTATCTCTTGTGCAAAATTTGCAATATATAGAAGAAGTGCGGTTTGTGATAGAACAAAAAACGAATAAAATACCACTAGAAGAGCAATTTAGTATTTTAATGAATGTTCTAAATTTAACAATTCAGAAAGTACCTAATAGTGACCATGTAGAGGAGTGGACGGAAGAATTTTGGATGCACTCTTTTTCGGAACGCGAGATGTCAATTTTGATACAAGTGGTGGATGTGCTGAGATGCAAAAATAAACACGATTCCGCAGTTTGTTTGTTGAAGGAAATGTTGGCGTATTATCAAAAGAGTAAAGTGCAGATAGAATTTCATTATCGGATTGTAATATTAATACTTCAAAGATTATCTACTTGTTGCGGACAATTGAAACAGCATGATGAAGAATTATTTTATTCAGAGATGGGAATTAGGATCTCGATGGAGTCCGGTAATAGAAAGTCGCTGCCTCTATTTTTAAATAACAAAGCAGATGCTTTAGAAAATTTAAAAAATAAGAAAACCAGTTTGCAATATTATAAACTGGCTTTCTACATATCTGAATTATTGCAAACTAATACTGCAAGAATTGCAAAGCGTTCATATGAGACTTTGACTGGTACAGACGAAGAATGGTACTAAGAGGCGAAAGGGTCACAATCGGTATCTACCTCACAGAGAGAAAAAGTAATGTTATCTTTCTCTTTGGTGGAATTAGTAGAAGGTAATATGATGAAAGTGTTTATAAAGAGATCTAGAAGCATAGTGGATAATGATAAGAACACGAATAATCTTTTGTACATAACATTCTCTCCGTTGGTGTTTATTTGATTAAAGAATAAAAGAGTTTTGTGCTAAACCCCATGATATTTACGGGAAATTCTAATCCCCGAAAAAGTCATGGGGTTTTTTCGCGCAAAGAGGAAAATGAAATGGGAAAGATATGTTAGGAGGCGTTATTTGGGCGGTATGAATATGGATAAGAAACTGATAAAAGTAAGAATTCTTGAAAAAAATGGAGACCTTAAACATGAGTTAAACTTTTGGATGCAACAAAGAAATGAAGAAACACTACTGTTAAATATTGATACTGGTGTTTGGAAAATTGATCCAAAGTACAACCAATTGTTTGAGGAAACTTTGGATACAAAAAAAATGGATGTATTTGTTGATACAAGTTTATTTCGAAAACTGCAAGAGGATGATCTGCTTGAAATAGCCGTTGATGACAATAGAGATAATGCGTTTAGATTATTAATATTAGAAACATCCGAGCGTTGTAATATGAGATGTAAATATTGCTTTGAAGATGCGAAAACCCGTGGTGCTAACATGAATACGGATACTGCTATTAAAGCATTCAAAAAGTTTATTTCTTTAGAGGCATGTGGTGATTCTATATGTATAGAGTTTAATGGAGGCGAAGCATTATTAAATTTTGAAATGATTAAAAAAGTCGTCCCTCAAATGGTGGAGGGTGCCAAGAGCGCGGGTAAAAAAATTAAGTTTACAATACAAACAAATGGCACTTTGTTGACCAGAGAAATGGCATCATTTTTCAAAAAATATGAATTTGCTGTCGGAATTAGTATAGATGGTGTGGGAACATATAATGACAATAGAGTGTATTGCAATGGGGCAGGTACATTTGATGACATAGTTAAAGGCATTAAATTGTTAAAAGAATATGGGATACCATATAGTACAATATCAGTAATGTATGAACTGGGGCAGTACGATAGTATTGTTGAATTATTGAAATATACAGGGTGTAAAGAATTTAGAGCTAATCTAATCACAACGATAGGTCGAGGTGAAAATGTTTTAGATATAAATAATGGAGAATTCAAAGCTAAAGAAATGGCAAGAGAATATGTGATATTTATTAAGAGAATGTTACAAGAGAAACGGTATTACGAAGCTAATACTATATACTATTTTTTGGGACTGCTACTATGGCATCCGTTCATGTGTTATAAAGAGCCGTGCGGTGCGGGTGTCAACCAATTGTTTATAACATCAAACGGAGATGTATTCTTGTGCCAAGAGTGCTGTTTTATCGGACAAGGAAAAGTAGGAAATGTAAATGATGAAAAAATGGATTTAGTTGAAGAAATTCAGAATAACGACTGGTTTCAGAAAAGCCAGGGTCGTATAACATCGGAGATAGAAGAATGCATAGATTGTCCATGGAAAAGATTTTGTTGTACTTGTCCGTGTAAAGTCTACGCTGAATGTAGACAGATTGAGAAAAAATCAATATTTTGTGAATTTAACAAATATTTATTTGAAGAATTAATTTGGCTTATACATAATGATACAGAGGTTGTAATGGATTTTTTGCAATACAACTTTTAGCATGAAAAATAAAGGGGAGGTGAAACAATGTCAAATTTGCAGTTAAAAAGACTTCTGCTAAAAATAGAAAACAGCGTTGTCTTGGGTGAGCATGCAGATGCACATACGCATGGACATATTGATAGTCATATGAATCGAGCATGTCTGTAAAAAAGGGGGAAATATATCCCGAATCATTTGTGTCCCTAATGGAAACGTTCAGTTTCCATTAGAGACATAAAATAGAAACATAGGAAGTAGGTAGAGAGATGAAACTTGTATGCAATTCGCGAGTAGATGAAATAATTAAGGAATATAATGAGAGACTCTCATTGAAAGAATTTGCGGAAAATCTGGAAGGTCTAATAAAGAAAATTATTTTAGGACTAATTCTTTATAAAAATAATCATGATAACCAACGTATGGTTGACACTAAAAACTATATGAGTAAAAGAGATTATTTTGACCGCTTAGAAGAGTGGCTGAAAAAGCAAGGGATTTATAATGTTTCATTTGACAAAGTTTTAGGTGTATTCATAAATGATGAAATTACACGAAAGGAAGAAAAAGCATATAGTGGCATCTCTATAAAATATGATGACAATCATATAGTGCTGTTTGTGAATGCAGAGAATCCAGAAGTGACAACCGCGATATTAACACATGAAATTATCCATGTTGAATTAGAGGAGGTTTTCGATGAGATAGAAAAGAAACAACAATGTTCTATTTCTGAGGAAGACAAAGAAGAAATAGTGACCTTTTTTGAGCATTTGGTGTTGGAGACTGTATTTGATATATTTCAGAATGACATGTGCGAAGAACAATATGACACATTTAAAAATAGATTTATATCGTTGATGAATGATAACTGCGAGGAAACCATTTTAAGGTGGTTGTCAAGAAAAAAGGAAAAGATATGAGGAAGAAGATTAAGAAAAGAAATAGATATGTTAAGTATATAGCAAAATATAAATATAAGTACACAATGTTATTGGGGGCTTATACATGTGTGGTTTTTACTCAATTGATAATTCCAATGCAAATATCAAGTATTATTTCTAACTTTTCAAATGTTGAGTTAGAATATATTGTAACACAACTAAGCGTTATCTTTGCTTTGATATTTCTTGAGTCAATGGGGACTTATTTTTTTGCTGACTATAATCATAAATTATCGAATATGATGACTGTTGATGCGGAACATGATACTTTACAGAAGATGCTGAGAATAAGATATGATAGAATTAGTGGGCTAAATAGTGCATATTTGTCTCAGCGGATAAATAATGATCTTTGTTATATCATGGATTTTTATGTAGAACAAATTCCTTATTTATTATTTAAGTCAATTAAAAGTTTTGCAATTATAATCGTACTTCTTAAAATAAATGTATATATTGGTTTATCGTCACTGGCAGGAGTCTTTTTTTATATATTGATCTATTTCTCGACACGTAAGAAATATTATAATCTTAAACAAAAACATGCCAATATAAAAGCGGAGTTTTTTTCCGTTGTGTGTGGGAAAATATCTAATATATTGCTTATAAAAATAAATTCTTGGTATGAGGCTACTGAAAAAGATTTTAAAGAGGTTGGTAATGTTTTTGTAAAAGCCGCAGTGAAATCTTTAAATTTCGAAAATTTAATAGGTAATATGGCAAATGTTATTGGTCGTATGCTTATTCCTGTAATGTTGATGTTCTTTTCCTTTAGTGCAAGAACTGATGTGAGAAATGTGGATGTACTAATTGGATTTTCTGCAGGACTTATTTATCTACAAGAACTAATATCTTCAGTTCAGTTTCTTGTAAAGGGCGGAGAGATTTATCAATCATATAAGGTGAGTTATGATAGGATGGAAGAAGTTTTTGAGATGCAACCTGAGTTAAACGGTGATGTTAAAGTAAGTAATGTCAGGCAGATACACCTTCAAAATGTATGTTTTGCGTATAATGAGCATGAATTACTTCGAGACGTTTCTGTTAGATTTGAAAAGGGAAAAGCATACGCAATTACAGGAGGAAATGGTTCTGGAAAAACAACATTAGTTCTTTTGATGTTAGGAATTTTGAAACCTAATCAGGGAGAAATATTATGGAACGAGACGGAATTGGCAAAAATTGATACGGAGGACTTGCGAAAAAATATAGTTGGCTTTGTGAATCAAGAACCAATGCTGATGGAAGATACAATTTATAATAATATTTACTATGGATATGTAGGAGAAAAAAAAGAAATGGAGGAGTTGCACCAATATCCTTTACTTGATTTTGTAAAAAATCAACCCCAAGCATATGATACTAGAATTGATAGTAAAACTGCAAATCTAAGCGGAGGACAAAAGCAGCGTATTGCCATTATGCGCACTTTGTTAAAAGATACAGAGGTTGTTATCTTGGATGAACCAACTAGTGCATTAGATGAAAAAGGGATAGAACTATTTATTAATCTAGTTCGAGAAATTAAGTTAGATAAAATCATTATTATTATATCACACGATTCGCAAATTGTAGAAGCGTGTGACGAAGTTGTAAGAATATGAGAACAATCACACAGACTACGAAAAAGAGAAATTGATTTTTTACGTACAGATGCTTTAAATTGTTGTTGATGTAGTGTCGGAGAAGTATTATGGTATGTTAGAACATTGACAGAAAAATATCGAACTAATAATATGACTACGAATAGAGTTGTAAGTGTATGAGATAAAACATGAAAGCCTTATGATTTTGAAAAAATATTATATTCCTAAATATGATAAGAGGTATTCCTCAGAAGATTTGTACTGAAGTAGTGGAAAATGAAAGGGATGAAGCTAGCAATTTTTGATGAGAAGAACCAGAGCGTGAGGAGCCATGTATCCAGTGCCTTTTTGTGACAATAGTTTTGCTATCTTAAGTAATGTGTGAGTATAAAAAAGAGAATATCGTTAAAGAGAGGTAAAAATATTATCCAGAATTGTAAGGGCTATATGGCAACAGGAAAGTAGGAACCTTTCCTGTTGTAGATATGTACTGTAGTATGTAATCGATTGATTTTTAAATGCGAAAATCCTTTCGGGGATGCTTTGAGGTAAGAATATCTCGTTGTTTGGACATAGCAACATGTGTATATATTTCAGTAATGTTTATAGAGCTGTGTCCTAACATTTCTTGGATGTAACGTATATTAACATCGGCTTCTAAAAGACAAGTTGCAAAAGTATGGCGGAACATGTGGGGCGTTATGTGTAATTCTATTGCTGCAAGCGAAGTATATTTATTAATCATTCTTCGGACGGCTTGATCAGACAGTGGTCTACCGGATTGGTTTACAAAGAAATAATTACATGCCTGAATTTCGTATGTGAAGTTTTCGGTATATTCTTGTAAAATTGTAATCACGTCATCATTTCCTATTTGAATTTTCCGCTCTTTTGAACCTTTCCCAAAGATTAAAATCGTTTTCTCGTGCAGATTGATATCAAATGGTTTTAGAGAACATAGTTCGGTGATTCGAATACCGGTTGCAAATAAAAGTTCAATTATGGCAGCATCTCTTAAGGCATTTCGTTTTTGATATGTAGTAGGAGCAGTAGTGCGTTGGTTGTAAATTGTGGATAAAAATGTTTCTACTGTGTACAAGGGTATTGTTTTAGGTAGAATGACAGGTTCGCGAAATTTTATTTGTAGCCGATTAAAGGGATTTCTTTCAATTATTTCTTTGTATTCAAGATAGCGAAAAAATGCTTTTGTAGATGCCAGTTTTCTTTTTACGGTTTTAGGTTTGTATATTTGATGGAGCTTTGCTATATATTTCTCGATTATATCAGGGGTGATTTGGTTTGCTTCGGTTATGGGAATATACGAATAGAACTGTTTTAAGTCTATTTGGTATGCTTTTATGGTTTTTGAATCAAGACGTTTTTGCTCTTGGCAGTAAATGAGGTAATTGTTGATTTGAGTTTGTAAATTATTCATGATGAGTTCTCCTTATGTGTATCTATAAGTATTTTAGTTACTTACAAATATAACACGAATGGAAATGGAGAATAGGTTGTAGTATAATAAATAAGCAATAATAGGTGATTATCAGTTACTTATATGAT
>JAFTKW010000019.1 GCA_017453065.1 Lachnospiraceae bacterium | reverse complement strand
TCCATTTCTCATCCTCCTCGTAAGATTAAAATCTTTTGTATCCGTCATATCTTTATATACAACTTTGATACAACTTACTAATGATTATATCGCAATAATTTAATAGGTGCAAGGATTTATTTGTTATTCAAAGTAATATGAACAAAGAATATTTATATCATATCAATTTCTTTATTCCCGGTATCTTTTTCACGCAAAAAACTATCGAAAAAGTAACCACTATAACTACCATCCATCTTAATAATATACTAATCAGATACACTGGAATATAATTCACCTTTGTAATCGTTTCAAATGTATTAATCACAAAAGGATGCAACAAATAAATGCCGAGTGTATAGGATGCAAAGTTTCGAATCACTCTCAACGCTTTCTGTGATTGAATCTTTGAACCAAGATGCTTTGCCAACAGAAAAATGCCTTGGCTGCCCACAGCCAAATTAATTGAAAACGGTGTGTTGAATAGAGAGGATGTGATTCCTGTTTTAAAGGAGTCCATCAAACAACCCGCATACGTTGCCAAAATAGCAATCACAGTTAAAGCAGCAACTATCACTCCCTTCTTACGATTCCATTCAAATGTCACAAAAGAATGCAGGTAATGTCCTAACACAAAATATCCAACATAACCTGTAATCATGCCTACAAAATAATTATCCCTAAGGTGAGACAAAAACCTATCAATTTGACCAGGAAGTTCAAATAACTGCAGTGTAGGCAATACAATTCCCGCAATGAAAAACAGTAGCAAAAAGTATTCACAGTTCTCTTTCTTTGCAAACGCTGTTCTTAATACAGGCAACAACAAATAAATACCCAGCAATACAGGAATAAACCATACATGATATAAGCCAATGCCATAAATGGTTCCTTCAAGCAAACATTCCTTGATATAATACCACTCAAATGGCACCCACCCTCTAAAAAAGGGAACTAAATTATAGAAAAAACAGGTCAAAAGATACGCAAGTAATAATTTGCCAATCTTGTCAAAAAACAGTTTTTTGGTGGATAATTGGTATTCTGAATTTAAAAGTAAAGCTCCACTAATCATGAAAAAAAGCGGCACACCATTCATTCCAATGCAATTAATCAACCTTGCTATGCTCCATTCAAACGAAGTATAAGATAAAATATCAAAATCTACTGCTGAAACATGAATTGCTACAACTAGCACACATGACAGTGCACGGATCAGGTCTAAATAATTATGTCTGTTTGCAGTTCTGCCTACCGTTTCCATCTGTACCCCTCACTTTATGCTTTTTTGCTCTATGTCTTAGATTTTAGTATATAAAAAAGGGTTTGACAAGATATCTTGTCAAACCCTTTCATTCCGTATCTTAGAATATATTCTGATAAGATGCTGTCAAATTAAAATTTGCCAGCGTCTGCAGCTTCCTGGATAGATACTGCAACTGCAACAGTCATACCAACCATTGGGTTATTTCCCGCGCCGATAAGACCCATCATTTCTACGTGAGCAGGTACGGAAGAGGAACCAGCAAACTGAGCATCAGAATGCATACGTCCAAGTGTATCTGTCATACCGTAGGAAGCAGGACCTGCAGCCATGTTGTCTGGGTGAAGTGTACGGCCTGTACCACCACCAGAAGCAACGGAGAAGTACTTCTTACCAGCTTCAGTTCTCTCCTTCTTGTAAGTACCAGCTACTGGATGCTGGAATCTTGTAGGGTTAGTAGAGTTACCTGTGATGGAAACGTCTACGTTCTCTTTCCACATGATTGCAACACCTTCTGGAACGGAGTTAGAACCATAGCAGTTAACCTTAGCACGAAGGCCTTCGGAGTATGCCTTACGAGATACTTCTTTAACTGTATTTGTGTATGGATCATATTCTGTCTCAACAAATGTGAAACCATTGATTCTGGAGATAATCTGAGCAGCGTCTTTACCAAGACCGTTAAGGATTACTCTAAGTGGTTTCTGACGAACCTTGTTTGCTTTTTCTGCGATACCGATAGCACCTTCAGCAGCTGCGAAAGATTCATGACCTGCAAGGAAGCAGAAGCAATCTGTCTCTTCTTCCAAAAGCATTTTACCAAGGTTACCATGTCCAAGACCTACCTTACGTGTGTCAGCAACGGAACCTGGGATACAGAAAGCCTGAAGTCCCTCACCGATTGCAGCAGCTGCGTCTGCAGCTTTACGGCAGTCTTTCTTAATTGCGATTGCAGCGCCTACGATGTAAGCCCAGCAAGCATTTTCAAAACAAATAGGCTGGATTTTCTTAACCTGATCATAAACATCAAGTCCAGCATCTTTTGTGATTTTTTCAGCTTCTTCGATAGAAGAAATTCCATAAGTATTAAGCACAGCGTTAATCTGGTTAATACGTCTTTCATAGGATTCAAATAATGCCATTGTCTCTACCTCCTTATCTTATTTCACTTCTTCATCTGTTCTTGGGTCGATAATCTTCACTGCATCATCTACACGTCCGTACTGTCCGCAAGCTTTTGCATAAGCAGTGTTAGGGTCATCACCCTTCTTGATGAAGTCTGTCATTTTGCCGAGGCTGACAAATTTATAACCAATGATCTGATTATCAGCATCAAGTGCAATACCTGTTACATAGCCTTCTGCCATTTCAAGGTAACGAGGTCCTTTTGCCAAAGTACCATACATAGTACCAACCTGGCTTCTAAGTCCTTTACCAAGGTCCTCAAGACCAGCACCAATTGCAAGTCCATCCTCAGAGAAAGCACTCTGGGAACGACCGTAAACGATCTGAAGGAATAATTCTCTCATAGCAGTATTGATAGCATCACAAACAAGGTCTGTATTCAATGCTTCCATAACAGTAAGACCTGGAAGAATTTCAGATGCCATAGCTGCAGAGTGAGTCATACCGGAACAACCGATAGTCTCAACCAAAGCCTCCTGAATGATACCCTCTTTAACGTTAAGAGTCAATTTGCAGGCACCCTGCTGAGGAGCACACCAGCCAATACCATGGGTAAAGCCAGAGATGTCTTCTACTTTTTTAACCTGAACCCATTTAGCTTCTTCTGGGATAGGTGCACAGCCATGATGAACGCCCTGTGCTACTGGACACATTTCTTCCACTTCTCTTGAATAAATCATGTGAAATCTCCTTTCAACTTTAAATATATCAAATGACAAAACACACTGATAATATTTTATCATTCATCATCTTGTACATTCTCTCACATTTGCCTCGAAAAATCTACATCTTTTTCGAATTTTCGCAAAATCTGATTACTGTTTTGATACCACACTTCCCTGTTTCTTAAAAATACTGTTTGCTGGAACTACTCCGCGCACACAGGAAGTAGGATAAATATTACTATTTCTGCCAATGACTGTTCCGGGATTCAGTACACTATTACATCCAACTTCAACTTCATCCCCAAGCATGGCTCCCATTTTTTTAAGACCTGTCTCAATCTGGAGTTCACCCTTCTTAATGACCACAAGCTTCTTATCACTCTTTACATTGGATGTAATGGAGCCTGCACCCATGTGAGATTTGTATCCCAAAATAGAATCACCTACGTAATTATAATGTGGGACCTGAACCTTATTAAAGAGTACTACATTTTTCAGTTCGGTTGAGTTACCAACTACAGCGCCTTTACCAACGATAGCACTACCTCTCACAAAAGCACAATGTCTAATTTCTGCATCCTCATCTACAATCAATGGTCCATTTAAACATGCTGTTGGAGCAACCTTTGCGCTTTTGGCAATCCAGATATTGTCACCCTTAAGTTCATACTTATCTTCTGGTAAGGTCTTGCCCAATGCAACAATGAAGTCACTAATCTTACCAAGTACTTCCCATGGGTATGTAGCCCCTTCAAACAAATCTTTTGCAATCGTCTGATCCAAATCATACAACTGACTAATTTTCAATGTTTCCATTTACATGTCCTCTTCTTCATCTAAATTTTCACTTGCAGATGCTTCTAAAACTGCCCAGTAATCATCTGAAGTTGGTTCATCAGATGCTCCTGTTTCATAATTCATATCTTCAGAAACCACATGCATATCTTCCTGAACATCTTCATATTGTGCTGCAGCATCCATAGCATCGTCCGCATCTTGCTTCATCTGCTCTTCCAGACTTATCTCTTGGTTTAATGGCTCTAGATTGAAATCAAATACAATCTGATCTTCCTCAAGTCTTAAGCAAGAGTCAAACTGATTTCCAGCTTTCGACGTAAATCCTATCACTTTGTCCTTGGTGCGTCCAGTGGTAAATAATTGTTCTATGTACTGCTCGCTTAAATCCACGCCAGCAACGATACGTCTGACTCTAAAACCACAACCGCATTCATAGTACCACTGACTCTTTTGTATTTCACCTTTGCACTTTGGACATTTAAGACTTGTTGCCTCTGGCTTCGGCTTTTCCGGAAATGCAAACTCGATTCTACCTTCCACGAGTTTGAGTTTAGCATCAAATTTGGAACCACTCTTTGACTTAAACCCAGTAACCACTTCCTTTGTTTCACCCAATGTCAAAAGTTCTTTGATTACACTATCTTTCAGTTTTACACCAGCGATCTTTGCTATAGTGAACTTACAACTATTTTCATCCTCTTTCGAATAGTTAGAGCAACCATAGCCAAATTGGGTCTGTACGATTTCGCCACCACAAAGTGGACATACTACATCTTTCATCTTTTTGGCCTGTACATTATCGAAATCGAATGAGACTACACTTTTTCCTTCTTCATTTTTGGAAAGTACCAAGCAAGCATCAAACTTTTTCTTAGTTTTGGAAGTAAAGCCTCTGATGGTAGATGTCTGCCCTGTAGATAAAAGTTCTTTTACATTAGCCACCGACAATGATTTACCAGCAATGGTACCAATCATAAACTTACAACTATCCGGGTCATCCCCTTTAAAATTTGAACAGCCATAACCAAAGGATTTAACCTCAATAGCACCACCACAGTCTGGGCAGGTAACTCCTTCCACTACTTCCGCAGGAATATCGTTAAAGTCAAACTGAATTTCTTTTCTTCCTTCCTGACCATCCACCAGACGAAGTCTTGCTCTAAATTTCTTCTTGTCCTTGGAAACAAATCCAGAAAGAACCTCTGTAGTGCCCTCTGTAATAAGTGCCCTGAGTTCATCCTGTTTGATATCTCTTCCAGCAATCTTTCCTACAGAGAAATAACAACCACCATCTCCATCTTCCCCACTTCGTTTGCTACAACGATATCCAAAATGGGTAATCTCCATTGGAGCTCCACATGCAGGACAATTCAAATCTTCCATAAGTTTTGGCTGATTTTGAGAAAAATCAAACTGCATGGAAAGCTGTCCTTCTTCATTTTTAATAAGTGTAATGGCAGCAGAGAATTTCTTTTTAGTTTTGGATACAAAACCATCCAGTACTTTTGTTCTTCCTGTTTCAATCAATTCTTTTACATCTTCCATGGCAAGATCCTTGCCTGCAAGAGTTCCAATGGCAAATTTACAACCGCTTCCATCTCTTTTGTAATTGGTACATCCATATCCAAAAGGTGTTGTTTCTACCTCTCCATCCTGACAAATAGGACACTTTACTCCCAGTCTCTGTCTAGCAGCAAAGCCTCTGCCATTTTTGCCAGCAAAAGGTCTGATCTTGTCCGCCAAAGGATCTATCAAATTCTGCCCAATCATAGAAACCGTCTCTGTGCGGATAAAATCTTCCAGTTTACTTCTATAATCTGCAACATCAACTGTTCCTTTGGTAATACCATCCAAGCCCTTTTCCCAGCTTGCTGTCATCTTAGGATTGAGTAGTTGTGGCACGGTCATGTTGACCACCTCGTAAACCATTTCTCCTAGATTCTCTGGGGTAAGTACCTGTGTTTTCTTGTTCAGATTCAAGTACCCAATTCGAATCAATTTCTTAATAATTTCAGCTCTGGTTGCTGAGGTACCAATGCCGGAGCCTTTTATCTGCGCACGAAGTTCTTCATCTTCAATGAGTTGTCCTGCATTTTCCATCGCCAGCACCATAGAACCTGAAGTGTAACGCTTTGGTGGTGAAGTCTTACCTTCTTTTATGGTTAATTCCTGCACAGAAATCGCATCACCTTTTTGGACTCTTTCTGCCAAAGCAAGTAAGCTTGCACTGCCTTTTTCAGAAGAGTCTTTGCTTCCTTCTTCATCCTCTTCCTGTGCCTGCTTACCCATGATTTCCAAAAATCCTGGTTCTTTCAAAGCCTTACCGCCAGCATAGAAGCATTCACCGTCTATATCTACCACTATTTTTACTGTCTGGTAAACAGCTGGTGGATAGAAAACACTTAAAAATCTACGAACAATCAAATCATAGACTTTTGTCTGTATTTCAGAAAGATTTTGGACCTCTGTAACTTGTCCTGTAGGAATAATGGCATAGTGATCTGTTACCTTACTGTCATCTGTATAAGGTGAATTCGCAAGACCTCGATACATTCCTTCTTTCAGAATTCGTTCCGTATACGCTTTTGTGGGGCTATAACCCTTAAGCCCATTTAAGTTCTTGGTGATAACTTTCGCAACAGCAGTAGAAAGCACACGAGCATCAGTTCTTGGATAAGTTGTCAATTTCTTTTCATACAAATCCTGTGCTGCCTGCAAGGTTTCGTCTGGACTAATCTTAAATCGTTTAGCACACTCTGCCTGAAGCTCTGCTAGGTTAAAAAGTAAAGGTGCTTTTTTCTTAGAAAGTCCCTTTTCCAAATCCTTGACGATAGCATTTTTACCCTGCAAGGATTCCAAAAGTGCCTGCGCGTCTTCTCTCTTTTTAAATCCATTTTCTTTGTAAAGCAGTGGAGATTCAAAGAATTTAGAGCCCTCTAAAGCCTTCCATTCTCCCTCCACCTCAGCATCCGAGAAAAGACCTACCAAACGATAAAAAGGTGTCTCCACAAAGTTGCGAATTTCTCTTTCACGGATAACCACCATGCCAAGGACACAGGTCATAACACGTCCAACCGCTATGGCAGTATAATTCTCTGTTCCTGCAGTATCGTTGAGCAGCCTTCCGTATTTCACAGACATAACACGAGAAAAATTGATTCCCATAGCGTAATCTTCAATGGCACGCATAATCCCACTTTTACCAAGATTCGCATAGTCTGACATAGGTCTTGCCTCATCAATACCTCGTTTGATTTCTTCTTCTGTCTGGGAATCAATCCATACACGGACTTCTTCCATGCCTGGTCTTACGCCACCAAAGTTTCGTATGTTTTCTTCGATGGTCTGTCCTTCTTTTCCAGAGTCTCCTGCCCAATAGACTTTGCTAATTTCTTCGCTGTGCAAAAAACCATGCACTATATCATATTGTTTGCGCACGTTTTCAATGACATCATATTTATAATCAACAGGCAAAAAAGGGAGATCCTCCAATCTCCACTTTTTGTACTTTTCGTCATAAGCCTCTGGATATACCATCTCAACCAAATGGCCTACACACCAAGTAATAACATATTTATCATTTTCTAAGTATCCATCCTTGCGGCCAGCCACACCAAGTACTCTGGCAAATTCTCTGGCTACAGATGGTTTCTCGGTAATAATTAATGCTCTAGACATAAGTCTCCTTCTTATCTTGCTTCTTTCATAGAAATGAGATACAAATTCTTTTTCAGTCTTGCCTCTAATTCTACTTTTTCATCAAATCTGCTCATAGAGAACAGATATACATATTCCGCATTGATTTTTGCTTTTTCAGCGCAATAAAGCAATTTCTCGTACTCTTCATATGTCAGAATCGCCTTGTCATAGCTGCAAAGTGCTATCAAGCTTCTGCCTTCCTCATCTGTGGCTACAATATCAATGGTACCTTGTTTGCCTACCCATTCACCACAAACCTCATAGGTAATTGGAAGTACACCTCTTCGATTGATTACTTCTAAGTATTCCTCGCAGATATCTCTGAAATATTCTCCTGCAAATGCGCGAATTCCTGGTGCAATATATTCTAAATAGAAAGCACTAGGTGCTTCCATGGCAAGACCACTTCTATTTGGATAAAGGAACTTAAAATAAAAATACACAAAATGGTTCTTAATGCGATAAATACCCTTTTGCACATTGTCTTTGCCTTCCGTATCCACAGAGAACACTTTTTCTACTAGTTCAAGTTCCATAAGGTTTTTGAGATACACGCTAATCTTAGCTCTAGAAAAACCCGTGTGTGCATACAAATCATTTAATTTGTGCTTTCCACTTGCTATAGATGCCAAAATCGTATTGTAAACTGCGGTTTCACGAAGTTCATCCGTAATCAGACTCATCGCTTCATTTTTAAGGCCCCCATTGGAGCTTAAAATGGTACGGATAATATTTTCCTTTACAGACAACTTATCATTAAAGTGTTTCCATAGTCCTGGCATACCGCCCAAAATAGCATAACATTCTACACATTGATCTTTGTTATAGCCTGGGAAATATTCCATCATGTCAGAAAACTTCAGTTCTTTCAGTTTCAAAAGACCAGACAGTTCATAAGCGCACTCTCCAATTTTTTGAATCATGCTATTTTCCACCCAGCCAATAGAAGAACTACACAAAAGAACAAGCACTTGTTTGTTATTCCACTGTTTGTGAACAAAGGCAACCAATTCTTTCATAAAGCCAGGGCTGGTTTTAATGATATGTTGAAATTCATCTATGATTACAACCTGTTTACCAGGCATATCAGATATCATTCCCTGCAAAAGTTCACTGTAAGTTGGATAGGCAAGTGTTCGAATTTGCCTATGAGCTAATTCCATTCCCCACTGATATACTTGCTCCCTATCCGATGCAGATCTAGCCATATAATAAGCAGATGGTTTGCCTGCTGCAAACTCCTTAACCAAGGCTGTTTTACCTATGTTTTTTTGACCATATACTACTACTATCTGACTACCTTCACGATCATAGTAGTGATTCAATTGTTTTAACTCAGCTGCACGTCCTAACAGCATATTTCCCCCACTAAATTACAATAATCTAATCAACAGTTTATCAATTTCATGTTCTGGCATTGGTTTGCCCAGCAAATATCCTTGGATAATATCACACCCAGCCTCTTTTAAGTATGCATATTGCTCTGCAGTTTCCACGCCTTCTGCTACCGTTTCATATCCCAATCTTTCTACTAGTTGGATAATGGATTCTGTGATAATTCTTCCAGAACCCTCCTGTCCAACATTGTCAATAAAACTCTTGTCTATCTTCAGTGTATCAATTGGAAGTCCTTGCAGATACGCCAGCGAAGAAAAACCTGTTCCGAAATCATCCAGAGAAATACGGACACCGTAATCTCTGAGAATATGTAGTTTTTCCTTTACCTCTTCTATGTCTTCGATAAAAAGGGTTTCGGTAATCTCAAGTTCTAATTCTTCAGGCTTAATATCGTATTTATGCAACAAATCTAGCAACTCATTTACAAAACGGTCCTGCTTGTACTGCATCGCAGAAATGTTGACAGACATAATCATTGGATAATTGTATTTATCCTTCCACTTTTTAAAGATACTAAGCGTTTCACTCAAAACCCAGGTTCCAATTTCCATAATCAGACCGTTTTTTTCTGCAATTGGAATAAACACGGATGGACTAACCATCTTCCCCCCATCGGATTTCCATCGAATCAGTGCCTCCACGCCACGAAGTCTCTCATTGTCTGAAAAATACTGTGGTTGAAAATACATTTCAAAATTCTTGCGAAAAACAGCATCTTTTAGTTTGTTCTCTATTTCCGCTTTCTTTAAGAAGTCCTGTAATATAGCAGCGTCAAAGTACTGAACCATACCAGCGCCTCTTCCATTTTCTTTGGCTTTGAACATTACAATTTCAGCACAATTCAGCAAATCAATACTGGAAGTGGCTGCCTCAGGATACTCTGCCACGCCCATACTGGCTGTAAAAGTAAAACGTTCTCCATTGCTGAGAACAAAGCCATCCGCAAAGCGTTTGTTAATTGTACTGGTGACAAAATCAATACTTCTATCTTTTGTTGGATCATAAACAGCAATGCAAAATACATCTGTGTATAAATGACTCACTAGACATTTGTCGGAAGAAAACTCATTTAAATATTGGCCAATCTGTTGTACTATCTCGTCACCAATTAAAAGGCCAAATCCATCGTTAATATTCTTAAAACCATCAATGTCAATAAATATGACACTTACTACATCGTTCTCCTGCTCTGCCTTGAGCAAAAATTCATTTAATCTAGACACAAAGTAGTTTCGATTAAACAGCCCTGTTGCAGGATCATAGAATGCTAAATACCGCATTTCTTCTGCACGAAGCATATTTTTGGTTATGTCTTCAATCTTAATAACTTTATCTGCTGGCTCACCATTTTTGTTGTAATAAACAACCGCCTCAAATCGAAGCCAGGTCTTGTCGTCTTTCATTTTGCAGTCTAAAGATCTGCGTTCTTCATCTTCTTTTTCAAGAAACAATAACGCACGAAGAGGCAGAGAAAATTCCTCTGCCACTACGTCGCATAATATGTTTAAATCTTTTAAATCTCTAAAGGTATAACTATCTATTGCCTCTAGTTTGCCAACTACATTGATTTCTCCTTTTTCAAGAGAACAATAAAGGAAGGCATCTCCCAGACTATCACAAATCAAACGGTACATATGCTCATGCCCGCTTAATTTTTGATTCATTGCTTTCAATAAATTTAATTGATAGCGCAATTCATCCATACACAAAATGCCTCCCTATAGTTTCATCTATAAGCTTTATCTTATTTTTTGGTAATATATCCCTGTGCCTTCAAAAGTTCTGCACAAAGTACCGCACCGCCAGCAGCGCCTCTTACTGTGTTGTGAGCCAAGCCAACAAACTTGAAGTCGTAAACAGAATCCTCTCTGATGCGACCAATGCTTACACCCATTCCATTTTCATAGTCAACATCCAGTTTCACCTGAGGACGATTGTCTTCTTCTAGATATTGAATAAACTGCTTTGGAGCACTTGGAAGATTCAACTTCTGTGGTGCACCTTCAAAGTTAACAAGTTTTTCAATCAACTGCTCTTTGGTTGGTTTCTTTCTAAATTTTACAAAAACAGCTGCTGTATGTCCGTCCAATACAGGAACACGGATGCACTGGCAAGTAATGACTGGAGAAGTAGCTGGCACAATTACACCATCCTTAATCTCACCCCAGATACGAAGAGGTTCTTTTTCAGACTTTTCTTCCTCACCACCAATGTAAGGAATGATATTCTCAACCATTTCAGGCCAGTCTTTGAAAGTCTTTCCTGCACCAGAGATTGCCTGGTAAGTAGTTGCAACAACTTCGTATGGCTCAAATTCTGCCCATGCGGTAAGTGCTGGTGCATAACTCTGAATAGAGCAGTTTGGTTTAACAGCCACGAAGCCACGAGTGGTTCCAAGACGCTTTTTCTGATATTCGATGACATTCATATGGTCTGGGTTAATCTCTGGCACAACCATAGGAACATCTGGTGTCCATCTGTGAGCGCTGTTGTTGGATACAACAGGAGTTTCTGTCTTTGCGTAAGCATCTTCAATGGCTTTAATCTCATCTTTCGTCATATCAACAGCACTAAACACAAAATCTACTTCTGCAGCAACTTTCTCAACTTCATTGACATTCATTACTACAATTTTCTTTACTGCTTCAGGCATAGGCTTAGTCATTTTCCAGCGATCACCCACTGCCTCTTCGTAAGTTTTGCCAGCACTACGAGGGCTAGCAGCAATTGTAGTTACCTCAAACCATGGATGGTCTTCCAAAAGAGAAATAAATCTCTGTCCAACCATACCGGTACCACCAAGGATACCAACTTTCAACTTTTCACTCATTTTTTCATCTCTCCTCTTATAAATTAAACGGACATGCCGCTCTCTTGCTGTAAATATTCTTTGTGTTGCTTGATCACCTGCTTCATTGCATCAGGGCCAGGGCCTCCAATGGTCAATCGCTTTTCCACACAGGTCTTTAGACTGATAGCATCATATACATCTGCTTCAAAAATAGGACTAATTGATTGCAATTGTTCTATACTGAGTTCATCAATACTACAATCCTGCTCGATACAGTAAAGCACTAATCGTCCTATGATGCCGTGTGCATCTCTGAAAGGAACTCCCTTGTTTACCAAATAATCAGCAGCATCTGTCGCATTGGTAAAACCGTTCATAGCGCTTCTTTCCATCACCTGATTTCTAAACTTTAAAGTAGCAATCATGCCTGTAAACAAAGGTAAACAGTTTTCCACTGTTTCGATGGCATCAAACGCAACCTCTTTGTCCTCCTGCATGTCCTTGTTGTATGCAAGTGGAATGCCTTTCATTGTAGTCAAAAGAGACATCAAAGAGCCATACACTCTTCCAGTCTTGCCACGAACCAATTCTGCGATATCCGGATTCTTCTTTTGAGGCATAATACTACTTCCAGTAGAATAGGCATCGTCAATTTCAACAAACTGGTACTCATTAGAATTCCAAATGATAATCTCTTCCGCAAAACGACTAAGGTGCATCATGATAGTAGACAATGCTGCCATCAATTCAATCAGGTAGTCTCTATCTGCTACAGAATCGATACTATTCATGGTAGGGCCTTCAAAGCCAAGCAAAGAAGCGCTATAATTTCGATCCAGCGGATATGTTGTACCTGCTAAAGCACCCGCCCCTAAAGGACAATAGTTCATGCGATAAAAAATATCTTTCAGTCTGCTTCTATCTCTCTTGAACATTTCAAAGTAAGCACCGAAATGATGGGCCAAGGTAATTGGCTGTGCCTTCTGCAAATGTGTGAAGCCAGGCATATAGGTATACAAATTAGCTTCCATCGTATCCAGCAATGTTTGAAGCAAATCCTTAAGTAGTCCATCAATCAATGCCACATGCTCTCTAGTGTACAAACGCATATCCAAAGCCACCTGATCGTTTCGGCTTCTGCCTGTATGCAGTTTCTTTCCCACATCTCCAATGCGATCAATAAGCTCTGCTTCTACAAAACTGTGAATATCTTCTTTGGTATCATCAATCACAATGCGACCAGTGTTTACATCCTCGCGGATTTGAGTCAATCCTTTGACGATCTGATCTTTCTCTTCCATGGTCAGAATGCCCTGTTTGCCAAGCATAACAACATGGGCAATACTACCTGTGATATCCTGTTCAAAAAGTTTTTTATCGAAAGTGATGGACGCATTAAATTGATAAACCATCTGGTCGGTTTCTTTGGTAAAGCGTCCTCCCCATAACTGTGCCATACAAAGCCTCCAAAAAATATTATTAAATCTAAATTTGATAGTACCATACTTTTCGATTTATCGCAATACAGTGAGAAAATTTTGAAGTACAAACTTTTCCTGTTTTTTAGCACAAAGTTATGCAAATTTCATAAGATAAAATAGATTACTTAAGGAGCATAAAAACAATTGGCTACACCACTTTTATCCATCCAAAATGTTTCCTATGCATACCACACTTTCCAAGGCGAAACATCCGTTTTAAAAAACCTGTCCATGGAATTGTATCCAGGGGAATTTGTGGCAGTTGTGGGACCCAGTGGATGTGGAAAATCCACTCTGCTCTCTCTCATAACTGGTCTAATCAAACCAGAGGAAGGCGAAATAAAGTTTGCCACCAAAACTGGAATGGAAACTACTAAGCTTGGCTACATGCTTCAAAAAGACCATTTGTTTGAATGGCGAAGCGTCTTTGACAATGCTCTGTTAGGCTTAGAAATCACAGGAAAACTCACGGAAGAAAACATTGATTATGTTGCAGAGGCATTTAAAGAATATGGTCTATGGGATTTTAAAGATCAAAAGCCCAGTGAGCTTTCCGGAGGCATGAGACAAAGAGTTGCTTTGATTCGCACCTTGGCTCTATCTCCTGAATTGCTTCTCCTAGACGAACCCTTCAGCGCATTGGACTACCAGACTCGATTAAGTGTATCCGCCGACATTGGCAGAATCATACGCAATTCTAAAAAAACAGTCTTGCTAATCACTCATGATTTGTCAGAAGCAATCAGTCTAAGTGACAAAGTACTTGTTTTCAGCCAAAGACCTGCAAATATCAAAAACGAAATTCCCATTTCACTCAGCATAGAAGGAAATCACCCTCTTGCAGCAAGAAATGCACCAGAGTTTAACCATTATTTCAATCTCTTGTGGGAGGAATTGTCCAATGAATGATCAGGTCGTTTCTAAAAACCAAGAATTATTTCTATCAAATCACCGTAAATACCATCGATTTGTTTCTACCACCAGACTCTTACTCTTTATGAGCTTTTTAGCATTGTGGGAATTTGCTTCCAGATTTCATTGGATTGATTCCTTCTTTTTTTCCAGTCCTTCTAAAGTTGTTCTATGTGCAATAGATCTTTTTTTACATCAGGATTTGACTATGCATATAGGAATTACACTATTTGAGACTTTGTTAAGTTTCGCCTTAGTTCTAATATTGGGCATAACGTTTGCTGCTTTGCTATGGTACTCTCCTTTAATATCTGACATCTCAGAACCCTATCTTGTAGTATTAAACAGTCTGCCAAAATCCGCCTTGGCTCCACTGTTCATTGTTTGGCTTGGCACTGGAACAAAAACCATTATTATTGCAGGTATGTCTGTTGCTATCTTTGGTGCAATCATTAGTATATATACCTGTTTTAAAGAAGTGGAACCTGACAAAATTACGCTCATCAAAACTCTTGGAGGAAGTAAAAGGGATGAGTTTTTTAAAGTCATCCTGCCAAGCAGCATTCCTACCCTATTAAGTATTATGAAGGTTAATATTGGGTTGTCATTGGTAGGGGTTATTATTGGTGAATTTTTAGCAGCTCGCAGAGGATTAGGTTATTTGATTATCTATGGATCACAGGTATTCCAATTGGATATGGTTATCACTTCCATCCTCATACTCTGCGTCATCGCCATGCTTCTATATCAATGTATTCAATGGCTTGAACACTTTTATAAGCAAAAAAAGAAATAAAAAAACCGGACCAAACGGCCCGGTTACATATCTACAACAGCTGAAAATGGGACTTGAACCCACGACCCCTTCATTACGAGTGAAGTGCTCTACCGACTGAGCTATTTCAGCTTATGCACACGCACAAATTGTATTATAAATATTACGAAATCATTTTGCAATACTAACCTTAAGAATTTTTCACGTGAACATCCATTTGAGGGAATGGAATTGGTATTCCTGCACCCTCAAGCACATATTTCATTTCTTCTGTAAGTCTACGTCTCACTTCCCAGTAATCTTCATTTTTGACCCAACAGCGGATAGCTATATCGACACTACTCGAGGCAAGGGAATCCACATATACAATCATCTCTTTATCTTTACAAGTTTTCTCTTCTTTCAAAACAAGTTGCTCCAAAACAGATTTTGCTAGTTTCACATCTGCATCATAACTGATGCCAACCACAAGATCCAATCTTCGAAACTCGCATGTAGAATAATTCGTCAAACTAGTATTGGCAAGAGTTCCATTCGGGAGCACGATGATCTTGTTGTCACCTGTTCTCAACTTGGTATAAAACAGTTGTATTTCAGAAACAGTTCCTTCATTTCCAGCCGAATCTTCTTTAATGTAGTCTCCCACTACGAATGGTTTTAACAAAAGAATCAACACACCACCTGCAAAGTTAGAAAGACTTCCCTGCAAAGCAAGACCGATTGCTACTCCTGCAGAGCCAATCAACGCAATGACACTGGCAGCATCCACCCCAAAAGTCGTAGCTATGGTAAACACAAGCAGTATATAGAGTGACATTTTGGCAAAAGAGTCCAAAAACTGTATCAAGCCTACCTCTGCATCTGCCTTTGTAAGCGTTCTTTTCAATATTTTACGTACCAGTTTAATCAGTTTTGAACCGATAAAGAATACTGCCACAGAAAACAATACGCGAAGTCCAAAAGCTATCAGTTTACCGGGGAGCGCCTCCAGCATTTGTGTAATTACTTCACTTCCATAAAAATTGAATTTAAATAATAATGCTAACATTTTTTAGTTTCCTTTTTAGCAACTGCCTTTTTGGCCTTTGCCTGTTTCTTTTTTTCTAGTTCTTCTTTGGTATATGGAATGTATTTCAAAATAGAAACCGTTAATGGTGCCATCTTAACTGTAATAGATTGGTCTCTGTCATCCCATTCTTTGTTCGCTGCAGCTTTCACTCTGGAATTGACGTTGCCTTGTCCACCATATTTCACATCATCTGTATTTAATATTTCCTTGTACTTACCAGCAAAAGGCACACCCACAGTGATATCCTGAGCAGCACCAGAGAAATTGGCTACAACCAGCAGTATATCATCCTTTTTCTTTCCTTTACGCAGATAAGCCAAATAATTTCGCTCAGAAGTAATGCAGTTAATCCATTCAAAACCAGTGTATTGTTCGTCCAACTCATAAAGAGCAGTTGAAGAAGTATAAAGCTTGTTTAAATCACGAACCAAATCATTGATGCCCTTGTGAGAGGAAGTTTCAAGAAGTTCCCATTGCACTTCCCTTCCTTCATTCCACTCATCAAATTCGCCTATATCCTGCCCCATGAACAGAAGTTTCTTTCCGGGATGAGTCATCATATAAGCATAAGTAAGTCTCAGATTTGCAAACTTTTCAGGTATATCCCCTGGCATCTTGCCAATCATGGAGGATTTGCCATGAACCACTTCATCATGAGAAAATACCAACATGAATTTTTCACTGTAGGCATAAATCATACTGAAGGTAAGTTCATTGTGATGATAGGATCTAAAATATGGATCTTGACTAATATAACCGAGATAATCATTCATCCAGCCCATATTCCACTTATAGTCAAAGCCTAATCCACCCTCATTTAAATCTCCTGTAATCATAGGCCAAGCAGTGCTTTCTTCGGCTATCATCAGTACTCCAGGATTTCGTTTTTTCATGATAGAGTTCAGATGTTTAATGAATTCCAGCGCCTCTAAATTTTCGTTGGAGCCATAAATGTTGGCTACCCATTCTCCATCATTTTTGCCGTAATCTAGATATAACATGGAGGCAACCGCATCCATTCGTATTCCATCTACATGGTATTTTTCGGCCCAATATAAAGCATTGGAAATCAAATAGTTCTTCACTTCTGCTCTGCCATAATTGTAAATCAGCGTACCCCAATGTGGATGAGCTCCCTGTCTAGGATCTAAATGCTCGTAAAGACAGGTTCCGTCAAAATTGGACAATCCATGAGTATCCCTTGGGAAATGAGCTGGTACCCAGTCTAAAATTACGCCAATATTTGCTTTATGAAGAGTATCAATCAAATACATAAAGTCTTCAGGTGAACCATATCTGGAGGTTGGTGCATAATATCCAATCACTTGATATCCCCAAGAAGCATCAAAAGGGTGCTCCATCACAGGCATAATTTCCACATGTGTATAACCCATTTGCAAAACATTATCACGAAGTACTGGTGCAATTTCGCGGTAGTTGGCAAATTCTCTTCCATCCTTTGGTTTTAGCACTGAACCAAGATAGACTTCGTATACACTCATAGGAGCGGCGGTATTCTTTTTCTTTCTAGCCTCCATCCATTTGTCATCTTTCCACTTATAGTTTAAGTTTGCTATGACAGATGCATTCTCTGGACGAAGCTGAGAACTATTGGCATAAGGATCGGCCTTCAAATAAGTCAAACCACCCTTTAGCTTCAATTCATATTTATAATTTTGTCCAGCCTTAGCCCCTGGAACAAAGATTTCAAAAATACCCGTTTTAGTTTTACGCATCTGATGAATTCTTCCGTCCCAGCCGTTGAAATCTCCAACTACACTGACACGAAGCGCGTTTGGTGCCCACACAGCAAAATAGGTGCCTTCCTCTCCATCCAGGGTCATTGGGTGTGCACCCATTTTTTCATAAATATTGTAGTGAATGCCTTCTGCAAAAAGAAGTTCATCCTTTTCTGTAATCAGACACTTGTGTCTATAGGCATCCTGCATCGTCAATGTATTGCCATCTTCAAAACTCACGATATATCTATACGCAGGAACCTTTTTGTTTGGCAGCAGGACTGCAAAAAACCCATCTTCATCTGCCATTTCCATAGGTATCTCTCGCATGTCTTCCACAAATTGCAAAGTTACTTCCTTTGCTCCCGGATAAAACATCTGCACCAAAGAACCAGTTCCCTGTGGATGTGGTCCCAACAGTGCATGTGGATTTGAAGTTTCCGAATAAATAACTTCTTCAATTGCTGGCCAGTTCATTAATTTGTACAATTTGTTATTCATCATCATTCCTCCGTAAGTTTATATGGTTTACTTTATCTGTCAATTCAAGCATTAATCTGTAAGCTTGTGAACAAAAAAACCGCTTCTAAGTTTTGGTTCAAACCAGGTCGATTTCGGTGGCATCAAAAGCCCAGCATCTGCCACTGAAAAGAGTTCAGCAATGGATGTTGGATACATAGAAAAAGCAACCTTCATATCGCTGTTAGCCCTTCGTTCCAATTCCTGTAGTCCGCGAATACCACCAACAAAATCTATACGTTTGTCAGTCTTTGGATCCTGAATGCCCAAGATAGGTGCGAGAAGATTGTCCTGCAAAACAGACACATCCAAACCTTTTACTGGATCTTTGGATTGGATTTCCGGCTTTGCCACAAGAACATACCACTCTCCCCCTAGGTACATGCCAAACTGTCCTTTACAGTTTGGCTTTACTGGATATGCACCAAGCTTGGTGACTTCAAATTGTTTAGATACCTTTTCTAAGAATTCTTCTTCAGTATATCCATTTAAATCTTTCACTACACGATTGTAGTCCATAATCATCAATTCTTCATCAGGGAACAAAACTGACAAAAAGAAGTTAAACTCCTCTTCCCCTGTGTAATTTGCTTCTTGCTCTCTACGCATGATTCCTACTCTCACAGCAGAAGCACAGCGATGATGTCCGTCAGCGATATACACCCCTGGAAGGTTAGACATAACAGCCTTGAATTGAGCAATTACCTCCGGGTCATCAATCTTCCAAATGCGATGTCCAACGCCGTCTTCTGACACAAAATCAACTTCAGGAGTATGCGTCTGCACCCATCCACGCTTTAATTGTTTTAACTCTTCTTGTTCTCTATATGCCAGAAAGATTGGACCTGTCTGTGCATCACAGGTATCCACATGTCGGATACGATCTAACTCTTTGTCCGCTCTTGTATTTTCATGTTTCTTAATTACATTGTTCAAATAATCATCGATAGATGCACAGCCAACAATTCCCATTTGACTTCTTCCATCCATGGAAAGTTCATAAAGGTAATAACAAGCCTCTATATCCTGTACAAAATAGCCCTCTTTCGTTCTTTGATCCAAAAGTTCTTTTGCCTTTGCATAAACTTGGTCGGCATAAGTATCTACATCCTCTCCAAAGGCAGTTTCTGCTCTATCAATGGCCAAAAAAGAAAGTGGATTTTGATTTACAATCGCTTTCGCTTCCTGTCTGTTGTATACATCATAAGGCAGCGCAGCAATCTGATGTGCATGTTCCTTAATTGGTCTGAATGCTTTGAAAGGTCTAATATCTGTCATAACTTCCTCCTCGAAAAATTCCTAAAATAATTGTACCAAAAATCCCTATACATCTCAAGCATGTGGTGTTAAAATAAACCTAATGAAAAGACAAGGAAGGTGATTAACCATGACCCCAGAACAAAGAGAAATATTGGAGCGCATCAGTGCTTATGCCGAGACCACATTGGCAGATATAGACCCCCAAAAAGTTCAGGTTTCATATCAGTTAGAAAAATTAAAACCCATCATGGAGGAAATTGCCAAAGAAAAGAATATGACTCTAGAAGAAGTCTTTATTCTATACATGGATTTGTCCAGTGAAGCTGCTGTTTTGTCCAATGAAAAACTAAAGGCCGATTTAGCCGATTTAGGAGATGGCGTCAACCCTATCCTTTTCAAATAACGGTATATTAAAAGAAGTGTCTGTAACTCAGACACTTCTTTTTTTAAACTTTATTTTACAACTCTTACTCTGTATACACCCTCAATCGCTGCCAAAGACTCTATAATCTCTGCAGTCGCTGGGGAATCAATGTCCATCATTGTGTAAGCATACTCACCTCTGGACTTATTCATCATATTGTTGATATTGATGTTCGCTTGACCAAAGCAACCTGTAAACTTTGTAATCATATTTGCAATGTTCTTGTGGAAAATTGCAACACGACCCACCTGAGTACAAACGCCCATATCACAATTTGGATAGTTCACACTGTTCATGATGTTGCCATGCTCTAAGTAATTCATCATCTCTTTTACAGCCATCTTAGCACAGTTATCTTCTGATTCCTCTGTAGAAGCGCCGAGATGAGGAATTACGATACAACCCTTTACACCAGCTGTAGTAGCATTTGGGAAATCAGTAACATATTTGCTAACCTTACCGCTCTCAAGTGCAGCAATGACATCTGTTTCGTTTGCAAGCAAATCTCTTGCAAAGTTAAGAATGACTACTCCATCCTTCATCATATCGATACTGGACTTATTAATCATACCCTTTGTGCTATCCAAAAGAGGCACATGAATGGTTATGTAGTCACAGCTTCTATAGATATCTTCTACATTAAGTACATGTTTTACATCTCTGGAAAGAGACCATGCAGCATCTACAGAAAGATATGGATCGTAACCATATACCTCCATACCAAGATGAACCGCGGCATTGGCAACCTTAATACCAATTGCTCCAAGACCGATTACACCTAATTTTTTGCCATAAAGTTCTGTACCAGCAAAGTTTTTCTTTTCTTTTTCTGCTGTTTTAGCAATGGCTTCATCTTCTGTATTGGCCATAACCCAGTTGATACCGCCAACTACATCTCTGGCTGCGAGAAGCATACCTGCAAGAACAAGTTCTTTTACGCCATTGGCATTGGCACCAGGTGTATTAAATACAACAACACCCTTTTCTGCACATTTGTCCAATGGAATATTATTTACGCCAGCACCAGCTCTGGCAACTGCCAAAAGATTTTCTGGCAACTCCATTTCATGCATGGATGCACTTCTAACAAGCACACCGTCTGCGGCACTTAAATCAGAAGTAGCCACATAATTGTCTGTGAATTTTTCCAAACCAATTTTGGAAATTGGATTTAAACAATGATATTTAAACATAAACAAACTCCCCTTATTATTTTAAGCGTTCTGCGCTTCAAACTGTCTCATAAATTCAACTAATTTCTCAACACCCTCGATTGGCATTGCATTGTAAATACTTGCTCTCATTCCACCAACAGATCTGTGACCTTTCAGGTTCACAAATCCAGCTGCTGCAGCTTCCTTTACAAATTTCGCATCCAATTCTTCGTCTCCTGTTACAAAAGGAACATTCATAAGGGAACGATCTTCTTTTACAACTGTACCCTTAAACAACTTGCTGGAATCCAGAAAATCGTAAAGCACTTTTGCTTTCTTTTCATTGTATTCTTTCATGGCAGCAAGACCACCCTGTTTTTTCAACCATTTGAATACTTTGCCGCAAATATAAATACCATAAGCTGGAGGTGTATTGTACATAGAACCATTGTCAGCATGAATCTTGTACTGAAGCATGGTTGGTGTGCCTGGAAGCACATCTTCTGTAATCAAATCTTCTCTGATAATTGCAATTACAACACCTGCTGGTCCAATATTCTTCTGAACACCACCATAAATCAAGCCGTATTTCTCAACATCCATTGGCTCAGAAAGGAAACAGGATGAAACATCTGCAACCAAAGTCTTGCCCTTTGTGTTTGGAAGTGTTTTAAACTTTGTGCCATAGATTGTATTGTTTTCGCAAATATATACATAATCTGCATCATCACTGATTGGCAGATCAGAACAATCTGGAATATAGGAGAATGTCTTGTCCTCACTGGATGCAATTTTATTTGCCTTACCATATTTTGCAGCTTCCTGATAAGCTTTTTTCGCCCACTGACCTGTTACAATATAGTCCGCCACTTTGTTTTTCATCAGGTTCATAGGAATCATTGCAAACTGCTGACTTGCCCCACCCTGCAAAAATAAAACTTTGTAATTGTCCGGAATGTTAAGCAAATCTCTCAAATCTGCCTCAGCCTCATCAATAATCTGCTGATAAGCTTTGGAACGATGGCTCATCTCCATTACAGACATTCCTGTTCCATTGTAATCCATCATCTCCGCTGCAGCTTCCATTAACACTTCTTCAGGTAATACTGCTGGACCTGCAGAAAAGTTATAAACTCTAGCCATTCTCATAATCCTCCTCTTATATGTATCATTGTATGCAATTTAAATATTTATGCCATTGTACACCACGTTAATGCTTTAGTCAATTACATTGTTAAATAATTTTCAATTTCGTGATTTAGGAGTAAAACATAACGACTGGAGTCCCTTTTTCTACCAAATTGTACAATTCTTTCATCACTTCTGACGGTGTATTAATACATCCATGAGAACCTTTTGTTAAATATATGTCACCGCCAAAATTTTTACGCCATGAAGCATCGTGTATTCCGATGCTTCCTTTTACTGGCATCCAATACTTAACAAAGGATGCATAATCTTCTCCTTTAAGCGTTCTATTTCGCTGTTTCGCATAAACATAATTCACGCCACTAGGGGTAGCATCTTTGCGCTTCATATTGCCCGTCACCACATCGGTCTCAATCAGAAGTTCTCCATCTTGATAGTAATACATTTTTTGATCTGTCATATCAATTTCAATATATGTATCACCTATATCATTCTTTCCTCTATGTAAGGCCTTTTGTGAATAAGTTGGAATTCTAATTTCATCTGCTTTTGCAAGAAAAGCTTCTTTCAAATAAGCAATCTCTTTTTTACGATTGATTTCGTTTCCATAAATGCCACCTTCGACCACAACCTCTTTTCCGTTTGTTGCAGTAAAAGTTCTGGCTTTGCCTACAGAATCATATTCATCTGCCAACCAATTTACAAACTCTTCTATGGCACCATCCCGAAGCATCAAATGTCCCCATGCATCAAGCACAAACTCTCCATTTTCGTTCACCAATATCCATTCCGCAACAATGGCTGGAGTCAGAGCAATCATTTCCTCTTCCATATCATAGACTATGTTGCACTGCTGGAAATCAGTCACCTGCTCATATAAAAGCAGTGTCTCTGCCATATCTACAGTCAAGGGCAAATCTGTATAACACTGCGCTTCACCCAGATGAAGGCTATATATCCGTTCTTCCAATTTTTGTAAAACCAATTGACAGGTCTTCTCTTCATTTAAAACATGTTCCATCCCGTTGTATAGCTGATATCCATTTTCATCTTTATAAATTTTTAGGTCATGTTCCTTCAAGGATGCCACTACAAAGGGAAATGATTTGCGAACTGCTTGAAACAACATTTTTTCATCAAAGAGAATATGTGGTTCTATGGAAAGTTTTCTGTCATTTGTATCATTACCTATCCAGCGAAACGGGTTTTGAGAGTACATCACTCTATATAATTGACTTGTATAGTCAATAACACAAGAGACCTCCTCTAAGGAGATCTCGTATGTTTTATCATTGTCATCAATTATCACAAAGTTGGGTATTTGAGTCTGCTCAATGAGAAGCAAATTAACTTCTTCTACTGTTTTGCCTGTACAGTAAATACCATTTATCCAAGTTCCCCTGGTAAAGTGGCCACTATATAATATTCCAAGTCCAAGGTATCCGACCAAAACTAGCAAAACCATTAACAGTAGCAGAAACAAAAACCTCTTACAGGATTTAGCCATAGACTTCTCCTCTTTACACTACTTTGCCTCTCTTTGTGCCAAATCATCTCCATCAAATGCATCGCTGATAGGAGCACCCGCTGGTACCATTGGAAATACTTTGTCATCCTCAGGAATAACACATTCTATAACAACTGGTCTTCCTGCCATAAGAGCCTTTTCAATAGCAGGTGCCACTTCATCCTTGGTAGTTACGCGAATCGCCATACATCCCAAGCCCTCTGCAACCTTACAGAAATCAACCATATCATTAAGTACAGTCTGAGAATATCTGTGATCATAGAACAAAGTCTGCCATTGACGCACCATGCCAAGCACGTGGTTGTTGATTACCACCTGAATAATAGGAATGTTATATCTACTTGCTGTCGCAAGTTCATTCATATTCATTCTAAAGCATCCATCTCCTGCGATATTGATACATATTTTGTCTGGTTGACCCATCTTAGCACCAATACATGCACCAAGGCCGTAACCCATGGTTCCAAGGCCGCCTGAGGAAAGGAAGGTACGAGGCTTACTGTACTTATAATACTGCGCTGCCCACATTTGATGCTGACCTACATCTGTAGTAATAATTGCCTCCCCTTTGGTTACTCTGTCTATCTCCTCCATGACAAATGGGCAAGACAACACAGTATTATCATATTTCAGTGGATATTTCGCTTTTAATTCTTTGATGTGCTCCATCCACTCATTGTGATTTTGTTTTTCTAATTTGCTATTTAACTGCATAAGAATATCTTTCAAATCACCAACCACGGACACATCCGCCTTGATGTTTTTTCCAATTTCCGCTGCATCAATATCAATATGTAAAATCTTTGCATTCTTTGCAAACGTCTTTGGATTGCCAATTACTCGATCTGAGAATCTTGCTCCAAGAGCAATCAGCAAATCACACTCACTAACGCCAAAATTTGATGTTTTGGTTCCATGCATACCAATCATGCCAGTGTAACGCTCGCTTCTGCCATTCATAACGCCTTTTCCCATCAAAGTATCACAAACGGGAGCATCAATCAGATCTGCAAACTCTGCCACTTCCTCTGCCGCACCAGCAATTACTGCGCCACCACCCAAATATATAAATGGTTTCTTTGCTTTTCCCAGTAATTTCAGTGCCGCTTCAATGTCTTCATCTGTATATCTGCCCAGCTGAACGATTTCCTCTGGCTCTACAGGATTATATTCACATACATTGGCTGTTACATCCTTCGTGATATCCACTAAAACTGGACCAGGACGACCTGTCTTCGCAATCTGGAAGGCTTTACGAATGGTATCAGCCAAAATAGATACATCCTTTACGATGTAATTATGTTTAGTGATTGGCATAGTCACACCAGCTATGTCAATTTCCTGAAAGGAATCTTTTCCCAAAAGAGGCAGATTTACATTGGCTGTAATCGCAACCATAGGAACGGAATCCATATATGCTGTTGCAATACCAGTTACCAAGTTGGTCGCACCAGGTCCACTGGTTGCAAGACAAACACCAACTTTGCCAGTTGCTCTGGCGTAACCGTCAGCCGCATGAGATGCCCCCTGCTCATGGGAGGTTAAAATATGTTTAATTTCACTACTATGTTTGTAAAGAGCATCGTACACATTTAAAATCGTACCTCCTGGGTATCCAAACACAGTGTCAACTCCCTGCTCTTTCAGACATTCTATTACTATTTCTGCACCTGTTAACTGCATTTTGTATCCTCCGCTTTATTTCTGAATCTCTAAGATAGCACCTCTATTTCCGCTGGTCACCAGTTCGCGATATCTAGCCAGATATCCTGTTGTCACCTTTGGTTCCCTTGGAACCCATGCTTCTCTACGTTTGGCCATCTCTTCATCAGAAACCTTTACATTTAATGTGTTTTCAGGAATATTAATGCTGATAATATCTCCCTCTTCCACAAGGGCAATTGGGCCACCCACTGCCGCTTCTGGAGAAACATGTCCTATGGATGCACCTCTGGAAGCACCAGAGAAACGTCCATCTGTGATCAGTGCTACACTGGAGCCTAGACCCATACCTGCAATGGCGGAAGTAGGATTCAACATCTCTCTCATACCTGGTCCACCTTTTGGTCCTTCATAGCGAATTACAACCACATCGCCTGCCACAATTTTACCACCCTTAATTGCAGCAATCGCATCTTCTTCGCAATCAAATACTCTGGCAGGGCCTTCATGTACCATCATTTCAGGAACTACCGCAGAGCGTTTCACCACACCCGAGTCTGGCGCCAAATTTCCTTTGAGTACAGCAATTCCACCTGTGGTAGAATATGGATTCTCAACTGGTCTGATGACTTCTGGATTTCGATTTACTGCACCCTCTATGTTTTCACCAACAGTCTGTCCAGTTACTGTTATCAAATCTGTATGAAGCAGATTTAATTTGGTCAACTCTTTCATAACAGCATATACACCACCAGCTTCATTTAAGTCTTCCATATAAGTATGTCCCGCTGGGGCCAAATGACAAAGGTTCGGTGTCTTTGCAGAAAGATCGTTGGCAACATCTAAATTCAAATCTACTCCAGCTTCATGAGCAATAGCTGGAAGATGGAGCATAGAGTTTGTGGAACATCCAAGCGCCATATCTACAGTAAGGGCATTCAAAAATGCCTTTTCAGTCATAATATCTCTAGGTTTGATGTCTTTTTCCACTAACTCCATAATCTTCATACCTGCATGCTTTGCAAGTCTGATTCTTTCAGAATAAACAGCTGGAATAGTACCATTTCCTTTAAGGCCCATTCCAAGAGCTTCTGTCAAACAGTTCATTGAATTGGCTGTATACATACCAGAGCAAGAGCCGCAGGTTGGGCATGCCTTTTCTTCAAATTCACAAAGCTGTTCCATAGACATGGTACCCGCAGCAACGCTTCCTACAGCCTCAAACATGGAGGAAAGACTTGTCTTCTGTCCATTGATACGCCCAGCAAGCATAGGACCACCCGAAACGAAGATGGTTGGTATATTCAGTCTCGCAGCAGCCATTAACAGGCCTGGAACGTTTTTGTCACAGTTAGGTACGCACACCAATCCATCAAAACCGTGCGCCATAGCCATACACTCTGTGCTATCTGCAATCAAATCTCTGGTAACTAAGGAATATTTCATTCCAACGTGTCCCATTGCAATACCATCGCATACTGCGATTGCTGGGAACACGACAGGCGTACCACCTGCCATAGCAACTCCCATTTTGACAGCATCTACGATTTTGTCTAGATTCATATGTCCTGGTACAATTTCATTGTAAGAGCTGACGATACCAATCAGAGGACGTCTTCTTTCTTCCTCCGTATATCCCAATGCATTAAACAAGCTTCTGTGAGGAGCTTGCGCCGTTCCTGTTTTAACAGAATCACTTCTCATATCTCATTTCCTCTTTCTCTAGGCTTTTTTTCATAAGTACTATTTACTATTCTATTATTATTTTACTCTGGATGCAATCAATTCTCCCATTTCTTTACATCCCACTTTTTTACAATTCTCAGAGTAAATATCGCCTGTGCGATATCCTTCCTGAAGTACCTGCTGAACTGCCGCTTCAATAGCATCAGCCGCATCATCCAAATCAAAACTATAGCGAAGCATCATAGCTGCACTTAAAATAGTTGCAATTGGGTTTGCCACATCCAGACCTGCAATATCAGGAGCTGAGCCATGACTTGGTTCATATAATCCAAATTTGGTATCATTTAAAGAAGCAGATGCCAACATTCCAATAGAACCGGTTACCATGCTCGCCTCATCAGACAAAATATCTCCGAACATATTCTCTGTAAGGATTACGTCAAACTGTGCAGGGTCTTTGACAAGCTGCATTGCGCAGTTATCAACCAGCATATGCTCCAATATTACATCAGGATAATCCTTTGCCACTTCTTCCACCACACTTCTCCATAGTCTGGAGGAATCTAATACATTCGCCTTATCTACGCTAGTGACTTTTTGTTTTCTCTTTCTCGCAATATCAAAACCTTTGATAGCAATACGGCGAATTTCATTCTCATCGTATGTCAATGTATCAATGGCTTTGCGAACTCCATTTTCCTCCACTGTTTTGCGGTCTCCAAAATATAGACCTCCAGTAAGTTCACGCATAATCATAATGTCAAAGCCTTTTGAGCTGATTTCTTCTTTCAATGGACATGCACCAGCCAATTCTTTGTACAAAAGGGCTGGTCTGAGATTCGCAAAAAGATTTAATGCTTTACGAATCTTAAGCAATCCTGCTTCTGGTCTTAGATTTGGAGGCAGTTTATACCAAGGTGATTTCGTAGTATCGCCTCCAATAGAACCCATCAAAACTGCATCAGCGCTTTTTGCCGTTGCAATTGCTTCATCGGTAAGTGGAACTCCATGTACGTCTATAGACGCGCCACCCATCAAAATATCTGTATAGATAGGAGTAAATCCATACACTTCTCCCGCTTTGTCTACTACCTTTTTTGCCTGTGCAACAATCTCTGGGCCAATTCCATCTCCTGGAATACACGTAATCTTAAGTTCCATATTTATATCCTCTTTTCCTAGATTAATCAGCGCTTAATACTGTAATACGTTACAGTATGAAAGATTTTTTACTATAATAACGTATATATATGTATTTTTCAAGAGTTAGAGAAGCCATTACTTAAAGTAATACCTAATATAGAAATACGGAATATAAGTTATAAAAAGAAAAAGGACGCTCTATAAAGAGCGCCCTCTAAACTTGCTAATTACTGATTTGCTTTTTCTACACGTGCAATAGCAGATTTTTCCATAGGAATACGGCAGTTTTTGTTGTTGCCGAACTCTACGATTACAGTATCGTCGTTGATATCAATAACGATGCCAATGAAACCAGCGTTTGTCAAAACACAATCACCTGTCTCAAGTGCTGCAAGCATAGCTGCGTGTCTCTTCTGCTCCTTTTTCTGTGGACGCATGAAGAAAAACCACATTGCAAAAATAATAACTGCATATACCAACAGCATAGTAACCAGTTCCATACCACCCATAGCTGCATTTGCTGCAGCAGCATCTGTCAACAAAATATTCATCTTTGTTCCTCCTAAAGTCTCTTATATCCATGGCCTAGACCATAAACACCTAAATGAAATGATACACAACTTACCGTTTTAGGGCAAGCACTTTATAAAAATTTTAGCAGTAGAAATGTATTTCTAGTCCTGTTGACCTGCCGCCATGCCTTCCAGCTTACGCTTTTTGTATGCTGCAAACTGTCCTTCGTCAAGAGCAGCTCTTATTTCTTCCATCATGGTATTGTAGAAGTAGAGGTTGTGAAGTACACACAGTCTCATTCCAAGCATCTCTTTTGCCTTAAGAAGATGTCTTACATAACTTCTGCTGTATCGTCTACAAGTTGGGCATCCACAGCCCTCTTCAATTGGTCTATCATCCAATTCGTATTTCGCATTGAACAAATTAATTTTACCGTGATTGGTGTACAAATGACCATGTCGGCCGTTTCGTGTTGGATATACACAGTCGAAAAAGTCTATACCTCTCTCAACGCCTTCCAATATATTGGCTGGGGTTCCAACTCCCATCAAATAGGTAGGTTTGTTGACCGGCAAATAAGGAACCGTTTCCTCCAAAATATGATACATTTCTTCGTGTGTTTCCCCTACAGCAAGACCACCCACCGCATATCCGGGCAAATCAAACTCTGCGATACGCTTTGCATGTTCAATTCGAATATCTGGAAAAATCGCACCTTGATTGATGCCAAACAAAAGCTGATTTTTGTTGATGGTATCTTCCAGCGAATTCAATCGATTCATTTCCTCTTGACATCTCTTTAACCATCTGGTTGTTCTGTCTACGGAATTCTGAACATAATTGCGGTCCGCTCTGCTTGGAATGCATTCGTCAAAAGCCATTGCGATGGTAGACGCCAGATTTGATTGAATCTGCATACTTTCCTCAGGCCCCATAAAGATTTTGCGGCCATCAATGTGAGACTGGAAAGAAACACCTTCTTCCTTAATCTTTCGAAGTCCTGCAAGTGAAAAAACCTGAAATCCACCAGAATCAGTCAGAATCGGCTTTTCCCAAGACATAAATTTATGAAGACCTCCCATCTGCTTAATAATCTGATCACCAGGTCTAACATGCAAATGGTAGGTATTGGACAATTCCACCTGACATTTAATCTGTTCTAAATCTTCCGTAGAAACGGCGCCCTTAATTGCAGCCGCTGTTCCTACATTCATAAACACCGGAGTCTGAATCACACCATGGACAGTATGAAATTCGCCTCTTTTCGCTCTTCCTTCTTGTTTTAGTATTTTATACATCTAGTCTATATAATCCTCCCAAAATTCTTCTAGGGTAATCCCTTTTTCTGTAATAAAGGTAGCGGCTTCCACGCCTACATATCTATAATGCCAAGGTTCAAATTCGATACCTGTAATATATTCTTTCCCAAGTGGATATCGAAGTATGAATCCGTATTTCGGTCCGTTTTCTTTTAGCCATTTTCCAGTTTCTGTATCTGCAAATCCTTCATTCAAATTTGGATAAGTACTGCTGTTGAAGTCGATAGATAGTCCAAGCTGATGTTCACTGGCATTGGGAGCCGTAACAATCTGAGATGCGACACGATAGGCATCAATATAAGACAAGCCTCTATTTAAATATTTGTCAATCTTGCGTTCGAACAATACTGTCTGTCTATCATAATCTCTGTATGGAGAACAGATATTCAAATCAATTCTATCATCCTTAGCCGCCTGCACCATGGCCAGCAAATCTTCCAAAATACGTTCGTCACACTTTAGATTGCCCCGAATAGTGCCCAGAGGAAATTCATAATCATCAGGAATAGGATGCTGCTTATTCACCAGCATGATTCGCCAGTCATCTCTGTCAAATTCATAATCCTTTGATGGAACTGTTTCCTCCACTTTCTCAGATTTGGCAGCACCATCATTGTAGGCAAGGATATCTTCGATGGTATAGGTGTCGATTTCTACCTGATCCACCAATTCTACGTCATCATAGATGACCGCGTCCTCTTCTTCCTTTACTAATTCCTCAATATCCACTTGTATAGTTGCCTGACCGTCATCTGCAAGCTGAACACCATTTTCATCAATTTCTAAATCCAGAACTGAATAAATATCATGGAAATTAAAACTGGTGGTTACAAAAAAAAGCAAGCAAAATAAACCAACTGCATATATCTTTTTGCAGTTGTGAGCTATCGCCAGACAAACGTGGTAGGCTGCTAACGCGACCGTCATCCATACCATCAGGGGTTTGGCAAGCCATCTATGCTCTTTTGTTTTGCGGGAGCAGAAAAATACTACTCTCTCTCGAAAAGTCTTTTTCATAGATATCTTCCTTTGTAGTTCACCAGTTACATTAGTACATATTCTTCATCATTGTATCACAGTTCTATTTTTTTCGCACTATATTTCCCAAAATACCATGCAAAAAAAGTTGCCTATTTGCATTTCTTTGGATATAATCAAAGCAACTTTTATATGAAACGCTATAGAGGGAGGCTTTTTATGGCAGGTTCTAGTTTTGGCAAGATTTTTCAAATAACAACATGGGGCGAATCTCATGGAGAGGCTTTGGGTGTAGTCGTTGACGGATGTCCCGCTGGACTCTCTCTTTGCCCAGAAGATATTCAGGCGTTTCTAGATAGACGTAAACCTGGTAATTCTTCTATTTCAACACCGCGTAAAGAAGCAGATCAGGTGGAGATTTTGTCTGGCATCTTTGAAGGCAAGACTACTGGCACTCCTATCTCTTTGCTTGTTCGCAACACTTCTCAAATATCAAAAGATTATAGCGAAATTGCGTCTTACTACAGACCTGGACATGCTGATTTTACCTTCGATGTCAAATACGGTTTTCGTGATTATAGAGGTGGTGGTCGTTCCTCTGGTCGTGAAACCATAGGCCGCGTAGCCGCTGGTGCAATCGCTTCAAAAATATTGAAAGAAATGGGAATCGAAATCACAACTTTCACCCGTGCCTTAGGTGATATTTATATGGAGGATGAAGATTTTGACTATCAGGCACTAGGTCAAACTTCTACAGGAATTCCAAACCTGAAGCTCCATCAGCAAGCAGAACTTTATGTACAAGACATGGCCAAACAATTAGATTCAGTGGGTGGAATCATGGATTGTGTGGTCACAGGTATGCCTGCCGGAATCGGCCAGCCTGTTTTCGACAAGCTAGATGCTGATTTGGCAAAAGCTATTATGTCCATCGGTGCTGTTAAAGCAGTTGAAATTGGAGACGGAACACTGGTTTCTTCCATGAAAGGAAGCGAAAATAACGATTCCTTCCGCAATGTCAATGGACAGATCATTAAAGAGACTAATCACTCCGGTGGTGTACTTGGTGGCATATCTGATGGCAGTCAAATCCTGCTCAGAGCTCATGTAAAACCTACCCCTTCCATTTTCCAGGAACAAAGTACTGTAAACAGACATGGAGAAAATGTCCAAATCCAGATTAAAGGAAGACATGATCCTGTTATTGTTCCGCGTGCTTTGGTAGTTATGGAATCTATGGTTGCCATCACTCTTCTAGATCAACTTATGATTTCCATGAGCAGCAAATTGTCTTCTGTTGTAGACTTTTACAAAACAAAATAAAGATAACATAAAAAAGGTGGCGATTGACTTCGCCACCTTTTATTCGTATTTATGCTAATTTGTGAAAAACAATACAGTTTGGACTGTCAACCTTCATCTCTGGTCCACACATCATCATATGCTTGCCTTCCATATCTGTTCTAAAGAAGGTCAAAGTATTGGACTCATGGTTCAACGCCACAATATGCTTTGCATCTGGGAAGAACGCCGCATCCTTTGGATAGTCACCACTTACAGGCAAACAGAACAGTTTGGTCAGAAGGCCGGTGTCTACATCTGCTTCATACACAGTCACGCTGTCATCTCCAATGGTCGTTGCAAGTAAATATTTGTAGTCAGGAGAAAAACGCAGACCACTTGCACAATCTCCCAGTTCTTTGTGCTCTTCTTCTGTCGTTTCGATGGTTTGAATACGATCAAAATATGGCGCACCATTTCTTTCTTCGTATGTATATACAGTAATGTTACATGCAATTTCGTGAATGATGTAAACATATTTACCATTCTTTGATATTTTCACATGTCTAGGCGCAGAATCAATATCGCCACGAAGTACATCTGCAAGTTTTAAAGTTCCACGAACATGGTCTAACTTGTATACGTTCACATGGTCCATACCTTGGTCAGCTACGAAAAGATACTTGTTGTCATGGGACATACGCGCACAATTAATATGCGGACGATAGTGTCTCTCAGCAGCTGTTCCTAACCCTTTATGATATATCTCTTCTGTAATAGCCCCTATAGAACCGTCTTCATTTAATCGAAGGACAGTTAACTTTCCATCATGATATCCTGCAACAAAAAGAAACTTATCTTCATAATCTGTGGAAAGATAACAGCCACGCATACCATTGATAGGTGCGTGATTGATTAATTCCAAGCCACCATCTGGCAGGATACGATATGCCTCTACACCAAAATCTGTAATGGAATACAAACATTTTTTGCTCTTAGAAATGGTCACATAGGAGGAGTTTGTAATTTCAACTCGATCCTTCTCTGTAAATTTGCCATTTACCATGTCAACATCGTAGATTTTGATGCCGTGATTGTCACCCATGGTGTAGGTTGAAACGTATGCAACATATCTTTCTTTTCCCATAGCTGTACTCTCCTTAGATGTGGTCTGTAATTAAGCATATTATACTATATTTATCGAAGTTTGTTAATAGGTAAAAATATGCGTTGCTTTTTTAACAAAATACATATAAAATGTTGATTGATTAATGATTGGATGGAGGGCCCTTACAGATGAAAAATGTATTGGTTGATTTACAGCATATTTCCAAATCCTATGACGGACAGATGGTCTTAGACGATTTGAATCTATACATCCGCGAAAACGAGTTCCTCACCTTACTCGGTCCTAGTGGCTGTGGCAAGACTACTACGCTTCGTATTTTAGGCGGTTTTGAAACCCCTGATTCTGGACGAGTTATGTTTGAAGGTCAGGATATTACGAAACTTCCACCAAACAAAAGACAGCTTAACACTGTCTTTCAGAAGTATGCTCTCTTTACCCATATGAACATTGCAGAAAATATTGCTTTTGGTCTTAAAATCAAAGGCAAATCCAAAGAATACATCAAAGACAAGATTAAGTATGCACTTAAGTTGGTTAACTTAGATGGCTTTGAAAATCGTATGCCAAATTCCTTAAGTGGTGGCCAGCAGCAACGTATCGCTATTGCCAGAGCTATTGTTAATGAACCTAAGCTTCTTCTTTTGGACGAGCCTTTGGGTGCTCTGGATTTGAAGCTTCGTCAAGACATGCAATATGAACTCATCCGTCTTAAGAACGAACTTGGCATTACCTTTATATATGTAACTCATGATCAGGAAGAAGCTCTTACTATGTCTGATACTATCGTAGTTATGAACCAGGGCTACATTCAGCAGATTGGCTCTCCTGAGCGTATTTATAACGAACCTGAAAACGCATTTGTTGCTGACTTCATTGGTGAAAGTAACATCATCCCTGCTGTCATGATTGAGGACCGTTTGGTAGAATTTCTGGGCACCAAATTTGCCTGTGTCGATGAAGGTTTTGGTCGCAACAAACCGGTTGACGTGGTAATTCGACCTGAAGATGTAGAATTAACTCAGGACCCTTCTGAAGGAACCATTACCGGTGTTGTCAGCCACGTAATCTTCAAAGGCGTTCATTATGAAATGGAAGTACAAGCCCATGGCTTTGAGTGGCTTGTTCACTCTACAGGCATGTTCCCTGTGGGAACCATGGTAGGCATCAACGTTGATCCATTTAATATTCAGATTATGAACAAACCTGAATCCGAGGACGAGGAGGCTGTAGGTGTCAATGAATAAAAAGTTGTTATCTGCACCATATCTAATATGGGCTGTAGCCTTTATTATCATTCCCCTTCTCATGGTTTTGTACTATGGATTTACTGATAAGACAGGCGCTTTTACATTTGAAAACATAGCAGCAATAGCAACCGCAGAGCATGGAAAGGCTCTGTGGATTTCTATTTTATTGTCTGTAGCCAGCACAATTATCTGTCTTTTGCTCGCATACCCTCTTGCAATGATTTTGAACAAGATGAGCAAAAATCAGCATTCTTTTTTAGTGCTCATCTTTATTCTTCCTATGTGGATGAATTTTTTGTTGCGCACCTTAGCTTGGCTTACTTTATTAGAAAAATCTGGTGTTATCAACAACATATTAAAGTTCTTACACCTTCCAACAATCAATATTATCAACACTCCAGGCGCAATTATATTAGGTATGGTATACAACTTCCTACCTTTTATGGTTCTGCCTATTTATAATGTTCTGGCAAAAATCGATCCAAATGTAATCAATGCTGCCAGAGACTTAGGCGCCAACAGTTTTAAAACTTTTCTAAAGATTACTCTGCCTTTGTCCGTTCCTGGTATCATCAGTGGTATTACTATGGTTTTTGTCCCAGCTCTTACCACCTTCGTTATCTCCACTTTGCTTGGAGGAAACAAAATATTGCTGATTGGAAACATTATCGAAATGGAATTTACCACCAGCGGAAACTGGAACCTAGGCAGTGGTCTGTCTGTGGTTTTGATGATCTTTATCGTCATCAATATGGTTCTTTCTGCTATCTTTGACAAAGACGGGGAGGGAAATGTGCTATGATCAAAACCACTGCTCAAAAAATCTACGTTGCATTGATTGTCATTTTCCTTTATGCCCCTATTGTTACATTGATTGTATTGTCCTTTAACGCAAGCAAATCCAGAGCCAAATGGGGTGGTTTTACCCTGAAATGGTATGCAGAACTTTTCCAAAACGAAGCCATCTTGCAGGCCCTTTTCAACACATTAGCAATTGCCTTTTTGTCTGCCACCATAGCTACCGTCATTGGAACCGTTGCCTGCATCGCCATCAATGGTATGAAACGCAAAACCAGAGCTATCGTAATGGGCATCACCAACATTCCTATGTTAAATGCTGAAATTGTTACTGGTATCTCTTTAATGCTCCTATTTATTATGATTGGCATAAAGTTTGGTTTTATAACCATTCTTCTATCTCATATTACTTTTAATATTCCTTATGTAATATTAAGTGTTATGCCTCGTATGAAACAGCTTAATCCAAGTACCTATGAAGCAGCGCTTGATCTAGGCGCTACGCATAGACAGGCCTTTTTTAAGGTTGTCTTTCCAGATATTTTGCCTGGTATTGTTTCTGGATATCTGATGGCATTTACCATGTCATTGGACGATTTTGTAATTACCCACTTTACAAAAGGTCCGGGAATTGATACATTATCTACGAAGATTTACACGGAAGTGCGCAAAGGCATTAAACCAGAGATGTATGCGCTATCTACCATTATCTTCGTCACGGTGTTATTGCTTCTTATTTTGGTAAATTATACGCCAAAAAAGAAAAATGAAGTGACAGCAAAATAACAGAAAGAATGAGGAAGAATAATTGAGAAAATTTGTCACACTTGTCTTGTGCGCTGCATTAATCGCATCTACTTTTTGCGGTTGTGGCGGCGCAAACGAAACTCCTAACGGAGAAGTATATGTTTACAACTGGGGGGAATACATCGACCCAGAAACCATTGAGATGTTTGAAGAAGAAACTGGAATCAAGGTCATCTATGACGAATTCCAGACCAATGAAGAAATGTATCCAAAGGTATCCGCTGGTGCAACAAACTACGATTTGATTTGCCCATCCGATTACATGATTCAGAAAATGATTGACAACGATATGCTTGCTGAGCTTAACTGGGACAACCTTCCAAATGCGAAAGCAAATATCGGTGCACAGTATTATGAGCAGTCCTTAGCATTTGACCCAGACAACAAATACTCTGTTCCATACTGCTGGGGTACTGTAGGTATCTTATACAACACCACTATGGTAGACGAACCTGTAACAAGCTGGTCTATTTTGTGGGATGAACAATACAAGGACAATATCCTTATGCAGAGTTCTGTTCGTGACTTGTTCATGATTGGACTCAAGATGAAAGGTTTCTCTATGAACTCGACAGATGTAGAGGAACTTGAAGCTGCAAAGCAGTTATTGATTGAGCAAAAACCTTTGGTTCAGGCTTATGTTGTGGACCAAGTTAGAGATAAAATGATTGGCGGTGAAGCCGCTCTCGGAGTCATCTACTCTGGCGAAGCAATCTATACACAAAGAGAAAATCCAGATTTGGAATACGTTATTCCAGAAGAAGGAACCAACGTATGGATTGATTCCTGGGTAATTCCAAAAAACGCTGCTAACAAAGAAAACGCTGAGAAATTCATCGATTTCATGTGTAGAGCAGACATCGCACTTATGAACTTTGATTACATAACCTATTCTACACCTAACGATGCTGCAAAAGCATTGATTGAGGATGATGATATTCGCAACTCTTCCATCGCTTTCCCGGATTTGAGTCAGTACGATGGATTAGAGACCTTCTCCTACATGGGTGAAGAAGCAGACACTCTTTACAACAATCTTTACAAAGAGGTTATGTCCAACTAATAGAAACGTAAATTATGATTAGAACATTTCATTTTGCAATAACATCAAAAGAATCTGGTATGCCCATAGGCTTCTTTTTGAAGTCTATGGGTGTTTCTTCATCCTGCCTTATACAGCTTCGCAAAGCACCTGGCAGCATTCTGATAAACCATCAGCCTGTTTTGATGAAAACTCCACTACATGAAGATGACTTGCTTACAGTGATTTTAGAAGAACAAAAACAGTCTGAGCATATCCCTGCGGTTCCTCTTCCACTAGACATCATATATGAGGATGAGGATATTTTGGTTGTAAACAAGCCTGCAGATATGCCAATTCACCCATCCATGGACAATTATGAAAACACTCTAGGCAATGCTGTTGCCTATTATTTTAAAGATCAAATGCCCTTTGTCTATCGTTGTGTAAATCGTTTAGATCGCGATACCACAGGGCTTACAATTGTTGCTAAGAACCAAATCAGTGCTGGAATCTTATCCCAAATGATTTCCAACCGCAGGGTCAAAAGAGAATATTTAGCAATCTCTAGCAAGAGTACTCTTCCGCTGGAAGGCATAATAGATGCACCAATTACCCGGAAAGAAGCTTCTGTCATTGAACGTATAGTAGATTTTGAATATGGAGAAAAAGCCGTTACTCATTACAAAAAAATCACATCTAACGAAAGTCGAAACTTATCTCTTCTGCTTTTACATTTAGAGACTGGAAGAACACATCAAATCAGAGTACATATGAAACATATTGGAGCTCCATTAATTGGCGATTATCTGTACAATCCTGATATGACTTATATTCAAAGGCAGGCTTTACATTCCTATAGACTTACCCTAAATCATCCTATAACAAAAGAACCGATGCAATTTGTTGCACCGGTTCCAATTGATATGCAAAATGCTCTGGGAGTTCCCCTCCCTGATATTTTCTAGCGTCTATTGCATCCGCAGGATTGATTGTTATCTCTGCCACCATCTACTCTAACCCATGGTGGTGGAATGATACCTGCATTGTCGCAACCGCAATCCGTTTCTTCTGTTCTCACATTCTGACATCCGCAGTCAGATTCTCTTTCTCTCTGGTTTGCATTGTTACATCCGCAGTCAGATTCTCTTTCTCTCTGGCGGTTATTACATCCACAGTCAGTTTCTCTTTCTCTCTGGCGGCTATTACATCCACAGTCTTCTTCTCTTTCTCTCTGTCTAGCGCAACCGCAAGACTGATTTCTTTCTGTCACTCTAGCGTTGCAGCCATTATTACAGCCCTGTCTGCTGCAATTACCAGACCCGAATATCAAAAGTAAAAACAATAAAGCACAACAATTCATTTCAAGCACTCTCTTAATGTCTTTACATTAATATATGATAATTCAAAAAAGATAGTGCATTTATCCTTTCAAAAACTCATTCTTGATAAAAGAAAAGGTTTCCTTTTCCCCTTTTTGAGCAAGCATCATAAGTAACATTTCAAGATCAGCAGCCGTATTTGGATGCATAATATTCTTCCCTTTGCTTCTTTGATAGTAATCTAGTGCAGAAGCATCCGTATAAATATTCTTTTTGTAAATCTTACAGGCGGCAATTCGATCCATAAACATCTCTACGATATATTTCCTTGGCATAGGCACTGGAATCAATACACTAGCCGCACCGTCCATGGAATAATCCATCCAGTACTCATAATGGTGTTTATTTCTTCCTTTGTGATGTAACCATGCAGAGGAATACCCAATATCCTCTCGTTCAGCGTTATTTGGGCTTCGAGTTCCCTGATAGTATTTGGCTCCAACCAAGAACTCTGAAGGGCTATATTTGGACAAATCATGCGTCAGGCCTTGTACATAAAGGCCCACTGCAAAACAGCCCTGTAGTACAAGCCATTTATGATACGTAACTGTCTTAAAATGCTTTAAATATTTCATTTACGTTCTCTCTTCTTACTTGTAAATATTGCAATACTTCTAGGCGGAAGATTCACAAAAACAGTTTTTTCCTCTCGAATCTGCACCTCTTCATCTGTGCTCATCTTAAGCTTCCACTCCAAATCCTTTGGCAAATCTGGTAAGCCGTAGGAGTGTTCTTCCCAATGCAAATTATATGCGATATAGAAGAAATCATCTTCTGTTCTGCGATTGATTTTGGCGTATTTACCACAAAGCAGAACACCTAATTGTCTGCTATGATATTCAAAACATGGTTTCCATGGTTCCTCTCCATGATAAGACAAATCTGGATATCCACAAGAAATATAATCCATCAATCGAAAGGCTTCCTTTGGATGCAACACAGGATGGTTTCTGCGAAGCTCACTTAGTTCCTTGAAAAACTCTAAAATCTCTCTGTTTTTTTCTAAAAGGCTCCAATTAATCCATCCAATCTCATTGTCTTGATTGTATGGATTGTTATTGCCCTCCTGAGAGTTGCCAAATTCATCGCCCATAAAAATCAATGGAGTACCCTGAGACAACATAAGCAGACAAAGTGCATTTCTCATCTGCTTTTTACGAAGCGCAGTTACTTGCTTCTTCTTGGTAGGACCTTCCACACCACAGTTCCAACTACAATTATAGTCATTTCCATCTTTGTTGTTTTCTCCGTTGGCTTCGTTGTGCTTACGGTCATAGGAAACTAAATCCTGCAGTGTAAACATATCATAATTAGTAAGGAAATTTATTTGCCCAGCATATGCCGGATTAAGCCTCATCCATTTGGCGCAGCTTTCCATGCGACCTTCATCACCCTTGAGCAGTCCTCTCATCTGGAAGCAATATTCCTGATTGTACACAGCAATTGTTCTATTCATTTCCTTCTGTTTGTCATATACAGACAAAGGTTGTTGCTCAAAATGGGTAAACCAAAGTTTTGTATCAGCCAACGCTGGGGCTTCCTTTATGCGCTCCATAGCAAGATGATTCCCTTTTATATGAAATCCATCTACATGATACTCTGTAATCCAATGACGCAGAATTTCCAGTACATCCCATTCTGGAATCTGATTTGGGAAATAGAACTGCATAACCACTTCTATGCCTTCCGCATGAAGTGCTTTCACCATCTCTTTAAACTCTTTCACTCCATCTTTACTCTGGGCGTAGCTATTCTTTGGGCTAAAATAATCCGCGAGAGTGTATCCCCAATAGTTGCCATCTGCTTCATCAAATTCGTACGCCGGTTGAAGTTCTAATGTGGTAATTCCAAGTTCTTTAAGGTGGTTAAGTTTTTCAATTACACCTCTAAAGGTACCTTTGGACTTCACTTTTGACGAAGGATGTTTGGTAAACCCACGAACATGCAATAAATACACCAAAGCATCTTCATAAGGCACTCTAGGATTTGCATCATCGCCCCAATCAAATTTAGGATTGGGAAATACTGCAAGTACCTCTTTCTTCTCCCCATATTTTTCATTTCCCACAAAAGCTTTTGCATAGGTATCCTTAATCAAAGTGTTCTCTTCATAGAACTGATAACAGAATCTCTTGCTTCCAAGTCCCTCTATCTCCATTGCATGTATATTGCCAACTCTAGCCTCTTTCGGAAATGGAATCCGATATACTTCCTTTCGAGTTTTGAAATCATAAATCACCAATCCACAATCATCTTTGGCACTGACAAATGCAGCATTGATATTTTTTCCTCTTTTGCTCAAACCAAGTGGTCTTACATCACCCGTCTTTGTAAACATTTAACCAAGCCTCCTTATTTTGTGGTGAAACTCACTAAAATGATTATACAATACACCGTTGTTTTTTTCTATGAAAAAAGCTATAATGAAAAAAAAGGAAAGGAGTGTTTTCTTATGGCTGAAAATTTTGCTGAAGAAGAAATGACTGTTGATTTAGAGTTAGAGGATGGTTCCAAAGTTACTTGTGCTGTAATCACCATTATGACTGTATCTGATAAAGATTATATCGCTTTACTTCCATTGGATGAAAATGGCGAAAACGAAGATGGTGAGGTTTGGTTCTACGGCTACAAAGAGGATGAATCCGATCCTAATGTAGAGCCAGAATTGATTTATATCGAGGATGACGATGAATACGAAGCAGTTGCTGACGCATTTGACGAATTCCTTGACAATGCAGAGTTTGATGAGATTGTAGAAGATTAATCCTTCTTTTCTCTGCCTAGCAATGGATTTAAAAATCTAGAAGCTAATCTTGGATGTTCTTTTGTTCCTTTCAGGTAACAGACATCCAAGATTTTTTTTGCCCTTGTCATCCCTACATAAAGCATTCTCCGCTCTTCTTCTATTTCCATCGGCGTAATACATTGTTTGCCTGGTATGATGCCTTCATTGATGTCTATTAGACATACATATTCAAACTCCAAACCTTTTGAACTATGCATAGTCAATAAATGAATCCCCTCAGATGATTGTTTACTTTCTTCCACACGATACATTAACATTTCTAAAAAGGATTGTAACGACTTGTGCCTACCACTCTCTTTGACTAAAATACTTAATTCCTTTTTTATGAATTCTTTGTCTTCTCCCAATCCTTGTAAAAAAGCTTTATATTCCTTGCATTTTAACAAATGATTCATAAATAGTTTTGCATGTTTATCTGCCCAAAACAAAGGGCTATATCCATCCAACGAAGAATATATGCTCCTCCAGTACTTTGCTTTACTTTTATCTCCCAATATATACTTTATCAAACCCATTAAATGTTCTGTGACTATAGAATACTTTTTTTCTTCTTTGGTCCCGCTACTCTGACAAGCAACTCCTTCCTTGAAAAGCACCTGCCTTAGTTGATCTATTTGTCTGTTTGTTCTTCCAATAACAGCAATTTCTTCGGGTTTTATTTTGTCCAAAAGATTTTTGATTCGTTTCACAATATAATCATATTCCATTTCTTTTGTTTCGAAATCAAGATAAGACACGCTTCCATCCTGTGTATTTGCTGAACGAATCCTTTTGGCTATACGTTGTTGATTTGCCCTTATCAAGCGATTGGCATCCATAACTATCCTGCTTCCGCTTCGATAATTCGTCGTCAAAAAATAGCTTTTTACGTCATCAAAATCCTCTTGAAACTGCATCATAATAGAGGGACTGCTTCCTCGAAAACTATAGATTGCCTGGTCATCATCTCCAACCACAAAAATTTCACTACTTTTTGAAGATATTAGTTTTAATATTTCATACTGATAGAAATTAGTGTCTTGAAATTCGTCTACCAAAAAATAATGATATTTCGTTTGAAAACTAACCAATATACTTGGTTTGTCTAAAAACAATTGCAAGACTAATTCAGCCATCTGATCAAAATCCAACATATCCTCCAATTTAAGCTGTCTTACATACGCTTGAAACAATTGTTGGAATTCTTCCTCGGACATTTGAGCTGGCAAAACACTTTGAATTTGTGCATTAGGATTACCTAGCAAATATCCAAATGCATGGCAAATATCTCCCAGCAGTGTCTTATCTTTTACTCCTAGGTCATAAAGAATATTATATTTTTCTGTTGTTGTAATAATTTTGGAATTTTTGTACGAACCGTACTGTCTTAGAATTTGATAAAAAATAGAATGAAATGTTCCAAATGTAACTGGTAATACGATATCCTCTGCCAAAAACAAAAATCGGCTTTGCAAAGATTGAGCCGCTGCCCTTGTAAAGGTCAGCACTAAAATTTGTTCGGGTGGAATCTGACACTGCTGAATCAAATATAAAACCCTGTTTAAGATAACCGTAGTTTTTCCACTTCCAGGTCCAGCAACCACAAGTGCTGGACCCGAATTATGGAATACTGCGCTAAGCTGCGCATCATCAAGTTTCAAATTATGCGTTTGCCTGTTCAAGCAATGCGATACCTTTGCGAATACGATTTAGGGATTCCTCTTTGCCAAGAACCTCCATAATCTCAGTCGCTCCTGCTGGAGTCATCTGTTTGCCAGAAACAGCAGTTCTAACTGGCCACATTACATAACCATTCTTGTATTCTTTTTCAGCAACATACGCTACTAAAGTCTGATACAAAGCATCATTGGAATAATCCTCCTGCGCCTCTAGGATTGGAAGTAAATCCTTCAGCACTGCCAAGGAAGATGCCGCATCTGTCTTCATCTTTTTGTGGGAATACATTTCAACATCATACTCTGGAAGTTTTGCAAAGAAATCTACCTGTGCTGCAATATCTGGGAATACTTCGATACGAGTTTTAACCATTGCTGCTATCTTGCGCAAATCCATCGTTGCTGGAAGTTCTTTTTCAAGGTATGGTTTTGCCATCTCGTAGAATTTATCAAAATCCATAGCCTTTAAGTACTCGCCATTCATCCATCTCAATTTGACAATATCAAATACAGCTGGAGATTTGCTAATTCTGTGATAATCAAACTTTTCAATCAATTCATCCAAAGTAAAGATTTCACAGTTGTCCTCTGGGCTCCAACCAAGGAGTGCAATATAATTCACGATTGCCTCTGTAATAAAGCCCTGATCAATCAAATCTTCAAAGGAAGAATGTCCACTTCTCTTGCTGAGCTTTTTGTGGTTTTCGTCTGTGATAAGTGGCAAATGAACGTACACTGGAACCTGCCATCCAAATGCGTCATAGAGACGTTTGTATTTAGGGGAGGAAGACAAATACTCATTTCCTCTCACTACATGTGTGATGTTCATAGTATGGTCATCTACTACATTTGCAAAATTGTAGGTTGGATATCCATCTGACTTAATCAGAATCATATCATCCAATTCACTATTCTGAACAGTGATTTCTCCATACAATTCATCCTGGAATGATGTGGTTCCTTCCTGTGGATTGTTCTGTCTGATTACAAATGGTTTGCCAGCGGCAAGATTTGCCTCGATTTCTTCCTTAGACAGGTGTAGACAATGCTTGTCATAAATCATGATTTCTTTGCCCTCTACAATCTCTGTCTTAAGAGAAGCCAGTCTCTCTTTATCACAGAAACAATAATATGCTTCACCACTCTCAATAAGCTGCTTAGCATACTTCATATAAATACCTGTTTTCATACGCTCACTCTGAACATATGGGCCATATCCGCCGTCTTTGTCTGGACCCTCATCATGGATAAGTCCTGTTTTCGCCATGGTGCGATAAATGATTTCTGTCGCGCCTTCCACAAAACGTTCCTGGTCTGTATCTTCAATACGGAGCATGAAGTCACCGCCTTCATGCTTTGCAATCAAAAACTCATATAATGCGGATCTCAAATTGCCGACATGCATCTTTCCTGTTGGGCTAGGCGCATATCTAGTTCTAATCTTAGTCATACTTTCCTCCGTTCCAGGCTCTGCCTAGTTTACATTTATCATTATATTTTAACTAGTTTAGCAAAAAACTGCAATCTTATTTTGGAAGTTTTTCTTTTGCTGCGGCTTTAAATCCCGCAACCTCCTTCATGGCCTGTGGTATTGCTATGTTGGTACCTGCTCCGGCAACGCATCCTCCAGGGCATGCCATACCCTCAATCAGACAACCATTCTTCTTGCCAGCTTTGGCCAAGGCAAGAACCTTGCGGCATTCTGCAAGAGTTTCTGCATGCTCGATTTTCACTTCCACATCTGGGTAGTTTGCTTTGATGTAATCTTCAATTGCACTGGCCACTCCACCTGCTACACCATAGCCTCTACCAGCGCCAGTAGCATCCATCATCTGATCCATTGCTTTAATTTCATCCAGCAAAATTCCTTTGGCCTCAAACATACCTGTTAACTCTTCAAAGGTAATAACAAAATCCACATCGGAGCGAACTGTCCTACGGGATGCTTCCAGTTTTTTGGATGCACATGGCCCAATGAATACTACGCTAGCATCTGGATGCTCTTCTTTTATAATTCTTGCAGTGGCAACCATTGGTGTCAATTCATTGCTGATTTTGTCCAATGTTTCTGGGAAGAAATGTTTCGCCATAACAGACCAGGATGGACAACAAGAGGTCAAGCTGAAAGGTTGATTTCCACTTGCCACTTCATGCACATAGTGTTCTGCCTCCGCCTTACATCCCAAATCCGCTCCAATAGCAGTCTCATATACATCTGCAAAGCCCAATTCCTTAAGTGCTGTTTTGAACATATCTGGAGTTACATTAGGACCAAACTGACCTACAAAAGCAGGCGCTACCTGAGCAATAATCTTTCTTCCTGATTGCATAGCACGAATCAACTGAAAAATCTGAGACTTGTCCGCAATGGCACCAAAAGGACAACTTACCATACACTGTCCACAGGAAACACAAATATCATTGTCAATAATGGCTCTACCACGGCTGTCACTTTTAATTGCTCCTACTCCACAGGCAACCTGACAAGGACGCTTTCTATGCACGATTGCATTGTATGGGCACACCTTCATGCATTTGCCACACTTCTTGCATTTGTCCTGATCTATGACGGACTTACCATTTACCATGGTGATAGCACCAACTGGGCATACGGCACTACAAGGATGCGCCAAGCACCCCATACACAGATTACTTACTTCATATTTGTTCTCAGGGCAAGCATTACAAGCCGATGGAATGACCTGCATCAAAGGGGGTTCATAATATTTCTCATCTATGTTGCTATCTTCCATACCTTCTGTCAAATGCCCTGGTCTATCTCTATCCTCAGGGCGCAAAGACATACCCATGGCCAAACGAAGTCTTTCTCGGATAACTGCTCTATCACGATAAACGCTTTCCCAATAAATAGATTCTTCATAGTCGGCAATCTTGTATGGTAAAGCTTCCATATCATCCTTTAGATTGGTGGAATGATAAGCTAAATTTGCTACTTCTTTAAAAACTCTTCTTCTACGCTGTCTAACAGGTGTATCGATTCCTCTCATGACTTTCTCCTAACTAACATACTACCAATAGTTAATCACAATATCGTGTTTAAATCAAGAAAATTGTTAAAAAAATATCATAACATTCAATCACACTAAAAATTATTCTTCATACATTACAGTAAAACCTATTTTAGAGGTTACTATGCAGGATTCTACTCGCGAAATCGACCTTGAAAGATTTCCAGTCGGCATGAGTTATGTCCCTTGGCAAAAGTTGTGTACCATATACGAAAACCTTGAGGAAGCTTACCGAATCGGAACTATTTTCCCTGAATTAGACAAACCATTTACAGGAAGGAGAAAACCCAGATGATGACACGTCAAAACAACGAATGCGCACGTATGCTTAAAGATATCGGTATCATCAGTTTTGTAATGGTGGAACTGAATCTTTATTTAGACACTCATCCTCAGGATCAGGAAGCCATGGAATACTTCCAGCATTATCGACGTATGTACAATCGTATGGTTGCTGATTTTTCAGAACGTTTTTATCCCCTTAATATATCCACTGCTACCGATACACAGCAGTGGAATTGGGCTTTGGCTCCTATGCCATGGGAAGGAGGCTTTTAAATGTGGAATTATGAAAGACGCTTACAATTTCCTGTAAACATTAAAGAACCCAATGCTCGCTTGGCACAGGTCATTATGTCTCAGTATGGCGGACCAGACGGCGAAATGGGTGCCAGCATGCGATATCTTTCACAGCGTTATGCATCTCCTTATCCAGAAGTTTCTGCTATTCTCACCGACATTGGCACGGAAGAGCTGGCACATCTCGAGATGGTGGCTGCTATAGTGCATCAGCTAACTAAAAATCTTTCTATGGAGGAAATCGAAGCAAGTGGTTTTGCTCCTTATTATACTGACCATACCATAGGCATTTGGCCACAGGCTGCTGGCGGTGTCCCATTCAATGCAAACCAGTTTCAGTCCAAAGGAGATATCATCACAGATCTTCATGAAGACTTAGCGGCAGAACAAAAAGCACGCACCACCTATGACAACATCCTCAGACTGATTAAAGACCCCGATGTATGTGAGCCTATCCGCTTCCTCAGACAGCGCGAAATTGTTCATTTCCAGCGCTTCGGCGAAGCACTTAGACTGGTTCAGGACAGACTTGACAGCAAGAATTTCTATGCCTTCAATCCAGGCTTTGACACAAATCATTGTTAGACGAGTTCTAAACCAAAAGGATGTCCCATATAAATGAAATAAAAAACTGGAACGAAACGATGCTTGGTTTAATCAATAAATATGGATACTTTACTGTCTTTATTCTCATCACCTTGGAGAGTCTATTCCCTCCAATCCCTTCTGAACTCATCCTCACAGCAGGTGGTTTTTTTACCACCTGCTCTTCTATGTCCCTTTTGGGATTAACCATATATTCCACCTTGGGATCTGTTTTGGGAGATATTCTTTTGTATTACGTTGGACGGTTTTCAACACAAAGCCAACTAATTCATCTTGTTCAAAGCCCAATCGGACGATTGCTTCACTTACATATAGAAGATTTGTTAAAATCCATTGACCATTACCGACGCAAAGGCCCCAAGACAATTTTTCTTTATCGCTTTGTTCCTGTCTGGCGAAATCTGATTTCTATTCCTGCTGGACTTGACAGACTAGATCCCCTGATTTTTCTACTCTATTCTTTCATTGGTAATCTATTATGGAACTTTGCTTTGCTTTATTTGGGAAGCCTCATAGGCGATTTATTGTAAATTTTGTGTTTACTTTTTTGTTCAAAATGCTATAATATCACAAACGGAGTTTTTCACATATTTACAAAAGGAGGCACTATATGAACGGACTCAACGGAAATATATGGCACAATATCAATGTAAAACGTGTTACACCTACTGACTTTATCTGCGTCATTGAGATTCCAAAAGGAAGTAAGAATAAATACGAATTAGACAAGGAAACAGGCTACATCATGTTGGATCGTATCCTTTACACATCCACTCATTATCCAGCCAACTACGGTTTTATTCCTAGAACTTACGGCGATGATGGAGACCCATTGGATGTACTCCTGCTCTGCTCAGAGCCTGTTGCTCCTCTTACCCTTGTTAGAGCTTATCCTATCGGTGTTATCTCAATGCTCGACGGTGGAAAGCGCGATGAAAAAATCATTGCCGTGCCATTTGATGACCCTAATTACAATGCATATCACGACATTTCAGAATTACCTTCTCATGTAATCGATGAAATGGAACATTTCTTCACCATTTACAAGTCTCTGGAGAACAAAACCACAGACATCAACGAAAAAGGTGACCATTTGGAAGCGATTCGTGTTATTGAAGAATGTCTAGACAACTACATCAACAAATTTATCAGAAGCTGGTAATACAAAGACGGTGTACATGAAATTCATGCACACCGTCTTTGTATTAATTCATACTAAAAGGATGTTGTAAACATTTATCTAACTGTGCCCAAAAAGAACAAAGCAATGGTTCCAGGGCCGGAATGAGAACCAACAGTAGGTCCTATATTGTTAATCATAAAATCTTCAATTCCAAATCTTTTTTGAATCTCGGCTTTCACAAATTCTGCATCTTCCAGTGCGTCTCCATGGCTGATAAATACAATGTCATTTTTCACTGGATAGTCTTTAATTCTTTCTTCCATCATATCAACCAAAGTCAGTAAAGATTTTTTACGACCTCTCACCTTACCATAAGCTACCAGATGGCCATCATTGTCAACGTGTAAGATAGGTTTAATGCCTGCTAATGTTCCAATAATAGCGGTAGACTTACTAACTCTTCCACCTCTATGAAGATGGAACAAATCGTCTACTGTAACAAGGTGTGCAAAATCTAAGACATGCTGATTTAACCAATCTGCCACTTCGTCCATAGTTTTGCCTTCCTCTTTTAACATCTGGGCCTTATGAACAAATAAGCCTTCTCCCATAGACGCACAGAGAGAATCGACAACTCTGATTCGACAATTTGGATACTCTTCTTTTAACATATCTGCTGCAATCAATGCGCTGTTGTACGTTCCGCTCAAACCAGAAGAAAAAGCCAAGTATAATATCTCATCATAATTCTTCAACACATCTTCAAAATAAACCTTAAATTCATCCGGATTGATCTGAGATGTAGTAGGAAGTTTGCCTTCCTCTCGCATAAGACGATAAAACTCTTTCCAGTCCATGTCCTGACCTGTTCCACCATAGGTTTGACCATCTACGGTATAAGTCATCTTGATACATCCAATGTCATATTTATCCAAATATTCCTGTGGCAAGTCAGCTGTGCTATCTGTAATTAATTTAAAAGTGCTCATCTTTCGGCCTCCGTTCTAAATCTCTTTTGCATTTTAACATTATTCCAAATAGAATACAATACTTTTGCAACGAAATATGGTTTTTTATTCTCTTGCACGTGGTAATCGAAACCGTATCATGCGTTTGATAAGTTCTTTTCCATTAAAAGGAAATAATGGATAGGCATAACTATGATTTGCGATTGTCTTATTACATAGTATAGAAAGTATTAAGATTGCCACTCCAGCAATATATCCTGGCAAATCAAACAATGCAGTCAAAATAAGTGTCAAGATACGCATGAACTTCAATGCATAACCCAGTTCATAGTTGGCCTGCGTGTAATTTGCTATGGCAACAAAAGCCATATATAACATAACTTCTGAATTAAACCATCCGCTTTTAACCGAAAATTCACCTAAGACTAAGCCCGCCATAATACTAAGCGGTGTGCTGAGCATGCTGGGCGTATTGACTGCCGCCAGACGCAGCCCATCAATCGCTAACTCCAAGATTAGAAACTGCCAAATCAATGGCACATTACTATTTTCTTTTAATAAGATAAACTGAAAATTTTCTGGAATCCAACTTGGATTCTGTATCAACAACAAAAACGTAGGAGTCAAAAAATAAGTCATCATGGTTATCAAAGTTCTGGTTAGTCTAAGATAGGTTCCAGTAATAGGTGGAAAATTGTAATCATCTGCCTCTTCCACCACATCAAAAATTGTGGTTGGCAAAATCATCGCAGCAGGTGAATTGTCCACCAGTATTACAATGTTTCCTTCCAAAACCTGCGCAGCAGCAGTGTCTGGTCTCTCCGTATATTTAAATTTGGGAAAGGGATTGTACCACTTTCTCGTATAAAGACATTCCGCTAGGCTTTCCTGATTCATAGTCAAGGCATCTACTTTGATATGCTTAATTCTCTCTCTTATTTGACACAGAAGTACATGATCTACCCTACTCTCCATATAGCAAAGTACAATATCCGTATGGGAGCTTGTTCCCGCATTTGTCATCTCCATGCGAAGATCGGTATCTCTGATTCGTCGTCTGATTAATGCAGTATTAAAGACAACGGTCTCTACAAAGCCGTCTTTTGATCCGCGAAGAACCTTATCCTTGTCTGGCTCTGTTACGCTTCTGGCAGGATAGGTTCTAGAATCAATCAAAATTGCTTTTTGATACCCGTCAATCAACAGCAAAAAGACTCCTGACATGTAGGCATTAATCATATTTTTCCACTGGTCTGTAAGATCCACTTCTACATACGGTATGTTCTTCTTTGCCAATTCATGCACTGTTTCGGGCATAGTATCTTTGGACAATTCCATAAAATATTGAAGCATTTTCTGCATGATTTCATCTTTGCAAAACCCATCTAAAAAATAAAAGCATGCTTCCTTATCTCCTACATGGATTACTCTATAAATCACATCAAAACTTTTGTCTACCGCAAGCAGTTCATTTAAATACGCCATATCCTGCTTCAGTATTCCGCTCATTTTTTCAGACATAAAAAAACTCCTTTTCCAAACACCATTTTTTTGTAGTGTTTCCAAAAAGAAGTTTTTCATCCATATTTTGTAAATCTATTTCGTAGTGCTGCCAAATCCGCCATTTCGAATACCGCTGGCATCGTCATCTACCGTTATGCCATACTGTAAAAAAATGCCCTGCATAAAGCCAGTCCCAGCTTCTACAGTCAATACCTTGCCTTCATTGGAATCATTGGTAATCTTGGCGAAAATATGACCTTCATTGTCGGAATAAAAATAGTCACTGTCGATAATTCCCACAGTGTTGTTCAGTTGAAGTCTGAACTTAAAACCAAGTCCACTTCTTGGGAACAACTGAAGCACCCAATCTTCCTCCATTTGGACTCTTATTCCTGTAGGGATTTTAATGGTCTGTCCAGGATTTAAGGTAAAGGAAAATGGGGCATAAAAATCATAACCAGCGCTACCCTTGGTAGCCCTCTTAGGCAAAGACAGATTGTCATAAATCGCCGCAGCCTCTGCCATAGACAGTTCTTTAAAGTCATCTGCCATAGCAGCGAGAAAATTGTCCTTACTTACTTTTGAAAATTGTGCTATACGATTCATATCGTTCTCCATTCCTTGATTGGTTGTTGTTTAAATATAAGCCTAAAAATAGTCTTTGGCATGAAGGATTGGTTCTTCTCCTTCACCAAGCAATAAGCTGGCAGGAACATCAATCACTCTTTGGTTTCGGCTTCCTTTCCACAAGAGCTTAGAATCAAAAAGTTCTTCCACAAAAGGTCCATCCACACATACATCCACATACTGCATCAAAGAAAGGCCTTTGATATGCTCCCAGAGTGATCCTGTATATAACCAAATGGTCTTTCCAGGGAAAGTTTCTTTAATTTCCTTCATCAGTATTTCCACTTCACTGACATTGGAAGGATGCAAAGGATCTCCACCAGAAAAAGTGATGCCCGAAATATATGATTTGCCCAGCTGATCAAAGATTTCTGCTTTGGCAGTCTGGTCAAACAATAGGCCTTCCTCTGATTCCCAAGTGATTGGATTTTGACACCCCTTGCACTTATGCAGGCATCCAGATACCCAAAGCACCACCCTTAAACCGTCTCCATTTAGCATGTCATCTTTGGTAATATTATGATAGTGCATTTACATGCTCTTCCTTTCCGCTATTTCAGCCATTTTGGCCTCATTGAGTCTTGTGTCACCATGAACACGCGAATAGGACAAATAACCGTTCATACGATCAATCTTGGTCAGATTCTTACTGCCACACTTTGGACATACATCCATCTCTAATTCCTGATGTCCACAGTCATCGCAATAGGCCAGGGACATATTTACGCCCTCATAGAAGCCCATATCCATGGCACGACGAATCAAGGTTTTGATTGCCTCCAGATTATAATCCACCGGATATTTCACATACTGAATTTTTCCGCCGTTGGCTAAATCCCAAAAACGGCACTCTAAATTCTGTTTCTCAATCGGTGTAATATCCTCAGCCACATGACAATGGAAAGAATTGGAAACATATTGTCTATCGGAAACGCCTTTGATGACACCATATTTTTCTCTAAACTGAGTTACTTGCAGACCGCAGAGATGCTCTGCTGGTGTTCCATAGATAGCATACAAATTACCATCCTCTTCTTTGAACTCTGCAATGCGCTTGTTAATAAATTCCATTACCTCTATGGCAAATGCTCCATCCTCAACCAAGGATTTGCCGTTGTACAGCTGCTGTAGTTCATTTAAAGCTGTAATACCGAAACTGGCTGTGGCAGATTTCAGCAACGGTTTAATCTTGTCCTTTAACTTTAAATGGCCACCATAGAAGCCACCCTCACAATAAGCTAATGGATTGGTTGATGCTCTCATCTCGCCTAAATAAGCATAGGTACGAATATGAAGCTGTCTGATCATATTCAGATAGTAATCTAACACTTCATAAAAATCCTTATTTTCTTCTCTGGACTTAGCCAAAATCATAGGTAGATGAAGAGAAACCGCGCCAATGTTAAACCTTCCCACAAACACAGGTGTATCTTCGTCATCTGCGGGTTTGATTCCACCTCTTTCGTACCATGGAGAAAGAAACGCACGGCAACCCATTGGCGAAATAATCTTGCCGTATTTTTTGTACATACTTGCTACATATCCCTCTCCTGTCAAGGAAAGCCAATCAGGGTACATGCTCTGAGAAGAACATAGCACTCCCGCTTCAAAAACATCTTCCAGTTCCTTACCAGGACCATGAAGGTTCTCATCATACAAAAATACAATCTTTGGGAACAAAACTGGTTTCTTACATCCTTTTTTGCCCTGTCCCTCTCTGCGAACTTTCAGCATAGAGATTGTAGCAAGGCGAGCAAATTTACCTGTTCCTGTCCCCGCTGTAACGGTAATAAAAGGATAATCTCCACGGCTACTAGCCAATGTGTTAAACTTGTATTCCCAGCCTTGGAAACCCTGTTCAAACTCTCTCACAATATCTTTGTAGGCTTCTTCTTCCGCCACGTCTTTGGCAACGCCAAGACGCAAATATTTTGCCATATATTTGTCAAAGGTTCTCTGCGCATAAGGCTCTAGCACCAAATCCACACTAGGTACAGTAAATCCGCCGTACTGCTGACCAGCCGCACTTAGGATAATATCACCCATAACGTCAAAAGCGACATCCAAAGATTTGGGCTCATTGTACCAAATATTGCCCATCTCAAATCCATCCTTAAGTACATTTTGGATATCAAACAGACAACAGTTCATGGTATCTCGTCTAGAGGACATATCGTGTACATAGATATATCCGTCTCTACAGGCCTGTATTTCTTCAGCTGTCATAAAAAATTTCTGATATAAAGCTTTATTAAATTGATTAAAAATCAAACTTCTACGAGTGGATACTAGCGCAGAATCCGTATTGGAATTCTCCTTGTCTCCCACATACATGATAGACTGGCTCTTCTTGTAGACATCGTCCATCATACGCACAAAATCCTGTTTGTAGTTACGATAATCTCTATAACTCTTTGCCACAGAAGGTTGTACAGACTCCAATGCACCCTCTACAATACTGTGCATCATTGGAATGGATATTTCGCTCTGCCCAAGTTCATTTACCTTAGAAATCACATATTTACATATTGCTTCCTTCTCTTGGGCAGTAAAAGTAATCAACGCACGAAAAGCACTCTTTTCAACTGCGCTGATAACCTTTTGAATATTAAACTGTACTTTGCTACCGTCTTTTTTTACGATCAAGACGGGATCTTGTGGTGAATAAAACTCACTATAATCTACGTTCTGTTCCATCTTCACTTCGCCTTGATTTAAACATTGTCGTTTACAGTCTGATAAACCTCAATTCTGGATGCATCCATCTCTGGCATGCCGATAAAGATTGCGCCATAAGAGAACGTATTATCTCTCTTTTCAATACGAACAATCTCCAGAAATGCATGAAGCACTTCTTTGGTCCAAATGGTCAAATAAGTCTCATAAACATTTCCAATCAACAATGGTTCATCACAGGTAAATCCAATACCGGTCTTTGACAAATCTGTGATATCAATACCCACCTCTTCTGCTGGTCCATCTCCGCCAAGACGTTTAATCAAAATCTTTGATAAAAGCTCCGTTCTTTTGGTTTTTCTTCTTTCTTCCATAACCCCTAGTCCTTTCTCTACTGTATAAACATTGCATCCCCAAAAGAGAAAAATCTATATTTTTCTCGAATTGCCTCTTCATAAGCCGCCAGCACATGATTTTTACCTGCCAAGGCAGATACTAACATCACCAATGTTGACTCTGGTAAGTGGAAATTGGTAATCAGTGCATCCAAAATTTTGAACTCATATCCTGGATAAATAAAAATTTCCGTATTGTCGCAGCCTGGCGTAACCACACCCTTTTCTTTTGCTGCGCTTTCCACGGTTCTGCAGCTTGTTGTACCAACACAAATCACTCTGCGTCCCTCGGCTTTGGCTTTGTTGATTGCTTCGGCAGCCTCTTCACTTACCTGATAAAACTCAGAGTGCATATGGTGTTCCAGCACATTGTCCACCTTTACTGGTCTAAAGGTTCCAAGCCCAACATGTAAGGTCACGTAAACAATTTCAACACCCTTTTGCTCTAGCTGTTCCAATAACTGCTTTGTAAAATGAAGGCCTGCGGTTGGCGCCGCAGCACTTCCATCGTATTTGGCATATACGGTCTGATATCTGGACTTGTCCTGTAGCTTGTGTGTAATATATGGAGGCAATGGCATCTCTCCTAGCCTATCTAACACCTCTTCCCAAATACCTTCGTAGGAAAAACGTATCAGTCGATTGCCTTCTTCTACAGTGTCCAAAACCTCCGCTGTAAGAATACCATCTCCGAAGACAAGCTTTGCACCTGGTTTGCATTTCTTTCCAGGTTTGACCAAGGTCTCCCATACGTCCTTTTCGTGGCGTTTTAAAAGAAGCACTTCTACGTGTGCACCAGTGTCCGCTTTTACGCCCAAAAGTCTGGCAGGAATTACCTTAGTATTGTTTAAAACCAGTACATCACCTGAATGCAAATAATCAAGAACATCTTTAAAAATCTGATGCCTTACTTCACCCGTCTCTTTGTCAAGCATCAGGAGTCTGGAGGAGCTTCTATCCTCCAGAGGGTCCTGTGCAATTAATTCTTCTGGTAAATCAAAATAGAAATCTGAAGTTTTCAAATCCATTATGACAAACTTGCTCCTTCAACAAAAGCCTTATAGCCTCTATATGTCTCATAAATATCTGCTTTGCTGGTTGCTTCCCATGGTGCATGCATATTGAGCACTGCCACACCACTATCAATCACATTCATGCCATACAGTGCAAGGATATACGCGATAGTTCCACCACCGCCCACATCTACACGGCCAAGTTCTGCTGTCTGGAAGGTAATATCCTTTTCTGCAAAGATACCTCTAATATGTGCCATATACTCCGCATTTGCATCATTGGAGCCAGATTTACCTCTAGAACCAGTAAACTTATTAAATACCATGCCATTTCCAAGGAAAGCAGCATTCTTTCTTTCAAATGCAGATGCATAAGATGGATCAAAGCCAGCACTTACGTCGGAAGAAAGCATACAGGACTTAGACAGACATCTTCTAAGACCAAGGTCTGAATATCCACCACAAAGTTCCATCAGTTCAGCTACACAGTTCTCAAAGAATTTAGACTGCATACCTGTTGCACCAACAGAGCCAATCTCTTCCTTGTCTACCAAAATACAGCACATGGTTCTGTCTGTCTTTTTGGTATCCAACATAGCCTTGAGAGAAGTAAATGCACATACTCTATCATCCTGTCCGTATCCTAGAATCATGCTTCTGTCAAAGCCAGCTTCTCTCGCTTTACCTGCTGGAACGATTTCCAATTCGGCTGAAATAAAGTCTTCTTCTTCAAAGCCATAGTTCTCTTTTAAAATGTTGAGAACTCCTGTTTTCACCGCTTCCTTTGCAGGCTCTTTCTTTTCGCCTTCCTTACTCTTAATTGTAATTGGTTTGCTTCCAACAATCAAGTCAAGAGCTTCACCTTCAATGACTTTTGCAGCCTTTTTCTCAAGCTGCTCTGCTGAAAGGTGAATAAGTAAATCGGAAATAAAGAACACTGGATCATCCTCTTCTTCACCGATGTTCACTTCGATAGTTGTTCCATCCTTTTTCACAACTACGCCGTGGATAGCAAGTGGGATTGTCACCCACTGATATTTTTTCACACCACCATAATAATGTGTGTCAAGGTAAGCAAAGCCACCGTCTTCATAAAGTGGATTCTGTTTTACATCCAATCTTGGGGAATCAATGTGCGCGCCAAGAATGTTCATACCTTCATCCAAACTCTTTGCACCCATCTGGAACATAACAATAGATTTGTTCATCCAAACAGCGTAAACTTTGTCTCCCTCTTTCAATGGTGTGCCAGCTTTTACAGCCTTGCTAAGCTCCACATATCCTGCTTTTTCAATTTCATTGACAATAGTATCAATACATTCTCTCTCTGTTTTACCATTGTCCAAGAAATCTCTGTATTCTTTACAAAGCTTCTCAAGTTCTTTTAACTGTTTGGAACTATAATTTTCCCATACATTCTTTCTTTCCATATCTATTTCCTTTCCATATAAAACAAAATAAAAATATAAAAATCTTCTTCCTTAGCTTCTCAGTTCTGCACCAAATTTCTTGTTCATTTCTTTAAGGATTTTCTTTACAAATCCGTCTACAGACTCTGGGCTAAATGGTTCGTCCTTTGGAGTGAAAAGCACTGTAAAGGCCATACTCTTCTTGTCTTGACCAATCTGTGCGCCTTCATAAATATCAAAGAGTTTGATGCTTGTAATATATTTGCAGGCAGCTTTCATAGTGTCTTCAATTTCACCACAGGTGATTGCTTTGTCAACTACGATAGCAAGATCTCGCTGTTCCTGTGCATATTTAGGAAGTGGTTTGAACACAGCCTTTTTACCATACCATTTAGAAATAGTTTCCAAATCAATTTCCATCACAAACATTGGAGTGCGAAGATCACATTCATCCGCTACATCGTAAGCCAATTTACCAAAGTAACCTACTTCGATTCCATCACAAACAATAGCTGCAGTCTGGAAAGGATGCAGGAAGGTTTTGGTTGTGTTTACATAGGAGAAATTCAAATGCAATACTTCAGCCACTTTCTCTGCAATTCCCTTCATAGTAAAGAAGGATTCCTTCTCGCCAAAGATTCCAACGCACAAGGTAGTGCATTCCTCTGGCTGCTCTGTAAGTGGAAGGGATTTAGGGATAAATCTATTTGCAATCTCATACAATCTTCCTTCCAAATTGCCCTTCTTCTGGTTGCGTGTAACTGCATTGATCATGGAAGCTGCAAGTGTTGTACGCATCAGAGACAATTCTTCACTGATTGGATTTAAAATACGAATTGCTTTTCTCTCCATCGCATCCTCTGGAAGCTTGAGCAAGTCCAAATCAGATGGTGAGAAGAAGGAATAGTGAATACATTCAAAAGCACCAACGGCGCAAAGAGCATTCTTCAAGCGACGTTCTGTCTTCTGTACTACATTTTCACCACCACTAGTTACCTTTGCAGTTGGCATAAAGGAAGGGACAACATGTTCATAGCCATACATTCTGATGACTTCTTCTGCTACATCCTGATAAGTCTCCATATCTTCACGATATGCTGGGATCTGCAAAGTCAAAGTGTCTCCATCTATAGTTGGCTGGAAAGTCAAGTTCTTCATAATACGATAAATCTCGTCATTTGGAACTGTGATACCTAAAACGCTGTTTACCTTGTCGATGCTTACGGAAAGCTGTTTTGACTCTAAGCCATTTCCTGTGTTTGCATCAGCATGGAACTTAGATACCTTACCACAACCAAGCTCTTCAATGAGATGCAATGCTCTCTTCATAGCCATTACTGTTGCGTACTCATCAACGCCCTTTGCATAACGAGCACTAGAATCAGAACTCTTACCAACTGCTCTAGAGGTTCTACGAATATTGTCACGTGCAAATTTAGCTGACTCGAACAAAACAGTGTTGGTCGTTTCTCTGATTTCAGAATTCAGTCCCCCCATAACACCGGCGAGTGCAACAGGCTTCACTCCATCGCAAATAAGCATGTTTTCGCTTGTAAGCGTTAATTCGGTTTCATCTATAGTAACAATCTGTTCTCCGTCTTTTGCACGACGAACGTTAATCGCATTTCCTTCCAAAGTAGTGAAATCAAAGGCATGCATAGGCTGACCCAATTCTTTTAAAATGTAGTTTGTGATATCTACCACATTGGAAATAGCACCGATACCCACTAAAGCAAGTCTACGTTTCATCCATGCAGGAGAATCTTCAATCTTTACATCATGTACAAAATGAGCACTGTATCTTGGGCACAGTTCTGGACATTCTACAGTTACCTTGAATCCATCTAAAGTAACATCATCCTCTGTGTAGCTTAAATCTGGTGTTTTTACTTCCTTTTCCAAAATAGCTGCAATCTCTCTGGAAATGCCATAAATGCTCTGGCAATCTGGTCTATTTGCTGTAATAGAAATATCAAAAATCCAATCATCAAGACCCAGAATTGGCTTTACATCTGCTCCTACAGGTGCATCTTCTGGCAATACCAAAAGGCCATTGTAACCAGCGCCTGGATACATATCTTCACTAACGCCAAGTTCCACGCCTGAGCAGAGCATACCATGAGACTCATAGCCTCTCAGTTTACCTTTGCCAATTGTCATTACGCCTTCTACAGTCTTATGATCCTTGGCAGTAGCATATACAGTTGCTCCAACAAGGGCAGCTGGGAATTTGCCTCCGGCTACCACGTTGTCTGCTCCACAGCAGATCTGAAACTGTCCATGTTCTCCGCAATCTACCTTACAAACATGCAGATGAGTCTCAGGAATTGGCTCACATTCTAATACAAGACCAACTACTACCTTGCTGATGTCTTTGCCAACTTCATACAGTTCCTCTACTTCAAATCCACAGGAGAATAATTTTGCTTCCAATTCCTGTGGTGTAATATCAATATCAACATAATCTTTTAACCAACTTAATGGTGCTAACATATCTATCTACCAAACCTTTCTTAGAATCGTTTCAAATCTTATTTGTCATTTAACTGGTCTAAAACCTTAATATCGGATTCAAACAGCATCTTGATATTGTTAATACCATACTTAAGCATAGCTGTACGTTCAATACCAATACCAAAAGCCAAACCACTATAGACAGAGGAATCGATTCCACAGTTTTCCAGTACTTTGTTGTTTACGATACCGCCGCCCAAGATTTCAATCCATCCTGTGCCTTTGCAAAGTTTACATCCTGTTCCACCGCACTCAAAGCAGCTACAGTCTACTTCTACAGAAGGCTCTGTGAATGGAAAATAAGAAGGACGAAGTCTAGTCTTGGTTCCCTCTCCGTAAATCTTGCCAACAAATTCATCCAACATACCCTGCAAATCGCAAAGCGTAATTCCTTTGTCAACAACCAAACCTTCCATCTGCATGAACATAGGTGAGTGTGTTGCATCATCATCAGAACGGAATACCTTACCTGGGGACAAAATCTTAATAGGTGGCTGCTGTTTTTCCATTACATGAATCTGTCCTGCAGAAGTCTGTGTTCTAAGAAGCAGTTCTGGTGCAAGATAAAATGTATCCTGCATATCTCGTGCTGGGTGATCCTGTGGAGTATTCAAAGCTGTAAAGTTATAATAATCTGTTTCAATTTCAGGTCCTTCAAAAATCTCAAATCCCATGGATGAAAAAATATCAATAATCTCGTTGCGAACCAATGTAATAGGATGCAGATTACCCTCTTTCACTGTTTCTGCTGGGAGTGTAATATCAATCTTTTCAGACTCATATTTATCCTGCAATTCCTTTGCCTTCATCTTTTTGTCCAGTTCGCCTAAGAATTCCAATGCCCATTCTTTCAGTTCATTTACACCCTTACCATAGGCTGCTCTCTCTTCTGGCGCAATGTTCTTCATCTCCTTCATCAGAAGACCAATCTTACCTGCCTTGCCATCCAGATATTTTTTCTTAAACTCATACACTTCTCTGGCGGACTGTAATTCCTGCGCCCCAGAGATAATCTCCTGTTTAATTTGTTCCAAATTTGCGTTCATTGTTTACCTCCTGTATAAATAATTCATTCGCCCTAAATATATGGGTTTGCATCGCTTAGGACATTTCGTTATATGATTAATTCATACATAACAAAAAATCCCTTGCTTTATAAAAAGCAAGGGACGAATATATCCGCGGTACCACCCTATTTCCTCTGCACATTGCAAAGGCTCTCATTACGACTAACGCGCGCTAACGTCCAAGACTACTTCGGCACAAGATTACTCTGTCCCTTTCCCCTTAGAAGCTCCAGTGTGAATTTCAATGACTATCTGAACTTAAGGAAGCTTTCAGCCGGTGACTTCCTCTCTCTGATAGGAAATAATCATCTCTCTGCAAAATATGCATGCACTTTCATCGCTTTTGTATTTCACTTCTTTTTATTTTAGGTGTTAAACGGCAGGCTTGTCAAGTCTTTTTTCTATTGGCAAACTCCTTGCTATGGTTAAATGGTACATTCAATTGTGATATCTGAATTTATAAGAAATTCTTTCAGTTTGTAAATGGATTGTTTGTAATCTAACAAAGCATCCATCTCCCCTTTTGTATTGTCATTTGTAGAAATAGTGATTTTCTTACCTGGTATATCAAACTCAAAATCTATACACTCCTGTTTTTCGCCTAATGCAAAAGGATTCAATGCCTCCCCTATCATCAAAACAAAGAGAAGCGGATTGTTCGTATTCCACTTTCTTTCACTTACTAGCTCTGTAAGTTGCCACAAACCTTCTTTCTGAAACATTTCTTTTAACTTTTCTACTCCTAGATTCTGCGAAAGTAAAAGTTTCATCCAAGTCAATCCATTAAGGCAGTCCGTCAAAAATGCAAAGACAGCCAGCAATTGACAGTTAATCTCCGTTTCTGCTGTCATATTATCGTCCTTCAAACTATCCGCAAAGCCCTTGTACTCAGTGGTCAAAAATTGGCACAACAATTCTCCTGCCAATATCCCCTTTGGAAGTTGTCTCCTCTGCGTTGTACTAAAAAATAACAGTTCTTCTCTCTGTCGGAAATTAACTATTCCCTTTGTGAATATCTCGTTCCCAACTTTTAACTGCTTTGAGCACTCCACTTCACATTCATACTCTTGCTGCAAAGGGCAGAAATGCTTACTCAAAGGAAAATCGGAAGCCACATGCTCTACATTTACTCCAACGGCTTTGAAATATCGTCTACAATCTGGTTTGCAAATGCCCTTCACTTCTTTTTCTTTCTTTAGTTTAGAAACCATTTCAGAAGTTAGTTCTTTCACAGACAATTCCTGCGCCTCTCCTAAGAAAAGGCAGGTCAAATAAAAAATTGCATAAAAAGGAATACGCTGTCCATTCTCTAAATATATATCCGTGTCACACCCCAACATACGCGCAGTCTCACAACCAAGTACATAAGTGGCTAAAGAAGCCTTGCTTCTTTTATACCACACAGTATCCATCTGTATCTTTTTCCTGCGATTGTAAGGCATCTTTTTGTCTGGATTTGCAAGCGCAAACAATTCCTTCAAAAAGATATCTCCCACTCTAGGATACAAGACAGGGTTGTGTTTAATGTATTCTGTGAATTGCCAGCACTCCCTTTCTTCTTCACTATATAATTTTAGCAAATAATCAATATTCATATCCTGCTCCTTGCAAAAAAGGCTGACAAACACAAGTCTATCAGCCTTAATTTACAAAAGTTAATGAAACAAAACATCATGGTTGATGGTCTGGTAAAACAACTCTTTAAACCCTTCAGGGTCTGCGTCCTGTGCCAAAGCCCACATGGTTTTGGTTACAGTGGCTTCCAAAGTCATATCATACGCTTCGATCAAACTAAAATTTTCTTTCATAACCTTGCCCACACGATAAATCCCCATATCGCTTCCTTCATGGGTCACCTGCGTAGCCATGACAATAATCTTTCCCGCCTTAGTCCAGCGCTTTATTTCGGAATAAAAAGGAGTTTCTCCATAGGCAGGCAACCCGCCCACTCCATAAGATTCAATAATCACACCGTCGTAATGTTCAAACACATAGTTTAATATAGACGCATCCATTCCAGGAATCAGTTTAAGCAAAAAGATTCTGTCATTCATTCCGGTATAAAAGCGAACCTCTTCTTTTACTTTATCTTTGTCATCAATGTAAAAGGCAATTCGCCCATCGATAATCATTGCGATGACTGGGTAATTGATACTGGAAAAAGCATTGTAGCTCTTGGACTTTTCTTTTTTTGCTCTTGTTCCTGCAATCACTTTCCCGCCAAACACAATATTGACGCCATGTGCTCTGTCATGAGATGCAAATCTAAGACTATCTCCAAGATTTGTTCTAGCATCGGTGATTGGTAAGTCGATTGGTTTTTGAGCTCCTGTAATCACAATTGGTTTACGGCTATTTTGGATCATATATGACAGAGCCGCTCCCGTATAAGCCATGGTATCTGTCCCATGACATATCACAAAACCATCGTACTTATCATAGTTCTCTTTGATGATTTCCGTCAGTGACTGCCAATGCTTTAAATATACATCTGTACTGTCCAAACTAAAGGCCTGTATTACATCCACATGACAATACTCTTCGTACCCCTCTACATAAGACAACAACTGTCTTGCAGGTAACTGTGGAGACAAACCATCTGAAGTATATGCAGAAGCTATGGTTCCACCTGTGGCAATTAACAAAATATTCTTCATAAAATTTCCTTTAATAACACCTTTTAATAATGGTAAATTTGATATGCTTCTAAATCTCCATCTATTCCACTCTTTGCTCTTACTTTCACACTATAATTTACCCCTACTGGAAGAAGCAATTTAGCCTCTGTAGCCTGTGTCCATTCTACAAGCACTGTTACATTTCCCTCCAAGTCTATTAACTCTACCTGATACTGAGGGCTTACAGTTTCGTTTTGAAGACTACGGATGTTTATATTTGCTACAACCTTAGAATCTTCCATTTCCTCCGTAAAAGTAATCATGCCACTTACAGCGGCAATACGATGTATATTGGCTTTCAACTCTGTGAAATCACTGTAGAAGTAATCGGATACATCTTCACCTTGGCTTTCCTTAATCAGAATATCACTGTATATCTCACTAATCACTTCTGCACCCTTGGCATTGGTGTGTGTTGTATTGTACATATATTCGTCGGGTAGAATTTCTTCTCTTCCCTTTAAATAATCTAGGTTGTGATAAGATATATCCTTTTTCTCTGCATATTCTTCAAACCAAGCAACGGAATCCTCATATCCATTTATCAGATAAAGATAGGAAATCGTACCTGGGACAGTCACCAACGATACCTCTATCCCATTGGCCTTGCAAAGTTCAATACATTTGTCCAAATAATATACATTGTCTGCCAAAATTGCATCTACAGAAAAGTCATACATAGTGTTGTGCACAAACGGAACTGTTCCCGTCGCATAACTATTGTATGTATAGACAAAACCTTTGTCTGCATAATAATCGCTGGCTGGGTCAAACATATCTCCATTTTGAGCTTTTATTCTATCTTTTTCTGCTTTAATCAAACTATACATCAGAATATTGTCTCTGTATCTGCAAGGGCCAAATAAATACTTCCAATCCGAAGGTTCAATGCAGTTAAACACAAAAGGTATACTATTCTTAAGTGAAAGTCTGTCATTTACCAACAGACATGGCTGCACAGTATCCTCATTTAGCAAACGATCAAACGTAACATCAATTACAATTCTCTCTGGCTTTACTGTTTCCACCAACTCTTTCATGTAATAATAGGTTCCACTGAGAGGTTGTGTGGCTGTAGCTGCAACCAGCACATTTTCATACCCCATTTTCTCTTCGAAAATACTAGGAACCATTGCATGGTACAGTCTAGAAGCACCAAAGAAAATCAATCCTACTTCTTCCTCATTTGCCTTAATCTCTTCTATATCTTTTTGGAAATAAGTTCCATATGTTGTCGAAGATAATTGATCAGTTATAACATAATAAGTCACACAGAAAATAAAGACAAAACTTAGTAGTGCAAATATCCTCTTGAAGGTTTTATTCTTAAAAACTTGCATACATAAAACCTCCCATCAATTCAGATACTGATCCTGCGCACATCATGATAAACATGATAAGCGTCACATAACATACATTCTTAATCAGAACAGGGCATTTTTCTTTTACTTTATTCCATACCCCTGCTTCTTCAAACAAATCCACTGCAAAGATAAATATTGTACCAATCAAGGAAAAATAAATATCTACATATTCCACACCCACAAAAAGGTACATAGGATTCTTTAATACTTCAAAATGCATATCACCGAAGGTATTTGTGAGCATACTCATTGCCGTCTGTATATCAGGTGCCGCTGAGAAGAAACGGAAAAAACATACCAAAATGAATGTTCTCACAATGGCAACAATCTTCCACCACAATTGCTCTGAATTGATATGCAATTTCTCTTTGACTTTGTCATAAAAATCCGTCAATTGCATGGAAAGCACAATTACAAAAAGGTTTAAATAACCCCATATCAAATAGGTCCAGTTCGCTCCATGCCAAAGGCCTGTAGCGGTCCATACAAAAATAAGGGCAAAATAACCAGGCAAAAGCTTGCCCATCTTGGCACCCCATTTCTTTCGAGCCCATTTGCCCATCTTCTGACCTGTTTTACCCATAGAAACAGGATAAAACACATAATCTCTAAACCAGGTACCAAGGGTAATGTGCCATCTACGCCAAAACTCATCTACGGATTTGGCAAAATATGGTCTCTTAAAATTCTCTGCTAGTTTGATACCTAAAATATGCGAAAGGCCACAGACGATGTCCATATAACCCGAGAAATCTGCATATAATTGAATTCCATAGGCGCACATGGCAAACATCATATAAATGCCTGAATACTGACTGGAGTCTGCAAAAATAGAAGTTGCGGCTATACCTATCTTGTCTGCCACTACCATCTTTTTAAAATAGCCCCACAGAATTCTTGCGCAGCCTTCACACAAACGTTCATAGGAAAACTTGTGCTCTTCTCCAATGCTTTTTCCCAGTTCATCATACCTGGAAAAAGGTCCCTGTACAATGTGTGGGAAATAGGATATAAAGGCAAAAAACTTAAAATAATTTCTTTCCGCAGTATATTTATTTCGGTACACATCCACCAGATAACCTACCGCATGGAATGTATAAAAAGAGATTCCTAAAGGTAAAACCCAGGAAACTCTCTCTATCTGTATACTGTCCGAAAACCATTTGAGGGGTAAATTCAGGTTGTCGATAAAGAAATTCGTATATTTCAAAACAGCCCATATCCCCATGGATAGTACAATCGCCAATCCAGTTATTAATTTTTTCTTCTGTGTTACTTTTTCTTTTATTACCTTTTTTTCTTCTGGTGTATTTACAAGCGATGCCTGTTCTTTACCCCTCAATGCGGCTTTCTTAAGCTGTAAAGCCCCTAGGAAAGTTGCTACAGAAATTATCAACATATATCCAATATATGGGATTCCTGCAAAGAAATAAAAAACAAGGTTACTGAAGAAAATCACTACCCATTGGAACTTTCTTGGTATTACAAAATATGTCCCAATCAATACGGTGGAAAACAAAAGAAATTCCCACGAAACAATATTCATAAATAGTTATCCTTACTCGTTCATCATTCTTTCAATCAGTTCATATAAAGCGCTTGCTGTATTGAAATTTTCGGGAAGCAAGTCGTTTACATTGATTTCAATACCAAACTGATCGTTTACTTCACTAACAATAGAAATAATATCAAAAGAATCTAAAATATCGTCATCAATCAGCTTGTCCGCTGTTTCAAAATCAATATCAGGTCTAATCTCGCTCATAATGTTAATTAACTGTTCCATTCTTTTGTCCTCCATTACTTAAGTGTTTCATTTAGCTTCACTCGATCAATCTTTCCATTTTTGTTCATAGGAAGCGCTTCATAATGTACATATACGTTTGGCCACATATACTTTGGTAGTTTTGCAGCCAATCCCATCACAATCTCCTTTTTGCACTCTGCAGGAGCCTGATAGAAGCAAACTATTTTTTCTCGTTCTCTATCATACAAACAGCAGGAAACAGTTAAACAAGGCAGTGAATTAAGTACAACCTCTATCTCTCCTAATTCAATGCGATGTCCCATATGTTTGATCTGAAAGTCTCGTCTGGATGCAAATACAATATCTCCATCCTCGTTGTAATATCCCATGTCTCCTGTGGCATACATCTTGGAAGGATATGCAGACACCATGGGATTAGTTACAAAGGCCGCTGCTGTCTTGTCTGGATCGTTCCAGTAACCATGCGCAAGACAGGTACCCATCACACAGATTTCTCCAACTTCATTCTTTTCCTTAATGATACGATTCTGTTCATTACGAAGAACTACTCTGGAGTTTTTAAATGCTTTACCTATCGGTAGCATCTGATCATCTTCAAAGCGCTTATTGATTTCATAATAAGTACAATTACAGGTAATCTCCGTTGGACCATACAAATTCACATATTTTGCCTCTGGAATCTTGTCCATCCAGTAATTAAGTGCTTTAACAGGCATTACCTCGCCTGAAAACATTACATACTTTAGATTTGGTACTTCGCACTCCTCCATGGTCTTAAAATCTGCTACGATTCGAAGCGCTGAAACTGCCCAAATCAAAGTATTCACTTTTTTGTCACACAGATAACTTACCAACATTTTGGGCATTTTAAATAGTTTTTTAGGTAGAACCTGAATGGTTCCTCCCACCTTCAATGCATTGTAGGTATCCTTGACAGACACATCAAAATCAAATGGTGCTTGATTTCCAAATACACATGTATGGTCAAATGCAAATGCCTCTTCAAATGCATAGACCAAATCAATCACAGACCTGTGGCATACCACAACCCCTTTAGGAACACCTGTTGATCCAGATGTAAAAATTGCATAAAGCGGATCTGTGTCTATAGCATTGGCCCTAATATCAGCTAAGCATGATTCATCCAAATGGTTTTCTGCCAATATATTATCGAAGCCGATTGCACCATTCCAAACATCCTCTTTGCCTCTTGCATCGATGACCAAGATAGGTTTTAGTGTTTTGTAAATCAGTTCAATTCTCTCGGAGGGCATCGTACAGTCAATTGGAACATAGAAATTACCACTGTAGACAATTCCCATAAAAGTAATTAAGGACTTAATGTTTCTGTCTATCAACACTGCCACTGGTTGATTCACTTCTCTATTTACCCTATGTGCAATAAAAGAACCTATATTTTTTGCCTTGTCTAAATATTCCCCGTAGGTTACTTTTTCCTGTTCGTCTTCCAATGCAATTTTATCTGTGTATATCTCTGCATTTCTTTCTAGAAATTGCAACACATTGTAAATCATCTTGTTCTCCTACTTTGTCTCTTTTGCTAAAAGTACTACTGTCTCCACATTGGCAGTCCAAGGGAACTGATCCACGCAGACTGCTTTTTCCACCGTATACCCCTGCTCTAGGAAAACCTCCAAATCTCTTGTAAGACTGGTGGGTTTGCAGGATACATATACAATACGGTCTACACCGTATGAAATAATCTTTGGCAACGCTTTTGGATGAATTCCGTCTCTTGGTGGGTCCAAAATAATAAAATCAGGTTTTTCTTCCACTTCATCCAACACCTTGAGTACGTCTCCTGCAATGAACTCACAATTTGTAAGTCCATTCTGTTGCGCATTCTTCTTGGCTGCTTCCACCGCTTCTTCTACGATTTCAACGCCAATCACTTTTTCAGCAACCGGAGCCATCAATTGTGCAATAGTGCCAGTCCCACTGTACAAATCAAACACCACTGGCCTTCCACCGTCTGCTCCTTTTACCTGTTCCAAACCTACATAAGAACGGACTGTATCGTATAACACCTCTGCCCCTAGAGAATTGGTTTGGAAAAAGGAAAACGTAGAAACCTTAAATCGAAGTCCTAATAGTTCCTCATAGAAATAATCCTGACCATACAAAACATGCGTCTCATCACTCTGTACTACATCCGCAACAGAATCATTGACAATGTGAAGCAAGCCCGCAATCTTCCCTTCCAATGGAAGTTGAAGTACACAGTGTTTAAATCCTTCTATCAATTCCTGCTCCACTTGCTCACTAATCTGGGAAGTAGTAACTAACGCAATCAACATTTCTCCTGTTTTTACTGCTTTGCGCACAAGCAAATGGCGCAAATAACCTTCATGTGTCATGCGATGGAGATGCTTCACATTTTGATTTGAAAAATAGTCTAAAACTCCGCAAAGCACCGTGCGGTAATCCTGATCCACCAGCTGACAGTTTTTGACTGTCACTAAATCATAAAAACTACCTCTCTTGTGCATTCCGAGGGCTAAAGGGCCATCTTTGAACTCATCTCCAAAAGAAAACTCCATTTTGTTACGATAACCTAATGAAACAGGGCTAGCCTTTATTCCCTGAAACTCATATGCCTTACTCTGTTTGTAAAGAACACCATCTAGGAGTTTCTTCACTTGCTCTTCTTTGATTTTTAACTGCTCTGCATATGGAAGTGACAAATATGTACAACCTCCACACAAGCCAAAATGGGAACACGGACTTGCCTGTTCTATAGAAGATGCCTCTAACACTTCTATAAGTCGGCCTTCCGCCTTCCCCTTTCTCACTTTGTTTACACAAAAAGAAATCTTCTGACCTGGCAGGCTATTCTTGACGATGCATACTTCCTCTCCGACTCTTACTACGCCTTTGTTTGGAAAGTCTACATGTTCTACAAAACCTTCATAAACCTGTCCTTTTTTCATTACGCAATTTCCTTTGTATTATTCTGTAACGAAAGATTCGTCTTCAAAGTCTGATTCGTCAGCGAATTCGTCTTCGTCAAATTCATCTTCGAAATCGTCTTCGAATTCATCTTCAAAATCTTCCAAATAGTCTGGTTTGAAATAGCGATAAAGTGCATAGCCAATTACACCAATTGCAACAACCACGCCAATAATCGCAAACACCCACAACACAACGTTCGTTTTCTTTTTCTCTTCTTTCTTTTTCAGTAATTCTGTCAAATTTGCTGCCTCTAATAAGTTTTCGATTTTGTTCATGTGTGGTACCTTCCTTTCACCTAAACTGTATTATATACAATATTCGTAAATTCATTACACCAATTATAGCATACCAGTCAAAACTATGCTACGCTAAAGTTTCTTTAATTTCGCAAAAGATGCGTACATCACCTTTTGTCCCGCTTGGTCAAATTCCACTGTAACCTTGTAATCCTTTGGTTCTCTGGAAATCGCCTTCACGAGGCCGTCACCATACTTCATATGATGCACTCTGTCACCAACCTGGTATTCTAAGCCTCTGCTGGCGAAACCTTCCTCTTCTTTTATGCGTTCCATATCACTCATGGTTTTTGCGATAAATGGACGGTCTGCATAAGCTGTCATCTTAGGTTTTAAAACTGCTTTTGGTCTAAAATCAAACACTTCATCTGACATGCGTCTAGTGGTTGGCAATGTATTGTCCATCAACTCTTTTGGAATCTCTCTGACAAATCTGCTGATTGGATTGTACTGTGTTTCTCCGCGAAGCATACGACTCTTTGCATAGGTAAGGGTCAGTTCTTCCATTGCACGAGTGATTCCCACATAAGCCAGTCTTCGCTCTTCTTCGATAGACTCTATTGGATCCTCCGAAGAAATAGCCATAGTGCTCGGAAATACGCCATCTTCCATTCCAGCCAGATAAACACAAGGGAACTCCAGACCTTTGGCACTGTGCAATGTCATGAGTAAAACTTTGTTGTCTTCCCCAGACACCCCATCAATATCAGCCACCAGAGCAATTTCCTCTAAGAGTTCGCTCAATGTAGGCTGTTCATGAGTCCGTTCGAAATCTACCACCTTAGAAATAAACTCATTGATATTGTCTATACGGTCCTTCGCTCCATCCTCATCTTCTGTTTCTTCCAGATAATCGGTATAACGAACCGTCTCCAAAACATCGTTCACTAAATCTTCCAAAGTGTAGAATTCCATCTTGCTTCGAAAAGCCTGAATCATGGTTGCAAAGGCTTTCAGTTTGTCTGAAGCCTTACCTATAGCCATGATCTGATCACATTCACATAGGGCATCAAAAAAGCTAATATCTCTCATAGCCGCATAATCATCTACCTTAGCTATGGTCGTTGCTCCAACACCTCGCTTAGGCACATTGATAATACGTTTGACAGCCACATCATCGCGCCCATTGTCTATGGTCTTAAGATATGCCAAAACATCCTTAATTTCTTTTCTGGAATAGAAATTAGTTCCACCAACAACATCATAAGGAATACTGTCAAAGATTAGTTTTTCTTCCAACATACGCGCCTGCGCATTGGTTCTATATAGAATGGCACAATCACGAAATTCATATTCTCCATTTAATGCTTTTCTTCGAATATCTGTGGCAATAAACTCTGCCTCTTCATAAGCATTGTCAAATTGACGTAAGTGAATGCGTTGGCCTTCTCCTTTTTCTGTCCAAAGAGCTTTGGCCTTACGTCTTTGGTTGTTGCCAATCACCGCATTGGCAGCATCAAGTACATTTTGAGTGGAGCGATAGTTCTGCTCCAGTTTGATTACAACTGCCTCTTGATATACATGCTCAAAGTCTAAAATATTTCGAATATTAGCGCCTCTAAATTTGTAAATGGACTGGTCATCATCACCCACAACACAAAGATTACGATAACGGTCTGCCAACAGTCGGATTAATTCAAACTGTGCTGTATTGGTATCCTGATATTCATCTACCATAATATAGCGGAAGCGCTCCTGATAGTACTGAAGCACATCTGGTCTGGCTTTAAAAAGTTCTACAGTCTTCATTATCAAGTCATCAAAGTCCAGAGCATTGTTCTTTTTGAGAGTAAGTTCATACTCTTTGTATACCATGGCAATCTTCTTTTTCATAAAATCGCCAGAGGTAAATGCATTCAGTTCATATTCCATAGGTGAAACAAGCTCATTTTTCGCGCTAGAAATATGGCTCATCAAATTCTTTTCTTTTAAAAGTTTTGTATCAATATCCAGTCTTTTACAGATATCCTTGATTACGCTTTTGACATCATCGGTATCATAGATAGTAAAATTTGTCTCATATCCAAGACAATCAATATGTCTACGCAGGATACGTACACAAGTGGAATGAAAAGTAGCCACCCAGATTGCCTCTGAGCCAAACCCTACAATATCATCGACTCTTTCTCGCATTTCTCCTGCAGCCTTGTTGGTAAACGTAATAGCAAGAATGTTCCATGGATTTACACCCATTTCATCTATCAAATAGGCTACTCTGTGTGTCAGGCAACGGGTTTTACCCGACCCTGCACCAGCCAAAATCAGCACTGGGCCTTCTGTCTGAAACACAGCTTCTTTTTGCCTGTCGTTTAGCGTGTCATAAATACTCATAAGTCATCCTTCTACGATGAAACTGGCTCTACACTTTCATTAAACTCCTTTAAAAACTTTCTAAATTCAGAAAGAGGCATAGGTTTTGCGTAGTAATAGCCCTGCACCACATCACAGCCACATTTTTTCATGAAGGATACCTGTTCTTTGGTTTCCACGCCTTCCATGACTGTCATTATACCCATATGTTTCATCATTCTAATCAAATATTTAATAAACTGTTTTTGTCTGGCTTCACCAGACTCAAAGTCAAAGAATTTACGGTCCAGCTTAATTACATCTGCTGGAATCTGCGCAAGCACATTCAGGGAAGAATATCCACTGCCAAAATCATCGATAGCAATACTCATGCCCAGTTTGTGTACTTCATCTACACGATTTCGTAGTTCATCCAATTCCATGACAAAGACAGACTCTGTAATCTCCGCCTCTATCAAACTTGCGGGAACTTCATAGTCTTTCATATATTTACCCATTTGGTAAATAAAGTCTGGGCTTTCTAAATGCTTTCTTGAGAAATTAATGGAAATAGGTACTACCTCTTCCCCCAAATCAATGGCTTCTCTAAAATAAGTCAAAATCTGCTCATAAACGCAGAAATCTACTTTGGTGATAAATCCATTCTTTTCAAAAACAGGGATAAACTGGTTTGGATACACAATACTTCCATCTTTGCCAAACCAACGCACCAGCGCTTCCCCGCCAATAATTTTGCCCGTTTCCAAGGAAACCTTCGGCTGTACAAAGGCAACAAATTCCTTGTTCTCCAGAGCAGCGGTCATCTTAGAAACTACGTACATTTCATTTTCGGTCTCTTTTCGAACCTTTTCATCAAACAAAAATACCGTAGACTCACTTTTGCCCTTTATATATTTGCGAGCTATATTAGCTAAATCCAGTGCAACAGAAACATTATTCTGACCTTCCGTCATTGGACATACACCAGAAACTATGACGATGTTAATCTTGTCAAAAGATGCATTTATTGCCTTACAGAAATTTTGATTCAATTCTAAGAGTTCATTCATACCCTGTTGTTCATCTGGCCATTCAAGCAAACTAATAAATTTGTCAGATGTAATTCTCGTATGATAAATTCCACTCTTACAATCATTTGATAAGGTTTCTGCATATCTTCTTAAAACGTTGTCACCGGCCATATAGCCATGCATTTCATTCAAGAACTGAAAATTAGAAAAATCCGAGTACGCAAAATAAAGCTTCTTTGATGGATGCTCAATCACATACTGGGCAGATACTTCCATAAATCTTGAATAATTAGGCAAGTTGGTCAATGTATCATAATTCAATTTCTTGTCTATGTCTGACCTGGTTTTCTGTTCTTCAATTACTTTTTGAATACGGTTAAAAATAATGTGCGCAAATTTAACTAACACATCTTTTTCCGTTTCCCAATCTCTGTCATTTTTACGATCAATGAATGCCGCATAACCATAAGATTCACTCTCAGATTCTGTCTTCACAAACAAAATAGAACCCATGGTACGACCTTTCATCTTTTCCATCACATCACGGTGCAAAATCATCACGCCATTATCATCGAAATGATCATTGATGAAATCCCAGTCCTTTGCTTCGGTTGATACAGTATCTCCAAGAAGTACTGCACCTCCATTGTTCCAATGAAATGACTTCTGTACGGTACCACCCGTCTGATTTACTAAAGTCACGTCATCAAAGTTAAAATATTTACAGATTCTATCTGATACCAGTTTTAGTCCATTGGTAACATCCGCCACATTGTCTAAAAGTTCCAATGTAAACGGAATCAAATCCTGTGGTCCACTTAATAGGGACTGTTTCTCCTGGTATTCTTCCTCCATAGTCTTCAGACGACTGCTTTCAATCTTTGGAAGTTCATCTGTTGGCTCCACAATATAGAATGTACCCTTTTTGTCATTCTTCACTCGATATAACGCACTATCTGCCCATTGAAACAATTCATCTGGTGTACGTTTAGAATTACACAAAACAAGGCCATAACTGCAGGTAATCGTCAGTTTGCCTTCGTTGTCCATGTATAGTTTTTGGAATGCAGCACGGATATCCCCCACTGCCTCTTCCACTTCTTTGCGATTTTTGTCTTTGATGAGCATAATAAACTCATCTCCGCCAATCCTACCTTTAATTGCTTCAGGGAAAAGCAATTTTAACTGGTCTGCGAAGTTACAAAGCACGGCATCACCATACAAATGGCCATTGGTGTCATTGACACTTTTAAAGTCATCCACATCCGCAATCATGATATACCATTCATCGTCCGGTTTAATCTTGGCTAGTTCACCGTTGATTTTGTTTCTGACGGTCATATGGTTCAAAAGCCCTGTCAAAGAATCTTTTTCTGCCTGCTCACGCACAAGCATTTCCTTGCGAATTCTGCCATCGATATTCATGGATTTGCCTACAACCTTACCCTTACCGGTAATCGAATCCTCATAGCCAATTGCATCGATAGATATCCAGTGGAATAATCCATCAGTATATTTTTTGCGGAGTTCCACATGAATAACAGGTTCACAGCTTGTAAGCATGTCGTAGAATTTCTGTAATGTATCCAAATCATCTGGGTGCACATAATTGGCCAGCATGCTACTTCCCACATAATTTTCCTCTACAGTTTTAGGGTTAATGGTTTCTTCCCCTCTCTTAGAATAAACCATGCAATCCCTTTCAACATCATATTCAAAGAACAAATCTCCAGCCAATTGTAATATGATACTGCTTTTCGCATATTCTTGATGCAGTAACGACAAGGTGTTTTTGTTCTCTGTGATATTGGTAATGACGCACTGAAATACAGGATGTTCTCCTGCTTTAGAGATAACAGCCTGCATCATACTCCACTCTGTTTTACCGGTACCGATATCAATCATGCAATATTCATCTTGAAAAGACTCTCCAACCTCAGTGCATTTTTGAATACGTTGTTCTAGTCTTTTCCAATCAGACTCTGCTATAAGCTTCTCATAATGCCCATTTAAACTTATTCCCAACGCATTTTCGGCCTGTTTCATCATGTTTTGGAGCATATCATTTGCATGCTCAACAATAAGCCCATCTTCATATCGCATCTGCGCAAAGCCAGCAAATGCGCTATCCAAGAGCACATTAAGATTGTCTAGCCAGTTTTCTCCTTGAACATATCCTGAAAGTATATTCATAAGTAACCCCCTACGAAACTTATCTCCTACTACTTTACTTCCTCGACATCACTAAAGGTCCATGTTTTTATATTAAATTCTACCAGTGGAGAATCACAGTAAGCGCATATTTTTGCCCCCAAAGTGCTTAATGGTGCTCCGCAGTTTGGACAATTCAGTCCAAGTGCCTGTTCTCTGGTATCCTCTACAATCTCTCTATCCTGTATATAGTTCATTTGAATATTGTACTTAGACTGGGTCTTCATCTGCTTTCTACCAGAGATTACAGTCCCATTCTGTTCAGCGTAGTGCAAATACTCCACTGCAGATTGGAAAATAATACTGCATCGTCCCTTGTCCTTGCGATACTGATGTATCTCCGTACGATGAACTTTAATCTGCTCGTAATGCGCTCTTACGCCCTGGCTTTTCATCATAGAAATCTGCATCGCCAGTTTATCTTTTAACTCTTGCGTTCCTTCATATAACAAATCTTTGTTTTGACTATCTACTGCTCTTAAGTAACTAATCAATACATTCTCTGCGCGTTCTTTCATCTCATCATAATGAAAATCTGGAAAATCTCTCGTAATTCTTGGCAGACAAAGACTTGTTGCAGCAGCTACAGATTTCGGTGTCGCAGCATATTGCATTTCCGCTCTGTTAATACCCGAACGAATATCTGTGGTTCCAAACAACATCTTGGAAAAACTGCGGATCTTTTGTTTTATCTTTTTGTATGCATAAAAACATACAATCGCCAAGGTCAAAAGAAGGACCAATACTATGATAAGACCAATCAAGTTTGGATTCATATTTATCTCCCGTAGACAAAGACAGTAACAGGCGGAGCCTTAGCTCCGCCATTGTCAGTCCTTATTTTCTATCAAGTTCGTTGAATGCATCTCCGCACTCAGGACAGAATTTAGGAGGATTTGCTGGATCCTCTGGTTCCCATCCGCATTTGTCGCATCTATACAAAGGAGCGCCCTCTGGCTTCTTGATTCCACACTCAACGCAGAACTTACCCTGATTAACATGACCGCATGCGCATGTCCAACCAGCATTTGAAGGCTTTGGTGCTCCACACTCTGCACAGAATTTGCCGCGATTGTCATCCTTGCCGCATCCGCAAGTCCATCCAAGCACAGGAGCTGTTACAGCTGCAACAGACGCCTGTGGCGCTACATTCTGAGGTGCTGCCTGCTGGTTCTGAGCCATTCCAAACAAAGTATTGGAATCCATGCCTCCTACCATATTTGCCATATTCATTCCTGCAAATGCCATCATAGGACCTGTAGAGGTATTGGACGCAGCGGACTTCATAGCCTCTGCCTGTGCAAGAGAAAGGTTTGCAGCTGCCATATCCGCTTTGCGGAATACTGCTGTCTTCTGCAAGTCTTTAATCATTTCTTCATCATCTTCAGATGCTTTCACATTGATAGTCATGGAAACCATCTCAATACCACGAAGTCTTGCCCATTTCTCAGACAATTCTGCATTCAAAGCCTCTGTCAATTCTGTGGTGTGAGCCACCACTGCACTATAACGAATACCCTGAGCAGAAATCGCTGCAAATGCAGGCTGAAGTGCTGTAAGAAGTTCGCCCTTAAGCTGACTTGCAATTTCACTCTTTCTGAAATCTTCTGTTACGTTTCCACATACATTGGTATAGAACAAAAGTGGGTCTACAATCTTGTATGTATACTCACCATTGCATTTAAGTGCAATATCTACGTCCAAACCGATATTGGTATCTACTACTCTGAAAGGAACTGGATTTGCTGTTCCAAAAAGGTTGTTCATGATTTCCTTTGTGTTGAAGTAGTACACTCTCTGATCCTTAGGCGCATTACCACCTGCCTGAATACGTTTGCCAAGTGCTGCAAAGGTCTTTGTCAGGTTCTCTCCAAGATTTCCATAAAGCAAAGAAGGTTCGGATGAAGAATCATACACGAATTCACCTGCTTCTGCACAGAATTCTGTAATCTTACCCTGATCCACGATAATCATACATTGACCTTCATTAACTGCTACAATAGAACCATTGGTGATGATATTGTCTATTCCTTTAGTGTTGCTGTTTCTCCCCTCAGTAACACGCTTCTGGCCTTTCACAACCAGAACATCACTAGAAATAGAATCACAATAAAAATACTCCACCCACTGGTCAGCTACAACACTACCAATGGCATCTTTTACTGCTCTTAATAAACCCATTATACATCCTCCGTTTTCTTATAAATTGTGACTTGTCACAGTTTATGTTCATTGTATCAAGTTTTAGCACATTTCTCAACAAACTTTTACAAAAGACAGGTTTTTTCTTTACAAACCTCACTTTTTTACTTAAACTGTAATCACGTGATTATTATAACACAAGTAAAGGGGATTCATATGGGCAAGAAAGCAACTAAAGCAGCCGATAATATGTATTATCTTGCACGTTACGAGGCTGCAAAAGAAAACGAAGAACTAAACAGCAGAGAGGGTGCTGCTGAAATTACCGGAATAGATCGCACCAGACTTGCGCGAATCGAACTTGACACTATCACTCCATATCCAGAGGAAGTCTTAAGTATGTCCCGCGCCTACAATACACCAGAACTTTGTAACTCCTACTGCGCCAGAGAATGTCCTATTGGAAAGACCAGCGTAAAAGAAGTAACCATTGATGACTTTGATCGATTGGCGCTGAAGGTTTTAGGGTCCTTAAAGGATATCGACTCTCTTCGTAAGTCTCTCATAGCCATTTCTGAAGATGGTGTTATCTCTGTAAATGAAAAAGATACCTTCCAGGAAATCTTAGATTCCTTGGAAAAAATATCCACAAACGCAAAAGCCCTCAGACTTTGGGCAATGAAAAACATCCGGATTCAATAATCCGGATGTTTCTTTTTCTATTGTGCTGCCTTGGTTGCAAAATCCGTATTGACCAAATCGCCATAAGGAACCTCTGCATCCAGCGTTCCTGCCTCGCGCAGAATATTGACAAGCAAATCAAAGGCATCTTCACTAAAAACAAGATCTTCCTTCCATGTATTCTGCTCATAGTATCTAGTAACTATTTGTGTCAATGTTTCTTCATCTGTCTCTGGAAACTGAGGTGCAATAATCTTTGCAATCTCTTCTGGAGTATGACTATTTACATAATCCATTCCCTTTTGAATACTGTTGGTAAAGCCTTGAATAAGCTCTGGATTGGCTTCTATAAAACTTTTTTTCGCAGAAAAAGCTGTGTATGGTACATATCCTGAATCTACCCCTAAGGAAGCAACCACATATCCATCTCCTTTGTTTTCTAAGGCTGTTGCATGAGGCTCAAATTCTACCGTAAAATCTCCCTGGCCGCCTGAAAAAGCCGCTGCAGTAGAGCCAAAATCAATACTTTGATCTATAGTCAAATCAGCGCTGGGATCAATGCCATTCTTTTTCAGGATATATTCAAAGACCATCTGTGGCATACCGCCCGCTCTTCCGCCTAATACATCGCTTCCTTTTAACATATCCCAGCGAAACTCTTCTATCGGTTCCCTTGACACAAGAAAATTTCCTGCTCTCTGAGTCAGCTGCGCAAAATTCACTACGTAATCACTCGCTCCACCCACATAAGTATATACGGTGCTTTCACTTCCCATGAACCCAATGTCCGCTTCTCCTGAAAGAAGAGCTGTCATAGTTTTGTCGGCTCCAAAGCCAGTAACCAGCTGAAGCTGTATCCCCTCTTCCTCAAAATATCCATTTTCAATTGCAACATACATAGGTGCATAGAAAATAGAATGTGCCACTTCATTTAGCACCACTTTCGTATCATTGGAAGTTGAATCCTGGGCTTTACATCCTGGCATAGTGCACAAAGAAAAAAGCACCAGTAAAAAAGCTAGTGTTTTCTTTTTCATCGAAAACCTCCATTTTTACAAGATGCTTTAATGTATGCAACAGATCTACTGTTGTTGACAATTTATAAATTTGCTTTGATTTTGGCAATCATTTCCTCGTACTCTGCGTCCGTCAGATAGGTTTTGTTAGGGTTCATCTGGAACACTCCGCCCCACTCGTCCTGATCTTTGTACTTTGGAACCAAATGAATATGAAGATGGCAACCAGTATCTCCATACGCGCCGTAATTTAACTTGTCTGGATGAAATGCTGCATGAATCGCTTTTGCCGCTCTGGTTACATCTGCCATAAATGCATTTCTTTCATCATCTGAAATATTCACAATCTCACTAACATGATCCTTGTAAGCAACAATACATCTGCCAGGTTTGCTCTGCTCTTTGAACAAAATCAAAGAACTCACATCCAACTCACAAATAAATATGCCAAACTTGTCTAAAAGTTCGCCTCTCATACAATATCCGCAATTTGTATCTTTCATAAATTCCTCCACTGCCCTTTTATTTTGTTTCTGACTTCTTGTTGTCTTTTTTGCTTTCCGTTTTCTTGCTCTCAGCCTTTGTTTCTGCCTCATCCGGCTTTGCTTTTGGCAAGGAATCAATCAAGGTTTCTATCATCAGTTTTTTCACATATACATCTACGCTCAACATACAAATAAAAGCGAATGTCTTTAAAAACTCCTGATCCTTTGTTGGGGCCTCACCGAAGGTGTTCTGTGCGCGCAAATATTTCTTCTTGACATCTTCCTTCATCTCTTCAACAAGACCTGGCTCTAGCGAGAATACTTCATTGTACAAATCCTCAAGCGAAAAGCCTTCCTTTTTGCCAAAAAATCTTTCTGTGATTGGACACAAAAGATTTTGAATATCATTGATAGACATGATTCCCTTGTAATAATATATAAAAATCAAAAGCAAAACATGTTCTTTAGAATATTTCTTCTTTACTGGTGGTGGCAACAAATCATTTTTGGCATAGTTGTTGATCATGGTCTTGGTCAGTATCTTGTCATCATCCTGATTGCGCTTGCTTTGTTTCAAACGGCTATCCATAAAGGTAGTCACCTGATCCATATATAAATCAATATTCGGAATCTCGCTCGGCTTAATGTAGTCGATTCGAGACAAACTTTCTAAGATACTATTTAGTAAATCTTCGGTATTTAAGGTCATTTCTATCCCTCCGCTAGTAATGAAACAATACGCTGTGATATTTCTATTATATAGTATTCAAAACTACATGACAAGAAAATTTATGATTTTCTCATTTCCAGACCTTCTAACGAAAATTTAAACACTATCTCTTTACTTTAAAACTTTAATATGGTAAAATATACACATCTAAAGTACTAATTATTTTAAACTCTAAAAATTTTAAAGAGGTGCTTAACATGAACAAGAAAATTAAAACCGAAGCAGTAGACTTTCTTTTCGATGCTATTTTGAGTTTGGAAAACAGAGATGAGTGCTACAGTTTCTTTGAAGATTTGTGTACTGTAAACGAACTGCTTTCTCTCTCTCAGCGTTTTGAAGTAGCCGCTATGCTTGGAGACAAAAAAACTTATTTGGAAATCGCAGAAAAAACAGGTGCTTCCACCGCTACTATCAGCCGTGTAAACCGTTCCTTAAACTACGGCAACGACGGTTACGATATGGTATTTAGTCGCATCCGCAAATAAATGTATTTTCACAATCAATCGAGGTGATTAATATGTCAAGACCAAAACAATTCTTGATTCTATTTTTATCTTTGATTACTATGATGGGTCTACTCACTGGCTGTGGCATTATTCCTACCACAATAGTCGGTGAGGTAGACCCTTCTGTGTATTCATGGCAGCCAACAGAAAGACAAATCCCAGATTTAGGCACTTTTTTCGCTAGGCAAAGAGCTGCTACCAGAGCCTTAGAAGAAGATTCAGAAGGAAGTCAAATAGTGACGATTAATCCGGAAACAGATCAATCAATCGTACTGGAATATATTAACCTTTTATTAAGCGATACCTATGGTTTTCAGATTTGCAATGACTTTGATCTTTCTTTGGATGATCCCTTTAATGGTGAATTTGGTAACAAATGGAGCATTGCGTTTGAAAGTACCCGTTTAGATGCCGGAAAACGTATAACAAATGGAAATAGCATCCCTTGTGATTTATGCCTCTCTCTCAATGGCCAAAATCTTATTCTGCGCTATTCTGATGTTTTCTCCATCAAAGATTTTGGAGACAGATATACAGGTGCTCCCAAGGATACCTTGCTCGATTTTACAGGACGTTCTGCTGGTTCTTTCGTAAAACACATGGGCTCTTATCATACTGGAGATGCAAAATTCTCTGTAAAAGCGAATGTCAGAGAATCCTATAAATATATCAAAAATTACGTATCGTATGAAGCATTCAAGGGTGAAGGAAGTATTATTTATAATCAAAGCGAACCTTCCACTGGCAAAGCATTACTGACCGTAGACAATCGAAAAGACACTGATTCTTATACTGTAGAAGTTGCCTATATCACTCTCGAAGATTTCCTTGACTTTACAAATGGCGAAAAACTCACTCTCGCCCTTCCTGTAGTCAATGAACAAGGCATGGTATATCGATTTACTGATTTCTTCTCAAACCATCAGGGCACACGCGAAAAATCCTGTTTTTATTTTTCCTTTACTCCTAGCGAGATGAAAGAGACCATATATCGCACCCCTTTAAGAGATATAGTATCTCATATTGAGTCTCTCACAGTACGCATTATTCAATGGGATGCTACCGGCGAGGAAGATTGTGTACTCTACCTCCACTCTCTCATGTATCAAGACGGCGAACCTATTGAAATTGAATGTCTAATATCAGGAAGATTAAACTCTATAGATAATATGGAGAAATATCAGGAGGCAGAGGCCAGTTCTTCTGATAGCAAAAGCTGGAGCATTTTCGATGATGACGATGATGACGATGGCCCTTATATTCCAGACCACGCCAAATTAGATTGCCTCACCTGCGGTGGCGATGGCGACTGTAACACCTGTAACGGTTATGGCGAATGGCGCAGATACAACAGCGTAGTCAGTACCTGCAACTCATGCAACGGTTCAGGCAACTGTAGGACTTGTGGCGGCAGTGGCAAACGCTAATCCCTTCCTTGATTACAACTCCATGTATATTATTACATTAAAAAAAGTACCGTAGCCTGGCTACGGTACTTTCTTGTATATCTTTATCTATTCCATTTCCTCATAAGAATCTTCCTGCTGATTTACCTCAGCATCCACTTCTCTCAACGCTTCCTTGAGCGCATCCTTGGCTGTTTTCCTTACAGCCTTGCTCTCACGAAGTGGTCGTCTCTTTGGCTTTGCTGGCATTTCTTCCTGATACATATCAAGTTGGCCCTGGAAAATTGCCTTTTCATCAATTACGATTACATTTGTTCTAAGATTTCCAATTACTCTTGCTGTTTCTGTAATTTCAATCTTGTCCGGAGCAGTAATATCCCCTGTTACTTCTCCTCCTACAATAGCAGCTGCAGCTTCTACATTTCCATTGATTTTGCCTGCAGAACCAATCACCAAAAGGCCACCTACAGTTACATTACCATCAATCTCACCATCAAGACGAACGGATTTCGCTGCCTGAAAATCTCCATTGATGATATTCCCTTTCCCAATAATAGTCCCAATCTTTGCTACACTTTTTTTCATGATTTCCTCCAATCACTTAACCACTTACCGAAAGCACATCCATCGGATTGATGTATATGCCATCCTTCATAATTTGATACCCTAAGGTGCGGTTGTCACTTCCTATAATAAAGAGTGTGGTGCCCCTCGCGACGCTGTCACCTTCCTTCACCTTTACCTCACCTTTGTTGCGGTAAATCGTCTGATATCCATTGCCATGATCTACTGTAACCTTATAACCATAGACCACATCATTCTCTACCGCCAAAACGGTTCCTGTCGCTGTTGCAACTACCGTAATGTTCTCTTCCGCCTCCCATACACAGATGGGCTCTTCTTCCGTAAAATCCTGCACGTTGGACGACGTACCTGTCAAAGGAAAGCCCGTTGGTGTAGTCTGCTCCTCGAGCTGTTCTCTTAAGGCTTGTGCATCCTGCGTCTGTTTATTCACCGTGTCGCTGAGCACTGCAAGCTTTTCGTTTAAAGATTCAATCTGCAAATTTAAATCTTCATTCACATCCTGCAAATCAGCAATTGTTTTATTTTGCTTTGCATATACATCCTGTACTTGAGCCCAAACTTTACTTTCATTCATGAAATAACCTATCAGGCTTCCAACTACTACGCAAAAAATGATAATCAAAATATTACACACCAGTGGATGAAGCTTCAACTGTCTTTCATTGGCATCCACTGCATCAGATGTAAATATCAATACACGGCTTACTTTTCGTTTGTGTTTCTTTTTAGTCATAAAAAGTCACCTCCAGTAAACTTTTTCCATTTTACCACAGGTGACTATTTGAAACAACGTAAATTTAACAATATTGGTACATTTTTCCATATTTGCCCCCACTTTTAGGGCATTTTTATGTATTCTAAGACCTTTTCAAACCCCATTTGGCCCCCAAATAGGTCCAAGGCGCTCCCTATTGTAACATGGACATTTCCTTTTCCATGCATCTTAAGCAAATCCAAATCTTCAAAACTATGTACGCCTCCCGCGTAAGTGACTGGCTTTTTGTTCCAGCCTCCAAGCAGTTTAACCAAATCAAGTTCTATTCCATTACTCTTGCCTTCTACATCCACTGCATGAATCAAGAATTCATCACAAAAATCCGCCAGTTTGTCCAAAAGACTGATATCCAAAATCTCTTGGGACTCCTTTTGCCATCTATCCGTAACAATCACATAGCCATTCTCTTTCTTTTTGCAGCTCAAGTCCAAAACAATATGTTCTTTTCCCACTGCATCAACCAACGCTTTTAAGTTGTCATAATTAATCATTCCATCTTTGAACACATAAGAAGTTACGATGACATGGCTGGCTCCCGCTTCAATAAAGGACCTTGCATTGCCTGCATTGATTCCTCCACCAATTTGCAAAGAGTTTGGATAAGCCATTAACGCTTCCATTGCCTGAGCTTTTGTCGCTTCATAATATGGACTGTCTACACTATTGAGCATTATAATATGCCCTCCAACTATCCCCTTTTGTTGGTAGAATTTAGCAAAGTTGGCGGCACTCTCCTTGGCCACAAAATTTTCAACTGCTTGGTCCTTTTCATCTGTAAGACTTCCGCCAACAATCTGTTTCACTTTTCCGTTGTGAATATCAATACATGGTCTAAATTCCATTTGTTCTCCTTTATGATAGGTTCTTTTGTCTTTGAATAATTTAAAAAATGTCGTTAATACTATTCCTAGAACAACTAAGTTCAATTCTTTTTTGGAGGTTAATTATGAAAAATAAAAAATTATATGTATTCCTTTTAGGTGTCATGCTTGCCTTCAGCCTCACAGCATGTGGTGGTTGTGGAGCAAAAGGTGATACCAATGACATGGTTAGTTCTGAAACAGATACAACCACAGATACATCCTCTACCCTGGAAGATGATGGTTTCATGGACAACAACGTAGGCACAAACAATACTACAAACGACGATGACATTCTTGTAGGAGAAGATAATATCACAGATAGCACAACTAGTCCTACTGTAGATCACACAACCGAAGATGACTACAACAACAGTGTAACCGATGGCACAGATGACAATTCTACATCTAATGACAACGATTCCTTGGGTGAAGATATCATGGACGGTGTAGACAATATGATGGATGATGCTCGCCAGGGAATTCGTAACATTACAAACGGCATAACTCGTTAGTCCATCTTTATCATATCTAAGAATTGAAAAAGGACCAAAGTGGTCCTTTTTCGTTGTATGCAAATAATTACAATATTTCCTCAATCACATGACTCATATCATAGAGTCCTGCTTCTTTACCGCTCAAAAACTTTGCCGCTTCAATTGCACCTTTGCCGAAGACTGTCTTGGAATATGCACTATGTGAGAATGTAATCACTTCATCAACCCCTGCAAAAATGACATCATGCTCTCCAACAATTGTACCGCCGCGAACTGCTGAAATACCAATTTCCTTTGCATCGCGTTTTTCTCTGCGCTGACTTCTGTCATACACATAAGTATATGCTTGATTAAGTTCTTCATTGATGGAATCTGCAAGCGCAAGTGCTGTACCGCTTGGTGCATCCACTTTCAAATTGTGATGTTTTTCAACTATCTCAATGTCATAGCCCGCAGGACCTAATACACTGGCTGCATTTTTAAGCATTTTCAAAAGCAAATTTATTCCCAAAGACATATTGGCAGACTTCAAAATCGCCACCTTATTGGATGCTTCCTTTACTTTTGCAAGTTGTGCATCACTAAGTCCTGTGGTGCAAAGCACAACAGGGACCTTTTTCGCCGCGCAGTAATCCAAAAGTCCATCCACTGCGGATGCCACACTGAAATCAATGATGACATCACAAGGTTCTTCCAATTTCTCAATGCTGTCATAAACTGGATAAGGATTCTTGCCAAAGTCCACCGCATCAATACCAGCTACTATCTGCGCCTGATCATCTGCAGCAACCAAACCAGAAATCGCCTGCCCCATCTTACCGTTACAGCCGTGCATTACTATTCTATACATATCGGTTCCTCTTTTCGAATTGCTATTAGTTTAAGATACCAAATTCTTTCATGGCCTTTTCAAGCTTAGCAGCGTTTGCTGGTTCCATATCTGTAAGTGGCATACGAAGGGTTCCAGCTTCCATTCCCATGAGGTTCAACGCCTTCTTTACAGGAATAGGATTTACTTCAATAAAGAGTTTGTCACAAACTTCCATGGCATCAAGTTGAATCTGTAAGCTTCCCTGAACATCTCCATCAAAATATTTCTGACAGATCTCATGTGTTTCCTTAGGTGCAATATTGGAAAGTACGGAAATAACTCCTTTTCCGCCCAAGGAAAGAATAGGAACAATCTGGTCGTCATTTCCAGAGTAAATATCAACGCATCCCTTTGCAAGTGCTGCAAGTCTAGCAACCTGACTGATATTTCCACTTGCCTCTTTTACGCCTACGATGTTTGGTACATCCTGGCAAAGGCGAACCACTGTCTCAGGCAAAATATTACATCCAGTTCTTCCTGGAACATTGTACAAAATAACTGGAATGGAAATAGAATCTGCAATTGTCTTAAAATGTGCATACAAACCGTTCTGGGTTGCTTTGTTGTAATATGGAGATACCAAGAGAACTCCATCTGCACCATATTTCTCAGCTTCCTGGGACAAATAGATAGCTGTCTCTGTGCAGTTAGAACCTGTGCCTGCAATTACAGGAATTCTTCCAGCAACTTTATCAATACAATACTTCACAACTTCCAGATGCTCTTCATGGGACAAAGTAGACGCTTCGCCTGTGGTGCCACATACGATAATTGCATCACTTCCACCCTCAATCTGAAATTCAATTAACTCAGCAAACTTCTCATAGTTAACCTCTCCGTTCGCTTTCATAGGAGTGACAATTGCAACTCCTGCTCCTGTAAATACTGACATATTTCTTCCTCCTCTTCTGCCACATAGCGGCGAAACATCGGTAGCACTTCTTAGGTAAATTGTACGTTTCTTTAGCAACCATTTTTGCTAAAAAGCCGGCGCCATAAATATAGTATGGGCCGGCTTACACTTTTCTTTAACCTTGATAGCGCCCCATCTAATCTCTTAGATGACAGTCATACAACTCTTAATTGTATGCCCAAGACAAGACTTTCAGGTGGTCTTTACTTTCGGCGTGTTCCCCTTTCCTCAAAACTCAACTGTGCCTGACACATCCTAAAGAGTACTCTTGAAAAACGCAACCTCTATCTCTCTTTATGTTTCTTTTGATATCATAGCACCTTGATAAAGTGCTGTCAACAGACTTTACTGCCTTTTATTTATGCAAAAAATGCTTTAATTTGCTTCCTCCATTTCTAAAAGTTCCAATTTACTTACAGAAACTTCATACGCAACTCTTTTTTCTACATTCTCTTCATCTAATTTCTTAACATACTCTCTGCTCTGGATTCTGCCCCATACGCCACATCTTTCTCCTACCACAAAGTTATTGGCATATCTGGCATTTCTTCCCCAGCAAATACATGGAATGTAATCAGATTTGCCATAGGGCCTGTTTACAGCCAACAAAAGATCAGCAATCTCTCTTCCAAGTGGTGTCTTACGATAAATTGGTTCTTTACAAATGTAGCCATCAAGGAAAATCTGATTGGTCTTAGCACTTTCCTCAATTTCATCTACAAACTCAATCTCTCTTGCAAACACCGACAAAACCAGTTTGTTTTTTCTTTCCTCATGTCTGTTGTAGGATCTAAATTGGCCATTAATTGCTACATAATACCCCTTCAAGTCCATTGTTACATCAATCAGTCGTTCGGAAACCATCACTGGAATTACATCCACAGATTCACTTAATCTCTCAACTCTCACATCAACCATATAAAATCCTTCCCCAAAGATTTCATGGCTGAAAGAAAAGTCACTGACGATTTCTCCCATTACCCTTACTTGATTGTTTTCAATAACCTTATCCGTCATTGTCGTTCTCCCTTCTTACACTTAAGAATTTACACCTAAGAATTTAATTCTGTTATGCAATATTATTTATACTCCAAAAATTCCAAATAGAACACTAAATTCCATCGCACATGGCGACAAATAATGCATCCTTATCAACAGCTTTGACAGACATTTCAAAAAATTTCCATAAAAATAAATAAACATTGCGTAGCATAATAAAAGGTGCTATACTTTATAAGTTTTGAAAACCTTGTTTCGGTCCGTATAGGACAAGTATTGAGGAGAAAATATGAGACAACAAAGAAATGATATAAGAAATATTGCTATCATCGCTCACGTTGACCACGGCAAAACCACCTTGGTAGACGAGCTTTTAAAGCAGAGTGGTGTCTTCCGCGAAAACCAGGAAGTTGCAGAACGTGTTATGGACTCTGGTGATATCGAAAGAGAACGTGGTATCACTATCTTGGCAAAGAACACAGCCGTAAGCTACAAAAATACTAAAATCAACATTATCGATACTCCAGGACATGCAGACTTCGGTGGTGAAGTAGAACGTGTACTCAAGATGGTAAATGGTGTTGTTTTGGTAGTAGATGCCTTTGAAGGCGCTATGCCTCAGACCAAATTTGTTCTTCGCAAAGCATTAGAATTGAAGCTTCCTATTGTCATTTGTGTAAACAAAATTGATAGACCAGAAGCAAGACCAGAGCACGTGGTTGATGAAGTCTATGAATTGCTGCTCGACTTGGATGCCGACGATAGTTACTTAGACAGCCCAGTCATCTATGCCTCTGCTAAAAATGGCAGCGCAACTGCCAATTTGACTGTAAAGAACAAAGATATGAAGCCCCTCTTTGATGCAATCCTTGAGCACATTCCTGCTCCTGAAGGCGATCCAGATGAGGCAACTCAGTTGCTCATCAGTACCATTGATTACAACGAATACGTGGGCCGTATTGGCGTAGGAAAAGTGGACAATGGTGTAATTCGTGTTAATCAAGAAGTTGTTCTCTGCAATGCACATGATGAGTCAAAACAGAAAAAAGTAAAAATCAGTAAATTATACGAATTCGATGGCCTGTCCAAAGTCGAAGTATCAGAAGCAGGCATCGGTTCTATCGTAGCCATTTCTGGTATCACAGATATTCATATCGGAGATACCCTTTGTGCTCCTGAAAAGATTGAGCCAATCCCTTTCCAAAAGATTAGCGAGCCTACCATTGCTATGCACTTTATCGTAAATGACTCTCCACTAGCAGGTCAGGAGGGTAAGTATGTAACCAGTAGACATCTTCGCGATCGATTGTTTAGAGAATTAAACACTGACGTATCCTTGCGTGTGGAGGAAACAGATTCCGCTGATTCCTTCAAAGTCTCTGGACGTGGCGAATTACATCTCTCCGTTCTGATTGAAAATATGCGCCGCGAAGGATTTGAATTTGCAGTAAGCAAAGCAGAAGTACTCTACAAAAAGGATGAAAAGGGGTCTCTTCTTGAGCCAATGGAATTAACCTATATTGATGTTCCTGAAGAATACTCTGGTTCTGTTATCGAAAAGCTCAGCCAACGCAAAGGAGAACTTCGCAATATGGGCGTTGCATCTGGCGGTTATACACGACTAGAATTCTCCATTCCTTCCAGAGGTTTGATCGGTTACCGTGGTGAATTCATGACAGATACCAAAGGAAATGGTATTATGAACTCTATTTTTGACGGCTATGCTCCATACAAAGGCGATATCCAGTATCGCAAGCAAGGCTCTCTCATCGCATTTGAAGCAGGTGAAACCATCACCTACGGTCTTTACAATGCACAGGAACGCGGCACCCTATTCGTTGGTCCAGGCGTCAAAGTATATTCCGGAATGGTTGTAGGCGAAAACGGTCGTGGTGAAGATATTGAATTGAATGTCTGCAAGAAAAAACAGTTGACTAACACTCGTTCCTCCTCTGCAGACGAAGCGCTTCGACTGACACCTCCAAAAATCATGAGTTTGGAACAGTCTTTAGACTTCATTGATACCGATGAACTTTTAGAGGTCACACCCAAATCCTTGCGTATCCGCAAAAAGATTTTGGATCCAACCTTGCGCAAACGTGCAAGCATGAAAAAATAAATACTCACATACAAAAAGTCAGCAACCACTTGGATGCTGACTTTTATTTTAGATTCGCTATTTCTGTTTTTTGTCTTCTGAGACATATTTCTTTTCCATCGTAAATCCACGGCCTCTAACCTCTGTTACTTGATTAATAATCAGAAAGGCTTTCGGATCAATACTTTTTACTAAGGCATTTAACTTTGGCAGTTCACGATCTTCAAGAACTGTCATCACAGCCAAAGATTCATTTCTAAGGTATCCGCCTTCAATATCGAAAAGCGTACTTCCTCTATCTAGCTGTGTTTGAATAGCCTGATTGATCTCCTCATACTTTTTACTGATGATTTTGACCTGGACCTTGCTATTGCCCATCACCAATACTTTGTTTAGCACCAATGTATAAATCAATACCATGACAATACCATACAAAACTGCGTCCATATCAGTTGCCATGAATTGTGTAACCAAAATCAGCACATCAAATGCATAAAGAGAATACGCAACAGGAATGTTCCACTTCTTGTTGAGTACCAATGGTGGAATATCCATGCCGCCGGTAGATGCGCCAGCTCGAATAACAATACCGATTCCTGCGCCAATAAGCAACGCTCCGCATATAGTGGCAAGCATCAAATCACTTGTTCTTGGAACATCTTTAAGGAGCACATCAAACACTGCCAACGCTACTGGATAATACAATGTGCTAATGACCGTGGTCACTGCAAATTTCTTGCCCAAAACCAATAGCCCTAATAAAAACATAGCAATATTGAAAATAGCTACAAATACAGGCACAGGGAATTGTATGGTTCGGTTCAGAAACAGGGCGATACCAGTGGTTCCGCCAGTAACCAATCCATTGGGCTGTATAAACATCACCACAGAGAAGGTATAAATGGAATTTCCCAAAATAACCCAAAATAAAGTTTTAAGATTTTGAAATAATTTACTACTGTTCATCGTTCTTTTTCTTCTTCGTCAATCTTGAAAGAGCTGGAACTAAAAGCAAAAGGAATATCGCAATCATAGCGCCGCTAATAGGGAAACTTTTGCCGTTCTTTGTATCTTTTTCTTCTGCTTCCTCTTCTAAAGAATTGCTAGACGCTGTTTCGCCCTGTGTTTCTACCTCTGAATTCGCAGGGCTTTCCTCCTGCGTCAAGGCATCATTGGCTGCTTCCTCTTCGGCTGTACCTTCCACATAAGGCAGAATCACTTCGGCAATCAATTCATAGCCCTTTTTGTTTGGATGCAATCCATCAGAAAGATATTCTGCTTTGGCATATCCATCCTCGCCTACCATAGAGGAATATACATCAATAAAGGTAGCAAAGTCAAACTCATTGGTTAAATTTTTCAGTGCCAGGTTCAAATGCTGAATCTTACTCTGCTGATCTTTGAAGAAGGCATCTGTAGTTGGCAGTACACTGATAATGTATACCTTAGTATCTGGCAATGATTCATGGATTTCTTCTATCATACTGCGATAATTGCTGATGGTGATAAAGGTCTGCTTATTCCACCCCAAGTCATTGATACCAAGAATGAAAAAAACTTTTTCATACTCACCCTTTATCAAATCACCAATACGACCAGAAACTTCCACCGTCGTCTGCCCGCCTATACCATAGTTTGAACAGTCTTCTCTTCCCAAAAAGCCATTCCAATCATCATACAAGCCCTTGGCATTCTGAACAATACTGTCACCAATAAAGGCAATACCGCCCTTTTGTCTATCCCAGGTGCCATCTGTCTGGTCTACTCTCTCGCCTTCTCCAGGATGGTAAAGAATCTCTGTAACAGATACCTCACCTGAAGCTTTACTGTAAACCTGGATAATGTCCAATCTCGCAAAGTTGGTACCATAGGCTTTCGAAAAATCTTCATACGTAAAAGTAGATATATAGCTTCCATCTTCCAAGGTTTCTGTTAAGCTGGGATAAACTGCAGCCCATCCAGTTCCTCCAGAAGCACTATTCATTGCGAAATAAACACCGTCTTCATCTCCACCGTGCTTAATCGTAAAATAGCTTCCCTCATTGATCACAGAAGCATCAAACTTACCGCCTACATGAAGAGTAAATACATTAAAAAGCTCTTGATTTACGCCCTGTCCTTTTGCATATCCAGAATAGACTACCACTTCTTGTTTTGCATTAGGATTTGGCGCAATCAACAAATCATCACCCGTTGCAAAAACGTTCTGTCCAAAAAACAGAAAAACCATTAATGCAGCAATAAACAAACTAGTCTTTTTCATCATAACAGTTCTTCCATTTCCGCCAAAATACCATCGAACACTTTAAGTGCTTCGTGGATTGGTTCTGGGCTCTCCATATCAACACCTGCAATCTTAAGCAAATCGATAGGTGTCTCAGAGCATCCACCAGAAAGGAATTTCTTGTATCTTTCTACCGCTGGTGCACCTTCTTTCAAAATCTGCTGGGAAAGTGCAACCGCAGCTGCAAATCCTGTTGCATACTGATAAACATAGAAGTTGTAATAAAAATGAGGAATACGCGCCCACTCAAAGCCGATTTCTCTATCTGTTACCACGTCTGGGCCGTAATATTTTTCATTTAATTCAGAATACAATTTTGTGAGATTCTCTGCGGTCAAACTCACTCTTGACTCTACCATCTGATTCGTCTTAAGTTCATACTCTGCAAACATAGTCTGACGATACATTGTTCCACGGAATTTCTCGCAGAAATGATTGAGCAGATATGCCCTCTCTTCTTTGTCTGTAGTATTCTTAAGCAGATAATCCATCAGAAGCATTTCGTTACAAATAGATGCTACCTCTGCCACAAAGATCACATAATGAGAATACACATAAGGCTGAGTCTCATTGGAGTAATAAGAATGCATAGCATGTCCCATCTCATGTGCCAAAGTAAACATACTGCTTAGATTGTCATTGTGATTCAAAAGCACATAAGGATGTACACCAAAAGTACCTGCTGAATAAGCTCCACTGCGCTTACCTTCATTTTCGTATACATCGATCCAGCGGTTGTCAAATCCCTCTTTTACTTTTGCCACATAGTCTTCACCCATAGGTGCAAGTGCTTTTAATACCGTTTCCTTCGCTTCTTCAAAAGTCACCTTCTTGGTCTCATCGCCCACGATAGGTGTGTACATATCGTACATGTGAAGTTCATCCACACCAAGTGCCTTCTTGCGAAGTCTTACATAGCGGTGCATCTTGTCTACGTTAGCACTTACAGCCTCAAGCAAATTGTGATATACCTTACTAGGTACATTTGTTCCATCTACTGCTGCATCCAAGGTTGTTGGATATTTGCGTGCTTTAGCATTGAAAACTAATTTCTTAATCTGTCCATCATACAGAGATGCCATAGTATGACTGAACTGTTCATAGACAGAATAATATTTCTCGAATACTTCTCTGCGCACTCTTCTGTCTGTAGATTCCAAAAGACTGATGTATCTGCCTGTGGTAATGCGAATCTTTTCGCCGTTTTCATCTTCCATCTCAGGGAATACCAAATCTGCATTGTTTAACATGGAGTAGGTATTAGATGCAGTCGCACTCATTTCAGAAGCCATAGACATCAATGTTTCCATCTCTGCAGAAAGAGTATGCTCTTTTCTTCTAAACTTCTCTGCAAAATACTTACGATAAAGTTCAAGTTCTGGCTCTTGCTTCATGTATTCTTCTAATGTTTCCCAAGACATTTCCAAAATTTCTGGTTGAACAAACGCCTGCTGGCTTCCCCAGTTTGCTGCCAAACTGCGGATTTTCTGATTCAGAGCTTGATTTTCACCATTCTTGGTATCCTGGTCAAACAAACGAGAGGTATAGGAAAAAGCGCGGTTAATCTTCTGACCAAAAGCGCTGTTTAAATTTGCCACTTCAAGCAAGTTCTTTGCACTTGCGCAAATTTTTCCTTTGTAGGAAACGATCTTTGCGCAGATTTCCTCCAACTCCGCTAAGTCCTGTTCCCAAGTTTCCACATTTTCATACAAATCTTTGAGGTTCCAGGTAAACTCCTCTGGAACTTCACTTCTCTTCATTAATTCTTTAGCCATTTGAAAACTCCTTGTTGTAATATTTATTGGGCTTGCCCTTGGGCAATCTTATTCTTCCAAAGTAGATGTACAGTGTGGACATCTTGTTGCATCAATCGCAATAGAGCTCTTGCAATATGGGCATGTCTTGGTCGTTGGCGCTGCTGGCTCTTCTTTCTTTTTGAAGCGGTCTGCAATTCCATTAATTGTCTTAATCAACAAGAAAATCACAAAGGCAGTAATCAGGAAATTGATTACAGCTGTGATAAAATTACCGTATGCCAGCACAGGAGCCTCTTCGCCCTCTCCCAACACTAACATCAGATGCGAAAAATCTGTGCCTCCAATCAAACCAAGAAGTGGAGTCAAAATATCTTTGTTCAAAGAAGTGACGATAGATGTAAATGCGCCACCCACAATAACACCGACCGCCATGTCAATCACATTTCCTCTAGTGATAAACTTCTTGAATTCTGCAAAAAAACCATTACCCTTCTTCATTTCAGTTCCTCCTTTGTGTTTTATTTCTTTATCTTTTATGCCTTATTCATTAGGCTTTCTTTCTTAAAATAATTGGCAAAATAACGATTTAAATAAGCCCCCAACAAAATAATGTACATTCCAAAATAGAGCCATAAAAGGGCTAAAACAAGCACACTCAAGCTTCCATATACCGCTGTCATATCAAAATAATCCATGTATAAGGAAAAGCCCCAGGAAAACACACTCCAAAATCCAGCCGCAACCATTGCCCCAGGTATTTGCTTTTTAAAACGCAGTTTGACGCTTGGCAAAAAGCAGTAAATACTAGCCAAAATACCTGTCACAAAAATCCATACAATCATGTATCGAAATGGAGCAATCACCTGTAGAGCCACCTCCGTCTGAGGTAGATAGATACATACCATATCAATGATAAAATTACTAAATACAATCAGTCCCAGGCTGCTAAATATGGCCAAAACAATCGCGAGAGTATAAATAGAAGCAACCATTCGGACCACAAAGTAATTTCGTTCTTCCTCCACACCATGTATGGCATTGAGCCCTCGCATCATGGCAAGTGTTCCTTTGCCAGCTGCCCATATCATTGTCAAAGCAGCCAATGACATCACGCTTGTTGATTTTTCAAATATTTCTGCAAGTAAAGCCTTGGCTACACCTTCCACCTTGTCGGGCAATACCATCATCACAGTTTCAAAAAGGTCTTCGCTTGTCAAAGGCAAATAAGGAATCAAGGTACAAGCAAAAGCCAGCATAGGCCCCAAAGACAAAAACAGAAAAAACGCTGTACTTGCAGAAAATGCACTCAAGTTTTTCTTTCTCATCTGTCGAAAGAAATCTCTAACCACTAAAAAGATTTTACTCATAGTTCTTCCGCTCCAAATGCTGTTAATAAACTTGCTTGATCTGTGTTCCTTCAAAAAAATGTTGTAATATTTGTACGGCAGAATAACCACTCTTAGCCATCTGACTTGCTCCGTTTTGAGACATTCCTATGCCATGACCATAGCCTCCGCCAATCACCTTATATCCTACCACGTTTTCCCCTTCTTTACTAGTTGAAATCGCAAAAAAAGCACTGGGAAGCAAGTTGGGAAATGATACCTTTTTCCCATCACTATTCACCACTTTAGTCTCTCCGTCACATAATACATATCGAATGGCATTTTCCGTCAAAACTTGGTATACCGTATCCTCTGTCTCTATACATAGTCCACACGCCGCTCCCCCTGGTCTACGACTACTAACCCAGATGTTTTTTATTTTCTTGATACTACCTATATTTTTGCTTTCAAACACGCCATTTGCATTTCTAGTCAACACAAGTTCTGGTTTGTCCTCGTATTTCTCTCTCAGTCTTTCCCGCAATTTTTCCATATCTATTTTTTCTACCGTATAGTTCCAACGATACCATGGGAGCCCAGCCTCAAAATCTCCTTCGCAGACTTGATTGATATATTTCACAAAGATCTCTTCTATCTTCATTTCTTCTCCTGTGGGCACATTATATGTCACCGCACTTGCCAAAGCCTCCACACCCGACAGTTTTACTTCTCCGTGATTCTTTGCCTGCAAATAAGGATATCTTTCACTATTGGCATTCCACACAGAAATATCTGTACCAAATCCACAGGATGTGGAATAAAAATACGTCTCGGCCAGTTTATCGTTGTAAGAAAGCAGCTGTCCTCTCGTTTCTTCTATCGCTGCATCAGTAGATTCCTGAGGAGGTATATTGTTGTAAACCTGATAACTTACACTATCATCCAGGTCTGCATCGTATTTGGATAGTCCGGGATTATTAACAAACTGGTAAGCATAGGTCCTTGCACATATTGCCTGAGCTTTTAATGCCTCTTTGGGATATCCAGATGGCATCTCACTTGGTACAACATATCTTAAATATGTCTCCAAAGACACTTCATTGATCAAATAATACCCTTCTTTTTCCTTTTTTATTTCTAATACCCCTTCATAAGAAGGGGTTCCATAATCTCGTTCCAATGAAAGTATTTGCACAGTCCCTCCGTACGTATTGATTCTTACATTCCCTTCTGTAAACCACGCGTCATACTTATCTATATTTACTACTTCTCCAGCCCCATAGAATACCTCTGTATTTTGACTTTTATATGTAAAATTCACGCTAAATGAGCCATCTGACGTAATCTTCACTTCTTCATGAATTCTTCCGCTAAAATCACTGTCTCGTAGCAGCACTCGAATCAGCGGTGCCTCTTCGATATATACAATTGGGATTGCATCATCCGACTGCTCTTCCAGCATCCTTAGATACAACATCTCATCATATCCTTTTTCTTCTTGCTGATGGTTATTTTCTCGCTTTTTTGTTTCGGCCATTTGATTTATCTCTTGTCCAGTTTCAGAGGTCGAAAAAACAGGCTTGATGTCATCATTTAATAGCACATTAAAAATACCTATCATCCACAAAAGAAGGGTCCCAAACACAGCAAGCATAATACGCTGCTTTAAATACTCTCTTTCCATCCCTTTTTCCCTTTACACATATTAAAATAAAGTTCTGCTTTTTGCCTTGTTAAAATAGCAAAGCAAAAAGAGCAGCCTAATTAGGCTGCTCTCCCTTATCATTTGTAGATAATAAATTTTTCTTTTGTAAAGCCCCAAAATGCCGGCTCCTGTATTTTGACTCCTAGCAAAGCTAGGTGGGTGACCGCAATCAAACTTTTGCCTTCCCCTGCAATCCTCTATTGAGTGGAGGCTTGACAGCCATTTGACAATGTAGGAATCCCGTTTAAAGTAACTGTAGGTTCAAAATTAACAAGAGTTATCGTGCATCTCAGGTTACTTTTATTATATGCAATTAAGCATCATTTTACAAGTATTAATTAACCAATGGAAAAATTAAACCTGTGCAACAACCTTCTTAAGAGCTTCAAGTGCTTCATCTGGAAGTTTGTCGTATCCTTCCTTCTTAACTGCGAAGCCTTCTACTGCATCTACACGATTCTGCATAGCAGCTCTCAAAGCTTCAACATAAGAAGCATCGCTCATATCAGGTGTGAAGTCGCCAGTCTTTCCAGACCAGTCATACATGATTTCGATATCTTCGAAGTTGCCCCACTTCACGAAGTTAGCTTTACCTTCAACGATAGTCTCAAGGATACCAAGAGTATCAGCAGGTTTAACCTTCTTGCCCATGAAGTCGCCAGTGTTTACGATGTAGCAATCAACATTTTTCTCTTCAACCAACTTTTTGAACTTCTCATAGTCGTTAACCAATGGATATGTTCTGAATGGGTTAGCGTAAGGTACGATACGAAGAGCGTTAAGGTCTGTACCAGCTGCTACACGCTCAGCAGTAGATGTCTTAGTTGCAAGAGTTGCACCCATAACGGAAGCAAGAGCTGCACCTTTCAGTTTTACTACTGGAGGAATGGTTGGGTCTTTCATAATCCAGAAGATTGCGTTTACAGGAGCGTCAATCTTGTCAACACGGTTTGGAGACCAGAGTTTGGATTTGATAGCACGACCGTTACCATTTCTGATATCTTCTGTTACAAGCTGAATCTTACCGTCCTCATCGATTGTTGCGGAACAGTTCTGAGCAGACAACAGATATTCATTGTCTGGGCATCCTGTAGGATAGTCAGCTGTTTTGTCAAAGTATGTTGGCTCAAGTGCGATAGATGCACATGTATCTGTGTTGATAATGAAAGCATCATCGTGAAGAACCTTGATTTCATATTTGCCGCCGTGTTTTGCATGAGTCAAAGTAGATTTACCAGATCCAGACAAACCGTATACGGAAGCAACGTATTTAGAACCATCTGCAAGGATGTATTCTTTCTGTCCACCGTGGCAGGATGCATAGCCATTTCTGTTAGCAAGTGCCCAAGCCATAGTAAGAGTACCCTTCTTGTGCTCACCAAAGTATTTCATACCAAGGATAGCTGCACAGTTAGCATTGGTATCGAAATAGCAAAGTGTAAGAGGATCAGAGAGGCAGCTGTAATCTACGTCAGGTCTTTCCTGTGGAGTCCACTGAGGATCAGAGAAGATGTAGATATCTGGCTCATTGCCATCTGCGATAGGTTTAGAATTCTTGTACATCTTTACATATTCATCAGACATATACTGGAAGTTAATCATCCAGTTGTAAAGCAAGTTCTCTTCTCCTTCTGGAATCAAGAGATGTGCTTTAACCATAAATTCTGGATCAAGACCTACGAAACATTCTGCATGGTACATTGTTTTCCAGCGAGTTTCATAGATAGCATCCATAACTACTTTATCCAATTTAACTTCATCTACACCTGGTTCACCTTTGATACGACGAGCCTGTGCATAACGGCCTGTTACAGCACCGTCATTGAAAAGTAATACTCTTGCATCTTTTTCAAGACCAAAAGTTTCACCATCTTTGATAGGCATATCAGTAACGATAGTACCTGGTGAGTTTTTAGCTAATTCGTAAGCTTCTTTCAAAGTGTTAACTTTGACTACGTTATTTCCGTAGAAAGCTGCTTCGATAATAGAACGGGTTCTGGAGAAACCAACTTTACCAGCACCGATCTCGGAAATAGGATAATACGCTTTTGTTGACATATTAGTACTCCTCCTTTTAAGTTCGATTGTACATCGATTTTATTATCTCAAACAGGTATTGAAAAGTCAAGCATTTATACCGTCCTTGTAGCCTCTTTAAGCCACAATCTTTCATCCTCATCCAGATAAGGTGAAACCCTTTCAAATACTTGTTTGTGATACTCATTTAGTCTCTGTCTGTTAGCTTCAGACATATATTTTACATCGATGGCTTCCAAATCTATTGGGGCAAAGGTTAGGGTATCAAAATACATGAACTGACCATCTCCATTCTTCACTCCATTCTTAGCAACCATCACATTTTCGATACGAATACCATGACTTCCCTCAATGTAAACGCCAGGTTCATTGGTCACATCCATACCAGCCTCAATCACGGCCTCTGTCATGCCTTCCATAAATCTCCAGCGAATATTCTGAGGACCTTCATGGACATTTAATATATATCCAACTCCATGGCCTGTTCCACACTTGTAGTCAATGTTCATATCCCAAAGTGGCTGACGAGCAAGAATATCTAAGTTGCGGCCACTACAGCCATAGAGCCATTTCGCATCTGAAAGCTGAAGCATTCCAGCTGCAACAGCTGTGTAATGGCATTTGATTTCGTCAGAAATTGGACCCAGAACGATAGTTCTTGTAACATCTGTTGTACCACCCTTGTACTGCCCGCCAGAATCTACAAGTAGCATTCCATCTGGCTCTAAAACAGCAAAACTTTCTGGAGTAGCACTGTAGTGCATCATTGCTCCATTTGCCTTGTATGCAGAAATCGTAGGGAATGACAGATCTAAGAACTCTGGAATCTCTCTTCTGAGGCTCTCCAAATGATCCGCTGCTGTAATCTCAGTGATTTCCATCTTGCCAATATTTTTCTTAAGCCAGTAGATAAACTTTGTCACAGCCACGCTATCTGCAAGATATACTTTTTCCATGTTGGCAAGTTCCACAGGATTCTTGATAGACTTCAAAAGTTCTGTCGGATTCTTTTGATTTACTACCTGACATTTGTCCGCCAGCTTCTTGTACAGGGTATAATTGCAGTTTCTAAAGTCACACAAAACTGTATTCACCAAAGCTTCCTGTTCCAAATAAGAAACCACATCTGCATACTCTCTAAGTATCACTCCCGCTTTATCCAAATGCGCTTTTACCTGTGCTGTCAAGGCCTTACTTTGGATAAACAAGGTCGCACTGTCGTTTGTGATATATGCATAGCTGAGAGCCACAGGATTGCATTCCACATCACAGCCACGGATGTTAAAAAGCCACATCAAATCATCCAATTTTGTAAGGAGCATACCTTCTGCATTTAACTCTTTTAGTTTCCCACGCACCTTCTCAAGTTTGCCATTGACACTTTCTCCCGCCAATGCGTCTTCAATCACAAAAGTCTCTCCGCAAGGAAGGTCTGGTCTATCATTCCATACCTTCAGTGCCAAATCCTGTCCGTATGCTATCTTAATTTCTTTTAAGGCCAAGTCTTTTTCAAAATCTATACCCGCCTGCGCATTAACTACTCTTCCGTCAAAGCCAAGGGTCTGTCCCTGCTTCATCTCTTTACAAAGGAAACCTTTCACTGTAGGAACATTCTCTTCCCCCATCTTAAACAGAGTGACGCCAGTTCCATCCAATTCTCTTTCCGCCTGGATAAAATATCTTCCATCGGTCCATAGACCTGCGCCCTCCTGCCAAACCACCAAGGTTCCATTGGACCCTGTGAATCCGCAAAAAAACTCTCTGACCTTAAAATAATCATTTACATATTCAGAGTTATGAAAATCTGCAGTTGGCATCATATAAAAATCGATGCCTGCTCCAGCCATCACTTTTCGAAGAGCAATAAGTCTCTCTTTAATCTGTGTATTTTCCATATCTTAGTATCCTCCTGTCTGTTCGCCCTTACATAGGCCAACCGCTCTGGAAGTACCTATTCTGTCACAGCCCAATTCCAAAAAGGCTTTCAAATCGTCCATTGTGGAAACGCCACCAGCGGCTTTGATTTTTACATTTGGACCAATGTGCTCCTTAAAAAGTTTTACATCTTCGATTGTAGCACCGCCTGTTCCAAATCCAGTGGATGTCTTGATGTAGTCTGCGCCAGCAGCTGTAACCGCTTTGCACATAGCAATCTTTTCTTCCTCCGTAAGATAGCAGGTCTCAATGATTACCTTTAATATGTGATCGCCACAGGTGGCTTTAAGAGTACGGATTTCTTCCTCAACTTTGTGGTAATCCCCATTCTTTACGTCGCTAATATTGATTACCATATCAATCTCATTGCAGCCATCTAAAAGTGCCTGCTTAATTTCTGCCTCCTTAGCCTGTGTATTGCAATAGCCCAAAGGAAAGCCTACTACTGTACAAATATTAATCCTCTCTCCATAAGTCTCCTTTACGCGTTTTACATAGCAGGAAGGAATACATACACTTGCAGTGGAATATTCTATAGCTTCTTCGCATAATTTCTTTATGTCTTCCCACGTAGCAACCGCTTTCAGCTGTGTGTGATCTACATGAGATAGCATTGTCTTTACATCCATGTTATGGTCCACCTTTCTATACAATAAATACATGCTTATTTTAATACGCACAGTAGAAAAAATCTACCATTTGTAAAAAGTTTGTTAACTTTGTTTTTGACTCTTGCCCTATCCGCTTTTTCCGTGCTAAACTAAATCATGCTTTTCGCACGCTAATATATTCATGTGTTAAAGTATCATAGAAAGGAGGTCTTTTATGGATCAAAATTATTACTCAATTGTTACACCCGAAATACTACATCTGGCAAACATGGCCGAACAATCTGGCATAATCGAAACAGAACTTTTTACAAAGTATGATGTCAAACGCGGACTGCGTGATTTAAACGGCAAAGGTGTGCTTGCTGGATTGACCCATATCTCCGATGTACGTGCGACCGAAATGGTGGACGGGGTCTCCGTTCCCGCTCATGGCCAGTTGTTTTATCGTGGCTACAATGTAAAAGATCTGGTAGATGGTTTCACTGCTGATGATCGTTTTGGTTTTGAAGAGGTCACTTATCTTCTACTCTTTGGAGCACTTCCAAATGCTACAGAACTTAAGGACTTCCAAAAGATGCTGGCGACCTATCGCACCCTTCCAACCAGTTTTGTACGAGATATTATTATGAAGGCTCCAAGCAAAGACATGATGAACACCTTGGCGCGAAGTGTTTTAACCCTTTATTCCTATGATGACAAGGCAGACGACACTTCCATTCCCAATGTACTCAGGCAGTGTCTACAGCTGATTAGCCTGTTCCCTCTGCTCTCCATTTATGGATATCAGGCTTACAGCCACTATCACGACGGAAACAGTCTGTTTATCCATCAGCCCATTGCAGAGTATTCCACAGCTGAAAACATTTTACATATTCTTAGACCAGATGGTAAATTTACCCCTCTGGAGGCAAAAATTTTAGATATCGCATTGGTTCTCCACATGGAACATGGCGGAGGTAACAACTCCTCCTTTACCACCCATGTTGTTTCCTCTTCTCTCACCGATACCTACTCCACTATTGCTGCCGCGATTGGGTCTCTCAAGGGTCCAAGACATGGCGGTGCCAATATCAAGGTAGTGCAGATGTTTGAAGAGATGAAAAAGGAAGTCAAAGACTGGTCTGACGATGAAGAAGTTTCTCTTTATCTCAAGAAATTGCTACACAAAGAAGTTTTTGACCACGCTGGTCTCATCTATGGAGTAGGTCATGCAATCTACTCCAAGTCCGATCCTCGTGCAGTCATCTTCCGTTCCTTCGTAGAAAAACTATCTATTGAAAAAGGACTGGAAAAAGAATTTGCTCTTTATGCAGCAGTAGAGCGCCTCGCTCCACAAATTATTTCTGCAGAACGCCAGATGTACAAAGGAGTTAGCATCAACGTGGACTTCTATTCCGGCTTTGTTTATCACATGCTTGGACTTCCGCTGGAACTATATACTCCTATATTTGCCATTGCACGTATTGCAGGCTGGAGTGCTCACCGCTTAGAGGAGCTCTCTAACAACGGCAAAATCATTCGTCCTGCATACAAATCCATCGGTGAAGAGCAGGATTATGTTTCTCTATCCGACCGCTAAAGACACAAAAAAGAGCTACATTACTGTAGCTCTTTTTAATTTCTTTGTTTCTATTTAAGTTCTTACATAGCAAGGAAGTCTTTTACCACTTGCTTCATATCCTCTTTGTCACAAACTTTGGTGTGGAGCACAGGAGCAGTCTTAATCTCTTCGATTGCATTCGGAATAGTAACATTTGCTAATCTTGACAACTCATCTACCAAAGTAAAATCATCCATTCCATCGTATTTAGTGTCAATGGCGTTCATTACACTTCTAGTAAACTTAAATGGGCTTGCTGTTGAGGCAATCACCGTCTTTGTATCGTCCCCTGTCTCAGCCACATACTTGTCATATACCGCTGCAGCAACTGCTGTGTGTGTATCTATCACATAACCACAATCTTCGTAAAGCGCCTTGATAGTCTCTGCTGTTGTCTGCTCATCTGCATAATTTCCATAGAAATCTGCAAGCTGCTCTTTCATATCTTCTGTGATTTCATACTTTCCTACGCCAGAAAGCGCTGCCATAAGTGCTGCATTTTTGTCTGCATCGTTGCCTGCAATACGATAAATCAATCTCTCTAGGTTACTGGAAATCAAAATATCCATAGATGGAGATGTAGTGAGCACAAATTCACGATTTCTGTCATATACACCTGTGATGAAGAAATCATAAAGCACTTTATTGTCATTGGAAGCGCAAATCAGTTTGCCAATTGGCACGCCCATGTTCTTTGCATAGAATGCAGCCAAAATATTACCGAAGTTTCCTGTAGGCACTACCACATTAATTACTTCACCTTCTGTAATCTTTTCTTCTGCAAGTAGCTGTGCATAAGCATAAACATAATATACAATCTGAGGAACCAATCTTCCAATGTTAATAGAGTTTGCAGAGGAGAACTGGAAGCCCTTCTGTTCCATCTCTGCAGCTAATTCTTTGTCAGAAAAGAGCATCTTTACACCAGTCTGTGCATCATCAAAGTTTCCTGTTATGCCTACAACATGAGTATTTGCACCCTTCTGTGTAACCATCTGCTTTTCTTGAATAGGGCTTACACCATTCTTTGGATAGAACACAACAATTCTGGTCCCTTCCACCTCTGCAAAGCCCGCAAGTGCAGCCTTACCTGTGTCACCCGAAGTAGCAGTCAAAATAACAATTTCATTTTTCACATTATTCTTTCTTGCAGATGTAATCAAAAGATGAGGCAAAATTGAGAGCGCCATATCTTTAAATGCAATAGTAGAACCATGGAATAACTCAAGGTAATATGCACCCTTTGCTTCTACCAATGGAGCGATTACCTCTGTGTCAAACTTGGAATCGTATGCCTTGTCAATGCAGTTTTTCAGTTCCTCTTCTGTGAAGTCAGTCAAGAACAACTTCATCACTTCGTAAGCTACTTGCTGATAACTCATAGCAGACAATTCTTTTAAACTTTTATCTAGAGAAGGAATGTGGTCTGGTACAAACAACCCTCCGTCATCAGACAATCCCTTTAAGATAGCCATAGATGCTTTTACTGGCGAACCAGTGCTTCTGGTACTGTTATATAATACTTCCATAATAACTCCTTCCGAACTTTCCTTTAGTATTTTATAAATTAGGATTATAGCATAACTTCCTATACGGCGCAATAATATATTTTACTAATTTAACGTGAAAAAGTGCCCTTTTCATTGGCAAAAAGTATTGCTTACAATATGCCTCGAATGTTATAATTTAAGCAACTTCTCATGGTTGCAAATTTACAAAGGAGAAAGACTATGGCAAGCATTCTTCCAGGCGTATTTAAAGCCACCAAAAAAGATGGTTCCATCTACTATAGATCGTCGTTTACTCACAAGAGCAAGCATATCAGTTTGGGAAGCTTTGCCGATCCCGAAAGTGCACATCACGCTTACTTAGAAGCCAAGCAGCTTCTTTATAATGAGAGTGAAACGCTAATCTCTCTTTCCGACTATCGCAAGGATATTCATGTGCTATCCTTTGACAAATGGGTTAGCCTTATCAACCTAAGAGACAACGGAATGTACTTTGCTACACCAATCTATATTCGTAAACGTTATTTTCAGTACTATATGTCTCCTAGCTTGATCCTTAAGTTTGATATTGATGATTTGTTTTACTTTGCCTCCCACAAAATCATGAAACGTGGTGGACACTATTTTGTAGCAGACTTTGGTATGCAGGTGTCCATTCTTGGTCGCTTCGGGATCAAAAGTTATGCTGTGATTGGCAGAGATTATGATTTTATCAACGGCGATACCACCGATTTTCGCCGTGAAAATTTAGTCATTCACAATCAATATCACGGTGTCCTCCTTCAAACAGATTCCAAGTCTTCTAACACTAGATTTTTAGCTCGCATACACGTGAATGGGTATTACAATATAGGCATATACGATACGATGGAGCAAGCAGCTATTGCCTACAACAAAGCAATCGACATTTTACATAAACAAGGCGTAGGCCGAAATTATGTGCCCAACTATTTAGAGCACATCTCTCCCAAAACCTACGCCGATATATACTCCAGTTTAAAGGTTTCCTCTAAACTGTATTCTATTTCACCGAGTAATCAATAAAACTAATATTCAAGTTGCTCTGGCCTGAAATACCATCTATAGAAGCAGTTGTTGAATATTGCCACATAGTAAATTTGTACGGATAATCTGGCAAATCCCCCGGTTGAGAAAGCCATATATCAAAGTCAGTCAGTTTAGACAAATCCAGTTGCTTAATAAGCCATTCTTTGTCTCCATACAAAAGCGGAATATAGCCAGCCTTCTCTACCTTGTTTAGAAAGGCCTTGGCTATTTTTGTTTTGTCATCCTTTGACAAATCATCAATACGAGCCTTGTCATTGTCTACATCTTCCATCACAAACGCAATAGGATAAGTGATGTCGTAATCCTTGATATATTCAAGAACCACGTTGGCCTCTTCCTCTGCCTCTGCCTTGGTGGTTGCCTGTGAATAGAAATACACACCGATTTGTAATCCCGAATCTGAAGCCCTCTTGATATTGTCCAGAAAATAATCATCAATCATAATCTGTCCTGTACTATAACCTCTGGCTCCCACACGAATCATCACAAAATCAATTCCTGCTTTTTTGACTTTTCCAAAATCAATATAGGCCTGATACTTTGAAATATCCACTCCTACATAAGAGACCTTTTTCCCATCCACATAGTACTTCATCAAGTCTGATTGTGAAACCATCTTGGTAAAATCATATTCATGCTTGGCTAAATATGGGCTGATGACCACCCACTCCTCTTCTCCATCTGGATAGGTAATCTTGGTATGTTTTCCATCTGTAGCTGGATCTGAAACCACCTCTTCCGTCTCAGACTCTTCTACTGTTTCTTCACTCTGACTTTCCTGAGGATACATATCCCAAAAATCCAAATCATCGGGCGAGAGAGTAGAATCTCCCAGAGAAAAAGAATCATCTGTACCCGTCTGTGTAGAAACTTCTCCGCTACCTATTGGTTGTTCTTTATGACCATTCGGTGTTTTTTGATGATTCATTACGAGCACAAAAACGAGAATAGCAACTACTGCAAAAGTAGCGCCAAATATGGTATAAACCACGGTCGAATTCATCTTTGGCTCGTCATCGTATTCCTCTGGCAGTCTCATAAACAAACTCCATTCTAAATTAAGCGACTACTGCTTACGCTTCCACAATCGCCTTCTTTGGACATTTTTCCATACATGTACCACAACCAGTACATTTCTCTCCATCAATTACAGCTCTGAACTCTTCCACTTTGATTGCTTCAGAAGGACAATTTTTCGCACAAATACCACAACCAATACAGCCCACGCTGCAGGCTTTCATGGTTACTGGACCTTTGTCCTTGGAACTACATGCCACCATATATGGAGCACTGTAAGGAACTAAGGAAATCAAGTTCTTTGGACATACTGCAGTACATTTGCCACAAGCTTTACATTTGTCCTTGTCCACTACTGCAACGCCATTTACTATGGATATCGCATCAAATGGGCATACCTTTGCGCAGGTACCATATCCCAAACATCCATAATTGCAGGATTTCGGTCCGCCATTTGGAACAAACGAAAGCATTCTGCAATCTTCAATCCCTGAATAATCATAGTCCAGATGTGTTTTGTCACAGTCGCCCTGGCAATGCACAAAAGCAACCTTGCGAACCGTTTCCTGGGCCTCAACACCCATAATTTCTGCTATCTTGGCTCCAACTGCCTCGCCGCCCACAGGGCAGGCATTTACTGGTGCTTCTCCATTTGCGATCGCTGTTGCCAAACCACTACAACCTGGATATCCACAGCCACCACAGTTATTGCCTGGAAGAGCATTTAACACCTCTTCCTCTTTTTCATTTACTTCAACTTTAAATATAATACCTGCAGCTCCGAGGAAAAGGCCAATAAAGATACCTACAATTCCAACTACAGCTGCCGCTGTCAAGACACTTATACCACTCATATTTCGTCCTCCTATAGCAGTCCTTGAAATCCGCAAAATGCTATAGCCATAAGTCCCGCTGTCAAAAGAACAATTGGCATACCTTTAAAGGATTCTGGAATATCATTGTACTCCATCTTTTCACGGATACCAGCTAGGATGATGATAGCGATAGTAAAGCCAAGCGCTGTCGCAAAACCATTTACAACACCTGTCAGGATATCATATTCTTTCATAACGTTTGTCAGCGCAACACCCAAAACTGCACAGTTTGTTGTAATCAGTGGAAGGTAAACGCCAAGAGCCTTGTAAAGTGCAGGAAGGAAACGTTTGAGAAACATCTCTACAAACTGAACCAATGCTGCGATTACAAGAATAAATACGATAGTCTGCAAATACTCAATGCCAAATCTTACAAGCACATATTCATAGATTACTCCAGCAACTGCACTTGCAAGTGTGATAACAAAGATAACCGCCGTTCCCATTCCTGCAGCTGTACTTATTTTCTTCGATACTCCAAGGAATGGACAAAGGCCTAAAAACTGGCTTAATACAACATTGCTGACCAGAGAAGAACTAATCAAAATAACCAATAACTCTGCTACTGTACTCATGATTTATCCTCCTTCTCCTGATCTGTTTCTGCCGCTTTTATCTCTTCTGTAACCTCTACAGTCTCTTCTGCTTTTACCGTTTTCTTGCGAGGCTTCCTTTTGGGTTTTGTTTCTTCTGTAGGTTCCGCCATGACAGGTTGCAGTTCTTCAGAGTCCGCCTTCGCTTCTTCTGAAGTCTCCACAGTTTCTTCTGTCTTCACAGTCTTCTTGCGTGGTTTTCTTTTTGGCTTTACTTCCTCCGTAACTTCCACTTTCGTTGGTTCTACTTCAGCTTCAGTCTTAACCGTTTCCTCAACTACAGGTTCCACTTCAGATTCCACTTTAGCTTCTTCTGTAGGTTCCACGACTTCTTCTGTCTTCACAGCCTTCTTGCGTGGTTTTCTCTTTGGCTTTACTTCCGCCGCAACTTCTACCCGTGCTGGTTCCACTTCAGCTTCTGTCTTAACCGTTTCCTCAACTACAGGTTCCGCTTTAGATTCTTCTTTAACTTCTACTTTAGTTTCTTCTGTCACTTCCACGACATCTTGAGCCTTCACTGCCTTCTTACGTGGTTTTCTCTTTGGCTTTACTTCCTCCGTAACTTCCACTTTCGCTGGTTCTACTTCCATATCCAAGTCTATGAAATCCAGTTCACTAGATTCAACTGTAACTTTTTCTGTTTCCTTAGAATCTTCTTTTGAAGTTTCCTCTGTTACCTCAGCCTCAGTATCATAAAAACGCTTCCCACAGCCCATATCTTTACAATTCATGCAATCTTCGCTACAGCCAGACTGAATCTTGCTTACATCTTTGCCATGTTTTGCACCCCAGATCTTGATAAAGTTCTGGATTGCGGTCAGTGTGGCCAGTACAAAGAATGCACCAGGGGCTAGCACGAAGATACCAATCGGAACCATGCCTGGAATTTCGATTCCAAAAATCTTGGCTGCTCCAAGTACTTCTCTAACTGCACCGATCATCGTAAGTGCAACTGTAAATCCCAGCCCCATACCAATACCGTCAAAAAGGGATGGAATTGGAGGATTAAAATAAGCATAAGCTTCTGCTCTGCCAAGAATAATACAGTTTACAACAATCAGTGGAATATATACACCAAGAGCCTCATTTAAGGATGGCAAATACGCTTCTAATAACAGCTGCAATACTGTTACAAAGGACGCAATAATAACAATAAACGCTGGAATACGAACCTTTGATGGAATAATCTTACGCATCAAAGAAATGATCATATTACTCAGTGCCAATACAACCGCAGTAGTCAAACCCATGCCCATGCCATTGATAGCAGATGTCGTAACTGCCAAGGTTGGACACATACCAAGCATCAAAACGAAGGTTGGATTTTCTTTAACGAGACCATTGTAAAGTCTCTCTAAGCTAGTCTTATTCATGGTTCTCTCCTCCCGCTTCGTTTAAATCATTCCAAAACATGCTAAGTGCCATGTTTACTGCATTGTTAATCGCCTCAGTTGTAACGGTTGCACCAGAAATAGCATCCACCTCATGTTCTTGCGTGGCACCCGTCTTTGTATAGGCAAATTCTTTTACATTTTTGCCAGCATACTGTGGGGTCAAAACATTTCCTGCTTCCATACCAAGACCTGGTGTTTCTGCAATTTCCAAAATAGAAACGCCTTTTACCGTTCCATCCTGCGAAATGCCTACATACAAGCTAATATTTCCACCGTATCCTTCACTGGAAACCGTTGAAACAATATAACCTATCACATTGCCCTGTGCATTTTTTGCCTGGAATACGGTGTCAAAGCTTACGCCCAAAGCTGTTGCCTGTGAAATAATCTCCTCCGAAGCAACAACTCCAATCTCTTCAAAGGAATCTGCCCCTTCAAAGGCCTCTTTACAGGTCTGCTGAATCTTTAACTCTTTCTGATATGCTCTGGCTTCTGCTGTCACTTCATAGACAAACCCAAGAGCCAAACCAGAAATCAAAGTAATCAAAAACAAAATTCCCGCTTCTTTAAACATTACAAATAGGTCATTAAACTTTTTCATGATTTATGACCTCCTTTTTTGTATCCAAATGGTCTTGGCATGGTTGCCTTTTCGATTAACGGAACAAGTAAATTACCAATAATAATCGCATAGGAAACGCCTTCTGCACTTGGGCCCCAAATACGAAATACTCCCGTCAGCAAACCAAGCACAATTCCATACACATACTGTCCCACTTTGGTGATTGGTCTGGTCACATAGTCTGTTGCCATAAAGAACGCACCCAGCATCAAACCACCACCCGCAAGTTGTCCACACAAATACGCCAAATCAAAACCATGTCCACCAAAGCAAATAGCAAATGCCAAGAAAGACAAAATATACATTCCTGGAATGCGAAGATCAATCACGCCTGTCAAAATAAGGAAGCATGCACCAATGAGCAGCGCAACCATAGAAGTTTCGCCTATAGTACCTGCTGTTTGTCCAATAACCATCGCCCAAATGTCTACATTTTCACCCGCTTTAAGGACCGCCAACGGTGTTGCACCTGTGAACCCGTCATAAGCAAAGTTTGTCATATAAGCTGGGAAAGAAATCAACAAAAAGCATCTTGCCGCGAGGGCAGGATTCATAAAGTTCTGGCCCAAACCACCAAATAACATTTTAACTACTAATATAGCAAACACACTGCCCAATGCCGCCATCCAAAGTGGCAAACTTACAGGCAGATTTAGAGCAAGCAAAAGTCCTGTTACAACTGCAGACAAATCGCTGCAGGTTTGTTTTTTACGTAGAAGCCCATATACAACCTCTGTCAAAACAGCACTGCCTACGCAGGTTGCAATGATAGCAAGGGCTCTCAATCCAAAATGATAAATACCAAATCCGGTTGCAGGCATAAGTGCCACAATGACCATGAGCATAATCCCACTGGTAGTGAGTTTACTTCTCACATGGGGATTGGATGATACTTTCAACAATTTTTCTTCTGCCAATGCCTTATCCTCCTACTTTTTCTTCTTGGCAAGCTGCATCTTGCGCATAGATTTGATGGTCTGCGTCAATGGGCGCTTTGCAGGACACACATAACTACAGCAGCCGCATTCACAACATTCCATTCCATGGTTTGCAAGGAAGGCTTCCTCATCACCATGAATCGCATAAAGCATCAGTCTATTTGGAACTACTCGTCCCGGACAGACTTCCACACATTTGCCACACTTAATACATGCGGTAGGCTCCATCGCCGTTACTTCATCCTTGCTTAGGCAAAGTAGCGCTGAAGCTGTTTTGGTGGTTGGAACATCTAAATCAAATATGCCAAATCCCATCATAGGGCCGCCAGATACAATCTTCTCTGGCTGAACTTTAAATCCACCTGCTTCTTCTACCAGCTGATGATAATTGGTTCCAATGTAAACCTTAAAATTCTGTGGTTTTGCTATCGCATCACCTGTAACGGTAACAATTCTTTCCATCAAAGGTTTGCCTGTGGTTAAAGCAGTATAAATGGCCACGACAGTGTCCACATTGTCTACGATACATCCTACATCTGCAGGAAGCATAGTGGAATTTATTTCACGGCTTGTGGTAGCATAAATGAGCTGTCTTTCAGCGCCCTGTGGATACTTGGTTTTAAGCGCCTTTACTACAATTCGTTTGTCATCTCCTACCATGCTGCGAATCTTCTCAATACACTCAGGCTTGTTGTCTTCGATTGCAATGATTCCATGTGCCTTATCAAAGAGGCGCAATATTGCTCTTAAGCCTCCAATTACTTTTTCAGGCTCCTCCAGCATACGTCTATAGTCTGAGGTCAAATATGGTTCGCATTCCGCGCCATTGACAATTACATAGTCGATATCCTCTGGATTTTTAGGAGACAATTTGATAAAGGTTGGGAAACCAGCGCCACCCATACCTACAACGCCGGCCAATTTTACTCTCTCTACAATCTCCTCTTTGGAATAATCCTCTATGGGCTTACAAAGTGGATAGGCGACTTCTTCGTAAAGTTCATCATTCTCCACCACAATACTCATAACATTGTCGCCTGTCACAACACGTCTAGGCTCTATTGCTTTCACAGTTCCTGAGACAGTTGCATAAATAGGCGCAGAAACAAAACCAGTTGCTTCCGCAATCATCTGGCCTCGCAAAACTCTGTCTCCTTTTTTTACAATCGGTGTCGCTGGAGCTCCAATGTGTTGAGACAAAGGATATACCAAATCACCTACCGGTAATACTTCTCTAATCGGTCTATCCTTCGACAGTTCTTTGCCATCATAGGGATGAATCCCTCCCGTAAAGGTCAATTTCGCCACGATGTATTTCCTCCTAATCGAGTTTTTTCTACAAAATATTACTATAAATAATATACTATTTTTTTCATCAAAATACTACTGAAAATAAGAAAAATATGCTATTATGTTTAACGAAAGGAGTATTCCATGGAAACTATCACACAAAAACTTGAAAATTTTCAAATAAAGTATCCCTTAGAACAAATTGCTCCCTTAGAATCTGTTCTTTTTTTAGACATTGAAACCACTGGGTTTACTGCAAACAGCTCCTCTCTTTATATGATTGGAACTGCTTACTACAAAGAAGGAGCTTGGTATATTACCCAGTTCTTTGCTCATTCACCAGTAGAGGAAACTGCCATTCTTTCATCTTTTTTCCAGATGGCATTACAATATAAATACTTGATTCATTTCAACGGAAATCATTTCGATTTGCCATACCTTTGCAAAAAATGCGAAACACTCGGCCTTCCTTACAACTTTGACTCTTTTCTCGGAATAGACATTTATAAGAGAGTTTCTCCAATCAAATTCTTTCTGAAGTTGCCAAATTGTAAGCAAAAAACCATCGAAAGTTTTCTAGAAATCAATCGAGAGGACACCTTTAATGGTGGCGAGTTGATTGGCATTTATCAAGACTATGTTTCGGCCCCAACGGATATCTCTCGAGACATCTTACTTAGACACAACTTTGATGATATGCAGGGCATGCTTCAAATTCTTCCTATACTGTCCTACAGCGATTTGTTTGACAAAAAAGTAAAAGTAAAAAAGGTTCAAGCAAACCACTACAAAGATTATACCGGCAAAAACCGTCAGGAAATCCTTATGACATTAACCCTTCCTTCTCCACTACCTAAGCGCATTTCTGCCAGTGCAAATGAATGCTATTTCAGCGGAGAAGGCTATGATGCATCCATCAAGGTTCCTGTATACGAAGAGGAACTGAAATATTTCTATGCCAACTACAAGGATTATTACTATTTGCCCACTGAGGATGTGGCACTTCATAAATCTGTAGCCTCCTTTGTCGACAAAGAGCACAGGACTCCTGCATCCGCGGCCAACTGCTATACCAGAAAGTTTTCTCTTTATCTACCACAGTGGGATATTGTTACTGAACCATTCTTCAAAAGAGATTACAAAAGTAAAGTTCTATTCTTTGAACTTACAGAGGAATTAAAGCGTGACAGAACCACCTTTACCAGATACGCTTCGCACATCCTTGAGATGATCTCTACAAGCTATTAAATAATTCATTATAGCAAAAATAAAAGGCGTCGCATTTGCGACGCCTTCGTTTTAGGCTTTTTCGTAATAAAAAGAGCTCTTTCTTGTATAACCAATATCTTTGTGGTTGATGATCTGTTCAGTGCTACCGATAAACAACACTGCTCCAGGAGCAAGGGACTTGTTGAACTTAATGAACACTTCCTCTTTCGCCTCTTCTGTGAAGTAAATCAGCACGTTTCTACAAACAATCAGATGACAACCTGTAGGATAAGTATCCTTTAAAAGATTGTGACTCTTAAATTCTACTCTTGCTTTGATTTCAGGAGAAATCTGATAAGAAGGTCCCACTTGAGTGAAATACTTCTTCTTCAAATCCTCTGGCACAGAAGCAATACTTTTTGCTGAATACAATCCTGCTTTTGCCTTTTCAATTACCTGATTGTCAATATCTGTCGCAAAAATCTTGATTTGATTTAATGGCAGATGTCTAGACAATGCCATAACCAGGGAATAAGGCTCATCACCTGTAGAGCATGCAGCACTCCAAATCTTTAAATTCTTTCCAAACTTGGAAATCAACTCTGGAATAATCTGCTTGTCCAACATTTCCCACTGATCTGGGTTTCTATAAAACTCAGAAACATTGATGGTCAAGTAATTTACAAATTCTTCAAATACTGCTTTGTCTGATTTGAGAAGCTGGATATATTTGTCATATCCAACCACTTTGTGCTTTGCAATCAAAGTATCAATGCGGCGTTTCATCTGCTTCTCTTTGTAAGCATTTAAATCAATGGTAGTAAGAGCGTATACTTCTTTTTTGAAATACTCGTAATCATATGCCATAATTTACACCTAACATCATCCAGTATATTGCTATTTTTAGTTTCTCTTTTGAAATCTATGCTTACGCTTCTTCTTCAGCCTCTGCAGCGATTACTGCTTCAATGTCAACTGGAACAACGTCTGCATCAGATTCTTCTACTTTTTCTTCTTCCTTTGGTTCTGGAGCGAACATAGCCTTTACACTAAGGCTAATCTTTTTGTCAACCTCGTTGAAATCAACAACTTTAGCTGTAACTGTATCGCCAACCTTAAGTACATCTGCAGGCTTTTCTACATGTTCTGTAGAAATCTGAGAAACATGGAGAAGTGCATCTACGCCACTTTCAAGTTCAATGAAAGCACCGAAATCTGTCATACGAGCAACTGTACCAGTAACCTCTGTACCTACTGCATACTTAGTAGCAGCATCTTTCCAAGGATTTGCATCGTCAAATTTAAGGCTGAGTGCAATCTTGCTTCCGTTGATCTCTTTGATCAATACGCTAACGGTATCGCCAACCTTGAATACTTTCTTAGGATGCTCTACTCTGCCCCAAGACATTTCAGAAATATGAAGAAGTCCATCTGCTCCACCAAGATCAATAAATGCGCCAAAGTCTGTAACATTCTTTACAGTACCTTCTACTACATCACCTTCTTTAATGCGAGCAAAGAGTTCTTTCTGAATTTCGCTCTTCTGAGCAGCAACAAGCTGTCTACGGTCACCAATGTATCTTCTTCTCTTAGGATTGTATTCGCTGATAACGAATTCAATTTCCTGTCCAGCATACTTGCTTAAATCTTTTTCGTAGGAATCGGAAACAAGGCTTGCAGGGATGAAGATTCTCACTTCGTCAACTACAACTACAAGACCACCATCCAATACCTGATTTACAACTGCCTTCAATACTTCTTTGTTATTGAATGCTTCTTCAATGCGCTTATTACCTCTGTCTGCAGCAAGACGTTTGTAAGTAAGAAGCACCTGGCCTTCGCCATCGTTTACCTTCAGGACTTTTACTTCCATGGTGTCGCCCACTTTAGCAACTGTAGTAAGGTCTACGTTAGACTCGTTGGTGTATTCCTGTCTAGTAAGAATACCATCTGACTTATAGCCAATGTTAAGCACCATCTCTTCAGGCTTTACATCGATAACTGTGCCTTCTACTACCTCTCCTGTTCTAATTGTCTTTAATGATCCTTCTAACATTTGTTCAAAAGTTAATTCTGACATAATTTTGAACCTCCTCGATAATATTATTTGGGGTTGATGCCCCAGCCGTAATACCCACCAGTCCAACAGATTTAGGTAGTTCTAAATGCAAGTCATCTAGTGTCTGTATATAATAGGTGTGCTGGCATTCGTTGCTGCATATCTCATAGAGTTTCCTCGTATTCGAACTGTGCTTGCCACCTATTACAATCATTGCATCGACAGTTTTAGCTATTTTTCTAGCCTCCGTCTGCCTCTCTTCTGTTGCGTTGCATATAGTATTTGCAACATTAACATTATAGCCTTTTTTCTGAATAATTTCAACTATATCTTGAAATTTCCTGTAGTTAAATGTCGTCTGGGAAACTATACACACTTCTTTGTCTAATGGCAGTGTCAACTCCATTGCTTCCTGTAGTGTTTCAACCACTATTGGAGTCGACTGACACCAGCCTTTGATACCCTCTACTTCAGGGTGCTCTGGGCTTCCAACAATCAAGATTTGTTTGCCCTCTTCACTCTCCTGTTTTACGATTTTGTGGATACGCTTTACAAAAGGGCAAGTGGCATCTACACACTCCAAACCTTGCTGCTCAATCAAATCATAAATAGCCTTTTCAACACCATGGGACCTAATGATTATTGTTCCCTCTGTAAGGCTTTTCAATTCCTCAGTGGTTTCTATTACTTCTACGCCTTTTTCCGCCAAATCAGCCACTACCTGCTCGTTGTGAATAATGGGGCCAAAGGTGTAAATCTTCTTTTGCTCTTTGATCTGCTCGTAGACCTGTTCTACTGCCCTTTTCACGCCAAAGCAAAAGCCCGCTTTTCCTGCTACTATAACTTCCATTAACGTTTGCCCTCGCACAATTTAATAATGGCATCTACCACTTCATCAATGGTCATGTCTGAACTATCCACCAAAATAGCATCCTCGGCCTGACGAAGAGGGGAGTTTTCTCTGGTCATATCTCTATGGTCTCTCTCTGCAATCTCAGCTTTAATTTTGTCAAGATCCCATTCCTCGCCTTTGGCGATGAGTTCATCATATCTGCGCTTTGCTCTCACATCTACGGAAGCCGTGAGATACACCTTCAAACTAGCATTTGGGAGCACTACAGTGCCAATATCTCTACCATCCATAATGACATCCACTTCACTGGCAAGTTTTTGCTGAAGCTGCACCAATTTTGCACGCACATCCTTGAACACACTGCAAGCAGATGCCATGCTTCCCACTTCCTCTGTACGAAGAATAGGATTTACATTTTCCCCATTTAAATATACTACCTGTTCGCCATTTTCGTATTTGATTGTAATATCTGCATTTGCACATTCTCTGCTAATAGCCGCCTCATCTTGAGGGCCAATGCCACATCGAATCAAATGAATTCCCATGGCGCGATACATTGCACCTGTATCCACATAAATCAAGTTCATCTTTTTCGCAATACGCTTTGCGATTGTACTTTTGCCAGCGCCTGCTGGTCCATCAATAGCAATACTAAAACTCATATATCCTCCTAAAGCCATTCTATATTATTTCCGGCCAGATAACCTGTAGACCAGGCAATCTGAAGGTTAAATCCACCCGTCACCGCATCCAAATCCAAAACTTCACCTGCAAAATAAAGATTTTTCACTTTCTTTGATTCCATGGTTGATGGATTTATATCTTTAACCGATACTCCACCCTTGGTGATAATGGCTTCTGCAAAGTCTCTACAGCCAATTACAGTCAAGGGTACATTCTTTATAATCTGCACAAAGTCCAGTCTTTGCTTCTTAGTAATCTCATTAATCTTGGTTTCTGGATCTATCCCAGAAAGCTGTATCATTACTGGGATAAGCCTTGTTGGAAAAAGTCCAGCCAGCGCATTTTTAAACTGCTTGTTACGATTGTCTTCAAAATCGCGAAGAAGTCGTTTATCAAGTTGTTCTATGGTAAGTGCAGGCTTTAAGTCAATATACAACTGCACCCGTTCCTTCCACGCTTTTTGCACATAAACGCCCGATGCACTGAGCACCAACGGTCCGCTGACTCCAAAATGGGTAAAAAGCATCTCTCCAAACTCTTTAAAAAGCTCTTTTCCATCTTTTTTAAGGGTGATGGTTACATTTTTGAGTGCCAAGCCCATCAAATCTTTGCACCAACTCTCCTTGGTTTCAAAAGGAACCAAGGATGGTCTAGTTTCTACAAGCTCATGCCCAGTCTGTTTGGCAAATCGATACCCGTCTCCTGTAGAACCAGTTGTAGGATAAGAAAGGCCTCCTGTAGCTACTATCACAGCATCCGCCTCCAGGGTGTTACCATTCTTAAGCACCACACCTTTCACAGTCTGGTCAGCCACCAAGGCTTTCACCTCAGTTCCCAATCTAATATCTACGTATAATTCTTTCAGTTTGCGTTGCAATGCACTTATCACATCTGAAGCGTGATCAGAAACAGGAAAAACTCTGTCTCCTCTTTCCACTTTCAGTCTGCAACCACACTCTTCAAAAAATTGCATGGTGGCCTGATTGTCAAAGCCATAAAACGCACTGTATAAAAACTTTGGATTGCTAAGTACCGCCTTGAAAAGCCCGTCTACATCACAGGCATTGGTAACGTTACATCTGCCTTTACCTGTAATATAGATTTTTTTGCCCAACTTTTCATTTTTTTCCAGCAATATTACTTCATGTCCATTTAGTGCAGCAGTTACAGCCGCCATCATTCCGGCCGCGCCACCGCCAGCAACAATAACCTTACTCAATATTATCCTTCTCTCTTCAGTGAATAATTCAGCATAGGTTCATCACCGATAAAATTAATCTCATCATTTAAGTATACCTGATAGTTATTCCAGGTATCCTCCAAAAGTTCAAGACTTTGCTTTACTTCCTGCGGACGCTTTAAGCAAAGTGCCACCACCAAAGCATTGATTACGCTCAAAGGTGCAACCAAGGAGTCTACAATAGAAACCATATCGCTTCTAGCAAGCAGATTGCAAGAAGAATACAGATTCATCGGAGAATGCACTGTATCTGTAATCGCAATAACCTTTGCATTTCTATCATTGGCAAACTCCAATGCCTTTAATGTTCTCATGGAATATCTTGGGAAGCTGATACCAATCAGCACATCTTTTTCATCAATTCGAATCATCTGCTCAAAGGTTTCGCATACACTTGTGGTGTTAAGAAGCACTACATTTCCTCGAATCATATTTAGATAGAAATGCAAAAACTCTGCCAGTGGCGCGCAACTTCTCAGTCCAATAATATAAATATTTTTCGCTTCCAAAATACTGTTCACAGCTAGTTCAAACGCCTGAGGGTCTAAATTGCGAATGGTGTCCTGTATTTTTTCAATATCTGCTGTCAGCACAGAAGTCAAAATCTCAGACTGAGAACTGTTTCCATACATCGCTCCCATTTGCTGCATAGAAGACAATTTACCTTTCACCCACTCTGCCAGTGCTTTCTGGAATTCTGGATAGCCATCGTATCCAAGGCCCGATGCAAAACGTACCACTGTAGACTCGCTGATACCCAGTTCTTCGCCCAGTTTAGCAGCCGTCATAAACACAGCCTGATCGTATTTTTCCGATATATATGTAGCAATCGCCTTGTGGCTCTTGCTCATGGAATTGTATTTCTCATTTATTCTAGACATTACGTCAACTTTTGTTCCCATCTATGCACCTTCCTAATTGCTTGTTGCAAATGCCTTGTAAGAATTTTCCAAAAGAACCTTGGTTTCCTGCTCCGACAGGTCATAGTCTCCTGTCAAGCTCATGCATGCAATGCCATGGATAAAAATCCACATTTGCATAAACATTCCGCCAGCATTGGCGCAGCCAAGTGTAGCGGCATTTGATATTTCAACCTTTACATTTCCTTTGTCACCATTGAGAATCTCGTACATGCTTTTTTTGAATGGAATTTCAGCCAGAAAAAGAAGTTCAAATAAATGTTTTTCTTCCCTTGCAAAAGCAATATATGCCATACCTAAATTTGTAAATGGCACAGAACTTGTTCTTGGATATAAATCATAATAATCTCTAAAGAAATCTATCGCCTTGCCATATACTGCCTGTGACAATTCCTCCATGTTCTTGTATACGCGAAAAATAGGTTGTGTTGAACAGCCTGCTTTCGCAGCAACCTTTCGTGCCGTAGCATTTTGATAGCCTTCTTCTCTAGTCATTTCAAATGCTGTTGTCAGTATATTTTCCAAGGTAATTGATTCTTTTCTAGCCATGTGAGCCCCTCCGATTTATGCATTAACGTAACACTTGTTATTTTAGTTTATTTTTTGACTTTCGTCAAGCGCAAGTCTGTGCTCTTGGCTTCTGTCGCTTGCCTCGTCGCCATCACAAAAAATGCACCTCACGATTCTGGAATTCTCCAAAACCATGGGTGCATTTGTTTTTACAAAATATTAAACTGGGTAAGCTCCATTCTTTCCATCAGCCTGTGTCATATCAACACCTTCCTGCTGAGCCTGACGATATTTGAAGAAGTCAGTAGCAACCTGTGGGAACAAAGCATAAGACAACACGTCTTCATCCTGCTGTTTCCACTCAGCCATTTCTGTCTCCAATTTATCAAGTTCATTTTCAATAAGGTCTGCTGGACGGCAGGTAATTCTTTCTTCACCTGGAATAACCTTGTCGATAACTTCCTGGCTCATAGGCTTGATAGTCTGGCCATATTCACCACGAAGAACAGCCTTTGTCTCCTTAGTAGCCATTTTGTATCTTTCGCCCATAAGAACGTTAAATACTGCCTGAGTACCTACAATCTGAGAAGAAGGTGTTACTAGAGGTGGTTCACCGAGGTCCTTACGAACCTGTGGGATTTCTCTAAGCACGTCGTAGTATTTGTCTTCTGCATTCTGCTCTTTCAACTGGCTAACCATGTTGGAAAGCATACCGCCTGGTACCTGATAAAGAAGAGTCTTAATATCAACGCCCATAACCTTAGGATTGAGAAGTCCATTTGCAAGACACTCATCTCTGTAAGGACGGAAGTAATCAGCGATTTCAGCAAGAAGATTCTGATCAAATCCTGTATCGTACTCTGTACCCTTGAAGGTTTCAACCATAACTTCTGTAGCTGGCTGTGAAGTACCCAAAGCAAATGGGCTCATAGCTGTATCGATTACGTCAACACCAGCTTCAACAGCCTTAAGGTATGTCATACTAGCCACACCAGAGGTGTAGTGTGTATGAAGCTGAATAGGAAGATTTGTAACGCTCTTCATAGCAGTGATAAGTTCACTTGCTTTGTAAGGAACCAATAGACCAGCCATATCTTTGATACAGATAGAGTCTGCACCCATCTCTTCAATCTTCTTAGCCATGGATGTCCAGTATTCCATAGTATATGCATCACCTAAAGTATAAGACAATGCAATCTGAGCATGTCCTCTGCCTTCCTGTGCTTTGATCTTGTTAGTTGCATCAACTGTAGCCTGCAAATTACGAAGATCATTCAAGCAGTCAAAGATACGAATGATATCAATACCATTTGCCACAGATTTCTGAACGAAGTATTCTACTACGTCATCCGCATATGGTCTGTAACCCAAAATGTTCTGACCTCTGAACAACATCTGAAGCTGTGTGTTCTTGAAGCCATCACGAAGTTTTCTAAGTCTATCCCATGGATCTTCTTTTAAGAAACGAAGGGAAGCATCAAATGTAGCACCACCCCAACATTCTACTGAGTGGTATCCAACCTGATCCATCTTATCTACGATTGGAAGCATCAAGTCGGTAGGCATTCTGGTAGCAATCAAAGACTGATGTGCATCACGCAGAATGGTTTCAGTTATTTTAATTGGCTTTTTTACTTGTTCTGCCATTCCTATATCCTCCATATTTTTAATCTCATCCCATTTTAAAGGGAATAAAGAGTTCGCTTGCGAACTCTTCGCGCCCGAGTGGTATTGCGAAGCAATTAACTTCTTTTCCACGAGGTGCGCATCCATAGCGTTTATCTTTGAAGAAAAACGCTGCGCCAACTCATAAGTCCTGCGGACTTATTTCGTCGCGCTCCGCGCGTTCTGTCCTTTCAGAACTAAAGCTGCGCCAACTCATAAGTCCTGCGGACTTATTTCGTCGCGCTCTGCGCATTCTGTCCTTTCAGGACTAAAGCTGTGCAACTCATAAGTCCTGCGGACTTATTTCGTCGCGCTCCGCGCTCTATGCATCTGCACAAGCCGTCAGCTGCTCGTGCAAGCACGGCATCTTCCGTTTGTGCACCTGCGCACAGCTTTAGAATACACCGAAGATGGCCATAAAGGTACCAGCAACAACTGCTGTACCGATAACGCCGGCAACGTTAGGACCCATAGCGTGCATCAAAAGGAAGTTTGTTGGATCATATTCAGAACCAACCTTCTGGGATACACGAGCCGCCATAGGAACCGCAGATACACCCGCAGAACCAATGAGTGGGTTAACCTTTCCTTTGGTCATAACACACATAATCTTGCCGCATACAACACCTGCCGCAGTACCAAATGCAAATGCAATCAAACCAAGCGCAACAATCTTAAGTGTATCAACATTCAAGAACGCTTCTGCACTAGTAGTAGCACCAACAGATGTACCAAGAAGGATAACTACGATGTACATAAGCGCATTAGAAGCTGTATCTGTAAGCTGTCTAACCACGCCAGATTCTTTAAACAAGTTACCAAGCATAAGCATACCTACAAGCGGAGCTGTTGTTGGAAGGATTAAGGATACAACGATTGTAACAATGATAGGGAACAAAATCTTTTCCAATTTAGACACTGGACGAAGCTGACCCATCTTAATCTTTCTCTCTTTTTCAGTTGTAAGTAACTTCATGATAGGTGGCTGAATAATAGGCACCAAAGACATATAGGAATATGCTGCTACCGCGATAGGGCCAAGCAATCCTGTCTGGCTAAGTTTGGATGCCAGGAAGATGGATGTAGGACCATCCGCACCACCAATAATAGAAATAGCTGCTGCAGCTTTGTCATTGAAGCCCATAGCAATAGCTCCAAAATATGCTGCGAAAATACCAAACTGAGCTGCTGCACCAAGCAAAAAGCTCTTTGGGTTGGCAATCAAAGGACCAAAGTCGGTCATAGCACCAACACCCATGAAAATCAAGGATGGCAAAATAGCATATTCATCCAAGATATAGAAATAATACAGTAAACCGCCAATTCCATTTTGTGAATCATGCGCACTAAGCATGATATCAGGATAAATGTTTACCAGCAGCATACCGAATGCTATCGGTAACAAAAGAAGTGGTTCATATCCTTTTGCGATAGCCAGATAAAGGAAAACGCAGGCAACAGCAATCATGATATAGTTTCCCCAAGTAAGATTGAAGAAAGCTGTCTGATGAAGAAGGTTGCCCATCGTATTAAATACGTAATCCATTTGTTGACCTCCTGTAATAGTATAAATGCTTTACGAAAAGCATTTGGATATGAACGATTAGTTCAATGTTGCCAAAGTTGCGCCTGCTTCTACTGCATCGCCTACTGCCACATCGATACTAGCTACTGTACCATCTTCTGGAGCAACAACAGGGATTTCCATCTTCATTGCTTCAAGAATAACTACAGGTTCGCCTCTCTTTACAGCCTGACCAACTTTTGCTTCTACCTTAAATACTTTACCTGCTGCGCCTGCTTCAATTACGATGCTTCCTGCGCTACCTGCTGCTACTGGAGCTGGTGCTGCTGGAGCTGGTGCTGGTGCTGGAGCCGCTGCTGGAGCTACTGCTGGAGCTGGTGCTGCCACTGGAGCTACTCTAGGTACTACTGGAGCTACTGGTCTAACTACGCCGTTTGTTGCTCCTTCTTCTACAACTACATCGTATACGTTTCCATTTACGGTAATGGTATAATTTTTCATTTCAATTTCCTCCAAATATTATCTTCTAACCTTACGAATGGATCTAACAACAAATCCATCTGTGGAAGTATGACCTTCGCTAGCTGCAATAGCTGCTGCGATTACTGCTACTAATTCTAAATCATCAGAAAGTTCTTCCTTTTCGATGATCTGTGCAATGGTGTTGTCCATTGCTACTTCGTTGACATTTTTCTCTGCAGGTTTTTCTTTCTTTTCGCCCTTCAAGCTGCCTTCCAATTTGGAAATCAAGCTAAAGGCAGAAATAATAGCAGAAATCAAAATCAACACTACAAAAACAGTACCCATACCAATTAAGGTATTGAGGGCTGCCTGCACCATCTTGTCTCCCATTGTAGCTTCTGGGTTAAGGGCTGCCGCCTCCAAAGTCAAGAAGATGTCATTACTGTAAATGAACTCTGCCTTTGCAGTTTTCAAAGAACCAACTACAGGAACGGTAACTGTGATATCTTCATCAGTAATCTTCACTGTAGGTTCACCAATTTCTTGTAACTCACCAATTGTTTCTAAAGCAGAATTAAAGGATGTAATACCGCTAAGGAATGCTGCACCGTCCACATTGACCTGAGCTATACCCAAATCAGTGCCATAGGTATTGATGTAAGTGTAGAACATGCTTTCCGCAATTACTTCCATCTCTTCCTTTTTGTATTCTTCCAAATAAAAATCTGCCACTTCATCGTCTGCGAAAGAGCTTAAATATGGAAGCACCATCACAGTAGAAATGGTTTTAGCCTGCTCTGCATTGGTCAGACTAGAAGAAGAATATTCTGTCTCACTACCACATGCTGTCAAGCCAAGAACACAGGTGAGTGCACATAATAATGCAATGATTTTTTTCATATTAAGTCACCCTTTCTATACAGTTCCGTGCTTTTTCGCTGGACGGTCTTCTTTCTTTGTGAACAGCATTTCGAATGCACCAATGATGTACTTTCTTGTGTCTGCTGGTTCTACAATCTGGTCCACATATCCTCTCTTAGCTGCGCTTGTTACACTGTTCTGAAGTGCTGCATATTCGCTAGCCTTTTCTTTGATTGTTTCAGCGCCCTGGCCTTCATACATAATCTTTGCAGCCAATGTAGCATCCATACAACCAATTTCAGCGTTTGGCCAAGCGATAGTGATGTCTGCGCCTGTAGCCTTGGAATTCATTGCTACATAAGCAGAACCATAAGCCTTGCCAATTACTGCATTTACCTTAGGAACTGTTGCGTTTGCAAATGCATATGTGAGCTGAGCTACAGCCTTTGCAATACGCTTCTCATTACACTCGCAAGCCTTAAAGCCTGTTGTGTTAGTAAGGGAAAGAACTGGAATATTGAAAGCATCACAGAAGTTTACAAACTCTGCAGCCTTTTCACATCCATTTGCAGAAAGAGTAGTATCAAATTTCTCTGCTACCTTACCCTCGCTATCAAGTCTCTCAGCACAGTTTGCAACTGCACCAACTGTCACTCCGTCAAGTTTGAGGAAACCTGTCACCATTTCTGGCGCATACTCCTTCTTCACTTCCAGGAACAAATTATTGTCAGCAATCAAAGAAAGTGCTACAGAGGTATCACCTACGCAGCTTTCAAGGCCTGCACATACTCTGTTCAAATCGTCTGTGCAATCTGTGATTGCATCTTCTTCATTGTTAGCAGGCAACATAGATACAAGCTGTCTAATCTGAGCCAAAATATCTGCTTCAGAACCAGTAATATCAACGTTGCTGGTCTTAGAGCACTGATAATCAGCTGCAGAAGTATCACATTTAGCAACAGTGTTGCCAGCCAATGCGTTTGGAGAATTCACGAACAATTTGCCGTTCTTTTCTTCCATAAATGTAAAATCAGACATAGCAGAAAGGATAGCAAGTCCACCACCACAGTTGCCGAATACACCTGTGATCTGTGGGATTACACCAGACGCTAAGCTCTGTCTCTTGTAAAGTTCACCAAATGCAGCAAGCGCATCTGTAGATTCCTGAAGTCTAAGACCTGCGGAATCCAAAAGTCCAATTACAGGAGCTCCCATTTTAAGTGCAAGTCTGTAGATGTTTGCAATTTTCTTTGCATGCATTTCACCAACTGTACCGTTGAGCACAGATGCGTCCTGACTGTACACATATACAAGATTGCCACCAATTACTCCGTATCCAGTGATAACACCGTCAGAAGGAGTCTCTGTCTGTTTCAAATCAAAATCAGTTGCTCTTGCTGTCACAAGGGCGCCGATTTCAACGAAACTGTTTTCGTCGAGCAAAGCTGCTATTCTTTGGCTCGCTTTTGAAGTAGTACTCATGTTTTCAGCCCTCCATTTATAATAAATAAATAATAACTAGATAATAGGTGAATTTTAATTCATTTGTGAATTCCAATATTCCCCCGATTATGTCTGTAACAGTATAACACAAATATACAAATTAAGATAGTAGAAATAGCAAAATTTTACTTATTTTTTACCCCAATCCCAAATATTCTTTGACTACATATTGAAGCACAAAACGAAAGTCAATCTCTTCCACCTGCTCTTGTACAAAAAGCGGTATCCTTTCTAAGATTTCCTCCCTACCCATTTCATCCGTCCGATAATATTCCACCTCTCCTACCTGCACTTTCTCTGTTACAGGAGCATTCAAATAAAGTTGCTGATTCAAGCGAGCCAAAACCTGTTCTCCCTGTTTGACCAGCACTCTATACTGTTTTTCCGTCAACGGATTCCCATTTTCCAGTCGTGGCATTACCTTCCTGCTAGAATATGGATTCCCATCTAAGGACGCACCATTCTTCACCAAAATCTCATGTAAAGTTACCTTGGGCGAAAAAGTAACATATTCATAATTAGAATTTCCATAAGCAAACAGTTCTTTACAATCTGCCCATTTGTAATTCTTGTTGTTAGGCCAGCCGCACGCCAACAATGCAACAATAAACTTCTTTTCCCCCTCTTCCAACGCCCCTACATAACAATATCCCGCAGCATTTGTAAATCCCGTTTTCCCCGAAAGCGCCTGTGGCATTTGGGTAAGCAGACTGTTGTGATTGTTACAGGTATAGCACACCACTCCCTCTTTATCCCAAAAAGAATGATTAGCTTTTCTGGTTATTTCCAAAAACTTCTCCTTCTGCCCAGACTCATACACACAATATCGCATGATTAATGCCAGTTCTTCAGCGGTTGTACTATGGCTTTTTAATACATTCTCGCCGCTTTCATCTATGACCTCCTTGCTACCGTCCAACCCATTCGGAGTTACAAAGAACGTATTCTGGCATCCTAACTCCTTTGCCTTCTCATTCATTCGACCCACAAAAGCATCCACCGCCTGCTTGCTATCTGGCTGTTCTTTCGCATCCACTAAGCCCTGGCTGAGCATTATCTGTCCTCCTATGTGCTCTGCAATAGCAACTGCAGTATCGTTGTGGGATTCTAGCATCAGAGAGTACAACAAGTCTTCCAACCGAAAACTTCTTCCAGTTTTTGCGCCAAGGTGAACCTTGGGCTGGGAGGCTGCATATGTAGAAAAAGTAACCCAATCCTCCAATTGTCCACACTCCAACGCGACTATGCATGTCATGATCTTGGTGGTACTGGCCATAGGCATGACTTCCTGGCCGTTTTTCGAGTAAAGCACACGTCCACTATCTCCATCCAGTAGCACAGCACCTTTGGCGTACAAAGTCAAAACATCTTCCATTTCCGTGGCTTGTATTTTCGGTGCCCACAAAAGCAGTAGCATTGCCAAAAATATTGCTACCCATTTGATGCCTTTGGTACTTTCGTTTTTTCTATATCTCTTTCTCATATTTCAGTCCTTAAACATTGTTCCTTTCATCTTATGAATGAAGGCATAAAAAAAGCACAGGCCAATCAAATTGAAGCCTGTGCTTAATGTTGTTATTTATTCATACAAAGCATCTGGTCTGTAGCTTACAGACATCTGATCTACAACACCTTCTCTAATCCAAATAGAGTAGCTTGTATTGTAATCATCTTCCAGTTCTAAATTATATACTCTGGAGGTATCATAGTCACTGCTCTCATAAGTATAACCGTCAATAACTGCAAGAAGATCTGTCTCAGTCATACCAAGGGCAATGCCGCCTGCGTAGGTCACATTTTCTGGCTGATTGTATGTGGAAACTTCGATATCATAAATCATAGTATTTCCTACAGCCACTGCATTGTCATGGGTATTGATTACGCTCACAGACAATCTCTGATCGCCTTTTTCAAGATAGAGATATTCTGACCATCTACCTGCAATAATCTCAGTTTCATCGTCAATCACCCAGCCATCATTCAAAAGAACACTAAGTGGTGTTGGAAGTCCCAAAAGAACCTCTCCTACCTGTACAGTATAATCCTGTAAATTGTCACTCATTGCTGTTGGCGCAACATAATTTGTTACCATTGCTGGCACTTCGTCATAGAAAGTCATACCTTCTGAATCAATGCCTTCAATTTCAATCAGATTCTGAATATCAATGGAGCTAAGAACGTTTGTCTCTGTGGATACTTCAAGGCGAACAGAGCTATAATATCCTGCCTCTCCCTGATATGTATATTCTGTATAGTATGTACCTGCATAGCTATCTTTAGGTGCACCGTAAACAGCATCCAAATCAGCCAATGTGCTGGTTCCATAAGTAATTCCACCAGGAAGTGTAATGGTTGCTGTCACACCTTCCATGTTCCACTCATCCATAGACACGCCACAAATCAAACACTTAGAAAGAGGCATTGCATTGATACCATAGTTGTATGCAACGAAATTAAATTCCATTCCATCTTTCTGGAACTCTGTAAAGGAATAATAACTCATAGCATCCAATGTATCTTCTGGATTGCCATCATATGTCCATCCCAAAGCAACAAAGTCAGAATACCACATAGGGAACTGCAAAACTTGTCCATCGATTTCAATCTGGAAATCATAAAGATTGTCAGACAAAGTTGTTGGAGCTGTCACTACTGGAGTCTCTACTACAGGCTCTTCTTTGCTTGGCTCTTCAGATGGTTCTTCTTTGCTTGGCTCTTCAGAGGATTCCTCTACGGATGGGGTCTCAGAAGATTCCTCCACGCTGCTCTCCTCTGTCTGCTGTGTGGAAACGTTCGCTCCGCTCTCCATCCAGTCGTACTCTGGTGTTACCACCTGCTTGTTTGATGCACATCCTGTTGCAAGAAGTGCTACCAACAACACTAAACTCACTACTTTCTTTTTCATATTTATCTCTCCTCTAGTTCTTTATATATTCAACTGCAGGGAAGCTTCCGCTTCTGCCTGCAATTTGAATTCCTCTACTTGTACCGTACTCAGTTCTGGCAAGTCATCTATGGACTTCACTCCAAAGCATCGCAAGAACTGTTCTGTTGTACCAAACAAAAGTGGTCTTCCTGGCGCATCCAGTCTACCAAGTTCTGTAACCAAATCATACTCCAATAGTTTGTTTAATGCATGGTCACAACTTACACCTCGAATGCGTTCAATCTCCAGTCTTGTCACTGGTTGTTTGTATGCAATAATAGAAAGTGTTTCTAGTACAGAATCTGTCAAAGTCAACTTTCTAGGTGTTTTGGCAATCTTAATCAAGTACTCATACATATCCGGTTTGGTACACAATTGAACACTGTCTTCCAATTCCATGATATAAATTCCTCGACCACTTCCTTCGTATTCTTCCTGCATCTGCGCAAGAAGTCCTTTTATCTCTTTTACAGTTAATTCAGTTACGTCCGCCAATTTACTTACTTCCACAGAGTCTCCCATGGCAAAAAGAATCGCTTCCACAACCGCCTTCGCCTGTAGCATATCCATTTTTCGTCCTCCCCATTATTGGGCTTCATTTGATGTAATCATAATATCATCAAAGATATTCTCTTGTACAATCTGAATACGGCCTACCTTCATCATTTCCAGTACAACTAAAAATGTTACAATCACTTCCATCTTGCTATTCTGCTTTTCAAGCAGTTTGCGGAAACTGAAAGTTTTGTGGCTTCGCACGTATTCTTCTATGTATGAGGTCTTCGCCTCCAAATCTACCTCGTCGCGCTCAATGTTGCCATATTTGCTTCGGATAGGGTCAATCTTGTCCTCCTGCCTGCGCACCAAAGACTTGAAAATCTCATTGAGTTTGGCCAAAGTCTGATCGCCAATCAATTCTTCATAATCTATAGGTTTGCGGTAGCTGGCAACCTCTGGCGGCAAATTCTGCTCTCGAAACAGATTGCGTCCAGCATCCACCTGACGATCTCTCAGTTCGAAAGACATATATTTGTACATTTTGTATTCCAACAGTTTTTGAACAAGTTCTGCTCTAGGATCTTCTTCCTCGCCATCCTCGTTCACTTCCTTCGGAAGTAGCATACGACATTTGATATCAATCAGAGTCGCAGCCATCACAAGGAATTCACTCATCACATTCATATCTTCCGTTTCCATCTCTTTGATGTACTTCAGATACTGCTCTGTAATCTCAACAATAGGAATATCATAAATGTCAACTTTATTTTTATCTATCAGATGTAGCAAAAGATCCAGTGGTCCCTCAAACACCTGTAGTTTTACACTAAGTGCCATATCTATTTCCCTTCGTTTGTAGTCCAAACTACTTTTCCTATTTTACTCATTTTCTTATACAAATTCAAGTTTATCTTTTGTATTGTTCTCCTTCGGGCAATAAGTCTACAACAACCACCTCTCCCGGATTAAAAAATCTTACATTAGGTGAATGGGTTCCAATACCCCTTCCCAGAATCATAGTTGAATTCTTTTCCCTAAATACGCCACCGTCATATTTTGGAAAAAGTTTTAGCGAAGGTGCTATCACGCCACCCAAAAAAGGCAGTCTCGCTATACCTCCGTGTACATGTCCCGACAAAACCAAATCTGCGCCCCACTGGGCATAGGTTTCAAAATAATCTGGATTGTGTGCCAGCAAAATAGTAAAGAGTTCGCTCTGCGGTGTGCCCAATATTCCGTCCAAATATTCCTTCTCCATGGTAATATCAGCCATTCTCTTGTAATAGCCATGGTCTATCTCCAATCCATAGATGGAAATTCCCCTCTCAGAAACCTCTGTTTTCTTATTTACCATAGGAGTAATCTGCGCTCTATCCAAGGCCGCTTGGTATCTATCCGCCAAATCACCATAACGCTCCGTGTAGAGTTTTATTTTTTGTTCATGATTTCCATTGGCGTAATAAACAGGATACTCTGTGGCAAGATTAGTCAAAAAAAGTTCCACTTTTTCAATCTTGATGCCCTTTAATGCTGTAATCATATCGCCAGCAATTAATATTCCATCTGGGTTTAATTGCCGAATAGCCGCCAACAGAGTCTGATTGTCTTTGCCATACTGCCATCCGTGCAAATCAGAAAGCATCACATATCTGGTCTGCTTTTTTATCTTGGTAGAAGTAAAGCTATGTTTGGATATGACAAAATGGTGGGTATCATACAAACTTACCCACAGCAAAAGCACTCCTACTATCACAATGACAAATAAACAAACAGAGAGAAATTGTAACATAGCCCTCTTCCTTTCTTTGCACTATTCATAAGTATATCTTAAACTAAAAAAATGAACAATCTTTATATACAATAATTTTTTAGTATTTCCCAAAAAATATCTTTAAATGTGGCTTTTTCTACATCTTCCCCGTACACGACCGTAGATCTACCCAGCATCTTTCCATCCAGTTTGTAAACCACGTAACCTGCTGTACTTCCCTTTGCGACCGGCGCTTCCACTTCCTTGGGCACCTCTATTATTTTTTCAATACCACTCAAATCACTCTTTTCTGTATCTAAAAATCGGAAGTTTTCTGTGTATGACAAAGGCACCTGATCCTCTTTGCCCCCTTTGACAGCCACCTGTGGCAAGGCATCCTGTTGCTCATCTATATACAATTGACATACACTATACCCGTAATTTAACAATGCAGCCGCTTCCTGAAATCTGGTAGCCGAATCTGGCCCACCCATCACAACAGCAATCAAATCCATTCCATTCTTGGACCCCGTGGCGGAAACACAGTACATAGCCTTTGAAGTAAACCCTGTTTTTAGACCTGTAATCCAATCATATTGTTTTAAAAGCTTGTTAGTGCTGGACAAAGTAAATACGCTTTCTCCTTTGCTGGTGGTATGTACAAAATCCTCCATCCAAATGGTAGTATACTGAAACACCTGCGGATATTTGGTAATCAATTCTCTAGACATAAGCGCCACATCTTTCGCAGTAGTATGGTGCTGTTCCGAATCCGTCAACCCACAGCAATCTTCAAAATGTGTATTTACCATTCCAAGTTCCTTGGCCTTGTCATTCATCCTTCCTACAAAATCAGTTTCTGACCCCGCAATATGTTCCGCTATTGCCACACTAGCATCATTGGCAGACGCCACAATAACACATTTAAGCAATGTTTCTAACTTTTGTACTTCTCCCTCTTCTAGCCAGACCTGAGAACCACCCATGCTAGATGCATGTGCACTTACAGAAACAGCGTCCGAAAGTGCTATCTGTCCTGCTTCCAAGGCTTCAAAGGTTAATAAAATAGTCATAATCTTTGTTATACTTGCAGGGCTTCGAATTTCTTCACTGTTGGACTCAAAAACAATCTGTCCGGTGGAAGCTTCTATCAAAATCGCACTTTTTGATGTAATCACCGGGGTTGCTGTTGCCACGCCACAATCCACCAAAAACAGCCATAGTGCCAGTACAATGCTTCCTATACCCTTCATTCGTCTTTTCCATTTACCGTTCTTCATAAAACAATCCCACTTCCATATCTTTGTAAAAGAATATGGAAATGGGACAATTCATATACCTTATTTTGATGTGTTTGGGCAAAAACATAAGCCCTGGCTAAAGAATAACCAGGGCTTGATTGTTTGATTAATTAGTTATATTTACGCTTTCTTGCTGCTTCGGACTTTTTCTTACGTCTTACGCTAGGTTTCTCGTAATGCTCTCTCTTGCGGATTTCCTGCTGGATACCAGCCTTTGCGCAACTTCTCTTAAAACGACGTAAAGCGCTATCTAAAGTCTCGTTTTCTTTTACGATAACATTTGACATGATTACACCTGACCTCCCTTCAGTCCCTTCGAGTATCTCGACTGATAGGTTATTTTTGGGTAGGCTATGCCTACACGCAAATTACATTATAACATAAAAATGTCTGCCGTCAACTATTTTTTTAGAATTTGGGATATTTTTTAAATAATACCCCATTTTCAGATTAATTATGCAATCTGGCCTTCTAAAACCTTAACAGCTTCCTGCATTGCAGCAACGATTCCCGCAGGGTTCTTTCCGCCTGCTTGAGCCATATTAGGACGACCACCGCCGCCACCACCAACAAGTGCAGCTATGCCTTTAATCAAGTTGCCTGCGTGCGCACCCTTTGCCATTGCTCCATCTGTAGCCATAGCAATCATGTTAACCTTGCCATCCTGATTGGACAGAAGTACAACGACTCCATCACCAAGCTTCTCTTTCAGGGAATCACCCAGATCTCTAAGACCGTTCATATCAACGCCGTCCACGTTAACAGTCAGAAGTTTCACGCCTTTTACATCCACTACCTGATCCATTACATCGCCCATAGCTTCCTTAGCCGCTTTTGCTTTCAAGGATTCATTTTCAGAAGAAAGAGCTTTGATTTCCGCCTGCATATGCTGAATCTTGTCAACCAAAGTCGCTGGAGTCGCCTTTGCTGAGCTAACAGCACTTGCAAAGTTCTCTTCCATTGCTTTATAGTAAGCCATTACGTTTGCACCTGTAAGAGCTTCAATTCTTCTAACGCCAGCAGCTACACCGCTTTCAGACAAAATCTTAAAGAATCCGATATCTGCCGTATTCTTAACATGTGTACCACCACAAAGTTCCATAGAGAAATCTCCCATGGATACCACTCTGACAGTATCACCATATTTTTCACCAAAGAGCGCCATTGCGCCTTTGTTCTTGGCCTCTTCTGGGCTCATTTCCTCTGTGATTACTGGAAGGCTTTCCGCAATCTTAACATTTACAATCGCTTCAACCTTAGCAATCTCTTCTGCTGTCATAGCCTGACCATAGCTAAAGTCAAAACGTGTTCTGCCGCTATCCTGATAGGAGCCCTGCTGATGTACCTGCTCGCCGAGCACTTCCTGAAGTGCTGCCTGCAACAAGTGTGTTGCAGAATGGTTCTTGCAGGTATTCATGCGATTTAATGTATCTACTGTAAGTGTAGCCATTTCAGACTTGGAAATCTTTCCAGAAACCACTACTCCGACATGGCCAACTCTATCTCCAGCAAGTTTTACGGTATCCTGTACCTTTAATTTGCCATTTGCAGTAGTGATTACACCGATATCACCTTTCTGTCCACCCATGGTAGCATAGAAAGGAGTTTCACCTACCACAACCGTACCAACCTGGCCTTCTGTAAGTTCTTCTACAAGTGCATCTTCAGACGCAAGTGCCAAAACTTTGCTTTCGCAAGCAAGGCTATCATAGCCAACGAACTTGCTCACCACATCTGCTCCCAAATTATCGAACAAACCAGCTTCCACATTCAGTTTAGCAGAGAAATTCTGGTTCTGTCTTGCCTTCTGCTTCTGTTCTTCCATTGCAGCAGCAAATCCAGTTTCATCTACCTTAATTCCCTCTTCCTGTGCCAATTCTACAGTCAGTTCAATTGGAAATCCGAAAGTATCATACAGATAAAATGCGGATTTACCGTCGATTTCATCTTTCTTTTCTGCTCTCTTTGCTTCCAAAATCTTGTGGAATTCTTTCATTCCATTTTCAAGAGTGCTTTCAAAACGAGCAATTTCCTTCTTCAGTTCTGTAAGGATAAATTCTCTATTCTTTACAAGGAGTGGATAGCTCTCACTGTAAATGTCATCAATATACATGCTTGCAATCTTAATCAAAGACTCTGTTGGAATGTTCAATGTACGTCCATGTCTTACTGCACGGCGAATCAAACGGCGAAGTACATAGCCAGCACCCGCATTGGATGGAAGAAGTTTTGCTTCATCTCCAATAAGCATCACACTAGTACGCATATGATCTGCCAAGATACGCATGGACTTAGTCAGCTTTTCGTCTTCATTATATTTCGCACCAGATACCTGCTCAATATAAGCGATGATTGGTGCAAACAAATCAATCTGATAAACGTCTCTACTGCCATTTAAGAAAGCCAAGATACGCTCCAGACCCCAACCTGTATCTACATTTTTCTTTGCAAGAGGTGTCAGTGTGCCGTCATGGTGTTTTTCATACTGCATGAACACGTCATTACCAAGCTCTGTGTACTTACCACAGTTACAACCAGGGCCGCAATTAGGACCACAATCTGGTCTGTCTGCGATGTAGAACATTTCACTGTCAGGACCACATGGACCGTACTCTAAGCCCCACCAGTTGTCCTCTGCTGGCAGATAGTAGATATTTTCCTTTTTGAAGCCAGATGCAATACGATACTGTGCTCCTTCCTCGTCTCTTGGAGCATTCTCATCTCCTTCAAACACGGTTGCGGCCAAGTGATCTGCATCAAAGCCAAACACCTGCGTCAAAAGCTCATAACTCCACTGACAGCGTTCTTTCTTGAAATAATCTCCAAGGCTCCAGCTACCCATCATCTCGAAGAAGGTAACATGGCTCTTGTCTCCAACGGAATCAATATCGTTGGTACGAACGCATCCCTGTACATTACAAAGTCTAGTTCCAAGTGGGTGTTTCTGTCCAAGAAGGTATGGCATAAGAGGCTGCATACCAGCCACATTGAAAAGAACGCCTGTGGATCCATCAGATACAAGGGATACTGCACCTACGTCCACATGACCGCGCTCTATATAAAATTGTTTCCAAGTCTTTCTTAACTCATCTGAGGTGAATTGTCTCATTGCTAACTGTTCTCCTTAATTAAAATGTAAACTTATCTGCGAAGTATGCGTCCAAATCAGCAATGGCAACTCTCTCCTGTTCCATGCTATCACGGAAACGAACAGTTACGCAGCCGTCTGTCTCAGACTCAAAGTCGTATGTGATACAGAATGGTGTACCAATTTCATCCTGACGACGATATCTCTTACCAATGTTTCCTCTGTCATCAAATTCACAGTTGTATTTCTTAGAAAGCTGAGCATAAATCTTTTCAGCGCCTTCATTGAGCTTCTTAGAAAGTGGCAAAATACCAATCTTAACTGGTGCAAGTGCTGGATGGAAATGAAGTACTGTACGAACATCTCCGCCTTCCAGTTCTTCTTCATCGTAAGCGGCACAAAGGAATGCCAATGTCACACGATCCGCACCAAGAGAAGGCTCAACTACATAAGGAACATACTTCTCACCAAGTTCATCATCAAAATAAAGCATATCTTCGCCAGATACGTTCTGATGCTGAGTAAGGTCATAATCTGTTCTGTCAGCAATACCCCAAAGTTCTCCCCAACCGAATGGGAACAAGAACTCAATATCGGTTGTTCCTTTACTATAGAAGCAAAGTTCTTCTGGAGAATGGTCGCGAAGTCTCATCTCCTCTTCTTTGATACCAAGAGAAAGAAGCCAGTCACGGCAGAACGCTCTCCAGTACTGGAACCATTCAAGGTCTGTACCAGGTTTGCAGAAGAATTCCAATTCCATCTGCTCAAATTCTCTTGTACGGAAAGTAAAGTTACCAGGAGTAATCTCATTACGGAAAGACTTACCAATCTGTCCAATACCGAAAGGAACTTTCTTTCTGGAAGTACGCTGTACATTTTTGAAGTTTACAAAGATACCCTGTGCTGTTTCAGGTCTCAAATATACTGTATTCTTTGCATCTTCTGTTACACCCTGGAAGGTTTTGAACATCAGGTTGAACTGTCTGATATCTGTAAAGTTGTGTTTGCCGCAGGAAGGACATGGAATGTTATGCTCTTCCACAAAGTTTTTCATCTGCTCGTTGGACCAAGCATCTACGCTTTCCTCAAGAGTAATGCCACTTTCAGCACAAAAATCTTCAATCAGCTTGTCTGCACGGAAGCGTTCATGACACTCTTTACAGTCCATAAGAGGGTCTGAGAAGCCGCCAAGATGTCCGCTGGCTACCCATGTCTGTGGATTCATCAAAATCGCACAGTCTACGCCTACGTTATAAGGGTTCTCCTGCACGAATTTCTGCCACCAAGCCTTCTTAACGTTGTTCTTAAGTTCAACACCAAGGTTACCATAGTCCCATGTATTGGCTAAGCCACCGTAAATTTCAGAACCAGGATATACAAATCCTCTGGCTTTTGCTAATGCTACGATTTTTTCCATTGTCTTTTCCATAACTTGTTCCTCACTCTTCTTATTTCATGATGCAGTAGCCTACTTCGCCTTCTGCACCCTGTATTTTCATTGTATGACCGTCTATCTCAGACAGTTCAACATTTTCACTGATATACTGTGGATTTGAAAGAGCAAGCACCGGCGTGCTTCCCTGCCAAATAACAATCTGTTTGTCTAAAACTTTGTCATTGGTAGTCAAATCTAATTCTTTTCCTTTGCCCACAGAAAGTAGTTTCGCTCCCTCAAGGTACCCTGCTGAAAGTGCATCTGCTACTGTACCTGTAAAGCAGTCCAATTCTCCTATCTGATACTGCCCATAGACAGTTCCGTTGGCGAATGTATATTGTACTACAATCTTTCCCTCTGCTCTGTGCGTATCATTCAAAACAGCTGGCAGAACATCGCTTGGCACGAACTCTTGCATCTTAGTATTAAACTCCTTGAGTTCATCCAAAATCATGGTAGCCAATTCATCTTCCACATAGTAGTCTTTGTCAAAGTCTGCTACTACAAAAGATGTCACCACGCCAAGTTCATCTACCACCAACATATCCTCTGTCACATCCGTGATTTGAGGCATTTGAATTTCCTGTGCGCACCCGACTAGGCAAAAGGCAATAGATGCGGTCAAAACAAGACCAAAAACCTTTGTTTTCCTACTCTTCACCTTATAGTCCTCCATACAGCATATAAAAACGCTAGCCTATATTATAGCCGAGACCAAAATCTTTTTCAAGTAAAAAGAATCTCGCAAGCGAGATTCTTAGCGCCCAAGCGAAGCCACTTGTGGCTAACTACATTTTCGCGAGGTGCGCATCCTTGCGGAGCATTTTGCTTTATAGGCTTTTATAAAGCAAAAAGTGCCTAGGCAGGCACTTTTTATTTTCCCTATGATATTAGGGTTTCCAATATTTCTAAACTCTTATATTCTTTTTGGAAAAAGCGCTCTCTCAAAGTATTGCCAATATCCGATAATTCTAGCAAAACTTTTTCAGACACTTGAAAGGTAAACAGTTTCTCTATACTGGAAGAAGCAATGTACTCTACTGTATAAATTGTAGAATCATCAAAGGTCCTTCCACTTGGCAATCCAGGGAACTCACCATTTACTACAACAGCCTTGATTTCATAGATACACCTCACCAGCCGATTGTCTATCGTTGGATGCACCAACGCTTTCATAGACTGATAAAGGAGTTTGAGCATCTCTATTTCGTCGTTGTTTTCTCTGGTATAAAAATCTGCTATCTCCAGAAAATACATACCATAGTAGGCACCCACAAAGTCTTCTCTCAAAGTTTCGTAGTATTGGTCGATACTAGCTTCCATAATATTGTAAGAAGTCTTCCCCTGATATAATTTAAATTGTCCAAAAGAAAAAGGATTGGTGCTGGCCATAAGTCTGCTGTTCTGCCTTCGGGCGCCCTTGGCGAAAGCAGATATCTTTCCACGTTCCTTGGTCAAAATGCAGACTCTTCTATCGTATTCACCGATAGGCGTCTGGCTTAGAACCATCCCCGTAACTGTTACCATCTCCTGCATGCAGGTTTGCTCCTTCATCTGCAAGGCCGATACCACCAAAGTAGTCGTTTCCTTTGGCCATCTGTATCGCATTCAGCAAATTCTCCTGCCTCTGCCTTGCCTTGTTGTACTCTAAATAGTCCTCTATCTTACCTGAATTTACGAATTTAAACCACTGTTCTTCTTGATTCATAGTGCATCCCCCTTGCTCTTTGGTCTTACGCAATTAGGGTCTGCTATTTTTCAAAAATTATTCTCTGATATCTCTCTCGTTGTAGCCAAAATTCTTAAGCAAGGTATCACTGTCTCGCCAATCTTTTTTCACCTTCACCCAAAGTTGAAGATTGGCCTGCATCTCAAGCATGTCCTCAATGTCAGGTCTAGCTTTAGACCCAATCTGTTTCAGCATGGAGCCACCTTTACCAATAATGATACCTTTGTGAGAATCTCTCTCACAGATAATTGTAGCCTCAATATCTACGATATGCTGTCGATATTTCATGCTTTCAATTGTCACTGCAATTCCATGAGGAATCTCATCTGAAAGAAGTCTCAAGGCCTTTTCACGAATCAGTTCTGCCACAATCTGTCTCATAGGCTGATCTGTAATGGTGTCTTCATCATAGAAAGCCTCACCATAAGGAAGATACTTAAAGATACACTTTAAAAGTTCATCTGTATTCTTTTCTTTCAAGGCAGACACAGGTACAATTTCTGCAAAATCATACTCCTTACAATAAGTCTCAATCGCTTTTGCTACTTCTATTGGCTCCACCGTATCCACTTTGTTGATAACCAGAATCACAGGCGTTTTGGTCTTTTTCAGTTGCTCAATAATATGGTGCTCACCTGCGCCAATAAAAGTGGTAGGTTCTACAAGCCAAAGCACAACATCCACTTCGGAAAGCGTGTGCTGTGCAACGCTTACCATATAGTTGCCCAGTTTGTTCTTGGCTTTATGTATACCAGGAGTGTCGAGGAACACTATTTGTCCCTCGTCACTGGTATATACAGTTTGAATTTTGTTTCTCGTAGTCTGTGGTTTGTTGGAGGTAATTGCAATCTTTTGACCAATCAAATGATTCATCAATGTAGATTTACCTACATTAGGTCTTCCTATAAGAGTTGCAAAACCAGATTTATATGCTTTATCGTTGCTCATCTATTGTCCCCTATTAAACCAAGTTCTCAACTTTGCCAAACAAAGTTTTGTTGTCTTCTACTGCCTTGGCACTTCCCACTACGCAGAGTGCTTCATCGGAAAGAAACGCTCTAATGTATCTGCCAAGTCCATGGAAGGTATCTGCATCAATAGAAAGTACTTCATCTCTTTCCTTCTGCACGTCTTCATCTGTAAGGCCACTCATATACGCTCCAAGAGATACAGAGCCCTTGGTAGATGGGGTGAGTGGTGTATCCAATTCACCAATAGCACCAATAATAAACTGAGTCAAAGCTCTCTCATCCGCTTCAAAGTTCTCCACATAATCTGCTGCTGCTTCGTAAATATCAATGGTCTCCTTCAAATGAGGATCGCGATAAGAAGTCATAAAGGACTCACCTGTTCTTCCAAAGCTTGCCCAGCATCCATACGCTCCACCTTTGACACGAATATTGCTCCACAGATAATCATATCCCATCATCACCTTAAGAACCTTTAATGCTCCTGTATATTCAAGACCCTTGTCCTTAAAGCTACCGCCACGGCATACATACTGCACCTGTCCAGCTGTCTTAAATCCTTCATTTGCTTTTACCACTTCAGGTACATAAGTTCCTTCTTCCACATCCACTGTATAAAGGTCTTTCTTCAAATCCTTCACAAGTTCTGGCAAAAGTTCATAGCCTTTTTCATCCCCAATAAAGTCAACCATCAAATTTTCTGGTCTAAACAGTATGTGACTAAGTTCCTGAAGGTCTTTTACCAACTGTTCTTTGTGTTCCTCAAAGTGCTCCACCATATCTTCCAACATACGATAGAAGGCTACGCCTGACATAACCTCTGTAGCAGCCGCTTTTGGAGAAACATAGGACAACGCCTTCATGCTGGCTACGCTTGCTCCGTCATAAGACATCTGGCTCTGAATACCAGCCTTGGTCTCTGTCAAAACTTCCTGAAGTCTCTTTGTATCTGCAAAATTGGTGGTAAACAATATCTCTTTCACCAATTCCATAGCCTCTGCCATGTTGCTATAAAGTACCTTGGTTCTCACTTCTGTCATAAACTTGTAGCTGGAATCTACAACGCTTCCGTACATAGTTGTGTCCACATTAAGACCACCAGTCACAATATTGGACTCATTGAACAAATCCTTATAGTTGTAACTCTTCGTATCCATCATCTTGATCACTGTGCTTAACAGTTTAAGACGTGGGAACAATCTAGCAGGAACCTTGCTTGCATCAAACATAAAGCGAAGATAGCCGATCTCATTGGTAAACAGATTGTGGAACAATACCTTTGTGCCATCAATCTCTCTTTCTTCATTCACGAATTTTGCTGCTTCCTTCTTCATATCTGCTCTGGAAAGCATAGGAAGGGTTGCCAAGTCTTCTGGTCTGTCTGGAGTTTCCTGCCACTTTTTGAGTGCCTTGGTCTCTTCCACGATGGCAGCAATTTCTTCCTTGCTCATCTGTGCTTTCATGGCAGCAAGTTTCTCTTTTAATGCTGCTTCTCTTTCTTCCTGAAGGCCTTTTTTAGGCTTAAGAACCACAACTGCTTTGTGTGGATTGTCAATCAAATATTTCTGAATCAGCGCCTCAAAACCGCCCTCATCTACCATCTTGCGCAATCTAGCATAAGTTGCATTGCACTCAATATGCATAAATGGATGGGCATCATCGTAAAGCCAGCTGTCAAGCATCTGAATTCCATAGAGCAAGCCCTTTGGTGCTCTGCCAAAGTCCGCTTCTCTATAACGGAATTCGAAATGGTTGATACCTGCAAGGAGTGCCTTTTTGTCGATTCCTTCTTTCACAAGATTTGCCAAAACCTCATCAATGGTGTCTACAAATTCCTGCTTTCTATCTACGCTGGTATTCTGAGCCGCAACCATAAAATAAGGCTGTAAAATGCCATTGGAATAATAGCTAACGATATCCTGTCCAATTCCTTTGTCAATCAATGCCTTTTTGATTGGTGCGCCAGGAGTAGTTCCGATGGCATAGTCAAGCACCTGCAAAGCCACATACAAATCCTGATCCAGTTCGTCACCTGCAGTCATACAATATGCAAGGTATGCACTGGTCTCCTCTTTGTCCTCTGGGTTGATTGGATATTCCTTGACAACTTCCTTTGCCTCTGTAAACGGAGTCTGAAGTGCAATGCTAGAATCTACCTTGTCATCGCCGAAATTGCTCAGATATTCTCTATCGATGTATTCCAGTTTTTCAGCCATATCCATATTTCCGTAAAGGTAAATATAGCTGTTGGATGGATGATAATATTTTTTGTGGAATTCCAAGAACTGTTCATAAGAAAGTTCTGGAATAAACTCCGGATCACCGCCAGAGTTTACGCCGTAAATGGATTCAGGGAAAAGTGTTGCACCAATCTCCTCATTCAGCACATCTTCTGGAGAAGAAAGTGCACCCTTCATCTCGTTGTAAACAACGCCGTTGATGGTCAGGTCTGCATCCTCGCTCTCCATCTCATAGTGCCAACCTTCCTGAAGGAAAATCTTTTTCTGCGCATAAATATTTGGATAAAATACAGCATCCAAATACACATGCATCAGGTTCTGGAAATCCACATCATTGCAGCTCGCAACTGGATAAATAGTCTTGTCTGGATATGTCATTGCGTTCAAGAATGTATTAAGTGACCCCTTTACCAATTCTACAAAAGGATCCTTCACTGGGAAATTCTTGGAACCGCAGAGCACGGAGTGCTCCAAAATATGTGCCACGCCAGTGCTGTTGGTAGGTGGCGTTCTAAATCCAATGGAAAAAACTTTATTCTCATCATCATTGGACAAAAGTGCCAATCTTGCACCTGTCTTTTTGTGGCGAAGCAAATATGCCTCGCAGTTTAAATCTTCAATTTTTCTCTGCTCGATTAACTCGTAAGCTGTTACGTCTTGTACTTTCATAATGTTCCCTCACTATTTCTATAAACTAAAGGTCATCAATGCCATCTTGGACATAGAAACCTCTTGAATCACAATTCCTTGTTTCTCCTTTTCTGCTGGAGACATTTTTACAAACTCTTCCACCTTCAGGGTCTTCATGGCAAAGCCCTCCTTCTGGTGCCCAAACAAATTTTTCTTTTGCACTATGTAATTAAATTTCACTTTCACCTTAAGCTGACAAAAAATCTGATAGATAAAACCCTTGGTATCCATATAATACAGATGACTCTCCAAGGTTGTATCTGCATCCAAATCTGGTTTTATGTGTTTTTCCACAAGCATTTTCAGTTTAAAGGGGATCTCTTCATTCTCAATCAAGTCCGCATAGGTGAATTTGGCGCCCAAATACAGGTTGCCCACATCCTGCATGATATATTTGTAATCTTGATAAACAGTCATCTTACTCTCCGCTCTCCAAGTCTTCAATCTTAAAGCCGCTTAATCTCATGGCATCTGTAATGGCCTTTAGAGACATCTTGGTCTCCTCTGCCAGTTCTTCTGGAGTAACCTTGCGACCTAAATCCTGAGCCATTTCTCTGGCAGCCTCTGCCACCTTGTTAACCTTGGCCTCGATACGCTTGTCGACCTTTTCATCCTCCGCATTCTCTGCGATATAGTCTTCCATGGCATCCATCAAAATCTTGCCAAGCATCCCCTGTGCTTCCGCTGCATTGTCAAGGCAGCCTAGCATGGTTACACCCATAGTCAGTGCCACGTTGCCTTCTCCAATCAAATCCTCCAAAAGCACACCTTGTCCACTGTAAAGTTTGGCCACATCCACCACATAAGGCAGATAAATCTCGATTAATTTGCTCTGTGCATCACTATCCCCTGCCATGGCGGATAAAGTGATGGCTTCTTTTTCACCGCTAGATACCTCAGGGAGAAGCGCCAGTTCGTCCAAATATTCCTTTACATAGTCCTTTTCTTCATCTGTCAGATATTCATCTACATCTACCGGCTCTCCAAAGCTTACTTTGTGCTTGCGAAGATAGTCATAAATCTGCTCCATCTGCTCCTCATTCAAGTCCATTGTAGCAAAGGCCTCTTTGACCTGTTCTTCGGAAATACAATTTCCCTGATCCTTGGCAGTCTTGCGTACCTTTTCTAATGTTTCAACAAACAACAATTCTCTTTCCATACTTACCTCAAACACGATTCAATTTATCATTTTCTTTTTCATTTTGCACGCTACATTTTATTGCACATGCTGATGTGTGAATAAATGTTCCTGACAATACTCATAATTCCCATTGCATTTAGAACAAAAACGGAATTCCAGTTCTGGATTGGTCTCTTCTGTCTGACCACAGATAGCACACTTGTGTCTGGAAATCTTTTGGGCCTGTCTTACTTCACGCTTGAATTCCGCCCTGCGATGCATCTGCTTTGGGCTTAGAAGCACTCTGCGGCTGGTGAAATAGAACACCACAAAATTAAGCAAGGAAGATACAATAGCAATTCGTGCAAACAGACTACAATCCAGCAGATAATTTCCCACATAAACACTTCCACCCTGCAGGAATTCATACAGAATTAGTACTCCATACACCACTCCCATCCATTTCACTTTGATAGGGATGATAAACATAAGCAGCACCTGCATATTGGGAAATGTAACCGCAAATGCCAGGAAAATAGACATGTTGATATAGTACGTACTAAAGAACAAGGAACCAGCCTGAGTCATTAATGACCATGCATCTCCGTAAACAAAATAACTTGCACCCATAGCCGCAAAGGCACCAAGCACCGTAAATAACATGCCAGAGAAAATATAAACATTGTATCGGTAAGTTCCCCAAGTACGTTCTAGGGTGGTTCCTAGTGACCAATAAAAATAAAGCATCAAAAGTGTAGACAAAAGATTACCTGTGGATGGCGGCACAACAATCCATGTAAGAAGTCTCCAAACCTGTCCTCTCACAATCAAATATGGATTTAAGGTCAAGTAGTTCAGTGCATTCGGTAACACCATCTGTAGAATGTACCCTAGTGCATAACAAGCAATCAATATCGTCGTTAAATTTGGAATCGCATACCTTCCAAATCGCTTTTCAAATTTATTCATCTCTTCTTTCATTCCTCCCGAATCGGACACTTATTCTATCATATCATTCCCCTCAAAATAAGTAAACAAAAGGGTGTCGAAAAAAACAAGAAAGTTCATTAAAAAAATATAAACTAAACAAGGAAAATAGTCCCTTTTCTTCATTGATTTTTGGCTCTTTGTAGCATATAATGTCATGATGTGCCAGATATTCTTTGAATATCAAAGCACTTATGGTCGGGGGGCCGTATTTTAAGCATCTAAATAGTATGAGGAAGAAATTATGAATTACACATTAGGAATTGATATTGGTTCTACTACTGTCAAGATTGCTATCTTGGATAGTAGCCACCAAATCATGTTTTCCGATTATGAGAGACATTATGCAAACATTCGTGAGACCTTGGCGGGACTCCTTAAAAAGGCCTTTCAGCAGTTGGGTAATATTACCTTACATCCAATGATTACTGGCTCTGGTGGATTAACTCTTGCCAATCATCTTGGCGTGCCTTTTACGCAAGAAGTAATCGCCGTTTCCACTGCCCTCAAAGAGATTGCACCTCAAACCGATGTTGCTATCGAACTAGGTGGTGAGGATGCCAAAATCATCTACTTTGAAGGCGGCAATGTGGAACAGCGAATGAATGGTATCTGTGCTGGCGGCACGGGTTCCTTTATCGATCAGATGGCTTCTCTCATCCAGACAGATGCTTCTGGACTTAACGAATATGCCAAAAATTACAATTCTTTATATACTATCGCAGCAAGATGTGGCGTGTTTGCCAAAACAGACATTCAGCCACTAATCAACGATGGTGCTACCAAGGAAGACTTATCTGCTTCTATCTTCCAAGCTGTTGTTAATCAGACCATCAGCGGTCTTGCCTGCGGCAAACCTATCAGAGGCCATGTTGCTTTTCTTGGTGGCCCTCTTCACTTTTTGTCTGAGCTGAAGCAAGCTTTCATTCGCACTCTCAAATTAGATGACGATCACATTATTGACACAGATAATTCTCATCTATTTGCAGCCATTGGCTCTGCCCTAAATGCAAAGCCAGAGGTTTCTTTTGCTATGTCTGAAATGGTAGACAAATTGTCTTCCGACATCAAAATGGAGTTTGAAGTAGAGCGCATGGAGCCTCTCTTCGCCTCACAGGAGGAATATGATTGTTTCCAGAAACGTCATGGAAGTCACCATGTACAGACTGGAAGTTTAGAAGATTACAAGGGCAATGCCTTTCTTGGTATTGACGCCGGTTCCACTACCACCAAAATTGCACTGATTGGCGAGGATGGCAGTTTGCTTTACTCCTTCTACTCCAGCAACGATGGTAGTCCATTAACCACTGCTATTCGCTCTATTCGCGAAATCTATTCCAAACTACCAAAAGATGTCAAAATTGTCCGTTCCTGCTCCACAGGTTACGGCGAAGCCTTGATGAAAGCCGCTTTCCTTTTGGATGACGGCGAGGTTGAAACGGTGGCTCATTACCACGCAGCTGCTTTCTTTAACCCTGAAGTAGACTGTATCCTGGATATCGGTGGTCAGGATATGAAATGCATCAAAATCAAAGATCAGACTGTAGACAGCGTACAGCTCAACGAGGCATGTTCCTCTGGCTGTGGCTCCTTCATTGAAACCTTTGCCAAATCCTTAAACTATAGTGTGCAAGATTTTGCCAGCGCAGCTCTTTTTGCCGAGCATCCTATTGACTTAGGAACCCGTTGTACTGTTTTCATGAACTCCAAGGTAAAACAGGCCCAAAAAGAAGGCGCATCTGTAGCAGATATCTCCGCCGGTCTAGCCTATTCCGTAATCAAAAATGCTCTGTTTAAAGTCATTAAAGTATCTGATGCTTCTGAACTGGGCCAAAACATTGTTGTGCAAGGTGGTACCTTCTACAACGATGCCGTACTTAGAAGTTTTGAAAAAATAGCAAATTGCGAAGCTATTCGTCCTGATATCGCTGGTATCATGGGTGCCTTCGGTGCCGCTCTGATTGCTTTAGACCGTTATAGCGAAGGTTACGAAACCACTATGCTTCCGTTTGAAAAAATTGACTCTCTACAGTTCGAAACCAGCATGGCCAAGTGCAAAGGCTGCACCAACAACTGTAGACTTACCATTAACAAATTCACTGGCGGTCGCCAATATATATCTGGTAACCGTTGCGAACGTGGTGTAGGCAAATCCAAAAACCAGAACAATGTGCCTAACCTTTACGAATACAAATTAAAACGTCTCTTTGAATATGAGGCATTGACACCAGATCAAGCTACTCGAGGAACTGTAGGTATTCCTAGAGTCCTGAATATGTATGAGAACTATCCATTTTGGCATACTTTCTTTACCAAATTGGGCTATCGCGTAGTGGTATCTCCACTCTCCAATCGCAAAATTTATGAGTTGGGCATTGAATCCATCCCAAGTGAATCCGAATGTTATCCAGCCAAGCTGGCGCACGGTCACGTCTCTTGGTTGATTCACCAAAAAGTTGACTTTGTCTTCTACCCTGCTCTTTATTATGAACGTAACGAATTTGCAGACGCCAACAACCATTACAATTGCCCTATCGTTACCTCTTACTCTGAAAACATCAAAAACAATGTGGATGAAATCAGTAGAGGCGAAGTGATTCTGCGCAATCCATTCATGTCTTTTAGAGATGTAGACACCATTACTTACGCTCTAACCAGAGAATTCCATGAATTGCCTGCTACGGAAGTTAAAGCAGCAGTTCTAACAGCCTGGGACGAACTGGCCAAGACTCGCGAAGATATGAAGAAAAAAGGAGAAGAAACCCTTAGGTGGCTGGCAGAAAACGGCAAGCGCGGCATTGTACTTGCAGGTCGTCCTTATCACATCGACCCAGAAATCAATCACGGTATTCCTGAACTGATTACTTCCTATGACATTGCCGTTTTGACAGAAGATTCCATCTCTCATCTTGCAACACCTGAGAGACCTCTGATTGTTTCTGACCAGTGGATGTATCACTCCAGACTTTACGCAGCAGCAAGCTATGTCAAAACCGTAGACAATGTAGATTTGATTCAGCTTAATTCCTTCGGTTGTGGTCTAGATGCTGTTACCACTGACCAGGTAAACGATATTCTTTCTGGCTCTGGAAAGATTTACACCTGCCTAAAAATCGACGAAGTAAACAATCTAGGAGCAGCCAAGATTCGAATTCGTTCTCTTCTGTCTGCCCTTAAAGTAAAAGAAAGACAAAACAAGACTAGAGAAATCCATTCCAGTGCTATACATAAGGTTCAATTCACAGAAGAAATGCGTCAGAACTACACCATCCTCTGTCCACAGATGTCTCCTATTCACTTTGACATCTTACAACCTATCTTCCAGCACTGTGGCTATAACTTTGAAGTCCTTACCAATGACAACAAACACTCTGTGGATGTAGGTCTTAAATATGTCAACAACGATGCCTGCTATCCTTCTTTATTGGTAGTAGGACAGCTTATGGAAGCACTGCAGTCTGGCAAATACGATTTAAACAAAATTGCACTCATTATCACCCAGACTGGTGGTGGTTGTAGAGCAACTAACTATATTGGTTTCATTCGAAGGGCACTGGAAAAAGCAGGTATGGCGCACATTCCTGTCATCTCCCTTAACTTAGGCGGCATCGAAACAAACCCAGGCTTTAAACTGTCTGCTGATTTGCTCCTTCGTGCCATCTTAGGATGCACCTTTGGCGATATCTTCATGCGTTGCGTCTACCGCATGCGCCCATACGAGCTCACACCAGGAAGTGTGGATGAACTTCATCGCAAATGGCTTTTGGAAGTAAACAAATTTGTAACCTCCAAACACATCAGCTTCTTTAAGTTCAGTCGCATGTGCAAGCAAATCATTGCTGACTTTGACCGAATTCCTCTTCGCAACATCAAAAAGCCTAGAGTTGGTATCGTAGGAGAAATTCTGGTTAAATTCTCCCCTGCCGGAAATAACCATTTGGTAGAACTTTTGGAGGCAGAAGGTGCAGAAGCAGTTATGCCTGACCTAATGGATTTTATGCTCTATTGTTTTTACAACCAGATTTACAAAGCAGAGGAACTTGGCACAAGCAAAAAGGCCGCTGCTGTATCCAAACTTGGTATATGGGCTATACAGACCTTGCGTAGCACCGCTTCCAAAGCGCTGGAAAAGAGCAAACACTTTGATCCTATGAGTAACATTTACGACCTGGTGGAATACGCCAAACCAATCGTTTCCATCGGAAATCAGACTGGTGAAGGATGGTTCCTTACAGGAGAAATGATTGAACTGATACACAACAAAGTACCAAACATCGTATGTTGTCAGCCTTTTGGCTGTCTACCAAACCATGTGGTTGGAAAAGGTGTTATTAAAGCCCTTCGCAAGGCACACCCAACCTCCAACATTGTAGCTATCGACTACGACCCCGGTGCCAGTGAAGTAAACCAGCTGAACCGAATCAAATTGATGCTTTCTACCGCTATGAAGAACATACAAGAAGAGCCTGCAGAATAACTGCAGGCTATCTTTTTTAGTTAATAACTTTCTTCTTTTTGTCCACTGGTGCCTCACCCTTATTTGCAATAGAGCAAATGCGTGCAGCCAATAGTTTCTTCTTTCCTTCTGCATTTTTGGTATAGAAAAGTTGATAATTTCCAATATAATATTTCACCAACTGATGAAACATCATAGCATCTTCTTTTTTCTTGCCAAACATTTCAGGGACACAGTAGTACTTGCACAGTTTAGGCACTTTCCCTTTGGCTTCCAGAATATATCGCTGATTGTCTACTCCTCCAAAAAACTCGTAAACGCACTGCGCAAACACATCCTTTTCTCTCTCACTTCCGCCTCGTAAAAACACATAGCTTTTCTCTGCTTCACTGAGATCTACTGCAACCGACGCATTTTTCGTTGAAATACTGCCTTCTTTTAAAAGTGCCTTCAAAATGCAATCTCCAATGGCCCGCAGATATTTATCTGGAGTAGAAAGAGTGTTAAAGCGGACAAACTGAATAGCCCCTTTCACCCCTGCAAAAATCATAACTCCCATAATAATCCATTTACCCACTCCTGCAAAAAAGCCTTCCGCATTTGCAAGAGGCAGATATAGCTTTGTAAATAGCAACAATGCCGCCGCTACCCAGGCAATGCCTTTCAGTAGTGCCATATAAAACAGTTTTCCGTGCTTGAAATATTCCTTGTCCGCGCCAGCCTCCACTGCCACTTCCATCTGACTAAGTGGTGCCAAAGCGGCATCCCAAGCTGCCTTCAAACCATTTCTATCCGCCGCCTGTTTGACCATATTGCCGTTGATAGTGCCCAATGCTTCACTGGTATATGGTGGTTTGATATAACTAAGTCGGTTTAATCTATTTTCAATCACTGGCTTTTCATAATGTACACCAAGGAAGCCCTCAAAGCGACGACGTAGGGTTGCAAAATCTTCCGATTCCTGGTCTGCCAAGGCTTCGCTTGATGCCCCCTGTGCTCTAGTTCCACTGTTTTTAGATGTTCTCTTGCTGGACTGGTTCCGAGCCGTATTCACTTCAGTCAGCACCTTGCCACTGCTGGTTACACCTGAAACCTTAAGTCCTCCGTTTTCTAAGGATGCTTCCTCTGGCTCCATACAGATCAGATGCCAGATATTACTTACCTTATTTGGGTTGCCTTTTTGTGTTCGAATAGCACGTCCACGCATCTGATTGCTGAGCATAAAGGACCCCACAAAAGATGCCAGAATAAGTGCATTAATACATGGACTATCCCAGCCTTCGCCGAGCAAGGATTTGGTTCCAATCAAAACTCTGATAAAGCCTTGATTGAACAATGCAGTTACCATACTTGCAATGGTCTGTTCCGTTCCAGATAAAGTCACCTGAAAGTATGCTCCATCGCATACATCTTTAAAAGTACCCTTCATACCGCTCTCTTCTATCATGGCTTCTAGCGCAGCCTTGGCGCACTCCGGAATCACCACTACCGTACCACTGAGCACACCCAGTCTAAGAGCAGATGCAGAGATGCGCTCTCCTGTGCTGGTGGTATTTTTGTCCGATTTCATGCCAGAAAAAGTACGTCTTAAATTTTCAAAAATGGGAAGAACTCCAAGTTCTGCCACATTTTTATCCAGATTTCCGATAGCAGACAAGTACTCCTTTTTGATATAGTCCGTCAATATGAGCAGACGTAAATCTTCGCCTAAATTTTCATATTCTGCTTTCGTAACTTCCAAAATACTATTGATTTTACCTTTGGATGTGATGAGAAGCTTGTTGATTGCTTCGTTTTCAACCAAGCAAACCTTCTTTTTCTGAATCAGGCCGCGAGCCTTCATCTTACGCTCCAAAGTTTCTCTATATTCCTCACTACACTGGAAGCTTTCCGTATCCTCATACAAAAAGCCTTGAAGCAGTATTTCCATCCATTTGTTGGTCATAGCAGGAAGTCTGTTTCCCTCTCCCACCATTTCCAACAAATCCTTGGAAAATCCAATCTCTTTAGACTTCAAAAAAACTAAAAGCGCAGTCAAATACTCCTGATTGTCCAAAAAGACGTCGCCAAAGTTTTGTGGATTGCGAATCCCCACGTGTGAACAGATGATATTGGTAAATTCTTTATCTCGATACAATTCATCTGCAAAGGCAAATGCCTCCTGACGGAATTTCACCACTGTATCTTTTTCTTCCTGCGTAGGCATATTGAAGTAGACATAGTCTTGATGTGGGCACAAACTGCCCTCTTTCACCAGTTCTGGTACAATGATTTCCTCATCAATAGGTCCACAAAGGCCGACATACCTTTGCCACTGTGCTGGTGTAGAATCGTAAGGTGGTGTTGCAGTCAAAGAAACTACAGTAAATCCAGGAATATGTGCCACCAACTCTTCCAGTGCCTTCCACCACTCACTCCTAAGGTGATGAGCCTCATCCAGACAAAGGGTAGTAAATCCCATATCCTTAACCGTCTGTATCAAGTCAAAGCCAGTGTAATCCACATCTTCTGTGGTCTTGTTTCCATCTTCATTTTCCTCTTCCAAAGCACCTTTGTACTTGGTCATGCCACTATGCAGTGCCTGATAGGTAATGGCAGTAATCTTGGCTGGTTCCTTGATGCTATTGCTTAAAAATCCTGTGGCATCAAAATCCGCAGGCAAATATGCCTCCTTGATACGACCTATCCACTGGTCACGAATAGTGATGCTTGGTGCCAGAATCAAACAAGGCGCATTTAATCTGCCTATCAGTTCAATTCCAAGGGTCGTCTTACCAGAACCTGGTGCAGCAACAATATGTACTCTTTTGTCTTTCAAATAGTGGTCCGCCCTGTCCAAAACCCTCTTTTGATAGGTTCTCCAGGTACCACTAAAATGTAATGCCTCTCTAATTTCCATCCTCTATCCCTCTTTGACGCATTTTCGTCCACCTTACATATGTAATTTGCTTATTTTCAATGCATTTATAAAATAAAGCGCGCCAACTTTTTCTGCACCAGACTAATCACTGGCCCCAAGAAAAGAACAATACATACAGAAACAATAGTGATTGGCTGTCCAAGAAGTACTGCCAAAATCAGATAACTTCCATCCCAGCCAATACGAACCACTTTAAATGGCACCTTGGGAAGTTTTTCAGACAAAATAAATGGCAACCCGTCATAAGGTGACATACCTAAATCTGCTGTCATATAGGCCGCAGCGCCGCCTATAAACACAGCAAGCACTGGGATAAAGAATAAAATTCCTATCCATCCATCAAAGAAGCCTGTTGGAATCACCACATCCCAGATCATCGTAAAGAAATCCACAATAAAGCCCAGGCAAACCATATTTCCAATGGTCCCAAATCCTATCTTACTGCGGTCAAAAATCACTACCAAAATAAAGGTTATGGAATGACACAACAGCTGGCATATTCCGAAGGTTGGAATATCGCTTAAGGCTGGAATTGTCTGTAAAAATTTCTGCAAATAACTTTCTACACCCAAAGTAAACATAGTACAGGGATCGGTTCCTAAATTAAGGCGAATCAACAAAGATAATCCAAATCCCTGCAAAATAATACCGACAATCATAATCAGCATACGATTTTTAAATTTAGGAGGTCGCATAAACCAAGTTTTTTTCTCTGTAATTGTACTCATCACTCTACCCTTTATCACCGTTTATTTCTTAAGACACTTACTTCGTCTTTTTTTAGTATCCATAGCAAGCACTTCCACAATATAAATCAGTGTCAAAAACTCTGCAACCGGAAAAGCCAGCCATACGCCCTTAAGGCCCAAAACATGGCTCAAAACCACCGAGCATAGAACTATCGCTACCACACCTCTAAGTATAGATGCTATGAACGCTGTATTTGCCTTGGCTGTGGCGCTCAAATAACTGGAAACAAATATATTTACACCTGCGAAGAAAAACCCAATAAAGTACAGTCTCATACCTTCGTGTGCATAAGATGCTAAAACATCGATTCCTTCACTGTTAAACAGTGCTACCAAAGGTTCTGTACCTAACCAAGACACTATATAAACAACAATCGCAAAAAGAAACGCCGTTAGCACACCCATCCGCAAGTAATTCTTTTGCTCCTTCTTTTCTCCTCGGCCATACGCATCGCTTATAAGTGGCTGAGCACCCTGTGCAATACCATTAAAGACTGCTATTACCACAATCGCATAGTTGGCAATTACCCCGTAGGCAGATACACCGATATTACCAACCAAACTGATAATCAAATAATTGAATACTGTAGTTGTCACTGCTGAGGCAAAATCTCCGATAAATGCTGATGTACCAAGACTACAAGACTGAAACAACAGTTTCATAGATGGTAAAATGCGAATAAACTTCAAGGTATTGCTCTTTTTCAAAAAATGCGCACTGCAAATTGCAATACTAATCACTGGCGAAGCCGCTGTTGCAAGGGCCGCACCAGTAAGTCCCATTCCCATAGGGAACATAAATATGTAGTCAAATACCACATTGGCAAGACTGCCCACCAAAGTAGCAACCATCGCCAAGGAAGGGTCCCCATCATTCCGTACAAAGCCACTAAACACAGCGTTTAGCATAAAAAAGGGGCCAAACAATAAAATAATACGATTGTAACTTAAGCCTACCTCCACCAGATGGGAATCTCCTCCCATCAAGCGAATCACTTGCTCTGGTCCAAAGACACCTATAATGGAAAAAACAAGACCAAACACAGTAGCCCAAAGTACCGCATTGGTAAGATAACTCTCTGCCCGCTCGTCTTTTTGTGCTCTCAGTATACTGAATCTGGTCGCGCCACCGATTCCCAGCATAGATCCAATGGCAAATATTAAGTTAAAAACAGGCAATGCCAGATTTAAGGCTGCGATACCATCTGCACCTGCAGCCACAGAGATAAAAAACGTATCTACAATAATATAGCAGGACATGCCTAGCATTCCCACTATATTTTGAGACACATATCTTGCAAATTTGCGTGTCATATTATTTATTTTCACCTTCCATAAATGCTGTCAACGCCGAAATACGTTCGCTCAAAGTTGGGTGATTGTAAAACATTTTTACAAGCAATGGATGTGGATTAAGGTTTGAAAAACTGTTCTTATGTAACTTCTTTAATCCCGAAACCAAAGCCTCCCCATATCCGTTTTCTGCTGCAAATTTATCTGCAGCATATTCAAATTTGCGAGACAAAGCATTGATAAATAGGCCTATTATCGGAGATACAAAGGACATGCATACACTGCCAAGCAAAATAAATGCAAATCCATAATTTACACCATCAAAGCCAAAATAAGTATATATTTCTGGATAGGATACCAAAGCCCACGCCATAAATACCATCAGCGAAATATTGACGATATTCATGCAATATAACTTAAGAGTATCTTTGTGTTTGTTGTGCCCCATTTCATGGGCAAAAACAGCCACAATCTCATCCTCCGTCATCTGTTCAATCAGAGTATCGTAAAGCACAATGGTCTTCATCTTGCCAAAACCACCAAAATACGCATTGGCCTTGGTCGAACGTCTAGAGCCATCTGTCACAGAAATCTGGCGAACGGTGCAATTGTTGTCCTCTAAAAGCTTGGTAAGTCTGTCTCTAAGTTCTCCTTCTTCAAGTGGAGTTAGCTTGTTGAAAATGCGTGTGAGCACTGGAGACAAAAAGACCATAGCAAGCAAAATAAGAAGCGCAATTGCTGTAAACACAATCAAAAGTAGGTTTCCCATGGCTTGATGAATGACAATAAAGAGGCAAATAAGTCCACACATCACACAGGCATTGATAATCAGTTCTTTCACCAAATCTACAACAAACGTTTTGTTTGTCATTCGATTGAACCCATATTTGGCCTCAATTTTCATGTTGTCTATGTAGGAATATGGGACCGACCAAATCATTCCGATAATGATATCAAGCAAAGTTACAATAACTGCTGCTCCATACAAGTCATCAGAAAGCCCTGTAACCCCTAGCAAAAGCGCATATACATCAAATCCGATTACAAGTAAAGTAACTATGTTGCTTACAAAAATTCTTGAAAAAGAAAGTTTACATTTTTCTTTATGATAAGCCATCCATGTTTTGTATTCTTCTGGATTGAACAGATCCTTTACATTGTCTGGGGTCTCTCTGTCTGTGGATTTCACATCCAAATACTTCAGTACTATATCAAAAGCAAACATAACCCCTATCATAACTAATGCTAAAACTTTGAAATTCATATTATTATATCTCCCTCATACGATACAAATTTATTTACCTTCCCATATACTCTTCCCTTATTTACAGTTCATAAGGAGTCATCTGATATACGTAATAATTGAGCCAGTTACTATACAGATTGTTGCTATGAGAACGCCACTGCAGAAGTGGTCTCTGGCTTGGATCATCCCCTGGGTAGTAATTGTAAGGAACATGAATAGGTAGTCCCTTATTTAAATCCCTGAAATATTCGTTGTGAAGGGTCACTCTGTCGTATTCTGGATGACCATTGACGAAAATCTTCTTTCCATCCTCTGCAATTGCAAGGAATACGCCTGCTTCCTCAGACTCAGCCAGTACGGTAAGCTCCTTGCAGGCGTGAATATCTGCAGCTGGAGTTTCTGTATGTCTGCTGTGTGGCGCCAAGAAAATATCATCAAATCCTCTTACTAAAGGTATCTTACGGTTGGCAACCTTGTGTTCATAGACACCAAACAATTTCTCACTAAGTTGTCTCTTTTGAATACCATAGTAATGATAAAAACCCGCCTGTGCTCCCCAACAAATATGAAGTGTAGATGTCACATGAGTCTCTGCCCAGTCCATGATCTCACAGATTTCTTCCCAGTAATCCACTTCTTCAAAAGAAATATCTTCTACTGGCGCACCTGTAATAATTAGTCCATCAAACTTACGATATCTGATATCATTCAAAGTCACATAAAATTGGTTTAGATGATTGGCAGGCGTATTGATAGAAACATGACTCTTCACATTTAAAAAGGTCACATCGACCTGAAGTGGTGTGTTGGACAATGCTCTGAGAAGCTGAAGTTCTGTATCCTGCTTCACTGGCATAATATTCAAAATACATACTTGTAATGGGCGAATATCCTGATGCAGTGCTCTATTTTCGTCCATTACGAATATATTCTCATTTTCCAAAATTTCCTTTGCAGGCAAATTACTTTGTGTCTTAATTGGCATAAAGATTAGTTCTCCCTTCTAGGCTAAATATTTCGCAATAAAATCATCCTCTGACAGAATAGGAATATTCAGTTCTTTCGCTTTCTTATTCTTGGATGAGCTAGAAGTCACATCATTGTTAATCAGGCATTCCGTCTTACTGGTCACACTTCCTGTGACCTTTCCACCCTTCTCTTCAATGAGCGTTTTAAGTTCATCTCTGTTCGTGAAATGGTTAAGGCTTCCTGTAATAACAAAATTAAGGCCTGAAAGAGTCTGACTTCCTTCTTCTATTATAGGAACTTCTATCTGTAATTCAAGGCATAAATTGTCAAGCTGCTCCATGTGCCTTGGCTCTCTCATATAAGCCAGAATCGCTTCCGCAATTACTTCTCCTACGCCTTCTATTGAGCTCAGTTCCTCTTTGGTTGCATTTTTAAGCGCATTTAAATCGTAACCAAAGTGTTTGCAGAGCATTTTGGCATTGGCAAGGCCAATGTTTGCAATACCAAGGCTATAAATCACTCTTGGGAGTGTGGTCTGACGCGCTTTTGTTATGCTATCCAAAAGATTGTCATAGGACTTGATACCAAAGCCTTCCATCTCCACAATTTCTTCCCTATATTTATCTAAATGGAACAGGTCTGCAAACTCATGAATAAAGCCTTTTGCAATGAATTTCTCCAAAGTTGCTTCAGAAAGTCCATCAATATTCATGGCATCTCTGCTAACAAAAAGGGTAAACGCCTTGATTTTCTTGGCTGCGCACTCTGGATTGATGCAATAAAGCGCTTCTGCCTCACTGACAGCTCTAATCTCAGTCTTGCCACCGCAGGCTGGACAACACTCTGGAATCAGCAAATCACCAGACTGAGTGAGGTTCTCTGCGATCTGAGGAATAATCATATTGGCTTTGTAGACCGTAATGCGGTCGCCAATGCCTAATTTAAGGCTTTTTACGATGCTAATATTGTGCACGGAAGCCCTACTTACAGTAGTTCCTTCCAGTTCCACTGGCTTAAAAATCGCCACAGGGTTAATAAGGCCTGTGCGGCTAGGGCTCCACTCTATTTCCAAAAGTTCTGTCTCTCTAATCTCATCTGCCCACTTAAAAGCAATAGAATCTCTCGGAAATTTGGCCGTTCTTCCAAGAGATTTGCCAAAGGCAATATCATCAAAAGTCAATACCAATCCATCAGAAGGCACATTGTAAGTCTTAATCTGTTCCTCAAAATAAGCGATACGGTCTAAAATGGTATCTTTATTTACCTTATAATATTCCACTACATCAAAACCAAGCCCCTTTAAAAACTCAAATTGGGCCGCTCTGGTATCACTTGGCACTCCTTCCTGGCTACTTACCAAAGAAAAAGCATAAAATCTTACATTTCTAGATGCAGTAATCTCATTGTTTAACTGTCTAACCGAACCACTACATAGGTTTCGAGGATTTTTATATTTGGATTCTACATCCTCAATACCATCGTTAATCTTTTGAAAGTCATCATAAGTGATAACAGCCTCTCCTCGAACCACCAATTCTCCTTGGTACGAAATGGTCAATGGCAAATTTTTGAAGGTCTTAGCATTGTTGGTAATGACCTCTCCAATCTCCCCATTTCCTCGAGTTACTGCTTTTGCAAGTTTTCCTTCAAAATAAGTCAAAACAATGGTAAGTCCATCCAATTTCCAACTTAAAAGTCCCTCTTTTTCAAGTAGCCAATCCTGAAGTTCTTCTCGATTTTTGGTCTTTCCAAGGGATAGCATTGGACTCTCGTGAGCTTCTTTTGGAAGTTCATCAACCGCTTCAAAACCTACATTTACCGTTGGACTATCGGATAAAATAACACCCGTTTCTTCTTCTAATTTTACCAATTCATCGTACAATTTGTCGTACTCGAAATTGCTCATGATTTCTCGATCCTCAGCATAATAAGCTTTGGACGCTTCATTTAATTTAACTACTAAATATTTGATTCGATCAATTTTTGAAGACATCATCTTGTATGTCACCTCACAAATATATTTTCTGGTACTAATGTACTATTCATTGGCTGTTTGTAGCAAATATCAAATCTGCATTTAATATTTATATCTATTTTTTCACCTTTTGTACACTATTATCAACAATCTCTAGTACTTTGGAACTACGTCCTCTCCCATTCCTTGTTCCCTTCACCTAAATAGGTCTGGGCAATCCACACTGTCTATACAGAGTTTCCAGTTCTTCGCCTTCGATTTTGCGGTACTTTCCAGGTGCAACATCACCTTGCAAAATATTCATAATTCTGACTCGTTTTAGGCTCAAAACTCGAAATCCCAGCGTTTGGCACATCCTTCGTATCTGTCTATTGACTCCTTGAGTCAACACTATTTGGAAAGTAAATTTGCCAATCTTCTTTATATCACATTGACGAGTGGTGATATCCAGTTCTTTTAGGTAGACTCCGGCAGCCATCGCCTTCAAAAAGCCCTCTGTAATCTCCTTATCTACCTTTACAATGTATTCTTTATCATGGCCATTAGCACCTTTCATCATGGCGTCAATCAGTGAGCCATCGTTGGTTAAAATCATGAGCCCTTCCGATTCCTTGTCCAGTCTCCCTGCGTAGGTTACGCGCACCGGATAGTCAATGAAATCTGCGATAATTTTGTCAGCATGTGCGTCTTTTTCTGTACAGGTGACTCCAATCGGCTTGTAAAAAGCAAGCACATGCTTCTCTTCAATAGTTTTTACCGCTTTGCCATTTACTAAAACAGTATCCTGGCTACTCACCTTTGTCCCCATAGAAGCAGCTCGACCATTGACAGACACTTTGCCATCAGCAATCAGCTTGTCCGCTTCTCGTCTGGAGCAAACGCCACAGGAAGCCAAATATTTATTTAGTCTCATTTCCTCTGCCATGGTTCCCTCTCTTCCACCAACCAGTGTGATAATATACAAAATCAGCCCCAAAACTCCACCTTCTATATCTCTTCTATCATACCTTTTTTTTGACCAAAAAACAATATTGACAGCCTAGTACTTCTGTGCTAAAACTAAGATATAAGTGTATTATGCTTCTTAATACACTTGTGCAATCAGACAAACTAATTATTTAAGTTCAAACTACATATTATGACTCAGGAAACGGAGGAACTTATGATACTTCTTGACTATCGTGACAAGCGACCTCTATACGAACAGGTAGAGGAAAAAATCGAGCATCTTATCGTATGCGGTGTCTTAAAACCAAATTCCAAGATGCCCTCTGTGCGCAGTCTTGCCATGGAACTGTCTATCAATCCCAATACCATTCAAAGAGCCTATGCCAACTTGGAACAGGCTGGCTTTTTGTATACTATAGTGGGACGTGGTAATTTTGTATCACCGGAAAGCAGTTGGCAAAGCAGCAAGCACAAAGCACTTAAGGCAGATTTGACCAAAGTATTAGAACAAGCACTGGACGCTGGTATGTCACCCGCTTCCATTCAGCAGATTTTCGATCAGGTAATGAACAAGAAAAAGGAGGGGCTAAAAAATGATTGAAATTCATAGCATTTCGAAAAGTTTTGACAAATATCAGGCGCTAGCCGATATCAATGCAGAAATAAAAGAAGGCCAGGTATTTGGCTTAATTGGAACAAATGGAGCGGGAAAGAGTACTCTGCTTCGCATCATCAGTGGCATTTATCAGCCGGATACTGGCGATATCAAAATAGATGGAATGGATGTATGGGACAATCCTGCAGCCAAAGCAAATGTTTTCTATCTGTCTGATGACCAATATTTTTATCCACAGGAAACGCCTCTGGATATGCTAAAGCTTTACAAACAACAGTATCCAAACTTCGATGAAGAACGCTTTTTCAAGTTTCTTTCTACTTTTTCCTTGGACAAAAAGCGTAAAATCAGCACTTTTTCCAAGGGTATGAAAAAACAGCTCAGCATCTTTTATGGAATCTGTGCCAACACCAAATACCTGATCTGCGACGAAACCTTTGACGGCCTAGATCCTGTGGTTCGCCAAACCGTAAAGGGACTTTTTGTAAAGGAAATGGATTCTAGAGACTTCACTCCTATCATCGCATCCCACAATTTGCGTGAATTAGAGGATATTTGTGACCATGTAGGTCTGCTTCACAAGGGTGGAATCCTGTTCTCAAAGGATTTGGAATCCATGAAGCTGGGGATTTACAAACTGCAATGTGTATTCCAGCACTTCGAAGATATGGATCAATTATCCAAAGAGTTTTCTATCCTTCATCAGGAGCTTCGAGGAAGTTTGCGCACAGTTACTCTCAGAGGCAACAAAGAGGATATCGACCTTTTCATGGCTCGCATGAATCCAGTATTCTACGAACTATTGCCTTTGAGTTTGGAAGAAATCTTTATTACAGAAACGGAGGTGGCAGGATATGACTTCAAACAACTCTATTTATAAGATGATTCGTGAACATTTAAGACACAATGCTTGGATGTTTTGGCTCTCTGCCATTGGCAGTATTCTTTTTGGTCCTATCTTCTTTATGTTTGCCATTGGCGGTGAAAACTTTGAAGATTTTGCACTTAGACATACCACCGAAGAATTTTATCAATATGTAAGTACGAGTGTAATTAATGACTTAAGCAACTGTACTATGATGCTGGTCGGCATTGCCACTATCGGTGCTGCCATTGTCGGCTTCGGTATTTTTAGTTATCTCTTTCAACCTAGGAAAATCGACCTTTATCACAGCCTTCCAGTTACCCGCAAGGAAATGTTCTGGGCATCTTACTTAAGTGGGCTACTCATCTGGGCTATTCCTTTTCTTACTGGTGCTTTACTTACCTTTATCAGTGCCTTTATTGTGCTAAAAGATTTTTCTAGCATTTTATCTGTACTGCTTGCTATGCTTCATTACTTGCTTTACCCGACACTTGGATTCTTTATCATCTACCACCTGTGTCTGGTAGGTATCATGTTAAGCGGAAACCTTGCCAATGCTGTGGTCTCCACTGGAGTTTGGGGCTTATCAGTAGTCATCATTTATGGCTTGCTGATTCTTTATGCTGAAGCATTTTTTGACACCTATTACGACGCTGGCAATGCCTACTATATTGCTTACGCACTTTCTCCAATCACTGCACCTTTTGTGCTACTGTCCTACAACGGTGCTTGGGATTGGATATACGCTGCGACCTGGATTATTACGCTTTTCCTATTAGGGTTTAACTTGTTTGTAGCATACCGTATTCATAAAAACAGAAAGAGTGAACTGGCAGGCCACGGCATGGACAATAAGTTTGGCTCTCTTTCCATAAGAATATGCGTTTCTATCATTTTGGGTCTTTTGGGCGTAGTTCCTCTGTACTTATTTGGTTACAGCATGGAAAGTCGCCCTATGTGGATGCTCGTGTTCAACGGATTGTTTGCCATCATCGCTTATGCGATTTCGACCGCAATACAAAAGCGCTCAGTAAAGGCCTTTTTTACACACAAGATACAGATGGCAGTGGTAACTGTCTGCTCTGTTGGTATTGCAGCAATCTACATCTTTGATGTATTTGGTTATGATGACTATCTGCCACGCGAAGGTAGTGTGGAGAGCATGGAAATCGACATCAATGCATTTGACGAATACTATTACTATGGTGGCGATTTTGAAGGTTATACTGTTACAGACAGCAACATCATTGACTCTGTACTGAGAACAGCGGTAAATACCCCAACCAAAGAACAAGACTTTTCTATCCTTGTAAAAGTAAGTCCCAAATTTGGTTTTGATTACTACCGAAGATACTATATGAGTTATGAGGAAAAAGATGTGCTTCGCCCTATCGTAGAAACCGAAAGTTATATGAACTATCGACTGGCAGAACTCATTTCCAATCAAGACAAGATTAACTCTATTCATGTATATGCAGCACACAACACTACAGATATCGACAACTCAACCAATGTTCAAAAAATTATAGACGCCTACATTCAGGACAGCAGACAATTGTTAACCCTGGAACAGCAGGCAGGACACCTCATAATGTGTACTCTCTCCTTCCGTGTATATACTTATGATGGTGGATACAATCATGTCATCGAGGTTCCAATCACGCCCGAACACACCAATACAATTCGCGCTATACAACAGGCCAACGAAAGTATTGTTTGCACACAGGAGCAAATGGATATTCAGGAAGTAACCATATCTGTGAGTGCCTTCAATACCACTCTCGAAGATGCTCTCTTTGTAGATTTGCTTCCATTTGATGAAATGACCTATTCCGAAGCTTACGAAGAAATGTATGGTTCCAAACCAGGCTCCAGTACCAATGAAGGTGCCGTTGTCATCCAAACCACCGCTGATTATCGTACTGGCTCCTATATTCATACCTTTAGAGATGAGGAACTTAAGTGGCTAATGCCATATATTCACCTTGCTCAAAACTACAGAGATGGCTTTAATCAGGATACCTACTCCTATATGGGTACTGCTATTATCCAGTACAATCAACATATAAATGTCTATATCAAACGCGGCGATATGTCCAAAGAAGAAATCTTAAAATTGGCAAGCTATATGCAACTAGAGGAAATGTATTATTAGAGGAAATTTACTAAACTAAAAGGGCCATACTTGAAATAACCTTTCAAGTATAGCCCTTTCTTTAGCTAAAAGACAAATTTACATATCATCCTCTACAGAAAGTGGATTGATTGCCTCGCCATCCCTGTAAACAAAGAATGCAAGGTTTGGTCCTGTCGCCATACCTGTGGCTCCTAGGGTTGCAATCTTCTGCCCTTTCTCTACAGTTTCACCATTTTCCACTTTTGTATCCTGCAGATGTCCATATTTAACTGCAATACCTTCTCCCAAATCTAGTACTACATAATATCCGTAAGTAGCATCAAATCCCGTTTCCAAAACTGTTCCATCTGCGACCGCATATACTGCATCTCCTTTATCCCCTTGGATGTTGATGTGATCTGTAAAGGAATCACCTCTTGGAGTGCCAAATTTGGATGTAACGGACTCTCTCACAGTAGGCCAGGTCCAATCCTCAAAGGCAAGTGGGGCTGTATAGGATGGCTGCACATAAGATTCATTCTTGCTGTCATCCACACCTGTTGCCATGCCACCTTGTTTTTCTGCACTGTCTTCATCAAATACATAGGAGGGATTTAATCCGATTACAGCATCCTCACAGGTGCTATTCTCTTCCCAAGTTAATGTGACATCTATCTCTTTTTCTTCAAAATCAACACTGCACATCCAATCTTGCCCAAAGGCAAAATCATTGTTGGTAAGCGTAAAATAGTAATGGTCCTTCTCGGCTAGTTCTGCTTCTAACATAGCTACATCATAGGCTTTGGAAAGATCGATCGTAATCACTTGGCTACATCCTGGTTCGACTATCATATCGCTATAGTCAATCTGATCCTTATCTCCTACGACTTCTTCTCCAGTAGACCATCTCATCAGCTTAATCTGTTTTTGGAGTTCCAATGTTTTGTTAGATTCGTTGCTGACTAAAATTTTAACAACACCCTCCCCCTGATATGCAGATTGAAAGTTAACATCATCACTCGCCAAAGAAGAAAACTTTGCATAGCCAAATGCTCCAAATGTAAGCAGACAAACTGCCAAACCGGCTAGCAGCACAGGTCTGAATCGAAATGGACCGGGTAGTTTAGACGAACGCACACCGCAAATCTCACCGGTAATTTCAAATTTTCTATCCGTCAAATTGACTCCTGTTTTATGCTCAAAGCACTCTTTAATATGTTCCAAATTCTGTTTGTTAAATTTCTTCATCGAATTCTCCTTTCTCATCTTCCAGCATTTGGCGCAAACGCTTCTTTGCTCCGTAAAGAGAATTTTCCACCTGTTTCTTTGGCATATCCATGGCCAGTGCGATTTCTCTGGGCTTTTGGTCGTAAAAATATCTTCGCACCAGGATTTCTTGCATAGGCTCTCCCAGTCGCTTAAGCATCAAATGTATCCTTTCATTTTTCTCCTTAGACAGAAGGCTCTGCAAAGGTTGACTACACAAATCCGCTCTCCAATGAATTAGCACGGATTCCTCCAAAGGAACTTCACGTTTTCTTTGAATGCTTCGATATCGATCAATTGCCTTGGTTCTTGCCACGATAGTGAGATAGGTAGAAAGTTTGGCCTTGGCTGGGTCATAGGCTCTAGGCTGGTTCCACAACTGTATAAACACATCAGCCACACATTCTTCCACATCCTGCTCACTGCTAGAGACTCCCAAAATGGGATATACCACTTTCCAAAGTAATCTGGAGTATTTCTGTATGACATAGGCCATTGTTTGTTCATCCCGTTCCTCGATGCCCAATATCACTTTTTCGTCCTTCAAGTTCTCACCTCTTTGCTAGTTACTATGTCAGGAAAACGTCGACGTATCATTATCTGACATTTATAGTACGCTAAAAAAAAGAAAAACACTAGCGCATAACAAAAAATCCTATGACTGTATTGTCCAAAAAAACAATCATAGGATTTCTTTGCCTTGGGTTTCATACCTCATTTATTGTTTCTATTTTTCTGCTTTCTTCTTCAATTCCTCAAACCTTCTATCCACCTCATCCTGTATGCGTTTTACTACATCCGCGTATTCCTCTTTTTGCAAATGTTTGGTTCTGCCCATCATGGAAAGCCAGTCAAGCACTGGAATCTTCTTCCCAGATTTTTCCGGATTGTAGGATAGTTTGGTTACCCCCTGCTCCACCTCATAAAGCGGGAAATAGCAACAGTTTACCGCTGCTTCAATGACCTTACGCTCTGTCGCTGGCTTGTCGTTCCAGTTTAGAGGGCAAGCAGAGATTGCCTTCATATAAGCAGTTCCTGTGGTTTTGGCATAGTGCGCTGCTTTGGCAGCCTTTTGCATAAAATCCACTGGATTGGATTCTGCAACCGTTGCCACATAAGGAATTCCTGTTGCAGCCATAATCTGTGGCATATCCTTGTGAAAAAAGGTTTTGCCATACTGCTCTTTTCCAATGTGTGAGGTAGCACTTCTAGCACCCATAGGCGTGGAATAAGAAAGCTGATATCCTGTGTTCATATATCCGCCATTGTCGTATTCGAAAATCAGTAGCCTGTGACCTCTGAGTGCAGTCCCCAGTGCACTGCCCATTCCGATGTCCATTCCCCCATCTCCACTGACCATAACAAAGATAATATCCCCTGGTGGAATCTCTCCTTTTTCTTGTTTCCGATAACAGATTTCAGCAATGCCACTTAAGGTAGCCGCGCCATTCTGGAAAAGATTGTGCACATAAGGCACTTTGAAACTAGTCTTTGGATATGCAGTGGTTACAATCATGCCGCAGCCTGTCTGAAACAAAAGCACTACTGGGTCTTCTATGCCACGAAGTAACAGATTCACATTGACAGGGATACCACACCCCGGACAAGCTCCATGCCCTGGCGCCAGTCTTCCTGGCATAGCGGTAGCCGTGTTCAGATTGCCCACTTTCCCATCTTTGTATATCTGTGTCTGTTCTCTCTTAATCGGACCAAACAGTGATGTATGGTCGCTTAAAGTTCCCGGTGTCACACCGTAGTATTCAAAATCTGGTCCGGCATCATCCTTTGCTTTTGCAAACAACTCCAATACATCTTCCTTAAAAAGGTCCTTCCCACCAAGTCCATACACAACACTCTTGATTTGAGATTTGCCCCCATATTTTTGCATGGTAGCGCGAACTTCCAAAGCCAAATTTCCGCCACCAGCCCCATAGCTGTCTTGTCGATCCGCCACCATAATATTAGGAATATGGCCTACTAAATGAAACAATTCCTTTCCAGGAAATGGTCGTAGCACATGCAAAGTAGCCGCACCTACCTTCTTTTCATCCTGAGCGGTGTTACCCAATCGCAGATAATCCACTACTTCCGCAGTGGTATCATAAGAGGAACCAAGCAAAACCAAAGCGGTTTCTGCATCTTCGCAGCCAATCCCTTCCACTTTTCCATATTTTCTTCCAGACAATTCTGCAAAAGAGGAAAATAATTCTTCTATCACTTGATCTGCTTCTTCCATAGCCAGGTGTAGCTGATATCTATTATTGATTAGATCTGGTTCATTCATATAGGAGCCAACTGTAATGGGATGCTCCAAATCTAAAAAAGGATAGGGCTCTACCTTAGGTCCGATATAATCCCGTACCGTCTGGTCTGACTCGAATCGGTAGCATCTGCCCTTTTGGTGACTAGTGAAAAAGCCATCATAGGCCACCACTACAGGAAGCCTAACTCTCTCTGCAAGTTTTAAGGCAATAATGTTAAAATCGTACACCTGCTGCACTGTGCTGGCAAACAAAATAGGCCACCCTGCATTTAACAAATACATGATGTCGCTGTGATCTCCTTTGATAGAAAGAGGACCAGAAACAGTACGACATACTACATTCATTACCATTGGAAATCTTGTTCCTGACTGAACAGGGAACTGCTCTATGGCGTACAAAAGACCATTGGCACTAGTGGCATTGATGACTCTTCCTCCAGCCACAGCAGCACCATAACAGATACCAGCCGCACTGTGCTCTCCCTCCGCCGCAATCATCACTAGGTCTGTTTCTCCATTGGCACGCATTATATCCAAATTTTCTGCAATCTGTGTAGAAGGTGTAATCGGGTAATATCCCATTAAATCATAGCCAATCTGTTTGATTGCTATAGCTGCCATCTCATTTCCAGATGCAAATTCCATCACCTGACCTTGCATTAGACTTCTCCTCCTTCCATTCTCTTTTCTGTCAAATAGGACTCTGAAGTAATATATCCATCTGGTCCTGCCTCCTCATAATACTGAGGACATCTGATTAACTCCTGATTTGGAATAAAGTATTCTTTTCTTGGATGCTCTGCTTCCGCTCCACGCACCAGAGCATTCACAGGACAGACATCTACACATCGCAAGCAGCCTTTACAATGGAAATAATCCAGTCCCTGATTGACCATCATCTCTCTTCCCTTGTACTCTCCTTTTGCAAACTGAAATACCATATCAGGGCAAGTGGAGTGACACAAACCGCAATTGATACATCTCTCCTTAATAAAGAGTGGAATGAAGCCCTGCCTAGAGGGTGACAAGTCCGCCGTAACCGTACTACCAAAGTTGGGATTTACTCCGCCAAGGGGAGCGTAGGCATAACCCCATTCCTCTTTCTGCAACCGAGAAGACGACTTGCATTCATCATTACACTTGTCGTTTTCGTGACATTTTTTCACTTTATAGCCATCCTCAACTTCGCTGTCTTTGTCCACATCACAACCACAATCCATACTGCCATGGCAGTTTTCCGAATCCCCCAAAATCAGTTGTACTTCCCTAAATCCTTTTTCCATGCCAAGCAAGTTGTTCTCCAACGCATCTGGATATTTCTTGCCCAATGTATCAGCGCATATCTGACGGCCAATCTCCATATCGTCTACTCCCATTACTCTCAAGACCGCCCCAAGCATCACCACATTAATTCTGGATTTGGTATCCATGGCAAATTTCTGTGCTTCCAAAACATAGCACTGTGCGAAGGATTCTTTCCTTTGTTGCAACGAATGCAACAAATTTGGTGCAAGGTTAATCAGATTATTTTCTGCTTTACTTTCTGTGTTTGTTTCCTCTCCCAAGCGCTTATCCACGGACTCCGCAGCGACAATGACAACTGTATCTTTGTCACACCCCTTCCAAACGCTCTCATCCTTCAAAAGTGCCTGATGGAATATCACAAGCAAATCCGGTTTCTCTACAGGAAAATGCACTCTTATCTCTTTTTCCTTTTTGCAGTAACGAACAAACCCTTTTACTGGTGTACCCGTTTTTTCAGAGCCATAACTGGCAAAACTACTGCTGTTTAAATCCAGATATCTAAGGCCCAATTCGCCTAACATCTTTCCACAGAGATTGGCTCCTAGACCCCCGATACTTTCTAGTCGAATTTCGTAATAGTCTTTCCCACCGTTTAGTTTTTCCCATAGGGCTCCTGCGCTAGGCTTAAGCGTTTTTTTGCCACTTTTCTTACAACATTTACTCATTCATTTACCCCGCTAAAGAATTCTTTTCCAACGTTACAAAGTGGACATAAGAAATCTTCTGGCAAAGTGTCAAAACTAGTCCCTGGAGCAATGCCCAATTCTGGTGCACCCTCTTCTTCATCGTAAACCCATCCACACACATCACATACATATTTCATCTTCTTTTCCCTCCTAGTTAATCAAACTTTTAAAACATCTTCTTTATTTTATAACGCTAGTTCTATTTCTATTCCCTGTTTTCATTGGTTGCAAAGTTCCTTCGCCAGTGCCTCCAATTCTTTTTCAGTATTGGGGTTGACAACCGACCAAATTTTCACAGTATTCTCCGCAAAGGTAATTCCACTACTTTTGGCAAACAATTCCTTCATAAATTTGATGGCATTAGGCGCCCAACTTCCGTTTTCTACGAACGCTACTGTGCGATTACTATAATTTCGCTCCTTCAAACGATGGATAAAATCTCGCATAGTAGGAAACAACTCACCGTTGTAAGTGGTACTGGCTAGCACAAGTTTGTTAAAGCGAAAGGCTTCTGCCACTGTCTGTGTCATAGACGCACATGTCAAATCCCGAAGATGCACATTGGTATATCCTTCTGCTTTGAGCTTGTCTGCCAAAAGATGCATAGCCTTTTTCGTGTTTCCATAGACAGAAGTATAGGCAATCAAAATCCCCTCTTCCTCTGGTTGATAGCTAGACCAGACATCATAAAGCCCTATATAGTAAGCAAGATTTTCTTTCAAAACTGGACCATGCAATGGGCAAATAATTTGTATCTCTTTATGCTGAATTTTCCCTAAAAGATGCTGCACTGGCATACCAAATTTCCCTACGATTCCTATATAATAACGCCTAGCTTCCTCTCTCCAGTCATCATCCACATCAAGCGTTCCAAACTTGCCAAATCCATCTGCCGAAAAAAGAACCTTGTCTGTAGCATCGTAAGTCATCATCACTTCTGGCCAATGAACCATAGGGGCTGAGATAAATTCCAATTCATGCTTCCCTAAAGAAAGCTTATCTCCCTCCTGAATAACCACTCTTTGATCCTCAAAATCTGTACCAAAAAAATTTTTCATCATCTCAAATGCTTTGGCGGAAGCTACTAAGATCACTTCTGGATACTCTTCTAGCAAATGAAGTATATTGGCAGAGTGGTCCGGTTCCATATGATGCACAATTAAATAGTCCGGTCTTCTTTCTCCTAAGACTTCTTTGATTTGCATCATCCATGGGCTTTTAAACCCTTCATCCACGGTATCCAAAATTGCAATTTTATCATCCAGAATCAAATAGGAGTTGTAGGCCATTCCGTTTGGCACTTCATACAAGCCTTCAAATAACTGAATATCATGGTCATTGACGCCAACGTATTTTATATCTGGTGTGATTAGCATAGTTTTCTCCTCCATTCTTTCACAATCTTTCTCTATCTTAGGATTGCTCATTTGGATAAAATCTATGCCTTTTGTGCAAGCACAAGTCTGTGCTCTTGTCTTCTGTCGCTCGCCTCGTCGCCATCACAAAAAAGCCCTAGATATTTCTATCTAGGACTTTTTGTATTTCATCTAATATTATTGTTTGTTAATTCTATTAGGAATGGATTAAACCACGCCCTGAGCTGTCATAGCCTCAGCAACCTTAAGGAAGCCTGCGATGTTAGCACCAGCAACATAGTTGCCGTCCAAACCGTATTTCTTTGCTGCAGCATCAAGGTTGTGGAAGATGTTCACCATGATGGTCTGAAGCTTGCTGTCTACTTCTTCGAAGGTCCAGCTAAGTCTTTCACTGTTCTGGCTCATTTCAAGAGCGGATGTTGCTACACCACCAGCGTTGGAAGCTTTACCTGGACAGAACAATACGCCGTTAGCCTGGAAGTATTCTGTTGCTTCCATAGTGGTAGGCATGTTAGCGCCTTCTGCAACTGCGAATACGCCGTTGGCAACAAGTGTCTTTGCATCTTCAAGGTTAAGTTCGTTCTGAGTAGCACAAGGAAGTGCGATGTCAACTTTTGCAGTCCATACGCCTTTGCCTTCATGATACTGTGCACTTGGTCTTGCAGCAGCATACTCAGTAAGTCTAGCACGTTTTACTTCTTTCACTTCCTTCAAAAGCTCTACGTCGATTCCTTCTGGATCGTAAATCCATCCAGTAGAATCAGAACATGTCACAGGCTTTGCACCGAGCTGCTGTGCTTTCTGAATAGCGTAGATTGCTACGTTACCAGCGCCAGATACAGCTACAGTCTTTCCTTTGATGTCCTGACCATTGCATTTCAGCATTTCAGCTGTCAAATACAAAAGTCCATAACCAGTAGCTTCTTTTCTAGCAAGGGAGCCACCGTATGTAAGTCCTTTACCAGTAAGTACGCCTTCATAAAGACCAGTCAATCTCTTGTACTGACCATACATATATCCAATTTCTCTAGCGCCTGTTCCGATATCACCAGCTGGAACGTCTGTGTCAGCGCCGATATATTTGTAAAGTTCTGTGATAAAGCTCTGGCAGAAAGCCATAACCTCTCTGTCTGATTTGCCCTTAGGATCAAAGTCAGAACCACCTTTACCACCACCGATAGGGAGACCTGTCAAGGAGTTCTTGAAAATCTGTTCAAAACCAAGGAATTTGATGATACCAAGATTTACGGAAGGATGAAGTCTAATACCTCCCTTGTAAGGTCCAATTGCACTGTTGTACTGTACACGGTAACCTGTATTTACCTGTACCTGTCCCTTGTCATCTACCCAAGGCACACGGAAAACAATCTGTCTCTCAGGATTTACCAATCTTTCCAAAAGAGCATCTCTTTTATAATTTTCTTCATTAGCTTCAATTACTACGCGAAGAGACTCCAATACTTCTTTCACTGCCTGATGGAACTCTGGCTGTGCTGGGTTTTTCGCTACGACCTGCTCATAGATCTCATCAACATATGACATATTCATATCCTCCTTTTGGGCTTCTATCAGACTAAAAAATACTATAAGCCCTTATACCTTACTTATTATATACTTATCTTTTCAAAATCACAATGTGCTTTATCTCTTTAAATAGTAAAAGTTTTAGGATATTTTTTGTGCATTTTGTATATGGGTATCATTGTATACAAATCTATCACAAAAACTTCTTTGTTCTCGCTATGTTCTTTGCCTCAAAATCCATCAATTCTTTCGCCATCTCTACCGCTCCATCTCCTGCCAGCGGATTGTGATTCAGTGTCCTGCACATTTCCGTAATATTCCTATTGCTTCCTTCGATTAATAGCTCCGCGATATGACTGGTGCTGTTGTCAAGTAATGTGCGCGAATGAATCTCACCTGCTCTAAATGCTTCAGCCACCATGTTCTTTTTGTAAGGCTGCGCCTTCCCCTGAAGTAGCTTGTCCAGAGCTCTACCTCGCAGGTCAGAATACTTAATCATTTGTCTAGATATCTGCATTGCCAGAGTATCATCATATACTTTTTCTGAAATAGTTTCTATTGCCTTAATGGCCAATTCGGCACTTTTTTGCACTTCCCTATATACTTTCACATCTTCTGCTTTCATTACCCTACTCCTCCTATACTTCTTATTTTTATTATTCTCCTTTTCCTTTTCTTTATTCTCTTAACTATAAGACAAAAGAGATACCTGGAACTCCAAGTATCTCTTAGTCTTTCATTCAATATATTAAGGATATTTCGCTCTACTGTACATCTACATAATCTGCGTGCACATATCCAACCTGACCATTGTAAATGACTTTGTACCACTCGCCTACTAGTTCAACATAAGGAAGTGACTCACCCTTCACGAACACGCCCAGTTTAGCAGAAGTAGTGTTTGCATCAGAACGGATTTTGACAGCGGTATTTGCTACTACATTACCTACAACTACCAAGTCATCTGCACTTTCTACAATCTTCAAATACTCTGACTTGATAAATCCTTCTTCATTTTCATAGCTTACTTTGCTCCAACCATTTGGTCTTTGCTCCAAAACTAGAATGCGTTTTCCTTTTTCCAATTTGCCAAGTCTATCTGCTGACTCACTATCAGAAGAACGAACATTTACTGTTGCAGTGGCAGTGGCATATACATAAGTTGGCTCTACATCTTCGGTTTCGCCTTCACCTGTATTTCCTGTTTCACCTTCGCCTGTTCCAGCTTCACCTTCGCCTCCAGTTTCGCCTTCACCTGTCTGGTCACCCTCTGTAATCTGTCCTGCAATAATCAGTCCTGTTGCAGTTCTGATGTCGCTTTCCATTGCTGCAAGAAACGCCAGCAGTGTTGGGTTTGCTTCCATGGTTTCATTGTACTCTACTTCTACCTTGTTGTAGAGTTCAACTACGTCTTCCTGGTAGATCATCTCAGAAATGTAGTCCACTGTCTCCTGAGAAGTCTCGCCTTCATTCAAATAATAGTTTCCCTCTTCATCTGCACAGATAAAGAAAGTCTGGAAACCTGCCACCTGATCTTCAAATCCAGTAAATGTAGCCTTTGTGTATGCAAATACTACATAAGAGTTCTCTTCTGGGCCTGGCTTATAATAAACATCTACCACAGGATACAATTCAATATAGTTGCCAAGTTCCTGAATCTTGATGCGTTCCATCTCATCCATAGAGTTGGTAATTGCGGCGATTGCATCTGCATCGCCTCTTGCCAGAGCATCATAATAAGTATAAATCAAAGTTCTTACGGACATGTCCAAATCGTCCTTCAATGGAGCATATCCCTCTTCTTCACTGCTCTCAGAAGCAGTTTCGCTTTCGGCATCAGACAAACTAGGCACTACATTGGACAACACATCATCCAAGGCTCCTGTTCCGTCTGTCACATCAGCAATGGGTCTATCCTTTGCCCCAAGTGCTAAAGACACTGTGATTGCTACTACAGCAATCAACATAATTGGGAACACAATCTTGCTGTGATATATCAAAAAGTCTCTCACAGCTTTCAATCTTTTCTTCATATATACCATCCTTTTATTCAACCGTAGTCAGAGTGATGAGTGCACCCGACAGGAATCGAACCTGCATTAAAGGCGTCGGAGGCCCTCGTTCTATCCATTAGACTACGGGTGCAAATATTACGATTTTGTTACATCACTCTGACTATAATACCATAAAAGGTGGGTAGTGTCTACTGTAAAATAGTGGTGCCAGAATCCCTCAAATATCGATAAATATGGTCAGAAAGCACCTCTTCTGGCTCTACATGAGTGCGGTTAATATCCTCTACCATACTTTGCAGATAGTCTACGCATACCTGCTCCTCATCCGCCGGTACAATGATAATTTCATGTACAGAGCTTGGAAGAATAAACAAATCTGACTCCAACTCTTCTGCAAGTTTTTGCAGTGTCTCCTTCCATAGCATACATGTAGCCCCCCACGCTTTCCCTTCATTGGTGATTACATACATTGGACTTCTTTTTCGTTCTCCCAAAAGACCTTTCATAATCTGTTCTACTGTAAAAGATATCCACTCTTCCTCATTTCCTTCCAAATCATTGCTTTTCTGTTCCAAGTCTCGGCGAACATCTTTTTCTACCATCTGTCTGAGCATATCCTCCATAGAATAATAAATACCAGGATAAACAGACTTGGTATTGGTCATAGCCCTTTCGAACAGTTCATTTTCATCGATTCCCCAATTGTCCAAATGATTGGTATGTATCGTAATAAAGCCTGAGCCCATACATTCTGCCTCGTAAGCAAAATAACATACCACTGCCAAATCCAGAAATTTCTGATATGGCACATCCTGAAGCAGGCATGTATTCTTGTCATAATTAATAAGTTTGCAGAAAAGCTTATTCTTTACTTTTTCGTAATCTAGGAAAAAGTCCATATCCACCTTCACATCCACCTTACTGCTTCTATAAACTTCCAAAATAGACTGTTTTACATCAATTAATTCTTTTCCCTCCTGATACTCCTTATAAAAACCATTTAAATAAATAGTTGGCGATAGATTAGATTCCTTGGATAGAATCGTCAACCCCTTCAGCATAATTCCATTGTTCTTACAAACCTCTCGAACTTCAACCTTCACATCCTGTCCAAGTTCTCTTTTTACTTCTTCTAACATAAACGTGATAAAATCATTAAAATTCATATCTTTTCCTTTCTGAAATAAATCTAGCAGGTGAACACACAGAGACGAGATACGCTCTGCCTCGTCGCCATCACAAAAAAAAGACAATGGACTAATCCATTGTCTTAATTGGCATATAATATAGCAAGTATTATACTCTGGAAAGATATTCGCCAGTTCTTGTATCAATCTTGATAACATCACCCTGGTTTACGAACAGAGGTACATATACTGTAGCTCCAGTTTCAACAGTTGCAGGCTTAGAAGCACCTGTAGCTGTATCTCCCTTGAAGCCAGGCTCTGTTTCTGTAATCTCAAGTTCTACGAACAAAGGTGGTTCAACTGCGAATACACTGCCGTTGTGTGAGCAAACTTTGCACATTTCGTTCTCTTTAACGAATTTAAGTGCATCTCCGATAGATTCTGCGTTCAATGCGATCTGTTCATAGTTCTCAACATCCATGAAGTACCACAAATCTCCGTCAGAATACAAATACTGCATATCTTTTCTATCAATACGTGCCTGAGGGCATTTCTCTGTAGGTCTGAAAGTTTTTTCTACTACACCGCCACTCTTGATGTTTTTCAGTTTAGTTCTAACGAATGCTGCACCTTTACCAGGTTTTACATGCTGGAACTCAATAATCTGGTAAACGTTGTTCTCGAATTCGATAGTAATACCGTTTCTGAAATCACCTGCTGAAATCATGTTAAATTTCCTCCTAAAATTATCACGTTCTAATTCATTGTTTAGTGTAAACTATAATGCCTATTTTTTCAACCTTTTTTTTCTTTTACTGACAATTCATATCTTAGATTAAAAGGAAAACCTTATTTTCCCCTTTCCTGTGCAATCTCAATAGCACTATCGATCGCCATCAAATAACCTTTCAATCCTTGCCCGTAGATTTGTTTGTCACACACTGGCGCAGTCACAGAAATCTTGCGAAACTCTTCTCTCTGTGTAATATCAGAAATATGAATCTCTATCTTTGGGACATGAATGCTTGCCAAGGCATCTCGGATAGCATAGCTGTAATGAGTATATGCACCTGGATTAATCACTATTGCCTCTGTTCCATCGAAATAGGAATCCTGAATACGATCAATAATTGCTCCCTCGTGGTTGCTCTGAAATACTTCAATGATGCTCTCTGTTTCCTGACCTTTGTCCGCTATCATCTGAAGCAACGTGTCATAGTTCTCAGATCCATAAATGGATTTCTCGCGAATGCCTAAAAAATTGATATTGGGTCCATTAATGACTAATATTTTCATGCGTTTCCTCCTAAGTCAATCTGCTCTGTGATACGCTCCAGCACCTGTTCCATATCCAGGTCATCTACGTCCACAATGATATGTGCCGCCTCTTCATACAGTGGAGCCCTCTGTTCCATCAGTTCCCTGATTCTGCCCAAGGGATCTTCACATTGCAATAATGGTCTGGTGGTATCGTTTTGTAATCTCTGATACACAGTCTCTGGTTTGATTCGAAGATATACTACGGTTCCAATCTGACGAAGCAATGTACGGTTTTCTTCCCTCATAGGAAGTCCTCCTCCAGTAGAAATCACTCTTTGGTAATTCTCCTTAGAAAGTCTTCTAAGCAAATCTGTCTCCAAATCTCTAAAATAGGCTTCCCCCTTCTGCGCAAAAATCTCGCTGATAGTGATTCCCTGCTCTTTCTCAATTCGTTTGTCGGTATCTTCTAACACTCTGCGGATGCGATAGGAAAGACGAATACCAACTGTAGTCTTGCCACATCCCATGAATCCTATTAAAATCACATTTTTCATGTGTCTTTCACTCCTTGAAATCCACCTTATTCTTCCAGTAATCCCGAAACCTCTTCTATAACCTCTGCAGGAACTTGCTTTTCTGTCCAGTATTCGTAAGCAATGATTCCCTGATAAAGAAGCATCTTCAGTCCATTGAACGCTCGTCCTCCAGCTGCTTTTACCAATTTCATAAATTTAGTCTGTGCAGGATTGAACACCAAATCATATCCCGTATGCACTTTCTCATAAAAAGAGGCATCTTCTATCACTGCTTCATCAATATTTGGATGCATACCTATGTTAGTAGCCTGAATTGCCAAATAAGAATTTGCGCTTAAAGAAGCATATTCACCAAGTGCAAGTGCTTTTATTTCCACCTCAGGGTAGAAGCCCTTTACCTCACTGCAAATTGCCTGTGCCTTTTCTACAGTTCTATTCAAAATGGTAATCTCTTTGGCTCTCTTGCTAGCCACAAGCAGAGCTACCGCTCTTGCCACACCACCTGCGCCAAGAATCAATATCTGCTCCCCCTCTATGGTTACTCCATCTTCCATCATGGCACGGTATAAACCTGGCATATCCGTATTAAAACCCTTGTAGCCGCCATCCACTGCCACGAGAGTATTCACTGCACCAATTTGTGCAGCCAACGGGTCTATCTCCTTCAAAAAAGGAATCACATCACTTTTGTAAGGAACCGTGACATTTAGTCCTAACAAATTCAGAGCTTTTGCGCCTTTAATCGCCGCTTCCAAATCTCCCTCTTTTACATGAAAAGGAACATAGGCTAAATCCACGCCCATTCTTTGTGCTACTGTATTGTGAATCAATGGTGATTTGGTATGTTCCACTGGACATCCTATCAAGCCACAGGTTCTTGTCTTTCCATTAATCATGGCTGTTCTCCTTGTGTCTTCTGTAAAAAAATAAAACAACCTTTTCTAAAATTCTTTTCAATACAATTTGTATTTCTTCTTTAGGATTGATAGGTGCAGTCAGGACAGTAAAGATACCCAACCTTTTTGCTCCCCAGACATCTGTAAACAGCTGGTCCCCCACAAAAAACGTAGTTTCAGTGCTTGTCCCCATCTGTTCCATCGCCTTCTCATAGCCACCTTTGCCAGGCTTTCCTGCTTTAAAAATGTAAGGACTCTCTACCTGCTGGGCGAAGGATTTGACCCTTGGCTCCTTGTTGTTTGACAAAAGCATGGTCTGAAACCCCAACTTATGCAGTTTGTTGAACAGTTCTATGGCAGACTTGTCCGCCGGAGCACCATGTGGCACCAATGTATTGTCAATATCAAAAATGATACCCCTATACCCATGTCTATAAAATGCCTCGAAATCTATTTTGTAGGTGGATTTGACATCCACATCTGGATAAAAGCGACTTAACATAACTGCCTCCCTAATAATTCTCTTCTATATAATAGCAAAACACCTTGCTGGTAACAAGGTGTTTTTAGATTTGAAATATGATAATCGCTGACTTTTATTTCTTTTCGTTTAAGACACTCTTAAGCTCATCCATAAAGGTATTTACATCTTTAAACTCTCTGTATACAGATGCAAAACGCACGTAAGCAACTGCTTCTAAATCCTTCAATTTGTTCATCACCAATTCGCCGATTACACGGCTTGGGATTTCTTTTTCTTCCATGTTGAAGATTTCTGTTTCTACTTCGTCAATAAGCTGAGTAATCTGACTCGCGCTGATTGGACGCTTGTAGCAGGCACGAAGTACGCCAGCTTCAATCTTGGAACGATCGTAAGTCTCGCGGTTGTTATCCTTTTTGATAATAATGAGTGGAATGGTTTCAATCTTTTCATAAGTGGTGAACCGCTTGTCACATTCATCACACACACGTCTACGACGGATAGAATTGTTGTCTTCGGCAGGTCTGGAATCAATTACTCTAGTATTTTCATGACCACAAAAAGGGCATTTCATTAGCATGTTCCTCCTAAATATTGATGAATAGTGGGTCAAATTACCACCCATATACACCTTCATTATAGGCTATTTTAACAGCATAAGTCAACTAAAATAATGTCCGGTCCAATCTGCTTAATATCCTTAAAACAGATTTCAAAAAACTCCTCTTTTGCAAATAGATTTAAGGTTTTTTTGCACTTCGGAATGAATACTTTACAGATGCACCCAGACTCTGGATGAAACTCCATATCCGTAATTCTTCCTATGCATCTACAATCCCGTAAATTGATAACATCCTTGCATTTTAATTCTGAAAACAACATTCCCATCTTTTCTTCATCCGCTACTCCATCGCCTTTGTTAGAGTGTATTTTTCATTTCCCTTTTTTAGAACTTTCTCCCTTTTTTTGCATATCTTTTTTTCCCCTTGTAAATACTGTTTTCATAAACAGAAAGGATGAAAGAAATGGCAATTGGAAAAGTAGAAATCTGTGGAGTGAACACCTCTAAACTCCCTTTACTTACCTCAGATGAAAAAGCCACCCTGTTTTCCAGAATTCAGGACGGAGACCAAACCGCCAGAGAAAAATATATAGAAGGTAATTTGCGTCTGGTGCTCAGCATCATCAAACGTTTCGGTTCCTCCCAAGAAAGTGTGGACGATTTATTTCAGATTGGTTGCATTGGGCTCATCAAGGCCATCGATAACTTTGATTCATCTTTGGGTGTAAAGTTCAGCACCTACGCTGTTCCCATGATTATCGGGGAAATCCGTCGATTCCTACGAGACAACAATACCATTCGTGTCTCTCGCTCCTTAAAGGACACTGCCTACAAGGCTATCTACGCCAAAGAAGCCATGCTAAAGGCCAACGCAAAAGAACCTACTTTAGAAGAGATTGCAACTGAGATTGGCATCTCTGCTGAAGACATTACCTATGCTTTGGATGCCATCCAAAGCCCTATGAGTCTATACGAGCCTATCTATACCGACGGTGGCGACACTCTCTACGTAATGGACCAAATCAGCGACAAAAAAAATAAGGAAGAGAATTGGGTGGAACATCTCTCCCTTAGTGAGGCTATAAAAAAATTAAACAAACGCGAGTCTGAAATCATTCATCTGCGCTTTTTTGAAGGCAAGACCCAGATGGAAGTCGCCAATTACATTGGCATATCCCAAGCTCAGGTTTCTAGACTCGAAAAGACAGCCTTAAAGACCATGCGTGCCTATTTGGTGGGTTAACAGTACCACCTACCATGCATTTTCAAATTCACTGCGTCTGTCTATATAGGTGTCATTCATCCAAGCTACTGCATCCACTACTCCATCTTCTGAAAACGAAAAATCATGAAAGCTTTTCTTCTCTTCTGAGGTGTAGTAATAGTTTAGTGGCTCAGGCCAAACACAAACTCTAAGTACCTTATCCTCACCACTTACATCTTGCCATAGGCGGTATCTCATGCCCTTATGGCAACCTGTAAATTCGGTTTTTTTCAAGTATTCCATAGACAAAATGTCTTCTCTTTGTACCACGTGCATCTCTCCCTTTCTACTCTCTGTTTAAAGGATAACTCGACTCATTTCTTTTTTCAACTGCTTCATAATCTTTTTTTCCAGCCTTGAAATATAAGATTGTGAAATACCAAGCATGGATGCTACTTCTTTTTGTGTCATCTCTTTACCATCTGGAATGCCAATGCCAAAACGAAGCCTGATAATCGTTTTTTCACGGTCCGTCAGTTTGTCAATGGCCCTCATGAGTAGCTTGCGCTCCACTTCACTCTCCAAATCTTTGTATATGATATCCTCATCTGTACCAAGAATATCAGACAAAAGAAGTTCATTGCCATCCCAATCTACATTCAACGGCTCATCTATGGAAACCTCCAGTTTTGTCTTGTTATTTCTTCTCAAATACATAAGAATTTCATTTTCGATACATCTGGAGGCATAGGTCGCTAATTTAATATTCTTTTCTGGATTAAAGGTGTTGATAGATTTGATAAGTCCAATTGTTCCAATAGAGATAAGATCCTCTACTCCCACACCTGTATTGTCAAACTTTTTGGCTATGTAAACTACTAATCTGAGGTTGTGCTCAATCAAAAGTGATTTCGCTTCCTCCTCGCTCTCTGTGCCTAAGTCTCTGATTACTTCAATTTCTCTCCCTGGATCCAAAGGTGGCGGTAACACTTCACATCCTCCAATATAATGAATGTCACCCTGCCCACTTCCAAACAATTTCTTTTTGTTCTGTACCATTTTAAAATGTAGTCTTCCCGGTATTGATACCTTCACAATCATGTTTTTTCCTCCTATTTACACATTATTTACTTTTGAAGAATTCCAGGATTCATGATTAAATCATAATCACCTTTTTTCCCTAGTGGTCCCTCTTTTACAGCCAAGTACACATCATTTACACAAAGATTTCTCCCCTCATATTCCACTGCAATTTCATCGACCTGATATCCTTTTAAAATTCCTGCCTGGCATCCCACACTGTGAAACGGAATTGCCCTAAACCCTAGGCTATCTAGGTCTTCCCATATTTCAGCTGCCACTTTCATACTAACAACACATACCGGCTTTTGGCTGATTGGTTCAACAAGCCCATTGCCCGTATCAAATAAAACATTAACCTTGATTTTTTTCTGCGCCTTACAGATCGTAGCACTTCCAAGATTGCTTTTCTGATTTCTCCACTTATCACCTATTCTTTTTATTACTTCAAAACTCGCCAGTGCCAGTGCCAGTGTTCCAAATACGCCTCCCAAAAATGGGAAAAAGCGATTCACGCAGAACATTATGCCTCCAAGTATCAAGGAAAATAAAAGCATTTCCTCTAGACAATGTTTAAAGCCTTCTACAGACGATGGACGAAAAGTTAAAAGAACTATCCCGATTCCTGCGCCAAGACTTCCTAAACAGATTCTGAGCCATATAAACGGAATTGGTAATATCAAGCATACACAATAAACAAATGCTCCAGTAAGGCTGCCTACTACCCTCTTCCTAAATCCTTTATTAGTTTTCAGCCCTCTATCTGCCAAAGATAAAGCCAAAAAGTTGAGGGCGAAATTTAGAAAAAAAACACTGTCTATGTATACTTCATATTCCATCTCAGCCCTCTCCTCAATCTCTTTATACTCATTATAAAGCCAAGCAAAAGCATAATTTGTCGCTATTTTTCTATGGAACACCTTCTTTAAAATTCAACTTTCGACATTAGTATTTCCAACAGAGACGAGACACGCTCTGCGAATCTCGCTCTGATGAGCGGTCGGCAAATGTCATCAGCCAAATGCACATCCTTTTGTGCAAGCACAAGTCTGTGCTCTTGTCTTCTGTCGCTCGCCTCGTCGCCATCACAAAAAGCCCCAAGCAAAAAGCTTGGGGCTTTGAAAACTTATTATGTTATTTTTTCTGCAAGAAATCTGGAATCTTTAAGGATTTCTCCTCTACAGAAGCTCTGATATCTGTAGGCTTTGGTGTGTTAATGATTGGCTTTGGAGCCGGAGCCACACCAGATGTAACAGGTTTCTTCACTCCCATTACGGAAAGGCCTGAAGTCTTTAATGTGGAAGGTGTAATATATGGGCTTACCTTCACTGGTGCATTTGCATCCTCCAGTCCTGTTGCAATAACCGTAATCGTACATGTATCGCTCTGAGAAGCATCGTACATAGCACCGAAGATAATATTAACATCGTCACCTGCAAGTTCCTGAACGTAACTAGCTGCATCAGATGCATCTGTCAATGTGATATCACCAGAAACATTGATGATTACATGAGTTGCTCCAGTAATAGTGGTCTCAAGCAATGGGCTCTCTACAGCAGCCTTAACTGCATCGATAGCCTTGTCATCGCCTTTGCCTGTACCGATACCGATGTGAGCAATACCCTTGTCCTTCATAACTGTCTGAACATCTGCGAAGTCAAGGTTAATAACAGAAGGAACATTGATAAGGTCTGTAATACCTTGAACTGCCTGCTGAAGTACTTCATCTGCTTTCTTAAGTGCTTCAGGCATAGTAGTACGTCTATCAACAATTTCAAGCAACTTGTCATTTGGAATCACGATTAATGTATCCACAGCATCTTTAATCTTTTCAATGCCACTAACTGCATTTACCATACGTGCTTTTGCTTCAAAACGGAAAGGTTTGGTAACTACACCTACTGTAAGGATACCCATATCTTTGGAAATCTTAGCAACGATAGGAGCTGCACCTGTACCAGTACCGCCACCCATACCACAGGTAACGAATACCATATCTGCTCCTTTGAGTGCATTTGCGATTTCTTCTGCGCTCTCTTCTGCCGCTTTCTCTCCAACTTCTGGTCTAGCTCCTGCGCCAAGACCTTTGGTCAACTTTTCGCCAATCTGAAGGAGTTTAGGAGCCTTGCAAAGCTGAAGGGCCTGTTTATCAGTGTTAACACCGATAAAATCAACTCCATCAATATTTTCATCAATCATTCTATTTACAGCATTATTACCTGCTCCACCAACACCAACTACGATGATTTTTGCAGCAGACTCTGCGTCGTTTGTCTTAATTTCCAGCAAGGGTAGTTCCTCCTTTTATTTGCTTGTATGACTAATTTAGTCATATAGATTATCATATAATTATTTTCAGAATTTATCAACACATTTTTTTGAATAAAGGTGTTTTTTTCACCATTATTCATTCCTCAGGAGTGAATGAATAATTTTTTTTACCTGGAGAATAATTCTCAACATTCAAGGTGCCTTTTTTTCCTTCCAAATCTGGGATAAAAGTTTTCAGCAAGTTGATCTTTTCATCCAAATTTTCATATTTCCCGAACAAAACTTTGATGTCTCCAAAGTACAAGGTCATCTCATGCGATTTATTAAAGTAAATATGATCTGCATGCAGTGAATTCTCACCCTTGTCCAATGTCTGCGTAACACCCAGCACTTGGCTAAAAACTTCACTGTTTTGCACTGGAAGCAACTCTCCCACCACTACATGATCAAATTCAAGCCCATGAACCTGAGGAATTCCAAGAGTACGCATGGTGGAGCTCTCCACTACTCTTCCATCCTTGTCAAAATAAATATATCTTCCAAGATATTCTATGTATCCCGCCAGGGATTTTTCGTAAACAACGATTCGTATAGTGTCTGCGCTGGCTACGTTTACATCCATGGCTGCCACAAACGGTACGTCTGTGATGCTTTTATTTTTGTATCGCATGGACAGATATAACGTGTTTTTGCCCAATGGCCCATCCATAACGATATCCATAATCTCTTCTTTGGTGTAATGAACATTTCCATCTACATAGACATTCTCTACTCTATAATGATCTAAAAAGTAATAGATTCCACCCAATGCTATAGCGATCAGGCTTAGTGTGAGAAGAATCCATGTACTCTTTTTTCGCTTTTTAAATCTACTTTTATATTTATACACTGTATATTCGCGCTCCTAAATCTCTTAAGTCCTTACAGATATTGGCATATCCGCGATCTATAAATTTTTTCCCTTCAATAACCGTTTCTCCCTTGGCACCTAATGCCGCAACTACCAAGGCTGCACCTCCGCGTAGTTCGCTGGCCTTCACTTGTGCTCCCTTTAACATTTCCACGCCAATCACCCTTGCCAGATTTGGAGTCAACAATTCTATCTTGGCTCCCATTTGTGTAAGCCATGGCACCACATGAAAACGTTGTTCAAATATATTCTCCTGAATGCAGGATTCTCCTTTTGCCAAACACAAAGTAGAAAGCAATGGGGACTGCAAGTCTGTGGGAAAGCCAGGGTGTACCTCTGTCTTCAAATACAAAACTGGGCTAATCTCTTTAGGCGCTTGCAAATACACCTGCTGTTGCTCTATTTGTAAACTGCCGCCCATTTCTCTTATAACATGAAAAAAGCTTCCCATATCCTCAATCGGAGCTTCATTTAGCAATATATTACCACCGGTACTCATACAAGCCAGCATATAGGTTCCTGCTACAATACGATCTGCTGGAACTACAAATTCCGCCCCATGTAAAGGCATGCCACCTTCAATCTCTATGGTGGAGCTACCCAGACCACGAATCCTTGCTCCCATAGCCTTTAAAAATTGGCCCAATGCCACCACCTCAGGTTCCCTAGCAGCGCCCTCTATCTGGGTTTTGCCCAATGCCTTCACTGCTGCAAGCATGAGATTTTCTGTGGCCCCTACACTAGGAAACGGCAAAAAAATCCGTTCTCCTATCATGCCCTTTGTTTGGGCTATCAGTGTGTCATCTTTGCACGAAATATCTACATTCATTTTACTAAGTGCATCGATGTGAATATCCACTGGCCTCTTCCCAATGACGCAGCCTCCCGGATAGGGCAACTCCACCCTTTTGCTACTGCCTAAAAGCGCTCCTAGGAAAAGAATAGAACATCGCATTTGACCAACTTCTGGATAAAGCATACTTTCACCCTCGCAGGTGCGTCCCGTGATGCGAACACCGTCATTTTCCCAACGTATTTCACAGCCCAATCGGCCTAGCAAATGCAACATCTGATGAACATCTACTATCTTCGGACAGTTATGTATGACACAAGTCTCTTCTGTTAATAAGGTTGCCGCCAATATAGGTAGCGCCGCATTCTTTGATCCTTGCAGAGTAAGCTGTCCCCGTAGGGGAATTCTTCCATGGACATATATTTTATCCAATTAAAGCCCTCATTTCCCGTTTTCATACTCTATCTTATGCCGAAAAAGAAGGCTATGTATCTTGTACGCCTAGGTTACTTCTTTTTGTTTGAGATGTGTCGCCACATTGAACACCAGACCAAACTCCGCCAGCAGGAAGGTTACGGAAGAACCACCATAGCTGATAAATGGCAATGAAATACCTGTGTTTGGAATAGTGTTTGTTACTACAGCAATATTTAAAATAACCTGAATAGCAATGTGTCCCATGACACCAACCACCAAAAGCGCTCCAAACAAATCTGGTGCCTTCATGGCTATATCCATCAATCTCCAAATAAGTAACAGGAACATCAAAATAATCGCAACCGCACCGAACAATCCCAACTCCTCACAAATAATGGAGAAAATCATATCGTTCTGCGCTTCTGGAATAAATCCTAATTTCTGCATACTTTGACCAAGTCCCTTGCCCCAGATACCGCCAGAACCAATAGCATATAAGGCCTGCAACGTCTGGAAGCCTTTGCCATCTGCATAGGCCTCAGGATCAAGCCACGCCAAAATACGCTCCATTCGAAAGTCTAATGCTTCCAGTGCTCCAAACTTAATCGCCATGACGAGACCCACTACCAAAGCAATGGCTATACCTGCCATCCACAGAAACTTCTTGTAGTCTGGACTTGCCACAAAAATCATCAGCACTGCAATACCCATAATGATAATGGCAGAACTTAAATTGTTCGTAATTCGCCAAACCATTAAGACAATAGGCATTGGCATCAGCATAATAGTCCAAAAGCCCTTCATGGTCCGAATCTTTTTACCAACTTTTTGTACCATGACCGCCAAAAAGACAATCATACATAATTTCGCTACCTCCGCAGGTTGCAGCGAAATTGGACCAAAATAGAGCCATCGTTTCGCTCCGTTTACTTCCTTACCAAATGGAATAATTGCCAACAATAGCCCTACCGCCGCCAAATAGGCCAGGGTCGCAAAATTAGCCCAAAAATGATAATCAATGTTGGCTGCAACAATCATCACAACAAGGCCCAAAATGACTGCAAAAATCTGCTTTCGCAGGAAGTAGGTTGAACTTCCATAGCTCTGTGCTGCCTCGTAGGAACTGGTGGAATAGATCATTACCAAACCGAACCCTACCAGGAACAAAACTATGAACAGCAATGTATAGTCAAACGGATTTTTCAGTTTTGTTTTTCGCGCTTTCTTTTCTGTCACGTTTTACTCCTCTAACTGATTTTCACTATTGATTTCATTATAATCTATGACACCTAAATAAGGAAGAATATTTTCGAAAAGCTTTTTTATTACTGGTGCCGCAATGGTACCTCCATAATACTGTCCCTGAGGATGATTGATAATAACCAACGCAATGACCTGCGGGTCATCTGCTGGCGCAAATCCCACAAAAGAGGCTATGTATACACCCCTTCCTCTAGGTAGCGTTTCACTGGTAGCAGTCTTCCCACCAATACGTACCCCTTCTATCTTGGCATTTTTGCCACCGCCCTCCGAAACCACCATTTCCAGTATTTCACGCATTTGCGCAGAGGTTTCCTCCGATAGCACACCCTCTGATACAGGGAATTGCAATGCTGTACTTTGTCCCGTCTGGGCATCCCAGACTAACTTCCCAAAATGTGGAGTCACGCGATTACCGCCATTGACAATCTCTGCTGCAGTTGTAATCAGCTGTATTGGCGTAATCTGAAAAGACTGTCCAAAACTGATGGTTGCCAGTTCCACAGCTTCCACGTTTTCCTTTTTGTGCATAATAGTAGTTGCTTCCCCAGGCAGATCCACTCCTGTCTTGGATAGAAGCCCCAATTTCTCAAAGGACTCATAAAAACGGTCTACTCCAATCTTGGAGCCTACCGTCACAAACACTGGATTACAAGAATTCATGGTCGCATGAACGAAATCTTGAGAACCATGCCCTGCCACTTTGTGACAACGAATTCTTCGGTCTTCCACCATCACATATCCCGGACAGTAAAAGGAACTTTCTTTACTTACCACATCATTTTCCAAAGCTGTAGCAGCGGTTACCATTTTAAAGGTTGAGCCAGGCTCGTATGTATCACTGATACAACCATTTCTCCAGATTTGATTGAGCAGAGTCTGGTCATCTGCCTCCGGATTAGATTGTTTTACTTCTTCTGAAATCTCATAGGGCTCATTCAGGTCAAATTCTGGTACATCCACCATGGCCAATATTTCACCAGAATCAGGTTTCATCACTATGATGGATACGCCTTCCGCCTGCTTGGCCTCCATGGCTTGATATGCTAGTTGCGTAGCATACTGCTGAATATTTATGTCTATTGTAAGCTGCAAATCCAATCCAGCCACCGGTTCAATACGCCGTTCCCCCGCTTCCTCTATCTCAATACCTTTTGCATCTGTCACAGTCAATATGGTTCCTGATTTACCTGCCAAAAACTCATCATATACCACTTCCAGACCAATGATTCCCTGATTGTCACTTCCTGTAAATCCTAGTACCTTTGAAGCCAGTTCACCATAAGGATAGTATCGCTTCGAGTCCTCGTCCACCTTAACTCCCGCCAATTCATAAGTTCTAATCCTATCCCCTATTTCCTTGTCCACATTGCTCTTGATTTTTTCAATAGAAGAATATTTCTCCACTCTTTTTCGCACATACTCTTCAGACAAATCCAGTTCGTCGCTAAGAACGCGAATCACCTCTTCTGCATCTTCAATTTGATTGTGTATGACAGAGATGCTACAGACCGTCTTGCTGTCTGCAATCACTACTCCATTGGTGTCTAAAATTCTTCCTCTGGCAGCCTTAATACTGCGCTCTCTTTCATGTAAATCTGTCGCCAGATTTGAATAATGCTCTGCCTCGTAAACCATCAGATAAAGAAGTCTTCCCAGAAGTGCGCCCAGAAGTCCCGCACAACATAGAAATACAAAAAGAATCTTTTTTCTGACAAAGGTTTTATGTTTTCCATCTACCATAAAAACCTCACAAAAAGGGTTTTACTACACTGTATTCCCCTAATTATGAGGTTATGTTTGCAAGTGTCAACAACTTTGGCGCGTCAATTGGTGGTCAATCCTGCGCCTTCATCTTCCACTTCCTCTGTATCTTCTGTAGGCTCCTGGTCTTCCTGACCACTCTGCTCTCCACCAGTATTCTCGTCTTCCTGTGCAGGAATATATGTGTTTTCCAGTTTTAACTGCTGAAGTTCCAATTCCTCTTCCGGACTCAATGGTTCAGTCATATAAATATTGAGATATGGCAATACTTCCGTCAAAATATTTCTCGCAATCTTCTGTGCCAATCTCGAATTGTCCTGTTCTTCTACGTTTGCTCGATCCACCACTACATAAATTGCAATCTGAGGATCGTCTGCTGGTGCATATCCCAAGAATGATACAATATATTCGCCATTTCCTCGAGGAAGCGTCTGTGCAGTTCCAGTCTTACCTCCAATGGCATAACCAGCTGGTCTTGCAGATTTACCAGTACCACTCGTAACCGTCTGATTACAGTAAGAAATAATCCTGTCGGAGGTTTCCTCAGAAATGACCTGCTTGAGTAGTTTGGGTTCAATGTTTTCCACTATGGCACCGCTTGTTGTTTCAATTCGACTAATCATGTGCGGCTCATAGTAATATCCGCCATTGACCAATGCAGAAAATCCACTAATCATCTGGATCATAGTAGCGTTGAAGTTCTGTCCAAAGGAGTTGGTCGCCAAGTCAGATGAGCCCATGCTTTCATCGAATACTAAACCTACAGTCCTTGCCTCGCCAGACAAATCAATGTTGGTCTTTAATCCAAAATTGTAGGCACTCTGCTCTGACGAAAAAATCTGTGCTCCTACCTTTGCAGCAATCTTCATCATTGCCACGTTACATGATTTGGATATAGCCTGAGAAACCGTAACTGTTCCATGCCCTCTACCATTGTTACAATGAATTTCATGCCCACCTACAGAATACACACCTTCGCATGTATATGTATCGTTCGAACTAATAATGCCGTTTTCAAGCGCCATGGCAACTGTAAATGGCTTAAAAGTAGAACCCGGCTCAAAGGTATCAGAAATACAGAAATTACGCCAAATACCATTGCAGGTGTCCAAATATACATCGTCCTCTTTCATCTGTGCTATCTCTTCTTCTGTGAAATAGGCAGACAAATCGTAAGGACTGTTCAAATCAAAATTAGGGTAACTTGCCATTCCCAGCACTTTACCGGTATTTACTTCCATAATAATACAGCCCAAGTTGTTTGCGCCATTGCCCTTGCGCGCTTCATCCTTGTGCTCCTCGTTAAACTTGAGAAGATATTTTTCTATAATCTTTTGAATATTTACATCTATGGTGCTGACTATTGTGTTTCCATCCACCGCTGCCTTGGTGGTTCTCTCCAAGTTCGAGTCTGCATTCAAATATCCATACTCTCTTCCTGTAGTACCATTGAGAGTTTCATTGTAATATTCCTCTAAACCGTAAAGACCGTTGTTGTCTGCATTGGTAAAGCCAATTACATCGCAAGCCAATGTCCCATTTGGATAAACACGCTTGTACTCTTCTTCAAACCAAACGCCTTTGATTAAATGTCTTTCTTCGTTTTCTTCATCCGTCTGCTGAGCCGTAAACTTCAGTTTCTGATCTACAGTAAGTTGCTTGAGCGGAACATAATAAGAGGATGTATCCTTGTTGTCCTGCACATACTGACGAATGACTTTCATGTCCAATTCAGGAAATGCCTTAGCGAGAGCCTGCATGGTAGGCTCAAAATAACTTTCTTTCGTCATGATTACCTTGGCATCGATTACCAAATTGTATACTTTTTCGCTGACTGCAAGCCCAATTCCATTGGCATCCAAAATATTACCTCTTCTAAAAGGTAAGGTCTTGCTGTCGTAGGACAGTTGTGACAGAACCTGCTTTTTGTAGGTTTCCTCGCTGTTATAACTGATTCGGAAAAGAGCAATACTTAAGTACGCAAAAGCCAGCAGTATGAGAAAAAACAATACTGCTAGCTTCTTAGGTACATGAGAATAGCCTCCCTTTCGGACAGGTTTTCGCTGTTTATCTTTAGTTTCTGCGTTTCTTCGATTGTTGGTTCTATTGTTCAAAATCTGCACCCACTTTACTGAGGAATATCCTGATACTGTCTCACATAGTCACTTCCAGTATCCGTGTATGTGATGATTTGACCTTCCTCTGCATAAATCATTCCCAGCTGTCCCATAGCGATTTTTTTGACTTCTTCCAAATCCACATTGTTTACAATCTTTGCGTAAGTCTCATCGTTGGACTGTGTAAGAGTAATCAACTGGCTCTCAAGCTGAGCTATCTCTTTTACATTGTCTGTTACTTCAAATTGCATCTGAACATAATTGATAAGTGCTGCACCTGCGATGAGCATTGCAAGCACCAAAAACAAGGCATAGCCTACGCTCATGCGATGAGCCTCTGGGCGTGTGCCACGAATGACGCGTTTCTCTGGAACTTCTTGAACCTTACGTCTTATATCAACGTTTCTTACTGTATTTCCTTCTATAAAAACATCTCTGTATGTAGTTTGTCTTTGGTATGCACTTCTTCCTGATGCATTCTGTCTTCCCTGACGAGTCGCCATGACATCTACCTCTTTCTAGCTACTTTTTAAAACTAACTTACTAATCTTTCCCATTCTTTATCTTCTTTCGAAGACTCTGAGTTTCGCACTCTTGGATCTGCTATTTTCCAAAAGTTCTTTTTCTGATGGCAGGATAGGTTTGCCTGTAATTACCTTTCCTTTAGAAACATTGCCACATACGCACATTGGGAAATGTGGTGGGCATGTACAAGGGTTCTCCATCTTTTTAAAAGCCGACTTAACAATACGGTCCTCCAAGGAATGGAAGGTAATAATGCAAAGTCTTCCACCTGGATTTAAAAGTTCTACCATATCTTCCAAGGAATCTCTCAGTACATCCAATTCGTGATTGCACTCAATACGAATCGCCTGGAAGGTCTTCTTTGCTGGATGACCATTCTGTCTCATCTTGGCTGGAATTGCAGCCTTGATTGCCTCTGTGAGTTGACCAGTAGTCTCGATAGGAGCCTCCTGTCTCATTCTCACGATGTGTTTTGCTATATTCTTGGCAAACTGATCTTCGCCGTAATCTCTGATGATACGGAATAATTCCATTTCAGAGTAAGTATTTACGATATCCTTTGCTGAGAACTTCTGTCTTTGGTCCATTCTCATATCTAAATCTGTATCGTATTTATAGGAGAAACCTCTCTCTAAAGTATCTAACTGATAAGAAGACACTCCCAAATCCAAAACAATACCGTCTACTCCAGTAACTCCATGCTCTGCAAGTGCTGCCTTCATATTGCAGTAATTGCTTCGAATCACAGTTACATTCTTGTGATACTGCTCTAGTCTGGCGCTTGCTGCTGTGATAGCTGCCTCATCCTGATCTATTCCGAAAAATCTGCCAGAGTCAGACAAACGCTTTACCACTTCGCTAGCATGTCCACCGCCACCTAAGGTTCCATCTGCATAAATGCCATCTGGTTTAATATTCAAATGTTCGATGGTCTCCCAAAGGAGCACTGAATAATGCTTGAATTCCATAGTATCCTCTCGTTAAATAATGAATCCCAACTCAGTCATATGTGCGGTAACTTCATCCATGTCATCATATGTAGCTGCGCCTTCATATCTGGACTTGTCCCAAATTTCTACTCTGCCGCCTACACCAATCAGCACTACATCCTTTTCCAATGCTGCAAAGTCTCGAAGGTTTGCTGGAATTAATATACGGCCCTGCTTGTCCACTTCTGCCTCACAAGCACCTGCCAGGAAGAAACGAACGAACTTACGAACATCTGGGCTGTTGATTGGTAGATTGCGTAACTTCTCTTCGAAGATTTGCCATTCACGGTTGTCATACACAAATAAGCAGCCATCCAATCCCTGTGTCACCACAAATGTATCTCCCAATACATCGCGGTACTTTGAAGGGATAATCAACCTGCCTTTCGCATCAATCGTATGATTGTAAGTACCCATGAACATAAACAATCACCGCCCATCAAAAAAGTGTTCTTATTTGGTAATGGTGTCGAATCTCTTAGAAAATCGTAGAAATCTACCACTTTCTACCACAAACCACCACTTTCCACCACTTTTAACTAGATTTTACTCTAAAATACCGTATGTTGCAAGTCTTTTCAAGAAAAAAGTGCGCAAAAAAGGCACTTTGCAATAATTTTTGCAAAGTGCCTCAAAATCGTTCACTATATCTTGTGGTAGTACTTATTTACTATACATTATTTAGATTCGTCGTTTTCGTCGATGGACAAAGTTTCTTCCACTTCTTCGGTGTTTTCTGTTGCGTTTTCCTCTTTCTCGGTGGATTCTGCTCCACTTTCTTCCACTTTTTCAGGGAAGTTCGTTGTCATAGGGTTAATCCCCTTCTTCTTCAAAACAATTCTCACCACTACATCAGCGATGATTGCTCCCACAAAGCAAATCAGAGCAAGCAGCTGTGAAACTGCAATATCTGTTCCCGGAATCAAAAGTCTATCTGTGCGAATTCCTTCGATGATAAATCTGCCAAGACCATATCCTCCCAAATAAAGAAGCATGATTTCGCCGTGGAACTTCTGACGCTTACGGTACAGAAGCATTGCTCCAAGCACAAGTAAATTCCATACGCTCTCATAAAGGAAGGTTGGATGCACCTGAATGTAATTGGTGCTTTCAGACATATGTGCAGCAATGTCTGCTGTGATATCGCTGCGATCTCTCACCGCACTTACTGGAATACGCATTGCAAACAATCCATCGGTATACCCACCGAACACTTCTCGATTAAAGAAGTTGCCCCAGCGTCCGATTGCCTGTCCTAAGATCAATCCATATACACCAGTATCAATAATCTGAAGAGGGTTTAATTTCTTAATCTTACAGTAAACAAAGCCTGTCAGGAACGCTCCGATTACTGCGCCATAAATAGCCAATCCGCCATTTCTTGTATTGAAAATCTGCATCAAATCATTTTTGTAATAATCCCATTCAAAGGCCACATAGTAAAGTCTTGCCCCTATGACAGAAAAGATAATCGCATAAATAGCAAAGTCCCAATAAATCTCTGGATTCTGTCCGGTTACTTTTGCCATGCGTGCTGCCATCAGGATACCTGCCATGACACCAATGGCAATGCAGATTCCATAAAACGCAATCCAAAAGCCAAATACGGAAAAACCACTTGGTAAATCTTTTAAATACAATCCTAAGTTAGGGAACCCAATGTCCATATTTCCCATAATATCTAACATTTAACTCTCCAGCCTTTCTTAATGCCAAACTACGAAATTCACTTTCGCATCTTTACACGTTAAATCTAAATAAGATTACATCGCCATCTTTTACAACGTACTCTTTACCTTCCATACCTACCAGACCTTTTTCTCTAGCAGCAGCCAAAGAACCAAGTTCCAGCAAATCTTTGTAGTTTACAACTTCCGCCTTAATAAATCCTCTCTCAAAATCAGAGTGAATCTTTCCAGCAGCCTGAGGAGCCTTTGTACCAATCTTGATGGTCCAAGCTCTGCACTCGTCTTCGCCTGCAGTAAGGAAACTCATAAGACCAAGAATCTTGTAGCTAGCTTTGATCAGTTTTTCAAGACCAGACTCAGAAATGCCTAAGTCCTCAAGGAACATAGCCTTTTCATCGTCATCCAATTCTGCAATCTCCTGCTCAATCTGTGCACAGATAACAAACACTTCGCTGTCCTCTGTTTTTGCAAACTCTCTAACTGCATTTACATGAGCGTTGTTTGCTGCATCATCTGCAAGTTCGTCTTCTGCTACGTTGGCAGCAAAGATCACTGGCTTGTAAGTAAGCAGATTGTAGGATGCAAGCCATGCATTTTCATCCTCGTCATCGCCCACTTCAAATGTTTTGGCAAGTTTGCCAGACTCCAAATGCTCTTTGATACGTTCCAAAAGAGCTAATTCCTTTGCAAAGGTCTTGTCCATCTTGGCTGTCTTTGCCACCTTGGCAATACGTCTCTCCAAGATTTCAATATCAGAAAAAATAAGTTCAAAATTGATGGTCTCAATATCTCTAAGTGGGTTTACACTTCCATCTACATGAACTACATTGGTGTCTTCAAAGCAACGAACCACATGTACAATAGCATCTACTTCACGAATATTGCTAAGGAACTGGTTACCAAGTCCTTCGCCCTTGGATGCTCCCTTTACAAGACCTGCGATATCTACAAATTCGATAACTGCAGGAGTCACCTTCTTGGTGTGATATAACTCGCCAAGCTGTTTGATTCTCTCGTCTGGTACAGCTACGATGCCCACATTAGGGTCGATGGTACAGAATGGATAGTTTGCGGACTCTGCTCCAGCTTTGGTCAAAGAGTTAAACAAAGTACTTTTTCCTACGTTAGGTAATCCTACAATTCCAAGTTTCATTGAATATATTTCCTCCTTAAAAAACCTATATTTGCGGTTTTTCTGTGATTTTTCTTTGGTTAAATACCATTTTTGCTGTCTTCACAGCCGATACTTACTATACCATGAAGACAGCAAAAAGTAAATTCTTAATATGTCAAACCAAAGTTCAATTCATAATAATTTCCAGCCCCGTCGCGATATGCATAGGCTTTGCCATTTTCATCCTTGAGCCAATCGGGCATGTACTTATCTTTGTCATAGCCAGGCACATCATTAGGACTAATACATACGCCCTGTGCATCGACCTTGAGAACCTCATCCCCCTTTGGCATCGTAATTGGAAGTTTGCCAACTGGTGAAAATCTTCCAAAGTATACATCCAATGTAGCTAATGGATAAGTGTCGTAGCCCAAGGTTAAAGCATCCACGTATGGCTCAACATTGCCAAGCTGCCAAGCCAGTACTACATTTACATTGGCAATCACTTTGCCTCCATTTGCATGAACTACAGAAGCAATTTCAGGAATGCGTTTCGCGCCCGCCAGTGTCGTTTCCTCATGCATCTGCTCCATAGGGCGGCACAATTCATCTACATCAGGCACCATCTTACCTTCACAAATATCCAATTCCAAATATCCCTTGGTAGCACTAAAGTATGCACCAGATTTTGGATTCAGCATCAAGATGGCATAGTCCGCTTCTTCCGGATTGTCCACCAAAGTCACATCTGCAAGCATGCCCTTCAGTTCTTTCGTGAGCATGGTCGCTCTCTCTTCAGTCTGATGGAAGGCTTCTACATAAACCTTCTTGTCTGCCAACTTCTCAGCAGTAAGAGGTAACGTATCATCATTCTTGAGAAGTGTTACACTCTTACGATGGACATCCATAGCCTTGTCCCAATCATCCTGCTTTGACGCCTCTTTTACTGCCAACTTAGGGTCGCGATAGGTATCTTCAAACATTCCCAGTTCAAACATTCCCTGTAAGGTACGTGCCACCGCACGATTTAGTGCCTCATCTGTAAGCACCAGCTGTTCCTTTGTAAAACCTTCTGGCACCTGGTGGGTTTCATAGTAATTATTTTTACCACGCAGGTAAGCTTCCATTCCCAGTTCGTGGTCAAAGTTTCCACTGATTACATCTACGCCAGCATGATTAACAGCAAAACCAATTCGTTCTGCTCCATCTAACATTTCTACTCCCCAGCACATATTGTGCACAATACCTGTGTCAGAGTTAATATATCCCTTAAAACCCATTTCCTGACGAAGAAGCCCATCAATCCATGGTTTGTTGTAAGCAAAGCCAAATGGTAACATTTCCATTTCATGCCCATTTACTACCTGCACTGCACTCTTTTCTTTGGCAGGCTTTGCATAGTATGGCATGATAGCTGCTGCATTTTTGTCAGCAGAAACTTGAAAACCTGGCAAATGATATTTCTCCAAACTTCCAGGAGTCTGGTAAACATTCCACTGTCCCGCTTTGTAGTGTGGGTCATAACCATTTTCACGTGCGCCGCCACCCGGGAAGTGTTTCATAGTCAACGCAACGCCCTCTGATGTAACCCCCTCTTCACTTCCTTGTATACGAGGAATCATGTGCTCAGCAATCTTACATATCAATTCGGTATCTTCTCCAAAGGTTCCATAGGTACGCTGCCATCTTGGATCTGTCATGACATCTACCATGTACATATATCCTTTACGAAGGTTTGAGGCATTCCAGGTTCGACGAATGCAATCCGAGAAATCATCTACGATTCCCAAATCTCCTGTGCCTTTCACAGCCGCTGCGATTCCCATCGTTCCAGGCCATGCCGCGAAGACACCAGACGCATCGTTCATTCCAAAAACCGGCTCTGCATATTCATTACGAGAGTTGGATGCTGCCATAACTGGCACGAAATGGTCGCACTCTTCCGCTACAGCCTGTAACTGGTTTAAATAGTCCGCCAAATCATCTGGTGTAGCATTTGCTCGTAAAATAATATGACGTGCCCACCATTCTTTTAACAACTTGGACGTTCCCGGAATATACTGCTCACCAAAAATATTCTTAACCGTATGCTCTGCCTCATCCAATATGCCTGTCTCGTCTAGTGTGTACTCTGGAATTTCTCTGCTTCCCATAGCAAGAGGGGTTGGATATTTGCCCATGCGCCAGTCCGAAATAAAAAGCTGACCAATCTTTTCTTCTACGCTAAGCATCTGTGCGTAAGCTTCTGCACGCTGTTTCGCAGGAAGTCTCCAGTCATTGACTTTGGATACTTCTCCTGAGCCATCAATATCTTTGAAATACAACCCATCTTGTTCAATAACTCTTCTGGTTACTGTGCTTACTTTCTTGCCGTTTGGATTTGTATAAACCTTGTAGTGCTCACTTGCTTTTACCGCCATAGTTTTCCTCCCTTTTCTCTTCCACATCTTCTTTAGATATATTGACCATTAACCCAATTATAAAACAAAATAGCTTCCTAAAAATAAGTATAGGAAGCTATCATGGTTCTATTCTCTTACATACAAAACTAGCTCTTCCATTTCTAGCACACACTTCATGCCAATTTCTTCCAATCTATCTCGGACCTTTGCATCTGGATGAGCCAAAATATACTTAGCCTTTATGTTTTCTGGTTCTTCATACATCTCCCAGAAGTCAATGCTGACCGCCATCCCTGCTGGCACAGCATATAGATAACCATAATAAGTTACTGCCTCCTTCGCAGAATCCTCTCTACTGAAACCAGACACCGGCATGCCTACTACATTGTCGTAAGACAGCGTATCCGTCACTTCCATATGCTCCGCAAAAACATCCTCCAAAGATTCCATCCACGCCACATATTCTGGATTTCCATAAGGAATTGGTTCATTGTTACCAGCAAGTAAAGAAGCTAAAATTCCAATAAAACCAAGTAACCATCCTACATTAATATGCGTTTCTGTAAGCAGTATTATGGCATTGACCACAATGAGTGGCAGTATATGTCTTCCGCCAACCACCAATGTGAACAACAATATAATGCTGAGAAGTATCAGCGTATTCCCTATCAAAGTAGACACATACATTCTAGGAGCAGGTTTCTTTTTGAGCCAATTTCGAATACATACACCTAGCATAATACCCAATTCCACAAACAAAAACAGGTAATACCATCCTGTAACATCTTCATAGCGGAATCCATACCATATAAACTTCGCTAGTTGTACTACATCGGAAGCAATCTTTACAAAAATGCCCGTGAAGCCCCCTGCCAGTCTTTCATCGATATGAATAACATCTTCAAAATAAGCCGCGCATGTATACTGCTTGTACAGTACAAAACATACAAGAGACAAAAAGGCAACTGCCGGCACTGCAACTATACCTATCTTTTTCTTTTTCCTGATTACTGCCCAAAACGGAATCAAGTAAAAGACAGCATAATATGGACGCAACACTGTCATAAAGAAAACAATAGTTGTGCAAATAGCAACATACCAATTTTCTTTACGCGCACTCAACGCCTGACTGCTGGCTTTGTCTGACAGTAAATATTCTCCCAGCACAACAACGATTACTAACTGTAAAATCAGCGTTGATTCGATAGCTCCAGAAAGAACATGTCTATTCAAAAATTGAAAGAAAAGCCAAAAAGCGGAAAAAGCCACACACCACTTTTTGCTAGGTTTTAGTACAAAATAAATAAATGCAAACGCAAGTACACAAAAAAAGATGTTTGCGTAAATAGGAGATGTGTATGTCCATCCAAAAACCAATCCCCATAGGGCGTATGGAATCAATGGTAAAAATCCCCAATATCCAAAAGGGCCGTACATCGCCTGAGACTGATTGTACCCAAAATACCCTCTCGGAATTCCGTGAGTCAGAATACTTTCTATCTGCTTATAATAGGTAATCTCATCACTCCACCCGCCTAATGGAATATAAATATCTGCCAAGGTCTTACCGTCCAAAGCACACCATAAAACTCCAGCCAAAAGAGGGGTTAATACAAACAGCAGCGCTGCCAAGATATGGAATGTTTTTTTCAGCGCTTTGCTGTCACTTATTGTTTGAATCATTTCACTCTTCCTTTTCAGTAACCTATATAATTTTAATGATTTTATCGGTTTTCCTCTTTTTTATATGCCCAGAACTTGTTCGCAACATAATTTAGCGGAACCGTAATCAGTAAATTAATCCCTGCCGCAATTACTTCACCGAGGAAATTAGCGTCCACTCTCTCCAGTCCGAATCCTGCGAAATATTCCGCCAGAGTTCCCATGAATCTTGACAAATCAACAATATCTATCCATAGAACCAGCAAAGCGGAGCTCAACAAAAAGCCTCCAAGATAAGCTACATAGGTCTTAGCCAAAACCTTCCAGACAACCCTATGCTCTCCCTCCTCTAATTTAAATACATATTTGTTACTCCAATAATATGCATTCAACACGCTGAGGACAAATCCCACAAAATACGCCAAAAGATAATGTACATCAAAGAAAACTAATATAGCATACAATCCCTCGCTAATTAATGTATTTGATACTCCGACTAGTCCAAACTTAATAAATTGCCACAGGTTCTTCATACGCCTATTTGTCCTGTTCTTTCACTTCATCAATAATAAAAGGAGGACGATTTCTTGATGCATCAAAAGTACGCCACAAATATTCTCCCAAAATGCCCATCATGGTCATCATCATACCAGATGAACACAACACCACACACATCAAGGAGGACCAACCTGCAATTGGCGTTCCCATTGTAAAGAATTCCACAATTACACTGATAAACAAAATCACAGCAATAATGTCAAAAATGATGCCCATGTAGACCATGGTTCTAATTGGCATATATGAAAAGCTCATCAATGAATCCATTACCAATTTGAACTTCTTTGCAAAAGTCCATCTTGAAACACCTTTTTCTCTGTCTCTGCGGTCAAAATATACCATGGCTGTTTTAAATCCAACCCACATTACCTGTAAGGTTAAACTGGAATTCTTCTCATCCAGACGCTCCAAAACCTCAATTACCTGTCTATCTATCAAATAGCAATCGCAACCCTCTGCTGGCATATTCTTGTTCACAAACTTACGCACAACCGCATAATACATATTTGCAAAAAAGACCTTAATTTTACTTTCATCCCTACTTCTACGAACGGCCAAAACTACCTTGTTGCCTTCTTTCCATTTCTCATACATCTCCAAGATCAAAGTAGAGTCTTCCTGTAAGTCTGCCTGTTTCGTCACTGCACAGTCACCGGTACATACCGAAAGTCCCGCCAAAATCGCGGCATGCTCTCCAAAGTTTCTTGACAATTTCACAAGTCTTACATTTGTATCCATGTCACGTATTTCATTGAGTATCTGCCATGAATTGTCACCGGAACCATCATCAACAAACACAAGCTCATATTCATCCAGTTGTCCTAATATTTTGTTCTTCATGTCCTCATACAAGTCCATAAGGGTATCTTCATTGTAATAAACTGGAACCACAATCGACAACTTACTCATCTTTTTATCTCTCCATAGCTATCATTTTTAAGTATTCATCGTAATCTCGTATGTATTCTTTTCCGTCGTAATGTCTGCTTGCCAACACAAGTAGCACCGAGTCCTTCGAAAAATCATACATGTCCTTCCAAAGCATAGATGAAAGATAGAGCCCCATCCTTGGCTTGTTTAGTTCGATGACTACAGATTCTTTTCCATCATCCACTCTCACCTTGCTGGTTCCACTTACATTGACCAACAGAAACTCTGTTTCCTTGTTGGCATGTTGACCTCTGACCACAGTACTGTCTGAACCATAGATATAAAAAACCCTCTTGATGTCAAAGGGAATATCCATTCCTTCCCCCTCAATCACAACTAGGTTTCCTCTCTCATCACCCAAATCAACAAACTCAATTACTTTATATCTTTCTTCTAATTTCATATTCTCTCCTAAAAGGAATTCAAGCACTCAATTACTCTCGCTTGCTCTTCCTGTGTCATTCCGTTGTACATTGGAATCGACAAAACTGTATTTGCATACTCTTCTGTTATTGGCAAATACCCTTTGCCATGGCCCAGATAAGCGTACGCCTCAGACAAATGTGGCGGAATAGGATAGTGAATAATCGTTCCAATGCCTTTGTCTTTCATGGAAACAATCAGTTTTTCTCTTTCTTGCACTCGTATCACATACTGATGCCACACATGAGTACCTTCTGCACCTACTTTTGGCAAAAGAATCTTGGAATTATCGATCTCTGCAGAATATCGGCTTGCTATCGCCCTTCGCTCTGCAATCATGTCTTCCAGATAATTCAGTCGTACTCTAAGCATCGCTGCTTGTATTTCATCCAATCTCGAGTTTGCTCCAACTACCTTGTTGTAATATCTCTTTTCGCTTCCATAATTGCGGTACATCTTCATTGCCTGTGCAATATTTTCATCATTGGTGACTATTGCTCCTGCGTCACCAAATGCACCTAGGTTCTTTGATGGATAGAATGAAAAACATCCTATGTCTCCAAAAGTACCTGTCATCTGGCCTTTGTAGCATGCGCCATGAGACTGAGCGCAATCCTCTACCAATCGTAAATTATATTTTTGGCACAATGTAACCACTTCATCCATCTTAGATGCCTGTCCATAAAGATGAACCACTAAAATGGCCTTTGTCTTGGGAGTGATCTTTTCTTCTATTTTGGACACATCAATATTGAAGAATTCGTCAGGCTCCACAAAAACCGGTGTGGCACCATTGATTGTAATGCCCATAACGCTGGCAATATATGTATTCCCTTGAACGATTACTTCATCACCCGCACCTATTCCTAGTACACGAAAAGAAAGCCACAGTGCATCTAAACCGTTTGCCAATCCAACACAATATTTTGAATTCACGTAGGAGGCAAATTCCTTTTCAAAACTTTCCACTTCTGGTCCAAGCACATACCAACCAGAGCGTAGCACTTTAAGCGCAGCACTCTCAATTTCTTCCTGATATTTCTGAAATCCTCTATCCAAACGATTTGGCATTATTATGTCTCGCAAAGTCAATCCTCCACTCGCACAAACTCACTACTATATCCTACTCTATCTCACAGGAAAAATCAAGTTTCCTTCTCATCCCTTAGGGCCGATGTTGGGTCATTCATTATGACACAATCTGTGTATAACGAAAGGGACTTGCTTGTGCAAGTCCCTTTCCTAGCCTAGACAGCCTATATTTACTTTAGTTCTAAGATTTCATGAATGATTTTCTCATAATATAGGATTTCTTCATCATCTGCAACACTGCGAAATGGTGCTACAGGAAGACCATATCGATTGAACAAATTCACCCCATCCTTTGGGTAATTGGTCCACAGATAACGCACTGCCACAGGTTTTTTGATTTCTTCACAGCACACTACAACTTGATTGCCTTCTATATATGCTTTTGCAGGTTTATATTCCATATCCTCTCCTGCCATCTCAAAACCGATGACATCTTGACGCTCTCCAACAGTTTTCAAGCCACTGCTAACATTCTTAAAGTTTACAATGACTTTATCCTTTTTCATCTGGCAAAAATCGAATACTGGACTTTGCGCTTCCTCCTGTGAAAGTCCTCCATAGACCTGATACATAGCTTGTCTATACAGTCTGTCTCCCACTGGTACCTTGTCCAGCGGATGTATATTGTCAAACTCGCCAGCGTCAATCAAAACCGCCATACCAGTACCCTTTACGTCCTGCGCAATCCTTGCCTGTGCCTCTCGAATAATGCACCAGTTCTTGCGATCTTCATCCTGTTTGTACTGGTGCCCTGGAAGCTGTACAAACAAAAAAGGCATATCCTCATCCTTCCAATCTGCTCTCCACTGTTTGATAAGCAGCTCCATCATCCTATAATATCCATGAGGTTTGTGATCATCCGATTCCCCTTGATAATATATCCATCCCTTTCCTGTATATGGAATGATTCGCTGAAGCATGGCCTCATATAACCCCGCTGGTCTAAACGGATGAATCTGGCACATAGGACCTGGCCATTGGCAAATTCCTATGCGTTTTTGCACCTCATCCCATGAAATATCCGGTTCCGCTGCATACAGCGCATCACACTTCTTGTTCCATTCCACCTCAAAAAGCAGATAATCTTTATATTCCCGAATCAGAGCATCTTCATCCTTACCTTCCACGGCCCTCCTATACTCTTCCATATATGTAGCCGCTACAGAATCGGAAAGCAAATAGTCTCTGCTTATCCATGCGCTGGCACTGGTTCCACCCCAGTTGCATCCCACAAGGCCAACGGTAACACCAAGCTTTTCCGAAAGATTTTTGCCAAAAAGATACCCCACCGCAGACCATGTTTTGGCGCTCTCGCTATCAAACATATCCCACTTCGTTCTTGCTTCACTTTCCAAAAAGGCTTCGTCAACAAATGCTTTTCTCTGTACATTGTAAAAACGAACATTAGGGGAATCCTTTTGCAGAAAATCCTTTCCGCCAGTAATATTTTGAAGTTCAAATTCCATATTGGACTGACCACCGCAGAACCACACTTCGCCGACAGCAATATTACAAAACTCTCTCTTGCTCTCTCCATCGGTCACCGCCATCCGGCAATCCATATTTTCCTTCATAGGTGGGAGATAAAGACACCATTTGCCTTCCGAAGCTATAGTCTCCTCCTCAGTGCATCTCCATGCTCCTTCTTCCATATATTGAATTGAGACTCTAATGCAAGTCCCATCTGTTCCTTCTCCAAACACAGCAATCTGCTTATTTCTCTGTAAGACCATATTATCGCTAAAAATCGCTGCAACTTTATACCCCATACTTCAGCCCACCTTTATTATGTCTAATTACCTTTCATTATATAGTAGGCATTTTACGAAATCTACTGCACTTATTCTCCCAAAAATACTGCACTATTTCGCTCTCTGATTTATTCTTTTATTTCATCGTAATCCACTACGCAATCTCTACCTCTACCCTTAGCGATATAGAGTGCTTGATCTGCACGCTGAATCCATGTCTCATAATTCTTTATCTGTTTATCGTTACAATATGTATATCCTACACTAATAGTAATGTTTCTATGTTCCATTTCCAGCGTTTTGGTCTTTTGATGGATTTCATTTACAAGCTTTGCTAGTTGCTCTTTGTTCACGTTCCAGACAAAACCAACAAATTCTTCTCCACCATAACGATAAAAAGTAACCTCCACCCCCCAAGGTTCTTGACTAAGCATGGAACCAAATACATTTAAGCATTTGTCTCCCGCTGCATGCCCAAAGGTATCATTGTAACGCTTAAACCAGTCTATATCCATCATGATGACACCATTTGGTCCTGGAGTAAATCCTCTTGCAAACGCTTCAAGAGTCTCCGTCATCTTTCTTCGATTGTACAGAGTAGTAAGTACATCCATCTCCCTCTCAACTGCCAACAAAGTTCTATAATTTAACGCATGCAGTCTGGAATTCAAAATAAAAAATCCAAATATGCATCCCACCATAGTAGCAATCAAGCCATTTACCAAATCCAGCCCTGCATAAATTATATTTTTTGAAAGAAAAGACACTATCGTATGTATCGAGTACATGCCTATGTCTGCCAAAAAAATCCTCTCTGGTCTGTCCACAAAAGTAACCGGGAAAATAGTTAGCAACACTAAAATCGAAGCCCCAGTTCCGTTGCTAAATATTACAGCACTCATATACAAGAGCATTATGTAAATAAGCCCAAACACCAAATAATCGCACAGCACTGGATGCTTTTTCCAAAAATTCATTTTTCGCGTAAAAAATATTATCAGGCAGGCAACACAAATCAAGCCATATAAAACTCTGGCTCTCTGCATGTATTCATTAAACACACTACCGATAAGTGCTATAGTTGAAGCAGCGGCTCCAAGGCACGCAATCTTTGGATAGATTACATTGTTGTACAGCCTAAGCATCTCTTTGTTGTCCCTAAAGAACTGTTTGTAATTAAACTCTCGAATCTTTTCTTTTCCCATTATGCATTATACCCTCTAAAAAATACACATTAACCCATTTACCATTTTATCATATACCAGCATACAGCACAAGGAATTGCGCAATATAGGAACAACAGAAAAAGTCCCCATCTTCCGACGAGGACTTAAAAATCAAAATTTCTTCTTACTCTTTAATTCTTCATATAAAAGCTTGTAATTCTCATATCTCTCTTTGGCAATCTTGCCTGCCTTTACTGCTTCTTTAATGCCACAGACTGGCTCACTAATATGGGAGCAGCCTCCGAATTTGCACTCCACTTCATACTCTGCAAATTCTGGGTAGTACTGTTGCAAATCCTCTTTTTCCATATCAAACAGTCCAAGGGAACTAAAGCCTGGCGTATCCATAATATAGGTTCCACTGGATAGTGCAATGAGCTGGCTATGTCTTGTAGTATGCTTGCCTCTCTCAATCTTGGAACTGATTTCCCCTGTTTCCATGCAGACATCAGACTGCAAACTGTTGATCAGAGAAGATTTCCCTACTCCACTAGGTCCTGCTACTGTAGTTGTCTTTCCTTTTAAGATTTGTCTTAAAGGATCTAAGGTCTCAGGATGCTCCACCGCCTCTTTGGCACTGACAAACAACACCTGATAGCCGCAGGGCTCATAGATACTGCGCAGATGCTCCTGCTGGGCTGGGTCTGCAATATCCAATTTATTAAAGCAGATGATACAGGGTAAGTCTTGGCTCTTCATCATAACCAAAAAACGGTCCAGCAAATTCAAGTTTGGACTTGGCTTTGTGATAGCAAAGATAATCACTGCCTGATCTACATTGGCAACCGCTGGGCGAATGAGTTCACTCCTTCGAGAAAGAATCTGTACAATATTGCCCGTCATCTCTTCCTCTGACAAAATCTCTAACTGTACATCATCTCCCACCAATGGCTTGGTATTGTCCTTGCGAAAAATCCCTTTGGCTTTACACTCGTAAACGCCTTTGTCTTCCACATGGACATAATAAAATCCTGCGATTCCTTTAATAATCTTTCCCTGCATAATCCTCTTCTTTATTCTTGTACAAATTCAATCGAACGTGTAAATGTTTTTTCTTCTGTAGTTCCAGGAACAATCACCTGGTTTCCTTCTTCATCTGTGATAATCTCACCTTCGGAAGTAACGGTGTAGGTAAAGGTAATGGTACCTACAGAACTGGCAATACCAGATGCATTGGCTGACATAGGAAAGGATGTAGTCAATTTGTCCATAACAATCTTCCCATCTGCCGCTGTGATTACAACTCTCACTTCGCTACCAGGTACATAGTCTGGCGCCTCGTCTACTGTAGGTGCGGCGATACCTGCATTTAATCTGTATGTGACAGTTGCAAAGCCCATACTGATCTTAAAGTCGATGGCAGTTCCACGTTCTACAAATGCACCATAGGAATGGCTTTGGTAACAAACCTTTCCCTCTTCCACTGTTTCACTGTTCATCTGTCCGATGTCTCCTACTGCCAGATTGTTTTCGATCAGGATGGCAATGGCTTCATCCTCTTCACAACCCATCAGGTTTGGGACACGAACTGTAGTATCTTCCTTGCCAAGGCTAACGGTCACTGTAATGGTAGAGCCAATTGCCACTTTGGTTTCTGCCGGTTGACTCTGACTAATTACATTTCCCTTCGGTACAGTGTCACTGTAACTTTCCACTTTATTTACCACAAAGCCTTTGCCTGCAAGCATATTAAAGGCTGTCTCATAAGCTAGGTTGATTACATCTGGCACTTCCACCCCTGATGTACCAGAACTAACGGTAATCTGTACATAGGTACCCACCTCTAATCTAGTTCCTGCAGAAATACCAGCGCTGATAACTATACCTTCCTCATAGACATCAGACTCCATATAAGTCACATTGGGCTCTAGGCCAACCTCTCTAAGTCTCTCTGTTGCCTCTTCTACAGTATATCCAACCACGCTTACCATCTTGGTCATCTCAGGACCCTCATCTTCACTTTCTGAAGTGGATTCCTGCTTGGAACTCTCAATGCTCTCCGATTCGCTCTCCGACTCAATGGTAGTCTGAGAGGAAGAATCTGTAATCTTGTCATCCATATCACCAAAATCAAAGATACCAGTAATACGGCCTACGAAAAAGATAATGATAAAGCAGATGATAATTCCTGCAACCACTGCCAAAATGGTAGTAATGCGCTCTAATTTCGGATTGTAATCCTCTTCGCCATAAGGATCTTCCTCTGCGTAATCTTCGTATCCATAGCCTGGAGTGTCACCGCGAAGTCTGAGTGTATCATCTATACTACCCCTGTCGGTCTGTCGTTTGATTTCCCCTACTTCTTCTTCAGAAATGAATCTGGTGGCATTGTCCTCGTCAGGATTTACGAAAACTACTACATCCTCTTCAGGATTCATAAGAACCTTCTTTAAATCCACAATCAGTTCACCCATGGTCTGATATCTGCGATCTGGGCTCTTCTGACAGCACTTGAGCACGATGCTCTCCACACTGACAGGAATCTCCTCCACCAAATCTCTTGGTGATGGCAATTCCTCCTGTATATGTTTGATAGCAATAGCTACCGTTGTCTCTCCATTAAACGGAACACGGCCAGTCAACATTTCGAACATTGTGATACCCCAAGAATAAATATCACTTTTTTCATCACTATATCCACCTCTGGCCTGCTCTGGTGAAGTATAGTGTACAGAACCCATTACGTTGGAGGTAATAGTATTACTGGTAGCTGCCTTAGCAATACCAAAGTCTGTAACCTTTACCTTTCCTTCCATGGAAATAATTATATTTTGTGGCTTAATATCTCTGTGAATAATGTGGTTGTTGTGAGCCGCCTCAATACCCATACATACCTGGATACCAATGCTCATTGCCTCCACAAAGGTAAGCCTTGCTTTCTTTTCAATGTATTTCTTTAAGGTGACACCTTCTACCAATTCCATAACAATGTAGTAGATGCCGTTTTCCTCTCCAACATCGTAGACATTTACAATATTGGGATGCATCAGACCTGCTGCCGCCTGCGCTTCAATACGGAACTTGGAAACAAAGTTCGCATTCTCCGAGAACTCCTGCTTCAAAACCTTCACAGCAACAAATCGATTCAGCTTGTGACATTTCGCCTTATATACATCGGACATACCGCCGGTTCCTATTTTTTCTAGGATTTCATAACGGTCTCCAATAATCATTCCTATCTTTATCATTCAAATAGCTCCTTTTAAACCCTACGGATTTGCTTACGCAAACGGCTCAATCAAGATAACAGCTATATTATCCTTGCCTCCGTTATTGTTGGCTTTCTTAACCAATTCCCCTGCTTTACCTTCTAGGTCATTTGAGTCCCTCAAAATCATTTGGATCTCTTCATCTTCCAGCATATTGGTTAAACCGTCAGAGCACATCAAAATGATATCCCCTGGTTTTAACTCCACACTAAAGAAATCAACTTCCACCTTGTCGCTTACCCCAATCGCTCTGGTGATAATATTCTTGTCGGGATGGTTCCTTGCTTCCTCTCTGCAGATTCCGCCCATACGTACCATCTCCTCCACGAGAGAGTGATCTCTAGTAATCTGTTTGATTTCTTCATTTACTACATAAAGTCTGCTATCTCCCACATTGGCAACCTGTAGATATTTGCCCATGAGAGTAGCGGCAACCACAGTAGTCCCCATGCCCTCTAAACTTTCATCCTCCCTGGACTTCGTTCTAATATGCGCATTGGCTATCTCTATGGCTTTGCCAAGTATCTTCACAGGATTTTTTTCAAAAGAACGCTGTATCTCAGCTACAATGGTCTCCACTGTATACTTTGATGCATAATCCCCTGCTTTGTGACCTCCCATACCATCTGCAACAATAAATACGTTGGACAGATTTCCGATAGGCTCCTGAGATGTAAAGACATAATCCTGATTCAGTTTTCTCTTTTTTCCAATATCTGTAATGGAAAATGTTTTTAACACCTGCTTGCCTCCTTTATGAGCCTTCCATGTGACGTCGTCTAAGCTGCCCGCAGGCACCATCAATATCCCGTCCCATTTCCCTTCTAATAGTAACATTTATTTTGTTTTTTTCAAGTTTATTTTTGAAGGCTACTATACGCCCATTGTCGGACTGTACATAATCTCTTTCCTTGATTGGATTGACTGGTATCAGATTTACATGGCAGTTTAATGGGCCTGCCAGCGCAGTCAACAGTCTGGCATCCTCATCCGTATCATTGACACCGCCAACCAAACTGTATTCAAAGGTAATCCTTCTGCCAGTCTGCTCAAAATAGTATTTGCAGGCATCCATAAGTTCCGCAATACTGTACTTATTGGCAATTGGCATAAGCTCCTTACGTTTGGCATCTGTAGAGGCATGTAGAGAAAGAGCCAATGTAATCTGCAGTTTTTCCTCCGCCAATCTTCGCATATTTGGCACAATACCACAAGTAGAAACTGTAATATTCCTCTGGCTGATATTCAAGCCATGTTCATCTGTAAGTAGACGCAGAAATTTCAGTAGATTGTCGTAGTTGTCCATGGGCTCTCCAGTGCCCATCACCACAATATTGGATACCCTCTGCCCTGTGTGAGCCTGGATAGAGTAAATCTGATCCAGCATCTCAGATGGAAGCAGGTTGCGTTCCAATCCATCTAACGTAGATGCACAGAATCTACAGCCCATTCGACAGCCCACCTGAGAAGAAATGCAAACAGAATTGCCATGTTTGTACTTCATCCACACGCTTTCTACCACATTGCCATCCTTAAGTGCAAAAAGGTACTTTCTAGTTCCGTCTATGGCAGACTCCTGGTACTGTATGAGTTTCAGACTGGTATATTCATACTGCTGCTGTAGTTTCTCTCTCAATTTGCCTGAGAGATTGGTCATTTCATCAAACCCTCTTGCAAGTTTCACATGCATCCAATCGTAAATCTGCGATGCTCTAAACTTCTTTTCTCCAAGACTTTCCATCTCTGAAATTAATTCTTCCAAAGACAAAGACTTAATATCTATTCTTTCTGTCATATGTTCCTCGTTTCAGCACATACTCCTTTTTCGCTTGCACTATAGGGTCTTTCTGCGCAATCTAGCAAAAAAGAAGCCATCTGTTTCATGTACTCCAGGTAATAACTGCAGATATCCATCTGCCGCCGTTTCCATCTTTGGAAGCATCGGCAAATATGGGGTCATATCTTCCAACTGGAAGTCAAAATTGTCTACAATCCAGTTTGCCATCTCCTGGTTTTCCTTGCTGTGAATGGTACAAGTACTATACAGTAATACTCCACCCGGTTTCACATATTTCACTGCCACTTTCAGGATATCTTTTTGTAGCTGTACTAAGCTATCCATACTTTCTGGGCTCATGCGATATTTGATATCGCGCTTTTTGCCCATGACTCCTAGTCCCGAACAGGGTAAATCTGCTATTACCACATCTGCTGTCTCTTGTAGCGTAGGGTCTTCCACTCTGGCATCCCACACAGTTGCCCCCACCTGAGATAAACCCATGCGCTCAACATTGTCCAAAATCTGGTTTACCTTAAATTCCGTCAAGTCTCTGGATTCCACCCAGCCAGTTTTTCCAACTTTTTCCGCACTGTACATAGTCTTTCCACCAGGGGCAGCGCAAAGATCAATAACTTTGTCTCCCTCTTTCAGTCCTGCCGCTTCAACCGCCAACATAGAACTGACATCTTGCACTACAAAGTACCCCTCTTCATAACCTGGCAGATTTCCAATCCCCTCTAAGTCATAAAGATAAAATGCATTGGGCAGATAAGGGTGCTCTTCTACCTTTGCCCCAGTAACTTTTACTTCCTCTAACCACTGTTCCAGTTCTGCCTTTGAAAGGTCTTTAGAAACTCGCACAGTAACTGGTCTAATCTGAAGCAGGCCCTCCAAAAGCTGCTCTGTCTGCAACTCGCCGTATCCTGCAATCCAGTGCTCCACCAGCCAAATAGGCATGGAATACTTTACAGACAAATAAGTCTTTATATCCTTTTCCTTGTCGGGGTAAGAAATATTGCCCTTAGACTTGGAAATATTGCGAAGTACTCCGTTTACAAAGCCTTTTAAGTTGGTAAACTTTCTTTTATTTGCCAGCTTTACCGCTTCACTAACCGCTGCAGCATCTGGTACTGCATCCATATACAAAATCTGATACACCGACATACGAATCAAGTTGCGTATCAGAGGTTTCATCTTTTTCACTGGCACACTGGAAAACTGATTGATAACATAATCCAATTCTATTTGTCTTTCCAAGGTACCTTCCGCCAGTCTTTTCATAAAGCTTTTTTCCTGGCCGCTTAAGTAATCATATTTGTCCAAAACCTGCCTGATTAAATGGTGGGAAAAGGCATCCGTCTTCTCCCACTCCATCAGTAGATCTAAAACCAACTCTCTAGTCATCTCTTCGTCTTCCTCCAAACAGAAGCATCAATCTAAGCAATTGTAAAATTGACGCTGCCGCTGCTGCCACATAGGTAAAGGCCGCTGCACTTAGTACCTTTTTGCTTCCTGCCCGTTCCTCCTCCGTCAAAATGCCGTAACTAGTTACCGCCTCTAGCGCTCTCTTAGAGGCATTGAACTCGACGGGAAGCGTAACCAATTGGAACAATACTCCAATGGAAAAAGCCCATATACCCACTTCGATTAGCACCTGATTCCAGCTAAGGAGCACACCAATCAAGATGATTGGAAGACCAAGGTTGCTAGCAATATTTGCAAAAGGCACCAACATAGTTCTAAAATTCAAAAAGCCATAAGCCTCATGGTGCTGCATAGCATGACCTACTTCGTGAGCTGCTACAGAAACCGCCGTCACAGTGGCACTATTATAATTTTCCTGGGAAAGTCTCACGGTTTTGCTACTAGGATCATAGTGATCTCCTCTACCACCAGAAACACATTCTACTGTCACATCATTAATTCCTTGATACTGCAAAATACGGCTTGCCGCCTCTGCACCAGTAATCCCACTGATGGTTCTCACACGGTGGTACTTGTTCATAGCATTGTTTACCTTTGCACTGGCCCAAATGCAAATCAATGTTCCAATCAAAACCAACATATAGGTCGGGTCAAAATAAAATCCATAATATCCAAGTGGCATTCGTTACTCCTCTTGCGCCTAACTGCGCGAAGCTACTAATTTGCGTTGTTTCCAAACACATCTCCCACAACTACCTGACAGCCAAGTAAAAAGTCATGGGTGCTCATTCGTTTTTTGCCCTCTAGCTGCAATTCATTGATGGCTAACACGCCTTCACCTGTCTGCACCAGAATGGTTTCTTTGTCTACAACAATTACTGTTCCAGGCTTTGCATCTCCTTCTGTGGCTATGGATAGCACATCACTATCCCAAACCTTCAACTGCTTGCCCTTATAATAAGTATAAGCACTTGGCCAGGAATTTAAGCCTCGAATTTTGCGTTCAATCTTGGCACCGTTTTCAGACCAATCTATCTCTCCCTGTGCTTTGGAAATCATCTTCACATGAGTAGCCTTGCTCTCATCCTGCTTCACTGGAGTCAATTTGCCCGCCTCTAAAAGTGGCAAAGCCTCTACAATGGCTTCTGCCCCCAGCACTGCTAACTTATCAAACAAAGAAGCGCCTGTCTCTTTTGCATCCAGCGCAATCTCCTTTTGATACAAGATGTCACCTGTATCAATGCCATCTTCCATCTGCATGATGGTAACACCACTTTTTTCTTCTCCGTCCAGCACCGCCTGCTGAATAGGGCTTGCGCCTCTATATTTGGGAAGCAGGGATGCATGTATATTGATACAACCAAACTTTGGCATATCAAGTATCTCTCTGGAAACAATCTGTCCAAAAGCAGCTACCACAAACACATCTGCGTCATAGCCTCTAAGCACTTCCACATTCTCGGGGCGTTTAATTCGCTCCGGCTGAAACACAGGCAAATCATATTTCAATGCACATTCCTTTACGGGAGAAAACTGCATTTGACCGCTTCTACCCTTTGGCTTGTCCGGCTGTGTCACAACCGCCACCACTTCATGCCCCGCTTTAATAATTGCCTCCAATGCGCCTACTGCAAAGTCTGGCGTTCCCATAAAAACAACTTTCATTTATTCTACTTCCTCTTCTTCGTCATACTTCACATCCAAAAGTGGACCTTCCACTTTTTCTACATAAAGATGTCCCTCCAAATGATCCAGTTCATGGCAAATCGCTCTAGCCAAAAGTTCCGTTCCTTCCACTTCAATTGGCTTCATGTTGATATCAAGGGCAACTGCTTTGACATAGTTTGGTCTAGTTACCTCTCCACTTTTGCCAGGTACAGAAAGACAACCTTCCTGGCCCTTCTGCTCGCCACTTGTCTCTACAATCTTTGGATTGATCAGCACATACAAATCTTCTCCTGTACAGTCAATTACCACGATACGTTTCAATACCCCTACCTGAGGAGCCGCAAGTCCAACACCATTAGCTTCATACATAGTATCTATCATGTCCTCAATCAATTCTCTAATGCGTGGAGTCATCTCTGTAACTTCCTTGCAAGGTTTGTTTAATACTGGATCTCCCATTTCACGAATAATTCTAAGTGCCATTTTTAATGTTTCCTCTCTCTCTAAAAAGCATTCATAGGATCAAAATCAAATTGAACGGATTCTTTCCTAAGCTGCAATTTTTGTATTTCCATATCTAAGGTGTCCTTGATCTCCACTAGAGTATCATAATTTTTAGATTTTACATAGAACACAAATCGATATACATCCTTAATCTTTCCCACAAAAGCTGGTGCAGGTCCTATGATCTGCACTTTTTTGCCCATTTTTAAGGCCATAGACTTCAAATCCTCTGCCAACATTTTGCCAGATTCTTCGTACTGTGCCATAATCTGCACCGCCATCATGTGACCTGCAGGTGGATAGCCAGACAATTCACGGTACACAATTTCTTCCTCGTAAAAGGCTTCATAGTCCTGAGATGCTGCATGCACCACGCTGTAATGCTCTGGCTGATAGGTCTGTATAACCACTTCTCCTGGCTTTTGGCCTCGTCCCGCTCGTCCCGCGGCCTGAGTCAAAAGCTGGAAGGTTCTCTCTCCTGCTCTATAATCTCCCACAGACAGAGACATATCTGCAGCCAAAATTCCCACCAAAGTAACGTTGGGGAAATCATGACCTTTGACTATCATTTGCGTTCCCACCAGAATATCAGCCTCCCCATTGGCAAAGGCAGACAAGATTTCTTCATAGCTGTCCTTTTTCTTGGTGGTATCCGCATCCATACGAAGCACTCTCGCCTGTGGATACATTTCTTTTATTTTATCTTCTATTTGCTGTGTGCCTGCGCGAAAACCAGACACATATTTTGAACCACATTTCGGACACAGTTTCACAGGTGCAGTCTCATATCCACAGTAGTGGCATACCAATCTGCCCCCCTTGTGCTCTGACAAGGAAACATCACAGTGTGGACATTTCACTACTTCACCGCATTCTCTACAGGAAATGAAACCCGCATACCCCCTGCGATTTAGAAACAACATCATCTGCTGACCACTGGCCAGTCTTTCTTCCATCAACTCTTGCAAATGCAAACTAAAAATAGAGCGGTTCCCTCTGCGCAGCTCCTGACGCAAGTCCTCCACATAAACCTTAGGCAGAATTCCCCCGGTAGGTCTTTCTGTCAATTTGTAGAGGTTAAAGTTGCCCAAACTTGCCTGATAGTACGCCTCTAAAGAAGGGGTTGCGGAACCTAGCACTACGCTTGCGCCGTGCATCCTTGCTATTTCCATGGCAGTCTCCCTGGCGTGATATTTAGGCGAGGACTCACTTTTGTAGGTTGCCTCATGCTCTTCGTCAATGACAATCAATCCAATATTAGGAAAAGGCGTAAACAGGGCAGAACGAGGACCTATGATAACATCAATATCCCCCTCTTTCGCCCTTTGGCACTGGTCATATTTTTCCCCCGGAGAAAGGGTGGAATTCATGACAGACACACGATTGCCAAATCGCTTGTAAAAACGCACTACTGTCTGATATGTCAACGCAATCTCTGGTATCAGAACGATTGCCTGCTTTCCTCTTGCTATGATTTGAGCTATCAGCTCCATATACACTTCTGTCTTTCCACTACCTGTAATTCCATGAATCACAGAAGTGGTTTTTATGCCCTGATCGTACTGGCCAATAATCTGTTCTACGATATGGCTCTGTGCAGGACTTAATAATCTTTTTTCCCCATTCTGTGCATCCAAGTGAATGGGCTGTCTGTAGGTATTTTCAATCTCCAGGGTAATCACGCCCTGATTCTCCAGACTTTTGATGGTGGCAGAGGAAACATTGAGTTTCGTCGTCACCAGCGAATGTGGTAACTGCCCATACTCTAAAAGTTCCGTCAAAAGACGTACCTTTGCCACCTGCTTTTTACGGGTGGCCGCTGCCAGCAGTTCCTGGGTCTCTTCCCTACTCCATCGAAGCAAAATGGTGCGTTTTTCCAATGCCTTTACTGTCTGCTTGGCTGGAAGCACCGTCTTTAGTGCTTGAATCATAGTTCCGCCATAGGTTCTTCGAAGCCAAACCGCCAGTCGAATCATGCGATCCTCCACAGATACCTCGCCCTGTTCCACCTTCCAAATATCCTTTAGTTTGGACACGTCATAGTCCGCTTTCTGGGAGAGTCTGGTCACATACCCCTTTCTTGGCTTGTTTCCATTGCCAAAGGGCACGGTAACGCAGACGCCTACTTCCACTGCTGGGAGAAGCTTGGGTGGAATGCGATACTGGAAAGGTCTATCCACTTTTTCATGGGAGATGTCTATGATGACATCAGCATACCATTCGTTCAAATTCGTCTCCTATCTGTTTGCCAATATATCTGCAATCAAATCTCTTTCGTCCATAGGGTATTTCACCCCTTTAATCTCCTGATAGTCCTCATGGCCTTTGCCTGCGAGTACAATAATATCTCCTGATTTGCCATTTGAGATAGCGTATCGAATCGCTTCCTTTCTGTCTGCGATTTCTACAAAAGCACCCTTTGTTTTGGCCATACCTATCTTGATATCTTCGATAATATCCAGTGGCTCTTCGAATCTTGGGTTGTCGGATGTAATGATTGTCAAATCTGCCAAATTTCCACTGACTTCTCCCATCTCATATCTGCGAAGTTTGGAACGATTTCCACCACATCCAAACAAGCAAACCAGTCTGCCTGGCTCATATTCTCTGAGAGATTTCAGCAAGCTTTCCAGTGCCATGGCGTTGTGTGCATAGTCAATGAGAAGGGTAAAGTCGTCCGATACCTTCACTGGCTCAATTCTTCCTTTGACCTTTACCTGCTTCAGTGCCTTAGCAACTGCCTCTTTGGAAACTCCAAAATGCCTACAGATGGCAATAGCAGTCAAGGCATTGTATACGCTAAATCTACCCGGGGTAGCCACGTATACCTCCATCTCATCCAGACCAGATACCTTAAAGTTCACGCCCAAGCTACCGTCCTCTTTCAAAAGCCTCAAATCCCACGCCAGCAAATCCGCTCCTGGATTCAATCCGTAGGTTTCCAATTGACAGGTATAGCCCTGAGTCAACTGCTTGTAATGACTATCATCACTATTTACGATGCCTATCTTACACTGTTTGAACAGAAGTCCCTTGCATGCCATATAATCCTCAAAGCTAGCATGCTCATTGTCTCCGATATGATCAGGCTCCAAGTTCGTAAAGATGCCAAAATCAAAGGTAAAGCCCTGAGTTCTATGAAGCATCAACGCCTGTGAAGACACCTCCATTACCACACAGTCACAGCCTTCCTGCACCATCTGTGCAAAATACTCCTGCAGCAAGTAAGATTCTGGCGTGGTATTGTGGGCAGGAATATGTTTGTCTCCAATAATAACCTCAATTGTCCCAATCAGACCAACCTTAAATCCCGCATTCTCCAAGATGGATTTCACCATATACGTAGTGGTGGTCTTTCCCTTGGTGCCAGTAATACCTATAATCTTCATCTGCTCTGCAGGATTTCCAAAATAAGCTGCAGAGATAAAAGCCATCGCATATCTGGTATTGTCTACCTTAAGTACTGTTACGTTTGGATTGGACAGCACGGATGCATCTACATCCTTTTGTACCACCAATACAGTAGCCCCTTTTGAAACCACTTCTGTAGCAAAGTTATGGCCATCAAAATTGGCTCCTTCTATACAAATAAACACACAATCCTGTGTTACCTTTCGAGAGTCATAAACCACTGTACTTACTTCTCTATCAATAGAGCCCGAAACACATTCGTAGTTTATTTTTTCAATCAATTTAATTAACTCCATATACTTACCTCCCTGGTAAAGCGTATTCATTTTATTTTACTCTATTTTGGCTCTTCTTGCCACCCTATTTTTCCTTGAAATGCAAAGAAGCCCGGGGGATTCCGGACTTCTTGCATTTCTTATGAGGGGGGGAGATAGTGAGTTCATCAACTATCTTGTTAAAACTATACCCCCAAAATGTGTCTAAATTGTGTTCACTTTGTGAGAAAAAAATAAAATAAAAATAAACTGCTTTTAAATCTAGCAAAAGTTTTGCAGTGATATTTGCACGCTTTCTTTGCCTCTAAAGGTATTCACCGCTACCTGATAAGTGACAGAAATGGAATAATCACACTTCTGCAAAAACATCTTTTCCACTGCTTCCGCACCATATCTTTGTTCTATCAACGAAAGCAATTTCTCTGTTTCTGAAAAGCAGACAGCCTCCACAAAGTTTGTTCCGTCTTCCGTCAACACCAAACGGGCAAACTGACCCTTCGCTCCCATCTTCTTAGCAGATACAATGTGCACATCTTTTCTTGCAAAGAGCGGTTTGGGATTTCCTACACCGTGCGGTTCTAATACTTCTAATTCTCTGGCAAAGGCTTTGTCTACCATGGAAAGAGGCATCGGTACATCAATGTGTACCTTCGTAGCAAAATCTTCGTCCGTCAGCGTACACTGCCTATTTAATGCCTCCCTTAACAAGTCCACATTTTCTTCTGGAAGGGACAACCCCGCAGCCATCTTGTGACCACCAAATTTACTAAGTAACTGTTTGCATCCTACCAGAGATTCAAACATATGATAGGTCTCGATGGAACGCCCAGAGCCCTTCACTCCCTCTTCCGCTTTCGTCAGCACAAAGGTTGGCTTGCCGTATTTTTCACGAATGCGTCCTGCAATGATTCCAGCCAAGCTCTCATGGCAATCTGGAAGAAACACAACCAATACTCGTTCTTTTTCAAGGTGCTCCCGCTCCACTATCTCAATGGCCTCATTCACGCCCTCAATAGTCATTTGTTTTCGGCTGTCATTCAATGCCTTCAGTTCTCCTGCAATCTCCATTGCAAGACGTTTGTCCGTTGTATCGAACAGTTCCAATGATCTGGCTGCGCTATCCAATCTACCTGTTGCATTTAGACAAGGGCCAATAATAAATCCCATATGATAGGCATTTACATTTGAAAGTTCTATCTCCGACACCATGGCCAGAGCCTGCAAGCCGAGGACCGGTTCTTCCTTAATGCACTTTAATCCTTCTTTAACAAGAATTCTGTTTTCATCCAAAAGTTCCATCACATCACAGATAGTTGCAATTGCCGCAAATTGAAGCAATTGCTTCTGGATGATTGGATACAGGTCATAAAATTGCTCCCATGTTTCATAAAGAGCCTGTATCAGTTTGTAAGCCACCACTGCTCCACAAATTCCAGGGAAAGGATAGGTACACTGCTCCTTCTTTGGGTCTACTACCGCATCTGCAGGAGGCAGAATTTCTCTTCTATCGTTTCCTTCCCCTTCAAATGGCACTTCATGATGGTCTGTAACCACCACCGTCATGCCCTGCTCTTTGGCATAAGCAATCTGATGGTAAGCCGCAATTCCATTGTCACAGGTCAAAATAGTGTCCACGCCATCCTCTATGGCATCCTGAATCAACTGTTCATTCAGTCCATATCCATCCTTGATGCGATGTGGAATGGCTACATCCACCTTGGCTCCCAAGGCTTTTAGTCCCATCTTCAGGATTTGAGATGCACAAATACCATCCACATCATAGTCGCCTATCACACGAATGCTCTTGCCCTGCTCTATCTTAAGTTTTAAGATTTCCACCGCTCTATCCATATCGTGAAGGAGCATAGGATCGTATAAATCTTTCAAGGCTCCGTACAAAAACTTTTGTAAGGAGCCTTCTGTCTCTACATCTCTATTGCGAATAATTCTGGCTGTCACTGGGGAAATGTGATACTTCTTTCCCCAGGACTCAAAATCTGCTTTCTTAGAAGCTACAAACCATTTTTCCATCTTTATCCTCTAACAAATTAATCGTCGTCTCTTGGTCTATCCTTGATGTGTAATTTCAAGAAATGCCACATGGTACTTGCCAAGCATACAGACGAATAGGTTCCACAAGTGATACCTACCATAAGTGGCAACGCAAACTCACGAATTGCTGTAACGCCGAGCACATACAACGCCACTACCATAATCAAAGTAGTCAAAGATGTAAATACACTACGAGACATAGTCTGAGAAATACTCTTGTTGATTACATCTTCCAGTGTTTCTCTGCGCTCCTGAAGTTCCAAATTCTCTCTGATTCGGTCAAAGATAACGATGGTCGCATTGATAGAATAACCTACAATAGTCAAAATACATGCAATAAATGTATTGCCCACAGAAACTCTTGCCATCGCGTAGAAGGCGATTACCACCAATACATCATGCAAAAGGGCAGCTATGCCACTGGCGCCAAAGCGAATATCTTTGAATCGGAAGCGAATATAAATGAGCATGGATATTACTGCTATCACTATAGAAATCACAGTATCTTTTGTCATCTCTCCACTGATAGTGGAACTGATCGTCTCTGTCTGAATCTGATCACTTCCAACTCCAAATTCAGCAAGTAAAAGTGCCTCCATCTCTTCTCTCTGTTCCATGTTTAGACTGTTGCTCTTAAATACAACCTCTGTGGAATTCTGAATTGGCTGTGCCTGAATTGCACTGCCAGAGATGTCCTCCAAGAGAGGGATAATCTGTGTTTCAATTTCGCTTAAAGTATACTCTTCGTTGAAAGTAACCGTAGTAGCAGTTCCGCCTTTGAAATCCAAACTGAAGTTCATTGTCTCTCCTGTGGTTATCTTGTTGATACCCATGAAGATAACACCTACCAGAAGAATTGCAATGGAAATGCCAAAGAACAGTTTTCTCTTTCCAAGAAAATCAAATCTCTTAGGCTCCTTGGCAACACCATACCACTTTTCAGATTTAAAGCCGATAGCATAAAGTGCTTCCATAATCAATCTAGTAACCACTAAAGCAGTAAACATAGAAAGTCCGATACCAAGTATCAAGGTCTGTGCAAATCCTTTGACGGAGCCAGGGCCAAAAATCCAAAGCACTACTGCCGCCAATACTGTAGTTACATTACCATCTACGATAGCAGACAAAGCCTTTTGGAAACCAATCTTCATAGAAGAACTAACTGTCTTGCCTGTTGCAATTTCTTCTCTGATACGAGCAAAAACAATTACATTGGCATCTACCGCCATACCAATGGAAAGAATGATACCTGCTATGCCTGACAGGGTCAGTGTCATATCAAATCCATTTAACAAAAGCACGACGAGGGCTGTGTAAATCAAAAGAGCCAATGTCGCAGCCACGCCACTAATATAGTACACAGCCACCATAAAGATAGCCACTGCAATCAGTCCAATCACTGCCGCTTTAAGGCTTGTACTAATAGCCTCTGAGCCAAGCTGTGCACCTACTACTTTGGAATGCAATTCCTCTAATTCTAGCTTCAAGCCACCAATACGAATGGTGGAGGCCAATGCCTGTGCCTCATCCCATGTATAACTACCTGTTATCTGTGCTTTTCCCTCGGTAATTTCCTGATCTACAGAAGGGACAGTTACAAATCTTCCATCATAATAGATGGCAAGAGTATGTCCTATTGCCGCTCTGGTTGCGTCTGCAAACTTAATCTTTCCTTCTTCTGTAAGTACCAATTCTACACAGGTATGCAGATTGTTAAACTCATCTGTATACTGTGCTGCATTGGCATTGGCCACATCTGTACCTACCAATTTCACAGATCCATCTGCAAGCAATTCGTCGATCGTCTTTGTGAGAGAATACTCTACTGCATAATTTCCTTCTGCATCTACTACATACTCACCGTAATAGTTCTCATTGCCTTCACTGTCATACTGATCAATAAAGTATAACTGACCTGGCTTACCCAATTCCTCCAGAATTACGCTTGCATCTGTAACGCCTGGTATTTCAATACTAATACGATCTGCACCTTCCTGATATACCAACGCTTCTGTGCTATATTTCTCTACTCTGGCGCGCAGTTTGCCGATGGTATCCTGCATATCTGTTGCATCTGGCTCCTCATCGCCCACTACCTGATAGGTAATGCTGACACCACCTGCCAAATCCAAGCCAAGAGTGATATCAGAAGCGGCATATGTACCGTATTCATCTATTCCCTTGAAATCAATATAAGTAACTCCAGCCAAAGCCAGAATCATAGCCAAAAGGACCAGCCAGCCCTTTGCTTTGGACATATTACTCATGGTCTTCCTCCATCTCTGCCATGGCAGCCTTAATCATAATAGCGCACTCTACACGCTTGCGCTGCAATTCACATCCCACATCGTAGGCATCATTGATATTGCCATGGAAATTGTATGAATTGGCTGCACATCCACCACTACAGTAGAACTTTGCAAAGCATTTCTTACACTTGTCTTTGGCATATACATTACAGCATTTAAATTCGTCCTGAATATCCTTGCGAAGAATTCCTTCATATACATTTCCCATCAAGAAGTCTTCTTGTCCTACAAACTGGTGGCAAGGATAGAAGTCACCCCATGGTGTCACTGCAAGATACTCAGTTCCTGAACCACATCCAGAAAGACGCTTCGCCACGCATGGGCCACCCTCTAAATCAATCATAAAATGGAAGAAATTAAAAGGATCTCCCTCTTTTTTGCGTCTAATGATTTCTTGTGCCAGGCGGTCATACTCTTCCTTCAGTGCAGGCAAATCTGCCTCCTGGATTGCATACCAATCCTCAGGCTTGGCCACTACAGGCTCCACTGAAATCTGTTTAAACCCAAGATCCGCTAAATACTTTACGTCCTCTGCAAAATCCAGATTGTTGTGCGTAAAGGTACCACGAACATAATAGTTCATCTGGTCTCTGCTCTCAGCCACCTTCTGGAATTTAGGTACTATGATGTCATGGCTTCCCTGACCACCCCTAAATGGACGCATCTTGTCATTTACTTCTGGTCTTCCGTCAATACTGAGCACCACATTGGACATCTCTCTATTGGCAAATTCCATGATATCATCATTTAAAAGCACACCGTTGGTAGTAAGTGTAAAACGAAACTTCTTGTTGTTTGGTTCTTCCAAACTACGGCCATAAGCCACCAACTGCTTCACAACATCCCAGTTCATCAGAGGCTCTCCGCCAAAGAAGTCTACCTCTAGATTGATACGATTGCCTGAGTTTGCAACCAAAAAGTCCAAGGCTTTCTTTCCTACTTCCAGACTCATCAGTGCTCGTCTACCGTGATACTCTCCCTCTTCTGCAAAGCAGTATTGACATGCCAAATTACAGTCATGTGCAATATGTAGACACAGAGCTTTTACCACGGTCTGTCTATTCTTAAAATCAAAGATATAATTTTCATAGATATCTGGAGCAAACAGTTTGCCTTCTCTCTCCAGTTCCAGTACTTCCTCTACCGCTTCACATACTTCTGCTTCTGGATAGTTCTGACATGCACAGTGCAGCACCGCAGCCTTGATTAGTTCTGGCTCCTTAATTCCCTCTTCAATCAGAGGTTCAATCAACGAAATCATATCGTAAACAATGTCATCTACCACATGAATAGATCCACTGTTCACATCCATAACAATGTTATATCCGTTATTTTTGTATTGATGTATCATAACGAATTCCTTTATCCCTTTCTTTTCATTAAATAAGCAGCGACGATAAGTCGCTGCTCACCAAAGTTCACATCTTCATTCATGAAAAAAGTCTTATTTCACCTTTTCGCAACTCTGGTTGCCTACAGTACAAGATGTTTTACAAGCGGACTGACAAGAAGTCTGGCATTCGCCACAACCGCCTTTTTTAACGGACTCCTTTAAATCTCTTGTTGTCAAAGTCTTGATATGTTTCATTTTAGCTTTCTCCTTTCAGATCGAACTTACACGAACGTAGTATAACATATAATCTAAAAATGTAAAAGACTTTTTTTAGGTCAGCTTAACATACCTCCCAACATGCCACTTCCTAAACACAAAAACAAGGTCGTTCCCACATCAGAAGCTATCTGTGAAAAACCCCTGCCAACTATTCCCGTAAGAATAAACAACGCCACAAAATACATGACACCCAGTAATAATCCCCACAAAAACTTCCTAGTTTTCATCAATTTCCCCATAAGCAGTCCTCCCACCAGGCAGGATACTATGTAAACTAAAACGATTCCAATTGCAACCACTTTTTCTGAAACACCGAATTTGTATACAGCCGCAGCAATCACAACCAGCATCAGAGCTGAAACTACGTAAGATACCCCTAATACTTTTAGGCATCTGGATATGATTTCCCCGCTTAGACTCCTTTCTTTCATATTGACACACTTCCTTTTGGATTCTTCCGTACATGATATGCGGAAAAGCCGCAAAACTTGACAACAACCTGTTTACTAAGGTAAAATGTTTAATACTTATATTTTCAAAAGAAAAGGAGTGATTTATTTTGGATCCGCAAGGTGTCATACAAATCGATACCACAGACATTGTACAGCTAATATGCATTGTACTCTTACTAGTTTTATCTGCATTCTTCTCTTCTGCTGAAACTGCACTCAGCACAGTCAACAAAGTGCGCATACGTTCTTTGGCAGAGGAAGGAAACAAAAAAGCAATCAAAGTAACCAAAATTCTTGACAACTATGGCAAGATGCTAAGTACCATCCTGATTGGAAACAACATCGTAAACATCAGTGCCTCTTCTCTAGTTACCTCTTTGGTAATCGACATATTGGGAAATGCATATGTAGGAATTGCAACCGGTGTTCTTACTGTAATGGTTCTCCTCTTTGGCGAGATTACTCCTAAGAACTGGGCGAACAGCAACGCCGAAAAAATCAGTTTGGCTTACAGCAGTATCATCTTTGTTCTTATCAAACTCTTTGCGCCAATTATCTTCATTGTTGACATCCTTTCTACAGGACTCATGAAGCTGTTGCGCATCGATTTGAGTAAAAAAGATGTAATGACCGAAAATGAACTTCGTACTTATGTAGATGAAAGCCACAAAGATGGTGTCATCGAAACCGAGGAAAAAGAAATCATTTACAATGTGTTTGATTTCTCCGATGCAGTCGCAAAAGACATCATGATTCCTCGAATCAATATGGTCACCGTAAGCATCGATGCAAGTTATGAAGAATTATTAGATATATTCCGTGAATCTATGTACACTCGAATTCCAGTGTACAAGGAGGATCAGGACTCTATCGTTGGTCTGGTCAACGTCAAAGACTTTATTCTGACCACAGACACAGCCAATTTCCAGATCTCGGATATCATTCGTCCAGCCTATTATACTTACGAATTTAAAAAGACAGCTGATTTGATGTTTGAGATGCGTGAAAAGACCATGAATGTGTCCTTTGTCCTCAACGAATATGGTGCAACCGTTGGTATGATTACCATGGAAGACTTGCTGGAAGAAATCGTCGGCGAAATTCGAGACGAATATGACCAGGACGAAGAACAGCTTATCCAAGAAGTGGAAACTAACGTGTACTTAATTGAAGGCAGTATGAAGTTGGACGATATCAACGATGCTCTTGATACGAACCTAGAATCTGAAGATTACGATTCCATAGCCGGAATCATTATTGAAGCATTGGATCGTCTCCCTGAGGATGGAGAGGAAGTATCTCTCAAAAACGGCATCCATTTGAAGGTTCAGGGCGTAGAACAAAATCGTATCGTCAATGTTCTGATGACACTTCCTACTCCTACAGACGAAACCTCCGACGAAGAAGAAACTTCTGACGATGAATAAATTATTGATTAACAAAGAAACGGTGAACTTCCTTAGAAGTTCACCGTTATTTTTGTTCCTTCGCCAACCTGGCTACTAAGTTCCATGGTCGCTTCATGTTTGGCTATAATATGTTTCACAATAGCAAGGCCTAAGCCTGTGCCCCCTGTGGACTTTGAACGACTCTTGTCCACTCGATAAAAACGTTCAAAGACTCTCTCCTGGCTTTCCTTAGGAATCCCAATTCCAGTGTCTTCCACTTCCAACACTGCACGTCCATCTTTCTGCCAAATGCGAACATCCACGCTACCGCCTATATTATTGTACCTGATTGCATTGTCACAAAGGTTGTACAACAGTTCCTCCAGCATTTGTTTGTTTCCCTGCACATAACAATCCTCTCCCATTAGACTGATACTTACCTGGTGTTTTTCAGCACTGACTTGCAGCATTTCCACACACACCTTTGCAGACTGATACAAATTCACCTGTTCCCAATCTTCGTCTGTGGTATTTCCATCAATCTCTGATAATTTAATAATATCATTGATTAGTGTAAGAAGTCTGTTTGCACTCTTATGAATCCCCTGTGCAAAGCGGTTCACATCCTCCTCACAAGCCATGCCTGTTTCTATGAGTTCTGCATAACCAGAGATGGCCGTAAGTGGGGTTTTTAATTCATGAGATACATTTGCCGTAAATTCCTGTCTCATCTGTGCCGCTTTCAGAATGTCATCATGCTGCTTGTGAATCGTTTCCAGGAATGGCTGAATCTCATCGTAAGTTTCTATCTCTTCTACATGGTCAAGATTATTCGCCATATACTCTATTGGTTTGAGTAAGTTCTTTGTCAAAAACCTAGTCAAAACCCAACAGAGCAGCAAAAGTACACCAAAGATAAATCCAATCAACGGAACCGCATTCCCAAATACACTGAGAAGACTGTCTCCCAATTTAGCCACACGAAGAATGTTCCCATCTTCCATCTCTCTGGCGTAATAGAAAGTACTCTGTCCAATGGTCTCCGAAGTTCGTATATCCGTTCCTTTTCCTGTTTCCAGTGCGCTGGTAATCTCTGGTCTTCCAGCATGATTAGTCATGCTTTCTTGATCCGCCTCACTGTCAAATATAACCTGTCCATCCGGTTGTATCAACGTAACTCGTATACCCCAATCTTCTAACGAGGCATCTTTATAGTCTTCGGATATATTCCCATTCTCTAATAGATAACTATAGGTTGTTAAATCTTGAAATATTTGATCGCAAAACAACTCATAAAAAGCGGCACTGACCATTATCATCGTCGAAATAATAGCCACCGCCGCAATTGCGATCAACTGAAGGTTGATTCGTTTTTTCATTTTTACTCCGTAGCAGACATGATATAGCCCACGTTTCGAACGGTCTTAATCATGCTTCCTGCTTCCTTTAGTTTCTGGCGAAGCGTTTTAATATGCATATCCAGGGTTCTGGATTCTCCTTCGAAATCTGTCCCCCAGACCCTGTCAAGTATGACATCTCTCGTTGTAACTATCCCTGCGTTGGACATCAATAGTTTGAGCAATTCGTACTCCTTAAAAGTCAGTTCGCATACTTCACCGCTGACATAGACCACTCTTTTCTCTCTGTCCAACACCACATTTCCAAGACTCAGCATTCGCTCTCTGTTTTCTTGTGGTACACTTCTGCGCAACAAAGCCTTTACTCTGGATATCAGTTCCATGATACCAAAAGGTTTGGTCATATAGTCATCTGCGCCCAAATCCAAGCCCTTTACTTTGTCCAGTTCGGTGGACTTTGCCGTCACCATCAGTACAGGAATCGTTTTGGTGTCTGCTCGCGCTCTCAGTTTCTTTACTACTTCCAATCCATCTTCATCTGGAAGCATGACATCTAGCAGAACAAGGTCAGGACACTTTTGCTCCAGTTTCTGGTAAAAGTCCTTTGCAAGTTCAAAGCCTTCCACTTCATATCCTGTATTGGTCAGAGCAAATGTCTCGATCTCTCGAATATTCTTGTCATCTTCCACTACATATATGCAAGACATACAATCTCTTCCCTTCTAGTCAAATTAAGGCAACACATATTTGTTGCGATATGCAAGCACTCTGCCCTGGAAATCTACATTGTCTTCTGTCTTAAGGGCATCCTTGTACTCATGGGCTTCAAATCCCTCTTCTTCTCCCTGAAGCAGGCTAACTGCAACATTGGAGCAATGGTCGGACACTCTTTCAAGATTGGTTGTAATATCTGTAAGAACAAAGCCCATCTCGATAGTACATTTGCCTTTGCGAAGTCTCTTCACATGGCGTTTCTTGATATCTGCATTGAGCTGGTCAATTACCTCTTCCAATGGTTCCACCAGCAGTGCAAGATGTGCATCCTCTTTGTCCAGCACCTCTATAGAGAGAGTCAAAATGTCTTGAATTGCAGCCGTAAATACATTCAATTCTTCAGACGCTTTGTCTGAGAATTTCAATTCTTTGTCATGAATCTCATCTGCGGCTTCTTTTAGATTTAATGCATGGTCTGAAATACGTTCAAAGTCACCGATGCAGTGAAGCAGCATGGAAAGGGTCTGGCTCTCTTTTTCAGAAAGGTCCCTGCTACTAATCTTCATAAGGTAGGTTCCAAGTTCATCTTCAAACTTGTCAACTTCCGTTTCTAAACGAACAACCTCCGCTGCCTTTTCCTCACTATAATCTTTTAAAAGTTCCACGCTATAATTAATAGATTTCTTTGCCATAGCCGCCATGGATAGAACAACTTTTTTAGCATGAGAAAGGGCCAATCCTGGGGTGTCTAAGAAACGAGCATCCAGAGAACGAAGTTCCTGCTCCTCTGCTGTAAGTACCACAGGGTCCTCTTTCTCTGGGATTGTAAGGTAAACCAGTTTTACAAACATCTGAGAGAAAGGAAGGAAAATGATACAAGCCACGATATTGAACAATGAATGCACCACTGCTACCCCTGCAGAAGAAATCGTTCCTGCCATAAATGGGAAGTCTATAATAGCATGTAAGGTATAAAATACGATCATAAATGTACTTGTCTTGGTAATGCAATAGTACAGGTGAATCAACGCTGCTCTTCTCGCATCTTTACTTGCACCGATACTGGAAAGTAGGGCTGTTACACAAGTACCAATATTCTGACCCATAATAACAGGAATAGCGGTTGCATATCCGACTGCACCTGTGGTACACAAAGCCTGTAAGATACCTACGGAAGCAGAGGATGACTGAATAATCGCTGTCAAAATAAGTCCTGCAAGCAATCCCAAGATTGGATTGGAAAACATGGTCAGAATCTTTGTAAACTCTGGTACATCTTTCAATCCACTAACCGCTCCACTCATGATGTCCATACCAATCATCAGTACTGCAAATCCAACCAAAATAGTAGCAAGGTCTTTCATTTTATCCTTTTTGGACATCATCAAAATACCCACACCAACAATAGCCATAATTGGTGTAAAGGAAGAAGGTTTTAACAACCTCATAACAAAAGATCCACCTTCAAGATCATTTAAACTTAAAATCCACGCAGTGATAGTTGTTCCTACATTGGCACCCAAAATAATACCCACTGCTTGTTTTAATTTCATAATGCCTGAGTTAACGAAACCAACTACCATAACTGTAGTTGCAGAAGATGACTGAATAATCGCGGTAACTCCAGCACCCAAAAGCGCACCCATGATAGGTGTACTTGTCAATTTCTCCAAAATCTTTTCTAGTTTTCCACCTGACATTCTGGAAAGGCCCTCTCCGAGTACATTCATTCCGTAAAGGAAAAGCGCCAATCCTCCAATCATTTCTAGTACATTAAATAAATCCATAATTGTCTCCTCATTTGAAATCATTTTTGATTCTTTTATAAATGAACATCATTTTAGCAATTATCATTTTACTATACTTTTGTAAAATATAGCAATTACTTCTGTAAAATCTATGTAAAAAAATGTAGATTCTCTTCTCATACAAAACGAAGTGCCATCTTCCATAAGAAGGTCAGACACTTCGCCATTTTTTCATAGGATTTCTAGCCTTCAAAGGTGGGCTCTATCTACGTGTTTCATAAAAGGTTTCTAAGATACCGTCTGCAATGGCCTTAGCCGTTTCCGCAGCTTTGGCATCCAGCAGAGCATTGTCCGCATCTGTATTGATGAAGCCTACCTCTACAAGCACCGCAGGCATAGTAGTATCCCGCAGTACTGGAAGATTCTTTCTTTCTTCAATTCCCTGATTTACAAACCCCACACCTTCTAACTGCCTATTAATATTTCTAGCCAGACGTCCCGCAGTACTATTTTCGTTGTAAACAAGAGTTTCTACTCCTGTATACTGATTGGGATAAGGACTAGAATTGCGGTGGATAGATACAAAGTAATCTGCTCCCGATCTATTTCCTTCCGCCGCTTTCTGAGCTGGTGATTCGTACACATCATTGGTTCTTGTATAGGTCACGTCTACACCGCTTTGCTCTAAAAAATAACCCACATCAAAGGCTATTTGCAACACATCGTTTTTTTCCTGTCTCCCGCCATACACTGCCCCTGGGTTCCATCCGCCGTGTCCCGGATCTAACACAACTGAAAAATCTGCCATAAACTATCACTCCTTTTGCGTTTGTGATATTTTATGACAGATTTCATTTTTTCGTTCTATATCATCTTCTGGCCGTTGATTATTAGTGCAAATTTCGTTCCCAGTTTTTCTGCAGATCGCTTGCATAGAAGCATTCGATTTAAGAATATTTCAAAATAGTCCATTACTGTACAAAGCTTAGTTTCAATCTGTAAATCCAGGCAAATCTCTTCTTTGCTAACCTGAATCTTCGCATCCGTTACAGAGTAATTCACTCTGTCATGAATATCAAAATTACTTAGATCCTGGTTCCTCACACGGCTTCTGCGCACGTCTGTCTTGTCTGCCAATATGAGTGCCGCTGCAACCGCATTTACCGGAAATGCTGTAGATTCATCATGATTTCCAATGGCGGTAATAACAGTTGCCACATCCTCTGGATCTGCTTCCATACGATCTAAAATACGAAATGCCATAACCGCGCCACTCTGGGCATGGTCAATACGATTGATGACATTGCCAATATCATGAAGATACCCCGCAATTGCTGCCAATTCCGCTTCTCTCTCACTATAGCCCAATGTTTTTAATATGTGGCTCGCAGTATCTGCCACTTTACCCACATGAGCAAAACTATGCTCTGTATATCCAAGCGCAATCAATGACTCGTCTGCTTTCTGGATGTAACTTCTCACTGCTTTATCATTTTTCACCTGTTCTAGGGTAATCTTCATATTCCTTTGCTCTCCTCTACTACTTTATACTCGCCTTTATTGTACGAAAGAGTTCTGGGGTATGACAAGTAAATTTTAGGTAAACTGACAAATCGCAATCTGATAGTCTTCATGCTCGTACCAAAGGGTAGTCACTTCTTTGTCTGGCATTCTTGTATCCACCATAGTTGCTCTCTGAGCATCTAAGCGAACGGTTTGAAATCCTGCGGTCATCCCCTCACCGGTCAACTTCAAATAAGCCTCTTTGCCAGCCCAAATCTGATAAAACAATTCCTTCTGCTGTGCTGGCGGCTGCTCACTCCAAAGTTGAAATTCTTCCTGTGTCATGAAATGTTTCGCAATCCTTTGAAGTTCTCCATCTTTGCGGAGCTGAATATCTGCCCCTATCTCCTTATCACTAACCGCAAGCAGTACATAGTCACCAGAATGAGACAAGGAAAAAAAGATTGGATTCGTTCCTTCAACATATGGCTTGCCATGAGGGCCGTAAGAGTAATGAAACACATTGGTCATGACACTTAAATCCCAGCTATCGACCACCTCGCATGCACCTATTTCAAAAGACTGCGCAGGTACCGTTTCACTTTCCTTCTGAGGCAGTTTTCTATCTTCTACAGCTTTCACATTTCCATCCTTCTGCCCCAAAAAATGGTTCAAACCATACAGTAAAACCAGTCCCGCTCCAAGACTCAATCTTTTGACATCCTCTCGTTTCAGATGCTTCACTTTGTCTTGTCTTTCTTTTTCAATTAAAGATAGTCCCTTTGAAAACAGGAAACTGTCTTCAAAGGGGCTAACATTCATCACGTATATATTAATCATGATCCTCTTCCACTAAATTCAGCGCAATCTGAAGTTCATCAAGCTGCAACTGATCTACTACGTTTGGAGCCTCTGTCATAAGACAGGAAGCATCCTTTACCTTAGGGAATGCAATAACTTCACGAATATTGTCTGCCTTTACAAGAAGCATTACAAAACGGTCCAAACCAATTGCCAATCCAGCATGAGGTGGTACACCATACTTGAATGCATTCAAAAGGAAACCAAATCTCTCATAAGCATCTTCCTTGGTAAATCCAAGTACTTCAAACATCTTTTCCTGTACATCGGACTGGAAGATACGCACACTACCGCCGCCAAGTTCAACTCCGTTGAGCACGATATCGTATGCCTTCGCTCTCACTCTGCCTGGATCAGTATCCAAATACTGAAGATCCTCGTCCATAGGCATGGTGAATGGATGATGCATTGCTACATAGCGGTTCGCATCTTCATTCCACTCAAGAAGTGGGAACTCTGTTACCCAGAGGAAGTTGAATTTACTGTTATCAATCATATCAAGCTGCTTTGCTACTTCAATACGAAGTGCACCAAGCACAGCCCAAACCACACTGTTTTTGTCTGCCGCAAAGAGAAGTAAGTCTCCTGCTTCACCGCCCATTGCCTTAACAAGAGCCTCAAGCTGCTCCTCGGTCATGAACTTAGCAAAAGAAGATTTGTAAGTGCCATCTGGCATTACCGAAAGATAAGCAAGGCCCTTAGCGCCATATCCCTTTGCAAACTCAACCAACGCATCAATCTTCTTTCTTGGCATTTCAGCCTGTCCTTTGACATTGATACCACGAACAGAGCCGCCATTGTCAAGTGCACCAGTAAATACACCGAAACCACAACCTGCCACTACGTCAGATACATTTACAAGTTCCATGCCAAATCTGGTATCTGGCTTGTCGGAACCAAAACGATCCATCGCTTCCTGCCATGTCATACGAGCAATTGGAAGCTGTACGTCAAAACCAATAGCATCTTTGCAAACCTTCTGTACCATGCCCTCAGTCACACGGATAACATCTTCAACATCTACAAAGGACATTTCCATATCTACCTGAGTGAACTCTGGCTGTCTATCTGCACGAAGGTCCTCATCACGGAAGCATTTTGCAATCTGGAAGTAACGGTCGTAACCAGAACACATAAGTAACTGCTTGAAAATCTGAGGAGACTGTGGAAGTGCATAGAAGGTTCCTGGATGAACACGGCTAGGTACCAAATAGTCTCTCGCACCTTCAGGTGTGGATTTGCAGAGCATAGGAGTTTCGATTTCAAGGAATCCTTCTCCTGTCATATAGGCTCTGATGGTAGAAGTAATCTTACTTCTGAGAATCAGATTGTTCTGGATATTTGGTCTGCGAAGATCCAAGTATCTGTATTTCAGTCTAAGTTCCTCTTTGGTCTTGGAATCTGCTTCGATTGGGAAAGGAGGGGTCTCCGCTGCGGATAAAATGCGAAGCTGAGTTGCCTGAATCTCGATTTCACCTGTTGCAAGGTTTTCATTTACTGCGCCTTCTCTTTTTGCCACCTTACCTACTACAGCTACTACAAATTCGCTGCGAAGCTTTGCTGCTTTTTCAAACACTTCTGTTCCACAGATGCTTTCTTCAAAAAGAATCTGAAGAAGTCCTGCTCTATCTCGCAAATCGACGAAAATAAGTCCGCCTTTATTTCTCTGTTTCTGAACCCAACCCATTACGGTTACGGTTTCACCCACATTGGTAATACCAAGTTCGCCACATCTGTAGCTACGTGTTAAGCCTTTCATTGACTCTGCCACTTTTTTGTCCTCCTTATTTCAATGGGTTCTTATAGAACTCTTTAAATTCATTGTATCCTTCAGCCATCAGCTGTTCTTTCTGGAACTTTTTGTTTTTGTTCATACGAACAACCAATACCTTTGTGCCATCCTTACGGGCTTCCTGCGCCTGCGCAATAATATCACAAAGTGCTTGTCCTTCTACGCCTTTTTCAATCAAGTAAGCAACCTTGCCTGCTTGCTCTGGCACCTGGAATCCACTTTCTGTCAAAAGCAGAATGATACGCTCAAATCCAATGGAAAAACCACATGCTGGCACATTCTGTCCAGTGAAGTTTCCTACCATCTTGTCGTATCTACCGCCGCCACCACAACTGCCGCCGAAGCCAGGGAGCGCGATTTCAAAAATAGTACCTGTATAATAAGACATACCTCTTACCAAGGTAGGGTCAAACACGAGTTCAAAGGAATCTGCTTTGGTGGCTCTCACGCTATCCAAAATCTCTTTGAAAGATTCCATCACTTCGCCGTCGAGATAACCTTCCAATTTGGATGTGATGTACTCTACGCCATCCTCTGTATTTTCAAGCACACTGAACATCTCCAAGTACTTGTCACACATCTCTTGGCTATATCCATCTTTCAGCAGTTCTTCCTTGACACCTTCAATGCCAATCTTGTCCATCTTGTCCAGTGTAATAAATACGCTATCATAGTTTTCCTCTGCAAAACCTGCATAGGCCGCCATAGCCTTGAGGATACGTCTATCATTGATGCGAATCTGGAAACCGTTGAATCCAAGTTTGGTAAGTGTAGTAGTGGTTGCCAAAATCAGTTCAATTTCTGCCAAGTTGGATGCCTCACCGAGGATATCAATATCGCATTGCATAAACTGACGATATCTACCTCTCTGTGGTCTGTCCGCTCTCCATACATTGCCCATCTGAAGTGCTTTAAATGGGGTTGGAAGATTTGCCGCGTTGTTGGAATAATAGCGCACCAATGGCACTGTCAAATCATAGCGAAGCCCACCGTCAACCAAATCGCTTTCGCTCTGTGCGGTCTCCAAGTTTAACTTCTCTCCTCTTTTCAGAATCTTGAAGATTAATTTTTCATTTTCACCGCCCTGCTTGTTGCTTAGATTTGCAATATTTTCTACGCAAGGGGTCTCGATGGATGTAAATCCGAATTTGCCGTAAGTATCCTTGATTACGCTCATCACATAATCGCGAATCTGCATCTCTGCTGGCATAATATCTCTCATACCTGTAACAGGCTTTTTACTCAGTGCCATAACAATCTCCTCATTTCGACTTTTATAACTATAAAATTTTACACTTATTTATACGCTTTTGCAAGGGCTTTCCTTGCCATCTTACTGCTTTTAGGCTTTCTTTTTGCGAAACTAAAACATTAGGCCATTTATTTTGACCTTTAATCATAAGCCTTACAATAGCGCAGCTTTCCTTTCAAGCATCTCGTCAATCTTTTCAATATAAAGGCATACATCCTTCACATTGTCCGTGCGCTCGATGCGGCCATCCTCAAATACCACCTTGGTGATGCTTCCCGCACCTAGTGCCACGATAGTCTGTTTCTCTTCCAAACTCACACAGCGCTTACGCTTTATCCCGTATTACTCTGTATTATTGAAGTTTTGACCTTTATCGCCATAACTCAAACAGCGTATTATTGGGTATTATTCCTTTATGATTGATGTACATTTGATGTACACACACATATTTTGATGTACTCAAAGCCCTAACGGACTCTTCCATACATATTATCAAGTTAAAATAAAACCATTTTTTCTGACAAGGCTTCCATAGACTGTTTCTTTCTTGCTTCGGAAACCTCTGCATAGATGTTCATTGTTGTACCTATGTCAACATGACCCATTACCGACTGAATAACTTTCAGATTTGACTCCAGCTCACAGAACCGGGCACAGAAAGTATGTCTAAGGCTGTGACAAGTGAAATTCGGTAACAACATAGCTTCTCTTTTCTTTAATGCTGCATTATGCAACTCGGTGTTGTTGTAAGCATCAATTATTCTGCCCAACGCTCTGTCTAAATCCGGCTGAATGAATACATTACCGAAGCGATTGAGGAAAATAAAATCTGTATAACCATCAATATCAGATTTACAGAAAACACCATTTTCAAATTGATACTCCTTAATTTCTTCCAGTGCTTTTCGCACCTCTTTCACTAAAGGAATTTTGCGAATACCTGCTTCTGTCTTTGGTGTTGAAATATAGAGCCTTTTTCCGGTCTTATTCATCTTGCCCGGAAAATATACAACAGCATGGTCAACTGTGATGAAGCCATTTTCAAAATCAATATCGCACCACCGCAATCCACTCAGTTCTCCGACTCTGACACCTGTTCCGATAAAAAATGTAAATATCGGCTTCCAATGTGCATATACCGGATGTCCGTCCATGAATTGTAGAAACGCTTTCTGCTGTTCCGGTGTCAGGGCATTTCTCACCCCCCGCTTTGCTCCGGTCTGCTTCTTTAGCTGTCCTAATACCTTATGTGTTGGATTGGTTCTGATAATACAATCTCTTACCGCCATTTCAAACGCAGGGTGTATTTCTCTCTGCAAATGCTCAATTGTACCATAGCTCAAATTATGTTCTTCCATTAAAACCTTGTAGAAATACAAAATATCAGAATACTTGATGTCCTTAATCTTCCGTTTTCCTATGGTTTGTCTCACATACGAATTGTACTGATATAAATATCCGGCATAAGTACGAGCTGCTAAATCTTTTCTCGTAGCCATATATTTATCGAATATCTCATTCAAGCTCTGGTTCTTGGCAGTCAGACTGTCTATTCCGTCCAATCTGTCTCTCAATACTTCTTCTTCCTTCTGACGAAGTGTAACTAAATCCTTGGCATATATATACTGACGCTTTCCATACCTATCATTATATGCGTACTGATACATACCATTTGTGCGAACGGTCTCGCCCTTTCGCAATACTCTACCTTTACTATCCTTTCGTGACTTTGCCATGTGTCTGCTCCTTTCTTTTGGAAAGAAGAGAACTACACCTTATTTTTGAGTCTTATACAATAATTCAACTCCTTTTTTAATGGTTTCCGTTATAGTCTGTTGATGCTTTTCAGAATAATCCCTCAGCTTAATGTATTCCTCATCAGACATTCGTGTTGTCACAATCTTATCTTTAATTACATCTGATTTCGGACGTCCCATTTTGCTCATCGGCATTCTCCTTTCTTTCATCTACAGACATTATACTTTTTGTAATACGAAATGTCAACTACTTTTTGTAATACGCATATATTTTTAATAGATATAGTTCTCTCCCACCCACTTTATTCTGCCGGAAGTCTAAATGCTTCTAAGTATCTGTCAAGGACTTCACAGTCAACTATAACTGCTTTCCCAACCTTGCAGACAGCTCCAGCTTCCTTTGCCCATTTCTCGAAAGTGGATTGACACACATCATAAATCTCTGCCCCCGTTTTGTATCTCACAAAACGCTTTTTTTCTTTCTGTCCTAAACTCATCATTTCACCCTTTCTCGGTGAATATATTTTATCCACCGATGACAGCCGACAATCTCTTGCAAGCTCTCATAGGCAGACAAAATATTGCAATACAGGTGGCAGTTCAGTACGCTGCCCACATCGGTCTTGCACCGTCAACATATTGACCGGATTACTCCGGAAGTATCATTATTATAGATATGCCTCATCGCCCCGTGTAACTGTTACACATTTTGCCAAGTTCTTCTCGCTCCATACCTTAACTTCAATACCGCAGTATTTCTTCGTATTAACTCTATCAAAGAGCAGATATATCATGGCGAACCTGCCTAGTGGCTCCACACACCCTCATGTCCTGTATGCAAATAATATTCAATTATCAAGGTACAAACTTTTGGATAAATCATAATAGGACTTGTCAGCCCTAAAAGCACACAAGACACCTTCGGCTACTATCAACCGAATTTTGAAAAATTATGTGCTTTATAAGATTGACAAGTGTTGTAGTAGGATTGAAATCGAAAGCATTTCTGTTTCCTGTATTTATGTATCAAATTTCTGAATGGCTTTATATAAAACTACCCGTACCTCCTGTTTCATATCGTCCAAAGGCATATATGAAATATTGACTCCCTTTCTTCGTGAAATGTATTTGAACTTGGCATGAATAAGTCTGTCATAATAGTCCAACACTTCTTGCACCGCATTCTCATTTCCATCTATGGCACTTAGGATAACCTCTGGGGAAATCAGCTCATCATCATTTTTCTTTTCCATTCTGACGTACCTCCTTCCGCAAGGAGCTGAGTGCTTCATATGTATAGTCTGTCACTGTTTTCTTTGACACATTTAACTGTGTCGCAATTTCTCCTATCGAATATTCCAATACCACAGCCAACAATAGAGCAATACGTTTCCTCTCCGGTATTTTCATAATGGCTTTAGCCAGTTGGCTACTCTCCAGATAAATACTTTCCTCCCCAACCTTGATTTCAATTTTTTCAGAAAGGTATTCATCAGTCACAGTCTGTAACTGTTCCATCTCCTCATCCATCGCCATCACTTCATACTTTTGACAATACCGCAGATAATTCCGGATTTGATTTTTCACACTGTTATCAATAATCTTTTTGCAGTAGCAATCAAACCTATGCTGTATACTCTCCAGCTCGCTCTGTGTAAATTCCTCTGCTTTCATCCTCTTCCTTTCCACAGAGATGACTTCGATTAATCCCTACATATCGACAACAACACCAGAGGAGCAGTAAATATCGGTGCAAAAATAAATTTTTCATAACAAAAAACACCTAACGAACTTACCCGCCCATCAGATGTCCTCATACACAACTTTACTTGTCTCCCCTTTATGTAATCCCCTTGTACACTCCGTGACACTCCTTATACCTCCAGCTTTATTTCAGTTGACTATTCCTCCTCTCCTTGGTAGAATTAACATTGGATAAATCATAAAATTCTATATTAAGACACCAAACTGCTATTTACTTTTAGCGGACTCTTTCGTCTGCTGAAATTTATAGCAGTTTTTTTGTTCCAATGCTCTTGTCACAAAAGCAAAACATATCTTAGGGCAGATATGCCCGTATGAGTTTTAAGACGGTTGCCTAAGCAACCAAAACTCCAATACCACCCTACCGGGTGGCATTGCCGGAGCAAGGCTCCGCCTTCCTCCTCAGAAACATAGCAAGCACTGCCTGTGTTCCCACACAGGCGATAAAACACTCATTTTCTCCAAAGTGGAAAATAAATGTTTCTTGCTTGCAATGGGCATATCCCCCTGACCCCCTGATTCGTGTCTGCTCCAATTTCCACGTTGGCGAAATTGGACAGAACACTCACAAAAACATAACGCCGGATACGGCACAAATTTTATAAAGGAGCTGTATAAAATGAGTAACCGAACACGCACAAACGAATTGAAATTCTTTTTAAGCGATGACGAGCAATATATCCTCAACCGGAAATATGAACAATCCGGCATGAGGAGTAAATCTGCCTTTATCCGTCGGCTTATCCTTTACGGATATGTGTATGACGTAGACTATTCGCATCTTCGTGAATGTAACACTATCCTTGCAAGAATAAGCAATAACATAAATCAGATAACCAAGCGGGCAAACGCTACCGGGCATCTCTATGACGATGACATTAAAGAACTAAAGGAGCTGATGAATAAAATATGGGATACACAAAAATCCATGCTATCAAAGCAACCGTCAATAAAGCAGTAGACTACATCTGCAACCCGGCCAAGACAGATGAGAGTATTCTGATCTCAGCTTATGGTTGCAGTCCAGAAACTGCAGCTTATGACTTCAAATTTGCATTATCCAAAACGAGTCAATCAGACGAAAATAAAGCATTTCATCTGATACAAGCTTTTGCTCCCGGAGAGGTAAGCTATGAAGAAGCTCACCGCATCGGAATGGAGCTTGCAGATAAACTGTTAGAGGGCAAATACTCCTATATCGTTGCCACCCACATAGATAAGGGTCACGTGCATAATCACATAATTTTCTGTGCAGCCGATAACATCGAACACAAAAAATATCACGATTGCAAAAAGTCCTATCATAATATCCGACACTTGAGTGATGACCTTTGCCGGGAGCATGGTCTGTATGTCATACCGGAAACAAATCAAAAAGGTAAATCATATAAAGAATGGTTAGAAGCTAAGAAAGGAACTTCATTAAAAACAAAACTCAAGGTTGATATTAACGAAGCCATTAAACAGGCAAATTCTTATGATGAATTTATTTCACTCATACAAAGCAAAGGCTATGAGATTGAAAACTTTGATTTCAATACTGCCGGGAAATACATTAAATTCCGCCCTCATGGAGCTGAACGATTTATCCGAGGCAGCGAACGCACCCTGGGCAATGATTTCACACGGGAACGTATCCGTGAACGCATCGAGCGGAAACCAAGGGAACGTACTTATAAGATGCTCCGTTCTGCCGGAATGCGTAAATTGATTGATACCTCCACCGACGAAAAATTCGCTCAAAGTCCCGGCTTGCAAAAATGGGCAGACAAACAAAATCTAAAAATCGCTGCCAAAGCCTATGCTACCTTAAACGAAAAAGGCTTTCAGTCCATGGAAGAATTGGAAGAACAAATTTCCACCCTCTCCCATCAATCAACTTCTTTCCGGAGCGATACCATTACTCTGGAGAAGCAGATGCGTGAACAAGCCCTTATTCTCAAATATGTGGTGCAGTATACAGATAACCGACCATACCACATGAAGTATTATAAGGCGAAGCATAAGGACGCTGTTTTTCGCAAGTATGAGTCCCAGCTTATTCTTTACGATGCTGCTAAAGAGATGTTAAAAAAAGCCGGACTCAATCCTGCCAAAGTCAATCCCGACGAGGTACGAGCCGAGTATCAATCCCTTGTCAAAGAACGTAATGCTCTATCGGCAAAATACAAATCTTCTGAATCCAAGCTGAAGGAACTGCAACAACTTCGAGACACCATTACTCAATATGTAAATGAACCAGAAGTTTCTCACACCATTCGAAAACAAAGAAATATTCTATAAATCCTTCCTTACAATCAGCACCACCAGCTTAGCTGGTGGTTTGCTCTGCGGCTATAAGCCGCTGTTCCCTGCATGCCTCTAAAGAGGCTCTGAAAAGTTCGCCTTCCGCACTGCGGTCACAGGCTGGCTCTAAAGAGCCTTTTTTATTTGCC